>NZ_CP135076.1:725000-1955296 GCF_032229225.1 Stakelama saccharophila
GCGGCGGGGCGGCACCTGCTGTTCACGCCCGGTATCCACCGGCTGGCCGAACCCGTGCGCGTCACCCGGCCCGATACCGTCGTGCTGGGCCTCGGCCTCGCCACCCTGTTGGCGGAACGCGGCGCGACGGCAATGACCATCGCCGACGTGCCCGGCGTCGCGCTGGCCGGACTGTTGTTCGATGCCGGGCCGGAAGTGTCGCCGGTGCTGCTCGAAGTGGGGCCGCGCGGCGCGCGCGGCGATCATGCCGGCAATCCGGTGTCGCTGTCCGACCTCTTCTTCCGGGTCGGCGGCGCGACGCCCGGCCGGGTCGAGACCTGCTGCGAAATCAACAGCCATCACGTCATCGGCGATCACCTGTGGATCTGGCGCGCCGATCACGGCGACCGCGCCAATGGCCGCGTGCATGTCGGATGGGAAGACAATACCGCCGATCAGGGGCTGGTGGTCAACGGCGACGACGTGACGATCTACGGCCTGTTCGTCGAGCATTTCCAGAAATACCAGACGCTGTGGAATGGCGAGCGCGGCCGCACCTATTTCTATCAGAACGAACTGCCCTACGATCCGCCGAGCCAGGCGGGGTACATGGCCGGGAACAGGCGCGGCTATGCTGCCTATAAGGTCGCCGATCATGTCGACCATCATTTGGCGGTCGGCATGGGCATCTATGCCAATTTCACCGCCGATCCGTCGATCGTCCTGGAAAGCGCGATCGAGGCGCCCGAAAAACCTGACGTGGTGTTCCGCGATGTCACCACGATTTCCCTGGGTGGCGGAAAGGGGACGATCGCCCATATCGTCAACGACGCCGGCGCAGCGGCAAGGAAGGGCGCCATTCGGCAAACCTTGGTGCGCTATCCGCCCGGATGATCGGCGCTCAGCGCCGGCCGCGCACCCGAAGGACCAGCAGCCCGCCGCACAGCGCCAGCCCGGCGAGCGCGAGCAATGCCGCGTCGAAATCGTCCGGCGTCGCCAGCGACCAGGTGACGATCGGTCCGATCAGCGAGGGAAGGGTATTGGTCAGGTTGAGCAGGCCGAGGTCGCGCCCGCGGTGGCGCGGGCTTGGCAGCAACTGCATGGCGAAGGCGGAATGCAACGCCAGGAACGTGGCGCTGCCGGCGGCATAGGCGCCGAAGGTCAGCGCCCCCGCCGTCGGCCCTGTCGCAAGCGCCATGCCGATCAGGCCGAGCATGGTCAGCACCGACAGGCCCAGCAGGAACGGCTTGCGCCGGCCGATTCGGTCGGAAATCCTGCCGATCAGGATGGCGACCGGCACCGGCACCAGATAAGCCAGCATCAGTACATGGCTGACATGGACGGGCAATCCCGGCTGCGGATCCGGCGACAGGCTCTCGAAATAATAAAGCAGATAAAGCGACAGGACCGCGCCCGCGATCTGCACCAGAATACGCGCGCCCCAGGCGATCGCCAGGTCGCCCTCCAGCATCTGGCGCCTGAGCGGCGTATCGACCGGCTCGGGAATATGCCGGGCGGGCGTCAGCATCAGTGGCACGATGCACGCGGCCAGCGCCGCGAACACGATCGCCAGCCGCATCGCTTCCGACAGGCCGTCGATCCGCAGCACGGCCGCGGCCACGCCCGCGGCGACGGGATAGCCGAGCGCGAGCAGCCCGCCCGCCACGCCTTTCTGCGCATCGGGAATCTCGTCCGCCATAATCGCGAACAGCGGCGCCAGCGCCATGTTGATCGCGGTCTGGAAGCAGGCGACCGACACGATGATCGCGACGGGGTCGGCCGCGGCGGCGAAGCCGGCATAGGCAAAGGCGGTGGCGATCAGCCCGCCGGCGATCCAGCGCCGCCGGCCGCCGCCGCGCGCCAGCGACCGGTCGCTCAGCCAGCCGAACAGGATGTTGGACAAGCTGGCCGCCACGGCGCCGGCGACCAGGCAGGCGGTGAAGATGCCGAGCCGCAACTCGCCCGTCACCGCTTCCACCTTCATCGGCAACAGGAAGGACAATAACGGCAGATAGCCGATAACCCCGCCGGTATAGGCAAGTCCGTACAGAAGCACGAAGCGCATCGGTTGCCGCTCGACAACCGGCACGGCGCGGCGCCCGGTCGGCCTGGGGACGATTCGGAACGGCATTGCCCAGGATTTGCCCGCGCGGCCGACGGTCGGCAACCGCCGGAATCGCTCCGCCGCGTCCGAATTCAGGTCACGGCTTCATCGTCATCGGGTCGAGCGTCGCCTCCACCATCAGGTCGCGGTCGGCCGCATCGTGCGCGATCGCCACCCGATAGTCGCCGCCGGCGATGCGCCAGCCGGGCATGTTGTGGTCATATTCGGCCAGGACGCGCGGTTCCGCCGTCACCGTAACCCGCTTCGTCTCACCGGGCTTCAGCATCACCCGGCGGAATCCCGCCAGGCGCATCGGCATGTCGCTGCCTGCGCGCTTCACATAGACCTGCGCCACGTCCGCGCCGGCGCGCCCGCCGCTGTTGGTCACGTCGAACGATACCGTCAGCGACTTGCCGCCCATCGCCTTCGCATCGCCATAGGTGAAGCGGGTATAGCTCAGGCCGTGCCCGAACGGGAAAAGCGGCGTTGCCTCCGTCTTCTCGTACCAGCGATAGCCGACATCGCTGCCCTCGACATAGTCGACGGGAAAGCTCTGCAACTGATAATCCGACGCGTCGGCCGGATTGGCCGCCGCCTGCGCCTCCAGGCTGTTGAGGCGGTCCAGCCCCACCGGCTCGGGCCGCGGCGCCTGCGACGGCGATTTCGGGAAGGTGATCGGCAGATGGCCCGAAGGATTGACCCTGCCGGTCAGGATGCCGGCGATCGCCTGCCCGCCTCGCTGGCCGGGATACCAGGCCTCGACCACCGCCGGCACCTTCTCGATCCACGGCATCAGCACCGGCCCGCCGGTCTCCAGCACCACGGCGGTCTTCGGCTGCGCCTCGGCGACCGCGGAAATCAGCGCGTCCTGATGATAGGGTAGCGACAGGCTTTCGACATCCTGTGCCTCCGTCGCCCACTGAACCGCGAATACGATCGCGACGTCCGCCTCGCGCGCGGCCTTTTTCGCGCCCTCCACGTCCTGCTGGTCGACCCAGGTGATCTGGGCATTGGGCATCGCTTGGCGCAGCGCCCTTAGCGGCGAAGACGCATGATAGGTGATGCGCGCGAACGACGATGCCGCGCCGGAGGCGAGCGGAATTTCGATCGGCGCGCCGCCGACAGAGCGTACCTGGCTGGAGCCGCCGCCCGACAGCACGCCCTTGTCGGCATGGCCGCCGATCACGGCGATCTTTCGCACACCGTCGAGGGGCAGCAGATCGCCGATATTCTTCAAAAGGACGATGCCCGCCTCGGCCGCCCGCTCGGCGACCTTTGCATGGGCGGCATAATCAATTTTCTGCGCGGTCTTCGGCGCCGGCGTGTCATAGGCGCCGGTTTCGATCAGCCCGGTCAGATAGCGGACGACCATCTGGTCCAGCCTTGCTTCGGACACCGCGCCCGATTCGACCGCCTGTTCGAGCGGCGGGCCGAAATAGATCCTCTTGTCGAGTTCCTGCCCCGATTCCTGATCGAGCCCGGCATTGGCGGCCTTCACTGTTGAATGGACCGCGCCCCAGTCGCTCATCACCCAGCCGCGATAGTCCCAGTCGTCGCGCAGCACGTCGGTAAGCAGATGCGCGTTCTCGCACGCCCAGTCGCCGTTGATCTTGTTGTAGGCGCACATGACGGAACCGGGCCGGCCTTTCTCGATGGCGATCTGGAACGCCAGCAGGTCGCTTTCGCGAAGCGCGTCCTCACCGATCCGCGCATCGAGCACCATGCGGCCCGTTTCCTGCGAATTCAGCGCGAAATGCTTCACGGTGGAAACGATGCGGTTCGACTGGATGCCGGCGATGTGCGCGCCCGCCATGGTGCCGGCGAGCAGCGGGTCCTCGCCCAGATATTCGAAATTGCGGCCGTTCCAGGGGTCGCGCGTCAGGTTCACTCCGCCGCCCAGCATCACGTTGAACCGCTTGGCCCGCGCTTCCGAACCGATCATCGCGCCGCCGGCACGGGCGATATCGGGATCGAAACTGGCGGCGGTGGCCAGACCGGAGGGCAGGGCGGTCGCCACATCGCCCTTGCGCTGTTCGACCTGATTGGCGACGCCCAGCGACGCATCCGTCTCGCGCACCAACGGCACGCCCAGGCGGGGAATGCCGTCGATATGGCCGGCCGACGGGATCAGCTCATTGTCCGTCTTGCCCTCTGCCATCGGCGGGAAGAGGCCGTGCACCAGCGCGATTTTCTCGTCGCGTGTCATCTTTGCAACGATCGCTTCGGCACGGCTCCGCGCCTGCGTCGTCGCGGATGTGTTCGCCGCCGTCTGGGCGGCGCCGCCGCCGGGTGCACACACCGTCAGCGCACAGGACGCCACCAGTGCGAACCGCAGTTTCTTCGCCATGTTCAGCCCTTCTCCTGTTCGGCCCCGAGGCCGTTCCGTATCGTTTCCGATGACCGGTTCCGGTCGTGGCGGCCTTCGGGCCCGCCGGCCGGACGGGTGCCGGGCGGCGCGCCAACCCCGATCCGGGCCGCTGCCGGAGTTACTTGACAGGACGAACGAAACCGCGCAAGTGAACGTTCTCAATATTTCGAGACGCGGGCTCAGCCGCGCCATGACAGGGGAGGACGATATGCGCAGCGTCAGCGCTCGCTCGGTTTCGCGTTGGATCATTTCGGCTTCGACTCTGGCGATCGCCGCCGTGCCGGTAACGGCATTCGCGCAGGACGCCGGAGATTCGTCGACCTCGTCGACGATGGGGATGCAGGGCGATTCCGAAATCCGCAATCAGGACAATGCCGCCGACGATCAGGCCGTCGGCACCGAAATCGTGGTTACCGGCATCCGCGCCAGCCTGCGCGAATCGATGAATATCAAGCGTGAGGCGCAGGGCGTCGTCGATGCCATCTCGGCCGAGGACATCGGCAAGTTTCCCGACACCAATCTCGCCGAATCGCTGCAGCGCATTACCGGCGTGTCGATCGATCGCTCGAACGGCGAGGGTTCGACCGTCACCGTTCGCGGCTTCGGCCCGGAATATAATCTGGTGTTGCTGAACGGACGGCAAATGGCGACGTCGACGCTGGGCAACGGCCTCGGCGCACCGTCATCGCGGTCCTTCGATTTCGCCAATCTCGGGTCGGAGGGCGTCAAGGCGGTCGAGGTGTACAAGTCCGGCCGCGCCTCGATTCCTACCGGCGGCATCGGCGCGACCATCAACATCCTGACGCCGCGGCCGCTCGACCGCCCAGGGCTACGCGGCAGCATTTCCGCCAAAGGGATTTATGACACCACCCGCAACGGCGACACGCCGGTAACGCCCGAAATCTCGGGCGTGATCAGCGATACCTTCATGGACGGCCGGCTGGGCATCCTTGTCAGCGGCGGCTATTCCAAGCGCAAGGCGAGCACCGATCTCGCGCAGATCGACGAATGGCGCGACGGCTATCTCGGCTCCGAGAACAACTGGGGCTCGCTCGCGCAGGAAGGGGATCCGCGCTATGACAATATCGAGAATCGGCCGGGGCCGAACGACGTTTACGCGGTGCCGCAGGGCGCGTCCTACATTCTGAACGATATCGATCGTGAGCGCATCAACGGTCAGGCGGTGCTGCAGTTCAAGCCGATCGATTCGCTGACGGCGACCGTCGATTACACCTATTCGCGCTACACGCTGGAGACGCATACGAGCAGTGTCGGCATCTATTTCAACCATAACGACACATCGAGCGCCTGGGGCGACGGCCCCGTCGCCGACCCGATCTTCTATTCCGAGCATTTCGGCGCGGACGAAGGCAAGGATCTGGCGTATAGCGGCGCGCAGACGTCCAACCGCAACGAGAACCAGGACATCGGCGCCAACCTGACCTGGGAAGCGCCGGGCGGGGTGACGATGCAGCTCGACGCGCACCGCTCGACCGCGACGTCGAAGCCGACCAACGTCTACGGCAACTCCATGTCGGTGGGCACCTCGATCTTCGGAATCGAGGATCAGGGCATCAATTTCGAGCATTACGCCCCGGTCATCTCCTACGACATGTATGACGGCATCGATGCGCTCGATCCCTCGCTCATCACGCCGACCGGCAACGCCTTTCGCCACTCCTATTTCCACGACCGTCTCGATCAGGTCATGCTCAAGGGGCATTACGATCATGGCGGCGATTTTCTGGATAGCCTGGACTTCGGCGTTACCTATACGGACAACAAGGTGCGCTCGGCCTATGGCTATATCCAGAACGACACCTGGGGCGGCGCGGGCCCGGCTTCCGACATTCCCGACGACATCTTCACCAAGGTCACGATTCCGGACAAGTTCGACGGGCTGGGCGGCATAGACGATCCCGACGCGATCAAGAGCTATTATAAATTCGATTTCGACCGGCTGGTCCCGCTGCTCGACGAGCTGTACGGCGTTTGCGGCGGCGACGGGAACTGCCTCGCGGACTTCACGCAGGACCGCCACATCACCGAAAAGACGCTGGCCCCCTATCTGCAGGTGAATACCGCCTTCGACTTCCTGGCGGGCGAAGCGCATCTGAGCGCCGGTCTCCGCTATGAGACGACAACGGTCGATTCCTCGGCCGTGGTGCCGGTGCCGACCGGGACGAAATGGATTTCGGCGAACGAGTTCAACGTGATCTTTTCCGATCAGACGGAAGTCACCCGGTTCAAGGGAAGCTATCAGAACTGGTTGCCGGCGATCGATTTCGATGTCGAACCGATCCGCAACGTGAAGCTGCGCGCATCATACAGCCACACCATCGCACGGGCGAGCTATTCCGACCTGCAGGGCGGCCGCTCCCTCGATCAGCTCTTCCGGATCGGCAATGGCACCGGCAGCGTCGGCAACCCGGGGCTGTTGCCGTACAAGTCGAAGAATATCGACCTGTCGGCGGAGTGGTATTACGGGCCGTCCAGCTACATCTCCATCGGCTGGTTCCACAAGAATGTCGAAAACTTCATTTCCAACACGCGGGTCGACGACAATTATTACGACCTGACCAATCCGGGCGACGGTCCGCGCTACCGCGCTGCTGTCGCGGCCCTGCAGGCCGCCAATGAAGACGTCAATTCGACATCGGTCCGCAACTATATCTTCGCGAATTATCCGGACTCGGTGAACATCACGGGGACGGACGCCAATGGCAATACCACGGGCGACATCTTCGGCCTGCCCGAGGACGATCCGTTGATCTTCCAGATATCGACACCCGTCAACAATGACGAGACGGCCAACCTGCACGGCTGGGAATTCGCGGTTCAGCACAGCTTCTGGGATACTGGCTTCGGCGTCATCTTGAACTATACGATCGTCGATGGCGATACGACCTATGACAACACGCTGCCCGCCAGCCAGTCGCAGTTCGCGCCGCTGACCGGGCTCAGCGACAGCGCCAACGCCGTCGCCTTCTACGACAAGGGGCCGCTCCAGGCGCGCGTCGCCTATAACTGGCGCGACGAGTTCCTGTCCGGCAGCGGGCCGAACCCGACCTATGTCGAGGCCTATGGCCAAGTGGACGCAAGCGCGAGCTTCGAGTTCATGCCGGGCACCTCGGTATTCGTCGAAGGCATCAACCTGACCGGCGAGAGCCGGCGCGGGCACCGGCGCTCGGACAACGCCGTCACCTTCGCGTCACCCGGTGCCGCGCGGTATTCGGCGGGCTTGCGCTTCGCCTTCTGATCGGCCGGAGAAAGGGGCTGGCCGGTTGGCATGAAGGGCGCTCTCGAAAGGGGGTGCCCTTTGTGCCATTATTTCGGACGGCCACCGATCCGTCGGCGGTCACGCGAGTGTATCCAGCGGTCGAGCAAGTATTTCCACCATGTCCCAGCATACCATCCTGACCCCCGACGCCCATCGCGACCTGCGCGTCCATAGCGGACATGGCGAGACCTATGGCGACGGGGTGATGTGCTGCGTCACGGTGCCGGACGAGTTTCGGCGTGTGCAGAACGAATATCCCATCCTGTTCCGGCTGAACCCGGATCGCGACAGCTTCGCCGCGCTCGCCATGTTCGGATTCGAGAATGGCGAGAATCTGTTCCTTGATGACGGGTGCTGGGATGCGCGCTATCGGCCGCTCGCGATGACCATCCAGCCATTCCTGATCGGCCGGCCGTCCCCGGAATCGCGCGAACGCCATGTGCATGTCGATATGGCCAGCCCGCGTATCGGCGCGGACGGCGACCTTGCGGTGTTCGACGCGGACGGCAAACCGACCTCGTATCTGGAGCGGGTGAGCGAGCAACTCGGCCAGCTCGATCGCGGCTATCAGGGCTCGGACGCGTTCTTCGCGGCACTTCGCCGGCATGACCTGATCGAGCCGCTGGCGGTGGAAATTCCGCTGGTCGACGGTTCGGTCAACCGGCTGGTCGGGTTTCACGCCATCAACGAGGACCGGCTGCGCGAACTCGACTCCGCGGCGCTCGCCGAACTGCATGGCGAGGGGCATCTGATGCCGGTCTTCATGGCGCTGGCCTCGCTTTCGAACCTTGATGCGCTGATCCGGCGCAAGAACCGGCGGATCAGCGATGGCTGAGGCGGATCCCGGCATCTTTCGCTCCATTCCGGCCGTTCGCGAGCGGCAGATCGCCGATGTCGCGCAACTCGACGCCGTACTGCGCGAGGCCGGCGAACCCTTCGTCGTGCGTGGCCTGGTGTCGGACTGGCCGCTGGTTGCCGCCGGCAAGCAGTCGCCCCGCGCCGCGCGGCGATATCTGCTCGACCACGCGCGCGCCATGAAGTTTACCGTCTCCGCCGGAGCCCCCGGCACCGACGGCAGGATGTTCTACGACGCCGCGATGGGGATGAATTTCCGCACGCTCCAGGCACCATTGCCCGAAATCTTTGCCCGGATCGATGCACAGGAAGGCAGGGCGGACGCCCACCCCATCTATCTCGCCTCGATCGACATGCACCGTTTCTTTTCCGGCCTGGCCGAGGAGAACCGCGTCGATCTGGGCGAGCGCAAGAGCCTCGACGGCATCTGGATCGGCACGCCGACACGGATCGCGGCGCATAACGACTTTCCCGACAATCTCGCCTGCGTCGCGGTGGGGCGGCGGCGCTTCACGCTGTTCCCGCCGGATCAGTTCCGCAACCTCTATCTCGGTCCCATCGACAACACGCCCGCCGGCCGCGCGATCAGCATGGTCGATTTCCACAATCCCGATTTCGAGCGTTTCCCGAAATTCCGCGAGGCGCTGGACCATGCGCTGGTGGCGGAAATGGAACCCGGCGACGCGCTGCATATCCCGTCCATGTGGTGGCACCATGTCGAGGGGCTGTCGTCGTTCAACGTGCTGGTGAATTACTGGTGGCGCGACACGCCGCGCTGGCTGGGCCAGCCGCAGAACGCGCTCAACCTCGCCCTCATGGCGATCCGCGACCTGCCCCAGGCGGAAAAGGAGCATTGGCGCGACCTGTTCGACCATTATGTCTTCCGCAACCGGCCCGAGGATGTCGAGCATATCCCCGAGGACGCGCGCAGCGTGCTTGCGCCCCTCACCCCCGAAAGCGCGGAACGCATCCGCGGTTTCCTGCTCCGGCAGTTGAATCAGTGAGGCCGGCGCAGCGTATCGTCATCGCCGGCGGCGGCACGGCGGGGTGGATGGCGGCGGCCGCAATTGCGCATACCATGGGCGACACGGTCGATCTGACGCTGGTGGAATCGGACGCGATCGGCACCGTCGGCGTGGGCGAATCGACCATCCCGCCGCTCGCCACCTATAACCGCGTGATCGGGGTGAAAGAGGCCGACTTCATGCGGGCGACCAGCGCCACGTTCAAGCTCGGCATCTGGTTCGACGGCTGGCGCACCGGTGCGGCGGACGACAGCTATTTCCATTCCTTCGGCCTGACAGGCAAGGATCACTGGTCCGCGGGCTTCCAGCATTTCTGGCTCCACGGCCGGGAAAAAGGCCATGACCAGCCCTATGACGACTATTGTCTGGAATTGGTCGCCGCGCGGGAGGGCCGGTTCGCCCACCTGCCCGACAACCGCATGAACTACGCCTATCAGCTCGATTCCACCGCCTATGGCCGTTTCCTGCGCCAGCTTGCGGAAAAGAACGGCGCCAGGCGGATCGAGGGAAAGATCGCGCAGGTGGACCTCCACGGCGAAAGCGGCGACATCGTCGCGCTGAAGCTCGAATCCGGCCAGCGGATCGAGGGCGACCTGTTCCTCGACTGCACCGGTTTCCGCGCGCTGCTGATGGAACAGGCGCTGCATGCCGGCTTCGATGACTGGACGCACTGGCTGCCGTGCGATTCGGCGATCGCGATCCAGACGGAAAGCGTCCGCCCCGCGCCGCCTTATACGCGCGCGATGGCGCACGACGCCGGGTGGCAGTGGCGCATCCCGCTGCAACACCGGACCGGCAACGGCCTCGTCTATTGCAGCCGCTATCTGTCGCGCGACGACGCGCTTGCGCGGGTGATGGGCAATATCGAGGGCGCGGCCCGGACCGAGCCCAACTTCCTGCGCTTCACCACCGGCGTCCGGCGCCGGCAATGGTATCGCAACTGCATCGCCATCGGCCTGTCGGGCGGGTTCATGGAGCCGCTGGAATCGACCAGCATCCACCTGATCCAGCGCGCGGTGCTGCGCCTTGTCCGCATGATGCCGGCAGGCCGGATCAGTGCGCGCGACATCGCCGAGTTCAACGATCAGCAGACGCTCGACATGGAGCAGATCCGCGACTTCCTGATCCTGCACTACAAGGTGACGCAGCGCCGCGACAGCGCCTTCTGGCGGCACTGCGCGGACATGGAGATCCCCGACACGCTGGCGCAGAAGATCGAACTGTTCCGCGAAACCGGCCGCGTCTTTCGCCGGAACGAGGAACTGTTCGCGGAAAATAGCTGGGTGCAGGTGATGATGGGGCAGGGCATCATGCCCGAAAGCCACCATCCCATCGCCGCCAAGCTCGGCGACGAAGAGCTGGACCGCCTGCTGACCGGACTTCGCCACGGTGTCGCCCGCACCGTCGAAACACTCCCCGCCCATGCCGATTATGTGGCGCGCTATTGCGGCGCCAGCAAAGCAGAGGCGGCCTGAGCGGCGGGGCATGGCGCGACGGAAACAGGCAGTCACGATCAAGCATGTCGCCGCCGATGCCGGCGTTTCGCTGCAGACCGTCAGCCGCGTCATCAACAAGGAACCCAATGTCCGCCCGGCCATGCGCGAACGGGTGCAGGCCTCGATCGAGAAGCTGGGCTACGTCCCCTCGATCGCGGCGCAGCGGATGAGCGGGTCGCGCTCCTATCTCATCATGGCGCTCAACGATCGCGAGCGCACCATCGCCGACTGGGAAAAGCGCGAGGGCACCGACTGGGTCGACCAGATGATGTTCGGCGGGATGCTGACCTGCGCCGAACACGGTTACCGCCTGATCGTCGAACTGATCGACACGCATAGCGACCATATCGAACGCGAGCTGCTGGCCGCGATCGCCGCGCTGCAGCCGGACGGCGTGATCCTGACGCCGCCGCATTCGCAGAACCGGCAGATCGTCGACCTGCTCGACGAGCACAACATCACGATCGCGCGCATCGGATCGCTGACGGGCGGACCGGGCCTGCGCCTGACGATGGACGACGAACGTGCGGCGCGGCTGGCGACGGAACACCTTCTGGCGCTCGGCCACACCCGCGTCGGCTTCATTGCCGGCTCGCCCGAATACGAACTGAGCGCGTGGCGCGTCGACGGGTGGCGGACGGCGATGGCGGCGGCAGGTCTCGATCTCGAGGGGTTGCTGGCCGAAAGCGATTTCAGCCTCGCATCGGGCGAACGGGCGGCGGTGCGGCTGCTGGACGGCGACGCGCCGGCGACGGCCATCATCGCCAGCAACGACCAGACCGCGCTCGGCCTGCTGAACGTCGTGCGGTCGCGCGGTCTCGACGTGCCGGACGATCTGTCGGTCATCAGTTTCGACGACACGCCGGTCGTCCGCTTCGGCTATCCGCCGCTCACCGCGATCGAGCAACCGATCGCGAATGTCACCGCACGCGCCGTCGAACTCATCATCGCGGCGCGGGCGGGCGAGAAGCCCCCGGCATCGCCGCAAGTGGTGCCGGCAGGCCTGGTCGTGCGCGAATCGACGGCCGCGCCGAAGCGCCGTCGCTGACGCAGCCGAACAATCACGGAAAGCGAGCTGATCCGGAAATCCAGAGGTGGGTTCGGTCGACTTTGAACGCGTGCCGGGCCTTGTGCTCCCGTGAAGGCGGGAGCCCAGCCTGTGTCCCCGCCACCGGGTCTCGTCAAAATACTCCTTTGATGGGTGCCCTTCGCGAACACACAAGATTCCGAACCTTTCCGAAAGTTCGGGCTGATCGTGTGCAAAGCCGATAGCATTCGCCTCAAGGACGGCCTCCGTTTCCGTCGGCCGTTTCGATCAGCCGATATTCCGACAGGATGCGGCAATTCTCGTGGACGCCATCGGCCCCGTGCGCAACGCAGCACGTTCGGCCGCGGCGTTGCCGTGCCGCCATATCAGTACGTCAACGATGCCGCTTTGTGCACGCTCGTCTTTCCGTCGGGGCCGGTCACGGCATAGGTAAAGCCGGGCATCAGCGAAAAGGCGCCGACCCCGCCGTTGCGGCGCGATGGCGATCGCCGTGGCGCTCACCAACACCGGACGGGTGCCGACGCTCAATGCCAAGCTGACGCTGGTCAACGCGGTGAACAAGCGCATTCTGGCCCGCGCGCGGTATTTGCGCCGTTGCCGTCGGCGTGTACACCGCCGCCAGGATGATGCCGGCGGGACGTCGGGTCGCGAAACAGGGAGATGATGATGGGACGGATGCTGGCCTTCGGCGAAGTGATGCTGCGTCTGTCGCCGCCCGATCGTCAGCTCCTCCTCCAGACTCCCGCACTCGATGTCTGGACCGCGGGTGCGGAGGCGAACGTCGCGACCGCGCTGGCGCTGCTGGACCATGACGTGGCGCTGGCGACGGCGCTGCCCGAAAACGCGCTCGGCGACGCGGCCGAGCGGACTCTGCGCGGGCTCGGCGTCGACTGTCGGCATGTCCTTCGGCGGCCGGGGCGGATGGGATTATACTACGTCACGCCCGGCGCCGGATTGCGGCCGACCGATGTCATCTACGACCGCGCGCATTCCGCCTTTGCCGAGGCGCCGGTGCGCGCGTGGGACTGGGACGCGCTGCTCGACGGCGTGGATCACCTGCATTTGTCGGGCATCACCCCGGCGCTGGGGCCGGTACCGGCGGAGGCCGCACTGGCGGCGGTCGAGGCGGCCGGCGCGCGCGACATCACCATTTCGTTCGACGGCAATTACCGCGCGCGGCTGTGGAAACGCTGGGACAGCAATCCGCGCGCCGTCCTTTCCAGGCTGGTGGGGGCCGCGCACATCCTGTTCGGCAACCACCGCGACATCGCGCTGCTGCTCGACCGCGATTTCGGTGGGGAGGGCGAGGATCGGCGCCGCGCATCGGCCGATGCGGCGTTCGCCGCCTTTCCCAGGCTGCGCATCATCGCCTCGACCGCGCGGCATGTGGTCGATTCCGGCCATCACCGGCTGTCGGCACGCATTGACGCCCGCGACGGTCACGCGCAGACGCAAGAGATCGCGCTGACGGGCATCGTCGATCGCATCGGCGGCGGGGACGCCTTTGCAGCCGGGGTGCTGGACGCCTTGCGGAACGGACGGTCGATCGAGGCGGCGGCGGCGAACGGGCTGGCGCTCACCAGCCTGAAGCATTCGCTGCCCGGCGACGCCAGCCTGTTCCGGCGCGCCGATCTGGACGGGTTCGTCGCCGGCGGGGTCGACGTGAAGCGCTGACGGTGCGTGCGGGCCAGGATGGAATGCGGCTTTCGGCCCTTCGATTTGGCGGTGTCGCATACGCACGGTGATCTGTTCGTCGGGAATGACAGCGGCGCGCGATGCCGGTACGATCGGCTCCAAAAGCAGACAGGAGAGAAAGAGCATGACCGCCGCCGCTCCGAAACTCTATCGCGCGATCATTGATACGCTGCAGGAAGAGATCACGAGCGGTAAGTACCGGCCCGGCGAACGGTTGCCGCCCGAACGCGAACTGGTCGAGCGGTTCGACGTAAGCCGCCTGACGCTGCGCGAGGCGATGATCGGCATGGAGATCATGGGGCTGGTCGAGGCGCGCCGCGGCTCCGGCGTCTATGTCACCGAACGGCCGGGGGCGACGGTATCGCCGTCCGACCTCGACATCGGCGCGTTCGAACTTACCGAGGCGCGTCGGCTGGTCGAGGGGGAAGCGGCGGCGCTTGCGGCGGTGACGGCCGATCCCGCGGACGTCGCGGAGCTGCGCGAAATACTCGACCAGATGATCGCGGAGAACGAGCGGGAGCTGCACGATGAGGTCGCCGATCGCGATTTCCACCTGCGCATCGCCCAGGCAACGCGCAACGCCGCGATCGTGCTGTTGATGAAAACGCTGTGGGATGTGCGGCACCGGTCGCCACTGTGCGAGAAGATGCTCGAACGGTCGCGGCGCTCGGGGGTGAAGCCACGCATCGACGATCACCGCGCGATCGTCGATGCCATCGCCGCGGCCGATGCGCATGGCGCGCGCAAGGCGATGCGGGATCATCTCGGCCGGGTGATCGACAACCTGCTGGCTGCGACGGAAATGGACGGGATCGAACGGGTCAGGGCGGAGGCGGCCGAGCTTCGCGAACGGGCCGGGCGCTTCGCCGCGATATAGGACTTGGCGACCACGCCTGCCTGGCCGCCGTGCCTGTGCAACCTGCCTGATAACTTCGGCGTCGTGATGGCGCCCGAACGGAATCGGGGATCGGATGCATGACGGCAAGCGACGGGCGTGTCGCAGGGATGTTGCCGCCGCGATCCGCATTTGCGACGTGCGCGTGATCGTCACCTGTCCGGGATGCAATTTCGCCACGCTCAGGAATGCCGCGCGCTTCCTCATCACGGTCGTGCGGCGCACGGGCGCCTCCATCCCGCGGCCGGGCGGATGTTGCAATCGGGCGCACACCGACTAGACCGCCGACGATGCTCGCGCTCGGCTGCCTCTTCCCGGTCCTGTTCTTCATCGGCGGCGCGATTCTCGGTGCGATCTGGTTCGGCGAGCAGGGCTCGATCTGGGGCGCGATCGCCGGACTGGTGCTCGGGACATTGGCGCCGCTCGTGATGTTCTGGGCCTTTGCGGGCGCGCGGAAGAAGAAGACCGACAAGCGCTGACGGGCGGCCGCGCCTTGCGGAACAGGACGTTCCGTTCGTGCGGCTCGAGTTCGGTCGCCCGCTCCATTTGCAATGGCGGACCCGCTCACCCTTTCCCAAACCGCCCCCCCTTGCTACAGGCTCGCCTCGAATCTCGTATTCGCCAGTTTTCCGCCAGCGTATCGGCGTGGAGGACCTCTGATCAGCGCGGCTCCTTCGGGCCAGCGGCCGGTCACGGACCCTCCCGCCGATCCCAGCGTTGGCAAGGCAACAGACAAGGGAAGGAACACCCCGATATGACCGCCATCGGCAAGGACACGCTCGGCACCCGCGACACGCTAAAGGTCGGCGGCACGGAATATGCCTATTACTCGCTGGCCAGGGC
This sequence comes from Stakelama saccharophila, assembly GCF_032229225.1. Classification (NCBI taxonomy): domain Bacteria; kingdom Pseudomonadati; phylum Pseudomonadota; class Alphaproteobacteria; order Sphingomonadales; family Sphingomonadaceae; genus Stakelama; species Stakelama saccharophila. Next base: position 740,589 of record NZ_CP135076.1, read on the forward strand.
CGCGGAAAAGCTCGGCGACATCTCCCGCCTGCCCTTTTCGATGAAGGTGCTTCTCGAAAACATGCTGCGCTTCGACGACGGCACGACCGTCACGCCCGAGGACGCGCAGGCCATCGTCGACTGGCAGAAGGACTGCCGCTCCGACCGCGAGATCCAGTATCGCCCCGCCCGCGTCCTGATGCAGGACTTCACCGGTGTTCCCTGCGTCGTCGACCTCGCGGCGATGCGCGACGCCATCAAGACGCTGGGCGGCAATGCCGAGAAGATCAATCCGCAGGTTCCCTGCCATCTCGTTATCGACCACTCGGTCATGGTCGACGAATTCGGCACGCCCAAATCGTTCGAGCAGAATGTCGAGCGCGAATATGAGCGCAACGGCGAACGCTACGAGTTCCTCAAATGGGGATCGAAAGCGCTCGACAATTTCAAGGTCGTGCCCCCGGGCACCGGCATCTGCCATCAGGTCAACCTAGAATATATCGGTCGCGGCGTCTGGTCGTCGGAGGACCCGGACGGCAACCCCGTCGCCTATCCCGACACGCTCGTCGGCACCGACAGCCATACCACGATGATCAACGGCCTCGGCGTGCTCGGCTGGGGCGTCGGCGGTATCGAGGCGGAAGCGGGCGTGCTCGGCCAGCCGGTTTCCATGCTGATCCCCGAAGTGGTGGGCTTCAAGCTGACCGGGAAGCTTAACGAGGGCATCACCGCCACCGACCTCGTCCTCACCGTCACGCAGATGCTGCGCAAGAAGGGCGTGGTCGGCCGTTTCGTCGAATTCTTCGGTCCCGGCCTGCATGCGCTGACGCTCGCCGACCGCGCGACGATCGCCAACATGGCGCCCGAATATGGTGCGACGTGCGGCTTCTTCCCCATCGACGAAAAGACGATGGAATATATGGCGCTCACCGGCCGCGACGAGGAAACGATCGCGTTGACCGAGGCCTATTGCAAGGCACAGGGCATGTGGCACGATCCCGAGGGGCAGGACCCGGTCTTCACCGACATGCTCGAACTTGACATGACGACCGTGCATGCCAGCCTCGCGGGGCCGAAGCGTCCGCAGGACCGGATTGCGCTGCCGCAGGTCGACGACGCGTTCAACGGCGACCTTGAAAGCGTGTACAAGAAGTCCGCGCCCGCACGCGTCGATGTCGAGGGCCGCGATTACGACATCGGCGACGGCGACGTCGTCATCGCGGCGATCACGAGCTGCACCAACACCTCCAACCCGGCCGTGCTCGTCGCCGCCGGCCTGGTCGCGCGCAAGGCCAACGCATTGGGGCTGAAGACCAAGCCCTGGGTGAAGACCTCGCTCGCGCCGGGCAGCCAGGTCGTCACCGACTATCTCGACAAGGCGGGGCTGACCGACGACCTCAACGCGCTCGGCTTCAACCTGGTGGGTTATGGCTGCACCACCTGCATCGGCAATTCGGGGCCGCTGGCCGAGCCGATTTCCAGGGCGGTCAACGAGGGCGACATCGTCGCCGCCTCGGTGCTGTCGGGCAACCGCAACTTCGAAGGGCGTGTCAGCCCGGACGTGCGCGCCAACTTCCTGGCTTCGCCGCCGCTCGTCGTCGCCTATGCGCTGAAGGGTACGGTGACCGAGGACATGGAAAGCTCGCCGATCGGCCAGGACAAGGACGGAAACGACGTCTTCCTGAAGGACATCTGGCCGACGAACCAGGAGGTCGCCGACATGGTGACCGCCAACATCAACGACGAAATGTTCCGCGACCGCTACGGCGATGTCTATAAGGGCGACGAACACTGGCGCCGCATCGATGTAGAGGGCTCGAACACCTATCAGTGGAACCCCAGCTCCACATATGTTCAGAATCCGCCTTATTTTGAAGGGATGACGATGACCCCGGCGCCCGTGTCGGACGTCATCGAGGCGAAGCCGCTGGCGCTCCTGGGCGATTCGGTCACGACCGACCACATCTCGCCCGCCGGCGCCATCAAGGCGGACAGCCCGGCCGGCATCTACCTGCAGGAACATCAGGTCAGCCGTCAGGAGTTCAATTCCTACGGCTCGCGGCGCGGCAATCACGAGGTGATGATGCGCGGCACCTTCGCCAATATCCGCATCAGGAACGAGATGGTGCCCGGTATCGAGGGCGGCGTGACCAAATATGAAGGCGAGGTCATGCCGATCTACGACGCGGCGATGCGCTACAAGGCCGACGGCACGCCGCTGGTTGTCGTCGCCGGCAAGGAATACGGCACCGGTTCGTCGCGCGACTGGGCGGCCAAGGGCACGATCCTGCTCGGCGTGCGCGCCGTCATCGCCGAGAGCTTCGAGCGCATCCACCGGTCGAACCTGGTCGGTATGGGCGTGCTGCCGCTGCAGTTCGCCGAGGGCGTGACCCGCAACACGCTGAAGCTCGACGGATCGGAAAGCTTCACCATTCGCGGCATCACCGATATTCGCCCGCGTCAGGAGGTCGAGGTGACGCTGACCCGCGCCGACGGCTCCAGCGAGACGTTCATGACGAAGTGCCGCATCGATACGGCGAACGAGCTTGACTATTATCTCAACGGCGGCATCCTGCATTATGTGTTGAGGAAACTCGCCGCTTGAGACCGGCCCTCGGCCTGTTGATGCTTTTTGTCGCCGGGCCGGCGCTCGCCGCGTCGGCACCGGTGGACAATCCGCGCTCGTTGATGGGGCGCTGGTTCATCCGGCATGACAAGGCGATCGTCGCCATCGAACCGTGCGGCAATGCGCTGTGCGGGCGCGTCGAACGTGTGCTGGACAAGGATTTCCCCGAATACGACGTCAACAATTCGGACGCGAGCAAGCGTGATCGGCCGGTCGAGGGCATCAACGTGCTGTTGCAGTTCACCCCTGACCGCGACGACGGGGTGTGGCGCGGCGAGATCTACGACCCCAAATCGGGCCATACCTACCGCTCGCTGATGCAGCGCAAGGGCGCGAAGCTGGAAGTGAAAGGCTGTGTCGGCCCGTTCTGCAAGACGCAGATCTGGCGCCGCGCACCCTAGGTCAAAGCTGCCGGACGCGGCGATAATCGACCCCCGCCGGAATATCGGGACTATGGACTTGCCGGGATGATCGCGTGAAGAAGCCGCTTACCGTCGCACAATTGACCGAATTCGGCCGCGTTCAGCTTTCGCGTACCTTTTTCATGCGCGATTTTCTCTATTCCGACATCGCCGAGATCTACAGGATCTCGAACCTGCCCGACGATCCCGACCTCGCGATCGCCGCCGGCACCCGGCTGTGCCAGGACCTGCTGGAGCCGTTGCAGGATGCCTTCGGCCGGATCGCGATCCGCTCGGCCTATCGCTCGGCAGAGGTCAACGCGACGGGCCATGCAAAGGGGCACAATTGCGCGTCGAACGAGCGCAACGCCGCGCATCATATCTGGGATCAGCGCGACGCCAGGGGGCATATGGGCGCCACCGCCTGCATCGTGGTGCCGAGCTTCGCCAACCGCTTCGACCGGCCGGGCGACTGGAAGCGGCTCGCCTGGTGGGTGCACGATCACCTGCCCTATTCGACGATGGAATTCTTCCCCGTCCGCTGGGCCTGCAACCTGTCCTGGCACGAAGCGCCGGCGCGGATGATCTTCAGCCACGTCCCCAATGATCGCGGCTATCTGACCAAGCCCGGCATGGACAATCACGAAGGCGATCACAGCGCCGAGTGGCGGGAAATATTGCCGTAGAGGTACGTTCCCAGCGGTGAATGCCGTGCCGGACTCTCGGGCCGGTGCCTGTAGAGCCTCGTACCAACTCCACGCGCCTTTCCACCTTCCTTGCGCTCCCGCGCACCTCTCTTGTGCTCCGCGCACTTCCATTGTGCTCCCGCGAAGGCGGGAGCCCAGTCTGAGCGTGGCGGGACAGGGTTTCCGAACCTCCGAAAGCTCAGGCCGATCATGTGCAAATCTGACAGCATTCGCCTCCATATCCCCGGACCGGCGCCCGATCGGGCCGGCTGGTGGAATCCGCCAGCGCGCGCAAATGGCGGCCGGCCGCGGACGGGCGAGATCCCTGCGGGGTACAATCCGCCGCGAAAAGGGAACCGGTTGCCTCGCGCGATCATTGACGGCGCAGGCAACAGGGAGATGGATTGATGATCCGCTTGCATACCGTAGGATTCGGTCTTGCCGCCGCGACCGGGCTTTCGCTGGCGGCGGCAGGCTGCAGCACGACCACGAACGGCCCCATGGCAACGCAGCCCGGCGTCGCTGCGGGAACGGCCGCCACGGCACGGCTGATGACGGCGGACGGCGCGGATGTCGGCACCGCAACGGCGACGGCGCTTTCGGGCGGCGGGGTACGCGTGGCCGTCAACGCGCATGATCTGCCGCCGGGCGCGCACGGTGCTCATATCCATGCCGTGGGACGCTGCGACGCGCCCGATTTCACCTCGGCCGGCGGCCATTGGAATCCGACGGGCAGTCAGCACGGCGTCCAGAACCCGGCCGGCCCGCATGCCGGCGACATGCCCAATCTGCTGATCGGGACGAACGGCGAAGGCTCGCTGGCGGTCAACCTGCCGGCCGGCACCTATAACGGCCTGATGGACGCGGACGGCGCCGCCATGGTGATCCATTCCGGCCCCGACGACATGCGCACCGATCCTTCCGGCAACAGCGGTTCGCGCATCGCCTGCGGCGTCTTCATGCCGGAAGGGATGTGAGGGCCAGCGGTCGGGCGGCGGCTCAACCCAGGGCGTCGTCTTCGCGGTAGCGGATCTGCAGGTAGCGGTCGCGCGTGGCGAGCAGGTTGAGGTCCCCCTCGGCGAGCTGCTCGGTCATCTCGCCGATCTCTTCCTCGATCAGCTTCAGGCCGTCGGTCAACTGCTGATCGGGCGTCCGGCCATTGCGTTCCCTGCGGCGTAGCGGCTCCGGCACGCGTTCATAGCCCTTGATCAGTTCGGGCAGTTGCTCGCCCACCAACTTGCGAACCTCTGCGGCCGCGGGTTCGCGTTCGTCCAGCGTGGCGAGTTGCGGTGCCAGCGTCTCCAGCCTGACCCCGATCGAATCGACCAGCGTCCGCGCCGGCGCGGGCAAGGCGGGGCGACGCTTTTCCAGCCACTGCTCGGTCTGCACCGGCAGCGCCTTGAGCGGCGTCTGCGTCAGCGTTTCGACCGTCACCTCGGGCGCCAGCGGAAAGATGGCGAGCGCCAGGGTGGCCGCGATCAGCAGCGCCATGACCAGGAGCGCCCCGCCCATGCCCAGCGGCACCATCCAGCCGACGACCAGCGCGCCGATGACGATGGCGATGTCGGCCACCGCGATGCGGCCCAGCCGCCTCAGGATTTCCGCCTCGCGCCGCCGCTTCGATCGCGCTTTCAGCGAGGCATAGCGTTCCCGCGTGCGGTCGAGATACTCGCTGGACCGGGCGATCTGGCGGTCGACATCGGTCGGCATGGCGGCTTACATCTCCTCCAGCCGGAAGGGATTGTCGGCCTTTGCGCCGCTCTCGGTATTCTGCGCCGCGCCTTCCGCCCGGGCGATATAGCCCTTCGACTTCTCGACCTCCTTGTCGAGCGTCGTGACGGTGCTCTTCATCGAATCGAGCGCCTTCAGCTTGAAGGTGTCGATCGCGTCCATCGTGTCGTAGATGTTCTGGAAGGCGCGCTGCAGCGTTTCCATCGGGATGGTGGACGCCGCCGCCTGTTCGTGGATCTGCGCGGTCTGGCTCTTCAGCAGCTTGCCGGTCGAATCGATGATGCCGGCGGTCGTCGTGTTGAGCGCGGTGATCTGCTCCAGCACCAGTTTCTGATTGGTCAGCGCCTGCGCGACCGTGACGGCGGTGCGCAGCGCCGCGACCGTGGTGGTCGAGGCGCGGTCGACGCCCTTCACCAGTTCGACATTGTTCTTCTTGACCAGATCGAGCGCGAGATAGCCCTGCACCGTCACCGCCATCTGCGTCAGCAGGTCCTGATGCCGCTGCCGGGTATAGAACAGCGCCGTCTCGCGCAGCGCCTTGGCCTTGGCCGGATCGGTGGCGTCGAGGTCGTTCGCCTTTTCCTCGATCTTGCGGTCCATTTCGGCGGCGATATGGATCATCTGTTCCAGCCGCCCCATCGAGGCCCACAGATTCTGCCGCTCCACGTCGATCGCGGCATTGTCCATCAACAGCTCGTCCTTGCCGGAGGCGAGCGCCTTCAGGATCGAGGCGATATGCGTCTGCGACGATTTATAGCTGTCGAAATAGTTGCGCAGCTTGTTGCCGAACGGAATGATCCCGAACAGTTTCTTCGGCGCGGTCAGATTGCCCTTCCGGCCGGGGTCGAGATCCTCGATCGTGCGGCGCAGTTCGGCCAGGTCGGCGCCGACGCCCGATTCCTGGTCCATGGCGCGCACCGGGCGATCCAGGAAACGGTGCGACTGACCCGCGGCGTCGCGGATTTCCTTCTGCCCCATGCTGGTGATCTGGTCGACGCGCTTGCCGAATTCGGGCGAATTGACGTCCTGCGCGATCAGGTCGGCGATGAAGCCGTCGACCCGCTCGTCGAGCTTGGACCGCGTCTTTTCGTCGACGGGGACGAGGCCGGCGGCCTTGTCCGGGGAAACCTCGGGAACGGGTTCGGGCGCTTCCAGCACCAGATCCTTTTCGGCGGTGGCAGTATCGGTCGCCATGCAATCCCTTCCACGCAAAAATCGTCGCGAAACTAGATGATCCGATTTCGCGAAGGCTTCAACTGTTCTATCTAAATAATACAGCCGGTGATTTCAATGATTGCCGCCGAACGGCGGGGCGGCGGCGGCCGCCTGGGCGGATGACCCTTTCCGCGGCGCAGCATCTGCGCTATGGCGCGCGCGATATAAAGCCTCCCACAATCGGATATCCGTAATGAGCCTCCGCAACGTGGCGATCATCGCCCATGTCGATCACGGCAAGACCACGCTGGTCGACCAGCTTTTCCGCCAGTCCGGCACCTTTCGCGACAATCAGCGCGTCGACGAACGCGCGATGGATTCGAACGACCTGGAAAAGGAACGCGGGATCACGATTCTCGCCAAGTGCACCTCGATCGATTGGCAGGGCACGCGCATCAACATCGTCGACACGCCCGGCCACGCCGATTTCGGCGGCGAGGTGGAGCGCATCCTGTCGATGGTCGACGGCGTCATCCTGCTGGTCGACGCGGCCGAAGGCGCGATGCCGCAGACGAAGTTCGTCACCGGCAAGGCGCTGGCGCTGGGCCTGCAGCCGATCGTCGTCGTCAACAAGATCGACCGGTCGGATGCCCGCGCGCAGGAAGTGCTGGACGAGGTGTTCGACCTGTTCGTGTCGCTCGACGCCAATGACGAACAGCTCGATTTTCCCGTCCTCTTCGCGAGCGGGCGCAGCGGCTATGCCGGCGTCGACGCCGATGTGCGCGAAGGCGACCTGACGCCGCTGTTCGAAACGATCGTCGACCATGTGCCCGAGCCCAATGTGGAGCCCGACGCGCCCTTCACCTTCCTGGTGACGCTGCTCGACCGCGACAATTTCCTCGGCCGCATCCTGACGGGCCGGGTCAAGACGGGCACGGTGAAGCTCAACCAGCCGATCCACGCGCTCGACCGCGACGGCAAGGTGGTCGAGACCGGCCGCGCGTCCAAGCTGATGTCCTTCCGCGGGTTGGAGCGGGTGCCGGTGGAGGAAGCGACCGCCGGCGACATCATCAGCCTGGCCGGCCTGGAAGTCGCGACGGTGGCGAACACCATCGCCGACACTTCGGTCAGCGAGCCGATTCAGGCGCAGCCGATCGATCCGCCGACGCTGTCGATGCGCTTCGCCGTCAACGATTCGCCGCTTGCCGGGCGCGAGGGGACCAAGGTCACCAGCCGCATGATCCGCGACCGCCTGTTCCGGGAGGCCGAGACCAACGTCGCGATCCGCGTGACAGAGGCCGAGGACAAGGACAGTTTCGAGGTCGCCGGCCGCGGCGAGCTGCAGCTCGGCGTGCTGATCGAAACGATGCGGCGCGAGGGCTTCGAACTCGGCATCAGCCGCCCGCGCGTGCTGTTCCGCGAGGAAAATGGCGAGCGTACCGAGCCCTACGAAACCGTGATGATCGACGTCGACGAGGAATATTCCGGCACGGTGGTCGAGAAGATGGCGCTGCGCAAGGCGGAGATGACGGACATGCGGCCCTCCGGCGGCGGCAAGACGCGCATCACCTTTTCCGCGCCGTCGCGCGGCCTTATCGGCTATCACGGCGAATTCCTGTCCGACACGCGCGGCACCGGCATCATGAACCGCGTGTACGAACGCTACGGTCCGCACAAGGGCAAGATTGAAGGCCGGCCCAACGGCGTGCTGATCTCCAACGGCGCGGGCGAGGCGAACGCCTATTCGCTCAACTCGCTGGAGGACCGCGGCGTGCTGATGGTGGGCGCCGGCGAGGTGCTCTACGAAGGCATGATCATCGGCGAGAATGCGAAGCCCGACGACCTCGAGGTCAATCCGATGAAGGCCAAGCAACTCACCAATATCCGTTCCTCGGGCAAGGACGACGCGATCCGCCTGACGCCGCCGCGCCGCATGACGCTGGAACAGGCCATCGCCTATATCGACGATGACGAGCTGGTGGAGGTGACGCCCAAGTCCATCCGCCTGCGCAAGCGCCATCTCGACCCGCACGAACGCAAGCGGGCGGCGCGCGCCAAGGCGGCCTGACGAACGGCGGCGATGGTCAGTCCCCGGCCATCGCCGCGATCGCTTCCCATTCCCGGTCGCTGACCGGTGATACCGACAGGCGCGGCTGTCGCAGCATCGCCATGCCCGCAAGGGCCGGTTCGGCCTTCATTGCCGCCAGCGATACCGCGCGACCGAGCGGCGCCACCGGCTTGACGGCGACCGAGGCCCAGGCGCCCTCCGCGCCGTCCGGCTTCCAGGCGCGCGTGATCTCCGCCACGCCCACCGCCGCCTTTTCCTTGCCGCTGTGATAGAAGAGCGCCCGGTCGCCCGGCTGCATCGCGCGAAGGTGGCGGGCGGCGGCGTTGTTGCGCACCCCGTCCCATTCGGTCGTGCCGTCGCGCATCAGGTCGTGCCAGCTATAGCTTCCCGGCTCGGACTTCAGCAGCCAATAGCGCATGTCGGTTTCCTCTTCCTGCAAGTATTGCGAAGGTAAACGCATGCTGAATGTACGGTTCCGCACCGGTTCAGCCGGTCTCCTGTATAGTATAGATCACAGTCGCACTTCGCTTGGAACGTTTTCGTGGCCGCGGACTGCGATCAGAGCCAGGAGAACCGCAAAGATGAAACAGATGATTATGAAATCCGCGCTTGGGCTCGCGCTCGGTGCGACCGCATTGTCGGTCGCGGCGCCCGCCCAGGCCCAGCATTACCGCCACTATCGCCATCACGACAACGACGCTGCCGGTGCGGCCATTGTCGCCGGCATCGCGGGGCTGGCCATCGGCGCCGCGATCGCCTCGGACGATAACGACCGTTACGATCGCCGCTATCACTATCGCCACGGCTATTATCCTAACAACGGCTATTATGCGCGACGCTATCGCAGCAATTATCGTTATTGCCACATCCGCCGGGTGTGGGACCCCTATCTCCACCGGCCGGTCCGCGTCCGCTATTGCCGATAAGAACTCCGGGGACGGTTCGCCGTCCCCTTTTTATGTGCCGGCCCCTTTCCTGAAGCCCGGCTTTGCGGCAAAGGCGCGCACATGACTGATACACCCCCCGACCGGCTGTCGATCAATCCGCGCAGCCCCCATTTCGATCAGGCCGTACTCGAACGCGGCATCGGCATCCGCTTCAAGGGCAGCGAGCGCCGCGATGTCGAGGAATATTCGATGTCCGAAGGCTGGATCCGCGTCGCGCTCGGCAAGAAGGTCGACCGCCACGGCCAGCCGCTGACGATCAAGCTGACCGGCCCGGTCGAGGCCTATTACCAGGATGCCGAGCAGGCCGAGGATGCGGAAGCCACCGGCCCGCAGGACGTGGCGGACGAGGGCTGAGCGTTTCGCTGCTTATTCTTCGACGAAGATCTTGAGCCGATCCAGCGCGTCTTCCCATTCGGCCGCAACGCGCATGAGATAGGTCTGCGCTTCGGCCACCGCCTCGGGCGCGGCTGAAAACAGCTTTTCGCGGCCGCTGCGCTGTGATCGGACCAGCCCGGCGCGTTCCAGCACGCAGAGGTGCTTGGTGACCGCCTGACGGGTCAGGTCGCGCCCTGCCGACAGGGCGGCGATCGGCCGCGCAACGCCGCCGCCCAACTGTTCGAGCATCGCCAGCCGGGTGCGATCACCCAGCGCCGAAAACAGTTCGGCAGCGCGCGGAATGGCGATGTCAGCCCTCGACATGACGCTCGATATTTTCCATCTGCTGCGCCCAGCCGTCGTCGTTCATCCGTAGCGCAAGGTCCCTTCGTTCAGCAGGGATAGCATCGAAACCCGACTCGCGGACCGTAAGCAGCGTACCGTCTTCGATCGGCGTAAGGAAAAACTCCACCGTCGTCGGCGGCTCTTCCGAATAGTCGTGTTCCGGATCGATTGCATAGGGGTGCCAGGTGAACGCGAACCTTCGCGGCCGCTCCATCGCGATCACGCGGACTTCCCATTTCAGATGTTCATAGCCCGGATAGGTAATGCGTCCGCTTACCTGCCCGCCCTGTGCAAACGCGCGATCGAGCTTCACCCGGAACCAGGCACCGAATTCTTCGTGATCGGTCAGCGCCTTCCAGACGCGATCGACCGACGCGTTCAGGCGGACCTGCTTTTCGATAAAATCGGGCATATATGCAACCTCCTGGCTGCACATATGCCCGCGACCGGCGGAAAGGCAACCAAAAAGTTGCCCATGTCAATGGACGAAGCGGGCGACCACGTCGCGGTAGCTGCGGCTGACCTTCACCTGCGCGCCGGAATCGAGCACCAGGAAACATTCGCCATTGGTGTGCGGCTTGACCTGCTTGACCAGGTCGAGATTGACGATGGTGGACCGGTGGACCCGCTGGAACCGGCGCGGATCGAGCCGCTTTTCCAGATCCTTCATCGTCTCGCGCAGGATCAGCGTGTTGTCGCCGGTATAGATGCACATATAATCGCCGGCGGCATCGATGCGTTCGATCGTGTCGACGTCGACGCGGAAGATCTGGCCGCGATCCTTGATGTTGATGAGCTTTTCATAGCGGCCGGCGGTCGGCGCCTCGCCGCCCTCGGCCAGTTCCTCCGCCGCTTCGGGCGCGACCTCGGCCAGCACGTTCTTCAGCTTTTCGATCTCGGCCTGGCCGCGCCGCTCGCTCAACCGCATGCGGACACGTTCCAGCGTGTCGGCAAGACGGCCTTCCTCCACGGGTTTCAGCAGATAATCGACGGCCTGCGCCTCGAACGCGCGGATCGCGTGGTCCGAATAGGCGGTGACGAAAACGAACAGCGGCGGATCGACCTCCATCAGGCCCTGCACGACGGAAAAGCCGTCGAAGCCGGGCATCTGGATATCGAGGAAGACGAGATCGGGCTTCTGTGTCTTGATTGCGCGGATGGCCTCGCGGCCGTTCTGGCACTTTTCGACGACTTCCACGTCTTCATGCGCCTGGAGCCGGAGTTCCAGGCCCTGGATCGCCAGGGGCTCATCGTCGACGAGAATGGTACGGATGGTCATGCTGCCTCTCGGGTCTGTTCCTCGAACTGGAACGGTATCTCTATCTCAACGCTGAACCCGCCCCCAGGGTTCGATCGCGTCGCGAACTGGTGGTCGGGGCCGAAGGCCTGCGCCAGCCGCTTGCGGATATTGGCGAGCCCGACCCCGGTGGAAAGGTTCGGCCGGCGGTGGGTCGCGGTCAATCCGGGGCCGGTATCCGACACGGTGATCTGCACCCTGTCTCCGGCGAGTCGCGTGCGGATGCAGATTTCGGCGCCCTCCTCCTGCGGCGTGACGGCATATTTGATGGCGTTTTCCACCAGCGGTTGCAGCAGCAGCGACGGCATCCGCGCCTTTTCCGTCCGCGGATCGATGTCGAATTCGGGTCGCAGCCGCTCGTCGAAGCGCATTTTCTCGATTTCGAGATAGAGTTTGAGGGTGTCGACCTCCTGCAGCAGCGTGACATGCGCGGTCGGTTCGTTGGCGAGCGTATAGCGCAGGAAGTTGGACAGCCGCGCCAGCATCGCATTGGCGCGCTCCGTCTGTTTCAGCAGCACCAGAGTCGAAATGGAGTTCAGCGTGTTGAACAGGAAGTGCGGATTGAGCTGATAGCGCAGCATGGTGAGCTGTGCCGTCGATGCCTGCGCCTCCAGCAGGCGGAGCTGGGTGTTCTGCTCCTCCACCGTCAGATAGGAATTGATGCCGAAATACAGCGCCGACCAGCCGAGCAGCAGCGTCAGACACAGATATAAGAGGCCGACGACCAGGCCGAATGTAACCCCCTGGGTATCGTTGCGGATCAGCGAATAGGCATAGGCGTTGATCACGGCATAGATCAGCGTCGCCACGGCGAAGGTCACGAGAATTGCCGCGATCGCGTAATAGCGCGGCAGCGTGCGATAGATCTTGTAGCAACTGGCGAGCAGCAGCGTCAGGCAATAGCCGACGGCCGCTTCCGCCAACGCGACGAACAGCAGGCGGAAGGAAAAGGTGTTGGTGATGCCGGTGACGGTACGCAGCACCAGATACGCCATCCACCCGCCGCCCTGCAGCATCCAGAAGGCGCGTGCCTTGTCCTCGAAAAAGGGGCGGGCGAACAAGGCTGGGCTGGGCTTGGGCAAGGAAGGCGGTCCTCGGTCACGCAAACGGACGATGGAACTCGAGTCTATATCGCCGCGCGTCCGGCGCAAAGCCGTAGTGGAACGCACCGTGCATATCGGCGGCTCCCCAAAAGGAAACCGCCGCCCTCCCCGGGGGGAGGACGGCGGCCGCAAGGTGCCTGATCCGATGATCAGAATTCGTAGCTGACGCCGACCTGAATCTTCCAGATCGAGGACGAGGTCTGGACGAAATTCGGATCGTAGGGGTCGAAGTCGGTGATGACATAGCGGCCGTCATCGCCAACCGCCGTCTTGGCCACGTCCACCGTGTAGCTCTGCGTCCGATAAACGTTCCAGCTCGAGTCGAGCAGGTTCAGGAAGTTGTCGAAATTGGCGAACAGCTTCAGCTTGTCATTCACGCCGAAGAAATGCGCCGGCCCCGGAATCTCCTGGCTGAAGCGAAGATCGACGTCGAAGAACCAGTCGTTCGTGCATGTATCACGCTTGATCGTCTGGCCCGGCTTATAGTCGCAATTCGAATTGGCGACGTAGTCGATCAGGTTGCGTACCGCTTCTGGATCGGTTCCTGCACCCAGGTTGGGGTCGTCCACGCCCGTCGGCACGTAGAGCAGTGCGTTGTTGCTGCCCGAGGCCGAGTCGTTGAACACGCCGCCGCCGTTGAACGTCAGGCTGTACGGACGGCCCGAGCGACCGACGAACACGAAACCCGCCGAGGTGTCGTAATCACCGAAGAACTGTTCCTTCAGGTTCAGCGCAAGGGTGATGTTGTGGCGCGTTTCATATTCCGACCGGGCGATCGCCACGTTCTGACGGTCGAAGGCCGCGACGTAGTCGTAGCTCGAAGTTGCCGTGGAGCTGCCCGATTCACGGTTGGTCTCGGCATTGGTATAGGCATAGCCGAGATTGAACGAGACGCTGCCGCCTTCGGTGAACAGGCCGCCGCGGAAGTGCTTCGACAGGACCAGCGAGGCAACATGGGTCTCGAAATCCTTGCCGTTGGTGAGCTGGATTTCATCGTCGCGCGTGGTGTCGAAGCAGGCGTCGCTTACATTGGTGTAGCTGGGCGAAAGGCCACCAAAGCCCTGCAGGGTGGCATCGCACCCGGCGGCCGTGGGATCGATCGCGCGATAGATCGGGCGACCATCGACCATGTAGCCGTTATTGCCCAGGGCCGGATTCACCACCTGCGACAGGTCGACGAAATCGACCGGGTTGCGGAAGCGGCTATAGATATAGTCGACGTTCAGGTGCCAGTCGTCGAAGAAGCCGCCGCCGGTGCCGAAGGTCGTCGAAAAGCCGAGATTGGCGCGAATGACCGTCGGCGTCTTGAAATTCGGATCGGTTGACTGGGTATCGCCCAGGCCGGCTCCGGCCGCTGCCGAACCGTCTTGGCGGACGCAGTCGGGGATGCCGGTGAACTGGCCGTTCTGCAGAACGTCGATCTGGCCGTTGGCATCCCGCGCACCGGCGCAGGCGTCGGAATAGCTGGTGCCCATGCCCGTGACGAAGCCATTGTTCGAAAAGGCGTTCGAGAAATAGACCATCGGGTCGCCGCCCGAGAACATGCCGACGCCGCCGGTCACCTGGGTGGAGCGGAAGAAGCCGTCATTGTCGAAGTCGTAGGTGACGCCGAGGCGCGGCAGGACGACCGGGTCGAGCTGGCTGAAGCCGATCGCATTGGTGAAGCCGTAGCGGTTAAGGAACGCCGGGTTCGCCCGCGGGGCGTCGCCGTCCGTCCAGTCCAGGCGCGCGCCGGCCAGGACGTTCAGGTGCGGCGTGGCCTGCCAGTTATCCTGGGCATAGACCGAGAACAGCGTGCGGGTGAAACGGGCCGCGACGTCGTTGATGTCGCCGCTCGCGGTGAAGTTGCCGTAGGAACCGGCAGCGTCGTAGTTCGCGAAATCCTCGCCCTGCGGGAAGGTGTTGGTGCCGTTCGACAGCAGACCGGCGCGCAGATCGTCGATATTGGCGAAATCGAGCGTGCCCGTCGAATTCTGCGCGAACAGGTTGTAGACATGGACCTGGTTGAATTCGGTGCCGATCGTCAGCGTGTGGTTGCCGACGTCGATATCGCCCTTCACCTTCAACTGGTCGATCTTGGTGGTCAGCTCGTTCGACGTGCGCGAATAGCCGGGGCCGGCCTGGATCGAACCGTAATTGCCGTTATTTTCGACACCGACGATGATGCGCGGGATCGGGTTGCCCGATTGCGCCTCGCCGCCGCCGACGGGACCCTGAATGTCGTTCACCTCGGCGTGCGAGGCACGGATCTCGGTCGAGAAATTGTCGGTCCAGTCGGAATACAGACGTGCCGAGAAATAATCCGACTTCGTGCCTTCTTCCTCGAACGTGTTCAGGCCCGCATAGTTGGTCTGCGAGATATCGTCTTCCTCGACATTCGATTCCTCGAGGTGCTGGTACGTCGCTTCCAGGCGGTGCCGGTCGTTGATGTACCAGTCGATGCGGCCGAAATAACGGTCGTTCGTTTCCGGCAGGGCGCGCGGAATCGGCCCGGTCTCGATGCCGTAATTCTGCGCGATGATATCGGAAATCTCGTTGAACTGGTCGACGTTTACGAAGTCCAGCTCATTGGCGAAGCCGCCGCCCGACGGGCCGCGGTCCTGGTTCGACGCGCTGTCCAGGCCTTCATAGGCGGCATAGAAGAACAGCTTGTCCTTGATGATCGGGCCGCCCAGCGACGCGCCGTAGCGCTTTTCATCGAACGGCGCGGCGGCGAATTCTTCGCCGTCGATCGTGTCGCCGCGTAGATTCTCGTCGCGATAGGTGAAGAAGGCGGTGCCGTGGAACTGGTTCGTTCCCGACTTGGTGACGACGTTGATCGAGCAGCCGGTGAAGGCGCCGTACTGCACGTCGAAGGGTGCGAATTCGACCGACGTTTCGCGAACCGCGTCAAACGGCAGCGGCAGCGAGTTACGCGACGCGAACGGGGTGTAGTTCAGGCCGAAAACGTCGGACTGCGTGATGCCGTCCACGGTGAAGGTGTTGGTGCGGTCGTTGCCGCCCAGGCACGAAACCCGGTCGACTTCGTCGGAACGGTTCAGGCTGACGCGCGGGTCGATGCGGATATAGTCGCGAATGTCGCGGGTGATGGAGGGAAAGGCCTCCAGCGTTTCTTCGCCGAAGGACTGGCCGGGGCCGATCGCGAGCTGGGTCGAGTTGACCGAACTGCCCGTCACGACGATTTCGCCGGCGCCGGTGGCGAGCTGAAAGCTGAGGTCGGTATTGCCCTGCAGGTTGATATTGACGCCCTGCACGGTCTTGCTCTCGAAGCCGGGGGCGCTGGCGGTCACGGTGTAGGGGCCGCCGGGAACCAGATTGTTGGCGCGGAAGCTGCCATTGTCGCTGGTCGAAACGGTACGCGAAGAGCCCGTGCGCGTGTCGGTGATGGTGACCGTGGCGCCCGGCAGCGCCGCATCGGTGTCATCCAGCACCGACCCTTCGATGCCGGAGGTGATCTGCTGCGCAGAGGCTGCGGCCGGAATGCTGAGCGCGACGGCCGCCGCACCCATCAGAAGATGATTTCGCATGTTGTTCCCTTTTTGGAGCCCAAGTGCCCAAAGCACGCGGTGTTGCTCACCGTCGCGCCGCCCATTGGGACCCTTTTATTTCCGTTGCGTGACAGTCAACGTGGCGGGCGCGACGGAACCAAAAGACTTATGCTGCGTTGCAAAAAAGCATCACTAGCGAGGGAGGACGGCCAGGGAGGACGGCCCGGCCGATTCACCGCGCCGCGTGCACGATCCTTGCCCATTCGGCTTCGTCGATGACACGAATGCCGAATTCGCCCGCCTTCTTGAGTTTCGATCCTGCGCCGGGGCCGGCCACGACCAGCCCGGTCTTCGACGATACCGATCCCGATACGCGCGCGCCCAGCATTTCCGCCTGCGCCTTGGCTTCGTCGCGTGAGAGCGATTCGAGGCTGCCGGTAAAGACGATCGTCAACCCGGATACCTCCGACTCGCTGGTTTCGTGCACCACGTCGGCCGGCGAGATTTCCGCCAGCAGGTCGTCGACCGCGTCGCGGTTGTGCTTTTCGGCGAAAAAGTCGACCAGCGCTAGCGCCACTTCGGGGCCGACGCCCGTGGTGTCGACGATCGCCGCCAGTTCCTTGCCGGTTCGCGCGAGCAGCTTGTCGTCGCTTTCGCCGATCGCGGGCGTGATCGCCGCACGCTTTTCCAGCGCCGTGTCGATCATCGCGCGGAAGTCCGCCCAGCTTCGATAATGACGCGCCAGGTCGCGCGCCGTCACCTCGCCCACATGCCGGATGCCGAGGGCGAACAGAAAACGATCGAGCGGCGGCGTGCGGCGTGCGTCGATCGCGTCGATCAGCTTGTCCGCCGAAATCTCGCCCCAGCCCTCGCGTTCGAGCAGGTCGTCGCGCCGTAACCGGAAGATGTCGGCCGGCTGTGCGATCAGGCCGTCATGGAAGAAGGCTTCGATGCTCGTCGTGCCCAGACCCTCGATGTCGAGCGCGCGGCGGGAGACGAAATGGCGGAGCCGCTCGACCCGCTGCGCCGGGCAGATCAGCCCGCCCGAACAGCGCCAGTCGACCTCGCCGGCTTCGCGCTCGGCAGCGGAATCGCATTGCGGACACCGCGCGGGGAAGCGCCAGGCCGGCCGCTCGGCATCCGGCGTCAGATTCTCGACGATCTGCGGGATCACGTCGCCGGCGCGCTGCAGGCGGACGCGATCGCCGGGGCGCACGCCCAGCCGCTCGATCTCGTCGGCATTGTGCAGCGTCGCGTTGGTGACGACGACGCCGCCGACCGTCACCGGCTCCAGCCGCGCGACCGGCGTCAGCTTGCCGGTGCGGCCCACCTGGATGTCGATTGCCTTCAGCGTGGTCTGCGCCTGCTCGGCGGGAAATTTGTGCGCGATCGCCCAGCGCGGCGCGCGGGCGACGCTGCCCAGCCGCTGCTGCCAGTCCAGCCGGTCGACCTTGTAGACGACGCCGTCGATGTCGAAGGGCAGGTCCGCGCGTTCCGCCTCGATCCGGCGATAGGCTTCCAGCGCGCCTTCCACCGTTTCGACGCGGGTGAACCCTTCGGCGACGGGAAAGCCCATCGCGCGCAGGGCGGCGACCACCGCGTGCTGCGTTTCGCCGGGCAGCGCGCTTGCCTCGCCCCAGCCATGGGCGAGAAAGCCGAGCGGGCGTTCGGCCGTCACCGCCGCATCCTTCTGGCGCAGCGACCCCGCGGCGGCGTTGCGCGGATTGGCGAACTGGCGGGCCTTGTCGGGATCGCCGCGTTCCGCCGCTTCGGCCCGCAGGCGCGCGTTCAGCTCGGCGAAGGCGGTCTTGGCCATATAGACTTCGCCGCGCACCTCGAAGACGGCCGGCGTGCCGATCACGTCGCGGGGCAGCCTTTCGGGGATGTCGGCGATGGTCCGGACATTCGCGGTCACGTCCTCGCCCACCTGCCCGTCGCCGCGCGTCAGCGCGCGCACCAGCCGCCCGTTTTCGTATCGCAGCGAACAGGACAGCCCGTCGATCTTGGGCTCGGCGGTCAGCGCGACCGGCGCGTCCTCCCTTAGTGTCAGGAACCGGCGTATGCGCGCGACGAACTCCGCCACCTCCCCGTCGGAAAAGGCGTTTTCCAGGCTCATCATCGGCTGGGCGTGCGGCACCTTCGACAGATGGCCGGCCGGCGCCGCGCCGACCTGCAGTGAAGGCGAATCGGTGCGCCTCAGGTACGGAAACGCCGCTTCGATAGCGGCATTCTCACGTACAAGCGCGTCATAGTCCGCATCGGAAATTTCCGGGGCATCCTCGCTATGATAGAGCCGATTGTGCCGGCCGATCTCGCCCGCCAGCGTCTCCAGCCGCGCGGCGGCGTCTTTCTCGGTCTTTGGCGGGTCGGTGCGTTCAGCCATGGATGAAAGCGCTATGCGTGGTCGCGGCGCCGATCAAGCGTCCCGACCGCTTTAACAACCCATATACTTTAAGAGATAAAGCTATCCGCCAAGCAAAGGAGGACGTGCTCTGCGCGCTGGCGCTGGCCGTGTTTATCACCGGCATGGTGCGCGCGAACATGTCCGCAGGTTCGGACTTCTACCTGATGTTCTCGATGCTGCCGCCGGTGATGTTCGGTGTCTATACGCTGGCGCTCAGAACCGCCTCGGTCGCCTCGGCGCAGCCCGCGCTCGGCGTCTATGTCTGGCTCTCGCTCGCCTTCGCCGTCATCACCGTGCCGCTGGCCTGGACCCTGTGGCAGCTGCCGGTCACCGCGCTCGGCGTGCTGATCGTCTCCGTCCTGCCCGGCATCGCGCTCATGCGGATAGAGGGCGGGGCGCATGGCTGAGGACGCGCCGCTCGATTACCGCGCCATCGACGACGTTATTCACGGCCGGGTGCGGCTGGCGGTAATGGCCTATCTGTCGGGCGCGGATACGGCGGATTTCTCGCAGTTGCGCGACAAGACCGGCGTGACGGACGGCAACCTCTCGGTCAACCTGCGCAAGCTGGAGGAGGCCGGCTATATCCGCATCGACAAGGCCTTCGTGAAGCGCCGCCCGCAGACCCGGTGCAGCCTGACCGATGCCGGCCGCAAGGCGTGGCTGGCCTATCTCGAACGGATGCAGGCAATGCTGTTCGGTGAGGGCGGCGACCCCGCGGACTGATGCGTCAGCCGGTCTTGCGCAGGATGCGGCTGGGCGGCTGCTGAAGGCGGTCGAGGTCGATCGGTTCGGCGAACTGCAGCCCGGCCTTTCCGTTCCTGGCCCAGCGGATGGTGGCCGAAATCATCTGCCGGTCCATCATCTCGATCCGGACCTCGTGCCCGACGAACTGATCGGACAATGCGATCCCTTCGATCATGGCGCCGGTGGACGACAGATTCTGGATCCGCACCTCGCCGCGCTCGCCGGCGACCTCCAGCACCGCGCGGCGCAGCATCTTGATGCGCGGGCTGCGGCTGACCTTGAAACCGCTTGCAGATGCGGCGCCGCCCTGGGCTTCCAGTTGCGCCAGCGCTTCGGCCGCCGGCATCGGCTTGCCATAGACATAGCCCTGGACATGGCTGCAGCCGAGTTCGCGGATCAGCTCGATCTCGTCCTGCACCTCCAGCCCCTCGGCCGTGGTCTCCATGCCCAGCGTCTCCGCCAGCATGACGATCGCCTTGATAATCGCGGCGTTGCGGTTGCCGGGAACGGCCGCCCCGCGCACGAAGCTCTGGTCGATCTTGATCTTGTCGAACGGCGCGTTCTTCAGATAGCCGAGCGAGGAATAGCCGGTGCCGAAATCGTCGAGCGCCAGGCGCACGCCGATCGCCTTCAGCTTGCGGAACATCTGTTCGGACGAGCTGCTCTCGTTCAGGAACACGCCTTCGGTGATCTCCAGCTCCAGCCGTCCGGCGGCGATTCCGGCGCCCGCCAGCGCGCTGGTGACGATGGTCGGCAGCGCCGGATTGGCGAACTGGATCGGCGACACGTTGACCGCGACGCGCACATCGCCCGGCCAGTGCGCGACATCGTGACAGGCGGTGCGCAACACCCATTCGCCGATCGATTCGATCAGGCCGCAATCCTCGGCGATGGGAATGAATTCGGCCGGCGAAATGGCGCCGCGTTCGGGATGGGTCCAGCGCACCAGCGCCTCGAACCCGACGATCCGCGTCGTCTTGGTGCTCACCACCGGCTGATAAGCGACGTGAAGCTGGTTCTGCGCCAGCGCGGTGCGCAGGTCGTCTTCGAGCTGCTTGCGGCTCTGTGCGCCGATCAGCATGTCCTGGTGATAGAAACGGTGCAGGCCGCGCCCGTCGGCCTTCGCCGCATACAGCGCGAGGTCGCCGTTGCGGACCAGCGTTTCCGAATCCTCGCCGTCGCCCGGTGCGATCGCGATGCCGATCGAACAGCCGATCGAGATGGACGAGCCGTTGAGGAAATAGGGTTGCGACAGCGCCGCGATGATCCGCTCGGCAAGTTCCGAAAGACGGTCGCGCCCGCCTTCGTTCGGCAGGATCACCTGGAACTCGTCGCCGCCCATGCGTCCCACCAGCCCGGCGCCGCCGACCGCGCGGGACAGGCGCTGCCCGACCTGCTTGAGCAGCGCGTCGCCGGTCTGGTGGCCCAGCGTGTCGTTCACCGCCTTGAACCGGTCGAGGTCGAGCAGCATCAGCGCGGTCGCGCGGTAGCCGCTCGTTTCCGCCAGCGTCTGGTCGAGCGAAATCCGCATCCGCTGGCGATTGGCGAGATCGGTCAGGCTGTCGAACAGGGCGAGCCGGTTGATCTCGGCTTCCGACCGGCGCTTTTCGGTAAGATCGCTGCCATTGCCGATGAAGCCGCGGAAATTGCCGACCTCGTCGAAGATCGGCCGGCCCGAGATCGACCACCAGCGTTCCTGCCCCGCAACGCCGCGCGACCGGACCGAATAGTCGGAAAAGGATACGCGCGACGTCAGGTGAAAGCTCAGCGTCCGTTCCGTGTCCGAAGAGGCGCCGTCGACCACGAAGACCTCGCCCAGCGGCTGGCCCATGACGGCCCCGTCGCCGGCGTCGATCTGCTCGACCACTTTCGCCGACAGATAGGTGAGCCGTCCGTGGCGATCGGTTTCCCAGAACCAGCCGGCCGAACTCGTCTCGAATTCCTCGACCAGGCGCATGGCGCGCTGCGGCCAGTCGGTGCCGTCGCCGTCGCTCGCGCGCGCGGATCGGCCGAACAGGCCGCTGCGAAGATTCCGGGACATTTCGAACACGCGCCCCGTCTATACGGCCGTGGTTTACACCCGCCTTCGAACCATGGTTGCCGATTTCTTTCCGCGGCACCGGCCGGGCGCAGAAATCGGGTTCGGGGACTGCCGCGCCGTGTCATGCGGAACGATCATCGTTGCTGCGCGCTGTCGATCAACGATTTCCCGGAACGGCGGAGAGAAGGCATGTCGCGATGTCGCGATGGACACGGTCCCGTAAGCAACGGCGGGTCGCGCGGCGATCCGCCGGCGGGCAGGCGGCTGCGCGACAGGGCACAGCCCGACCTTGTCGGGCACGGCGCATGATCCGCCGGCTGCTGCGGGGCGCCGGAAAGGTCGCGTTGTGGATCGCGATCATTCTGTGCCTGGGGGCGACCGTCGTCCCGCATTTCCTCGACCGCCGCTATTATCGCGGCCCCGTGAGCGATCATTTCGATGGCGAGCGGTTCTTCAATCCCGACGGCGAGGGCGAACCGACGCCGACGGGCAGGGGAAATCGCTCCAGCTTTCCGGTCCGCTATCTGCTGGACCGCGACGACCGGCCCGATTGGCCGGCGCATGTCCCGGTTTCGCCGGCCACGCCGCCGCAGCGTGTGACGGGGGACCGAATGCTGGCGACCTGGGTCGGCCATGCGACCGTGCTGATCCAGACCCGGGGACTGAACATCCTGACCGATCCCATGTGGAGCGACACGGCCGGCCCGCTCGGCATCGGCCCGTCGCGGGTGGCGGCGCCCGGCATCCGGTTCGCGGATCTGCCGCCCATCGATCTCGTGCTGGTCAGCCACAATCATTACGATCATCTCGACCTCGCGACCCTGCGGCGGCTGTGGCGGCGCGACCGGCCGCGCATCGTCACCTCGCTCGGCAATGACAGCGTGATCCGCCAGGCGGGGGTGCCGTCCACGGCGCTGGACTGGGGCGGGCGGCTGAGAATCGCGCCCGGCGTCGAGCTTGTCGTGACCCGCAACCATCATTGGGGAAGCCGCTGGTTCGCCGATCGCAACCGCGCCTTGTGGTCCGGCTTCGTCGTGCGGCTTCCCGGCGGCAACCTGCTTTTCGCCGGCGACACCGGGTTCGGCGACGGCCGCTGGGCCGACGCGGCGGCATCCTATGGCCCGATCCGACTCGCGCTCATCCCCATCGGCGCCTTCCGATTTGTGCCCGGCCAGATGGCGTCGTCCAGCCATGTCGGGCCGGCGGGCGCGGTGGCGATCTTCGAGCGCATGCACGCGGCGCGCGCGATCGGCATCCATTGGGGGACGTTCCGCCTGTCGCGCGAAGCCTATGACACGCCGCCGCGCCTGCTGGAGCTGGCGGCGCGCTGCGCCGGCCTGGGCGACGCCTTCAGCACTGTCGCGATCGGCAGGACGGTGGAGATTCCCGGCCGTGCGGAACCGGCGGCGCACCGGATCGTCCCGCGAAAGCGCATCCTCGATTGCCTCGATACGCCGGCGGCGCGTGCGCTACCTTGAAGGCAAGGGCGACCCGTCCATGCCCGCGCCGGGACAGGCTTCGCCGGCCCTGAGCTTGCCGAAGGAGCGGCCCTCTTTTTCCGGCCGAAGATCGGCGCAATGCGTCGCCGGCATTAGCAATGCGTCGCCGGCATTAATCGTCGTCGGCGCCGCGCGTGCCGAAGGTGAGGGCGAGCGCGTTGTAGAGCTTGTCCTTGCAGACGAGCTGGCTCGATTGATTTGCGATCAGCGCGGCGCCGAGCATGGGCAGCATCAGCCCGCGGCTCACCGTCGTTTCGGAAATGATGATCACCGCGGTCAGCGGCGCCCGGACGACGCCGGTGAAATAGGCGACCATGCCCAGCAGCACGACGGCACTCGCAGGCTCGCCGGGGAATAGCGGACGCAACAGGTTGCCGAAGCCCGCACCGGTCGCCAGGCTGGGGGCGAAGATGCCGCCGGGCAGGCCGGCGACCGCGGTCGCCGCCGTGGTCGCGAACTTCGCGAAGCCGAACCACAAGGGCGCATGCACCCCTTCGATCATATAGCGCGCCGGCAGATAGCCCGTGCCCCAGGTAAGCTGCGTGAACACGCCCAGAACCGCCACCACCGCGCCGCAGATGCCGGCGAACATCAGCGGGTTGGCCCGGCTCCAGCGCATCGGCGCATTGTCCGCGCGCGCCGCACCCAGGACCAGGCGGGAAAAGCAGCCCCCGCCGATACCGCCCGCGATTCCCGCGAGCGGTGCGACGATGATCGCGCTCATGAAGGGCAGGGCGGCGCCGGTCACGCCGAAATACAGGTAATCACCCATCAGCCCCTGCGCGATCATGCCCGACAGCAGGATCGCGGTCATGACCAGCAGCGTCATCCGCTGCTCATAGGCGGCGGCGAGTTCCTCGATGGCGAAGGCGATTCCCGCCAGCGGGGTATTGAACGCGGCCGCGACGCCGGCGGCGCCGCCGGCGATGATCATCGAGGCGCGCATCGGCGCGTGCATCAGTTTGTGCCAGCGCGCCATCAGTGCGGCGGCAAGCTGCACCGTCGGTCCTTCGCGCCCGACCGAGGCGCCGCAGAACAATGCGGCGAGCGTCAGGATCGCCTTCAGCACCGCCGTCTTCATCGATACCAGCGCCGTGGCGGCCATGCTGGGGTTCGACTTCGCCGCGATCACCTGCGGAATGCCGGAGCCGCGCGAAAGCGGCGCGAAACGATTCGTCACATAGACGATCAGGACGAAGCCGATCGGCGTCAGGAGAAGCGGAAGATAGGTATATTGGTGCGCCAGGCCGACAAACTGTTCGCTGACCGCATCGGATGCCCGGGCGAATATCAGCGCCATCAGGCCGATCGACACCGCGCCGGCGGTAATCGCGATCCGACGGCGGAAAACGAGCGATTGCGGCCCATGGCGCCGCATCAAAGCGCGGATTCTGCGTCGGGTCAGTCGTTTCACGATGCAGAGTCGGGGCGCGGGCGGATGAACATGTCCGCTCTCTATCGCGACCGCGCTCCGGTTCAAAGGGCGGAACGCGGAAATTTCGCGGGCGCGCAACAAGATGTTGCAGCGCGGGTCCGGCATCGTCGTCAGGCTTCGCAATCGCCCGTGCGTTCTCCCGTCAGCCGCATGGCCATGGTGCTGGCGCCGGTGCCGTCGCCGTTGCGGCGCGTAAGCCGCGTCTCGATGTCGAAGTCGGTCGCGCTATAGGATCCGCGCTGCGAGAATTCCACGGTGCCCACGCCGTCCGCCGCCGGGCAGGTCAGCAGCGCATCGATAGTGCCGTCGCCCATGCGGATATGGTCGTATCGGCACGCCGCCTGCGGATCGACCGCGCGGGCGAAGATGGGAAGCGACGCATCGCCCTCGCTGACGCAGGCGCTGCGCGTCTGCCCGGACGCCATCTGCTCGCGCATCAGCCGGTCGATCGGGGAGCCCTGGACGATGTCGGCGGTCTTCAGGTCGGTGATTTCGGTCGTCGTGCGCCACATGCCCGGCTTCTGCTTCAGGATCGTCTGCGCCTGCTGCGACACGTCGGCGACCGACGCGTTGCGCGCATCGATGCTGTCGTCCGCGTCGCCGCATCCGGTGAGCAGCGGCAGGCCGAGGCCCAGAACCCATAGCGCGCGCTTCATACTCGTCTCCCGCGTCGCCGGCGCGTTGCGCCGGTCGCCGGCCGGGCCCATATCTCCGGCCATGGCAATTCAGATCCGCACCACGCTGGCCGAGCCGGAAACGGGCCAGGCCTTCGTGCCGCACCGCCCCCAACGCCCGGAAAAGGCGGAAGGTGGCAAGAAATTCAGACTGGTGAGCGACTATCAGCCGGCCGGCGACCAACCGACGGCGATCACAGAGCTTGTCGAGCAGGCGAAAGCGGGCGAGCGCGATCAGGTGCTGCTGGGCGTCACGGGCTCGGGCAAGACCTTCACCATGGCCAAGATGGTCGAGGAATTGCAGCGCCCGGCGCTGGTGCTCGCGCCCAACAAGATTCTCGCGGCCCAGCTATATGGTGAATTCAAGCAGTTCTTCCCCGAAAACGCGGTCGAATATTTCGTCAGCTACTACGATTATTACCAGCCCGAAGCCTATGTCCCGCGCTCGGACACCTATATCGAGAAGGAAAGCTCGATCAACGAGCAGATCGACCGCATGCGCCATTCTGCGACACGCGCGCTGCTCGAACGCGACGACGTGCTGATCGTCGCCTCGGTTTCTTGCCTCTACGGTATCGGCTCGGTCGAGACCTATTCGGCAATGATCTTCGACATCAAGAAGGGCGACACCGTCGACCAGCGCGAAATCATCAGGAAACTCGTGGCGCTCCAGTACAAGCGCAACGACGCCGCCTTCGCCCGCGGCAATTTCCGCGTGCGCGGAGACAGCCTGGAAATCTTTCCCTCGCATTATGAGGACACCGCCTGGCGCGTCGCCTTCTTCGGTGACGAGGTCGAGGAGATCGTCGAGTTCGACCCCCTGACCGGCAAGAAGGTGGCGAGCCTGGAGCGCATCCGCATCTTCGCCAATTCGCACTATGTGACGCCGGGGCCGACGCTCAAGCAGGCGATGGAGGCGATCCGCCACGAACTGGCAGAGCGGCTGAAGGAATTGCAGGCCGAAGGCAAGCTCCTGGAGGCGCAGCGGCTGGAACAGCGCACCAATTTCGATCTGGAGATGATCGCCGCGACGGGCAGTTGCGCGGGCATTGAGAATTACAGCCGCTTCCTGACCGGCCGCCTGCCGGGCGAGCCGCCGCCGACCCTGTTCGAATATCTGCCAGAGAACGCGCTGCTGTTCGTCGACGAAAGCCATGTCACCATCGGCCAGATCAACGGCATGTCGCGCGGCGACCACCGGCGCAAGCTGACGCTCGCCGAATATGGCTTTCGCCTGCCCTCCGCGATCGACAACCGGCCGCTGCGCTTCAACGAATGGGAGGCGATGCGGCCGCAGACCACCTTCGTGTCGGCGACGCCCGGTGGCTGGGAGATGGAACAGACCGGCGGCGTCTTCACCGAGCAGGTGATCCGCCCCACCGGGCTGGTCGATCCGCCGGTCGGGATCCGGCCGGTCGAGGATCAGGTGCAGGATTGCATCAACGAATGCCGCAGGACGACCGAAGCCGGCTATCGCACGCTCGTCACCACGCTGACCAAGCGCATGGCCGAGGACCTGACCGAATATATGCACGAAGCCGGGGTGAAGGTCCGCTACATGCACTCCGACGTCGAGACGCTGGAGCGGATCGAACTGATCCGCGACCTGCGCATGGGCGTGTATGACGTGCTGATCGGCATCAACCTGCTGCGCGAGGGGCTCGATATTCCCGAATGCGGCCTGGTCGCGATCCTCGATGCCGACAAGGAGGGTTTCCTGCGCTCCGAGACCTCGCTCATCCAGACGATCGGGCGCGCCGCGCGCAATGTCGACGGGCGCGTGATCCTGTACGCCGACCGCATGACCGGCTCCATGGAGCGCGCGATCAACGAGACCGAGCGCCGCCGCGAAAAGCAGCTCGCCTACAATGCCGAACACGGCATCACGCCGGAGACGGTGCGCAAGAAGATCGGCGACATCGTCGGCGACGTGGCCTCGCGCGATCAGGTGACCGTCGAGATCGACGACGAGCATCCGCACATGGTCGGGCACAATCTGCGCGCGTATATCGAGGAGCTTGAAAAGAAGATGCGCGATGCCGCGGCGAACCTCGAATTCGAGGAGGCGGGCAAGCTGCGCGACCAGATCCGCGAGCTGGAAAGCGAGGAACTGGGCCTGCCCGACAGCGAGAAGAAGGCGCCGCTGATGGGCCGCTCGAACGAGGGCAAGCCCGGCACGCGCAAAACCCGCTACGGCAAGGTGCAGAAGAAATTCGGCGGCGGCCGGCGTTAGCTGCTGTCGAGCACCCGCAAAAGCACCCGCTGAAACCGGTCCGGCGCCTCCACCATCGGCGAATGGCCGAGCCCGTCCAGCTCCACCAGCTTCCATCCGGGCAGTCGCGCCGCGACGTCGCGCGCCGCTTCCGGCACCGTGCGGATCGCCTCGCGCTTGTTCTTCGGCGCGCTCGACGCGCGGAAGGCGGTGGTGTCGAGCGACCCCGCGATCAGCGTCGTCGGCGCTTCGATCGCCCCCAGCCGGGCGGCGACCGGCTGCGTCTCGATCATGTCGGACAGCCGCGCCTGCGCGTCGCGCACCCGGTCGCCGTCCGCGCTCGCATATTGGCCCGCGAGCATCCGCACCCAGCGGTCATAGGCCGGGCGCCATCGCCCGTGATAATAGACGCGCCGCTGATACGCCTTGATCGCGGCCGCGTCCTTCTTCGCTTCCTCGGCGCGCAGTACGTCGAGCGGCGCATAGGGTACGCCCTCGGCGAGCGTGTCGTTGAGGCCCAGCGGATCGACGAGCACGAGCTGCGCCACCCGCTCCGGATACAGCAGGCCATAGTGCATCGCCAGCATCCCGCCGGTCGAATGCCCCACGACCGTCACCGGACCGGCCCCGACGTCGGCCAGCAGTGCATCCGTCAGGGTCGCGAGGGCGGCGAAGCTGTATTGAAACCCCGCCGGCTTGGACGATTTGCAGAAGCCGACCTGATCGGGCGCGATGACGCGATAGCCGCGCGCCGCCAGCGCCCGCGCCGTTTCGATCCAGGTGGCGGAGCAGAAATTCTTGCCGTGCAGCAGGACCAGTGTCCGGTCCCTGGACGGGCCGGTCGGCGTGAAATCGAGATAGGCCATTTGGACCGTGCCGCCCTGCGCCTGCGTTTCGAACCAGTGCACGGGCGCGCGATAGTCGAACCGCTCGAGATTCGCGCCGAGCGGCGGCGCGTCGGGCATGGTGCCGGCCTGCGCCGCGGCCAGGGCAAGAAGAAACGCGATCGGCATGGCTTCGGCTCCCTTCGTCGCGTCGATATCGACCGACCGCGGCCATGGTTCCATCGCTTTCGCTCTTGAGAGGCGGGCGGCGCGCCTCCATAAGCGCAGCCATGCGTCGTTCGATCGTCCTCGCGCTCGCCCTGCTCGCCGCCGGCTGCATCCCGCAGTCCGAGCGGCCGGTCCCGCCGGCGGAGCCCAGCCCCGCGCCCACGCCGGCACCCGCTCCCGCTCCCGCGCCCAGCCCGCCGACCGCGGCGCTCGCCGGCGACTGGCGCGACTGGCCGCTGACGCGTGGGGACTGGGACTATCGCCAGGATGATCGCGGCTCGATCGCGCTGTTCGGCTCGCCGGGCGGCGACGCGCTGTTCACCATCCGCTGCGATCAGGGGCGCGATACTGTCTATCTGTCGCGCGCAGGGGCGATCCGGGGCGAGACCCGGTTGACGATCCGGACCACCTCCGCCGACCGGGTGCTCACCGCTCGGCCGACCGGGGGCACGCCGCCCTATCTCGCGGTGGCGTTGCACCCTTCCGACCGGCTGCTGGACGCGATGGGCTTCAGCCGCGGCCGTTTCATCGTCGAGACGCCGGGCCTGCCGACGCTGGTCATCCCCTCCTGGGCCGAGATCCTGCGCGTGACGGAGGATTGCCGGGCGTGAGAAACGCCGTCGCCGCCGCCGCGCTGCTCGCGCTTGCCGGGTGCGATTCGGCCGACACGACGAAGGCGCCACCGGCGCAGCCGACGCCGAAGGCGCAGGCGAACATTGCGCAGCGCCCCTTGCCCGAACACACCCCTGCGCCGGGCGATCTTCCCGCACCGGAATTCGCCGGCGCCGCCATGGCCGAGGGCGAGTGGTCGCAAAAGATGCTCGCCGGCGGTCCCGCCGCCCTGTTCGGCCCGGCGGGCACCGAGGCGCGCTTCATCATCCGTTGCGATCCGCAAGCGCGTCAGGTGATCTTCATCTGGTCCGGCGCCATGCCGGCGCCCGGCGCGGCGATGCACATCGCCACCGATGCCGGCGCGGCGACCTTTCCGGCCCATGCCGCCGATACCGAATTGCCGCAGGTGCAGGCGGAAAGCGCCGCGAGCTTTCCGTTCCTGACGGACGTGCTGGCGCGCGAACCGGAACGCATCGCCGTCACGCTGGGCGATCAGGTGCCGCTCGTCATGCCGGGCGCGCCGGCGGTGGGCGACGTCATCCGCACCTGCGCACGGGGATAAGCGGGTCCGCACGCGCGTTTCCCGCGTGAGGAGGATGGCATGGCGAAATCCCGGAAATGGTCGCAAGGCGTGACCGGACATTCCGATGCGCTCGATCTGGAGGAGGGGGTTTTTAGCGGAAAGGACCCGGATGCAATCGCGGAATCGCTTAGAAAATCGGCGGAAGCGAGCGACCGTAAGAAGGGATCGCCCTATCAGTCGGCGATGTCGATGCTGACCTTTTACATCAATCGCGCCGGCAAGGACCTGGATCCGAAGCAGAAAAAGGTGCTGGAAGATGCAAAGGACTCGCTTCGCCGCGCGTTCGGCCGCGACTGAGCAGCACAGGCCTCTCACAATCGTTCAAAAGCGCGCAAAAAACAAGTCTTGTTCTGCGACTCGCGATGATTCAATGATTCGCTTGCGCCCGAAAAAGGGGCGCGCCGTTCTTCAACTAGCGAAAGGAGGTGATCCGATGTCTCATGGTTCAGCAATGGGGTCGGTTCAGTTCGTTCGGGAGACGCGCCGCTAAGCAAGTGAGCGACGCCCCGGCGGGGAAACTCCTTTCCCGATCGGTGCCGGGGCGATGCGATTTCACGCGCGGCTCGCATGGTCTCCCGGGCTGGAGCTTCCGGCCGCTGACCATGCTTCGGGCTGTCGGGTCGTGAGCGACCCGGCAGCCCTTTTTCGTTCGCGGTCCCGCCATTGCCACGGCCGTCGCTGCTCCCCCGATTTGTGACATTCGGGGACCGGTATCTTGTGTCTCCGCGAAGGCGGGGACCCAGACCGGCTCCCGCCTTTGCGGGAGCACAACATCGACAGGGCACCGCTTACATCAACACGCATAACGATCCGGGAGACGACAGTTGACGGTAGCACTTCTCGCGCTTGCCATGGCGGCGCAGTCGGCCTGTCCCGGGACAACGACGCCCGACCTGCCCGAGCCCGCACGCCCCTGATCAGGTCTCGCCCGCCAGCGCCTTCAGCCGGTAGAGCGTATCGAGCGCCTCGCGCGGGCTGAGCGCGTCCACGTCGAGGCTGCCCAATTCCTCGCGCAGCGCATCGACCTCCGCTTCCGCCTGTTCGGCCGCCGCGGCGAACAGCGGCAGGTCGTCCAGCCCGGCCGCGATGCCGCCGGTCTTTTCGCGGCCCGCCTCCAGCTTGGCGAGCACCGCCTTGGCGCGGGCAAGCGCGGTCTTCGGCATCCCGGCGAGGCGTGCGACGTCTAGGCCGTAGCTGCGATCGGCCGGTCCTTCGCTGACTTCGTGCAGCAGCACCAGGTCGCCCTTCCACTCGCGCGCGCGGACATGGTGCAGGCTCAGCGCTTCGCAGCGTTCGGCAAGCCGCGTCAGCTCGTGATAATGCGTCGCGAACAGGCAGCGGCAGCGATTTTCCTCGTGGATCGCCTCGACCACCGCCCAGGCGATGGCAAGCCCGTCATAGGTCGAGGTGCCGCGCCCGACCTCGTCGAGGATGACGAAGCTGCGCGGCCCGGCCTGGGCCAGAATGGCCGCCGTTTCGACCATCTCGACCATGAAGGTCGAACGCCCGCGCGCGAGATTGTCGGACGCGCCGACGCGGCTGAACAGCCGGTCGACCAGCCCCAGCGTCGCGTGCGAGGCGGGCACATAGCTCCCCGCCTGCGCGAGCACCGCGATGAGCGCATTCTGCCGCAGGAAGGTCGACTTGCCGCCCATGTTCGGCCCCGTCACCAGCCACAGCCGCGAATCCTCCGACAGCGTGCAGTCATTGGCGACGAAACGCTCGCCGGCCTTGTGGAGCGCCGCCTCGACCACAGGATGGCGCCCGCCTTCGACCTCGAAACAGGGGGCATCGACCAGCGCGGGCCGCGCCCAGCCGCCTTCGACCGCGCGTTCGGCCAGCCCTGCCGCCACGTCGATCCGCGCCAGTGCATCGGCGGTGGCGGCGATCTGTTCGCGCGTTTCCAGCGCGGTGGCGACCAGGTCCTCGAGATGCGCGGCCTCGGCGGCGAGCGCATGCGCGCCGGCCTGCGTCACCTTCGTCGCCGTTTCGTGCAGTTCGGGGCTGTTGAAGCGGACGACGCCCGCCAGCGTCTGGCGGTGGGTGAAGCCGCTGTCGGGCGCCATCAGCGCGTCGGCGTGCTTTGCCGGCACCTCGACATGATAGCCGAGCACATTGTTGTGCCGTACCTTGAGCGCGTTGATGCCGGTTTCTTCGCGATACCGCGCCTCGAGCGCCGCGATCGCGCGGCGCCCGCCCGCGCCGGTCGCGCGCAGGTCGTCGAGGGCGGCGTCATAGCCTTCGGCGATATAGCCGCCCTTGTCGGTGTCGATCGGCGGGTCGGGCACCAGCGCGCGCTTGAGCAGATCGATCAGCGCGCCGTGCCCGCGCAGTTTCGGCGCCAGATCGGCGAGCAGCGGCGGCGCGTCGCCCACGCCCGCCAGCTTCTCGCCGAGCATCCATGCGCCGTCGAGTCCGTCGCGCAACTGGCCGAGATCGCGCGGGCTTCCGCGCCCCGCCGCCAGCCGGCCGATCGCGCGGCCGATATCGGGCAGCGCGCGCAGGGCCGACCGGGTGTTCTCGCGCAGCCCCGCATCGTCGTGGAAGCGCTGCAGGAGCGCCAGCCGCGCCTCGATCGCGCCGCGGTCCATCAGCGGCGCGGCGATGTCCTGCGCCAGCATCCGCGCGCCAGCACCCGTCACCGCGCGGTCGGCGGCGTCGAGCAGGCTGCCCCTGCGCGTGCCGGCGGTGCTGACGGTCAGTTCCAGGCTCTCGCGCGTCGCCGCGTCGATCGCCATGGTCGCAGCCGTGTCGGTGATCACCGGCGGGCGGAGGAAGGGCAGCGCGCCCCTGGCGGTATGGTCGAGATAGGCGATCAGCCCGCCGCACGCCGCCAGCGCCGCGCGCGAGAACCGGCCATATCCGTCGAGCGTCGCCACGCCGTGAAGCCGTTTCAGCCGTTCCTCGCCCCGGCCGCTGTCGAACTCCGCTCTGGGTCGCAGCGTCGTCGCGGCCTCCGCGAACTCCGTCGTGTCGGCGGCGACGACCTCGGCCGGGTTCAGGCGCGCCAGTTCGGAAGGCAGCCCATCGGCGGTCGTGCCGCCGACCTCGAACCGTCCGGTCGAGACATCGGCCGCCGCCACCGCGATCTCGCCCGCCGCTTCGCCGATTGCCACGCACCAGTTCGCCGTGCGCGCATCGAGCAGCGCCTCCTCGGTCAGCGTGCCGGCGGTGACGACGCGGACGATGGCGCGTTCGACTAGCGCCTTCGATCCGCCGCGCTTCTTCGCTTCTTCGGGCGTTTCCACCTGGTCGGCGATGGCCACGCGGTGCCCGGCCTTGATCAGCCGCGCGAGATAGCTTTCGGCCGAATGGGCCGGCACGCCGCACATCGCAACCTTTTCGCCGTCATGCTCGCCGCGCGCGGTCAGCGCGATGTCGAGCGTCGCGGCGGCCGTCTTCGCATCGTCGAAGAACAGCTCGAAGAAGTCGCCCATGCGATAGAAGAGCAGACAGTCCTCGGCTTGGCGCTTGAGCGCGAGATACTGGGCCATCATCGGAGTGGGTGCGGACATGCGCCGTTGGGTAGCGCAGCAGTCCGCTCCGACCAACATCGTTCGCACTGCGCTTGTCGAAGTGCGGCTTTTGCCTCTACTCGGCAAAAGTGAGAACGGGGCTTCGACAAGCTCGGCCCGAACGGGCTAAGGGCAATCGTCCCCATTTTATGAGGTTCTGATGGCCGAAGAATCGAACGTCCAGTTTTCCGAACGCGAAGCATTGCTGTTTCATTCGGAAGGGCGCCCGGGCAAGATCGAGATCGTCGCGTCCAAGCCGATGTCTACGCAGCGCGACCTGGCGCTCGCTTATTCGCCCGGTGTTGCGGTGCCGGTGCGTGCGATCGCCGAGGACCCGCACACCGCCTATGACTATACCGCCAAGGGCAATCTCGTCGCCGTCATCTCCAACGGTACGGCGATCCTGGGGCTCGGCAATCTCGGCGCGCTGGCCGCCAAGCCGGTGATGGAGGGCAAGGCGGTGCTGTTCAAGCGCTTCGCCGATGTCGATTCGATCGACATCGAGCTGAAGACGGAGGATGTCGACAAGTTCATCTCGGCGGTCGAGCTGATGGAACCGAGCTTCGGCGGCATCAACCTGGAAGACATCAAGAGCCCCGAATGCTTCATCATCGAGCAGACGCTGCGCGAGCGGATGAATATCCCGGTATTCCATGACGACCAGCACGGCACCGCGATCATCGCCGCCGCCGGGCTGATCAACGCGCTTCACCTGACGGGGCGCGACATCAAGGATACGAAAGTCGTGATGAACGGCGCGGGTGCGGCGGCGATCGCGTGCGCCGACCTCATCAAGGCGATGGGCCTGCCGCAGGAAAACATGCTGATGCTCGACCGCTCGGGCGTTCTGTATCAGGGCCGCGACAACATCAACCAATGGCAGTCGACACATGCGGTCGAAACCGATCGCCGCACCCTCGAAGAGGCGCTGGACGGCGCCGACGTGTTCGTGGGGCTTTCGGCCGCCGGCGCGCTGCCGCCCGAATATCTGCCGAAGATGGCGGACAAGCCGATCGTCTTCGCCATGGCCAATCCCGACCCCGAAATCTCGCCGCCGGTCGCCAAGAAGGCGCGTCCCGACGTCATCATCGCCACCGGACGGTCGGACTATCCGAACCAGGTCAACAACGTCCTCGGCTTCCCGTTCATCTTCCGCGGCGCGCTCGATGTGCGCGCGACGACGATCAACGATGCGATGAAGATCGCCGCGGCCGAGGCGCTGGCCGCACTGGCGCGCCAGCAGGTGCCGGAGGAAGTGGCCACCGCCTACAACACCAGGCACAGCTTCGGCCCCGACTACATCATTCCCGCGCCGTTCGATCCGCGCCTGATGGAAATCGTGCCGGCGGCGGTCGCCAGGGCGGCGATGGATTCGGGCGTCGCGACCAGGCCGATCCTCGACATGGCGGCCTATCGTCAGGAACTGCGCGGGCGCCTCAACCCGACCACCTCGGTGCTCCAGCTCGCTTATGAAGGCGCGCGGTCGCAGCCCAAGCGCGTGATCTTCGCCGAGGGCGAGGAAGAGGTCGTGCTGCGCGCCGCGATCGCCTTTCGCGACGGCGGCTACGGCACGCCGGTGCTGGTCGGCCGCGACGAGGTGCATGGTCGCCTGCGCGAACTGGGCGTCGACCGGCCCGAGGATTTCGAGGTCCACAACAGCCGCCATTCGCCGCTGGTGCCCAAGATGGTCGATTTCCTGTACGCCCGGCTCCAGCGCCGCGGCTATCTGCGGCGCGATTGCGAGCGGCTGGTCAACCAGAACCGCAACGTCTTCGGCGGGCTGTTGCTGCAACTCGGCGAGGCCGAGGCCATGATCACCGGCGTTACGCGCACCTATGCGCAGACGACGCGGGAGCTGCGCCGGGTGATCGATCCGAAGCCGGACCAGACGCCGTTCGGCATCCATATCATGGTCGGCCACACGCACACCGTGTTCATCGCCGACACCACGGTCAACGAACGGCCCGAGGCGGAGGAACTCGCCGACATCGCCGAACAGACCGCGCAGGTCGCGCGCCGCATGGGGCACGAGCCGCGCGTCGCCTTCCTCAGCTATTCGACCTTCGGCAATCCCGAGGGCAAGTGGCTCGACAATATCCGCGCCGCGGTGAAGGTGCTCGACGATCGCGACGTCAGCTTCGAATATGAAGGGGAAATGGCCCCCGACGTCGCGCTCAACCCGCGCCAGCTCGCCAACTATCCGTTCGCCCGGCTTTCCGGGCCCGCCAACGTGCTGGTGATGCCGGGGCTGCAATCGGCGAACATCTCCGCCAAGATCCTGCGCGAACTGGGCGGCGATTCGGTCATCGGGCCGATGCTGATCGGCATGGAAAAGCCGGTCCAGATCGCACCCATGACCTCCAGCGCGAGCGAGCTGGTGACGCTCGCCGTCCTCGCCGCCGGCGGCATGGTGGGGTAAAGTGCGCGCGGCGCTGCTGTGAGGCTGAGAGCAGTGCTGGTCCCGGTGCCGGAAATTTATGCCGTCGTTCCTGCGTAGGCAGGAACCCATGTCTCTTGTGGCGAGCGCACCGCCTGAAGCACCAGCGATAGGCTCCTGCCTGCGCAGGAGCGACGGGCATATGGTGAGGCGTGTCGCCGCCATTCCCTCTCCCGGTGGGAGAGGGATGCAAAGATTTGGCGGCGTGCCGCCTGGTCGGAGCTGGGTGAGGGCGACGCACGCAAGCGGCCCCGAGACCACGCTCGGCCCGGCCCGCTAATCAGCCGGCAAATCCTCTCCTCGGAAGGGGGCCGTTCGTAGTGGGCGGCAACACCCCTCCGTCAGTCCTTCGGACTGCCACCTCCCCTTTCAGGGGAGGATAAGCGTCGCCCCGATCACCGTCGGAACGGCTCCGGCGCGGCGCGCTTCGCGATCCACTCCCCGCCGCGCGCTATTCCAGGCTTTTCGACGCCTGCTCGAACATGTCCTTCGACAGGCCCGGCGTCGCCAGGATGCGTTGGAGCTGCTCGCGCATCATCCGCGCCCGCTTCTGGTCGAAACGACGCCAGCGCCCCAGCGGCGGCAACAGCTTGGCCGCCGTCTGCGGATTCAGCTTGTCGAGCGCGATCAACTGGTCCGCCAAAAAGCGATAGCCGCGACCCGACGGATGGTGGAACGCCCGCTGGTTTACGCTGAACGCACCGATCAGCGCACGCGCGCGATTGGGATTGGCCAGCGTGAAGTCGCGGTGCCTGGCCAGTTCCTCCACCTGCTCGGCCGCATCGTCCCGCGACGACAGCGCCTGGGTCGAGAACCACTTGTCGAGCACCAGCGCATTGTCCGAATAGCGGTTGTAGAAGATGTCGAGCGCGGCCACCCACTCCTTCGACGTGCCGCCGGCGAGCGTCGTCAGCGCGCCCTGCCGGTCGGTCATGTTGTCGGCATGTTCGAACTGGACGAAGGCCAGGCTCGCCGCATCGGGCGCACCGGATGCGTCGATATAGCCGAGCGCCACGGATTTCAGACGACGTGCGCCCTTGGCCGCGGGCGAATATTCGAACCGGTTGGCGCGTGAACGCTCATAAGCGCGGCGCCATTCGCCCTCCAGCATGCGCCCCAGATCGCGGCGCAGCGTTTCGCGCGCACGGTGGATCGTATCGGGGTCGACGACCTCCATCTGGTCGCCGACGAAACTTTCCGACGGCAGCAGCACCGCCTCGGCGATGAAGGCAGGATCGAGCGTTTCGTCGGCGAGCGTGTGGCGCACCGCCTCGACCACATCGGCATGATCGGCCCGGCCGTGCGTGACGCCCGCGACCAGCGTGTCGAGCATCAGTTGCTGCATCGCCTCATACCGGGCGAAGGGATCGTCGTCATGCGCGGACAGAAAGGCGAGATCGGCCGCCGTCCGGTTCGTCTCGACGATGACGGGCGCGGAAAAGCCGCGGTTGATCGACAATACCGGGCGCTCGGTCACGCCCTCGAACGCGATTTCGGCATGTTCGTCCGACAGCAGCACCAGTTCCTCCGGCGCCAGTTCCTGTCCCGTCTCCGCGCCGAACAGCTTCAGCCTGAGCGGCAGGACCATCGGTTGCTTGGCCGGCTGGCCCGGCGTCGGCGGGACCCTCTGCGACAGCTTCACGAGTGCGCGCGCGCTGCCCGGTTCGTGCCGGACCGTCGCGGTGACGCGCGGCGTGCCGGCCTGGCTGTACCAGCGGCGGAACGGGATCAGGTCGACCTCGCCCGCTTCCTCCATACAGGTGACGAAATCCTCGCAGGTGGCGGCGGTGCCGTCGAACCGATCGAAATACAGATCGGTCGCCCGGCGGAATTTCTCTTCGCCCAGGATCGTCGCCATCATCCGGATCAGTTCGGCGCCCTTGTTATAGATGGTGGCGGTGTAGAAGTTGGATATCTCCTGATAGCTGTCGGGCCGCACCGGATGGGCGAGCGGGCCGGCATCTTCCGGGAACTGCGCGGCGCGCAGGGTGCGGACATCCTCGATCCGCTTGACCGCATGGCTGCCCTGGTCGGCGGAAAAGCTCTGGTCGCGAAAGACGGTGAAGCCTTCCTTCAGCGAAAGCTGGAACCAGTCGCGGCAGGTGACGCGGTTGCCCGACCAGTTGTGGAAATATTCGTGCGCGACGACGCCGGCGATGCCGTCATAATCATGGTCGGTGGCGGTGTCGGGATCGGCGAGGATATAGCGGGAGTTGAAGATGTTCAGCCCCTTATTCTCCATCGCGCCGAAATTGAAATCGTCCACCGCGACGATGTTGAACACGTCGAGATCATATTCGCGGCCATAGGTCTGCTCGTCCCAGGTCATCGCCGTCTTGAGCGCACGGAGCGCATGATCGGTGCGCGGCAGATCCCTTTCGCGTACCCAGATGGCGAGGTCGACCGTGCGCCCGGACCGGGTGGTGAAGGTGTCGCGATTGGCGGCCAGGTCGCCCGCCACCAGCGCGAACAGATAGCTCGGCTTGGGAAAGGGGTCGTGCCATTTGGCCCAGTGCCGGCCGTCCTCCGCGTCGCCGGATGCCACCGGATCGCCATTGGCGAGCAGCACGGGATAGCGCGCCTTGTCCGCCGTCATCGTCACCCGGTATCGGCTCAGCACGTCGGGCCGGTCGGGGAAGAAGGTGATACGGCGAAACCCTTCCGCCTCGCATTGGGTGCACAGGATGCCGCCCGAGGCATAGAGCCCCATGAGCTGCGTGTTGCGCTCCGGCGCGATGACGACCTCGGTCCCGATTTCGTGCCGCTCGCCCGCCAGCGCGATTTCCAGCGTTCCGCCGTCCATGCGCCAGGCGTCGCTCGCCTCGCCGTCGATCAGGACGCGCTCCGGCGCCAGCCCCTCGCCGTCGAGGCGCAGCGGCCGGTCGTGCGGGCCGTTGCGCTCCACCGTCAAGGTCGCGCGGACGCGGGTCGCCTCGGCACCGAGATCGAAGTCAAGGGTGATTTCCGGCACCATCCAGTCCGGCGCGCGATATTCCTCGCGGCGGGTGACGGTGGGCTGAGCAGTGGCTTGAACGTCTGGCATGGGTGCACTCTAATCGGCCGCGGCGTGCGCGGACATGGTGAAAATCGCGTTCGCATTTGCGTCGGCGCGTCGCGCTGCTAACGCTGCCGCAACCTTCCCACAACCGAGGACATCCATGGTTCGTTTCGCTTTGCCGCTCGCCCTGCTTCCGCTTGCCACCGCCGCTGTGGCGCAGACGGCGGATGTGCCCGCCGATACCGCCGCGAAAGCGGCCGCCGCGCGGGCCGAGCGCAACGCCGTGCTCACCAAGGCGCTTCCGCCCGAACAGGCGGCGATGAAGGCGCATGTCATGTTCCTCGCCTCCGACGCGATGCGCGGGCGCGAGGCGGGCAGCGAGGAATATGACATCGCCGCGCAGTATGTCGCCTCGCAATTCTATGCCGCGGGTCTGCGTCCGGCGGGCGACGATGGCGGCTATCTCCAGCGCGTGCCGCTCGTCAGCTACAAGCCGGCGGACAAGGGCAGCTTCGCGCTCGGCACGGACGGCAGGAAACGCAAGCTGACCTTCGGCGAGGAATATGTGCCCAGCGGCAATCCCGAGGCCGCGGTAACGAAGGTCGGCGCGCCGATCGTGCTGGTGGGGCAGGGGATCGTCGCGCCCGGTCACGACCGCGACGATTATGCCGGCGTCGATGTGCGCGGCAAGATCGTCGCCGTCGTTCGCGGCGCGCCGGAAAGCTATGACGGCGAACAGCGCGCCCATTTCGGCAGCACCTCGACCAAGGCCGCGATCGCCGCCGCGCACGGCGCCGCCGGCGTCGTCATCCTCGATCCCGGTTCGCTGGAGCGGGCGGCGAAATATTACGACCATGCGCGCGTGACCTGGGCCGATGCCCAGGGGAACGGCCATCCGGCGGCGCCGGGCACGCCGATTCTCGGCACGATCGGCGGCAAGGCGGCCGGGCGGCTGCTGGACGCGGCGGGGCTCACTGCCGACGATCTCACGTCCGAACGGTTCCGCGCCGTTGCGCTTCCCGTCACCCTCACCGCCACCGTCAACACCGCGCGCGAGGCGATGGAAAGCTCCAACGTCGCGGGCATCCTGCCGGGCAGCGATCCGCAGGTCGGCGACCAGGTCGTCGTCCTGTCGGCACATCTCGACCATGTCGGCGTCGGCGATCCCGACGATACCGGCGACACCATCTATAACGGCGCGGAGGATAATGCCGTCGGCATCGCCTCGCTGATCGAGGAGGCCAGGCGCTTCAAGGCAAGCGGCAAGCCGCCCAAGCGCTCGATCCTGTTCCTGGCGGTAACGGCGGAGGAAAAGGGGCTGGTCGGTTCCGACTATTTCGCCCGCCACCCCACGGTGCCGAAGGACAAGCTGGTCGCCGACGTCAATCTCGACATGCCGATCCTCACCTATCCGTTCGAGGACGTGATCGCCTTCGGCGCCGAACGCTCGACGCTGGGGCCGATCGTGAAGCAGGCGGCGCGCGATGCCGGTGTCGCCTTCTCGCCCGATCCGATGCCGGAAATGGGCCTGTTCGTGCGCTCCGACCATTACCGTTTCGTGCAGCAGGGCATTCCGTCCGTCTTCCTGTGGCCGGGTGAAAAGGGCCCCGGCAAGGCCGCGGTCGAGGAATTTTTCGACAAGCATTACCACCAGCCTTCGGACCAGATCGGCAAGTCGGGCATCGACTGGGCGCAGGGCGTGCGCTTCATCGACGTGAACTATCAGATCGCGCGGCAGATCGCCGACGCCGAAAAGCGCCCGGCATGGAACAGGGGCGACTTCTTCGGCACGCTCTATCACGGCTACGGCGCGAAATAGGACGGTCCGGGTGCGCCTCCTGATCTTCGGCCTGGGCTATACGGCGTCGCGCATCGCAGGCGCCGTCCGGGCCGGCGGCGGGGCCGTCGCCGGCACCACGCGCGACGGGCGCGGCGACAGCCTGCGGTTCGAGGATGCAGCCGCCGTCCGGCGCTGGATCGGTGGCGCGACGCACATCCTGTCCTCGGTCCCGCCCGGCGAGGGGCACGATCCCGTGCTGGACGCCTATGGCGAAGCGCTGGCCGCGACCGGGGCGAAGCTCGCTTATCTCTCCTCGACCGGCGTGTACGGCGATGTCGGCGGCGCCTGGGTCGATGAAAGCGCGCCGATCGGCACGGGCCGCCGCAAGGCGCGAAGCGAGGCCGATGCGGCATGGCTGAAACGCGGCGCGCGGGTCTTTCGCCTGCCCGGCATCTACGGCCCCGGCCGCTCGCCGCTCGACAAGATGCGCGAGGGCACGGCGCACCGCGTCTTGGCGGGCGGGCAGGTGTTCAGCCGCATCCATGTCGACGATATCGTCTCGGGCGTGCTGGCCGGGCTGGACGCGGACGCCGGGGCCTACAACCTCGCCGACGATCTGCCCGCGGGCCGTAACGCCGTCATCGAATATGCCGCCGCGCTGCTCGGGCTTGCTCCGCCGCCGCTGGTCGCGCTGGAGGCGCTGTCGCCCACGGCGCAGGGTTTCTATGCCGAGAACCGGCGCGTGGCGAATGGCAAGGCGAAGCGCGTGCTCGGCTGGCGGCCGCACTATCCGACCTACCGGTTCGGCCTGCGCGCCCTCAACGCCACGACCAGCCCGAAAATGGCAAGCACGCCGCCCGAAATCGCGAAGGCCGACCAGCGATAGCCCTCGAACACGGTTGAAAAGCCCATGGCGATGATCGGCACCAGCACGCTGGAATAGGCCGCCTTGGCCGGCCCGATCATGCGGATGACGTTGAAGTAGAGCGTGAAGTTGAGCGCACTGGCGAACAGGCCGAGATAGAGGACACCCGCCCAATAGCCCGGTGCACGCGACAGAATCGGCGGGCCGAGCGTCGTCCAGGCGATCGCGCCGTTCATCGCAGCCCCCATCAGCATTGCGATCGCCAGCATCGGCACCATCGGATAGCGGCGGGAGAATTGCGTCGCCTGCATCACGTTCGCCACCGAGGCTGCGAGCATCCCGCCGACCGCGATGGTGATGCCCAGCCGGACATTGCCCAGCGATCCCGGATCGGCCGCATGCGCTTCCTGCACGAACAACAGGCCGACGCCGATCACCGCAAGGGCCGAGCCGAGCAGCAATTGCCCGCCCATCCGCTGCCCCAGGAAAATGCGGGCAAGGATCGCGTTCGGCACCAGCAGCAACGCGATGGTCGCGGCGACGAGGCCGGAGGTGACATATTGCTCGGCGCGATAGACGAAGTTGAAGTTGAGGCAGAACTGGCTCAGCCCCAGCGCGGCGGCGAACAGCAACCCGCGCCCGTCGGCGGGGAACCGCTCGCGCCGCCACAGCGCCAGTGCC
Source organism: Stakelama saccharophila (assembly GCF_032229225.1). Lineage (NCBI taxonomy): Bacteria > Pseudomonadati > Pseudomonadota > Alphaproteobacteria > Sphingomonadales > Sphingomonadaceae > Stakelama > Stakelama saccharophila. The sequence continues at coordinate 782,325 of NZ_CP135076.1, forward strand.
AGCATCACCGCGCCGGCGATGAGGAAGCGGTACGTGACCGACCAGCTCGGCGGCACCTGCCCGATCTGGTCGCGGATGACGATCCAGGTCGATCCCCAGATCAGCGTGACCACGCCGAACGGGATCAGGACGGCGAGCCTGGTCGAGCGCGGCCGATCCTCCTCCGCGGGGGGAGGGGGACCATGCGAAGCATGGTGGAGGGGCATCGCCGCTTCCGAATCGCGAGCGGCGACCTCCCTCCACCGCCTTCGGCGGTTCCCCTCCCCGTTCCGGGAGGGAGTGTCGCTCACAGCGCCCCGATGGCGTCGGCGAGCGGGCGCACCGCCTCCTCGCCCTGGTCCCAGGACAGCACCAGCCGCACCTCGCCCGGCGCCCAGTCGTAGAAGTCGAAACCCAGCCCGCGCAGATGCGCCGCTTCGGCCGCGCTCGCCTTCAGGAACACCTCGTTCGCCTCGACCGGATAGACCAGCCGCTCGCCCGCCGCCTCCGCCAGCAATTGCGCGCCGCCATTCGCCGCGCGGGCATTGCGCAGCCACAGGTCGTCGTCCAGCATGGCCAGGATCTGGGCCGCGAGATAGCGTCCCTTGGACAGGAGCAGGCCGGCGCGCTTGCGGCGATACAGCGTCGCCTCGGCCAGTTCGGGCCGGAAGAAGACCAGCGCCTCGGCATTCATCCCGCCATTCTTGACGAAGCCGAAGCTCAGCGCGTCGACGCCCGCGCGCCAGGTCAGGTCGGCCGGGCTCGCGCCCGAATGCACCACGGCATTGGCGAAGCGCGCACCGTCCATGTGCAGCCCCAGCCCGCGCTCCCGCGCCGCCGCGCCGATCGCCGCGACCTCGTCGGGCGTATAGGTCAGGCCGTATTCGGTCGCATTGGTAACGGAGACGGCGTGCGGCTGCACCTGGTGCACGTCGTCGCGGATCAGCGCACATGCTTCCGTGATCGCCCGCGCCGTGATCTTCGCGCCCGCACCGTCCAGCAGCATCAGCTTCGCGCCGTGCGTATAGAATTCGGGCGCGCCGCATTCGTCGTTCTGGATATGCGCATTGCGGTGGCACAGCACGCCCCCGTGCGGCGGACACAGCGCGGCGAGCGCGAGGGCGTTGGCCGCCGTGCCCGACGGCACCCACAATGCGCGCACCTCGGTCTCGAACACTTGCGACATGCGCGCGTCGAGCGCCTGCGACCAGCGATCGCCGTCATAGGCGGTGTCGAGCCGGTTTGCGTCGGCGAGGGCGGACAGGATCTCGGGGCAGACCGGGGCGGCATTGTCGGAAAAGAAGCGCATGCCTCCGCCATTGCGGAGGCAAAGCGCGGGCGTCAACGGCCAACGCGCGCTTCACGCCGTCGCCGCCATATTTTCGAGCTGAATAGCCGTGTTCCTGCGCAGGCAGGAACCCAGAGCCGCGAGCGCGGGCATGTGAAGCTCTGGGCTCCTGCCTTCGCAGGAGCACGTTGACGCCATGCCATGCTAGAGCGCCGCGCCTTAAATCCGACCCCCTGCCGTTCGCCCTGAGCTTGTCGAAGCCTGTCCTGAGCGGCTGGCTTTGCCAGCCAGCCGAAGGGGGCCGCTTTTCTCTTTCACCTCCAGCAAGCTCAGCAAGAACGGTGCTTCGACAACCCCGGATCAAGTCCGGGGACGAACGGTTCTGATTTAAGGCTCGATGCTCTAGCGAGAAGCCGCCGGCTTACGGGCCCGCCGGCTCCGGCTCCCGATTGCGCGGCGCGGGCGGGGGCGGCGCGGCCGGCGGTTCGGGCCGCTGGCGCGCGTCGAAGCGCACCCCGCCATCGGGGTCGATGCGCAGGTCGAGCCCTAGCCCGCCGATATTGCCGTTGAGCTGGATCGGCACGTCCTCGCCGAACAGCTCGTTGCCCAGGTCGAGCGGATCGGCTGCCGGTTCTTCCTCCACCGCCGGCTGCGGCTTCGGCCTTGCGCCGACGCCCAGCGCCCGCGTCATGAAGTCGCGCCAGATCCGCGCCGGCAGCCCGCCGCCCGCCAGCCCCGGATTGGGCGTGTTGTCGTCATTGCCGACCCACACCCCCGCGACCAGCCCGCCGGCATAGCCCAGGAACCACGCGTCGCGGCTGTCCTGCGTCGTGCCGGTCTTGCCGTAGGCGGGAATGGCGAGGGCTGCCTGATGGCTCGTCCCGTAATCGACCGACGCGGCGAGGAAGCGGCGCATGCCGGCAAGTTCTCTGCGCCCGAGGGCGTGCTGCCTGCTGCTCAGCTTTTCGAACCAGCTCGGCTGCTCCGCGATCGCAAGGCCGCGCGGCTCCACCGGCGCCTCGCCCGCGGCGATGGCGGCGAAGGCGGAGGTCAGCTCCAGCAGCGATACCGACGAGGTGCCGAGCGCGATGCTCGCCTCGTTCGGTATCGGCGTGGTGATGCCCAGATCGCGCGCGGCCCGGATCACCGCTTCCGGGCCGACCTTCTGCGTCAGCCGCGCCGCCGCGACGTTGCTCGATACGGCGAAGGCGCGGGTCAGCGGGATCGGCCCGCGATAATGCCCGCCGGCATTTTCGGGCGACCAGTCGCCGATCGTCACCGGCGCGTCGTCGACCATCGAATCGGGCGTCATGCCGTCGCGCAAAGCGGCGAGATAGACGAACAGCTTGAAGGTCGATCCCGGCTGGCGCCGCGCCTGGGTCGCGCGGTTGAACGGACTCTCGCCGTAATCGCGCCCGCCCACCATGGCGACCACGCGTCCGTCGGGCCGCATCGCGACCAGCGCCACCTGCGCCTTGTCGAGGCCCGCCCGGCCCACCGCCCGCTCGGCTGCCTTCTGCATCTTCGTCTCGAGCGTGGTGCGCACTTCCTGCTCGGCCGTCAGGTCGCCGGCGGCGTCGCGCGCAGCGGGCAGGATCCAGTCGGCGAAATAGGTGCCGTTGGGAATCGCCCGCGTCTTGCGGACCTTCAGCCTGGCCGGCTTGATCGCGTCGGCCTCGCTCAGTGTCAGGAAGCCGGCATCGACCATGGCGCCGACCACCACCGCCTGCCGGTCGCGCGCGCCGTCCAGATTGTCGGTCGGGTCGAGCCGCGACGGCGCCTTCACCAGCCCCGCCAGCATCGCCGCCTGCGCCGCGGTCAGCTTCTCCGGCGTGCGGCTGAAATAATGGTCGGCCGCCGCGCGCAGGCCATAGACATTGTCGCCGAAATAGATGTTCGACAGATAACGCGACAGGATTTCGTCCTTCGACAGCCACGCCTCCAGCCACAGCGCGATCAGCGCCTCGCGCGCCTTGCGCCCCAGCGTCTGCTTCGAACTCAGGAACGCGTTCTTGGCGAGCTGCTGCGTGATCGTGCTGCCGCCTTCGGTCGCGCCGTCGGTGAAGATGTTGTGCACCAGCGCGCGGGTGATGCCGATGGGATCAATGCCCCAATGGCCGTAGAAGCGCCGGTCCTCGATCGCGATGAAGGGCTGCGTTACCCTGTCCGGCAGCGCCGCGGCGTCGACCGGGGCGGCGATGATCGCGCCGCGCCTGGCGATCGGCGTGCCTTCCGCCGACAACAGCGTCACCGACGGCGGCACGGGCGGCTCGAGCGACTTGGACAAGGGCGCCGTCAGCGCCAGCCAGCCGATCAGGACGACGAACAGCACGAGGATCGCCGCCAGCCCGCGCACGAACCAGCGCCAGCGCCGCCGCGCGCGCGAAGGCGGCGCGTTCGGATCGGGATCGCCCTCATACCAGGGCTGCGCGCCGGTCGGGCGATCCGCGCCGGAAAGCGCGCCGGACGCAGCCGGGTCGAGGGGATCAAATCGGTTCACGGTCGGACGTGCTGTATTAGTGCAATGCCACAGTTCCGGCAAGGTGCATGAAAGGTCGCGCCTATAGCGCACGGAGCGATGAACCAAAACTGAGTCGCGCCGTCGGGGCGCGGCCTCTTGAACGCCGGTGCTCCGGTGCCGGGCTGCGCCGCGCCGGCGGTCAGGCCTCCAGCTCGATGTCCCAGTACAGCCAGTCGCGCCAGCTTTCGTGCAGATAGTTGGGCGGAAAGGCCCGCCCATGTTCCTGCAACTGCCAGTTGGTCGGCCGGATCGGCTTTATGTGCAGCGGCATCGTCGCCTGCTTGGGCGTCCGGCCGCCCTTTTTCAGGTTGCACGGGGCGCAGGCGGTGACGACATTCTCCCATGTCGTGCGGCCGCCCTGGGCGCGAGGCACGACATGGTCGAAGGTCAACTCGCGCGGTTCGCCGCAATATTGGCAGGCGAATTTGTCGCGCAGGAACAGGTTGAACCGGGTGAAGGCGGGAAAGGCGGACGGCTTGACGAACTGGCGCAGCGCGATGACCGAAGGCAGCTTCAGGGTGGCCGACGGGCTGTGCACTTCGCGCTCGTAATAGGCGACGGTGTCGACCCGATCCAAAAAGACCGCCTTGACGGCGGTCTGCCAGGGCCAGAGGCTCAAGGGGTAATAGCTGAGCGGGGTATAGTCCGCGTTCAGCACGAGCGAGGGGCAACTGTCCGGATGTCGGAGCAGATCGGGATGATACATCGATGTCCCCTCTATCGCCCTGCGGCGCCCGTGCAATTCGCCCAGGCGCATGACACGCATATGACAGCACCGGCATGACTCGCGGTCAAGTCCCCGCGCGGCCGGTGGTGACGCGTTTCGCGCCCAGCCCCACCGGGCGGCTGCATCTCGGCCACGCATATTCGGCCATTCGCGCCCATGATTTCGCGCGCGCGGGCGGCGGCGCTTTCCTGCTGCGGATCGAGGATATCGACGGTACGCGCAGCCGGCCGGAGCATGTCGACGCGATCCTCGCCGATCTGCGCTGGCTCGGCCTAGACTGGGACGGCGAGGTCGTCTTCCAGTCCCGGCGCCTCGACCGCTACGCCGCAGCGCTGGACGCTCTGAAGGCGCGGGGGCTGGTCTATCCCTGCTTCTGCACCCGCGCCGATGTCGCGCGGGAGATCGCCGAAAGCGCCTTCGCCCCCCATGCCGGCCCCGACGGCCCGATCTATCCCGGCACCTGCCGCGCGCTGGCCCCCGACGTCCGCGAAGCCCGGATCAAGGCAAAGCCGCATGCGTGGCGGCTGGACGTGGAGGCGGCGGTGGCGCGTGTCGTCGCGGACAACCACGGCGTCCGCCCGCCGCTCACCTGGCATGACGAATTCGCCGGGACGGTCGCCGCCGATCCGGCCGCGCACGGCGATGTCGTGCTCGCCCGCAAGGATGCGCCGGCCAGCTATCATCTTGCGGTTGCGCTGGACGATGCGGCGCAGGGCGTTACCGACGTGGTGCGCGGGGTCGATCTGTTTCCGGCAACCGACATCCACCGCCTGCTCCAGGCGCTGTTCGGGCTGCCGACGCCCGAATATCACCATCACGGCCTTCTCACCGGCCCCGGTGGAGAACGGCTGGCCAAGCGGCACGGCGCGCCGACGCTGGAATCGCTGCGGCTGGCGGGAGAGGACGGCCGGGCGCTGGCCGACAGGCTGCGCGGCGGCGAACTGCCGGTTGGCTTTGTCCGAACCAGCGACTAGACTCCCGGCCATGCAGACGTTTCTCGTCATCCTGCTCATCGGCGCCATGCTCGCCACCGTCGCGGCGCTGGTCCGCGGCATTGTCACCTTTCTGAAGACGACCGAGGCCGATCTGAAGGGAGAGGGGCCGAGCGAGCCCGGCATGCGTTCGAACAAGATGATGCAGGCGCGCATCCTGTTTCAGGCGCTGGCGATCCTGATCGTCGTCCTGATCCTCTTCGCCGCCGGCCGGACCTGAGCGGTCCGTGGTCCGGCTCAACCGGATCTATACCCGTACGGGCGACGACGGCACGACCGGGCTGGTCGACGGCTCGCGCGTCGCGAAATCGGACCTGCGCATGGCGGCAATGGGCGATGTCGACGAACTGAACGGGTTCCTCGGCGTCGTCGTCGCGGACTGTGCGGGCGAAAAGGGCGTCGCCGCCCTGCTCAAGCACGTCCAGAACGACCTGTTCGATCTCGGCGCCGACCTCGCCACGCCGGGGGAGGATTTCACCCCGGGCAAAATGGAATTGCGCATCGTCCAGGCACAGGTCGACTGGCTGGAAGCGCGCATCGACGAAGCGAACCGTGAACTCGAACCACTCAAGAGCTTTGTCCTGCCCGGCGGCAACCGGGTGGCGGCCGGTCTGCACGTCGCACGGTCGGTGGCGCGTCGGGCCGAACGCACGACGGTGGCGGCCGCCGCCGTCGTCCCGCTCAACCCTCTGGCACTGGCTTATATCAACCGTCTGTCCGATTTTTTGTTCGTTCTCGCACGAAGCGTGAACAAACAGGACGGCGGCGACGTTCTTTGGGTTCCGGGTGCGTCACGATGACCGGGCGCGATGCGGACCGGCCGTCGGCCGGGGGGACAATGTCACGGTCGCGCAACATGGGGAAGCGTCATGCCAGCCATATCCGCCGTCAGGGAAGCCGAACCCGGACCGCTACAGCGCCGCTATCGTGAGGTCCGCGCGCTGAGCGAGGCGCTCGCCGCGCCGCTTTCCGACGCCGACGCCACCGTTCAGTCGATGGAGGACGCATCGCCCGCCAAATGGCACCTCGCGCACATAAGCTGGTTTTTCGAGACCTTCATCCTGCGCGATCACGTGCCCGGCTATACGTTCTTCGACGAACGCTTCCCCTTTCTCTTCAACAGCTATTACGAGGCGGAGGGCGCGCGCCACAGCCGCGCCCGTCGCGGCATGGTGACGCGTCCGACGCTGGACGAGGTGCTGGCATACCGCGCCCATGTCGATGAAGCGATGGTCGAAGCGCTGCCCGACCTGCCGGAGGCGGCGCGCCAGCTCGCCGTGCTCGGCTGTCATCACGAGGAACAGCATCAGGAATTGATGCTGACCGACATGCTCCATTTGTTCGCGCAGAACCCGGTCGAACCGGCGATCTGGCCGGGCGAGCGCAAGGTTCCGGTGAACCTGCCCGGCACCATCCGCTGGATCGAGCATGCCGGCGGGATCGTCGAGATCGGCCATGACGGGGGTGGTTTCGCCTTCGACTGCGAAGGCCCGCGCCACCGGGAACTCCTGCACCCGCATGCCATCGCCGACCGCACCGTGACCAACGGCGAATGGGCCGCCTTCATCGCCGACGGCGGCTATGCCGAACCGCATCACTGGCTGTCCGACGGCTGGGCCTGGGTCCAGGCGAACGGAATCGAAGCGCCGCTTTACTGGGAAAGGCGCGACGATGTCTGGACCCGCTTCGGCCTCGACGGCCGCCGTGCGCTCGATCCGGCGGCGCCCGTCACCCATGTCAGCTTTTTCGAGGCGGACGCCTATGCGAGCTGGGCCGGCTGTCGCCTGCCGACCGAGTTCGAATGGGAAGCCGCCGCCGGCGCGCACGACGCCTGGGCCGGCAACCAGCTCGATCGCGCCGGCCCTGTCGAGCCGCGCCCGGCGCGCGGCGGCCCGGCCTTTTTCGGCGATGTCTGGGAATGGACCGGCAGCGCCTATCGCCCCTATCCCGGTTTCCGTCCGGCCGAGGGCGCGGTCGGCGAATATAACGGCAAGTTCATGAGCGGGCAGTTCGTGCTGAAGGGCGGCTCCTGCGCCACGCCGCGGGGGCATGCGCGCGCCTGCTACCGCAACTTCTTCTATCCGCACCAGCGCTGGCAGTTCACCGGCGTGCGGCTCGCCAAGGATCTCTGAACCCCATGCACAAACAGGAAGCCGGCGACGGCTCGCCGGTCGATCCCATGTTCCGCGCCGACGTGGTCGCGGGGCTTTCCCGCCGTCCGCGCGCGATTCAGGCGCGCTGGCTCTACGACCGGCGCGGCTCGGAATTATTCGAGGACATCACCGACCTGCCCGAATATTATCCCACCCGGACCGAGATCGGCCTGCTCGACCGGTCGGGTCCGGCGGTGGCCGACGCGGTCGGTCCGGGGCGGGCGGTGATCGAGTTCGGTTCCGGCTCCTCGGCCAAGACGCCGCGCCTGCTGCAGGCGATCCGGCCGGCATCCTATGTGCCGATCGACATTTCGGGCGATTTCCTGCGCGCCGCAGCGGCCGATCTGGCGCAGCGCTTTCCCGACCTGCCGGTCCACCCGGTCGAGGCCAATTTCATGCAGCCCGTCCCGTTGCCGGACGTCGTTGCCGATCAGCCGAAGCTCGGCTTCTTTCCCGGCTCGACCATCGGCAATCTGACGGCGTCGGCGGCCGTCGACCTCCTGCGCACCATGCGGAAATCGCTGGGCGAAGGCGCGCAGCTCCTGATCGGCATCGACCGGGTGAAAAGCCCGGACGTGCTGGTGCCGGCCTATGACGATTCGGCCGGGGTGACGGCTGCCTTCGACCTGAACCTGCTCGAACGCATCAACCGCGAGCTGGCGGGCACGATTCCCGTCGACACCTTTCGCCACAAGGCCGTGTGGAACCCCGGTCACGAGCGGATCGAAATGCATCTGGAGGCGACGCGCGACGTGCTGTTCGAGGTCGACGGCCGGCAGTTCGACATGGGCGCGGGCGACACCATCCATACCGAGAACAGCCACAAATATACGCCGTCCGGCGCGCGGCTTCTGCTGCGCGCGGGGGGATGGACGCCGGTTTCGGAATGGACCGACGATGCGGATCGCTTCGCCCTGATCCTGGCCGAAGCGCGCCCGCATGCGCTCGCGCCTTGATTGCCAATCAGGCGAAGGATGCGTGGTCGCGTCCCTGCTGCTGGTCCATATAGCGCAGCGAATGGCTGACGCCGTATAGCGGCACGGTGCCGCTATAGCTGCCGTCGTCGGCGCGGATGACGAAGCCGTCGCCCGCCGCCGTCGCCGCCGCCCGGGCAGCGCGCACGCCGCGCTCGCCCGTCAGGCGCAGGACGTCGCCCTTGATCCGCCCGCGATAGACCAGGGTCTTGCCGATCCGGATCGTCACCGGTGCCGCGACCTTGCGGCCCGGCCAGATCTCGACGGTCATGCCGCCCCGGGCGCCGCGCGTGATCCGCATGGAGGCGTCGTGCAGCGCATTCAGCTTGTGCGGGTTCTTCATCTCCATGGCGACACAGCGCCGGCCGTCGTCGCACGAAACCGTCCAGTGGCCGAACACCTTCATGTCCGTCGGCTGGAGCATGGTGGCCAGGGCGAGGGCGGCGATCATCATTGCGCGCTGTCCTAGCCGAATCCGCGCGGCTTGGGTAGGGAGCACCGAAAAGGAGAATTCGCATGAACGTCATTGGTGTCATCGGCGCCGGCCAGATGGGCGCCGGCATCGCCCAGGTTTCGGGCACGGCGGGATATCGTACGCTGCTGTCGGATGTGTCGCTGGATCGGGCCGAGGCCGGAAAGGCGGGGATCGACAAGGCGCTGGCGAAGCTGGTCGCCAAGGAGAAGATCAGCGAGGATGTGCGGGCGAAGACGCTCGCCAATATCGAGGCCGTCGGCGATGTGTCCGCCATGGGCGAATGCGACCTCGTCGTCGAGGCGGCGACCGAGCGCGAGGAGATCAAGCGCACCATCTTCCAGAATGTGTCGAAGGTGCTCTCGGACCGCGCGATCCTTGCGTCCAACACCTCGTCCATCCCGATCACCCGGCTGGCGCAGGCGAGCCACGATCCCGCGCGCTTCATGGGCGTGCACTTCTTCAACCCGGTGCCGGTGATGGGCCTGATCGAGCTGATCCGCGGCCTCGCCACCTCCGATGATACCGTCGCCGCGGTGGAGCAGTTCGGCACGTCGCTCGGCAAGGAAATCGTCCACGCCAACGATGCGCCCGGCTTCATCGTCAACCGCGTGCTGATGCCGATGCTGAACGAGGCGTGCTTCGCGCTGGGCGAGGGCGTGGCGACGATTCCCGACATCGACACGGCGTGCAAGCTCGGCCTCAACCACCCGATGGGGCCGTTCACGCTGGCCGACTTCATCGGCCTCGACACCTGTCTGGAGATCACCAACGTGCTGTTCCACGGCACCGGCGACCCCAAGTTCCGTCCGGCCCCGCTGCTCGTCAAATATGTCGAGGCCGGCTGGTACGGCCGCAAGACCGGGCGCGGCTTCTACGACTATTCGGGGGACGAGCCGGTCCCGACCCGCTGAGGCCGGACCCGACGAGCCGCCGGTCCGTTTCCCTCCCGACAGGAGGATGGAGAATGGACGGATCGGCGACCGGGCCAGAGGACAAGCCGCTCGAGCATCTGCTCGACGATGCGGAGAAGAGCGAGCAGGACGGCAGGGTTACGATCGGCTCGCTGCTGGATAATTTCGGAAGCCGCAGCTTCGGTCCGTTGATCGCGGTGTTCGCGCTGGTCGCGATGACCCCGCCGATCGGTGCGATTCCCGGTATTCCCACCGCGATGGGGGTGCTTATCTTCCTGGTGTCGGTGCAGTGGCTGTTCGGCCGCGAGCACCCCTGGGTGCCCGCGCGGCTCCAGAAGGTCGGATTTTCTCGAGACAAGGTCACGGCGGCGCAGGATCGCGCGGGCGGTGTGCTGCGCCGGATCGACCGGCTGATCACGCGCCGTCTCGTCTGGGCGACCGGCCGCCGCGCGGAATGGGTGGCGGCACTGTGCTGCACGCTGCTGGCGCTGACCATGCCGCCGCTGGAACTGCTCCCCTTCGCCGCCGCAGCGCCCGCCGCCGCGGTGTTGCTGTTCGGCATCGGCCTGACCGCCTGCGACGGGCTGCTGATCCTCGCCGGGTTCGGCGCCACCGCCGGCGTCCTGGTGATCGCGGCGCTCAACCTGCCCCGACTGTTGGGCTGATCGCCCCGTTCGTTTGGTCGCGCCCGCCATTGCTGCTATATCACTGTCACCACGAAAGAAAATTTCGGGAGAGGAAATGATGGAACTGCCTGACTCCAAGAAACTCCACGGATCCCTCGAATTCATCGGGATGCGTACCCAGGCGACCGCCGCCGGGCTGGTGCAGCTCTGCCGCGAACTGCTTGACGTCGGCATTCTCGATACCGATGCGGTGCACCGCATCCGCGATGCTATCGTCAGCGACATCGCGCTGTCCTGCCCGCGTTCGATGAGCCGCGAGGAGTATGAGGCGATGGTGCGCGAGCGGCTCGACAATGTCCTTGCCCCGCGCGGGGTGCAGGACGCGCCGGCCGCGCTTCAATAGGGCAGCAGCAAACCGGCCAGCGCCGCCGACATCAGGTTGGCGAGGCTGCCCGACAACAATGCGCGGATGCCCAGTTTCGCGATCATCGGCCGCTGGTTGGGGGCCAGGCCGCCGGTCACGGCCATCTGGATCGCGATCGACGAGAAATTGGCGAAGCCGCACAGCGCGAAGGTGACGATCGCGACGGTGCGCGGGGAAAGCGCCGCCGCCTGCTTGCCCAGGTCGATATAGGCGACGAATTCGTTGAGCACCATCTTCTCGCCGAACAGGCCGCCCGCGATGCCCGCTTCGTCCCAGGGAATGTTGAGCAGGAACATGACCGGTTTGAAGACATAGCCGAGCAGGCCCTGAAAGGTCAGCTCGGGGATGCCGAACCAGTGGCCGATCCCGGTCAGGATGCCGTTGGCGAGCGCCACCAGCGCGACGAAGGCCAGCACCATCGCGCCCACCGCGACCGCCAGCTTCACGCCCGTCTGCGCGCCCTGCGCCGCCGCCATGATCAGGTTGGACGGCTTTTCGTCGTCGTGCGTCGCCTCGGCGAGCGCCAGTTGCTCCTCTTCCGCGTCGTCGCCCAGCGGCAATTCGCCGTCGCGCGGCTCCGCCGGATCGTCGGGCAGGACGATCTTGGCCATCAGGATGCCGCCCGGCGCCGCCATGAAGCTCGCCGCCAGCAGATATTCGATCGAAATGCCCATCGAGGCATAAGCGGCCAGGATCGTGCCCGCCACGCCCGCCATGCCCGACGACATGACGGTGAAGAGCTGTGCCCGGCTGAGCGTCGGCAGATAGGGGCGGATGACGAGCGGCGATTCCGACTGGCCGACGAAGATGTTGGCCGCCGCGCACAGGCTTTCGACCTTGGACACCCCGATCACCCATTCGATCGCGCCGCCGATCCAGCGCACGACGAACTGCATGATGCCCAGATAATAGAGGATCGACACCAGGCTGGCGAAGAAGATGATGACGGGTAGCGCCGAGATGGCGAAGCTGTTGCCGCCGATTTCCGGCGATGCGAGCGGACCGAAGATGAACTGCACGCCGGCATCGGCATAGCCGAGCAGGTTGGACACGCCGCCCGACAGGAATTGCAGCACGCGCTTGCCCGCCGGGACATAGAGGACCAGCACCGCGATCCCCGCCTGCAGCGCGAAGGCCGCGCCGACGACCCGCGGCCGAATCGCCCGGCGGTTGGTGGACAGGGCAACGGCGATGGCCAGGATCACGCAGATTCCGGCGATGCCGATGAGAAAACGTGTCATGAAGCCGTACCCGCGCCTTTCGAACCAAACTGACGCGGCCCCCCGGCACACGCGGGGCGCGACCATACACGGTACGCGCGACAGGGCTAGGGGGTTGTAACCCGATGGCGGCGCGGCTGGCAATCGCGTCGCCGTCCCCGTCCCCGTTTCGTCCTTGTCCCCGCCCCGTCCCCGTCGCCGTCACCCCGGACTTGCTCCGGGGGGCACGGACCAGCGACGACCGGCCATGCCCCGCCGACCGATCGCCCGGATGCCGGATCAGGTCCTGGGTGACGAGAACCGGTCGCGCGACCGGCTCCTTCGCCTCCTCGCCCTTCGGCCACCAATCTCTTCCGTCGCCCGCGATTTCCCGCTAGCACGCCGCAATGGAAGCCAAGTCCCTCGCGATCCCGCGCTCGCTCTTCTTCTTCGCGATCTTCTACGGCGGCATGGTCTGCATCGCCGGCGTGCTCGGCAACAAGCAGGTCAGCCTCGGCCCGATCTCGCAGATCGGCCCGCTGTTCGGTCTCGGCCCGCTGGCGGTGGAAGCGGGCATCTTCGCCTTCCTGCTGCTCGTCGTCGTTTCCAGCGCGGTCGCCGAACTGCACGGCCGCAGCCTCGCCAACCGGCTGGTGCAGATCGGCTTCGTCCCGCTCATCGTGTCGATCATCCTGTCGGTGATCGTCCATGCGCTGCCTGCCGCGACCGACATGCAGCCGGAATATCGCGATGCGATCCAGCGCGTGCTCGGCGGCACGTGGCGCATCTGGCTGGGCGGCATCGTCGCCTACGGCGTGTCGCAGACGCTCAACGTCACCATCTTCGCCGCGCTGAAGGGGCGCGAGGGCAGCCATCTGCTCTGGTTCCGCGCCGGCCTGGCAAGCGCGCTCAGCCAGGTCGTCGACACGCTGCTGTTCGTGACCATCGCCTTTTACGGCACCTTTCCGATCGCGGAGCTGCTTGCCGGCCAGATGCTCGCCAAGGTGACGCTGTCGGCCATCCTCGTCCCGCCGCTGATCTACGTCGTGGTCGGGTTCGGACGCTGGCTCGACGGACAGGCTCGCGGGGCATCGGCCGGCACCTGAGCCGACTGCGCGCGGGGCGCTCCCCGGCACGCTGGCGCGCGCTGTCCCGGACCAGGTCGGCCACGAACGGGTCGAAGAAACAACTTTCCTACACCCCGTGATCTGTGCCAGCACCGATATTGCTCTTTGACATCGGTAAAATTGTCATGCCTCGCGCGCCCGCGCCCGCGCCCGCGCCCGCGCCCGCGCCCGCGCCCGCGCCCGCGCCTGCGTTGAGGTGCGACTCTGTGCGACCTTTGGCGGATTTATGTGGGGTACCGGGGCGCGCCGGATCAGTCTGCGGCCGCCACCTCCGTGCGCAGCGCCTTGCGGTCGAGCTTGCCGATCATCGTCTTGGGCATGGTCAGGCGCACGATCACCTCGTCCACGCGCTCATGCTTGCCCAGCTTCGGGTTCAGCCAGTCGCGCAGCGCCGCGCCGCTCGCTTCGAAGCCGTGGTTCAGCGTCACGTAGGCGCGCGGCATTTCGCCGTGATAGGCGTCGGGCACGCCGATCACGAGCGCTTCCTTCACCGCCGGGTGGCCGTACAGGATGGTCTCGATCTGGCTGGGAAACACCTTGAACCCGCCGACCGCGATCATGTCCTTCAACCGGTCGACGATGCGGATATAGCCGTCCGCGTCGATCAGGCCGACATCGCCGGTGCGCAGCCAGCGGCGGTCGTCCGGTCCGCCGGTGACCACCCCGGCATCGGCGTCGGGGCGGTTCCAATAGCCGGCCATGATCTGCGGCCCGCACACGACGATCTCACCCGGCTCGCCGTCTGCGGCGGGACGCGACGGATCCTCCTTGTCGACCAGGCGGACGGCCGTGCCCTGGATCGGCTGGCCGATGGTGCCGTTCCTGTTCTCCCCCTCATAGGGATTGCTCGACACCACGCCGGAACTCTCCGACAGGCCGTATCCCTCGATCAGCCTGGCGCCGGTTTCCTGCTCGAACCGGGATTTCAGCTCCGCCGGCAGCGGCGCGCCGCCGGAAATGCACACGCGCAGGCTCGAAAAATCGGTGCGCGCCGTCTTCGGATGGTCGAGCAGCGCCTGATACATGGTCGGCACGCCGGGAAGCGAGGTCGCCTTCGTCCGGTCGAGCGCCGCCAGCGTCTGCGCCGCGTCGAAGCGCGGCAGCATCACGATCTCGCCGCCGGTCAGGACGGTGCGGTTGAGCACGCAGGTATTGGCGAAGACGTGGAAAAAAGGCAGCACGCCCAGGATGCGGTCGACCACCTTGCCGCGCTGCGGGTCGAGCGCCGCCACCTGCCGGGCATTGGCCGACAGGTTCTGGTGCGTCAGCATCGCGCCCTTCGGCCTGCCGGTGGTGCCGCCGGTATATTGGATCAGCGCGATGTCGCGCTCCGGTGCGATTTCCGGCATCCGGCACCTGCCGTCATTGGCGATCAGCGCGGAAAATGCCGTGATCCGCTCGTCATCCGGTTTCCGCGCCACCTCCCGACCGCGGAACAGCCGGTACAATAGCGATTTGGCCGGCGGCAACACGCCCGCGACCGATCCCACGACCAGCCGTTCCAGGCTGCTCGTGTCGAGAACCTTCAGCGCCGTCGGCAGCAGCGCCGTCGCCGACAGGGTGAACAGCAAACGGGTGCCCGAATCCTCTACCTGGTGCGCCAGTTCCTCGACCGTGTAGAGCGGCGAGAAATTGACCACCGTCGCGCCCAGTTTCAGGATGCCGTAATATGCGGCGCAATAATGCGGGACGTTGGGCAGGAACAGGCCGATCCTGTCGCCGGGGCCATATCCCGCCGCCGCCAGTCCGCACGCGACCCGGTTGGCGCCGTCCAGCGCCTCGGCATAGCTGTATTTCCGCCCCAGAAAATCGATCATGGGCATCTTGCCGGCGTCCCGCGCCGACCGTTCGAACAGATCGACCATGGACAGCGGCGGAAATGCCTGATCCCAGGGGCCGGGGTGCTGATAACGCTCGCGCCAGGCTCGGGCAGGGTCGCTCATTTACACGAGTGTAAGCAGGTCCGGCGGGGAGCGCAACCGCCCCTCAGCGCGCGACGCGGCTTCCGGTCCAGGTCACCAGCACCGAGAACGCGGCAACGCCCAGGTCGACAGCGGCGCTGACGCGGTGCGGGGCGCGGTCGCCATGGTCATGGGTCAGGATGCGGATGTCGGCGCTGGGATGATCGGCGATCCCGACGGCCAGCAATGCCGCCGCGATGATCCCGAATCCGATGGCGCGCCTGTGTCGCATGGTCGAACCTGTACGCCATCGCGCGCAGACCGACAAGCACTCATGCGGCGAAGCGGCATGGCCGGCGGTGCGATAGCGGCGCGCGAGCGGGGCGGCCGGGATCGGGTCCGGCCGCCCACACCCTTACTTGGTTTCGACCTCGGCCGGCTTCTTTCTGCCGCCGCTCTTCTTGCGCGGGCGCTTCGGCGGGGCGGGCGTGATCTCGAAGGACAGTTCGTCCGTACCGTCCTTCAGCTTCACGGCCACCTCGCCGCCATTGACCAGCTTGCCGAACAGCAACTCCTCGGCCAGCGGCTGCTTGATCTTTTCCTGGATCAGGCGGCTCATCGGCCGGGCGCCGTACAGCTTGTCATAGCCGCGCTTCGTCAGCCATTCCTTGGCGCCGTCGTCGAGCTGGATGTGCACGCCCCGGTCGGCGAGTTGCAGCTCGAGCTGGAGAATGAATTTCTCCACCACCCGCGAGACGACCTCGGTCGGCAGATAGCTGAACGGCACGATGGCATCGAGGCGATTGCGGAATTCGGGCGTGAACAGCCGCTTCACCGCCTCGTCCTGCGCATCCTCCTTGCTGACATTGCCGAAGCCGATCGCTTCCTTGGCCATGTCGGCGGCGCCCGCATTGGTCGTCATGATGACGATGGTGTTGCGGAAATCGACGGTCTTGCCGTGATGGTCGGTCAGCTTGCCATTATCCATGACCTGCAGCAGCACGTTGAACAGGTCGGGATGCGCCTTCTCGATCTCGTCGAGCAGCAGCACCGAATGCGGATTCTGGTCGACCGCGTCGGTCAAGAGGCCGCCCTGGTCATAGCCGACATAGCCCGGAGGCGCGCCGATCAGGCGGCTGACCGAATGGCGCTCCATATATTCGCTCATGTCGAAGCGCTGGAGCGGAATGCCCAGGATCTCCGCGAGCTGGCGGGCGACCTCGGTCTTACCGACGCCGGTGGGGCCGGAGAACAGATAGTTGCCGATCGGCTTGTCGGGATCGCGCAGGCCCGCTCGGCTTAGCTTGATGGCGGAGGACAGCACCTCGATCGCCTTGTCCTGGCCGAACACGACGCGCTTTAGGTCGGTCTCCAGGCTGGACAGAACCTTGGTGTCGTCCGCCGACACCGATTTCGGCGGAATGCGCGCCATCGTTGCGATGACGGCCTCGATCTCCTTGGGCGTGATCGTCTTGCGCCGCTTCGACACCGGCACGAGCATCTGCATCGCGCCGACCTCGTCGATCACGTCGATCGCCTTGTCGGGCAGCTTGCGGTCGTTGATGTAGCGCGCCGACAGCTCGACCGCGGTCTTGAGCGAATCGGGCGTGTACTTGACCGAGTGGTGCTCCTCGAACGCCGAACGGAGCCCGGCGAGGATCTTGATCGTGTCTTCGACGGTCGGCTCGTTGACGTCGATCTTCTGGAACCGGCGCAAGAGCGCGCGATCCTTTTCGAAATGGTTGCGGAATTCCTTGTAGGTGGTGGAGCCGATGCAGCGGATCGTGCCGCCCGACAGCGCAGGCTTGAGCAGGTTCGACGCATCCATCGCGCCGCCCGAGGTCGCGCCCGCACCGATGACGGTGTGGATCTCGTCGATGAACAGGATGGCATGCGGCAGCTTTTCCAGCTCCGACACCACCTGTTTCAGCCGCTCCTCGAAATCGCCGCGATAGCGCGTGCCGGCGAGCAGCGCGCCCATGTCGAGCGAATAGATCACCGCCTCTTCCAGCACCTCGGGAACGTCGCCCTCGATGATCTTGCGGGCCAGGCCCTCGGCGATGGCGGTCTTGCCGACGCCGGGATCGCCCACGTAAAGCGGGTTGTTCTTCGAGCGGCGGCACAGGATCTGCACCGTCCGATCGACCTCCGGCCCGCGGCCGATCAGGGGATCGACCTTGCCGTTTTCCGCCTTTTCGTTGAGGTTGACGGTGAACTGCTTGAGCGCGCTTTCGCCCTTCTTGCCGTCGCCCTTGGCGGCCTTTTCGTCCTCGGCGCCCTTGGGCGTCGCTGCTTCCGCCGTCGAGGCGCCCTTGCCGACGCCGTGGCTGATATAGCTGACGGCGTCGAGGCGGCTCATATCCTGTTGCTGCAGGAAATAGACGGCATAGCTTTCGCGCTCGGAGAACAAGGCGACCAGCACGTTGGCGCCGGTCACCTCGTCCCGGCCGGACGATTGCACGTGCAGGATGGCGCGCTGGACGACGCGCTGAAAGCCGCTGGTCGGCGAGGGGTCGGTCGCCGCGTCGAGCTTCAGCGCATCGAGTTCGGTGTCGAGATAGTGCGCGACCACCGTCCGCAATTCGTCCAGATCGACGCCGCAGGCGCCCATCACCTTCAGCGCATGCTCGTCATCGACGAGCGCGAGCAGCAGATGCTCCAGCGTCGCATATTCATGGCGGCGGGCGGACGCGGCCTCGAGCGCCTTGTGCAGCGTGGATTCCAGCGCGGATGCGAAAGAAGGCATTTCAGTCAGTACTCCAGTCGGGCCGAAAGGGAATGTACGGGGCCCGCAAACCCAATGTCGGAATTGCGGACCGGCACATCAAGCGCGGCGACCCCGTGCCGGAAGTTCGCGGAGGCGACCCCACGCTTTCCGGCCCGCTCGCGCTCATCGCCGGAATAGCGCCTCGGCGCTTGCACGGTGATTAACGGCGTATTCAATTCGCGCCCTGGTCCGCGCGATCTCGCCCTCCAGCGCGGCGATGCGCGCGTTCAGTTCGTCCACCGAAAGCGGATCGAGGTCCTGCCGGGCGAGGTCGGCGAGCGCATCGCCCGGACGGCGCGGAAGATTCTCGTCGACGTCCATCGGATCGCAGCGTTGACCCTGGGCGCGGCGATGTCAATAACGGGCGTGCCACTGCGCAGATTGGGGGGCAGGCGATGACGACCGTTCCGGAGAAGATGCGCGCGATCGACCCGGCGGAAGCCGGCGGGCCGGACGTGCTGCGGATCGTCGAGCGTCCCGTCCCCCGACCGGGGGCCGGCGAGGTGCTGATCGCCGTGGCGGCGGCCGGCGTCAATCGGCCCGACGTGATGCAGCGCAAAGGGGCCTATCCGCCGCCGCCCGGTGCACCGTCGATCCCCGGCCTGGAGATCGCCGGGACGGTCGCCGCGGTGGGCGAGGGCGTCGGCCCGGAGCAGATGGGCCAGCCCGTCTGCGCCCTGATCGCCGGCGGCGGCTATGGCGAATATGCCTGTGCGCCGGCCGGCCAGTGCCTGCCGGTGCCCGATGCGCTGACCATGACGGAGGCGGCGGCCATCCCGGAGACCCTGTTCACGGTGTGGAGCAACCTGTTCGAGCGCGCCTTCGCCGACGCTGGCGACACGGTGCTCGTCCACGGCGGCACCAGTGGCATCGGCACGATGGCGATCAGCCTCGGCAGGCTGTTCGGGCTGACCAGCATCGTAACCTGCGGCACCGACGCGAAATGCGATGCGGCGCGGGTGTGGGGCGCCGATCACGCGATCAATTACCGGCAGGAGGATTTCGTCGACCGGGTGGCGGCGATCACCGGCGGCGCCGGCGTCCAGATCGTGATCGACATGGTCGGCGGCGACTATGTGCCGCGCAACCTGAAATGCCTGGCCGAGGACGGCCGGCACGTCTCCATCGCCGTGCAGGGCGGGGCGAAGGCGACGATTCCCATCTTCCAGGTGATGCAGCGGCGCCTGACCCTGACGGGTTCGACGCTGCGGGCACGCGACACCGGGTTCAAGACGATGGTCGCCGACGAACTGTCGCGGAACGTCTGGCCGCACGTCGAGGCGGGCGCGCTGAAACCGTGCATGGACCGCACCTTTCCGCTGGAACGCGCCGCCGACGCCCATGCCCGGATGGAAGCGGGCGATCATATCGGCAAGATCGTCCTGACCATGCGCTGACCCTCTCGCGCCCGGCCACCGGACGTCGGGCACTGCGGACGCTTCCCCCGATGCCGCGGCGTCGCTAAGGCGGACCGCGTCATGACCGATCATACCCCCGATCCCGCGATGCTCGCCAAGGCGGAAACGCTGACCGAGGCGCTGCCCTATCTGCAACGCTACGCCGGCGAGACCTTCGTCGTGAAATATGGCGGCCACGCCATGGGCGACCCCGAACTGGCGCGCGACTTCGCCGAGGACGTGGTGCTGCTGAAGGCGGTCGGCATCAATCCCGTCGTCGTTCATGGCGGCGGTCCGCAGATCGGCGCGATGCTGAAGCAGCTAGGCGTCGAGAGCGAATTCATCGACGGCCTGCGCGTCACCAGTGCGGAAACGGCGCGCGTCGCCGAAATGGTGCTGTCGGGCGCGATCAACAAGGAAATCGTCGCCTGGATCGACCAGGCCGGCGGCCGCGCGGTCGGCATTTCGGGCAAGGACGGCGGCTTCGTGCGTGCCGCCAAGGTCGAACGCACGACGCGCGATCCCGACAGCAATATCGAGCGGGCGGTCGATCTCGGCTTCGTCGGCCGGCCGGAGCGCATCGACCGCAGCGTGATCGACACCGTCTCGGCCGCCGGCATGATCCCGGTGATCGCGCCGATCGGCGTGGGGCCGGGGGGCGAGACCTTCAACATCAACGCCGACACCATGGCCGGGGCCATCGCCGGCGCGTTGCGGGCCGCCCGGCTGTTCCTCCTGACCGACGTGGCCGGGGTGCTCGACAGCCGAGGCGACCTGCTGACCGACCTCGATCCGCCCGCCATCGCCCGCCTGCGTGCGGCCGGCACCATCACCGGCGGCATGATCCCGAAACTGGAAACCTGCGTTTCGGCCGTGGAGGCGGGCGTGGATGCCGCCGTCATCCTCGACGGGCGCGTGCCCCATGCGATGCTGCTGGAAATCTTTACGCGGCGCGGCGCGGGCACGCTGGTTGGCAAATCGATGCCGAGCACCTAATTTGGCGCGACTGTACCAGCCAGGCGGCACACCGACGCGCGGAGACAAGGCTTGAACGCAATATTAGACATCATCCAGGTTCTGCTGACGATCCTGACCTGGATCATCATCATTCAGGCGATCCTGTCCTGGTTGATCGCGTTCAACGTCATCAACACGCATAACGAGTTCGTGCGCTCGCTATGGCATGGCCTGGGCGTGATCACCGAGCCGCTCTACCGCCCGATCCGGCGGGTACTGCCGGATTTCGGCGCGCTGGACCTGTCGCCGCTGGTGGTCCTGATCATCCTCTATATCCTGCAGAACATCATCATCCCCCGGCTCTATACCGGCCCCACCTTCGTGATGTAGCGTCCGGCGGTGGCCAGTCGGTCACGAAATCTCTATGGGGCGCGGGCATGACGGCAGCGATCATCGACGGCAAGGCGTTCGCGGCGGACCTGAGGGCCCGTATCGGCGACATGGTATCCGATTTCCGCGGCAAGGCGGGCCGGCCACCCGGTTTGGCCGTCGTGCTGGTGGGCGAGGACCCGGCGTCGTCCGTCTATGTCCGGATGAAGGGCAAGGCGACCGTCGCCGCGGGCATGGAAAGCTTCGAGCACCGCCTGTCCGCCGACGCCTCGCTCGACGAGCTGCTGCATCTGGTCGACCGGCTCAACGCCGACACGCGCATCGACGGCATCCTCGTCCAGCTTCCGCTGCCGAAGCATCTCGACGAGCAGGCGGTGATCCGACGCATCGACCCGGACAAGGATGTCGACGGCCTGACGCCGGTCAGCACCGGGCGGCTGGCGCTCGGCATCGAGGGACTCGTGCCCTGCACGCCGCTCGGCTGCCTGATGCTGCTGGAAGACCAGCTCGGCGATCTGTCGGGGATGGACGCGGTGATCATCGGCCGCTCGATCCTGGTGGGCAAGCCGATGGCGCAGCTCCTTCTGTCGCGCAACTGCACGGTCACCGTCGCTCATTCGCGCACGCGCGACCTGTCGAGCCATATCAGGCGCGCCGACATCGTCGTCGCCGCCGTCGGCCGCCCCGATTTCGTCAAGGGCGAATGGATCAGGCCCGGCGCCACCGTCATCGACGTCGGCATCAACCGGACCGAGGACGGGCTGGTCGGCGATGTCGATTTCGACGGCGCCGCATCGGTCGCGGCCGCGATCACGCCGGTGCCGGGCGGGGTGGGGCCGATGACCATCGCCTGCCTGCTCCGGAACACGCTGGTCGCCGCGCACCGGAATGCCGGCGTGGCGCTCGACATGGACGCGATCTAGACTCGTGGTCGAGCTGTTCATCTCCACGCTCATCACCTTTTTCGTGGTGATCGACCCGATCGGCTGCGCGCCGATCTATGCCGGGCTGACGGCGGACGCCACCACGGCGCAGCGGCGCGCCATGGCGATCCGCGCGATCACGGTGTCGGCCGCCATCATCCTGGTCTTCGCCCTGTTCGGCGAGCATCTGCTGGGCGGGCTGGGCATCAGCCTCGACAGTTTCCGCATCGCAGGCGGCATCATGCTGTTCCTGATCGCGCTGGAAATGGTCTTTGAAAAGCGCACCAAGCGGCGCGAGGACCGGGCGCAGAAGATCATCGACGAGCAGCCGGAGGTGGAGGACGTCTCGATCTTTCCCATGGCGATGCCGATGATCGCAGGGCCGGGTTCGATCGCGTCGATCATGCTGCTGATGTCGCGCGATTCGGGGCTCGAACGCTCGATCGTCATCCTTGCGGCGGTCGGGGTGATCCTGCTTTTGACGCTGGCCGCGCTGATGGCGGCGGGGCCGCTGATGCGGCTGATGGGCGACAAGATCGAGGCGATGATCACGCGGCTGCTGGGCGTGCTGCTGTCGGCCTTTTCGGTTCAGTTCATCGTCGACGGCGTGCGCGCCAGCTTCACCTGATCCGCCAGGCGCGGAACGGCGAATCCTTCGGCAGTTCGACCGGTGTCAGCCAGCCGGGCACCTTGTCGTGCGACAGGCGGGCATAGAAGCCGTCCGGCGCGCTGGCGCGGTACACGGTGGTCTCGCTCATGTTCGGACAGACGAGGAGCAGCGTCGCATGGTGCCGCTTCATGATGCGGTGGGCGCGCTCTGGCGTCCCCTCGAAGGCGTGGTGGACGTCCAGGATGGCCGGCCCGTTGCGGTGATAGGGGCCGGCGACCGCGTCATGGTGCGTGACGGTGACGAGCCGGGGGCCGAGATCGACATGGGTGAAGATCACCTGCGGCGGCAGGCGGTCCAGTTGCTTCAGACGCGAATAGCTGGCGCAGCGCGCATTGGCGCGGTTCACCACCCGGTGATATTCGTTCATCGGGTCGACACGGAACCAGCCGAGCAGGACGCCGGCGAACACCGCCGCCAGGATCGCCGCGCCGACGCCCGCGCCGACGACCTTAGGCATCCAGCCGCGGCGGGTGACGAGCCAGGGAATGACGATCCAGGCAAGCGCAGTCGCGCCCGGCAGCGCCAGCAATTCGGCCGCGGGGCCGGCGCGGACCTGCCACAGCAGCATGGCGCAGGCGAAGGCGGTGAACAGGGCGGCCGGCAGCCACAGCATGAAGCGGCCCCGCCGCCAGGCGACGACGGTCGCGACGATCGCGCCGATCAGGCCGATGACGGGCAGCGTCGCGATCCGCACGATATTGCGCAGCGGATGTTCGTAGATCGGCTTCGCCTCGCGCACGTTGTCCAGCCACACGCGGTAGAGTTCGGGCGAAGCGCCTTCGGGGCGCCCCAGGCATTGCGGGAAGGCGGCGGCGAAGGCGGCGGCGATCGCGGCGCCGGCCAGGACGGCGAGCGTCAGGCGAATGAGCCGCGCGCGCGGGTTGACCCAGGCGAGCACGAACAGCAGGGCGGCGGAGAGGGTGACGGTCGCCAGATAGACCGGCGTCAGCGCATCGCAGCGCATGGCCCGGTTGGCGTAGGAGGCGAAGCCGGCGAAACCGATCGCCACGCCGCCGCCCAGCGTCAGAGCATAGACCAGCAGGCGGCGCGCATCGTCGCGGTCCCAGATCCAGCGCAGCGTCAGGATCGCGCCGGCCATGGCGCAATAGGGCAGCATCTCCAGCCCGATGGCGAGCGAGAACGCGCTCGACGCGCCGATGATCGCGCCGCCGCGCACGCGCCGGTCGTCGGCCAGGCCCGCAACGGTCAGCGTCAGCGCCGCGAGCTGCCAGCCATGATGGTCGATCCGCATGGGATAGAACATCAGGATCGCCGGGCCGCTGCTCAAAAGCAGCATCGCGATCATTAGCGGCCACGAAAACGCCCCGACCAGGCGCCGCACCGTGAAGCCGAGCGCGCCGATGACAACCGACAGCGGGATGAGCGGCGCGATGCCGGCGGCAAGCCGTTCGGCCCACCAGTTGCTGGTGAACAGACGGAAGAACAGGATCAGGCCCGCGATCGGCAGGTCTACGATACGCGACCAGTGGATGTTGAAGCCCTGTGGCGGGTTCAGGCGATAGTTGGTGAGGTCGTACCAGCCCTGCCCCGACAGGAGGGCGCGGACCTGCATCAACCGCATATTGTCGTCCGTATCGCGCAGCGCGAGCCAATAGATGTAGGGCCAGCGGTCCCAGAAGAACCAGATCGCCACGCCCAGCCAGACGAGCATGCTGGCGCGCAGCCAGTAACGGTCGTTCAGGCGGGCGAGCGTGTCGCCGGCGGGCAGTCTGATCAGGCGGGCGACCGTGCCGACCGCGGGCAGTGCGAGACGCAAAACGCTTTCCTCTTGTTGCGTCGGCCATTAGTGCCGCAAGCGCAAAGGGCAAGGTGGCTGTGACGGCAATTTCGCGACAGGTTGAGGCATTGCGCGCGAGCGGCGTGTTCGGGCAGTTGGTCCGCTTCGGCATTGCCGGCGGGATCACGACGCTGATCTATACCGGCGTCTATCTGCCGCTCGCCATGTTCGTCTTCGCGCGCGAGCAGGCGGTCTTCGCCGTGCCCTTTGCCTTTGCAGCGGCAGTGTCGAGCGGGTTCGTGCTGCACAGCAAGTGGAGCTTCAAGGATCACGGCACGCGCGATTCCAGTGGCCGCCAGCATGTGAAGTTCGTCGCCGTGCAGGGCTTCGGCCTGATGCTGCACGCGGGCATCACCTGGCTGCTGACCGGCCTGTTGCACCAGCCGGCCTGGGTGCCGCTGATCCCGGGACTGATGATCGTGCCGCTCGTGACCTTCGTCCTCAACCGCCAATGGGTGTTCGCCTGAGATGGAACGCATCGTTTATGACCGGATGGCCGCGCACGATTCGACGCATTGGTGGTATCGCGCCCGGCGCGAGGTGCTGGCCGACTATCTGACGCGCGAGGCGGCGCTGCCGGCGGATGCGCGCATTCTCGAGATCGGCTGCGGCACGGGGCACAATCTGCCGATGCTGGCGCGCTTCGGCACGGTGGATGCGATCGAGATCGATCCCGCCGCCGCCGCGATCGCGGGCAAGCGGCTGGGCAAGCCGGTCGGCAGTGCCCCGCTGCCCGCGCTGGGCGGCGTGCCGCGCGGCGCCTACGACCTGATCGCGGTGCTGGACGTGGTCGAGCATATCGAAGACGACGTGGCGGCCCTTGCGGCGATGGCCGAGTGCCTGAAACCGGGCGGCGCCATCCTGATCACCGTTCCGGCGCATCCCTGGATGTGGAGCGCGCATGACGAGGTGAACCACCATCACCGGCGCTATTCGAAGCGTGCGCTGGGCAAGGCGATCCGCGCCGCCGGCCTGCGCCACAACGGGTTGCGCTGGTTCAACTCGCTGCTCTTTCCCGCCGCCGTCGCCGCGCGCGCCGCGGGCAAGCTCACGGGCAAGGAGGACAGCGACGATTCGCCGCCGCCGGCCGCGCTCAACCGCGCATTCCAGGCGATCTTCGGGCTGGAACGGCATCTGATCGGCCGGGTGCCGATGCCACCCGGCCTGTCGATCATCACGCTGGCGTCGAAAGACTGAGGCTCAGCCGACCTCGCCTGCGGTCAGCGTCGACGACACCTTCCACTTGTCCACGCCGCCTTCGGTGGCATGGCGGTCGATCGCGGCGCGTTCGTCGTCGCTGAAATCCAGGTTCTTGAGCGCATCGAGGCTGTTGTCGAGCTGTTCCACCGTGCGCGCGCCGACCAGGGCGGAGGTAACGCGGGGGTCGCGCAGCACCCAGGCGATCGCCATCTGCGCCAGCGTCTGCCCGCGCTTTTCCGCAATGGCATTGAGCGCGCGGACACGTTCGATATTCTCGTCCGTGAGCATTTCGCGGTCGAACGATCCCGCCTTCGCCGCGCGCGCATCCTCCGGTACGCCGTTCAGATACTTGCCCGTAAGCAACCCCTGCGCCAGCGGCGAAAAGGCGATGCAGCCGGTGCCGAGATCGGCGAGCGTATCGAGCAGTTCGTCCTCGATCCAGCGGTTGAGCATGGAATAGCTCGGCTGGTGGATGAGCAGGGGCACCTTGTATTCGGCCAGGATGGCCGCCGCCTTGCGCGTCAGCTCGGGCGAATAGCTGGAGATGCTGACATAGAGCGCCTTGCCCTGCTGGTGGATAGTGGCGAGTGCGCCCATCGTTTCTTCCAGCGGCGTGTCGGGATCGACGCGGTGCGAATAGAAGATGTCGACATAATCGACACCCAGCCGCTTCAATGACTGGTCGCAGCTCGCGATCAGATATTTGCGGCTGCCGCCGACATCGCCATACGGCCCCGGCCACATGTCCCATCCGGCCTTGGACGAGACGATCAACTCGTCGCGGTGCGCGGCGAAGTCCTTCGCCAGCACGCGGCCGAAATTCTCCTCCGCCGATCCGTAGGGCGGGCCGTAATTGTTGGCGAGATCGAAATGCGTCACGCCCCGGTCGAAGGCGCGGCGCAGGATCGCGCGGCCGGTTTCGAACACGTCCGCACCGCCGAAATTCTGCCACAGCCCCAGCGAGATCGCCGGCAGTTTCAGTCCGCTCCTGCCGCAACGCCTGTACGGCATGCGCCCGTCATAACGGCCGGCATCGGCGGTATAAGGTATATCGAAGCTCAACGGTTTCTCCTCAATTCTGCTTGGCGGCACGGCCTGCACAGCAGTCGGCCAGCATATCGAACGCCAATTTGCGCCGCCGGGTTTCCGACATCAGCCTCTTGCGGTGCCAGCCTCGGAAAGCGCCGGACGCCCGGCATCCGCGCCGCCCTCTCCTGGTCCGCTGAGAGCGCTATCACATTTGCGCCGCAATAGCCCAGTGGTGCTGTCGGACCGGAATGCGGCGGGCAAAGGCAAGGAGCGGGACCCGAGTTCCTCTCCGAACTCGGCTCGAGGGGAACAATGCGAAGTGTGGTGAAGGGGGCGCCCGAAGAGCGACGGGCATGTCTTCGCGCCGCTTCACCGCTTCGCGGTGCCCCTCCACCGCCTTCGGCGGTCCCCCTTCCCTTGAAAGGGAGGGGAGATTCCTGGCGGCTGATCGCCACTCTCAGTCGTCCTTTTTCTCGCGTATAAATGGGGTTTCGTCGCTGGTGCATTCGGTGGCAGCAACGCTGGCATGGACAATGAACCCTCCGTGCCCGTCGGACTGATCGGCTTCGGCCTCGCCGGCGGCGTGCTGCATGCGCCGGTCATCGATGCGGTGGACGGGCTGCATGTTGCAGCGGTCGCCACCTCGCGCGCCGAATCAGTGCGCACACGCTTTCCCGATGCGCGGGTCGTGGCGGAAGCGGGCGCCGTGTTCGGTGATCCGGGCGTCGCGCTGGTCGTCATCGCCACGCCCAACCAGACGCATGCCCCGCTCGCACGCGCAGGCCTGGAGGCGGGCAAGCATGTGGTGGTCGACAAGCCGTTCGCGCTCGATGCGGCCGAGGCGGAAATGCTGGTCGAACTGGCGCGCGAGCGCGAGCGCATGTTGAGCGTGTTCCACAATCGGCGCTGGGACGGCGACTTCCTGACGGTCCGGCGCCTGCTCCGCTCGGGCGCGCTGGGCCGGGTGCGGCTGGCGCAGTTCTGCTGGGATCGATTCCGCCCCGCCGTCAAGCAGGGCTGGCGCGAGGAAGCGGGGCCGGGAAGCGGCGTCTTCGCTGATCTGGGGCCGCACCTGATCGACCAGGCGGCGTGTCTGTTCGGGTGGCCGGAGGCGGTATCCGCCGACATCCTGACCCAGCGCGGCGAAGCCTGCACCGACGATTATTTCGACGTGACGCTGCATTACGGAACGACGCGCGTCCTGCTGTCGGCGGGCACGCTGGTCGCCGCCGCGCGGCCGCGCTTCGCGCTCCACGGCGACCGGGCGAGCTTCGTCAAATACGGCCTGGACCCGCAGGAAGGCGTGCTGCGGGCCGGCGGTCGCCCGACCGATCCCGGCTTCGGTGAAGAGGCGCCGGCGGCCTATGGCGCGCTGACGGGGGGCGACGGCGTGGCCCGTCCGGTCGCCACCGATCGCGGCGACTGGCGCCGTTTCTATCTGGGCGTGCGCGATGCCGTTCGCGCCGGCGCCGCGCCGCCGGTCGACCCGAGGGACGCGGTGCGCGCGCTGCGCCTGATGGCGCGCGCCCGTGAAAGCGCGCGCGAGGGCTGCGTCCTGCCCTTCACCTGATTTGCGCTTATTGCCGCGGCGGGTCTTCCGGTTCCCGCGGGTCGTGCGTTTCGTGCCCGGCATAGCCGAGCGTCGCGCGGCCCTGCACCGGCCCCGCGACGTCGGCGACGAGGTAGAGCGGCCGCCGTTTCGATTCGACGTAGAGCCGCCCGAGATATTCGCCGATCATGCCGAGCACGAACATCTGCACCGCGCCGAGCACGACGACGACCAGCATCGTCGACGTCCAGCCCTGCACCGCCGAACCCGTCAGCCAGCCGATGGCGATATAGACGATCAGCAGCAGCGACGCCGCGGTCAGCCACAGCCCGACATGGCTGGCGAAGCGCAGCGGCGCGGTCGAAAAGCCGGTGACCGCGTCGAGCGCGAAGCGGATCATCTTGCCCAGCGGATATTTGGTGTTGCCGGCATGGCGTTCGGCCCGGTCATAGGCGAACGGCACCTGGCGGAAACCGATCCAGGCGACCATGCCGCGAACGAATCGCGCCTGTTCCGGAAGCGCCAGGAAGGCATCGAGCGCACGCCGGCTCATCAGCCGGAAATCGCCGGTGTCGAGCGGGATGGGGGTATCCGTCACGCGGTCGAGCACGCGGTAGAAGGCCGCCGCCGTCAGCCGCTTGAAAAAGGTCTCGCCCTCGCGCTTGCGCCGGACGGCATAGACCACGTCGGCCTGCTGTTCGGCCATCGCCCGGCGCATGTCGGCGAGCAGTTCGGGCGGATCCTGCAGATCGGCGTCGATGATCAGGATTTCATGCCCCGCACACAGGTCGAGCCCGGCGGTAAGCGCCAGTTGGTGCCCGTGGTTGCGCGACAGGTTGATGGCGACGAGGTGCGGGTCCTCCGTCGACAACCGCTGCATCACCGACCAGCTTTCGTCGCGCGATCCGTCGTTGACGAACACCAGTTCGTAGCTTTCGCCCACGGCCGTGCGCGCGGCGGCGGACACGCGCGCGTGCAGCGCTTCCAGGCAATGTTCCTCGTTATAGCACGGAACGACGACGGAGAGCTGCGGCGATGTCATGGCGGGTCTCCTTAGCGCGCTTGCCGGTCGCCGTCATGATCCGAAATGCGGATGTCGGCGCGGTGGCCGGGGGCAGGGAGCCGGGGGCAGAGGCGTCAGGCCTCCACCACGCCGTCGGGGCGCAGGCGTTCGGCCGCGCTCACCGCCTCCGCCGCGCGCAGGGCCGCCAGCAATTTCATCAGATGGGCGGCGTCGCGCACCTCGATATCGATGATGTTGGTGTGGAAGGTGGTGTCGCGATTATCCAGCCGCAGGCCGGTGATATTGGCCCGGTAGGTGCCGATGATGGTGGCGATCACGCCCAGCGACCCAGGCTCGTTGCGCAGCGTGACGGCGACCCTGGCGATGCCGCCCTCGGCGCCTTCGCCCCAGGCGAGGTCGGTCCAGTCGGCATCCTCCAGCGCGTCGAGGGCGGGGCAGTCGATCGCGTGCACCTCGATCGCCGCGCCGGGACGGCGGATGCCGACGATCCGGTCGCCCGGCACCGGACGGCAGCACCCGGCGATGTCATAGGCGATGCCCGGCGTCAGTCCCGTGATCGAGATGGCATGCTGTTGCGGCGGCAGCGGTTCCGCGGCCTCCGCCTGGCCGTGGTCATAGCCGGGCAGGAGCGCCGCCATCACCTGTTCGTCCGTTACCTTACGCTGGGCGATCGCCTGCATCAGCGCCGACTGATCGGGCAGTTTCAGCCGCTTCAGCGCGTCGTTCAGCACGTCCTTGCCGATGGCGACGGGCAGGCGGGCGACGATTTCGTCATAGAGTTTCTGCCCCATGGCGACGATCTCGTCGCGTTCGCGGTGGCGCAGATGGCGCCGGATCGCGGCGCGCGCCTTGCCGGTGATGGCGAAGTTCAGCCAATAGGCCTGCGGCGCCTGCGCCTTGGAGCGCAGGATCTGGACCTGGTCGCCATTGTCGATGGCGGCGCGCAACGGAACGACGCGTCCGTTGATCTTCGCGCCCACCGCCTGATCGCCGAGATCGGTGTGAACGGCATAGGCGAAGTCGATCGGCGTCGCGCCCTTGGGTAGCTGGATCAGCTCGCCCGCGGGCGTGAAGGCGAAGATCCGGTCCTGGTACATCGCCATGCGGGTATGTTCGAGCAATTCCTCGGCATCGGCGGCATTGTCCAGGATCTCGACCAAATCGCGGATCCAGCTTACCTGCGTATCGGGACGGACGGCATTCTGCTTGTAGGCCCAGTGCGCGGCCAGCCCGTATTCGGCCTGGGCGTGCATTTCCTGCGTGCGGATCTGGATTTCCACGCGCTGGTTGCCGGCGTGCATGATCGTGGTGTGCAGCGAGCGATAGCCGTTGCGCTTGGGCGTGGAGATGTAATCCTTGAACCGTCCCGGCACCATCGGCCAGCGGCGATGGATGATGCCGAGGGCGCGATAGCATTCCTCCTCGCTTTCGACGATCGCGCGGAACGCCATGATGTCGGACACCTGTTCCAGGCTGACATGGCGTTCCGACATCTTCTTCCAGATGGAATAGGGATGCTTTTCGCGTCCCGAAATCTCCGCATCGACGCCGCTGCGCGACAGCAATAGCTTCAGGTCCGACGCGATGCGGACGATCCGGTCGTCGCCGCCTTCCTTCAGCGTTTCCAGGCGCCTGGTGATCGATTCATATGCTTCCGGTTCGAGTTCGCGGAAGGCGAGCGTCTGCATCTCCTTCATGAATTCGTACATGCCGATCCGCTCCGCCAGCGGAGCATAGATGTCCATCGTCTCGCGCGCGATACGCTGGCGCTTTTCCGGTTTGGCGATGTGGTGCAGCGTGCGCATGTTGTGCAGCCGGTCGGCCAGCTTGACCAGAAGCACGCGGATGTCGTCCGACATGGCGAGCAGGAACTTGCGCAGATTTTCGGCCGCGCGCTCATTTTCGGTCTGCGCCTCGATCTTCGACAGCTTGGTGACGCCGTCCACCATGCGCGCGACCGAAGACCCGAACTTGGCGAGGATTTCCTCGGGCGTGGCGACGGTGTCCTCGATCGTGTCGTGCAGGATCGCGGTGGCGATCGTCTCGTCGTCGAGGTGCAGGTCGGTCAGGATACCCGCGACCTCGATCGGATGGCTGAAATACGGGTCGCCCGAGGCACGCTTCTGCGATCCGTGCGCCTGCATCGAAAACACATAGGCGCGGTTGAGCAACGCCTCGTCGGCGTCCGGATCGTAGTCAAGGACCCGATCGACCAGTTCATATTGGCGCAGCACACCATCTAGATGGGACCGCGCGCCGCTGCTTTGCAATCGTTTTTCAACAACTGGTGCTGCGCCGCATCATGTCCGGCCCGCCTTTGCGGACGGCGCGGTTGCCGCTAAGCTGCCGGACATGGCTGATCCCTTGAGAGAACCGCTGCGCGAACTGGCCGCCTGCTGCAGCCTTCCGGCGGCGCTGGAAGCCATGGGTGAGCGTTGGTCGTTCCTCATCCTGCGCGCGGCGTTCAACGGCCTGCATCATTTCGAGGAATTCCAGTCGGAACTCGGCATCGCGCGCAACATCCTGGCGAACCGGCTGGCCCGCCTCGTCGGCCACGGCATCCTGGAGCGCCGGCCATTGCCGGAGGACCGGCGCAAGATCGAATACCGGCTGACGGAAAAGGGCTTTGCGCTGTTGCCGACGATGGTTGCGCTGCGCCAGTGGGGCGAGCGGTGGGAAACCGGCGTGGCGGCGAACCCGATCCTGGTCGACGCCCGCGATCGCAAGCCGATCGCCCAGGTGTCGGTGCGCGCGCATGACGGCCGGGTGCTGGAAAAGGACGACCTGGTCTGGGCGCTGCCCGAGGATGTTTACGGCAAGGCCGAAGCTGCCGAATAAGCGGCGGCGCGGCGCCGGCGGGTCCGGTCAGTCCCCGGTTTCGGCCGCCGGCTGGTCCTCCGGGGCCGACGCCGCGCGCTGCTTTTCATTATATTCCCGCATCTCGGGCGTCAGTACGTGCCCCCACGGCACCAGCGCCCAGATCCGTTCGTGGAAATAGAAGAGGAGGATCTTGGTGAAGATCTCCGTGCTGGCGATGGCGCCCGCGGCCGACACGTTGCCGGTGAACAGCCAGCTCAGCACGAACGTGTCGATGCTGCCCAGTGCGCGCCACGAGAACGCCTTGGTGATCGAGCGGGGATGGCTTTCGACACCGCGAAACAGGAACATGCCGGCCTACGCCGATCGTGCTTCGGGCGTGGCGACGCCCATGCTCTGGAAATAGCGCTTCACGTTGCGCGCCGCCTGACGCAGCCGTTGTTCGTTCTCCACCATTGCGATCCGTACATAGCCTTCACCGTTCTCGCCATAGCCGACACCGGGCGCGACCGCGACCTTGGCATGGGTTAGCAATTGTTTGGAGAACTCAAGGCTGCCTAAATGCGCCAGCGCCGGCGGCAGGGGCGCCCAGGCGAACATGGAGGCCGGCGGCGACGGGATCTCCCACCCGGCGCGGGCGAAGCTTTCGACCAGCACGTCGCGCCGGTTCTGATAGCGTTGCCGGTTCTGTTCGACGCAATCCTGAGGCCCGTTGATCGCGGCGACGGCGGCGGCCTGAACGGGGGTGAACGCGCCGTAATCAAGATAGGACTTCACCCGCGTCAGCGCGGCGATCAACTGCTTGTTGCCGACCGCGAAGCCGATCCGCCAGCCGGCCATGGAATAGGTCTTGGACATGCTGGTGAACTCGACCGCGACGTCCTTTGCGCCGGGCACCTGCAGGATGGACGGCGTCGGCCTGCCGTCGAAATAGATTTCCGAATAAGCGAGGTCGGACAGGATCCAGAGCCCGTTTTCCTTCGCGAAGGCGACGACGCGTTCGTAGAAGTCGAGGTCGACCACCTCCGCCGTGGGGTTGGATGGATAGCCCATGACTAGCACCGACGGGCGCGGCACGGTATAGTGCACCGCCTTTTCCAGCGCCTCGAAATACCGCTCGTCAGGCGTGGTCGGCACGCTGCGGATGGTCGCGCCGGCGATGATGAAGCCGAAGGTGTGGATGGGATAGGACGGATTGGGCGCCAGAATCACGTCGCCCGGCGCGGTGATCGCCTGGGCGAGGTTGGCGAGCCCTTCCTTGGAGCCCAGCGTGACCACGACCTCGCTTTCCGGGTCGAGGTCGACGCCGAAGCGACGGCCGTAATATTCCGCCTGGGCGCGGCGCAGGCCGCGAATGCCCCTGGACGCCGAATAGCCGTGCGCATCGGGCTTGCGCGCGACCTCGGCGAGCTTGTCGACGACATGGTCGGGCGGCGGCATGTCGGGATTGCCCATGCCGAGGTCGATGATATCCTCGCCCGCCGCGCGCGCCGCAGCCCGCATGCCGTTCACTTCGGCGATGACATAGGGCGGCAATCTGCGGATGCGATAGAATTCGTCGGACATGCGTTGGACCTCCAGAGCCGTGAATCGCTTGGCACGGTCCGACAGGTTATAGGTTGCGTCGAGCGGTCTCCCAAGGAGAGAAAAATATGCCGGAGGAAAGTATTACGCAGGAAAACCCCACCGGCGGCACCGCGACCCTGGCCGAACTGCAGCACTGGACCTGGCTGCTGGGACGCGCGCAGCAGATGCTGCTGGAACACGGCATTCACACGATGAACGCGGGTGCGCTGCCCGGCTGGAGCGATCCCGCGGCGTTTGCCCGCGCCAGCGCCGATTTCTGGTCCGATTCGATGAAGCTGTGGCAGCGCTTTCTCGATCCGGCCAAGGCGGAGGCGGCGGAGATCGCGCCCGAACATGCGCGCGACAAGCGGTTCCGGGCGCCGCAATGGCACGAGGACCCGCTGTTCGACTTCCTGCGCCAGAGCTATTTCCTGATTTCCGACCACATGCTGAAGGGCGTCGACGCGCTGGAAGGCGTCGACCCGAAGCAGAAGGAACAGATCCGCTTCGCCACGCGCCACTTCATCGACGCGATGAGCCCCACGAACTTTCCCGCGACCAATCCGCTGGTGATCGAACGGATCATCGAAACGCGCGGCGAGAATCTGCTCAAGGGGCTGGAGAACATGCTGACCGATCTCGGCCGGGGGCAGCTCACCCATACCGACGAGACAGCGTTCGCTGTCGGCGAGAATATCGCGACGACGCCCGGAAAGGTGGTGAAGCGCACGCCGCTTTACGAACTGATCCAGTATTCGCCCACGACCGAGCAGGTGTACGAAACGCCGCTGATCATCTTCCCGCCCTGGATCAACCGCTTCTATATCCTCGACCTGACGGCGGAAAAGAGCTTCATAAGATGGGCGGTCGACCAGGGGCTGACGGTCTTCGTCTGTTCGTGGAAATCGGCCGATGCGTCGCTCGCCGACATATATTGGGACGATTATGTCGAGCGCGGGCAGATCGACGCCATCGACACGGTTCGCGACCTGCTGGGCGTCGAGGCGGTGCACACGGTCGGCTATTGCGTGGCGGGCACCACCCTGGCGGCGACGCTCGCCATCCTGGCGGCGCGGGGCGAGGCGGAAAAGGTGAGGAGCGCCACCTTCTTCACCGCCCAGGTGGATTTCGCCGATGCGGGCGACCTGCAACTCTTCGTCGACGACGAGCAGATGAAGCTGATCGAGACGCTGGCGACCGATGGCTTTCTCGACGGCCGCTACATGGCGGCGACGTTCAACCTGCTGCGCGGGCGCGACCTGATCTGGAACTATGTCGCCAACAATTATCTGCTGGGCGAGGATTACGCGCCGTTCGACCTGCTGCACTGGAATGCCGACGTCACCAATCTGCCGGCCGGGTGGCACCGGTCCTATCTGCGCGATCTCTATCGCGACAACAAGCTGGCGACGCCGGGCGGCATGGTGATCGCCGGAACGCCGGTCGACCTGTCCCGCGTCACGACACCGACCTATGTCCAGGCCGGACGCGAGGATCATATCGCCCCGGCGTCGAGCGTGTGGAAGATCACGCATCACTTCGCCGGGCCGCTGAAATTCGTGCTGGCCGGGTCCGGCCATATCGCCGGGGTGGTCAACCCGCCATCGTCTGGCAAATACCAATATTGGACCAACAGCGAGGCGGTCGAAACGCTGACGGAGTTCGTCGCCGGGGCGAAGGAGACCAAGGGAAGCTGGTGGCCCGATTGGATCGCCTGGATCGCGGAGCAGGCGCCGGACAAGGTGGAAGCGGTGAAGGCGCGCATTCCGGGCAAGGGCAGACTGAAGGCGCTGGGCGATGCGCCGGGGACCTATGTAAAGGCGCGCTGAACCCGGCCGCGAGACGGTGCGGAAGCGTCATGTTGCGGTGCACAAATACCGCTTGCGAAGTCCCTTGCGAATCGGTATATGCTGCACCGCAAAATCAGGTGATCGAGCAGGAGGCCAGGACTGTGGCCAGCAGGAACCCGCCCAGGGGCGCGAAGAAGACCACCCCCCGCAAGACGACGCAGCGTCGGGCCCCGGCGAAGACGGCGAGGTCCGAGGCGAAGACCACGCCCGCCGCAAAACCGGCTGAGCCGAAGCGTGCGGCCGCTGTCGCGAAGGCGCCGTCCGCACCGCCCGCAACTCAGCCACCCGCAACTCAGCCAAAGGCCGCGCCTGCGCCCGCAAAGCCGGCGGAAAAGATCCCGGAAAAGGTCGCGGAGGCAAGCCGCCCCGAGATTGCCGCTCCGGCAAAGCCCGCCGCTCCCGCGGCCAAGAACAGCGAAGCGGCAGCGATGGTCGCAGCCGACGATACCGAGACCGCCGCGCAGCCGGCGACACGCACCCGGAAGGAAGCAACCACCATGGCTAGCACTGCAGAAAAGACGATGGACAAGTCCCAGGCGATGTTCGCCGACATGAACGACCGCACCAAGGCGGCGATGGAGAAAAGCTCGAAGATGGTCGAGGAAATGAACGACTTCGCCAAGGGCAATGTCGAGGCGATGGCCGAATCCGGCCGCATCACCGCCAAGGGGCTGGAATCGTTCGGCCGCGACGCCGCCGAATATAGCCGCAAGTCGTTCGAGACCATGACGGCCGCGATGAAGGAAATGGCATCGGCCAAGTCGCCGACCGACTTCTTCAAGCTGCAGAGCGACTATGTCCGCTCCGCCTTCGATTCGGCGGTTGCCGAAGCGTCGAAGCAGAGCGAGGCCATGCTGAAGCTGGCCGGCGAAGCGTCGCAGCCGCTGTCGAACCGCGTTGCGGTCGCCGCGGACAAGGCCAAGACCGTGGCCTGATCCGGGGATACGGCGCCTCAGGCGTCCGCACGGGAAAAGAGGGCGGCCGGTCCTTCGGGACGGTCGTCCTTTTCTTTGCGCGTTAAACCACTTTGTGCGGGTCCGGCACCATTTCCGCCCTTGTCGAGCAGGCCCGCAATGCCATATTTTCGATCTGTGATGGTTTCAGTTCCGTATCACCCGATCCAGATGGCCGAGGACGGCGACGGCCTCGACGATGACGATGCCGCGACCGGCGTCGCCACGCGCACGCGCGCGAAGACCAAGAAGCCCACGCCCTATCGGGTATTGATGCTCAACGACGACTATACGCCCATGGAGTTCGTCGTCCTTTGCCTGCAGCGCTTCTTTCGCATGAGCATGGAGGATGCGACGCGGGTGATGCTCCACGTCCATCAGAAGGGCGTCGGCGTGTGCGGCGTGTTCAGCTACGAAGTGGCGGAAACCAAGGTGGCGCAGGTCATGGACTTCGCGCGCCAGAACCAGCATCCGCTGCAATGCACGCTGGAAAAGGCCTGATACCCGGCAAGCCGGCCGGCTTCACCGTGGAACCGGCAGCCAGTCGATCTCGATCCCCTCGAAGCGGTTGACGTAATTGGCCGACCGCGCGAGCACGCTTTCGTCCAGCAACGTCACATGGCCGTTCACCCGCGCGATCGACCCTTCCTGCTCCAATTGGCGCAGCATCCGGTTGACGTGAACCGATGTTAGGCCGGTCGCGTCGCCGATCTCTTCCTGCGTCAGGCCCAGCGTGAAGCTGTTGTCGATCGACTTGTCGGTCGCCCGCAGCCGGTCGCGAAGCTCCAGCAGCAGCGCGCCGACACGCGCCTTGGCGGTGGTGCGCCCCAGCATGGCGAGCCGATCGGTCAGCGATACCCGTTCGATCTGGTTCACGACCAGGATGAGCGCCGCCAGGCGGGGATGCTGTACGATGAGGTTGGACAATGCCGACCGGTCGAACGGGCAGACGACGCAATCCGACAGCGCGCACAGCGCCTCCGGCGATCCGCGGTACAGAATGCCGGGCAGGCCGATCATGTCGCCGGGAAACAGGAAGCGCAGGATCTGCCGGCTGCCGTCCTCGAGCAGCACATAGCTCATCATCATGCCCCGGCGCAGGATATAAAGCTCGTGGTCGGGTTCGTTCTCGCGCTGCAGCACGGCCCCCCGGCGCAGATTGCGCTCGCGCGCTTCCAGTTGTTTCAGCGCCTGGATCTCATTGTCGGTGAGTTCGACCAGGTCACTGAGGATTTCCGCAAAACAGCTCGCCGATCGGCTCAACGTCATCACCCCCGATTTTCGCTCGAAAGAGCAGCGCGCCGGCGACGGCGCATTAAAGTCGGTTAAGCTCTGCGAATTGGGCGGACTTTCCCTTGCCCTTGCATGGCCGTGGCCACGCGATAGAAGGTGCCCGATGGATCGCATTCTCATTCGCGGCGGCACGCCGCTTTCCGGCCGCATCGCCATTTCCGGCGCCAAGAACGCGGCGCTCGCGCTGATGCCCTGCGCGCTCTTGACCGACGAGCCGCTGACGCTCAGAAACCTGCCGCGCCTGGCCGATGTCGACAGTTTCGGCCACCTGCTCAACCAGCTCGGCGCCTCGACGCAGATCGAGGGCGCCCGGCCGGCCGATTTCGGCCGGGTGATGACGATCCGCGCGGGCCGCCTGACCGCGACCGAGGCGCCCTATGACATCGTGCGCAAGATGCGGGCGTCGATCCTGGTGCTCGGCCCGCTGCTCGCCCGCGCGGGCGAGGCGACGGTGTCGCTGCCGGGCGGCTGCGCCATCGGCAACCGGCCGATCGATCTGCACCTGAAGGCGATCGAGGCGTTGGGCGGGGAGATCGAGCTGGCCGCGGGCTATGTGAAGGCGACAGCACCCGGCGGGCGCTTGCGCGGCGGGTGCTATACCTTCCCGGTCGTTTCGGTGGGCGCGACCGAGAATGCGCTGATGGCGGCCGTCCTGGCCGAAGGAACGAGCGTGCTGGAAAACGCCGCGCGCGAGCCCGAGATTGTCGACCTCTGCAACCTGCTGGTGGCGATGGGCGCGTCGATTTCCGGCATCGGCACCGAACGGATCGAGATCGAGGGCCGCGACCGGCTGCACGGCGCCACCTACCGCGTGATGCCCGACCGGATCGAGGCGGGAAGCTATGCCTGCGCGGCCGCAATCACGGGTGGGTCGCTGGACCTGGTGGGCGCGGCGGCGGGCGACATGCGCGCCACGCTGAACGCGCTCAGCGATGCCGGCGTGGCGATCGAGGAACGCCAGGATGCGATCCGCGTGGAAGCGTCGAACGGCATGGGGCCGCTGACGCTGTCGACGGCGCCCTTTCCCGGCTTCGCCACCGACATGCAGGCGCAGTTCATGGCGATGCTGTGCAAGGCCGACGGCGCCAGCGTGCTGACCGAGACGATCTTCGAGAACCGCTACATGCACGTGCCGGAACTGGCGCGGATGGGCGCGCATATCGAGGTGCGCGGGCGCGCCGCCTTCGTGCGCGGCAATACCGACCTGATCGGCGCGCCGGTGATGGCGACCGACCTGCGCGCATCGATGAGCCTGATCATCGCCGGCCTGGCCGCCAGGGGCGAGACGCAGGTCAACCGCGTCTATCATCTCGACCGCGGCTATGAACGGCTGGAGGAAAAGCTGAAGGCCGTCGGCGCCGACATTGAACGCGTCGGCGACGGCTGATGCGGGCGCAGGTGGCGGCGATCCACATCTGCAAGGCGTGCGGCACCGCCTATCGCGAAAGCGCGGCCCCGCCGGAGCGCTGCCCGATCTGCGAGGACGAGCGCCAGTTCGTGCCGCCGGGCGGCCAGAGCTGGACGACGCCGGACGCGGTTGTGCGGGGCCATGCGAATGCGTGGCGCCGGCACGAGCCGGGCCTGTTCGAACTGCGCACCCGGCCCTCCTTTGCCATCGGGCAGCGGGCGTTCCTGGTGCGCACGCCGGCGGGCAACGTGCTGTGGGACTGCCTGACGCTGCTCGACGATGCGACGCGCGAGATCGTCGCGGCGCTGGGCGGGCTGAGCGCCATCGCGATCTCGCACCCGCATTATTATTCCACGATGCAGGACTGGGCCGAGGCGTTCGACTGTCCGATCCACCTGCACGCCGCCGATCGGCAATGGATGATGCGCGCGCATCCCGCCATTCGCTTCTGGGACGGTGACCGGCTGGAGCTGCTGCCCGACCTGACGGTGCTTCGCCTCGGCGGGCATTTTCCCGGCGGTTGCGTGCTCCACTGGGGCAAGGGCGCGGACGGTGCGGACGCCCTGTTGAGCGGCGACATCGTACAGGTCACGCCCGGCCGGGACCGGGTGTCGTTCCTGTGGAGCTATCCCAACATGATGCCGCTGTCGGCCGGATCGGTGCGGCGTATCGCCCACATGCTCGCGCCGTGGCGGTTCGAGCGGATCTACGGTGCCTTTGCCGGGCGCGAGGTGCTGGCGGATGGCAATGGCGTGGTAGCGCGGTCGGCTGCGCGCTATGTCGAGCTGCTCGAAGGCGAACAGCCCTAGGACCGATCGACATTCAGCCCTGACGGCCTGCAAATGGCGGCTTTGCGAGCTTCCGGTGCTCACGACCCTTTAGGTCGCTGCGCTCCGGGTCACGCAAAACCACCATTTTCGGCTCATCATCTTCTGAATGTCGGTCGATCCTAGCGCCCGGTCCTGGAGTCCTTCGACGCTGATCGCGGCAACGGTAATCCTCCCCTGGAAGGGAGGGGGACCGCGCGCAGCGCGGTGGAGGGGTACACGGCGGCGGGCGGCGGACACCCCTCCGTCAGTCCTTCGGACTGCCACCTCCCCTTTCAGGGGAGGATTACCGTGACGCTAGCCGGTCACCGCGGCGATGCCGGCGTCGATCGCCGCATAGATTTCGTCCAGTTCGTCGTCGCTGACGCAATAAGGCGGCATGACATAGACGGTGTTGCCCAGCGGCCGCAGCAGGATGTCGCGCTCGCGGAATATCCGGGCGAGCCGCGGCCCGATATCGGACAGATAGGCACCGTCGGGATCGCCGATCTCCATCGCGGTGATGGTGCCGCACCGGCGCAGATTGTGGACCGCCGGATTATCGCGGTAGCGCGCGATCTGGGCCGCCTGGCGCTCGCACAGATCGGCGATCCCCTCACGCACCGGCTCGTCGCGCCAGATGGCGAGATTGGCCACGCCCGCCGCGCATGCGATCGGGTTGGCGGTGTAGCTCGACGAATGGAAGAACATCGTCGCCTTGTCGGTCGAACAATGCGCATCGAAGATCGGTTTCGTCGCCATGGTGACGGCGAGCGGCACCGCGCCGCCGGTCAGCCCCTTGGACAGGCAGACGATGTCGGGAACGATGTCGGCCTGCTCGCATGCCAGCAGCGGGCCGGTGCGGCCCCAGCCCGTCATC
Source organism: Stakelama saccharophila (assembly GCF_032229225.1). Lineage (NCBI taxonomy): Bacteria > Pseudomonadati > Pseudomonadota > Alphaproteobacteria > Sphingomonadales > Sphingomonadaceae > Stakelama > Stakelama saccharophila. The sequence continues at coordinate 822,899 of NZ_CP135076.1, forward strand.
ACCTCGTCGGCGATGAACAACACGCCGTGCTTCGCACAGATGTCGCGCATCGCGGCAAGGATTTCCGGCGGGTATATCAGCATGCCGCCCGCGCCCAGCACCAGCGGCTCCACGATCAGCGCGGCGAGCGGCTCCGGCCCGCGGCATTCGGCCTCCAGCGCGTCGAGCGTCGCCTGTTCCGATCCCGCGACCGGAAAGGGCAGGGTGGCGACGTCGAACAGCAGCGGGGCATAAGCCTGGTTGAACACGCCGCGTTCGCCCACCGACATGCCGCCGATGGTGTCGCCGTGATAGCTGTGCTGCATGACGGCGATGCGGTGCCTTGGCTCGCCGATATTGCGCCAATAGCCCAGCGCCATCTTCAGCGCGACCTCCACCGCCGTGGACCCGCTGTCGGAATAGAAGACGTGCGCCAGCGGCTCCGGCATGATCTCCGTCAGGCCGCGCGCCAGCGCCTCGGCCGGCTCGTGCGTCCAGCCGGCGAAGATGATCTGGTCGAGCGCCTTCGTCTGTTCGGCGATCGCGGCCATGATGCGCGGGTGGCGATGGCCGTGCGTCGTCACCCACCAGGAGGAAATCGCGTCGATGATCCGCCGGCCGTCCCCGGTCCACAGGCAACTGCCCCCGGTGCGCACGACCTTCGGGATCGGTTCGCCCAGCCCGTGCTGGTGGAATGGGTGCCAGACGGGTGAGGTCATCGGAAATCCGCTATGGTGAAATGATCGGCAAAGGCGGCGCGCAGCGCCTCCGGCGTCAGCGAGGGAAGGCGGGGGAGGCGACCGAGACGGCGGACGCCGGCCATTTCCGCGATCACGCTCTCCGTCTCCTCATTCGCGTCGCCGACAAAGGCGATGCCGAGCAGCGGGACGCCGCGTGCGCGCAACGCCTCCACGGTCAGCAGCGAATGGTTGATCGTGCCGAGTTCGGTACGTGCGACGACGACCGTGGGACAGTGCCACCGCGCGAAAATGTCGGCATAGGTCAGCGAGCGCGTCAGCGGCACCAGCGCGCCGCCCGCGCCTTCCACGATCAGCGGTCGATCGCAGACGGGAAGCGCCAGCCGCTCCGCCGCGATCGTCACGCCGTCGATGGCGGCGGCCTGATGCGGCGAGCAGGGGGTGGTGAGGCGATAGGCCTCCGGCAGCAGCCGGTCTGTGCTCATGCCGGCCAGCCGGGCGACGCGCTCGCGGTCGCTGCCGCCGTCGAGCCCGGCCTGCACCGGTTTCCAGTAGCAGCCGTCCAGCGCGCCGGTGAGCGCGGCGGAGAAGACGGTCTTGCCGATTTCGGTATCGGTGCCGGTGACGACGACGGCGTTGCTCATCGCAAGCCTTGCGCCAACGCGGCGTCGAGTGCGTCGATCGTATCCATGCCGATATTGGTGGTGATCGACAGCCGCAACCGCGAGGTGCCGGCCGGGACCGTCGGCGGGCGGATGCCGCGTATATCGTATCCCTGCCGTTGCAGCGTCGTCGCGACCGCCATCGTCCGCACCTCTTCGCCCAGGATCAGTGGCAGGATCTGCGATCCGGTAGCAGTGGCGCCGTGGCGCGCCAGCCGCTGCCCCGCATGGCGGGCGAGCGCGAGCAGGGTCCGGCGGCGTTCGGGCTCGTCGGCGACGATCCGCAACGCTTCGCGGACCGCGGCGGCCATCAGCGGCGACGGCGCGGTCGAGAAGATGAAGGGCCGGGCGCGATTGACCAGGAAATCGATCGCCGTGCGAGGGCCGCAGACGAGCGCGCCCTCGCAGCCGAGCGCCTTGCCGCAGGTATGCAGGGTGATGACGTTCTCGCCGCCTTCGATCTCGGCCGCCAGCCCACGGCCGTCGGGGCCGAACACGCCCGTGGCGTGCGCTTCGTCGATCAACAGCATTGCCCCGTGCCGGGCGGCGATCGCCGCCAGGTCTTCCAGCGGCGCGCGGTCGCCGTCCATGCTGTAGAGGCTTTCGACCGCGATCCACGGCGTGCCGGTGCCGCCTTCGCCGCGATAGCGGCGGATCGCATCCTCGACCGCCTGGGCGTCGCCATGTTCCGCGACAACCGCCGGGCAGCGGGCGAGGCGGATGCCGTCATGCGCGCTCGCGTGGATCAGCGCGTCGTGAACGATCAGGTCGCCGCGCTGTGGCAGCGTCGCGAGCAGTGCCGCATTGGCGGCATAGCCGGTGGCGAAGAACAACGCGGCTTCGGCGCCGAAGAACGCGGCGGCTTCGCTTTCGAGCGCTTCGTGTTCGGGATCGTTGCCGCGCAGCAGCCGCGACCCGCCCGAGCCGATTCCGATACCGCGATCGAGCGCGTCGCGGACGGCCGAGATCAGGCGGGCGGAATCGCGCAGCCCGAGATAATCGTTCGATGCGAAGTCATGGCCCGATCGCGGTTGCAGCGAGCGGCGGCGATGGGCGGTTTCGAGATCGCCAAGATGATCGGCCAGGGGCTGGAGAATCGCCATTGCCGGCTGACTAGCGCCTGCGGGCCGCGATGGCGAGGCGCGGACAGGAATTCGCGGTAGTGGGCGTGCAATCCGCCCGGCTTGCCGGCGATGAGGACGCACGACGAATCCGGAGTGCCGGCCGGCCGGGGATCGTTGCGGAAAATGGTGCTGCCGGTGAGGATTGAACTCACGACCTCAGCCTTACCAAGGATGCGCTCTACCACTGAGCTACGGCAGCACTCGCGCAGCGTGCGCTGGCGGAGCGGGCCTATGTGCAGGTACGCCCCGCATTGTCAACCCGTAGCGGGCGGACTATCGCGGCGATATGAGCCGGGACGACGAGAAGAAGCAGCGGCTGGCGCAGGCGTTGCGGGCCAATCTCAGGCGCCGCAAGGCACAGGCGCGGGACAAGCGCGACGGGGAAGAGCGCTCGGTTCCCGCTTCGCCGCCAGAATCGACCGATTGACGCGGTGATTTCCCTGAGCTTTCACCGTTCGTGCTGAGCCTGTCGAAGCACTGGCCTCTCGCCTGAAGAAAGTGCGGCCCTTCGACAAGTTCGGGGCAACGCGGCATTTCGTCTCGACCTTTGCGGCTCTTCGATAAGCTCAGGGCTATGCGGGATCTGTTTGCGGGCTTGAGGCTCAGCCGATCGTCGCGCATTTCTTTTCCAGCCAGGCGCGGTCTTCGTCGTCCAGCAGCGGGCCGATCCGGTCGAGCACGCGCTGGTGATAGGCATCGAGCCAGCGCAGTTCTTCCGCGTTCATCAGCATCGGCTCGATCAGGTTCCGCTCGATCGGGGCATAGGTCAGCGTCTCGAAGCCCAGCACCTGCGCCTCGGCGCCTGTCACCTCGTGCGGGACGACCAGCACCAGGTTCTCGATGCGGATGCCGTACTCGCCGGCCTTGTAATAGCCGGGCTCGTTCGAGCATATCATGCCGGCGACCAGCGGCTCGGCGGGGCCGCCACCGGGATAATTGGGCTTGGCGATGCGTTGCGGCCCTTCATGCACGCCCAGATAGGCGCCGACGCCGTGGCCGGTGCCGTGCGCGAAGTCGAGCCCGGCTTCCCAGAGCGGCTGGCGCGCGAAGCTGTCGAGCTGGCCGCCGGTCGTGCCCTCGGGAAAGCGCGCCCGGTCGATGGCGATATGGCCCTTCAGCACGCGGGTGAAGCGGTCGCGCATCTCCGCAGACGGTTCGCCGACCGGCACGGTGCGGGTGATGTCGGTGGTGCCGTCTTCATATTGCCCGCCCGAGTCGATCAGGAAGAGCTGCCCCTTTTCGAGCTTCGCATTCGACGTTTCATCGACGCGGTAATGCGGGCTCGCGCCGTGACCGCCGGTCGCCGAGATGGTGTCGAACGACGTGTCCTTGAGCAGCCCGGTTTCCTTGCGGAAATCGAGCAGCTTCGCCGCGGCGGTCAGTTCGTCGACACCGCCCTTCGGCGCTTCGCGCTCGATCCAGTGGAGGAAGCGCACGATCGCCGCGCCGTCGCGCAGTTGCGCCTGGCGGTGCCCGGCAATCTCGGCCTCGTTCTTGATCGCCTTGGCGAGGACCGCCGGGTCGCGCACCGGCAGCACCTTCGCGCCACCCTGTTCCAGCGCGTCGAAAATCGCGGCGACGCCGAAGCCGGGATCGACCGCGACGCGCTTGCCCGAGAAGCCCCTGAGCGCTTCGCCGAATGCTGTTCGGTCATGGATGCGCACGGCGTTGCCGAGATGCTGGCGCACCGCATCGGTCATCTTCGCCGGGTCGATGAAGAGGTCGGCGGTGCCGTCCGAGTGGATCACCGAATAGCTCAGCGTGACCGGCGTATGCTCGACATCGCCGCCGCGCACGTTGAACGTCCATGCAATCGAATCGAGTGCCGACAGGACCACCGCATCGGCCTTGCGCCCGGCGAGCCAGTCGGCGATTTCGGCGCGCTTGTCGGCCGAGGAGCGACCGGCCGCCTTTTCGGGATAGACTTCCATCCTCGCCGGCGAGGGGGCGGGGCGGTCGGACCAGATCGCATCGATCGGATTGCTTGCGACCGGCACCAGCTCCGCGCCGCGTTCGGCAAGCGCCTTCGTCGCCTCGCGCACCCAGCTCCGCGTGTGCAGCCATGGGTCATAGCCGATGCGGCCACCCTCGGGCGCGTGGTCGCGCAGCCAGTCGGACATGCTCGTCGCGGGCACCGCGACATATTCGTAATCGTCGCCCGACACCTGTTCGCGCACCTGCAGGGTATAGCGGCCGTCGGTGAAGATCGCCGCCGCCTCCGGCAGCACCACGGCGTTGCCGGCCGAACCCTCGAACCCCGTCAGCCAGGCGAGGCGCTGGGCATAGGCGCCGACATATTCGCTCATATGCTCATCCGTCAGCGGCACGACGAAGCCGTCGAGCCGGTCGGCCCGCAACTGTTCGCGAAGGGCCTTGAGTCGGTCGGAATGGGTGGACATCGTTTCACTCTCGCACGGTTAGATTCACAACTTTCGCGGCGTTCCCTTGCAAAGATTGCGCGAGCCCGACCGATTGTTGCGGGCAGCAACCTTCGGCAGCCGGAGTGCCGCCACGGCGTTTGGAGGCCTTGTGGCAGATTTGCCGCGTGCGGGACAGGGGCGCTCGGTGGTCATATCCGTGCGCCTGACCGCGCAGGAGCACTATCGGCGGCGAACCGTCGCGATCGCGTTCGGATCGTCGCGCAGTTTCAGGAACAGCCGGCCGTCCTTCGTCGCCGGCACGGGGATCGCGGTGGCGGTGAAGCCGTCGGGAACGGCGACCGCATCCGTCAGGCGCGGGTCGGTGGCGATCGCCTCGATCAGGAACAGCCGCGTTCCGCTGAGCGTGCAACGTCTGTCGGAGTCGCAGTCGATCGCGCTGATCGCGGGGAGGCGGACGACGGTTGCCAGGGGCGTCCAGGCGCTTGCCGTATCACCGCGCAGCACGCGGAAGCGCAGCGCGCCTTTCGTCATCGGGCCGAGCGCGTCGGCGGGGATCATCGACACGATGCCGGTTCGCGCGTCCTGCAGGTCATATCCCTTCCCGGCGGCGACCGTTGCGGTGCCCCCTTCGGCGGCGGCGATCTCGATCGTCTCGCGGCCGGTGAGCGGCGTGTCGCCGGTCAGGCGGAAGGCGAAGGTCAGGCGCGCGTCCTGGGGTACGAAGCCGTCTGCGCTCAGCGTGACGGGCAGGGTGTCGCCCGCGGCGCCGCGCTGCGTTGAAAGGCTGAGAATCCGGGCACGCGCACGCGGCGGCGCGATCGTCGCCATGAGCTGGCGATCGCGCCCGCCGGCAAGGGCGACGATGGCCGTCAGGCGCTGCCCGGCGGCCAGCTCCGCCGCCGCCGCCGGATCTGCGGCCGCGAGCGTCAGGCGGTCGCGCCGGCCATCCCGTTCCAGCCCGTCGGGGCGGAAGATGACTGGCCCGAGCTTCACCTGCCCGACCTGGTCGAGCCGCGTTCCCGTCAGCACCGCTGCCGGGTCGCCGGCGTGGAACGTCAGGCGGTCGATCGCGGCGGCTTCCTCGGTCGCGGGCAGCGTCACCGTCTGCGGCGCATCGGTGCCGGTCTGATGGATCAGCAGCGTCACCGGCCCCGCCTTCGCCTTGCCCAGCGGCAGCGTCAGTGTGAGGCGGCCGGCGTCGGTCGCCGACCATGCGATGGGTTGCGCCGAGCCGCCCTGCGGCCGCATCGTGACCGACGAGACGCAGCCCGCCGGGCCGCCGTTCAGCGACAGGCCGTTGTCGCGCCCGACCACGAGCGATGTGTTGCCCTCCGCCCGCCACGCGCCGGCGGCCGGATTCGACAAGGTGAAGCGTGGCCCGTCGAACGCCGTGAAGCCCCATCTGCCGTGGAGTCGCGCCTCGACATCGGGCGCGAGCTTGTCGGAGGGGAGCGTACCGGTCAGCACGAAGCCACCGCGTTCGGCGTCGGCGACGACCGGCAGGTCGATGGTGGTGCCGCCCTTGCCGGTCAATCGCAGCGCCATGTCGCGGGCGTAGCGGGTGGCAAAGACCAGTGGCGCGCCGTCGACCGGCAGGGCCATGCCCGGCGCGGCGCAAAGCAGGCGGCCGGGATGCGTCGGGCGCAACGGCGGCGGCTTGGCCGGCTCGATCGCGGGCAGGGCGGCGACCATCACCGAGGTCGGCTTTCCGAAGGACAAAGGCGCATTGAGCAGCAGCCCGCCGCGACCGTCGTGCAGGCGGGCGAGCGCCGGGATATATTGAAGCTGGGTCGACTCGAACGCGCCGAAGATGCGGAAGATGTCGCGGACCACCCCGATATAGGGGCTGTAATAGCCATAACCGCCCTGCGGTGTCGCGCTGAGTTGCAGGGCGAGATCGGTGGGCGCGCCCACCAGCGTCGAGGCGAGCGACGAACTGTGCGTGTCGGCGAGCAGCAGCGATTCGCGGTCCTGCGTCAGGCAGGCGGCCTGCAGGTCGACGGGCTGGCGCAGGCAGGCGGCGTCGAGCCGGATCGCCAGGCTGCGCGTCAGCGCCTTGGAGGCGTCGTCGATGCGGGTGGGATCGCGTTGCTCCACGGCGCGGACGCCGCGCAGGAAGGCGTCGAGCCGGGCGCGGTCGAGCGCGGCCTGGTTCAGTTCCTGCACCGCGCGGACGAAGGTGCCGGGGCGATCGCGCACCATATCCACCACCGCGTCGAAATCGCCGCCATCCTCCGGCATCAGGAACAGGACGGCCTGTTTCGCACCGGCGGGCACGACCAGCGAAAGCTGGTTTTCGTCCTCGTCCCACGTTTCGGCATCGTGGAACCAGTCGCGCGGGGGGCGATCGGTCGCGCCGCGCAGAAAGGCGGCGATCAGGCGATAGCGGGTGCGCTGCCCCTCGGGCAGGTCGAGCTTGATCGACAGACGGTCGCCGGGTGCGAGATTGGGCACCCATTCGATCGGCAGGGTCATGCCGTCATGCGTCACCGCAACGCGGATCCGTGGCCCCGCGAGGTCGAAGGGCGCCGATCCGGCGTGCGCGGCGGGCAGGCCCGCGGCGAGGCCGAGCAGCGCGAGGAGCGGAATGAGCAGCTTTGTCACGCGAACCATGGATACTCTTCTGCGAACCGCCGCGTCTCTTGCCGCGGGCGCGTGTCAGGAATGAGGTCTTGCCGCGGGCGCGTGTCAGGAATGAGGCGAAAATCGCGCGCCGGGCGGCGCACCGGGTTCAATCGATTCCCTGATTGTCACTGACCGAGCATAATCGTTTCGCTCGATTGAAAACGCGGCGTAGCATTTCAGGTGTCGAATCGGGGTGAAAATGCCCGTGAGGAACCAGGAGACGGAAAATGGACGCCAAGACCAATGACCCGCTCGGCGGCGGATGCCCGATGAACCGGGAGGCGACGCGGTCGCTCCTGGGCCGCACCAACCGCGACTGGTGGCCGAACCAGCTTTCGATCGACATCCTCCACCAGCACGGCTTGTCGGGCAATCCGATGGGCGACGATTTCGACTATGCGGAAGCGTTCAAGCAGCTCGACCTCGCCGCGGTGAAGCGCGACCTTACCGCGCTGATGACCGACAGCCAGCCGTGGTGGCCGGCCGATTACGGGCATTACGGCCCGTTCCTGATCCGCATGGCGTGGCACTCCGCCGGCACCTATCGCACCGGCGACGGACGTGGCGGCGCTTCGTCGGGCAATCAGCGCTTCGCTCCGCTCAATTCGTGGCCGGACAATGCCAATCTCGACAAGGCGCGGCGCCTGCTCTGGCCGATCAAGAAGAAATACGGCCGCAACCTGAGCTGGGCCGACCTGATGATCCTGGCCGGCAACGTCGCCATCGAATCGATGGGCGGCCCGATCTTCGGCTTCGCCGGCGGGCGCGAGGACATCTTCGAGCCCGAAAAGGACGTCTATTGGGGCACGGAAGAGGAATGGGTCGGTGAGGAAGGCAGCCTGACCCGCATTCACGAGGAAGAAGGCCGGGCGCTGGAAAACCCGCTCGCCGCGATCCAGATGGGCCTGATCTACGTCAATCCCGAAGGACCGGGCGGCGTTCCCGATCCCGCACAGTCGGGCCGCGACATCCGCGAGACCTTCGCGCGCATGGCGATGAACGATTACGAGACGGTCGCGCTGACCGCGGGCGGACATACTTTCGGCAAGTGCCACGGTGCGGGCGACGCGTCCAAGGTCGGCGCCGAGCCCGAGGGCGCGGACATCGCGATGCAGGGCCTCGGCTGGCAGTCGGGGCACGAATCGGGCGTCGGCGATCATACCATCACCAGCGGCCTGGAAGGTTCGTGGACGCCCACGCCCATCACGTGGGACATGAGCTATTTCGACATGCTGCTCGACCATGAATACGAACTGGTCAGGAGCCCGGCCGGCGCGCAGCAGTGGCAGCCGGTCGGCAATCCGGAGGACACCCAGGCGCCCAAGGCCCATACGCCGGGCACGAAGGTGCCGACGATGATGACCACCGCCGACATGGCGATGAAGGTCGATCCCCAATATCGCAGGATCATGGAGCATTTCCGCGAAAACCCGGCAGAATTCGCCGACGCCTTCGCGCGTGCCTGGTTCAAGCTGACGCACCGCGACATGGGACCGAAGGTCCGTTATCTCGGCCCTGACGTGCCCGATGAAGACCTGATCTGGCAGGACCCGATCCCGCAGGCGGACTATATGCCGATCGGCGACGCCGACGTGGCCGAACTCAGGAAGCGGATCGCCGATTCGGGCCTTTCGGTTGCACAGCTCGTAAAGACGGCATGGGCTTCTGCCTCGACCTTTCGCGGGTCGGACAAGCGCGGCGGGGCGAATGGCGCGCGCATCCGGCTGGCGCCGCAGAAGGACTGGGAGGTCAACGAACCGGCCGAACTTGCCAAGGTGCTCAAGGTCTATGAGCGCATCAAGGCCGATTTCGATGGTGCGGCCTCTGGCGGCAAGAAGGTGTCGATCGCCGATCTGATCGTGCTCGGCGGCTCGGTCGGGATCGAGAAGGCGGCGAAGGAGGCGGGACATGACGTGACGGTTCCGTTCAGCCCCGGCCGCGTCGATACGACCGACGAGCTGACCGATGCGGAGAGTTTCGAACCGCTCGAGCCCAAGGCGGACGGGTTCCGCAACTATCTTTCGGTCCGCTTCAGCGTGCCGACTGAGGAGCTGCTGGTCGATCGTTCGCAGCTTCTGGGCCTGTCCGCGCCGGAAATGACGGTGCTGGTCGGCGGCCTGCGCGTGCTCGGCGCCAATCATGGCGGATCGCGGCACGGCGTCTTCACCGATCGGCCGGGGCAGCTCACCAACGATTTCTTCGTCAATCTGCTCGACATGGGCACGGCGTGGAAGGAAGTGGACGAGGCCGGCGACGAGGAATTCGTCGGCACCTGCCGCCGGACCGACGAGGAGAAATGGACGGCGACGCGCACCGACCTGGTGTTCGGTTCCAACTCGCAGCTCCGCGCGATCTCGGAGGTCTATGCGACCGACGATGCGGGCGACAAGTTCGTGGCCGATTTCGTCGCCGCCTGGGTGAAGGTGATGAACGCCGACCGGTTCGACCTCGCCTGACCCGTTCCTGAATGCTCGCCCTCCCGCCGTGCGGGAGGGGTTCCAGGAGGGCCGGTTGCCGTCAATGATGTGGAAGGGGGAGTTTGCCCTCCCCCGGCCCCTCCCGCGCAGCGGGAGGGGAGGTAGGCCGGTCAGCGGGCCGGCGCGATCCGCCAGACGGTGTTGGACAGGTCGTCCGCGACGATCAGCGCGCCGCGTGGATCGACGGTGACGCCGACCGGACGGCCGTAGGTCTTTCCGCCTTCGTCCCTGAAGCCCGTCACCACATCGACCGGCTTGCCGGCCGGGCGGCCGTCGCGGAAGGGCACGAAGACCACCTTGTAGCCCGACGGGTCGCTGCGGTTCCAACTGCCATGCTCGCCGACGAAGGCGCCGCTCGCGAAGCGCGGACCCATGGCGGGCGTCGAAAAGGCGAGGCCGAGCGGCGCGACATGGTTGCCCAGCGCATAGTCCGGTGCGATCGCCGCGGCGACCTTTTGCGGGTCCTGCGGCTTCACCCGCGAATCGACGTGCTGGCCCCAATAGCTGTAGGGCCAGCCGTAAAAGGCCCCGTCGCGCACCGAGGTCAGATAGTCGGGAACGAGGTTCGAGCCCAGCTCGTCGCGCTCGTTCGCCACGGTGAACAGCGCGCGCGTCTGCGGCTCGATCGCCAGCGCGGTGGGATTGCGGATGCCTGTGGCGAAGGTGCGGTGCGAGCCGGTGCGCGGATCGACCTGCCAGATCCGGGCGCGTTCGACCTCGGCCGCCATCCCGTTCTCGGTGATGTTGCTGTTCGATCCGATACCGACATAGAGATAGCGTCCGTCCGGCCCGGCGGTGAGCGCCTTGGTCCAGTGATGATTGATCTCCGAGGGCAGGTCGGTGACCTTGACCGGCGCGCCGGCGGCCCGCGTCTCGCCGCCGCGATAGGGGAAGCGCACCAGCGAGCCCTGGTTGGCGACGTAGAGCTGGTGGCCGATCAGCGCCAGGCCGTAGGGTGCGTCGAGATTGTCGGCGAAGACCGAGCGTCCCTCATACCGACCGTCGCCGTCCGCGTCGCGCAGCAGGGTGAGGCGATCGCCGCCCTTCACCGAGGTCGTGCCCTTCGCCTTCAGATAGCCCGCGACGAGATCCTTGGGATTGCGCGTGGATTCGTGACCGCCCTTGCCCTCGGCGACCAGGATGTCGCCATTGGGTAGCACCAGCGTCTGGCGCGGCACCTTCAGATCGGTGGCGATCGCGGTGACGGTATAGCCGTCCGGCACGGTCGGCCGCCGATCGCCCCAGCCGGCCGGATCGGCGATCTTCATGTTGGGCAGGAGACCGCGATGCGGCTTGGGCAGTCTGGGGTCGGGGCCGTAGTGCGCCTGGTCGGCATCGCCGCCGCCGCATCCGGCGAGCAGAGCGGGCAGGAGGGCGGCGGCGAGAATGGTGGCGGTCTTCATGCGCGTTCTCCCATCCGCAGGCCGATCAGGCCGATGACGATCCCGGCGATCACGAGCAGGGTGGTGAGGATCGAGAGGATCAGCGCGGCCGGCATCGCGCCCCAGGCGTCCCTGGCATGGACGAGCGAGCCGATGAAGCCGAGCACCCAGGCCGCGAGCAGTACCAGGAAATACGGCACGGTCGCGCCGCGGAAGCGGATGAGGTCGACGATCGCCCAGATGAGCGCCAGCCCGGCGAAGACCAGCCCGCCGGCATTCATCCAGGATCCGAAGTTCGTCCATTGGATGAAATAGCTGGCGTTATAGGCCAAATCGCTGAGCGCCGTGCCCAGAAACAGCGAGAAGGCGCCCCCGAGCAGGACGGCGTGAAGCGGATGGAGTGCGTGTTCGCGCGCCCGGTGGAATCTGATCGCCATGCTGGCCTTTCCTTCTGCCGGCCCCTGTACCGGCGTACCACACTGAAATGTCGGGACGGGGGCAGTGGTTCCCCGTCGGGATGCCGTGCGCCGGCTCGACGCTGCGGGGCGATCCGGTTAGGAGCGTCGGCATGACCGAAGCCAAACCGCCCGTCGCCCCCGTCCACGCCCACAGCTATGAACGCCACGGCGTGCGCATCGAAGATCCCTATGCCTGGCTGCGCGACCCCGGCTATCCGAAGGTCACGGACAAGGAGATACTGGGCTATCTGGAGGCGGAGAACGCCTATTTCGAGAGCGTGATGGCGCCGCATCGCGACCTGGTCGACACGTTGTTCGGGGAGATGCGCGGGCGGATCAAGGAAGACGACGCCACCGTGCCGCAAAAGGACGGCGGCTGGCTGTACTGGACCGCGTTCGAGACCGGCGGCGAATATCGCAAATGGTGGCGCAAGCCGGTCGGCGGCGGCGAGGCGCAACTGATCCTCGACGAACCCGCGCTGGCCGAGCCGCATGAATATTTCCGCCTCGGCACCATGTCGGTCAGCCCCGACGGGCGACTGATGGCCTATGCCGTCGATGTCGACGGGTCCGAGCGGTTCGAGGTTCGGGTGAAGGACCTGGAGACCGGCGCTTTGCTGGACGATGTGATCGCCGGCACGCTGTCCGACCTCGTCTGGACGAGCGATTCGCGAGGGTTCCTCTATTGCCTGGCCAACGAGCAGTGGCGCACCGACAATGCGCGCTGGCACCGGCTGGGCGACGATCCGCAAGACGATGCCGAGCTGTATCACGAGGATGACGAGGGCTTTCGCGTCGATGTCGGCGAGACGCAGTCGCGCAAATGGCTGATCATCGCGACCGGCGACCACACGACGAGCGAGGTGCGGCTGCTGCCCGCCGACGACCCCGCCGCCGAGCCGATCCTGGTGGCGCCGCGCAAGACCGGCCGCGAATACGATGTCGACGAGCATGAAGGCACGCTGTTCATCCACACCAACGACACCGATCCGATGTGGCGGCTGGTGACCGCGCCGATCGGCAACCCGCAAGAATGGACCGAGCGGATCGCGCCGTCGGACACGTTCTATATGACCGGCGTCACCTGTTTTAAGGATTTCTTCGTCGTCGAAGGACGCGACACCGGGCTCGATCAGATCGAACTGCACCGGTACGACCCGGCAATCGCGCCGGTGCGGATCGTATTTCCGGAGGCGAGCTACGTCGCCGGGCTGGGCGGCATCGCCGAATATGACGTCGACCGGCTCCGCATCGGCTATCAGTCGATGGTCACGCCGGGGACCGTCTATGACTATCATGTCGCGTCGGGCGAGCTGGAGACGCTGAAGGTCCAGGAGATCCCGAGCGGATACGACCCGGCGAACTATCGTACCGAACGGCTGACGATCACCGCGCGCGACGGGACCGAGGTGCCGTGCTCGATCGTCTATCCCAAGGATTATCCGATGGACGGGACGGGCAAGCTGTACCTCTATGCCTATGGCGCCTACGGCATCGCCATGCCGCCGGGCTTTTCCACCGGGCGGATGAGCTATCTCGACCGTGGCATGGCGTTCGCGATCGCGCATATCCGCGGCGGCGACGACCTGGGCCAGCAATGGTATCACGACGGCAAGCTGGAAAAGCGAACCAACACGTTCCACGACTTCGTCGACGTGGCGAAAGGATTGATCGCGCGCGGCTATACCTCGGCCGGCAATATCGCGATCAGCGGCGGTTCGGCGGGCGGCGAGCTGATGGGCGCGGTGGTCAACTCCAACCCGGAGCTTTGGGGCGTGGTCGTGGCCGACGTGCCTTTCGTCGACGTGCTGAACACCATGCTGGACGAGACGCTGCCGCTGACGCCGGGGGAATGGCCCGAATGGGGCAATCCGATCGAGGACAAGGCGGCGTTCGATCTGATCCGGTCGTACAGCCCCTATGACAATGTGCGGCCGCAGGAGTATCCGCCGATGTTCATTTCCGGCGGGCTGAACGATCCGCGCGTGACCTATTGGGAGCCGGCGAAATGGACGGCGAAGCTGCGCAGCGTCAAGACCGACGACAATGTGCTGGTGCTGAAGACCAATATGGGCGCGGGGCATGGCGGCAAATCGGGCCGCTGGCAGGCGCTGCGCGAAGGGGCCGAGGACATGGCGTTCGTGCTGTGGCAGTTGGGCGTGGCGCAGTAGCGCACCGCGTTTAGCGGTTGGCGAGCAACGGCTCGGTGGCGATCCGGTCCTCCGGCCGCGCGTGGACGACGCGATCGCGGCCGTTCTGCTTGGCCGCGTACAGGGCGCCGTCGGCGCGCTGATAGAGTTGCTGGAAATCGCGCGCCGCCGGCCCTGCCGTTGCCACGCCGATGCTGACGGTGACGCGCTGGCTGCCGACCAGCGCCTGATGGTCGCACGCCGCGATCTCACGCCGGACATTGTCGGCGAAGTGCGCCAGTGCGAAGCCGCTCAGCCCGGCGATCATCAGCGCGAATTCCTCTCCGCCCAGCCGCGCGGTGACGCACATCGGCCCGTCCCACCGCGAAAGCCGCTCGGCGATGGTCACGATCACCGCGTCGCCCGTGTCGTGGCCGTGGACGTCGTTGATCGCCTTGAACCGGTCGATATCCAGCACCAGCAGGGCGAGCGGCGTCGCGTCCGCCTGCGCCCGGTCGAGCAAGGGCGCGATACGCTCGAAAAAGCCGCGGCGGTTGTTGAGGCCGGTCAGCGGATCGCGGCTGGCGAGTTCGCTGGCGCGGGCCTCGGCGGCGCGGGCGCGGTCGCGCTCGATCCGCAGGCGCGCCAGCCGTCGCGTCGCTGCGATCGACAGCCACAGCGTCTGCCAGGCCGATGCGAACAGCACCAGAAGCTGCGATCCGCCGCCCCACAGCGTGGATTCGACGTCGACGAACTGGGTGAGGCCGAGCGCCGCCATCGGCACGGACCAGGCCGCGGCGAGGTCACGCGCCTCCGCGCTGCCCCGGCGCCACGCGCAGGCCAGGCAGACAGCGACGGCGAGCAGATCGGCCAGCACGAGTACGCCCAGCACCGCCCCCAGCGGCCCGATCGCGGGCCCGCGCACCAGAGCGGCGGGAATGCCGATCAGCCCCACCGCCAGGCCGAGCGCCAGCGTCGACATCCGCGCGATCCGGGGAAGGTGATGCGAGTCGAAGGGGGAAACCGCGCTGATCGTCGCGAGCGTCACCGCCAGGCAGGCGAGGAAGGTGCAGGTCTGCGCGCTGGCCGTGCCGGCAAGACCGGGGGCGAGCACCAGAACCAGTTGCGACCAGAGAAAGCCCCAGATCAGGACCGATGCGGCCCAGCCGGCATGCCAGGCGAGAAAGCGGCGCCGGACCGCGATGGCCAGCGAGACATTGTAGAGCACGCCGATCAGAAGCAGCGTGAGCGCCGCGCCGATCAGCATGGCGAGCGAGGCCGACTGTACCTCGGCCGCGCCGCTCGTGGCGGCACGGATGCGCAGCAGGCGGTGGCTGGCGAGCTTGTCGAAGCGGATCGTGGCGGCGCGCACCGGGGCGGCGCGCTGCGGCGCCTCGAACGCGACCTGTCCGCCGGCGCGCCAGTGCGAACCGAAATCTCCGCCGACGACCTGCTGCCGCACGACCGTGCCGTCGGCATAGCGAAACACCAGGACGGCCCGGTCGAAGCGCGTCTGGTGGATCATCAGCGTCAGATCGTCGGGGTCGAGGCCGGCTCGCGCCGGATCGAGGCGTAGCCACAGGCTCTGCTGCTGATAGCCGGATGGTTCGCCGGTGCACGAAAAGCGGCGCCCGGCCGGCGGGGTGTCGTCGTGGTCGAGTGCGGTGACGGCGTGGCACAGCGACCGGTTCAGTTGCAGCGGCTTCGCCCCGGCATCCGTCGGCCGGACAAGGAGAATCGCGCCGAACAGCAGGCAAAACGCGATCGCTGACGCGCCGCGCATCGTTCTTCTTCCCTCCACCATCGCCGCCTGTAATGCCACGCTTTGGTGAGCAAACGCTTACCGGCCGCGCAGGACGGTTTCGCGTTGTGGACGGGGCAGAAATCCTTGGTCGGGACGACTGGATTCGAACCAGCGACCCCCACACCCCCAGTGTGATGCGCTACCAGGCTGCGCTACGTCCCGAAACCAAGGTGGCGCCGCATCTATGCGCTGTGGCGCGCGGATGCAAGCCGGCTCGCGAATAGTTGCGCGAAAGGCGGCTAAGTGATAGCGCGCGGCGCTTGACGCCGGGGCCGTTTCGGTCCCGCTCCCACTTGACCGTTCAGGAAACAATGTTCGCAACCCCAGCCTATGCCCAGACCGCCGGAGCCGCAGGTGGCGGCGGAATCCTTGGCGGGATCGTCGGCTTCCTGCCGCTGATCCTCATTTTCGTCGCTTTCTGGTTCCTGATGATCCGGCCGCAGCAAAAGCGCATGCGCCAGCTTCAGGACGCTATTGCCGCGGTGAAGAAGGGTGATCAGGTGGTCACGGCCGGCGGCCTGGTCGGCAAGGTGACGAAGGTCGAGGAAAAATTCGTCGAGGTCGAGATCGCGGCCGGTACGAAGGTGCGGGTCGTGAAATCCACGCTCAGCGAGGTCTCGCCCGCCGGCGGTGGCAAGCCGGCGAACGACTGATGCTCGATTTTCCGCGCTGGAAGGTCTGGGGCGTCTTCGCCGCGATCCTGGTTGCGATCCTGTTCGCGATCCCCAGCTTCGTGCCCGAAAATGTGCGCGCGCAGTGGCCGTCCTGGGTCCCCACCCCGTCCGTCAACCTGGGCCTCGACCTTGCCGGCGGCAGCTATATCCTGCTCGAGGGCGACCGCGACCAGTTGCAGAGCGACCGGCTGGAGCGGATGCGCGATTCGGTCGCCGAGGCGATGCGCAAGGACCCGCGCATCGCGATCGGCGACATTTCCTCGCGCGAGGGACGCGTCACCTTCATGGTGCGCGACGCCAACGATGTCGATGCCGCGCGCGAACGGTTGCTGGAGATCACCGGTAGCGGCGCGGGGCTGAGCGGTCAGCGCGAATGGAATGTCGAAGTGGTCGATTCGACCCGCTTCGTCATCACCCCGACCGAGGCCGGCCAGTCCGAAGCGCTCGACCAGGCGATGGAGGATGCGCGCGAGAATGTGAACCGGCGCATCAACGCGCTCGGCACGCGCGAGCCGACCATCGTGCGCCAGGGCGACGACCGCATCGTCGTCCAGGTGCCGGGCCTGCAGGACCCGAAAGCGCTGGTGGACCTGCTGGGCAAGACCGCGAAGCTCGAATTCAAGATGGTCGACGAAAATGCCGACCCGGCGATGGTCGCCAAGGGCAATGCGCCCATCGGCGACGTGGTGCTGCCCTATCCCGAAGCGGGGCAGAATATCGCGCTCGACCGTTCGACGCTGATTTCCGGCGACATGCTGACCGATGCGCGCCAGGCGTTCAGCCCGACCACGGGGCAGCCGATCGTCACCATGGATTTCAATTCCGAAGGCGGCCGGCGCTTCGCGCGCGCAACGCAGGACAATGTCGGCAAGCGCTTCGCCATCATCGTCGACGACCTCGTCATCTCCGCGCCGCGGATCAATTCGCAGATCCTGGGCGGCAGCGCGATGATCGAGGGCGGATTCACCGTCGAATCGGCCAACGAACTCGCGATCGCGCTGCGCTCGGGCAAGCTGCCTATTCCGCTCAAGGTGATCGACCAGTCGACGATCAGCCCCGAACTAGGCGCCGATTCGATCAGCAAGGGCGGGCTCGCGGCCGGCATTGCGACGGTGGCGGTCATCGTTTTCATGCTGATCACCTATTTCCGCTTCGGCGTGTACGCGACCGTGGCGTTGATCGTGAACATCCTGATGATCATCGGCATCATGGCGATCTTCAACGCGACGCTGACGCTGCCCGGTATCGCCGGGTTCGTGCTGACGATCGGCGCGGCGGTGGACGCCAACGTGCTGATCAACGAACGCATCCGCGAGGAACAGCGGCGCGGCCGGTCGGTGCTGCATTCGGTGGAGTTCGGCTATAAGGAAGCCAGCCGGGCGATCTTCGATGCGAACATCACCAACGTGATCGCCGCGTTCATCATGTTCATCTTCGGGTCCGGCCCGATCCGCGGCTTCGCGGTGGTGCTGACCATCGGCATCGTCACGAGCGTCTTCACCGCCGTCACCTTCACCCGGTTGATGGTGGCCAACTGGCTGAAGACCCGCCCGCGCGAGCTTGTGATTTGAGGTTGCCCATGCGTCCGCTGAAACTCGTCCCCGAAAACACCAATATCGACTTCCTGCGCTGGCGGCACATCGCCGCGTTCCTGTCGCTGGCGCTGATGATCGGTTCGATCGTGCTGGTCGGCACGCGCGGCCTGAATTTCGGCATCGACTTCGAAGGCGGCCAGATGGCGCGTGTGACCTTTGCCAAGAAGGTGCCGTTGCAGGACATTCGCGAGCGCGTGAACGGCCTGGGCCTGGGCGAGGCGTCGATCCAGGAGTTCGGCGACAGCAACGAGGTGTCGATCCGCCTGCCCGTGCCGGAAGGCGACGAAGGCGCCTCCAGCCGGGCGGCGACGCGGCTGCGCGCGCTGATCGAGAACAATTATCCCGGCGCGCATGTCGGCTCGGTCGAGGCGGTTTCGGGCAAGGTGTCGCAAGAGCTGTTCCGCAAGGGCGCGCTGGCGCTGGGCCTCGCGATGCTGGCGATCTCGATCTACATCTGGGTGCGGTTCGAATGGCAGTTCGGCATCGGCGCGCTGTTCTCGCTGTTCCACGACATCGTCATCACGCTGGGATTCTTCGCGCTGACGCAGCTCGAATTCAACCTGAACATCATCGCCGCCCTGCTGACGATCATCGGGTATTCGCTGAACGACACGATCGTCGTCTATGACCGCGTGCGCGAGAATCTGCGCAAATATCGCAAGATGGACATCACGCCGCTGCTGAACCTGTCGACCAACGAGACGCTGGCGCGCACCATCGTCACATCGCTGACGCTGATCATCGCGCTTGCCACGCTCGTCGTCCTGGGGCCGGAAGTGATCTTCGGCTTTTCCTCGGCGATGCTGCTGGGCATCCTGATCGGCACCTATTCGTCCATCTACATCGCCAACCCGATCCTGATCTGGCTGAAGGTCGGCACGCACAGCTTCGTGCCGCGCGAGGCCGCATCGCCGAAGGGGGCCGAGCGGGTGGCACCCCGGGAACGCCCCTGATGCGCTTCACGCGCGACGAACGGGGCGAAGGGCCGATCATCACCGGCATCGTCGGTCGCGGCTTCCGCGTCGACGAGGGCGTGTACGAAGGCCTGCTGATCACGCCCGAGCGCGCCGACGGCTGGGATCCGCCCGCGCTCGCCGATCTGGGCGAGGACGATCTGGCGCCGATCCTGGCGCTCGATCCGGTGCCCGAATTCCTGATCCTCGGCACCGGCGCGAAAATGTTGCTGCCGCCGCCGCGGCTGACAGCGGCGCTGGAGGCGCGCGGGATCGGCATCGAGCCGATGGACAGCCGGGCCGCGGCGCGCGCCTGGGGCGTGCTGCGCGCCGAATTGCGCTGGGTCGCGGGTGCGCTCTACCCGCTGGATTAGAGGCGGTCCAACGGTCGAGATGACGGTTTCCTTCCCTGAAAGGATGCCTCTGCAAAAGGCGCGAAACGGAAGCCTCTTTCGTCATGCTGAACGTGTTCCAGCATCCACCTGGCTGTAATATCAAACGCTTAAGTTAAGCGGCTCGGTGGACCCGGCCTCCGCCGGAGAGACGAGAATGGGTTTCGCAGAGGAATCCTGAAAGGGGAGGTGGCAGCCCGAAGGGCTGACGGAGGGGTTTCCCCGCCGGCCGGAATACCCCTCCACCGCGCTGTGCGCGGTCCCCCTCCCTCTGCCGGGGGAGGATTTCCAGCCCGCGTTATCCGCGATGCGATCGCACCAGCCGGGCCAGGTGGTCGTGGAGCGCCTCTGCATTCGCCTGCCAGCTATAAGGCGCCGCCGCTGCCCGCACGCTTTCGGCGTCGGGAGGACGGGCAAGTAGGTCGGCGATGGCGGCGGCGAAGCCTTTGGGCGTGCGCGGCGCGATGCGGCCGGCATCGCCGTTGGCGAGCAGTTCGCGAGCGCCGCCGACATCGGTGATGACGATCGGGGTGCCGCTGGCCAGCGCCTCGACCCAGGCATTGGCCAGCCCTTCGGAGGCCGAGGCGAGCGCCATCACGTCGGCGGCGGCGAACAGGGGCGGCAGGTCGGCATGCGGCACCGCCCCCAGCAGCCGCACCCGGGATTGCAGCCCGCGCGCGGCGATTCGCGCGGCCAGGCGGCGGCGATCCTCGCCCTCGCCGGCAATCCACAGATGCGCCGTCGGCAGGCGCAGCAGCGCGTCGACCAGGATGTGGTGCCCCTTGCGCGGGATCAGCGCGCCCACCGACAGGATCAGCGGCGCTGCCGGTCGGCCGATCCGCGCCGCGCCGTCGCCGGCAGCGAAGCGTTGATGGTCGACGCCGGTGCGGTGAACCGCGATGCGCTCGCGCGGCGGCCCCAATGCGGCGATATCGTCCGCCATCGCGCCGGACACGGCGAGAATCCCATCGGCGCGGCGGGCGGCGGCGGCGACCTGCGCGGTCGTCGCGGGGGCATGGCCCCAATGATGAATGTCGGCGCCGCGCGCCTTGATCGAGACGGGAACGCCGTAGCGCCGTCCCAGCGCGATCGCGGCGGGGCCATCGGGGAAGAAGAACTCGGCGTCGATGACGTCGAAGGGAAAACGCTCCCGTAGCGTATCGAGCAGCGGAACGAGCGCGCGGTGCAGCGCCGGCGCGTGAAACCGGCCGCCCGTGCCCGGCAGCGTGCGAAAGCGTGGGCGCCAGACGTTCAGGCCGCTCCGGCTTTCCTTCGTCGGCAGGCCGGCAAGCGCGCGATGGCGGGGAAGACGCGACAGCGGGAAGGGGGGCAGGCCGACGGGTGCGACCACGGCTACCCCGACATCGGCGCGCGCCGCGAGGCCGAGCGTCTGGCGCTCGACGAAGATCCCGAAATTGGGTCGCGACGCGTCAGGGAACAGCGTCGACAGCGTCAGCACCCGCATCATGCGTTCGGTTCTAGCGGCGCAAGGGTTAATGTCGCGCTGACATATCGGCCCGGCCGCGGCTGGGCAAAAAACCGGCGCCGAACGGGTTTCGCCCGCCCGGCGCCGGCCGATTTCGCCATACCCGCCGCGCGGGCGGGCGGGCACGGTTTATGCGTCGAGGCTGTGCTCGAGCGTGATTTCCGCCTTGAGAAGCTTGGAGATCGGGCAGTTCGCCTTGGCACCCTCGGCAATGCGTGCGAACGCATCCCCGTCGATGCCGTCGACCTTCGCCTTCAGCTTGAGGTCGGACCGGGTGACGGAAAATCCGTCGCCGTCCTTTTCCAGCGTCACCTTCGTCTCGGTCTCCAGCGTGCCGGTCTCGTACCCTTCCTTCGCCAGCGCGAAGCTGAGGGCCATGGTGAAGCAGCTCGCATGGGCGGCGGCGATCAGTTCTTCCGGGTTGGTTCCCGGCTCGTCCTCGAACCGGGTGGTGAACCCGTAATTCTGATCGCGCAATACGCCGGACCGGGTGGACACGAAACCCTTCCCGTCCTTGCCGAGGCCTTCATAGCGGGCGGTGGCGGTTCTGGTCGTCATGCTGTCCTCACTGGCACTTCACATCGCCCTTGTCGACCTGCTGGCCGGCGATCGCGCCGCCGGCAGCGCCGATGATCGTGCCCAGCGTCTTGGAACCGCCCGGCGCGATGATGTTGCCGAGCACGCCGCCGGCCAGGCCGCCGACGATCAGGCCCGTCGTGCCGTCGTCGCGCTTGCAGTAATAGCGGCCATCGGACCCGCGATAGACCACGTCGTTCTTGTCGAGCGGGCGGGGTTGATAGTCGCCCGAGCGATAATAGCGCGACGCGTCGTAATAACCGTCATTGCCATAGCCCGTGTCGCCACCAAGGCCGCCGCCCAGACCGTATTGGCTGCAGCCGCCGACCATCGTCATCGCCGCGGCGCCGGCCGCGATCATAAGCTTGTTCTTCATCATATTTCTCCTGTTGCGTTGTTATCGGCGGGAATAACTGCCGCCGGCAGTGGCGTTACTTGCAGCGGCTGGCGCCGCGTTCGATTTCGCGTCCGGCGAGGGCGCCGGCCGCTGCGCCGGCGACGGTTCCCACCGTCCGGTCGCCGTCCGTATCGATCGTGCGGCCGAGAAGCGCACCCGCCACGCCGCCGACGACGAGGCCGGTCGTGCCGTCCGGCTTGCGACAGTAATAGCGGCCGTCGCGACCCTTCCATTCCTTGTACTTGTGGTGTCGTCCGTGATCGTGCCGCTTGCGCGGCCCGGCTTCGGCCTGCGACGCCGGCAGGATTGCGGCTGCGGGAACCGCGAGAGAGAGTGCCGTGATCGCACTGACGAGATTACGCATCGATTACTCCACCTTTCGCTGAACGTGGGGATGAACGACCGGACCGCCGGAGAGTTTCATGAACGAAACGACAGGAAGGGACGCGGGCCGCCGCAAGGCGTGGCAGCGCACCGGCGGCGGAGCGCTATGGCAGGAAAGGGGCGAAAATGCCGGGCGGTGCGGATCTTTCCACGATATCCACGTTATCAACAGTGCCGCTATGTTCTTTGTGCTTGGAGCGACTCGCGTGGCGGAGTCACGATCTGCTGGTAGCCGGACGGATCCGAGGCGAGAAATTGCCGGGGAAACAGAAGGTTGCAATGCGGAAGCGGCGTGCAGGTGCCTTTGGAAACCGCAGGTCGTGGACGTACGGACGGTCTGAGACGCTCGGTGAAGCGCGATCCAGCTTCGGCGAAGATCGCGAGTAACCGATAGGCAAGGCCGCCCGAACGCGCCGACCTTCGTTTCGGTGAAGGCAGCGTGGTGCGGAACCCGGATTCCGGTCCGGGCGAAGCAGGCCGCCGAGGTCGAAAGCGCGCCTCGCCCTGGGGCGAAGACGTTTCCGGCCCCGGTGACCGACATGCGGTTCGTCAGCCCTTGCCGGCGCGGACCGTGTGATGCCGCCGATGGACGAGGGGTTCCCCGGAACCGCGTGCCCGCGAAAGCCGGCGACATGGGGGGCTGGCAGCGATGCCGGCCCCCCTTTTACGTCCGGCGGTGACGGGCGCGCGGTTAGAGGCAATGTTGTCCCGGACTCTGCGTTGTGCCGGACTCTGCGGGCGGCCCTTTTTTATACTCCCGCGCACCTTACCGCGAAGGCGGGAGCCCAGCCTGGAGTGGCGGGGACACCGGATTCCGAATTTCCGGGAAAGTTCAGGCTGATCGCAAAACCGAAAGCGTTCGCCTCTAGTCGCGCAGGGGATAGCGGGCGATTGCTTCGTAGCTCGCGCCTTCGCTGCCCAGCGTGCTGCGATAGAGCAGGAAATGGTGAAAGGGCAGGGGCGGCGACTCGAGCCCGGCATGTTCCTCGCGAAAGCGGCTGGTCGAGCTGCTCGTGCTGTTCAACCGTGCCAGCGTGATGTGCGGGAGATAGGCGCGACGCTCCGTCTCCAGCCCGAGTTCGACCAGGCGGCGGTCGATCTTGCGATGCAGTTCGGCCACCCGGTGCGTCGGCCCGAGCCCGGCCCAGAGCGCGCGGGGACGATCGGGCGGGCCGAACTGGCCGATCCCGGCGAGCGCCAGGTCGAAGGACGGAAAACGGACGTGCCCCAGGCCCGCCGCGATGTCTTCGGCCAGCGGGCGCTCGACCTCGCCGATGAAGCGCAGCGTGCAATGGAGCTGTTCGGCCGATTGCCAGCGCGCGTTTTCGATGCCGCCCATGACGGCCAGCAATCGTTCGCGCATGGCGCGCGGCGGCCGCAATCCGACGAACAGGCGGTGCATGCGAATGCTCCTTGTCAGCAACAATATGTAACAATCGGGCGGTCCCGGTTTCGCTTGAAATAACATGCCTGCGGGCCGATATTACACCCAACCGGCACCGTTGTCGGGCAAAGGAGTTCAAGATGGCAAACTGGTCTGATCCCCGGACGACCGCCGCACGTTATGCGACGGGCGCAGATACGCGCTCCGACGCGTATGATGCGGGGCTGCGGTCCTATATGCTTTCGGTTTACAACTACATGGCGTCGGGCGTGCTGCTGACCGGCATCGTCGCGATGTTCTTCGCGATGAGCGGCGCGGCCGCATCGCTGTTCAACCCGGCCACCGGCGGCACGTCGGTGCTGGGCTGGATCGTAATGCTGGCGCCGCTTGGCATCGTCTTCGCGATGAGCTTCGGCCAGGCCCGGATGAAGACATCGACGCTGCAGATGCTCTATTGGGGCTTCGCGGTGCTGATGGGGCTGTCGCTGTCGACCATTTTCCTGGTCTATACCGGCACGTCGATTGCCCAGGCGTTCTTCGCGACCGCCGCCGGCTTCGCCGGGCTCAGCCTGTACGGCTATACGACGAAGAAGGATCTGTCGGGCCTCGGCACCTTCCTGATCATGGGACTGGTCGGCCTGATCGTGGCGATGCTGCTCAACGCCTTCTTCTTTCAGTCGGGCACGATGGGCCTGGTGATCTCCATGCTGGGCGTGCTGATCTTCGCCGGGCTCACCGCCTATGACACGCAGAAGATCAAGAGCATGTACGCCCATGTCGCGGGCACCGAGATGATGGGCAAGGTCGTGATCATGGGCGCGCTGAGCCTCTATCTCGACTTCATCAACATGTTCCTGTTCCTGCTCCGCCTGATGGGCAACAGCAGGAGCTGATCCCGAACGGGAAGTTCAAGACGACGAAGGGCCGGCGGGGCGACCTGCCGGCCCTTTTTCGTGGAGGGCCGGTGTGGCGGGATGGGTGTCGAAACGAGCTTCAACGGCGGATAAAGCAACGTCGAGGCATCGAGCCTCGGCTTTGCCGGACCCACCCCTCGGTCCCCTTCCTTGAAAGGGAGGGGAGGTGTTCCTCTCGACATAAGCCGGCGCGGCCGTGAGTCCTCGGTCTCCTCCCTTTTCAGGATGCCTCTGCGAAACCCATTCTCGTCTCCCCGGCGGAGGCCGGGTTCACCGAGCCGCTTGGCTTAAGCGTTTGATATTGCAGCAAAGTGGATGCTGAAACAAGTTCAGCATGACGAATTAGGCTTCCGTTTCGCGCCTTTTACAGAAGTCTCCTGAAAGGGAAGGGGACCGCCGTGGGCGGTGGAGGGATGCCTCGGTAGCCCCGGCAGCGATGGTCATGCTCAGTGCAGACAGGGGCACCGCGATACCCCTCCATGCTGCGCATGGTCCCCCTCCCCCAGCGGGGGAGGATTGGAGGCGAGCGCTTTCAACCGGGTGGCAGCGTCCGGCGATCGGAGGGCCGTTCGTTTCGTATCCGCTTTGGGAACGTGGATGGGCGCCAGCCGTTATCGGGGAAACCCATTCGAGAGGGACGACAATGGCCGACGACAAGACGGGAATCGATGACCGGGCGAAGGACGGCATGTCCGTCACCCCGCCGGAGCCGGAGAGCGACGAGCAGGCGGACAAGCGCCGCAAGGAAACGTCGATAGAGGAACGGCTGGAGCGCAATCCCGAAAGCAAGGAGGCCCGCCTGGACGAGGCCGTGGAGGAATCGATGGATGCCTCCGACCCGCCGGCGACGACGCAGCCGGTGCACCGCCACGGCCCGGCACCGTCTTCGGGCTATGATGCGGAGGCAGAGCGCAAGCGCCGGCAAGACAAGGAGTGAGCGTGGCCGCCACGGACGGCGACCACCCGAGAGGACCGGAGCGCGTTCATGGCGGCTAGGAGAGGTGGCGAGGGCTGGAAGGAGCATATCGTCATCTATGCGGCGCTGGCGGCCAATATCGGCATCGCCATCGCCAAGTTCGTGGCGGCCGGCATCTCCGGCTCCTCTTCGATGTTGACGGAGGGGCTGCACTCGGTTGTCGACAGCGGCAACCAGGTGCTACTGCTATATGGCGAGCACCGGGCGAAACGGCCGCCGGACAGGCGGCGCCCCTTCGGCTATGGCCGCGAGCTGTATTTCTGGAGCTTCGTCGTCGCGATCCTGATCTTCGCGGCGGGGGCGGCCTTTTCCATATACGAAGGCTATGTCCATATCCAGGACCCGGAGGCGCTTCGCAGCGCCACCATCAGCTATATCGTCCTGGGCGTCGCAGCGGTGCTGGAGGGCGCTTCCTGGATGACCGCGGTGCGCGAATTCTCCCGATCCAAGGGCGATGCAGGCTGGTGGCGGGCCATCCGCGAATCGAAGGACCCCAGCGGCTTCATCGTGTTGTTCGAGGATTCGGCCGCGCTGGCCGGACTGGCCGTGGCGGCGCTGGGCGTGTGGGCGAGCCACGTCCTCGACATGCCGGTGCTGGACGGTGTGGCGTCGGTCGTGATTGGCTGTATCCTGGCGCTGGTCGCGGTGCTGCTGGCACGGGAGGCAAAGGGGCTGCTGATCGGCGAACCGGCCGACGCTGAGACTCTTCGCCGCATCCGCGAGATCGTCGGCGCGCACGATGCGGTGACGCGGGTGAACCACGTCCGCACCATCCATATCGC
This sequence comes from Stakelama saccharophila, assembly GCF_032229225.1. Lineage (NCBI taxonomy): Bacteria > Pseudomonadati > Pseudomonadota > Alphaproteobacteria > Sphingomonadales > Sphingomonadaceae > Stakelama > Stakelama saccharophila. The sequence continues at coordinate 849,131 of NZ_CP135076.1, forward strand.
GCCGGAGGACGTCTTCGTCGCGGTGAGCGCCGATTTCGAGGATTCGATTCCCATGGGTCGCGCCGAGGGCATTATCGGGGATATCGAGGACAGGCTTCGCGAGGCCGTGCCGCGCCTGGCGTCCATCTATATCCGGCCGGAAAAGGCGCAGGACACCATGCGGCACGAAGATGCCGGCGACGGGCTGAACGGTCGCGACACCGACCGGGCGGCCCCCGCCTGACCTAGCCGGCGGAGGTTGCCAGGATGTCCAGTGCCGCGGCGGTCAGCGCCTCGGTCGCGGTGCCGATCACGGCCGGCGCGTCGGGCGCCCACTCGGCGCTGTGGAGCGAGGGAAGCTCGCGCTCGCCGGCTTGCGCTTCCTGCCACTGGTCCCGCGGTACGCCGCCGACCCAGAAGATCAGGCTGTCGATCGAATCGTCGGCGAGATGATAGCGGCCGAAATCCTCGCCACCCATCACCGCCGGCGTCTCGAACACGCGGTCCTTGCCGAAGCGTTCGGTGAACAGCGCTTGCATGCGTTTCGTCAGGTCCGGCGTATTGTAGGTCGAGGGCGTGAACTCGTCCTTCACCGTCACCGTCGGCAGCTTGTCCTCGGCGATGCCGGCGGCGATCGCTTCGCCGCGGGCGATACGGGCGATGCCGTCCAGCAATTGCCGGCGGACCTCGGGCGTGTAGCTGCGCACCGTCAGCAGCAGGGTGGCGTCGTCCGGGATGACGTTGTGCTTGGCGCCGGCGTGGAAGCTGCCGACGGTGACGACGGCGGGCGCCTGCGGGTCGACCTCGCGGCTGACCAGCGTCTGCAGCTTGCCGACGATCGCCGCGCCCAGAACGATCGGGTCCCTGGTCGCGTTGGGATAGGCGCCGTGCCCGCCGACGCCGTGGACGACGATGTCGACCGAATCGACGTTGGCCAGCGCATAACCGGGATGCAGGCCGATCGTGCCCGCGGGCATGGACGCGCTGTCGTGGAAGGCGATGGCATCCGTCGGCCTTGGGAACCGCTCGTAGAGGCCGTCTTCCAGCATCATGCGGGCGCCCTTGCCGACCTCTTCGGCCGGTTGCGCGATCATCACGAGCGTGCCCGACCAGCGGTCCTTCATCGCCGCAAGGTTTTCCGCCGTGCCGACCCAGCTCGCCATGTGCGTGTCATGGCCGCAGGCGTGCATGACGCCGGTGGTCACGCCCTCCGTGGTCGCCGTGACCTTGGAGGCGAAGGGCAGACCGGTATGTTCGGTCACCGGCAACGCGTCCATATCGGTGCGGATCAGAAGGACGGGGCCGGGGCCGTTCTTCATCACGGCGACGACACCGGTGCCGCCGACGCCGGTGGTCACGTCGAATCCGGCCTTGCGCGCCCGCTCGGCCAGGGCGGCGGCGGTCGCGGTTTCGTTCAGCGACAATTCGGGATGGCTGTGCAGGTCGCGGTAGAGGCTGACCAGGTCGGGCAGTTCCGCCTGCGTCGCATCGTGGACGGCATCGGCCGCCGCCGGCGTCGCGGCAAGGGCGGCCAGTGCCGCGCCCCCTAGGACGAACGAACGAAACATGCGTCATCTCCCCACTGTCTGTTGCGCCGGAGTGTTCACCAGGACGACAAGCGCGCAGCGTTATTCGGCGGCCCAGCGGATCGCGTTGGTCAGCAGGCGGCGATAGTTCGGATCGTCGTAGGATCCCGGCATATGCCCCAGCGCCGAATAGACGACGTGCCCCGTCGTCTGCGGGTTCGTCCAGATCACCGGATGATCGTCACCCATCGCAAGCTCTGGCGGCACGCGGTAGCTGTCCTCGTCGATGCGGGCGAGGACCGTCATGCCGCTTTCGGTCGGATTGCCGGCGAAGCTGTACCATTCGTCGCGCGGCGCCCAGGGCAGGACGACGCCCTTCATAACGGGATGATCCGGCCGGGCGATGGTGATGCGCGCGTGTTGCAAGTGATCGCCGCCGCCGGGATGGCCGATGAAGCGCGTGCCGATGACGGTATCGACATACCAGGGCGCTTCGTGGCTGCTGTCGCCAGCGGCATGGAGCGCGACGACACCGCCTCCGCCTGCGACATAGCGGGCGAATGCCGCGCGCTGATCGGGCGTCAGGAACGTGCCGGTCGCGCTGTTCAGGACGACGACGGAGAAACGGGCAAGCTGCGCATCGTTGAAGACCGCACCGTTTTCGGTGACGAAGGCCGGGTGGCCGAGGCCTTCGGCGATGTCGGCCAGCACCGCGTTCGAATGCGGGATATGCTCGATATGGCGCCAGCCATTGGTCTTCGACACGATCAGGACGCCGTCCTCGATCCCTTCGAGCAAGGCAGGGGCGACGTGATCCAGCGTCGGTTTCGGCCGGTGCGGGTCGGGTGCCGCCTGTCCGGCCGCCAGCAGCGCGGCGAGGGCAAGGGCGCGCACGATCACGGTGTTTCCCTCGCCGAATCGGCCGGAACCAGTTCGATCACGTCGAGCAGCGATTCGTAATGCGGATAGGGCAGGGCCAGCCGCCAGCGGCGATCACCCACCCGCTTGATGAAACCGGCCATGTCGCGATTGGGATCGGCGCCATATTGCAACGCCGCCTGCTCGTCACCGAGGACCAGCGTGCCCAGGAAGACGGCGCGGGTCGGGCTGTCGCGCAGGATCAGGCCGACCGGCCGCTGCGACCCGCTGACCTTGTAGAAGCCCAGCGCCTCGCCCTCATCGGTGACGCGGCAGCGGAACCAGGGATAGGCGATGAAATCGAGCATGGCCGGGCCGGCCGCGCCCAGCTTGAACGTGCGGCAGCGATACTCACCGATGGGCGGCGTGGCACCGGGCAGGGCCAGGTCGGCATTGAAGAGCGCACCCTCGGCCGCCGTTCGTTCGGGTGCGAAAGCGCGCGCACGGGGCAGGGCGGTCTTCCACGCCTTGCGCCAGTCGCGCAGACGATCGCGATCATGGGGCGTGGCCATGCTGCGCCATTGCAGCGGGGCACGCGCGGCGATCGCGGCCGGCCCGCCATCGTCCGCATGGCTGCAACCGGTCAGGGCGAGCGCCGACAGGGCGGCGACGAGCGACGATTTCGGCATCAGTGCGCGACCCTCGAACAACAAGGGTGCGAGAGTAACGCGGATTCGGCGGCTGTCGAATCCTAGATTCGTTCCGGCCCTGGTCGGGGCGGGATAGTCTGCCGGCAGATCCCCCCCGAGGGGGACCGCGCGCAGCGTGGTGGAGGGGGAGTACGGTCGGCGGGGACACCCCTCCGTCAGCCCTCCGGACTGCCACCTCCCCTTTCAGGATGGCTTTGCGAAACCCATTCTCGTCTCCCCGGCGGAGGCCGGGTCCACCGAGCCGCCTAGCTTAAGCGCTTGATATTGCAGCCAAGTGGATGCTGAAACACGTTCAGCATGACGAAAGGGGTTTCCATTTCGCGCCTTTCGCAGAGGCATCCTTTCAGGGCAGGAATGGCGTTGTCTTGCTCGGTGTCGGAACGGCTCTGGCGCACCGCACCGTCACTGGGCCGTCCAGCCGCCGTCCATGGAGTAATTGGCGCCGGTGATCGCCTTCGCCTCGTCGCGGCACAGGAAAACGGCGAGGGCGGCCACTTCCTCGGGCATGACGAACTGCTTGGTCGGCTGTGCCGCAAGCAGCACGTCGTTCATCACCTGCTCGCGCGTCAGCCCGCGCGACTTCATCGTGTCGGGGATCTGATTCTCGACCAGCGGCGTCCAGACATAGCCGGGCGAGATGCAGTTGACGGTGATGCCGTCGGTCGCGGTTTCCAGCGCCAGCGTCTTGGTCAGTCCGGCGATGCCGTGCTTCGCCATGATATAGGCGGTCTTGTTGGGGCTGGCGACCAGGCTGTGGGCGGACGCGGTGGACAGGATCCGGCCCCAGCCCTTTTCCTTCATGTGCGGGATCGCCGCGCGGAACAGATACCAGGCCGAGGTCATGTTGATCTTCATGATCGCCTCGAACTTTTCCGGCGGGAAATCCTCGATCCTGGCGACGTGCTGGATGCCGGCATTGGCGATGACGATGTCGGGGCCGCCCAGTTCGGCATGGCAGCGCCGCACCATCGCCTCGATCCGGTCGGGCTTCGTCATGTCGGCGGCGTCGTAGAGCGCCTTGGCGCCGCTGGTTTCCTCGAGCGCCGCACGCTCCTTCTCGATCTCGCCCTCGTCGCCGAAGCCGTTGATCACCACGCTGGCGCCTTCGGTCGCGAACGCCTTGGCATATGCAAGGCCGATGCCGGAGGTCGAACCGGTGATGATGACGCTTTTGCCCTTCAGGAACATGTGCGGGACTCCTTGCTAGCGGTGGGTGAGGTCGAAGGCGGCGGTCCGGCCGTCGATGATGTTCTGCGCGATCAGGCGTGCGTTCGCCATGGTCTCCGCCACCGCCGCCTCGCCCGCATGCCAATGCTCGCGCATCGTGCGCTGCGAAAATTCGAAGTCGCGGCTGCCGCCTTCCCAGGCATTGGCGCGGTAGATCAGATGGACGAGGTTGACCGGCATCTCCGCCGCCTGTTCGCCGAGGGCGACGACGTCGGGATCGTCCTTCAGATCGTCGGGAAGCTTGGCCAGCACCTTGCGGATCGCCGCACGTTCCTCGCGCAGGCGCATGCGTTCCGCCGTCACGGCCCGGGTGCGGCTGGAAAAGCGGATTTCCTTTTCGCGCGCCATCACGTCCAGGATCGTCTTCGGCCGGTCGTCGATGGCGCTGAACAGGTCGACCTGGAACACCAGCATCGAATCGCGCTGATGGTCGAGGACATGGGTGAGCGGCGTGTTGGAGACGAGCCCGCCGTCCCAATACCAGCGCCCGTCGATCTCGACCGGCGGCAGGCCCGGCGGCAGCGCGCCCGACGCCATGACGTGGCGCGCATCGATACGGCACTCGCTGGTGTCGAAATAGCGGAAATTGCCCGTCTCTATATCGACCGCGCCCACCGACAGGCGCATCGGCCCATCGTTCAGCAGGTCCCAGTCGACGAGATCGTCCAGCGTCGCGGCGAGCGGGCTGCTGTCGTAGAAGCTCAGTGCCTCGGGCGTGCCGGGAAGGGCCATGGCCGGCGGCACCGGACGCGGGCGGAAGAAGCCGGGAACGCCCGTCGCCATCACCATGCCGGCGGACCATTCGTGCAGTACCTCGCGCAGCGCGTCCTGCGGCCAGATGGGAAAGCTGGGCAGCGCGCTCGTCGCCTCGTCCCAGAAGGCGCGCAGGGCCGCCACGCGCCGTTCCGGCGGATTGCCGGCGACCAGGGCGGCATTGATCGCGCCGATCGAGATGCCGGCGACCCAGTCGATCCCGATTTCCGCCTCACCCAGCGCCTCGATCACGCCCGCCTGATAGCTGCCCAGCGCGCCGCCGCCCTGCAGCACCAGCGCCACGCATCCGGGCAGCGGCATGGCCGTCCGGCTGCGGCGCTGCGATCTGGGGTCGGCATCGGCCATTACGCCCCAGATGGCGTTAATTGTGCGGCGCATCAAGCGCGGCCGCACAAAAAGCTGGTGCAACCATCGCGGCACTGGCGCAATATCACGGCATCGCCTTCAGGAAGGACGCAGGACATGCGGCTCGACGATTTCGATCCGGACATCAACGTTGGCGACCAGCGCGGCCGGGGCGGCGGCTTCGGCGGCGGCGGGCTGCTGCTGGGGCTGTTGCCGCTGATCTTCAGCCGGTTCGGGCTGGGCGGGGTGATCGTTGTCGTGGCGGTGCTGTTCTTCCTGGGCGGCAACCCGCTGGGGCTGGTCGGTGGCGATCAGGCGCCCAGCGGGCAGGTCGGCTATTCGGAGGGCGGCGCGGGCACGGATGCCACGCGCGCCTGCACGGTGGACGCGGCCAGCAAGGCCGCCTGCGATGCCTTCAGTTCGGCGAACGAGACATGGCGCGCGATCTTTCGCGACGCGGGCGCGGCCTTTCGCGAGCCCTCGCTCCAATTCTACGGCGGCAGCGGCCGGTCGGGGTGCGGCGCGGCGCAGGCGGCGATGGGGCCGTTCTATTGCCCCGCCGATCAGGGCATCTATCTCGACACCGGCTTTTTCGACGAATTGGCCGAGCGATACGGCGCGCGCGGCGATTTCGCGCAGGATTATGTGATCGCGCACGAATTCGGGCACCATGTCCAGAACCTGCTCGGCACGTCGGCCCAGGTGGCGCGGGCGCAGGCGGGGCTGGGCGACACGGCCGGCAACCGCCTGTCGGTGATGCTGGAACTGCAGGCCGACTGCTATGCCGGCATCTGGGCCGCGCACAACCGGAACCGGCTGGAACCCGGCGATATCGAGGAGGGGATGACCGCCGCCAACGCGATCGGCGACGATACGCTGCAGCGCGAGGCGCGGGGCCGGGTCATGCCCGACAGCTTCACCCATGGCACGTCGCAGCAGCGGATGCACTGGCTGCGCGTCGGGCTGGAAAGCGGCGACCCGGCGGCATGCAACACGTTCGAGGCGCTGTCCTGAACGACGTGGCGGATGCCTTTCGTCTTTAGGGGGTACGAGCAGCACGGCACCGCCGAGCTTCGCCGCGCCTTTCGCTGGCTGCTCAAAGCCTGACGAGCATCTTGCCCATGTTCCTGCCGGAAAACAGGCCGAGGAACGCGTCGGGCATCTTCTCCAGCCCCTCGACCACGGTTTCCTCGCGCTGCAACTTGCCGGCCTTGGTCCATTCGCCCATGTCGCGGTAGAATTCGGCCATGCGGCTCAGAAAATCGCTGACGATGAAGCCCTGCAGGCGGATGCGCGCGCCGATGATGCGGGCGATATAGCGCAATTCGGTCGGCTCGGCCGAATTGTAGATGTCTATCATGCCGCAGATCGCGAAGCGCGCGCGCTCGTTCGCCACCGCCAGCGCGGCGTCGAGATGGTCGCCGCCGACATTGTCGAAATAGACGTCGATCCCGTCCGGCGCGGCTTCCATCAGCGCCTTCACCACCGAGGTGCCGGCCTTGTAGTCGATCATCCGGTCGGCGCCGAGCGAGCGGACCCAGTCGCACTTCTCCTTCCCGCCGGCCGAGCCGATCACGGTCATGCCCTTCGCCTTCGCCACCTGGACGACGGTGGAGCCGACCGCGCCGGCGGCGGCCGAGACGAACACCGTGTCGCCCGGCTTCGCCTCCGCAACCGAAAGCAGGCCGAAATAGCCGGTCATGCCCGGCATGCCGAGCTGACCGAGAAACGCCTGTTCGGGCACGCCGATATCGGGGAGTTTCTGCGCACGGCTCGCATCCACCACGGCCTCGTCCCGCCAGCCTTCCATGTGCTGGACGAGGTCGCCCCTGGCGAAGCCCTCCGCCTTGCTCTCGACGACTTCGCCGACGGCGCCGCCCTGCATCGGCTCGCCGAGCTGGAAGGGCGGGACATAGCTTTTCACGTCGTTCATCCGGCCGCGCATATAGGGGTCGACCGACAGCCAGCGATTGGCGACCCGGATCTGGCCCTCGGCAAGGTCGGGCAGGTCGATCGCCTTCAGCGCGAAGTCTTCGTTGCCGGGAAGCCCCCTGGGCCGCCGTTCGAGATGCCATGCCTTCGCCATCGCCTGCTCTCCTGTCTTCCGGTGTGCGAAAACAATATCGCCGATCCGTTTCAACACGCAATCTATGATCGCGGATCTTTGTCGTGATCGGTGCGCGATGCCGGTTGCATCTGGCAGGACATGTCGGTAAGGGGAGCGGCCCCGGCGAGGCAGCGCCTCATGTCCGGGTCCATGGCGGGGCCGTAGCTCAGTTGGGAGAGCGCTGCAATCGCACTGCAGAGGTCAGGGGTTCGACTCCCCTCGGCTCCACCACCCCGCCACTCCCACAATGTCATCCGCTTTCTTCGTTGAACGCGCTTCGGAGCGGAATCGCGCCGGTATCGCAAGTGCGCCGATATGCCGATCGCTTCAGGCGCCCTCAGCATCGGTGAAATGTTCGCGCGATGTTTACTGACTCGCGTCAGTCCTTCCGCGCGACCTGGAACCCGGCGAAGGATTGGCTGACCGGCATCAGTTCCAGCGTGTTGATGTTGAGATGCGGCGGCAGCTCGGCGACCCAGAGCATGGTGCCCGCGATGTCGTCGCCGGTCATCGGATCGGCGCCGCCATAGAGCTTGTCGGAAGCTTCCTGGCTGCCGCCGGTGCGGACCAGCGTGAATTCCGTTTCGACCATGCCCGGTTCGATCGAGGTTACGCGCACCCCGGTGCCGTGCAGGTCCGAGCGCAGGCCGAGCGAGAACTGGCGGACGAACGCCTTGGTGCCGCCGTACACATTCCCGCCGGGATAGGGATAGGTCGCGGCCACCGACGACAGGTTGATGATCGCGCCCTTGGCGGAAATCAGCACCGGCAGCAGCCGCCTCGTCAAAGAAATGAGCGCGGTGATGTTGGTGTCGACCATCACCTTCCAGTCGTCGAGCGCGCTGTCCTGCGCCGGGCTGGTGCCGAGCGCGAGGCCGGCATTGTTGACGAGGAGGTCGATGTCGCGGAAGCCCTCGGGAAGCGCATCGAGTGCCGCGTCGCGTGCCGCATCGTCGCGGATGTCGAAGGCGCATCCCTGTACCTTGTCGGCGCCGAGTTCCGCTACCAGTGCATCGAGTCGTTCCCGGCGCCGCCCGGTCGCCACGACGCGCCAGCCTGCGTTTGCGAAAGTGCGGACGGCCGCCTCGCCGATCCCCGCCGTGCCGCCGGTGATGAGGACTGTGCGCATGATCGGTTCTCCCATTTCCTGTTCGTCCGTTGTCCCGAGCGACGTCAAGGGACCTGAATGGCGGACCGTGTCTCGACTTCGCTCGACATGAACGCGGTGGCGGGCGCTTGCTTTCCCGTTCGTCGTCCTGAATCAAGTTCAGGATGACGGTTGAGGCTGGAGCGCGTCATCCCCTGAGCGTCGCGCCCCGTTTCTCGGCAGCCTTCACCACCTTGTCGGCGATGGCCCTGATCTCTTCGTCGGTGAAGCTCTTGGCCGCAGGCTGGAGCGTGACCTCGACCGCCATGCTCTTCTTGCCTTCCTCGATCCCTTCGCCGGTGAAGAGGTCGAACAGGCGCGCATCGACGATCGCCTTTTTATCGGCGCCGCGCACCGCGCGGACAAGGTCGTCGGCAGACAGATCGGCCGGTGCCAGAAAGGCGAAGTCGCGGCGCACCGGTTGCAGCGCCGGTGGCGTGTAGGCCGGGCGCATGAAACCGGCGCTGCGCTTTTCCGGGATCGCGTCGAGGAAGATCTCGACCGCCGCCACCGGGCCGGCGAGATCGAACGTCCTGAGCAGCCCCGGATGAACCACGCCGAACGTCGCCAGCACGTTCTTCGGCCCCAGCCGGAGCGTGCCCGAGCGACCCGGGTGCCAGCTATCGCCGGCCTCGCCCATCACCATCAGCTTGTCCGCGGGCGCACCCGCGGCGGCGAGCAGCGAAAGCGCTTCGGCCTTGGCGTCGAACGCGTCGAAATGCTGCGCCTTGCCGCTGTTCCAGCCGCGCGGGGACTTCTCGCCCGCCATGACCAGCGTCAGCGTCGGACGCTCACGGGATTTGGCGCCGTCCGCCAGATAGCGCCGGCCGATCTCGAACAGCCGCACCCCGTCGGCACCGCGATCGATGTTGCGCCGCGCCGCCGACAACAGGCCGGGGAGCAGCGACGGGCGCATGACCTTCAGATCCTCGCTGATCGGGTTGGCGAGTATCCATGCGCCGCCGCCGAACGGCTTCGCCTCGTCCTCGGACACGAAGCTCCACGTCACCGCCTCGTGAAAACCGCGCGATGCGGCCGCGCGGCGAATGCGGCGTTCGAGCTTCTGTTCGGCGGTGGCGGTGGGCGTGGCGACGCCGGGAACACGCGCGAGCGGCGACGCCGGCACCTTGTCGATTCCTTCGATGCGGATGACTTCCTCGACCAGATCGGCCGGGCCGTCGATATCGCGCCGCCATGTGGGCACGGTCACCTGCCAGTCGTCGGCGACGGTGAAGCCCAGGCCTTCGAGAATGGCCTTCTGGCGATCGCCTGCGACGGCGAGACCGCCCAGCGTTTCCGCGCGGCCGGGATCGTAGCGGAGCGTGCGCGGTTCGACCGGGGGTCGGCCGGCGCGGGTGACGCCGCTGGCCGTGCCGCCGCACAGGTCTAGCACCAGCCCCGTCGCGATCGCCAGTCCGTCGTCGAGAAAGGCGGGGTCGACACCGCGCTCGAAGCGCTGGCGCGCGTCGCTGGTCAGGACGAGCGCCTGGCCGGTGCGCGCGATATGGTCGGGATCGAAATACGCGCATTCGATCAGCACGTCGGTCGTGCCCGCGCTGACGCCCGAATCCTCGCCGCCCATGATGCCGCCGATATCGTGGACCTGCGCATCGTCGGCGATGACGGTCATGCTCGCATCCAGCGTGTAGGTCTTGCCGTTGAGCGCGGTGACGGTCTCGCCGGCGCGCGCCTTCCGCGCGACCAGTCCGCCGGTCAGCTTCGCCCGGTCATAGACGTGCAGGGGGCGGCCGAGATCGATCATCACGAAATTGGTGATGTCGACCAGCGCCGAAATCGGCTTCTGCCCGATCGCGGTCAGGTAGCGCTGCATCCAGTCGGGCGAGACGCCGTTGGTGACGCCCGAGACCGCCTGCGCGTAGAAAGCCGGGCAGCCCTCGGCATCGTCGGTGCGGACGTCGGGGCCTTCGCCTTCGCCCGCGACCGGCTCTACCGCGTCCCGCCGATAAGCCTCGGTGAGCGGCTTGAGCGTGCCGATCCCCGCAGCAGCGAGATCGCGCGCGATGCCGCGCACGCCCATGCAATCCTGCCGGTTGGGCGTGATCGATACGTCGATGACCGGATCGGTAAGGCCGGCATAGTCGGGATAGGGCCGGCCGACCGCCTCCTCCGCATCGGCGCCCAGTTCGATGATGCCTTCATGCGCGTCGCCCAGTTCCAGTTCGCGCACCGAACACATCATGCCGTTCGATTCGACGCCGCGGATGGCGGCGACCTTCAGTTCGAACCCCGATCCGGGGACATAGACGCCCGGCGGGCCGAACACGCCGATCATGCCGGCACGCGCATTGGGCGCCCCGCACACGACCTGCAAGGGGCCGCCGCCGGCGTCGACCGAGAGCACCTTCAGCTTGTCGGCATCGGGATGGGGTTCGGCGCTCAGCACCCTGGCGACCTTGAACCCGGCGAGCTTTTCGCCCGGATTCTCGATGCCCTCGACCTCGAGCCCGATCCGCGTCAGCGCCGCGGTGATCGCGTCGATATCGGCGTCCGTATCGAGATGCTGTTTGAGCCAGCTAAGGGTGAATTTCATTTTTCTTCCCGTCACCCCAGCGAAGGCTGGGGTCTATGTCTTTATCGGGTGGCCCATCGGCCAGCCATGGACCCCAGCCTTCGCCGGGGTGACGAAATCAGGCCCCGACGCCTCCGCTCAACGTCGGCACGTCGAGCGCCGAGAAGCCGTAATGCCTGAGCCAGCGCAGATCGCCATCGAAGAAGGCGCGCAGGTCATCCATCCCGTATTTCAGCATCGCCAGCCGGTCGATGCCGCAACCGAAGGCGAAGCCCTGCCACTCGTCGGGATCGAGCCCGCAGGCGGCGATCACCTTCGGATGCACCATGCCGCTGCCGAGTACTTCCATCCAGCCTTGCGATCCGCCGATGACGCGCTTGCCCTTTTCGACCGAGAAACCGACATCCACCTCGGCCGAGGGCTCGGTGAAGGGGAAGTAGCTGGGGCGCAGGCGAAGCACGACATCGTCGCGCTCGAAGAATGCCTTGAGGAACGTCTCGAGCGTCCATTTGAGGTGGCCCAGCGTGATCCCCTTGTCGATCACCAGCCCTTCGACCTGATGGAACATCGGCGTGTGGGTGGCGTCCGAATCCGAACGATAGGTCCGTCCCGGCGCGATGATGCGGATCGGGGGCTCGCTTTGCATCATCGTGCGGATCTGCACCGGCGAGGTATGCGTGCGCAGCAGCATCTTCTGCTCGCCCGATTCTTTCGCCGGGAAGTAGAAGGTGTCGTGCATCGCCCGCGCCGGATGGGTGTCGGGGATGTTGAGCGCGGTGAAATTGTGCCAGTCGTCCTCGATCTCCGGTCCCGTCGCCACCGCGAAGCCGAGATCGGCAAAGATTTCGGCGAGTTCGTCCATCACCTGGCTGACCGGGTGGACGGTGCCGGCCGCGGGCATGTCGACCGGCAGCGTCATATCGAGCGTCTCGCTCGCCAGCTTGTCGGCGAGCAGCGCGGCTTCGAGCTTTTCCTTGCGGGCGCCGATCGCTGCGTTGACCGCCTCGCGCAGGCCGTGGATGCGCGGTCCCTGCACCTGCCGTTCGTCGGGCGTCATCTTGCCGAGCGACTTGAGGAGCGCGGTCACGCTGCCCTGCTTGCCGAGCGCGTGGACGCGCACCGCTTCCAGCGCGTCGGGCCCCGCGGCCATGTCGATCGCGGCGAGCACGTCCTGGCGAAGCTGATCGATTTCGTCTGTCGTCAATTTGGTGCTCCGGCGGCTTCGGGCCGCATATGTGTCATCTGCTATGCAGAGGCTCGAAGCCCAAACCGCGCGCGAGATCAACCCATTCCGGGTTCACTCGTTCGATAAGGCGCAGTCCTTCGCGGGAATGACGAGGGAGTTGGTCCGGGCGCTAAAATGAAAAAGGGGCGCCGACATCGCTGCCGGCGCCCCTTTTTCTCGTATTACGCCGAAGGCGTCAGGCGGCCTTGGGCAGTGCCGCCTTGGCCTGCTCGACGATCGCCTTGAAGGCGTCGCCTTCGTGCATCGCGATGTCGGCGAGGACCTTGCGGTCCAGCTCGATTCCGGCGAGCTTCAGCCCGTGCATGAACTGGCTGTAGGTCAGCCCCTCGGCGCGGACGCCGGCGTTGATGCGCTGAATCCACAAGGCGCGGAAGGACCGCTTCTTAACCTTGCGGTCGCGATAGGCGTACTGGCCGGCCTTTTCGACGGCCTGGCGCGCGATGCGGATCGTGTTCTTGCGACGGCCGTAATAGCCCTTCGCCTGATCCAGAATGCGCTTGTGCTTCGCCCTGGTGGTCGTGCCACGCTTTACTCGTGCCATGGTCGGTTCTCCTTACTTCAGGCCGTAGGGCGCCCACTGGCGCACATGGGCTACGTCGGAGTCGGACAGGACCGAGGTGCCACGGTTCTGGCGGATATATTTGGCGTTGTGGCTGATCAGCCGGTGGCGCTTGCCGGCAACGCCGTGCTTCACCTTGCCGGAGGCGGTGAACTTGAAGCGCTTCTTGACACCGCTCTTGGTCTTGAGCTTGGGCATTTTCGTCTCCTTATATGTTCGACGATCGCGAACGGCCGCGGCAGCCCTGTTGGCCGGACAGTTCCATTGAATCGCGGAAAGGCGGTGCGCTTAGCCGAGCTTTGCGGCGAATGCAAGCATGCGCGCGGGGGAACCGATCGGGCCTGGGCGGATTTTACCGCCATGGCGGACCGGGACACTCCGATCGCGGCGGTCGATACCGCCCAGGCCGACGAACCCCCCGTTCTGCCGGACACCGGATCACGAGCCGACGATCGCACGCCGCACAACTGGCCGCGCTGGGCGAAGATCGCGCTGCGCACCGTCATCGGCATCGTCGCCGTGCTGTTTCTCGCCTGGCTGACGCTCTACATCACCAAGGGACGCTTTCTGAAGCACAGCTTCGAGCGCATCGCCAGCGCACAGACCGGCCGCACCGTTCGCGTCGCGGGCGATTTCCAGTTCTATTTCAACCCGGTGAACATCAAATTCTACGCCGAGGGGCTGAGCGTCTCCAACCCCGCCTGGGCGGGCGAGGGCAATTTCTTCGACGCCGGCAGGATCGACACCGACATCGCCACGCTGACCTTCCTGTTCGGCGATCGCCGGGTGAACTGGCTCGACCTCGTCGATGGCGAGGTGAACCTGAAATGGGATGCCGACCGGCGGCGCAACACCTGGACGTTCGGCGATCCGAACCGGAAGGGCGAGCCGCTCGACCTGCCGACGATCCGTCGCGCGAGCTTCGCCGGCACGACGATCCACTACGATGATCCGAAGATGCGGCTGACCGCCGATGTCGACGTCCGGACGGTGAAGACGAGCGGCACGCGCTTCCGCGACGCGATCCGCTTCGACGGCAAGGGGACCGCGCGCGGCAATGCCTTCACCATGACGGGCGCGCTGCTGTCGCCCAATTCCACGGTCGAAGGCGGGCAGAATCAGCTCGCGCTTCACCTGCGCGGCGCACGCACCGATGCCGACATTACCGGCACGCTGCCCGGTCCGACCGAGCTGGAGGGGGCGAAGCTCCATATGGACGTGCGCGGCAGCAACATCGCCGACATCTTCGCCGTCGCCGGTATCGCAGTGCCCGACACGCGAACCTATCACCTGACCTCGGCGGCGACGAAGCAGGGCGAGGAATGGCGCTTCGCCGGGCTGAAGGGCACGTTCGGCGACAGCGATCTGGCGGGCAGGCTGACGGTGCGGACGGGCGAGCCGCGATTGAAGCTGATCGCCGACCTGACGACCGACACGCTCGACATCGTCGATATCGGACCGTTCATCGGCTATGATCCCGACCGGCTGGAGGCGCAGGGCGGCAAGGGTGCGATCCGCACCGTCGGCGGCCATCCGCGGCTGCTGCCCGACGCCGAGTTGCGCGTCGAGGCGCTCAGGAATTTCGACGCCGACCTCGATTACCGCGTCCGCCGCGTTCGCGCGAAGAACCTGCCGGTGTCGAACGTCGACCTCGCGCTGACGCTCGACGACCGGCTGCTCACGCTCTCGCCGCTGACCTTCGACATGGCGCGCGGCCATGTCAGTTCGGACATCAAGATCAATGCGCGGAAATCGCCGGTCTTCACCGAATACGACATCCGCCTGTCGCCGACGCCGATGGGCGTGCTGCTCGCCGGCTGGGGCGTCGAGCAGTCGGGCACCACCGGCACGCTGAAGGCGCGGGTGAAGATGACCGGAAGCGGCGACACCGTCCACCAGTCGCTCTCGCACGCCAATGGCCGGATCGCGATCATCATGCCCAAGGGCAGTTTCTGGACGCGTAACGTCCAGCTTTCCGAACTCGATGTCGGCACTTTCGTCCAGAAGATGTTCGAGAAGAAGCTGAAGGAGCCGGTGCAGATCAATTGCGGGCTGATCGGCTTCACCGTGCGGGACGGGATCGCCGCGGCCGATCCGATCCTGATCGACACGGACAAGAACGTGATGCTCGGCCATGGCGGTTTCAGCTTCAGGAACGAGGCGCTGGACCTCGCCTTCCGCGCCGATTCCAAGAAGTTCTCGCTGTTTTCCGGTCAGTCGCCGGTCGGGATCGGCGGCTATTTCGCGGCACCCGAGATCGACGTGGTGAGTCCCGAACTGCTCGGCCGCGCGGGCAGTGCGATCGGTCTCGCGGTGGTCGCCACGCCGCTTGCCTCCGTCCTCTCCTTCGTCGACATCGGCGATGCCAAGGCCGCCGCTTGCGGACCGGTGCTGAGGGGCGCGCGCGCCGCCGCACAGCGCACGAGCAAGGGCGAGCGGCGCGACGATGTCGGCGCGGGAACCACGGCGAAATCCGAAAACGGCAAGCAGTCCGGCGACGAGACAAAGCAGCAGCGCAAGAAGTTCCTCGGCATATTTTGAACGCTGCCGTGCTACCCCGCAAAGATCGAGGGTCGGAACGGGAGGAGCATTTCCTGGTGCAGAGGATCGGGAGCCGACCGGCGGTATCGTCCCTGTGCCCGTGCGCGAAGAACGGGGAAGGGTGGCTTGCCAGGAACGGGCGGTTGGTTCTAGCGCGTGCCGCCATGAACGATCCCGCTACCATCCGCCGCCTCTATGGCCGCCGTCAGGGCCACAAGCTCCGCGCCGGGCAGCAGGAACTGGTCGACACGTTGCTGCCGGAAGTCGCGGTGCCCGAAACGGGTGCGATCACCGCCCGCACCCTGTTCGGCGACGCCGAGGGGCAGGGGCGCCCGCTCGAGCTGGAGATCGGTTTCGGCGCCGGCGAACATCTTGCCGGCCAGGCGGCGGCGCGGCCCGATCACGGTTTCATCGGTTGCGAGCCCTTCCTCAACGGCGTGGTCGGCGCGCTCGGCCATATCCGCGACGATGGCCTGCAAAATGTCCGCCTGCACATGGGCGACGCGCTGGAGGTGATCGAGCGCCTGCCGGATGCCGGCCTGACGCGTGTCTATCTGCTTCACCCCGATCCGTGGCCCAAGGCGCGCCATGCCAAGCGCCGTATGGTCAATCACGGTCCGCTCGACATGATCGCGGCGAAGCTGAGGCCGGGCTGCGAGTTCCGCCTCGGCACCGACGACCCCACTTATTGCCGATGGGCGATGATGGTGATGAACCAGCGCCGCGACTTCGCATGGCAGGCGGCCGGGCCGGACGACTTCCTCACCCGCCCCGACGGCTGGCCCGAAACCCGCTATGAACGCAAGGCGCGGCGCAAGGGCCATGAAGTCTGGTACTTCCGCTATCTGCGCGTGTGAAAATGCCGGCAATATCGCAAAACATCTTGTTTACGGACTTGTCGTACCGTCGCGGTCGCTCAACAGGAGTCGAACCGATGAACGACAAGACCGAGCCCGAGAAAGAGCGTCGCAGGAACGGTGACCGCCGGCGGGTCGACGATCCCGTTTATGCCGGCCCGGAACGCCGCAAGGGCGACCGCCGCCGGACCGGCCGCTGATCCGGGCGGCACCGGTGCCGCCCGCGGATACGCGCTTCCTCCATGCTCTGGTAGCCGGGGCGGCTCGCGGATGCCCATGGACGCGCGGAACAGCGCTGCCGCTTCGACCGAAATCGCTATCGCTGCGCGACACGGTGCGCGCACTTATCCGTTTCCGCGAAAGCCCGGATACAGCATCATCCCGCCATCGACGTACAGCGTCGTGCCGGTGACGTAATCAGCGGCATCCGACACCAGCCACGCAACCGCCTCGGCCACGTCGCCGGGCTCGCCGATCCGGCCGTAAGGGATCAGTTCGAGCAGCTTCTTGAAACTTTCCTCGTTGCTCCAGACATCTTCGTTGATCGGCGTGCGGATGGCGCCCGGCGCCACGGCATTCACGCGGATACCGTCCTGCGCCACCTCCTGCGCCAGCGTCTCGACCAGCATCCGCGCGCCGCTCTTGGCGGCGGCATAGTTGATATGGCCCGCCCAGGGGATACGGTCATGGACCGAGGTCATCGACACGATTGCGCCGCGGGCGCGAAACGGTGCAGTATCGCCGTCCTGCGCGCGGAACCGCCGCACCGCCTCGCGGGCGCACAGGAACTGGCCCGTAAGGTCGAGGTCGATCACCGCTCGCCATTGCTCCAGCGTCATATCGGCGATCGGCGCATCCTGTTGCGCACCCGAATTGGCGACCAGAATATCGACCCGGCCGAACGTCTCCACGGTCGCGTCGAACAGGTGGCGTACCCCGTCCTCGCGCGACACGTCGGCGCCCACCGCGACTGCCTCTCCGCCCTGTCCGCATATTTCGGCGGCAAGCGCCTCGGCCGGTTCGCGGTGCGAATGATAGTTCACCGTGACGGCCGCGCCGTCCAGGGCCAGCTTGCGCGCCACCGCCATGCCGATGCCCGAACTCGCCCCAGTGACGATGGCGACGGGGCGCTGTTTGTCCGAATCTGTCATGTCGGCCAGAACCGCGCAGGCGGCGATCCGGTTCCCCCGGCGTCAGCCCTGGCCGCTGTGCTTCCAGGTGCGCCGGAGGAGCGTCGCGGCGATTGCCGGCAGTCCCGGCTTCACGAACAGCCAGTCGCGGATCGCCGGTCCCTTTTGCGCGCCGATCACGCTTTTGTAGCCGCTGTCGCCCGCGCCCCAGTCGACGGTCGTGATGCCGTCGCCGAGGGCGCGTATCAGGTTGCGATAGTAAAGCAGCCTGCCCGGCGAGTGTTTTGCGAAAGCGGGATCGAAACTGTTGGCGACGGCGTGTTTGAGCGCGCCCAGATTGAGGTCGAAGGAGAAGGCCGCCGGCCGGCCGTCCACCCGCAGGACCGCTGCCCACATCATGTCCGCCAGCACCGGATCGGCTGCCGCTGTGCGCCAGAAAGCGCCGTGGCCGCGCCGCGTGAACTTGGCGTCGCGCCCGTCGGTTTCCGCCGCGATCCAGCTCGCCTGTTCCACCGCCGCAAGATCGTCGAACAGCGCATCAGTCCAGTCGGCGCCGCTTGCGAAGGACCAGTCCAGCGCGCCGTGGTTGCCCAGGTGTTTTTCGTGAAAGCGGTTCTTCTTCAGCGTCGACTTGCGCGGCCAGATCCCTTCTACGCGCTTTTCCGCCATGTCGAGCAGATAGCTGTCGGCGACGAACCGGTCGAGCGTGCGCCAGCCCAGCGCGTCCGCCGCCCTGCGCATCTGACAAAGCGTCGGATCGTCGTCATATATGGGGCCGATACGCAGCGCCCGCACCGCGCGGCCGAGCCCGCCGAACAGCGCCTCGAACGTCTCCAGTCCGACATCCTCGCGCGCCGGAAAGCTGCGATAGGGCCAGTAACAGCCGGGGACCGCCGCGACGCCGGCCCAGCCGGGGCCGAGCCGGACCATGGGCAACGCGATCGCCGCTTCGCCGTCGCGGCTGACCGTCAGGGTACGAGCCTCGCCGCCATAGGCTGCGAGCGCGGCCGCGAACCAGCCGTAGCGCAGGAACCGGTGCTGCGGCCGCGCGGCCTGCGCGACGGCATCGATCCCGGCGGACAGGCCGTGATCGAGCCGTATCTCGAGCGCCGGCGACAGACGGGGAAAGGCTGCGGGAGAAAGCGGGCGCGACATGTCCCGTACCGTAACAACCGAACCTTACCAGCATGTGGACGCGCCGCTATCCAAAGGAAAATTTCATTTCACGGCTGTCCGCCCCTTGCGGAGCGGCGAAAAGCAACCGCATAACGTGGATCAATGCCGTTCACACCGGTCCTGTCTACTGTCGCAGAGACGATTTCCGTCGCCGTCGCGCCGGTATTTCTGCTGGCCGGCATCGCCGGCACGCGCAACGTGTTCGCCGGGCGCCTGTCACGCCTGCTCCCCGTCGAGGTCAGCGTTTCGGTGAGGGCCCTGCCCGTGCGCGACGAACTTCTGGAGCGTAGCCGACCATGACCCTCGATTTCGAACGCCGCGCCCTCCAGTTGATGGTCGGCGTGCTGACGCTGATCCCGCTCTATGTCGGCTTGCGCAGCCTGTTCGGCGGGCCGGCCTGGATCGGCGGCGTCACGGCCGTTCCGGTCGATCTCGACAGTCATTTCCGCTATCTTTCGGGGCTCTTTGTCGGGCTGGGAATCGGCTTTGCCAGTTGCGTGCCGCATATCGAATGGCGCGGCGGGCGCTTCCGGTTGCTGGGCGGCATCGTGATCGCCGGCGGGATCGGCCGGCTCCTTTCCTATTTTGCAGTGGGTGAGCCGTCGCACGGCCAGATGATCGGGCTTGCGATCGAACTCGTCGTTGTGCCGCTGTTGCTCCTGTGGCAGGCGGCGCTCCACAGCCGCTGGCGCCGCCTGCGCATGCCGATCGTCTGAGCGCGCACAAGGTCGGCGGTCCCGTCCGGTTCCGGCGGAACGTCGGCATGGAACAGGGTAGCGCGGTGCCGCTCGCGCGCGGGCGGGCGGATCGGTCGCCTGGTCGTGCCGGTAGTTGTCGGCGTCGGCCGTCGCCGGCTCGGCCGGATCGGTGCCGATCTTCCGCTGAAAATCGTATGGCGACGCGGCTGACCAGGCCCGTGGCTGCCTGCGGCCCGACCGGCACGTTCACGAGGATCCGGTTCCGACATTACGTTTGCGGCGCTGATTGCCGCCAACAAAAAGGGCCGGAAGGATCGCTCCCTCCGGCCCCGTTTCGATGGTTCGCCTGAGCGAACGGGTGCGGACTTAGAAGTCCATGCCACCCATTCCGCCCATGCCACCCATTCCGCCCATGCCGCCGCCGGCACCGGCGCCGCCGCCATTGGACTTGTCCTCGGGCAGTTCGGCGACCGTGGCTTCGGTCGTGATGAGCAGACCGGCGACCGAGGCGGCGTCCTGCAGCGCGGTGCGGACGACCTTGGTCGGGTCGATCACGCCGACGGACACCAAATTCTCATAGGTGTCGTTGGCCGCGTTGAAGCCCATGTTCGCATCGTTGCCGTCGAGCAGCTTGCCCGACACCACGGCACCGTCGAAGCCGGCATTCTGCGCGATCTGGCGGAGCGGAGCGTAGAGCGCCTTGCGGACGATATCGACACCGCGGGTCTGGTCGTCATTCTCGCCGGCCAGGCCTTCGATCGCCTTGGTGGCGTAGAGCAGGGCCGTACCGCCGCCGGGGACGATGCCTTCTTCGACGGCTGCGCGCGTGGCGTGCAGGGCGTCGTCGACGCGGTCCTTGCGCTCCTTCACCTCGACCTCGGTCGCGCCGCCGACCTTGATCACCGCAACACCGCCGGCGAGCTTGGCCAGGCGCTCCTGCAGCTTTTCGCGGTCATAGTCGCTGGTGGTCTGCTCGATCTGCTGACGGATCTGCTCCGTGCGCGCCTTGATCGATTCGGCATCACCCGCACCGCCGACGATGGTGGTGTTGTCCTTGTCGATGGTGACGCGCTTGGCCGTGCCGAGCATGTTCAGCGTGACGTTCTCGAGCTTGATGCCGAGATCCTCGCTGACGACTTCGCCCTTGGTCAGGATCGCGATGTCCTCGAGCATCGCCTTGCGGCGATCGCCGAAGCCCGGCGCCTTGACCGCCGCGACCTTCAGGCCGCCGCGCAGCTTGTTGACCACGAGCGTGGCCAGCGCCTCGCCCTCGATATCCTCGGCGATGATGAGCAGCGGACGGCTCGACTGCACGACCGATTCGAGGATCGGCAGCATCGTCTGCAGGTTGGAGAGCTTCTTTTCGAAGATCAGGATATAGGGATCCTGAAGCTCGACGTTCATCTTCTCCGGATTGGTGACGAAATACGGGCTCAGATAGCCGCGATCGAACTGCATGCCCTCGACCACGTCTAGCTCGAAATCGAGACCCTTGGCCTCTTCGACGGTGATCACGCCTTCCTTGCCGACCTTTTCCATGGCCTCGGCGATCTTTTCGCCGACTTCCTTGTCGCCATTGGCGGAAATGGTGCCGACCTGGGCGATCTCCTGGTTGCCGGAGACGTCCTTGGACCGGTTCTTGATGTCCTCGACGACCTTCTTGACGGCCATGTCGATGCCGCGCTTCAGATCCATCGGGTTCATGCCGGCGGCCACCGACTTCATGCCTTCGCGCACGATCGAGCGGGCGAGCACGGTCGCGGTGGTGGTGCCGTCGCCGGCGACGTCGTTGGTCTTCGAGGCGACCTCGCGGACCATCTGCGCGCCCATATTCTCGAACTTGTCCTTGAGTTCGATTTCCTTGGCGACCGTCACACCGTCCTTGGTGATGCGCGGCGCGCCGAAGCTCTTGTCGATGACGACGTTGCGGCCCTTGGGGCCGAGCGTGACCTGCACCGCATCGGCGAGAATGTCGACACCGCGCATGATGCGTTCACGAGCATCGCGCGAGAATTTCACGTCCTTCGCTGCCATATATTCTATCCTTTCGAAACTATCGTCATCCCAGCGAAAGCTGGGATCGGGTGCGGCCAATGCCGCTTAATGTGGCCAGAGATCCCGACTTTCGTCGGGATAGGATTGTTGGCTGATGCTCAGCCCACAATCCCAAGGATGTCGCTTTCCTTCATGATGATCAGATCTTCACCGTCGACCTTGACCTCGGTGCCCGACCATTTGCCGAACAGGATGCGGTCGCCGGCCTTCACGTCGAGCGGAACGACCTTGCCGTCCTCGGTCTTGGCACCGCCGCCGGCGGCGACGACTTCGCCTTCCTGCGGCTTTTCCTTGGCGGTATCGGGAATGATGATGCCGCCGGCCGTCTTTTCCTCGGCCTCGACGCGGCGAACGAGCACCCGGTCGTGCAGCGGACGAAAGTTCATGCGCGCTTTTCCTTTCCTCATAGGATATTGTCGGTGTTTGGCACTCACTTGCAGCGAGTGCTAACGCGATCGGATATGCGTATGGCCATGCGGATCGTCAACGGGGCGCCGGGCAAATTTTTTGGGCGCGTGCCGGTGCGTGCGATCAACCGCGCGACGGTTGCGGCAAAAGACCGATCCGCCGGCGCATCGACCAGCGCAGGAGTAGCAGGACCGCGACGACCGCAAGGCCGGTGGCGAGCCCGATCCAGATGCCGACGCCGGCAAGGCCGAGCCGGAAGCCGAGCAGGACGGCGGTGCCGAATCCGGCTATCCAATAACCGATCGCGGCGATGATCATGGGGATGCGCGTGTCCTGCAATCCGCGCAGCACGCCGGCCGCCACCGTCTGCGCACCGTCGAAGATCTGAAAGGCCGCGGCGACGGTGAGATAGCGCGTCGCGAGCGCGATCGCCCGTGCATTGCCGGGCGTGTCGTCCAGATAGAGCGTGACGAAGAAATGCGGCGCGGCCCAGAGCAGCGCGGCGGTGAGGCCCATGAAACCGATGCCGAGCGCCAGCGCAACCCGGCCGGCCAGCGCGATCCAGTCTCCGTCGGCGGCGCCATAGGCCATGCCGACCCGGATGGTCGCGCCCTGCGCAATGCCGAACGGAATTTGAAAGGCAATCGCGGCGATCTGCAGCGCGACGGCGTGGGCGGCAACTTCGGTCACGCCAATCAACCCCATCAGGAACGCGGCGGCGCTGAAGACCGCGCCCTCGAACGTCATGGTCAACGCGATCGGTACGCCCAGCCGGACGAGATCGACGAAGCGGGGCCATTCCGGCCGCCACCATTTGCCGAACAGCCGGTAGCGCCGAAGCCGGCGGTCCCGCATCAGGATCGTGGCATAGCCGGCCAGCATGAACAGTGCGGTGATCAGGCTTGCGATCGCGGCGCCGGTCAGTCCGAGCGCCGGCGCACCCAGTTCGCCGAACACCAATATCCAGTTGCCGACGATGTTCACCGCCAGCGCCGCGGCGGTAATGGTCATCGCCCAGCCGGGACGGCCCAGCGCCGACACCGCGATGCGCATCACTCCCGACGCGACGGTGGGGACGAGAGCGAAGAGCAGGATGTCGGTATAGCGGGCGGCGCTGGCGGCGGCGACGGGATCCTGCCGCATCCAGCCGAGGATCGTTTCGGTGTAGGCGAGCGGCAGGAGGAAAGGCAGGCTCGCCGCCGCCGACAGCCACAGCGCCATGCGAAAGGACCGGCGCACCTCTCGCACCGCATGCCGCCGCCGCCCGAGTTCGGCGGCGATGACCGGCGCGGCCGAGCTTACCAGCCCGATCAGGGCGAAGGCGACGACCGAATAGAAATAGACGCCGAGCGTCGCGGCCGCGAGTGCATCCGGCCCCAGACGCGCGACGAAGATCACGTCGCTGGAATAGATCGCCATCTGCAACAGGTTCGCGCCGATCAGCGGCGTGCTGAGCCGCACGAGCGCGCCGAGTTCGCGCCGCCAGTCCGCGGGCGGGCGTTCGATCAGCGGCCGGGCGGAGGGGAGGTGCGAATCCATGGCCCGCGCGCATGTAGCAGCTACGCCGTCGCTTGCCCCGTCCATTCGCACCGACCGTATTGTGTCGATAACACTCGGCGTGTACGTCCCGAGGAAACGGCCATCGGCGCATGCCGCCGATCAGTGCGGGAGACGATCTGGTGAAGCTCATCAAGGGCGCGTGGAAGATACTCGTCGGGATCAAGGACGCGCTGGTCCTTGCCCTGTTGCTCCTCTTCTTCGGTGCACTGTTCGCAGCGCTGCAGGCGCAGCCGGACGGGGTGAAAATCCACGACGGGGCGCTGTTGCTGGCGCTTGATGGCACGATCGTGGAGCAGCCGGAGGAGGTCGATCCGATCGCCACGCTGACCGGCGGCGACGTCGCCAATCAATATCGCCTGCGCGATGTCGTGCGCGCGCTGGACGAGGCCCGCGACGACGACCGCGTGAAGGCGGTGGTGCTCGACCTCGACCGGTTCATGGGCGGCTATCCCGCCGCGATCAGCGACGTTGCCGATGCCGTGCAGCGCGTGCGCGACAGCGGCAAGCCGGTCCTGGCCTATGCCACGGCCTATACCGATTCCGGCTATCGCCTGGCGGCGGCGGCGAGCGAGATCTGGACCAATCCCATGGGCGGCGTGCTGCTGCGCGGCCCCGGCGGATCGCAGCTCTACTACAAGGGGCTGATCGACAAGCTGGGCATCAACGCGCACGTCTACCGCGTCGGCACCTACAAATCGGCGGTCGAGCCCTATATCCGCGAGAACCAGTCGGGGCCCGCGCGCGAGGCGGCGCAACTGCTCTACGGAACGATCTTCGACCAGTGGAAACAAGGCGTCGCGCAGGATCGGCCGCAGGCGCGGATCGAGCCCTTCCTGACCGATCCCGCGGCGACCGTGCAGGCGGCCGACGGCGATCTCGCCCAGGCCAATCTGCGCGCCAAGCTGGTCGATCACCTGGGCGACCGCATCGCGTTCGGCAAACGCGTGGCCAAGATCGTGGGTGCCGACGACGACAAGCCGGTCGGCAGCTTCAAGGCGATTGATTATGACGACTGGGTGCAGGTCCATCCGCTTTCCAAAGGCGGACCGGCGATCGGCGTCATCACCGTTGCGGGGGAAATCGTCGACGGCACCGGCGGCCCGGGCACCGCAGCCGGTGATACGATCGCGCGGCTGATCCTGGACGGCCTCGACGACAAGAAGCTGAAGGCCCTGGTCGTGCGCGTCGATTCGCCCGGCGGCTCGGCACTCGCGTCCGAGCATATCCGCGAGGCTATTCTGCAGGCCAAGGCGAAGGGCCTGCCGGTGGTCGTGTCGATGGGGTCGGTCGCGGCGAGCGGCGGGTATTGGGTGTCCACCGCGGGCGACGCCATCTTCGCCGAACCCGACACCATCACCGGCTCGATCGGCATTTTCGGGATCATCCCCACCTTCGAGGACACGCTCGACAAGATCGGGGTGAATGCCGACGGGGTGAAGACGACCCCGCTCAGCGGGCAGCCGGACGTGCTCGCCGGCACCAGTGATGCGTTCGACCGGATCCTGCAGGCGCAGATCGAAAGCGGCTATCGCAAGTTCGTCGGCCTTGTCGCAACGTCGCGCAACATGACGCCCGCGCGCGTCGACGAGATCGGGCAGGGGCGGGTCTGGCCGGGCGGCATCGCGCGGCAGATCGGCCTGGTCGACCGTTTCGGCGGCATACACGACGCCATTGCCGAGGCGGCGCGGCGGGCGAAGCTGGATCCGGACAAGGTCCATGCCGTCTATCTGGAGAAGGAGCCCAGCAAGTGGGCGAAGCTGATCGAGCAGTTCGCGCGCCAGCAGGATGACGATGAAGACAGCGTCGAACGCGGCTCGGCCGATCTGTTCTCGCGGCTGGCGGCAGAGCGGCGGGCGACGCTGGCGCAGGCGATCGGGGATGCCCGGCGCCTGGCCCAGGGCGGTTCGGTCCAGGCGCGCTGCCTGGAATGCACCGCCTTTCGTCCGGCGGCGGCCTCGGCCGGCGATGTCCGGCTGCTCGACCTGATCCTGACGAAGATCTGGCAATGATCGATATCCGCGTCGCCGATGCCGACGACGCCGGCGCCATTGCCGAGATCTATGCGCCCTATGTGACCAACGGACACGTGTCTTTCGAGAGCGAGGCTCCGGGTGCCGAAACCATGCGCGCCCGCATGGCGAAGCATGGCGGCTTCTATCCCTGGCTGGTCGCCACGATCGGCGAGGACGGAGGCATGCCGCGCATCGTCGGCTATGCTTATGCCGCGCCGTTTCGCGACCGGCCGGCCTATCGCTACATCGTCGAGGCGTCGATCTACGTGTCGCAGGAAGATACGCGGCGGGGCGTCGGTCGCCTGCTCTATGGCGCGCTGATGGATACGCTGCGCGCCCAGGATTTCACCCGCGCGGTCGCCGTCCTCGCGCTGCCGAACGAGGCCTCGATCCGCCTGCACGAGGCGGTCGGTTTCCACCGTGCCGGCGCCATCGGGGAGGCGGGGTTCAAGCGCAACCAGTGGATCGATATCGGCTTCTGGGTATGCAAGCTCAACGACAGCGCGCTGCCGCCGCAGGAACCCAGACCCTTTTCCACGGTGGGGCTGGTCCGGTACTGATCGCTATCGCAGGCCGCGATAGGAGGGCAGCGCGACCTTGAACATGATGGCGACGGCGCGCAGGCCGAAGCCGGCGAGCGTCGCGATACCGGCACTCGCGGCCGGCGGCATGCCGAACACGAGCAGCGCGACGTACAGCCCGGCGGCAAGCGTGGCGGCGGTGACATAGAGTTCGGGCCGCATCAGGATCGACGGCTGGTTGGCGAGCGTGTCGCGAATGATGCCGCCGACACAGGCGGTGACGACGCCCATGACCGCCGCCGGAATCGGCGGCACGCCGAAGGCGACCGCCTTGGCCGAGCCGAACACGGCGTAGGCGGCGAGACCGAGCGCGTCGAGCCAGGCGAGAACCCGCCCCTGCCACCATCGCTCCGGCGTCAGCCAGACCAGCATCGCGGCCGCCACGCATATTCCGGCAACAAGCCGGTCATGCACCCAGAATACCGGCGCGTCGATCAGCAGGTCGCGCACCGTGCCGCCGCCGACGCCGGTGATGAGCGCAAAAAAGGCCGCGGTGGTGAAGGTTTGTGCGCTCCGGATGGCCACCAGCGCGCCGGTCGCCGCGAATACAGCGATCGCCATCAGATCCAGCCAGGGCAAAAGCGGACCGATCTGCCAGTCGAGGGGCGCTTCCATCAATCGCGCCATTAGCCATTCCACGCCGCTTGGCAAGCATGGGGTGGAAACTGCGCGCTATTTGCGCGAGAAGGGCTTCCATGCAGGCGTCCATGCGTCCCACCACCGGTCTCGCCGCCCTGCTGGCGGCATTGGCGGGCTTCGTCGATGCGCTCGCATATGGCAGTCTGTCGGGCTTTTTCGCATCCTCGATGACGGGCAACACGACCCGGGCCGGCGCCGGCATCGCGACCGGCAATTACGGCGATGCGCTGATGGGAGGCGCGCTGGTCCTCAGCTTTCTGAGCGGTATCGTCTCCGGCGCGATCCTCAATCACGCGGTCGCCGGGCGCCGCCGCGCGGTCCTGATGGCGGCGACGGCCTTGCTGCTCGCGGGCGCGGCGGGCGTGGAATCCCTGGGCCAGCTTCGTCTCGCTTTCCTGTTGCTCGCAGCGGCGATGGGAATGGAAAACGGGATTTTCGCCCGCGAAGGCGAAGTCGCGATCGGCCTGACCTACATGACGGGCACATTGGTGCGTTTCGGGCAACGCCTGGCCGGCAGCCTGATGGGGACGGATGGGCGCTTCGCCTGGGCGCGCGATCTCGAACTCTGGGTCGGGTTTCTCGGCGGCATCATCGCCGGCGGTTTTGCCTATGCCGCGATTGGCGACGGCGCGTTCTGGGTCGCCGCGGGCGCGGCGTCGCTGCTGGCGCTCCTGTTGTCGTTCCTTCCCGAACGGAACGGCGCGCCGGACTGACGCAGATACTTCGGACCGGGCGGGTGGCAATCGGCACCAGGTCTGTTGGGAAAATACGCCAACTAAATGCCATCGGAACCGGTTCGCCAAATTTGTGCGACAGGGAAATCGCAGTAAATGGCTGGATTTGAACCAGAACTATAATCTGGCACGACATTTGAAACACTGCCTGCATCCGCCGGTCCTCTCGCCGGCCCAAGGACAGGAGTTACATCGTGCGCAGAACCACCCCGCCGCTTTTCAACCGTCCCGATACGCTGCTGGGCGTGTGTGAAGGACTTGGCCGGGACATCGGCGTGAACTCGAATCTGTTCCGGCTCGCGTTCGCGGGCCTGCTGTTCTGGAATCCTGCGATCTGTCTCGCGACCTATTTCGGGCTGGGCGTGGTCGTGTACAGCCTGCACTGGCTCGTCCCCGATCGCGATACATCCGCGCCCGCGAGCGACGGGGCCGCGCATCGCGACGCGGACAATGAGGGTGGCGAGGTGGTCCGGACCGCCGCAGCCTGACCGGGACGGCACGGCGCTCCGTCACACAACAGTGCCGCGAGGCGCCATCGCGCCCGGTCGCGGGCGAATGGCGCCGCCACCTCTGCCGCGTCAGATGTGGATCGGCTTGCCCGTCACGGCCATCGCCGCTTCCTTGATCGCTTCCGAATGCGTGGGATGCGCGTGGCAGGTATAGGCGATGTCCTCGCTCGTCGCGCCGAATTCCATCGCCTGCGCGGCCTGCGCGATCATCGTGCCGGCGACGCTCGCGATGCACCACACGCCCAGCACACGGTCGGTCTTTGCATCGGCGATCACCTTCACGAAGCCCTCGGGCTCGTGATTGGTCTTGGCGCGGCTGTTCGCCATCATCGGGAACTTGCCGACCTTCACTTCGCCCTTTTCCTTCGCCGCTTCCGCGGTCAGGCCGACGCCGGCGATTTCGGGCCAGGTATAGACGACGCTCGGGATCACGTCGTGATTCACGATTCCCGTCTGCCCGGCGATATTCTCCGCTACCGCCAGCCCCTCGTCCTCCGCCTTGTGCGCGAGCATCGGACCAGGGACGACATCGCCGATCGCCCAGACGCCGTCGGCCTTTGTGCGGAAATCATGGTCGATTTCGATCTGGCCGCGCTCATTGGTTTCGAGCCCCGCCTTGTCGAGCGCGAGGCCATCGGTGTTGGGCCTGCGCCCGATCGACACGAGGACGCAGTCCGCCTCGATCGTCTCGGCATCGCCGCCCTTTGCGGGTTCGAGCGTCAGCGTGGCCTTGTCGCCCTTCACCGCCACGCCGGTGACCTTGGTGCCGAGCCTGAACTCGATACCCTGCTTCTTGAAGATCTTGTTCGCTTCCTTGCGGACATCGCCGTCGAAGCCGGGCAGGATCTGGTCGAGAAATTCGACGCAGGTGACCTTCGCGCCCAGCCTGCGCCACACGCTGCCGAGTTCGAGCCCGATCACGCCGCCGCCGATGACGACCATGTGTTTCGGCACCTTGGGCAGTTCGAGCGCGCCGGTGGAGGAGACGACGACCTTCTCGTCGATCTCGACGCCGGGCAGCGGGGTGACCGACGAGCCGGTGGCGATGACGACGTTCTTCGCCGTGACCTTTTCGCCATTCACCGAAACGGTGTGCGCGTCCTCGAAGCTCGCCTTGCCCTTGAGCCAGTTGACCTTGTTCTTCTTGAACAGGAACTCGATGCCGCCGGTGAGCTGCTTGACCGCATCCTTGCGCTGGCCGTGCATCGTGTCGAGGTCGAGTTCGGGCGTCACCTTGACGCCCATCTTCGCCATCGCGCCATTCGCCGCGGCATCGAAATATTCGGAGGCGTGGAGCATCGCCTTGGACGGGATGCAGCCGACGTTGAGGCAGGTCCCGCCCAGCGTCTCGCGCGATTCGGCGCATGCGGTCTTCAGTCCGAGCTGCGCCGCCCGGATCGCCGCGACATAGCCGCCGGGACCGGCGCCGATTACCAGGACGTCATAATCGTATTCTGCCATCTTTCACTCCGTTCGCGCTGAGCTTGTCGAAGCGCTGTCTTTCTTTTCGCGCCGTTCGGGAAGAGGAAGAGCAGGGCTTCGACAGGCTCAGCCCGAACGGGAGATGAGGTTTTCCGTACCCCTCACAAGTCGATCAAAATCCGCGTCGGGTCCTCGATCGCGTTCTTCAGTGCGACGAGGAAGGTCACCGCCTCGCGTCCGTCGACCAGGCGGTGGTCATAGGAAAGCGCCAGATACATCATTGGACGGATGACGATCTCGCCGTCGCGCACGACCGGCCGGTCCTCGATGCGGTGGAGGCCCAGCACCGCCGATTGCGGCGGGTTGATGATCGGGGTCGACATCAGCGATCCGAACACGCCGCCGTTCGAGATGGTGAAGGTGCCGCCCTTCATCTCGTCCATCTTGAGCGTGCCGTCCTTGGCGCGCTTGCCGAAATCGCCGATCGTCTTTTCGACCTCGGCGACCGACATCTGGTCGGCCGAGCGGATGACCGGCACGACGAGACCCTGCGGCGCCGAGACCGCGACCGAGATATCGGCATAGTCGTGATAGACGATCTCGTCGCCGTCGATCTGCGCATTGACGGCGGGCACGTCCCTCAGCGCCATGCAGGCCGCCTTCACGAAGAAGCCCATGAAGCCGAGGCGGACGCCGTGCTTCTTTTCGAACAGTTCCTTGTACCTGGTGCGCGCCTCGATCACCGCCGTCATGTCGACGTCGTTGAACGTGGTGAGGAGCGCGGCATTGTCCTGCGCATCCTTCAACCGCTTGGCGATCGTCTGGCGCAGGCGCGTCATGCGCACGCGTTCCTGCCTACGCTCGCCGCCCGCGGAAGGCGCGGGGGCGGGCGTCGGCGCCGGCGCGGCCTTGGCCTCGCTCTTGCTCTCGGCGGCCGCGAGCACGTCTTCCTTGGTGATACGGCCGTCCTTGCCGGTGCCCTTCACCGTCGCCGGATCGACGCCGTGTTCCAGAATGGCGCGGCGAACCGAGGGCGAAAGCGCGGCCGCCTCCACGCCCTCGCCGGCGGGCGCCTGCTGTGCTGCGGTGGCGTCGGGGCGCTGGCGCGGCTGTTCACCCGGGCCGGGGCCGCTGCCTTCCTTCGCCTCGTCCGACTTGTCGGCATTGCCTTCGGTCTTGCTGGGAGCAGCCGCGGCTTTGGACGGCGCGGCATCGCCGGCTTCGATCGTTGCGATGACCGCGTCGACCTCCACGGTATCGCCTTCCTGCGCGACATGCTCGCCCATCGTGCCGGCGACGGGCGAGGGCACTTCGACCGAAACCTTGTCGGTTTCCAGGCTCGCAATCGGCTCATCGGCCTCTACCGTGTCGCCCGGCTGCTTCAGCCATTCGCCGAGCGTCGCTTCGGTGATCGATTCGCCCAGCGCGGGGACTTTTACTTCAGTAGCCATATCGTTCCTCGAACCAATTTCCGTTCCGCCCCCGGACCCTTCGACTTCGCTCAGGAGAGCCTTGATCCGGGGTTGTCGAAGCCCCGTATTTTCTTGCCCGCCAAGAAAGAGCCATCCTTCGACAAGCTCGGGATGGGCGGGCGTCGTCCTTATGCCTTGCGCGTTCGCCTGATCTCTTTCTTCACACTGTGACCCAGCGCCTCTGCAATCAACGCGCCCTGTTCGGCCTGGTGCCGTTTCATCAGTCCGGTCGCCGGCGATGCGGCGGCGGCGCGGCCGGCATAGGTCGCGCGCTGCGGCTTCGCGCCGGCATCGGCCAGGCACTGCTCGATCAATGGTTCGACGAAGAACCAGGCGCCGTTGTTCTTCGGCTCTTCCTGACACCAGACGACCTCTTCGAGGCTCGTCATCTTCTTCAGCCGCACCGTCAGCGGATCGCCCGGGAAGGGATAGATCTGTTCGACGCGGACGATCTGGGTGTTCGCGTCGCCCGCGGCGTCGCGCGCCTCGATCAGATCATAGGCGACCTTGCCCGAACACAGCACCAGCCGCTTCGTGTCCTTGTCGGCGGGCGCGGAGGGATCGGACAGGATACGGCGGAAATGGCTGTCGTCCGTGAAGTCCGCCGCCTGCGATACCGCCATCTTGTGCCGCAAGAGCGACTTGGGCGTCATGATGACGAGAGGCTTGCGGAAATTGCGGTGCATCTGCCGGCGCAGCAGGTGGAAATAGTTGGCCGGCGTGGTGCAGTTGGCGACCTGCATATTGTCCTGCGCGCAGAGCTGCAGATAGCGTTCGAGCCGCGCCGAACTGTGCTCGGGCCCCTGACCCTCGTAACCGTGCGGCAGCAGCAGCACGAGGCCGTTGGCGCGCAGCCATTTCGCCTCGCCGGATGCGATGAACTGATCGATCATGATCTGCGCGCCGTTGGCGAAGTCGCCGAACTGCGCTTCCCACAAGACCAGCGTCTTCGGGTCGGCGAGGGCGTAGCCATATTCGAATCCGAGCACGCCATATTCGCTCAAGGGGCTGTCCAGCACCTCGAACCTGCCATGTTCGATCTCGTTCAAGGGCACGTAGCGATGGCCGTCCTTCTGATCGACCCAGACGGCGTGGCGCTGCGAAAAGGTGCCGCGGCCCGAATCCTGGCCGGACAGACGCACGCCATAGCCTTCGGACAGGAGCGATCCGAAGGCCAGCGCCTCGCCCGTCGCCCAGTCGAAGCCCTCGCCGGAATCGAACATCTTGCGCTTGGCGTCGAGCACCCGGCCCAGCGTCTTGTGCGGGTTCAGCTCCGTCGGGATTTCGGTCAGCGTGCGGCCGAGCGAGGCGAACAGTTTCCTGTCGATGCCGGTTTCGACGTTGCGTCGCGCGCCTTCGGTGTCGACGGGCACGCTGAGGCCGGACCAGCGGCCGGCGAACCAGTCCGCCTTGTTGGGCTTGTAGCTGGTGCCTGCCGAGAACTCGCCATCGAGCAGTTCGGTGAAATCCTTGACCTTTTGGTCGATGAAGCCCGCATCGATCACGCCTTCGGCGATCAGGCGGTCGCCATAGACCTTGCTGACCGCCGGATGCTTCTTGATCGCCGCGTACATCAGCGGCTGGGTGAAGCTCGGCTCATCGCCTTCGTTATGGCCGAACCGCCTGTAGCACCACATGTCGATGACGATGTCGCGCTTGAAGCGCTGGCGGAATTCGATCGCCATCTTGCAGGCGAAGGTCACCGCTTCGGGATCGTCGCCGTTCACATGGAAGATCGGCGCCTGCACGCCCTTCGCCACGTCGGACGGATAGGGCGAGGAGCGCGCGAATTGCGGGCTCGTCGTGAAGCCGATCTGGTTGTTGATGACGAAATGGATGCAGCCTCCGGTATTATAGCCGCGGATGCCGGAGAAACCGAGGCATTCCCACACGATGCCCTGACCCGCGAACGCCGCGTCGCCGTGGATGAGGACGGGCAGCGCCTGTTCGTGCTCCGCCAGGTCCTCGCGCCAGGTCTGGATCGCGCGCGTCTTGCCCAGCACCACCGGATTGACCGCTTCCAGGTGTGACGGATTGGCGACCAGCGACATATGGACGTTGACGCCGTCGAACTCGCGGTCGGTGGAGGTGCCGAGGTGATACTTCACGTCGCCCGAGCCGCCGACATCCTCCGGATTGGCCGAACCGCCGGAGAATTCGTGGAAGATGACGCGGAACGGCTTCGCCATCACGTTGGCGAGCACGTTCAGCCGGCCGCGATGCGCCATGCCATAGACGATTTCGCGAACGCCGGTCTGACCGCCATATTTGATGACGCTTTCCAGCGCGGGAATCATCGCCTCGCCGCCGTCGAGGCCGAAACGCTTGGTCCCGACATATTTCTTGCCGAGGAACTTTTCCCACTGCTCGGCCTCGATCACCTTGGCGAGGATCGCCTTCTTGCCCTCGGGCGTGAACTCGATCGCCTTGTCCTTGCCCTCCATGCGCTCCTGGAGGAAACGGCGCTCCTCGACATCGGCGATGTGCATATATTCGAGGCCGACATTGCCGCAGTAATTGCGGCGCAGGATGTCCACCACCTCGCGGATCGTCGCCGTCTCCAGGCCCAGCGCGCCGCCCAGATAAACCGGCTTGTCGATCTCGCTATCGGGGAAACCGTGATATTCGGTGCGCAGATCTTGCGGAAGTTCCTGGTTCGATTCGCCCAGCGGGTCGAGATTGGCGGCAAGATGCCCACGCACGCGATAGGTGCGGATCAGCATCATCGCGCGGATCGAATCGCCCGCCGCCTTGGCCACGTCGTCGGTCGAAGGCTTGGCGCCGGCGACTTCCCTGGCGGCGGCCTTGCTCGGCTTGGCGCTGCCGGGTGCGGGCTCCATCTGCGTCGGGTCGAGCGCGGCGGTAAGCTGGTCGGTATCCTTGGGCGGCCAGTCGGGATTGCCCCAGCTCGGCTGCTCGACAGCGTTGTCCAGCCCGTCGAACCAGTTACGCCAGCCCGGCTCGACCGCGGACGGGTCGGCCTTGTACCGCTTGTACAGCGTCTCGACGAAGGCCGGGCTCACACCGCCGGCGATTTCCGCGAAATTGGGGGAGGCATATCCCATGATCGTACCCATCATGTCCGTTCGTTCCGAGCGAAGTCGAGGAACGTGTTAGGCGCCCCAACGTGTCTCGACTTCGCTCGACACGAACGGGGGAGTGGGGCGCAGGCTCCCTGTCAGCCCTTGAGCACCTCGACGAGCGTGGTGCCGAGTTCGCTGGGCGAATCCGCAACGCGGATGCCCGCTTCCTCCATCGCCGCGATCTTGTCCTCGGCGCCGCCCTGACCGCCGGAGACGATCGCGCCGGCATGGCCCATGCGCCGTCCCGGAGGCGCGGTGCGGCCCGCGATGAAGCCGGCCATCGGCTTCTTGCGGCCCTTTTTCGCCTCGTCCTTGAGGAACTGCGCGGCCTCTTCCTCGGCCGAGCCGCCGATCTCTCCGATCATGATAATCGATTCCGTAGCATCGTCGGCCAGGAACAGTTCGAGCACATCGATGAAGTTGGTGCCGTTGACGGGATCCCCGCCGATGCCGACCGCGGTGGTCTGACCCAGCCCCGCATTGGTCGTCTGAAACACCGCCTCATAGGTCAGCGTGCCCGAACGCGACACGACGCCGACCGATCCCTTGGAAAAGATGCTGCCGGGCATGATGCCGATCTTGCACTCTTGCGGAGTCAGCACGCCGGGGCAGTTCGGCCCGATCAGGCGCGACTTCGAACCCGACAGGGCGCGCTTGACCTTGACCATGTCGAGCACCGGAATGCCTTCGGTGATACACACGATCAGCGGGATTTCCGCGTCGATCGCCTCGAGAATCGAATCGCCGGCGAAGGGCGGCGGGACATAGATCACGCTGGCATCGGCGCCGGTCTTCGCCTTCGCCTCTTCGACGGTGTCGAAGACGGGCAGATCGAGGTGCGTCGTGCCGCCCTTGCCGGGCGTAACGCCGCCGACCATCTGCGTGCCGTAATCAAGCGCCGCCTGCGTGTGGAAGCTGCCGGTCTCGCCCGTCATGCCCTGGGTGATGACCTTGGTATTCTTGTCGACGAGGATGCTCATTCGTTTCTTTCGCCCTTCTTGTGTCCCCGCGAAGGCGGGAGCCCAGTCTGGATCCCCGCCTTCGCGGGGATACAAATCCTTACTTCAGGCTCCCATCGATGCCCTTGCAGGCCGCGACCAGTTCCTTGACCGCATCGACGCTCGTCTGGAAATTGCTCTTCGCTTCGTTCTTCAACTCGATCTCGACGACGCGCTCGACGCCGTTCGCGCCGATCACGATCGGCACGCCGACATAGAGGTCGTCGACGCCGTACTGGCCGGTCAGGTGCGCGGCGCAGGGCAGGAGGCGCTTCTTGTCCTTCAGATAGCTCTCGGCCATCACGATCGCGCTCGTCGCCGGCGCGTAGAAGGCGCTGCCGGTCTTCAGGAGGCCGACGATCTCGCCGCCGCCGCCGCGCGTGCGCTTGACGATCGCGTCGATGCGCTCCTGCGTCGACCAGCCCATCTTGATGAGGTCGGGAACGGGAATGCCCGCGACGGTCGAATATTCGACCACCGGCACCATCGTGTCGCCGTGCCCGCCCAGCACGAAGGCGGTGACGTCTTCCACCGACACGTCGAATTCCTCGGCAAGGAAGTGGCGGAAGCGGCTCGAATCGAGCACGCCCGCCATGCCGACGACCTTCTGGTGCGGCAGGCCGGAAAATTCGCGCAGCGCCCAGACCATCGCATCGAGCGGGTTGGTGATGCAGATGACGAAGGCGTCGGGGGCGTGTTGCCCGATGCCTTCGCCCACCGCTTTCATAACCTTCAAATTGATCTCGAGAAGATCGTCGCGGCTCATGCCGGGCTTGCGCGGCACGCCGGCGGTGACGATGCACACGTCCGCGCCCGCGATTTCCTCATAGGAGTTCGCGCCCTTGAGGTTCGCGTCGAACCCTTCCGGCGGACCGGCCTGCGCCAGGTCGAGCGCCTTGCCCTGCGGCAGCCCCTCGGCGATGTCGAACAGGATGATGTCGCCCAGTTCCTTCATCGCGGCGAGATGCGCGAGCGTGCCGCCGATCATGCCGGAGCCGATCAACGCGATCTTCTTGCGAGCCATGATATCTCCTCTATCCGGTGCGTCGGACTCGAGCGCCCAGGCGCGAAACGTGGGCGACTTAGGCCCTTTGCCGCAACGGGGCAACCGCTAACGGGCAAAAGTTGAAGCCTTTCTTTGCAGTTGCGAAGCAATTGCAATAAGTCAGCGATGACCTTCCGACAGATACGTTTCCGAGCGCATTTCGTTCAATCGCGATATGGTGCGTTCGAACTCGAACCTGCCGTCGCCTTCCTCGTAAAGGTGTTCCGGCGCGGCATCGGCGGCCGCCAGCAACTTGACCTTGTGCTCGTAAAGCGCGTCGATCAACGTCACGAAGCGCGCTGCTTCATTTCGCTTTTCCGGCCCCAGCTCGGGGATGCCGACGATGATGACGGTGTGGAACTTGCGCGCGATGGCAAGATAGTCGGCCGATCCGCGCGGCTCTCCGCACAGGCGCCTGAAACTGAATACCGCCACCCCTTTCAGGCATTTGGGGACGTGCATCTCGCGCGTGCCGCCGACCGCCAATTCGCAACTCGGGACATGCGCCCGGTCCTCCACCGGATAGTCAGTCAGGCGAAAAAAGGCGCGCGAAAGCGTCTCGGTGGCATCCGGCCCGTTAGGCACCAGCCACGTATCCATGCGCCCCAGCCGATCGAGCCGGTAGTCGGTCGGTCCGTTGAGCGGCATCACGTCCATCCGATCCTTGATCAGGTCGATGAACGGCAGGAACAGATCCCGATTGATCCCATTCTTGTAGAGATCGTCCGGCGGGCGATTGGACGTCGCCACCAGCGTCAGCCCGTGACCCAGCATCTCGGTGAACAGACGCGACATCACCGCGGCGTCGGCGGTGTTGTTGACCACCATCTCGTCGAAGGCGAGCAGGCGGATGTCTTCGGCCAGCGCGGCCGCGACCGGCGGGATCGGATTGCCCGCCTCCTTCCTGCGCTCCGTATTGAGGCGGTCATGCACCTCGAGCATGAATTCATGGAAATGGACGCGGCGTTTGCGGCGGATGTCGAGATTGTCGAAGAACAGGTCCATCAGCATGGACTTGCCGCGCCCGACCCCGCCCCAGAGGTAAAGCCCGCGCGGTGCCTCCGGCCGCCTGCCGAGCGCACGCCAGAGAATGCTGCCGCGCTTCGGCACCGACTCCAGTTCGCGCATCAACTGGTCGAGCCGCTTCGCGGCCGCGGCCTGTCCGGCATCCCGCTTGAGTTCGCCCGCAGAAACCAGCGTCTCGTAGCGTTGGCAGAGGTCACTCACGAGGGGCGTCCGGCGGCGGCTGCCGGCCGATACCAGCCCCGTTCGTCACCGGGACGGCCTGCATAGAGAAAGCTCGGCGCCTGATCCTCGGCCATGCAGCGCGTGTCGTCCGCGCGTCAGATCGCGCGTTCGACCATCATCTTCTTCGTCTCGGCGATCGCCTTGGCCGGGTTCAGTCCCTTGGGACAGACATTGGCGCAGTTCATGATGGTGTGGCAGCGATAGAGCCGGAAGGGATCTTCCAGCTCGTCCAGCCGCTCGCCCGTCATCTCGTCGCGGCTGTCGGCGAGCCAGCGATACGCCTGAAGCAGGATGGCAGGGCCAAGGAAACGATCGGAATTCCACCAATAGCTGGGGCAGGAGGAGGAACAGCAGGCGCACAGAATACATTCGTACAGACCGTCGAGCTGCTCGCGCTGCTTCGGTGACTGCAGGCGCTCCTTGCCGGAGGGCGGCGGCGTCACCGTCTTCAGCCAGGGCTGGATCGACGCATATTGCGCATAAAAATGGGTGAAATCGGGGACCAGGTCCTTGATCACCTCCATATGCGGAAGCGGGGTGATACGGATCGTGCCCTTGATGTCCTCGATCGCCGTGGTGCAGGCCAGTCCGTTCTTGCCGTCCAGGTTCATCGAACAGGATCCGCAGATACCCTCGCGACAGGAACGGCGGAAGGTGAGCGTCGAATCCTGCTCCGACTTGATCTTGATGAGCGCGTCCAGGATCATCGGCCCGCAATCGTCGAGATCGACCATGTAGGTGTCGTAGCGCGGATTTTCGCCCGCGTCCGGATCGTAGCGGTAGATCTTGAACTTCTTGACCCGGCTTGCGCCTTCCGGTGCGTGGTGGACCTTGCCCTTGCTCGAGATCTTGCTGTTTTTGGGCAGGGTGAATTCGGCCATGATCATTCCCGTCGGGTTCTGGATGGGCAGGAGATG
Organism: Stakelama saccharophila; assembly: GCF_032229225.1. Taxonomy (NCBI): domain Bacteria; kingdom Pseudomonadati; phylum Pseudomonadota; class Alphaproteobacteria; order Sphingomonadales; family Sphingomonadaceae; genus Stakelama; species Stakelama saccharophila. Next base: position 887,224 of record NZ_CP135076.1, read on the forward strand.
GGACGCGGAGGCATCCCGGTCAACCTTATGGCGGTCGCGATAGACCAGTGCGCGCGCGACCGCAAACCCCTCGGACCACATCGTGCACCGGTCCTTGCATGGTCGGCCGGGGCCGACGAGCGGGCGATGGCGGCTTTGCTTCGGTTGGCGTCGGAGCTCGCTTCGCTCGCACCCACCCCCCTCCCCTTTCTTGAAGGGAGGGGAGGAGGGGGTATGATCCCTTCGCATTCGATCGAACCGCCTTTGATCAGCAATCGTGCCGATCGGCGGATGCCCCATGCCTCAATAGACCCGCTTCTTCGGCTCGATATACTGGATTTCGTCCGTCAGCGTGTAATCGTGGACGGGGCGGTAATCGATCGCGGTCGTGCCCTTCTTGCCGCCCCAGCCGTCGAAGGTGGTGACGGTGTGCTTCATCCAGTTGGCGTCGTCGCGCTCGGGATAATCCTCGTGGCTGTGTGCGCCGCGGCTTTCCTTGCGATTGGCCGCCGAACGGATCGTCACCATCGCCTGGGCGAGCAGATTGTCGAGTTCCAGCGTCTCGACCAGGTCGGTATTCCAGATCAGCGAGCGGTCGGAAACCTGGACGTCTTCCATGCGCGCATAGACCTGATCGATCAGGTCGATGCCCTCGCGCATCAGTTCGTCGGTGCGGAAGACGGCGCAGTGCTTCTGCATCGTCTTCTGCATGTCCGCGCGGATCGCCGCGGTGGGCGTGCCGCCGCTGGCATTGCGGAAATGGTCGAGACGGCTGAGCGCCAGCTCCTCCGCCCCCTTGGGCAGCGGATCGTGCGCGGTGCCGGGCTTCAGCGTCTCCTTGAGGCGTAGGCCGGTGGCGCGGCCGAATACCACCAGGTCGATCAACGAATTGGAGCCCAGGCGGTTGGCACCGTGTACCGACACGCACGCCGCTTCGCCCACCGCGAACAGGCCCGGCACGACCGCGTCGGGGTTGCCGTCCTTCAGATGGACGACTTCGCCGTGATAGTTGGTGGGGATGCCGCCCATATTGTAATGCACCGTCGGCACCACCGGCAGCGGCTGGCGCGTCAGGTCGACGCCGGCGAAGATCTTGCCGGTCTCGGTGATGCCCGGCAGGCGCTCGTGCAGCACCTTCGGGTCGATGTGATCGAGGTGCAGGAAGATATGGTCCGATTCCTTGCCGACGCCGCGGCCCTCGCGAATTTCCATCGCCATGGAACGCGACACCACGTCGCGGCTGGCGAGGTCCTTGGCGCTGGGGGCATAGCGCTCCATGAAGCGCTCGCCCTCGCTATTGGTGAGGTATCCGCCTTCGCCGCGTGCGCCCTCCGTAATGAGCACGCCGGCGCCGTAGATGCCGGTCGGGTGGAACTGGATGAATTCCATGTCCTGCAGCGCCAGGCCGGCGCGCAGCACCATGGCATTGCCGTCGCCGGTGCAGGTGTGCGCCGAGGTGGCTGACTGGAAGGTGCGGCCATAGCCGCCGGTCGCGAGAACGACGGCATGGGCGCGGAAGCGGTGGATCGACCCGTCGTCGAGGCACAGGGCGATGACGCCGCGGCACTTGCCGTCCTCCATGATGAGGTCGAGCGCGAAATATTCGATGAAGAAGTCGGCGTCGTATTTCAGGCTCTGCTGATAGAGCGCGTGCAGCATGGCGTGGCCGGTACGGTCGGCCGCGGCGCAGGTGCGCTGCACCGGCGGACCCTTGCCCATATTCTGCATGTGGCCGCCGAACGGGCGCTGATAGATGGTGCCGTTGTCGTTGCGGCTGAACGGCACGCCGGCATGTTCCAGCTCATAGACCGCCTGCGGCGCCTCGCGGCAGAGATATTCGATGGCGTCCTGGTCGCCCAGCCAGTCGGAACCCTTCACCGTGTCGTACATGTGCCACGACCAATGGTCGGGCGTGTTATTGCCCAGGCTCGCCGCGATGCCGCCCTGCGCGGCGACGGTGTGGCTGCGGGTGGGGAATACCTTGGAGATGTTCGCCGTCTTCAGCCCCGCCTCGGCACAGCCCATGGTCGCGCGCAGGCCGGAGCCGCCGGCGCCGACCACCACCGCGTCATAGGTGTGGTCGATGATCTTATAGGCCTCTTTGGCATCGGTGGCGGCCATTATGCGGATGCTCCGGTAAATGCGATTTTCAGAATCGAGAAGACGCCGATGGCGGCGCCGACGACCGTGACGAGATTGAGAAGGACCAGGAGAACGGTGCCGCCTTCGCGGTGGGCATAGTCCTCGATCGCGATCTGCAGCCCCAGCCGCGCGTGATAGAAGAGGTTGAGGACCAATAGTGCCATCGGGATCGCGGCCCATGGCGAGGACAGCCAGATCTGGACCGTCGCGGCGTCATAGGCCGGCAGGCGCGCCACGGAGGCCAGGAACCATACGACCAGCAACAGGTTGCCGCCCGCCGTCAGCCGCTGATGCCACCAGTGATGCGTGCCCTCGCGCGCCGCGCCCAGGCCGCGGACGCGGCCGATGCTCGTTCCCGTACCCATGTTATTTGCCCCAGATCAGATAGGCCCAGAAGGCCGAGGTCGCGACGATCGAATAGACCATGGTGAGCACTGCGAAGCTCTTGTTGGTCCGCAACTCGAAGCCGGCGCCGATGTCCATCACCAGATGACGGATGCCGCTCGCCATGTGCTGGAAGAAGGACAGCGTCAGGCCGATGCCGACGATATAGCCGACCACGTTCAGTCCGCCGGCTTCGACCGTGAACAGGTCCTGGAAGTCGGCATAGGCCTGGCCGCCCGCGGCCGCGGCCGCCAGCCACCAGGTCAGCAGGGTCAGTCCGACCAGGGCCATGCCGTCGCCGGTGACCCGGTGCAGGATCGAGACGAGCATGTGCGCGCCCCATTTCCAGACGGTAAGATGTGGGGAAAGTGGACGCGATTTCGGTGCTGCGGTGGCCAAGACGTGCTCCTGTTGCGGTGCACGCCTAATTAATCCCCAAGCGCTGCGATGCAAGCGCAACCGGAGTCGCGACCGGGATCAGGGCTTTCAGGTGCGGGGATCGTGATGTCGCGCTTAATGGATCTTTACCCTAACCGCGTTTTAACGGTTGGCGCGATATGCCCGCCCTCAGACCTGCCAAAAGGGGAGCCGGGATTCCGTGAGCCAACAAGAAGCCACCGCCAGGGATTTGCCACCAACCGGCCAGATGAGCAGCCGGATCGACGTTGCCGCCAGATTGCGCATCTTCGATTTCGACGGCTCACTGGTCGGCTCCGCACGACGCGCCTGGGAGGTGCTGGAGCCCCATTGCCGCGCCGTGTCGGAAGCCTATTGGCAGCAATGGCTGCGTTGTTTCGCGGACGGCCGGACCTGGGCGCCGCACGAAACCGAAAAGATGATCGACATCGGTTGCACCTTTCTGCGCAACCGTTTTCTCGACACCACCGGCCGCGCCTGGGTCGAATCGATCGAGCGTTCGGTCGCTTCCGCTTATTCGTCCGACGTGCCGCCCATGGCGCTGTTGTCGATGATCAGCGCCAGCGATCGTGCCGCCCTCGACATCCTGATGGAGGAGGTGGGACGCGACGATCCCGGATTGAACCAGCTCATCGACACGCTGATGCGCTTGTCGGCGCTGGAAGGCGATATCACCGTGGCGCTGTACAATGATTACCGCGATTATGCCGCGCAGATGGAGCGCGACCGGCTTGCCAACGATTTTCGCGACAGTATCGGCATCACGGTCGAGCGCGCCAGCCACGAAGGCGAGACGTTGCGCGCGCAGGCGGGCAAGACCTCCGCTTCGGCGCGCGGCATGCTGGGCAAGACGAGCGAGGTCGCGGCGGCGGCCGAACAGTCTGCGGTGGCGATGCGCGAAGCGGCGCAGACCGCGGCCGGCCTGATCCGCGCCATCGAGGATGCCCGCGGCCAGGTCGAATCGGCGGCCGAAATCGCCAACCGCGCCTCCGCCCAGGCGGGCGAGGCGGTGAGCATGTCCGAAATGCTGTCCGACCATGCCAAGTCGATCGAATCGATCCTGGGGCTGATCCGCGACATTGCCGGCCAGACCAACCTGCTGGCGCTGAACGCTACGATCGAGGCGGCGCGTGCCGGCGATGCCGGCCGCGGCTTTGCGGTGGTGGCGCAGGAGGTGAAGAGCCTCGCCAACCAGACGGCGCGCGCCACCGACGACATCGCGTCGAAGATCGCGGCGATCCAGCAGGCGACCAGGTCGACCGTCGAAACCAACGCGTCGATCCGCACGACCGTGACGGAGGTGCAGGATTCGGCGCAACGCATCCGCGCCGCGATGGAGGCGCAGGCCCAGACCGTGACCGCGATCACCGCTGCGGTCGACGAAACCGCACTTGCCGCCGACTCGATGTCCAACACGATCGCCACGATCCGCGAGGATACCGAAAGCGTCGCATCCGATATCGACGATGTGGGACAGGGCTTCGCGATATTGGACGAGGAACTTGGCACGCTGAAGTCGCGGGCGGGCGATTTCGTCAACAAGGTTGCTGCGTGATCGGAAAGGATGGCGATGGAGCAGGGCGGGGATACTGCGTCGGGGCATTGGATCGGCACTGACCGGTCGATGGCCGAACGCCTGGCGGACTATGACTGGGACGGAGCGATCGTTGCCGGCTGCCGCGAGGTCGCCGAACTCCTGAACGGATGCTACGAAGACATCGCGCGCGCATTCTGGCGACAATATCTGTCGCTGCCGCCGACCGCGCATATCCGGCACCTGTTCACCGACGAACGTTTGAACAAGCGAGTCGCGGCCAGCGCGCGCTATACCAGGATGCGGTACGAAGCGCCGGCCGACGACGAATGGATGCGCCACGCGATTCGGCATGCCGTCGAATCGCAGCGATCGGGCATTCCGCTGCACACCCTGCTGTCGGCGCTCGGCTATGCCCACAGTCTGGTGCTTCGCTCGATCGCGAAGCAGATCGGCGGCGATGGCGACCGGCTGGCGCGGCTGACGGACGTGGTGCAGCGTATCGCCCTGATCGAGGCGGATGTGATGGCGTCGCATCTCGGCGCGCTGGACGCCGCGCAAAGCGATGCCGAGCGCCGCGAACGATCGGAAAAATTCCGCGGGACGATCGCCGAATCGATCGCGGGGACATCGAGCCTGGGCGATCGCATTCGCGTGCAGGCGCAGACGGCGTCGACCTCTGCGCGCGGCATGCTGGGCAAGACGGGCGAGGTCGCGGCGGCGGCCGAACAGTCTGCGGTGGCGATGCGCGAGGCGGCGCAGACCGCGGCCGGCCTGATCCGCGCCATCGAGGATGCCCGCGGCGAGGTGGCGGCGGCGACCGCCATCACCGTGCGGGCAACGGAACAGGCCGGTGCGGCGGTCGAGATCTCGGGATCGCTCAGCAGTCATGCCAAGTCGATCGAATCGATCCTGGGGCTGATCCGCGACATTGCCGGCCAGACCAATCTGCTGGCGCTGAACGCCACGATCGAGGCGGCGCGTGCCGGCGATGCCGGCCGCGGCTTCGCGGTGGTGGCGCAGGAGGTGAAGAGCCTCGCCAACCAGACGGCGCGCGCCACCGATGACATCGCGACCAAGATCGCCGCGATCCAGCAGGCGACCGGCGCCATGGTGACGAGCAGCGCTTCGGTCTGCTCCACGGTCGGTGAGGTTCAGGATTCGGCGCAGCGCATTCGCGCCGCGATGGAGGCGCAGGCCCAGACGGTCACGGCGATCACATCGGCCGTGGACGAAACGGCATTGGCCGCCGACACCATGTCGTCCACCATCGCCGCGATCCGCGAGGATACCGAGAGCGTGACCTGCGAGGTCGATCTGCTGGAGCGTGAATTCGCCGAGGTACGCGAGCGCCTGGTCCAGTTGAAGGGCGCGGCCGAGGACTTTGCCGAGCGGGTCGCGGCCTGAACCCTTACGCCCTTTCGTCGCACCCGCTTTGGGCGTAACGACGGGCGCCATGATCCAGAAGCACATCCTGTTGACCGGCAGCAGCCGGGGTATCGGCGCCGGCATCGCCGAGGCGCTCGACGAAGAGCATATCCGTCTTGTCGGCCACGGCACCAACAGCGGCATCGCCGCCGACTTCACCGACGCCGGCGCACCGGAATCCTTGTGGGAACGCGCGCTGGAGAGGCTCGGCGGGCGGATCGACGTGCTGATCAACAATGCCGGCATCTTCGAGCCGTCACCGCTCGACCAGCCGCATGCCGACTGGGTGGCGGACTGGGAACGGACAATGCAGGTCAACCTGACCGCCTCGGCGCAGCTCTGCCGCCTGGCCGTCCGCCACTGGCAGCAGCAGGGGACGACCGGGCGCATCGTCAACGTGGCGTCGCGCGCCGCCTATCGCGGCGACAGCCCGGCACACTGGCATTATGCGGCGTCAAAGGCCGGCATGGTCGCGATGACCAAGACCATCGCGCGGGCCTATTCGGGCGAGGGGATTCTCGCCTTCGCCATCTGTCCGGGCTATGTGATGACGGGCATGGCGGACGAATATCTCGAAAGCCGGGGCGGCGAGAAGCTGCTTGCCGACATTCCGCTCGGCCGCGTCGCCGACGTTGCGGAGATCGCCACCATCGCCCGCTTTCTGGCGCTGGAGGCCCCCGATTCGATGACCGGCGCCGTTATCGACGCCAACGGAGCGAGTTTTGTCCGATAGCTGGAAGCTGGTCCTGCCCTGTACCCGGGCGGAGGCGGAAGCGATCGATGTCGAGGACGAGGCGCTGGCAATGCTCGAGCCGCCGCCGGTGCTGATGACCAGCGAGCGGGTCGCGGACGATGACGGCGCCTGGCAGCTCGAGGCGTTTTTCGACGCCGAGCCGGATGCCATGACCGTGGCGGCGATCCGGGCGCTCGTCCCCGGCGCGGCGGCATTGGACATAGAACCCGAATATATTCCCGATCAGGATTGGCTGACGCTCAGCCAGCAGGGATTGGAGCCGGTCCATGCCGGCCGCTTCTATGTACATACCGAAAACAATCGCGGCGACGTGCCGGACGGCGCGAAGGCGTTCCGGATCGAGGCGAGCACGGCGTTCGGCACCGGCCAGCACGATACCACCAGCGGCTGCCTGATGACGCTCGATCGACTGAAGCTTTCGGGCCGGCATTTTGGCAACATCCTCGATCTCGGCACCGGCACGGGGCTGCTCGCCTTCGCCGCGATGCACCTGTGGCCGGCGGCGCGTGCGACGGCGTCCGACATCGACCCGCGTGCGATCGAGGTGGTGCGGGAAAATGCCGCTGTGAACGCGGTGCGGCTGGGCCGGGGGCCGGGGGCGCTCAGCCTGGCCGCCGCACCGGGGCTGGAGCATCGCCTTCTCCGCACGCGCGGACCGTATGATCTTGTCCTCGCCAACATCCTGGCCGGACCGTTGATCGACCTCGCGCCCGCAATTGCGGATGCGCTGGCGCCCGGCGGCGTACTGGTGCTGGCAGGCTTGCTCGAACGACAGCGCGCCGGAGTTGCGCGCGCCTATCGCCGGCAGGGATTGCGCGTTGCTGGCCGTATTCATGGCGAGTGGCCGACATTGCGCCTGGTCAAGCGCCGCGCCGCACACCGTCGGTCGCACCGGCGGCGCGCGACGCAAACCGGCGCGACCGCCGATTTCGGGAGCTGGTAGCGCTCAGGCGATCTCCGCTTCGCCGGCCGCCTTGCGCCTGGCATAATCCTGCGTCCCGTGGGTGACGACGTTGTCGCCCGGCACGATCTCGGCGATCGGGATGTCCGGCTGCTGCAGGATTTCCTCGTAAAGTGGCGCGAAATCGGTTTCCGTCGTGGCGCGCAGCAACTCGTCGAAGCTGTCGATGACGAAATAATTCTGCTGGAAATCGTCGATCCGGTATTCGGTGCGCATCACCCGCTTCAGATCGAACCGAATGCGGTTGGGACTGGGATCATCCAATGCGAACCGGCTTTCCGAATAGCTCGACACGATTCCCGAGCCATAGATACGCAGGCCGGCTTCCTCCTCGATCAATCCGAACTCGACCGTGTACCAGTACAGCCTGGCGAGCTGTTTCAGCGCGCCGAGATCCAGCGCGCGCAGGCCGCCGCGGCCATAGGCCTCCAGATAGTCGGCGAAGCGCGGATCGGCGAGCATCGGCACATGGCCGAACACGTCGTGGAAGACATCGGGTTCTTCCAGATAATCGAGCTGGTCCGGCTTGCGGATGAAGTTTCCCGCCACGAAGCGGCGGTTGGCCATGTGGTCGAAGAAGACGTCGTCAGGCACGAGGCCGGGAACGGCCACCACCTGCCATCCCGTCAGCTTCATCAACCGCTCCGACAGTTCCTCGAAATCGGGAATGCCGGGCTTCGACAGTTTCAGCACGTCGAGCCCGCGCAGATAGGCCTCTGACGCGCGACCGGGAAGCAGCTTCGCCTGACGCTCGAACAGCGTGTCCCAGACTCCGTGTTCCTCGCCGCTGTACCGGCTCCAGTCCTGCGGAATGGTCCAGTCCGGATTGGCTCCTTCGGGCGGCGTATCGAATGCGTGTGTTTCTTCGTTCATGGCGATACCTTAGCATGATTTGCATGACGGCGGGAAATGTCATGCACGCGCGCCGATACCGACGGCGGGCCGTTCGAGCGCTTCTGACCGCACTTGCGGGTCTGGCGATGCTATGCCTAGCCTACGGCCTGGCCGGACTGGTCGGAGGAGCGATCCCCGTCAACACCGGCCGGGTAGCGCCCGAGCGCGGAATCCGCGTCTATGTCGCCGATAACGGCATCCATACCGATATCGTCCTGCCGGTCACGGCCGGCGGCAACGACTGGCGCGACCTGCTGCGGCCGGAAGATCTCGCCGATCCCCGCTATGCGGCGCATCCTTATGTCGCCTTCGGCTGGGGGGACCGCGCATTCTATGTCGGTACGCCGACCTGGAGCGATCTCGATCTCGCGACCGTGCTGCGCGCGGCGACCGGCAGCGACGACACCGTGCTGCACGTGGAGCATGTGCCGCGCCCCCTGGCCGGGCCCGATATCCGCGCACTGACCCTGCGCCCCGACGAATATCGCCGGTTGGTCCGCTATGTCCGGGCGAGCTTTCGCGTCGGCGCCGACGGCCGGGCCGGCAGCGTAAGGGGCTACGGTCCGCACGACGCCTTCTACGACGCCCGCGGCCATTACGACGCGGTGCATACCTGTAACGAATGGACGGGCCGCGCCTTGCGCCGCGCCGGCGTGCGAACGGGCTGGTGGACGCCCTTTTCCGACACCGTCATGTGGTGGCTGCGATGATGGCCGCGGCCGCCCGAGCCGCTCAGTCGTCGTCCTGGCTGGCGCGGTAGCCGGTATAGGGACCGCAATCGGGGTGGTCCTCGCAATATTCCTGGTATTTGCGCCGTTCACGGCCCTCTCGCGCTTCCTTCTCGCGCATTTCGCGGCCGTAATTGCGGTCGGCCTCGTCCTGGCTGGTGGTGCTCCAGTCTGCCACCTGGCCGGCCGCTTTCACCGGCGCCGTGGCCACGTTCCAGGCCGTTTTTGCGACGCAGCCGCCACTCAGGACCGGCAGGGCAAGGACGACGGCGGCAATCAGTCGGTTACGCATCACAATTCCCTTCCCGGTGCGACGACGAGGTTCGAGGCCATGTCGCGCACGGCCACGCCGATTACAGGAAAGTCGGTGAAAAAGCCATCGATTCCAAGCGCGAGCTGCCGACGGATCAACGCGTCCATCCGACCGTGCCTTCGCGGATCGAGCCCTGTGCGGCTGGAGCGCGGGAGAAAATAGTTCTCGGCGCGGAAAGTCCAGGGGTGAACGCGAAGCCCCACCGCGTGCGCGTCGCGCACCAGCAGGGTCGCCGGCCTGTCGCCGACGGCGATCATGTCCTTGTTCGGACCGATCCCCCAGGCATAGGTGGCGATCTGCTTCAATCCCGCCGGTGTCGTCATCCCGGCATAGCTGAGGCCGCTGTCGTCGGCCGGACCGCCCTTGTCGTTCAGAAGCTGGATCAGGCGAACATCGGTCATCGCGTGCAGCCGCTTCAGATTCGCGACCTCGAACGACTGAATGAACACCGGCGCTTCGGCGCTGTCCCATCCGGCGGCCTTCAACGTCGCGACCAGCCGCCGTTCCATCGGCTGGCCGATCGAGGCAAAATAGCCGGGATGCTTGGTTTCGGGATAGATGCCGATCGTCCGGCCGGTCTCCGCCGAAGCGCGCTTGGCGAGGGCGATCACCTCGTCGAGCGTCGGGATTTCGTAGCGGCCGTCATATTCTGTGTTGTCCGGCCGCAGCAGCGGCAGCCGCTCCTTCGCGCGCAGCGTCTTCAGTTCGGCCAGCGTGAAATCCTCGGTGAACCAGCCGGTCACCTGCTCGCCGTCGACCGTCCTGGTCGTCCTGCGATCGGCGAATTCGGGATGCTCGGCGACATCGGTGGTGTCGGCGATATTGTTTTCGTGCCGCGCGACGAAGACGTCGTCCTTCGTCAGCACGAGATCGGGCTCGATGAAATCGGCGCCCTGCTCGATGGCGCGTTCATAGGATGCCAGCGTATGTTCGGGCCGCTCGCCGCTGGCGCCGCGATGGGCGATGACGATCGGCGGCGACAGCGGCTTGGCGGAAAGCGGTTCGGACCGTTCGGCGCGCGAACGCGAGGTCGCGAATATCGCCGCAAGCGCCGCGAACGCGACCGCCGGACCCCGGCGCCGCCAGTTTGCGATGCGTCGATTCATTTTTGTCGCCTCCGGAAACCGATTGGATGCCGCGCGTTAGCCTAGCGACGAAACAAGGGCGATCCATCCATGCGTTTCACGATCAATGGTCAGAATTATGAAGCGGACGCCGACATCCGCACCTCGCTGCTCGACCTGCTGCGCGAGCATCTGCACCTGACGGGCTCCAAAAAAGGCTGCGACCATGGCCAGTGCGGTGCGTGCACGGTGCTGGTGAACGGCAGGCGGATCAATTCCTGCCTGACGCTCGCGGTGATGCACGAGGGCGACGAGATCACCACCATCGAGGGGCTCGGCACGCCCGACGACCTTCACCCGCTGCAGGCGGCGTTCGTCCGCCATGACGGTTTCCAGTGCGGCTATTGCACGCCGGGGCAGATCTGCTCGGCCGTCGGCATGTTTGCCGAGGCGGAGAAGGGCTGGCCCAGCCATGTCAGCGAGCGGCTGGAAGGCGAGGTCGAGTTGACCGATGCCGAGATTTCGGAGCGGATGAGCGGCAATCTGTGCCGCTGCTCGGCCTATCCCAACATCGTCGACGCCATTCGCGAAGTCGCCGGAGAAAAGGCATGAAGACGTTCGACTATGCCCGCGCCGACAGCCCCGAGGCCGCGACACGGGAAAGCGGCGACAAGGTCCGATTCATCGCCGGCGGCACCAACCTGCTCGATCTGATGAAGCTGCAGGTCGAAACGCCCGAAAAGCTGGTCGATATCAGCCGGCTCGACCTGGACGCGGTCGAAGATACGAACGAGGGCGGCCTGCGCATCGGTGCGCTCGTGCCCAATGCCGACCTCGCGGCGCACCCGAAGGTGGTGCAGCATTATCCCGTGCTGTCGCGCGCGCTGCTCGCCGGTGCTTCCGGACAGCTCCGCAACAAGGCGTCGACGGGCGGCAACCTGCTCCAGCGGACGCGCTGCTATTATTTCTACGACACCGCGGTTCCCTGCAACAAGCGCGACCCCGGAAGCGGCTGCCCGGCGAAGGACGGCTTCAACCGAATCCACGCGATCCTGGGCACCTCGGACGCGTGCATCGCGACGCATCCCGGCGACATGCCGGTGGCGATGCGTGCGCTGGATGCGGTGATCGTCACGCTCAAGCCCGACGGCGACAAGCGGCGCATTTCGATCCACGATTTCTACCGCCTGCCCGGCGACACGCCGCATATCGAGACGGTGCTGGAGCCGGGCGAACTCATCACCCATGTCGAGCTGCCCGCGCCGCCCAGGGGCAAGCAGCTCTATCGCAAGGTGCGCGACCGCGCCTCTTATGCCTTCGCGCTCGTCTCGGTCGCCGGCATTGTCGCGGTCGAGGACGGAAAGATCGCCGCTGCGCAGCTCGCCTTCGGTGGGCTCGGACCGATGCCGTGGCGCGACGAAGCCGTCGAACAGGCACTGATCGGCCAGGCGCCGGGCAAGGAGGCGTTCGACGCGGCGGCCGATGCGCTGCTCGCCGATGCCAAGGGGTACGGTGCCAACGATTTCAAGATCCCGCTCGCCCGCCGCACGCTGATCGCGTGCCTGCGCGATCTGACGGAGGATGCGCAATGACCGACACCAACGCGCTCACAATGGATGCGCCGGTCGAGAACAGCGTGCTCGACCGCGGCGCGCAGGGCGTCATCGGCAAGGCGCTCGACCGTGTCGACGGGCCGAAAAAGGTCGCCGGCAAGGCGACCTATGCCGCCGAATATGCGCTCGACAATCTCAGCTACGGCTATCTCGTCCGCGCGCCCTTCGCCTGCGGCCGGATCACCGATATCGATGCCGACGCCGCACGCCGCCTGCCCGGCGTGCTCGACGTCATCACCGATTATGCGTGTTTCATCCGCAATCCGGCGCAGGGCAACGACACCGAAGCGCCCGAACAGGGCGTGCGCGAGGTCGCCTATTTCGGCGAGCCGGTCGCGATCGTCGTCGCCGAAAGCTACGAGGCGGCGCGCGATGCGGGTGAGGCCGTGCGCGTGTCGTTCGAGCCGGGCGAGGGGCGGTTCGATTTCGACGGACGCCTGGACGAAGCGGAGCAGCCCGAGGACGGCGTCGCGCCCGCACATTTCGACCAGGGCGACCTGGACAAGGCGATGGCGGAGGCGCCGCACAGGGTCGATGCGGTATGGACCACACCCAGCCAGAACAGCGCGGCGATGGAGCCGCACGCCTCCACCGCCTGCTGGGACGAAGACGGGCTGACGCTCTACGGGGCGTATCAGATGCCGGCATCGGACCGGCAGCAGCTTGCCGATGCGCTCGACCTTCCCGTCGAGCAGGTGCGGATCATATCCGCCTATGTCGGCGGTGGCTTCGGGTCGAAGCTCGGCATCGCACCCGAATCGGTGGCGGCGGCGCTGGCGGCGAAGAAGCTCGGCCGGCCGGTCAAGGCGGTGATGACGCGCCAGCAGGTGTTCGACGCCACCGTGCGCCGCTCCAACACGCACCAGCGCATTCGCCTGGGCGCCGATGCCGAGGGGCGGCTGAACGCGATCGGGCACGAAACGATCTGCAGCAACCTGCCGCGCGAGGATTTCTTCGAGCCGGCTGGCATCGGCACGCATTTCCTTTATGGCGGCGCGAACCGGCGGATTACGCACGACATTGTCCGCATGAACCGGCTGCTGTCGGGATCGATGCGTGCGCCGGGCGAAGCGGCGGGGATGCTCGCCCTCGAATGCGCGATGGACGAGTTGGCGGAGGCGATCGGTCTCGATCCCGTAGAGTTGCGCAAACGCAATGATCCGCAGGCCGACCCGGAAAAGAATATCCCCTATTCGACGCGCAAGTTCACGCAGTGCCTGGACGAGGGCGCTGCGCGCTTCGGCTGGGCCGAGCGCAACCGGACGCCCGGCGACCGCCGCGATGGCGAGTGGTTGATCGGGCACGGCATGGCCGCGTGCTGCCGTTCCAACATGCTGATGCCGTCCGAGGCGCGCGTCGCGCTGACGCCGCAGGGGGTCGCGGTGGTCGAAACCGACATGACCGATATCGGCACCGGCACCTATACCATCCTCACCCAAATCGCCGGCGAGATGCTGGGCCTGCCCGCCGACCGGGTCGACGTGCGGCTGGGCGACAACCGCTTTCCGCCCGGCGCGGGCTCGGGCGGGTCGTTCGGCGCCGGATCGAGCGGATCGTCGGTCTATCTCGCCTGTCAGGCATTGCGGCGAAATCTCGCCGAGGCGATGGACTGCGACGAAAAGGATTTGACGCTGAAGGACGGCGAGGCGGTGGCGCACAACCGCCGCGTGCCGATCGAGCAGCTCATCGGCCACGGCCTCGACGCGCACGGCAGGATCGAGCCCGGCGAGATGGAAAAGAAGGCGACGCAGGCCTCCTACGGCGCGCATTTCTGCGAAGTCGCGGTAAATGCGGTGACCGGCGAGGTGCGCGTGCGCCGCTGGCTGTCGACCTTCGCGGCGGGGCGCATCCTCAACGAGAAAACGGCGCGTTCGCAATGCCTCGGCGGCATCGTCTTCGGGATCGGCGCGGCGCTGACCGAGGAACTGGTCCATGACGCGCGCAACGGCAAAGTGGTGAACCGCGACCTGGCCGAATATCATGTCGCGACCAATGCCGACGTGCCGCAGATCGAGGTGGCGTTCCTGCCCGAGCGCGATCCCGACGCCAATCCGCTGGGGTCGAAGGGGATTGGCGAACTCGGCATCTCCGGCGCGGGCGCGGCGGTGGTCAACGCGATCTACAATGCGACCGGCAAGCGGGTGCGCGATTATCCGGTAACGCCGGACAAGCTGCTCGATGCGCTGCCGCCGGTTTGAACCGCGGGGGCGGCGTTCCTAGATGAACGCCGGGCTTTGGCGGCGGAAGGCAGGCGTGATGGCGGATCAGGAGGCGCGGCCGACGCGCGAGCGGCTGACGGTGCTCGACCGCGCGGTGCAGAACGTGCTCGGCAAGGGTATCGACCGCACCGACGGCCCGGCCAAGGTGACCGGCGAAGCGCGCTACGCCTTCGAGGCGCCGGCGGACGACCCCCTTTATGGCTGTATCGTCACCGCGACGGTCGGCACGGGCACGGTCGAGCAGATCGACACGGGCGCCGCCGAAGCCGTGCCCGGCGTGGTGCGGGTGATCACCGATGATCCGCGCTTTCCCGCCGACATGGTCACGTCGATGCAGGCGCCGGACGCATGGCGGCTCGGTCGGGACATCCGCTTCTTCGGCCAGGCGATCGGCGTGGTCGTCGCCGAAAGCTGGGAGGCGGCGTGCGAGGGGGCTGCGAAAGTGGCGGTCCGTTATGCACCAGGCGAAGGTCGTTTCGATCCCGATCTTGCGGCCCCGGACGAGGAAACCCCCGCTACCGCCTTCGTCCCCCCGATCGCCAAGGGCGACTTCGATGCGGCCTGGGACGCGGCCGCCTTCCGCTATGACGAGACCTTCACCACGCCGATCCATTTCCCCGCCGCGATGGAGCCGCATGCGACGCTCGCCCTCTGGCGCGGCGACGATCTGGTGATCCATTCGAGCCTGCAGTCGATGGCGGGTTCGGCGAGGGCGATCGCGTCGGCGCTCGGGATAGACGCGGATCGGGTGCGTACCTTCGCGCCCTTTGTCGGCGGCGGGTTCGGCGGCAAGACCTCGGTCGGCGGCGACGCCGTCTATGCCGCGATCGCCGCGTGCGAAACCGGGCGTCCGGTCAAGGTCGTCCAGTCGCGCCGCCAGATCGCGTACGGCGTCCACCACCGCCCCGCGACGCGCCAGCGCGTCCGCATCGCCACCGACAAGGACGGGCATATCCTCGCGCTCGGGCACAACAGCGCCACCGTGCAGCGCGACGGGCGCAACTTCGTCGAGCCGGTGCATTTCGGCACCATCCACCTCTATGCCGGCGATGCGCGGTCGCTGACGACCAGCCTGTCGCGCGCCAGTCATCCGACGTCGGGCGCGGTGCGTTCGCCGGGCGAGGCATCGGGGACGATGGCGATCGAAGTGGCGATGGACGAGGCGGCCGAGCGGCTCGGCCTCGATCCCATCGAATTCCGCCGGCGGAACGAGCCGCGGGTCAGCCCTTCCAACGGCAAGCCGTTCGGCACGCGCAAGCTGCTGCAATGCTATGACGAGGGCGCCAGAATGTTCGGCTGGGACCAGCGCAACCCGAAGCCGGCGCAGATGCGCGAGGGCGACTGGCTGATCGGTATGGGCATGGCGGCGGCCGTGCGCGGCAATTTCACGGTCGAGGCGCGCGCGACCGTACGGCTGGAGCCCGATGGCAACGCCACCATCGCAACCGACATGACCGATATCGGCACCGGCACCTATACGATCCTGATGCAGATCGTCGCCGAGGCGCTGGGCTTGCCGCAGGAGCGGGTCACGGTCGAGATCGGCGACAGCGACCTGCCGGCAAGCGCGGGCTCGGGCGGCTCGTTCGGCGCCGGCAGCTCGACCTCTGCCGCCGCGCTCGCCTGCGAACGCATCGCGCAGGCCATCGCCGCGAAGATGGGCGCGGGGCGCGAGAACCTGACGCTGCAGGACGGCCACGCCATCGCCGAGAACCGCCGCGTGCCGCTGAGCGAAATCCTCGGCGGCGAACCGATCGAGGCCGAGGGACATGCCAAAGCGGGCGAGCACAGCCAGGCGCACGTCTCCTCCTCCTACGGCGCGCACTTCGCCGAGGTTGCGGTGAATGCCGTGACCGGCGAGGTGCGCGCGCGCCGGATGCTCGGCGTGTTCGACGTCGGCCGGGTGCTGAACCGCAAGACGGCGCGCAGTCAGCTTCTGGGCGGAATGATCTGGGGGCTCGGCTCGATGCTCCACGAGGACGGCGTCATCGATCACCGCACGGGCCAGTTCGTCAATCCCGATTTCGCCGAATATCACGTCGCCGCGCACGCCGACGCGCCGCCGATCGAGGTGCGCTTCATCGAGGAAATCGACGATCTCGCCAATGAGGCGGGGGCGAAGGGGGTGGGCGAACTCGGCAATTCGGGTTCGGGCGCGGCTGTGGCGAACGCGATCTACAATGCGACCGGCGTGCGGGTGCGCGACTTTCCCGTGACGCTCGACAAGCTGCTGGAAGGATTGCCGGCGCTATGAGCGAGACTGCAGCCGTGCTCCTGCGCAGGAGCACGGGAGAGAGGTGCGCAAATGGCCGATAACGATTCCGTCCTCGCTGCCGCAAGGGCGTGGCAAGGCGCGCCGATGGCGCTGGCCACCGTCGTGTCCACTTGGGGGTCGGCGCCGCGGCCGCGCGGCAGCCACATGCTCGTCCATCAGGATGGACGGTTCGAGGGGTCGGTGTCGGGCGGGTGCGTGGAGACCGACATCCTCGCAACCGCGGCCGAGGTGACCGCCGGCGCACCGTTCCAGCTCAAGGAATATGGCGTCGCCGACGCCGCCGCCTGGGAGGTGGGATTGCCGTGCGGCGGACAGATCTCGGTGATGATCCAGCCAGTCTCGGCGGAAGGGTTCGACCCCGAGTTGTTCGACCGCATCCGCGAGGCGCGCGAGGCGGGCCGGTCGCTCGACGTCGTCACCGATCTCGACAGCGGGCAGTCGAGCCTGCGCCCGATCGAGGGCGCCGCCTTCGTCAACCGCTACGATCCGCCGCGCCGGCTGCTCATCATCGGTGCGGTGCAGATCGCGCAGGCGCTTGCCGGGCTGGCGCGCGAACTCGGCATCGCCACCACCGTCATCGACCCGCGCGGGCGTTTCCTCACCGAGGAGCGCTTTCCCGGCGTCACGCTGGACGATCGCTGGCCCGATGAGGCGGTGGCGGCCTATGATCCCGGCCCGGCAGCGGCGGTCGTGACGCTCAGCCACGATACCAAGATCGACGATCCCGCGCTGATCGAGGCGCTGAAGCGGCCGACGGGCTATGTCGCCGCGCTCGGGTCGCGCAAGAGCCACGCCGCGCGACGCGAGCGGCTGGCCGAAGCGGGCTTCGCCGAAGCCGATCTCGACCGCATCGACGGCCCCGCCGGCATCGCCATCGGCGCGATCGGCCCGGCCGAAATTGCGCTGTCGATCGCCGCCGGCATGGTCAAGGCCTTCCATGATCGCGGCTGAGGATACCGCGCTCGTCCTGCTCGCGGCCGGGCGGTCGGAGCGGTTCGGCGATACCGACAAGCTGACCATCGACTATCTCGGTCGTCCGCTCGGCCTGCATGTCGTCACCGCGTTGGAAGCGATTCCGTTCGCGGCGCGGATCGGCGTGGTGTCGGACACGGCGCTCGACCTTGCCACCTGCGGCTATCAGGTCGTCCTGAACGAGCGGCCGGAGACCGGCATGGCGCGTTCGCTGCGCCTCGGGGTCGAGCGGGCGATGGAGACCGACGCGACAGCGGTGCTGATCGCGCTCGCCGACATGCCGCGGGTCACGGCGACGCATGTCTGGCGGCTGCTCGATTATGCCAGGGGACCCGACACCGTGATCGCATCGAGTGACGGCACCATCCCCCGCCCGCCCGCGCTGTTCGGCCGCGACCATTTCGGCGCGCTGCTGTCGCAGACGGGCGACCAGGGCGCGCGCGATCTGATCCGCGCGGGCCATCATGTCGTGACCTCCCCGCGCGAACTGATCGACATCGACACGCCGGAGGATTTCGCGCGGCTGAAGGATGCATAGCGCGCTTGCGGGCGTCCTGCTCGGCCTTGCCTCGGCGGTAACGCTCGCCTTCGCCAATCTGGCGGTGAAGATGGGGAGCGACATCCTCGTCAGCCGGTCGATCCTGTCGATGAGCGCGGCGGCGCTGCTGCTGCCCTTCGCCTTTGTCGTGCCCGCGCCCGACGCGGCGACCTTCCATGTCCTGGCCTTCGCGATCCCGGCGCATTTCCTCTATCAATGCTGTCTGATCCAGGCGCTCGGCCGCGGCGAGTTGTCGCTCGTCTTTCCGGTCATGCGCGGCGGTTCGCCGCTCGTCACCGCCATCGTCGCGGGACTGGTGCTGGGCGAGGCGCTCAGCACGCTCGAATGGGTCGGGCTCGGCATCGCGGCCATCGCGGTGGTGATCTTCGCCCTGCCGCCCGGTGGGGCCGGCCTGCGCGCCCATCCGGACAGGGCGGCGCTCGGCTGGGCGCTGGCGACGGCGGGCGGGATCGCGCTCTACAACACGACCGATGCCTGGGGCGTGCGCACTGCGCCGGCGCCCGTAACCTATATCGTCTGGCTGTTCCTGTTCGACTGGATCTGCGTGACGATCGCCGCCGTCACGCTGCGCCGCCGCGCGCTCGCCGCGACGATCGCCGCGAAATGGCGCTACGGCGCGGCGGCGGGGGCGCTGTCGATCCTGTCCTTCGGCGCGGCGCTCTTCGCCTTTTCTTTCGTCGAGACGGCGAAGGTTTCGGCGCTGCGTGAGACATCGGTGGTGTGGGCGGCGGTGATGGGCGCGCTATGGCTGCGCGAAGGCTTCGGCGCGCGCCGAATGGTCGCTGCGCTCGCGCTGGCGGCGGGGCTGGTGCTGCTGCAGTTCGGCGGGTGAGGGGGAACGCCGGACGAACAACCGGGCGACCGGCGATACCCGTCCATCATGCTGCGCATGGTCTCCCTCCCCCTGTGGGGGAGGAATGGAATCGCCGTGCCTATTCGTGCCGCAGCGCCTCGATCGGGTCGAGCGCGGCCGCGCGCTGGGCGGGGAAATAGCCGAAGATCACGCCGATCAGGGCCGATACGCCGAACGCGATGATGTTGATAACGGGATCGAAGGTGAACGGCACGCCCATCGCCCCGGTGATGATGATGGAAAGCCCCAGGGCCAGCAGGACGCCGACAACGCCGCCCAGACAGCACAGCACCACCGCTTCGGTCAGGAACTGCATCCGCACCTCGCGCGCCAATGCGCCGATGGCGAGGCGGATGCCGATCTCGCGCGTGCGTTCGGTCACCGACACCAGCATGATGTTCATAATGCCGACGCCGCCGACGATCAGCGAGATGGCGCCGACGGCGGCCAGGAACGCGGTGATGAACGCCGTCGACTGCGCCGCCGTCGCCGCGATCTCGGCGGTGTCGATGATGTTGAAGTCGTTTTCCGCCGACCCCTGCAGCCGGCGCCGCTCGCGCAGCAGGTCGATCAGCGAGCTTTGGATCACCTTGCTGTCATAGCGGTCGTCATAGGAAATCACCATGAACTGGATGTCGCGCGACCCGGTGAAGCGGCGCTGCACCGTCTTCAGCGGCATGATGACGACGTTATCCTCGTCGCGGCCGCCGCCACCGCCCAGCCCGCGCGACTTCAGGGTGCCGACCACGGTGCAGGAAACGTCGTTCAGACGCAGCCGCTCGCCCAGCGGATCGGCCTCGGCGGGAAAGATGTTGTCGAGGACCTTGGGGCCGATGATGCAGACGCTTTCGCCCGCCGCCTGCTCGCGTTCGGTGAAGCGCCGGCCGGTGTCGACCTCCATGTTGCGCGCCTGCATGAAATCGTTGTTGGCGCCGTTGACGGTGGTCGACCAGTTCTGCCCGTTGTGGATCGCCGTGGCGCTCGTTTCCACCTCGCCGGCTGCTTGTTCGACGCCGGCGATCTGTTGCCCGATCGCGCGCACGTCGTCTTCGTGAAAGGGCCGGCTGTAGGCGCGGTCGCCGCGCACGGGAAACACCATCAGGACATTGCTTCCCAGCGAGGAGATCTGCTGTTTGACCTGGGCCGACACGCCGTTGCCGAGCGTCACCATGGTGATGACGGCGGCGACGCCGATGATGATGCCCAGCGTCGTCAGGAACGAGCGCATCAGGTGCCGCCGAATCTCTCGAAAGGCGAGGACGAGCGTGGTTCCGAACATCAGTTCGCCCTTTCGTCCGGGACGATCGGCGGCGCCACGCCGTCGACCGGCTCACCCGACCGGTGGCCGCGCTCGACGCGCTCCACCAGCCCGTCGCGGAAATGAACGATGGTCCGCGCAAAGGCGGCCATTTCCAATTCGTGCGTCACCATCAGGACGGTGATGCCGCTTTCGCGGTTGAGCTGCGTCAGCAACTGCATGATCTCGACCGAGCGTTCCGTGTCGAGATTGCCGGTCGGTTCGTCGGCGAGCAGCACGTCGGGATTGGTGACGATGGCGCGCGCGATCGCCACGCGCTGTTGCTGACCGCCCGAAAGCTCGGCCGGCGTGTGATCGGCCCAGGGCTTCAGGCCGACCTTGTCGAGCGCATCGAGCGCGGCTTCGCGCCGGTCCGCCTTCTTCTCGCCGCGATAGAGCAGCGGCAATTCGACATTCTCCAGCGCGCTGGTCCGCGCCAGCAGGTTGAAGCCCTGGAAGACGAAGCCGAGATATCTGCGCCGCAGCAGCGATCGCTCGTCGCGGTTCAGCGCCTGCACCTCGACGCCGCGGAACAGGAATTTGCCGCTCGTCGGCACGTCGAGGCAGCCGAGCATGTTCATCGTCGTCGATTTTCCCGAACCCGAAGGCCCCATCACCGCCATGAAATCACCGCGCGCGATGTCGAGATCGACGCCCTTCAACGCGCGGAAGGCGGCGCTGCCGGTTCCGAACGTCTTGGTGATGCCCCGGAGGCGGATGAGCGGGGCGTCGGTCAACTGCCGGCGGCTTTCTTGCCGGTGATGACCTTCATGCCGGCGCGCAGATCGTCGGATTCCACGATCGTCTGCTGCCCGTCGCTGGCTCCGGTCACGACCGAGATTGCCTGCGGCTTACCCTCGGGTCCGACGCGATAGACCGTCTGCTTGCTGCCGACCCCGATGGTCGCCTGCTGGTTCTGGTCGAGACCGAACCGCTGCGGGCCGAAGGCGCCGCCGCCGCCGGCACCGCCGGCCGATGGTTCGAAGCGCAGCGCACCGTTCGGCACCAGCAGGTGCTGCCCCGTCTGTTCGGTCCGGATCGTGGCGGTTGCCGTCATGCCCGGTCGCAGCAGCCCGTCCGGGTTCTGCACGTCCAGCACCGCCTTGTACGACACCACGGAATTGGTCGCGGTCGTCGTCGTAGTGCTGGACGACGTATCGGCCGTGGTGTTGGAGGCGAGATCGACGCGGCTGATGGTGGCGGGGAATTGCCGTCCGGGATAGGCATCGACGGTGAAGGTCGCTTTCTGCCCGGCCTCGACCTGGCCGACATCGGCCTCATCAATCGACACTTCGAGCTGCATCTGGCTGAGGTCCTGGGCCAGGACGAACAGCGTCGGCGTGTTGAAGGAGGCTGCGACCGTCTGGCCGGGTTCGACCTCGCGCGCCAGCACCACGCCGGTGATGGGCGACACGATCACGGCGCGCGAACGATTGGTGAGGTTGGACGAAAGCTGCGCCTCGGCCGCCGCGACATCGGCCTGGGCCGAGCGGACCTGCGCCTTGTCGCGCGCGACATTGGCGACCGCCGTTTCCATCTCGGTCTTGGCCGGCACGCGGCCGCCGGACAGCTTCTGTACCTCGCGCAGGCGTTCCAGCGACGCCTGATCCTGCTGCAAGGTCGCCTGTGCCTGCTCCACGCGTGCCTGGGCGGCATTCAGGTTGGCGCGCGACTGGGTGATCTGGTCGTTGATGACATCGGTGTTGATGACTGCGAGCCGCTGTCCCCTGGTGACATGATCGTTCACGTCGACCAGCACCTGGTCGATCCGGCCCGACACCTCGGACCCGACCTGGACCTGATTGGTGGGCTTCAGATTGCCGGTCGCCGTCACGGAGATGTCGAGCGAGCCTTTCTTCACCGGCTGGGTGATATAGCCGGTTGCGCCGCCGCTGTTCACGCAGTGGGAAACGAGCAGCCCCAGCAGGAGCACGCCGACGACGATGGCGCCCCATTTCAGCCAGAGGCGCCACCTGGGCCGGGGCTTCGCGCCGAGGAATTCGTCGAGCTGTTCGGTTTCCTGATCGGGCATCAGCGGTCCTGGAGGGTTGTTTCGGTAAAGGAGGCGGGCGGCAGGTCCGGGGTGGGGACGACCTCGCCCCAGCCGCCGCCAAGGGCGCCGTATAGCTGGATCAGCGCGTTCGCCTTGTCCGCCCGCGCCTGCGACAGGCTGTTGGCGGCGTTCAGGAGCGCGCTTTCGGCCTGGTTGAGCGTGGTGAAATCGGTGAGGCCGGCGCGGTACTGGCTGCGCGCAAGAATGGCGGCGTTGTTCGCCGCGTCCAGCGCGATGGTATATTGCTCCTCGCGCTCGCGGGCGGTGCGCAGCGCCACCACGGCGGTCTCGACATCCTCGAGGCCGGTCAGCACCGTCTGCTTGTAATTGTAGAACGCGCCCTGCGCCGCCGCTTCGTTGGAGCGGACCTGTGCCCGCAGGCGTCCGCCGTCGAAAAGGGTCTGTGCGATCCGGGCGAAGACGTTGCCGGTGATGATTTCGGTCAGATCGGTGAACGAGGTCGCGTTGGTGTCGATGCTGCCGCCCAGGTTCAGGGCGGGATAGAGTTGCGCCGCCGCCACTCCGATGCGCGCCGTCGCTGCGGCGAGGTTGCGCTCGGCCTGGCGGATATCCGGCCGGCGGCGCAGCAACTCGGCCGGGATACCCACCGCCACGGTGCCGGGGCCGGTCGGAATCGGCTTCTTTTCCGCCATTTCCTGCTTGAGCGCGCCGGGCGGCCGGCCGGTCAGCACGCCAAGGCGCGATACCGCCTGGTTATAGCTGTTTTCCAGCGACGGGATGGTGGCGGCCGTCTGCGCCCGTTGCTGCCGCGCCTGTTCCTGGTCGACGGACGAGACAAGGCCCGCCTGGACGCGGAATCCGGCGATTTCCAGATTGTCGTCCTGGATCGCGAGCGCCTGGCGCGCATTGGCCAGTTGCGCCTGATAAAGCCTGGCAAGCACATAGTTGCGCGCGATCTCGCCCTCGACGGAGATCAGCACGCTCGCCACATCGAAGCCGCTGGCCTCCAGATCGGCCCGGCTGGCCTCGACCGCGCGACGGTTGCCGCCGAAGATATCGGCCTGATAGCTCGCATCCGCACCGAGCGAGAAGCTGTCGCCGCTGCCGCGCGAAATCGTCGTCACCGTGCCGTCGGGAAGGGTATAGGTACTGGTGCCGCCGGCGATATTCTCGTTTCGCGAATAGTTGCCGCTGACGCTCAGGCTAGGGAGCAGCGCCGCGCGTGAGGACACCAGGGCCGCGCGCGCCTGGCGCAACCGCGTCACCGCCTGGGCGACGTCGAGATTGCCGTCCCCGGCCGAGGCGACGAGCGACTGGAGCAGCGGATCGTCGAAATTCGTCCACCAGCGGGTAAGGTCCGCCGCCTGCGCCGGTTCGGCTTCGACCGAATAGCTGTCGGGCACGCCGAGGGTGGATTGCGGCGGTTGGCGATAGTCCGGCCCGGCCGCGCAACCGGCAACGAGCAGACCGAGGCCGAGCGGCATAATTGGAGAACGCAGGCGTTTCATTGCCGCCTGTTCTATCCGGCTAACACGCATTGTCCATGATAGATTTGTCGTAGAATGTATCACCGGGCCGAAGCCATGTGTTCGAACGATGCGCGAAATGCGTCGGCGGGCTTGCAAATCGTGCCCCTTCGCCGCCACATGGGCCGAGGCAATGAGGAGAGCGCAGGATGGCCGAGCAGCCCCAAATCTATCCGGTCCCGGAAGAATGGAAACGCCGGGCGCGGGTGGACGCTGCGGGCTTTGAGACGCTTTATGGCCGCTCGATCGCGGATCCGGGCAGCTTCTGGCTCGAACAGGCGCGCCGCCTCGACTGGATCAAGCGGCCGGAGATCGCCGGCGACTGGTCGTTCGATGAGGCGGATTTCCACATCAACTGGTTCACCGACGGCAAGCTCAACGTCGCCGCCAACTGCATCGACCGCCATCTCGCCAGCCGCGGCGCCGCGCCGGCGATCATCTGGGAACCGGACGATCCCGACGAACCGGCCCGGCGCTATGCCTATCTCGAACTGCATCAGGAGGTCTGCCGCTTCGCCAACGTGTTGAAGGCGCAGGGTGTGGGGAAGGGCGACCGCGTCACCATCTATATGCCGATGATCCCGGAAGCCGCGTTCGCGATGCTCGCCTGCGCGCGGATCGGGGCGATCCATTCCGTGGTGTTCGGCGGCTTCTCGCCCGAGGCGCTGGCCGGGCGCATCACGGATTGCGACAGCGCGTTCTGCATCACCGCCGACGAGGGCCGGCGCGGCGGCAAGCGTATCCCGCTGAAGGCCAATGTCGACGCCGCCGCCGAGCGCGCGCCCGCGCTGGAAAAGGTGATCGTCGTGCAAGCGACCGGCGGTGACGTGGAAATGCAGGACGGACGCGACGTCTGGTATCACGAGGTCGCCGAAACAGTGTCGGACGACTGCCCGGCCGAGGCGATGGGCGCGGAAGACCCGCTGTTCATCCTCTATACCTCGGGATCGACCGGAAAGCCCAAGGGCGTGCTGCACACATCGGGCGGCTACCTCTTGTGGGCGAGCCTGACGCACGAACTCGCCTTCGATTATCGCCAGGACGAGATTTTCTGGTGCGCCGCCGATATCGGTTGGATCACCGGGCACAGCTATATCCTCTATGGCCCGCTCGCCAACGGCGCGACGACGGTGATGTACGAAGGCGTGCCCAACTGGCCCGACGCAAGCCGCATCTGGCAGATCGTCGACAAGCATCAGGTGAATACCCTCTATACCGCGCCGACTGCGCTCCGCGCGCTGATGGCCGAAGGCGACGCGCCGGTGAAGCGGACCAGCCGCGCGTCGCTGCGCCTGCTCGGCACGGTCGGCGAACCGATCAATCCGGAGGCCTGGCGCTGGTATCACGATGTCGTGGGCGACGGGCGCTGCCCCGTGATCGACACCTGGTGGCAGACCGAGACCGGCGGCCACATGATCGCCCCGCTTCCCGGCGCGCACGACCTGAAGCCGGGATCGGCGGTCAAGCCCATGCCCGGCGTCGACCCGCAGATCGTCGATGCCGACGGCAACGTGCTGACCGGCGCGGCGCAGGGCAACCTCGTCATCGCCAAGAGCTGGCCGGGGCAGATGCGCACGGTCTGGGGCGATCACGACCGGTTCTTCCGGACCTATTTTGCCGCCTATCCCGGCAAATATTTCACCAGCGACGGATGCCGGCGCGACGAGGACGGCTATTACTGGATCACGGGCCGCGTCGACGACGTGATCAACGTGTCCGGGCACCGCATGGGCACGGCCGAGGTGGAAAGTGCGCTCGTCCTGCACGCCAAGGTGGCGGAGGCCGCTGTGGTCGGCCGCCCGCACGAGGTGAAGGGGCAGGGCATCTATGCCTATGTCACGCTGAATTCGGGTGTGGAGCCTTCCGACGCGCTGCGCGACGAGCTGTGCCGCTGGGTACGCAGCGAAATCGGCCCGATCGCGACTCCGGACGCGCTGCAGTTCGCGCCGGCATTGCCCAAGACGCGCTCCGGCAAGATCATGCGCCGCATCCTGCGCAAGATCGCCGAGGGTGATATGTCGAGTCTGGGCGATACCTCGACGCTGGCGGACCCCGGCGTGGTCGACGATCTCGTTTCACATCGTATCGACTGAAACCGGATTGCGTCGCCGTTCCGCAACCGTTACACCTGGTTAAGACACCAGGTGGAGAGTTGGGGAAATGGGCAAGAATATCAGGTTCATGGCGCGGCTTGCGCTGGGTACGGCGGCACTTGCGCTGGCGGCGCCGTCAATGGCGCAGACCACCGGTTCCGCGCCGGAATACGGCGCGTTCGGAATCGACCTGTCGGCGCGCGACAAGAACGTCGATCCGGGCAACGACTTCTGGGCCTATGCCAATGGCGAATGGAACAAGACGGCCGAGATCGCACCCGACCGCACCTCCGCCGGGTTCGGCGTCAAGCTGACCGACGACGCGGAGGCTGATGTCCGCAAGATCCTGGCCGAACTGGCCGCCAATCCGCAGGAATACGGCGCATCCGGCAAGCAGATCGGCGATTTCTACGCGAGCTGGATGAACCGGGACCGGGTGGAAGCGCTCGGCACCAAGCCGCTGCAGCCCTATCTCGCGAAGATCGATGCGGTGCAAAGCCGCGACGACCTGCAAACGCTGTTCGCGACCGTCGGCTATGCCAGCCCGATCGAACTCGGCGTCATCCCCAGCCTGTCCGACCCGACGCGCTACACTGCGGTGACGGGGCAGAGCGGCCTGGGCATGGCGCGCGATTACTATTTGCTGGAAGGCGAGAAGTACGACGCCTTCCGCAAGGCCTATCGCGCCTATATCCAGCACATGCTGGAACTCGGCGGCATCGCCGATGCAAGCGCCAGGGCCGACCGGATCTTCGCGCTGGAGACGGCCATGGCGAAGCAGCAGTGGAGTCCGACGGAAAGCCGGGACATCGCGAAGCTGAACGATCCGCAGACGCTCGCCGGCCTGGAAAAGAAGGCGCCCGATTTCAACTGGCACCTGATGCTGGAAACCGCGGGCCTCGAATCCTCGCCGCAGGTGCTGATGACGCAGAACACGGCCGTCACGGCGATGGGCAAGCTGCTCGCCGCGACGCCGCTCCAGACCTGGAAGGATTATATGGCCTTCCACTTCATCTCCGACCATGCGCCGTATCTGCCCAAGGCGTTCGACGACGCGCATTTCGATTTCTATTCGAAGACGCTGTCGGGCGTGGAGACGCAGCGCGACCGCTGGAAGCGCGGCGTGGCGCTGGTCAACGGCGCGCTCGGCGAGGCGGTCGGCAAGATCTATGTCGACAAGTATTTCCCGCCCGAGGCCGAAGCGAAGATGGGCGAACTCATCGAGAATCTGCGCGCCGCCTATCACGACCGCATCGCCGGTTCGACCTGGATGGACGCCGAAACCAAGCAGAAGGCGCTGGAAAAGCTCGCTGCGTTCGAGCCGCGCATCGGCCATCCGGAGAAATATATCGACTATTCCTCGATCCGGGTGGACCGCGACGACCTGCTCGGCAACGTCATGCGGGCGAACGAATTCCAGCATCAACTCGAACTGGAGCGCTTTCCCAAGCCGGTCGACCGGTCGCTGTGGTCGATGACGCCGCAGACCGTGAACGCCTATTACAATCCGCTGGCGAACCAGATCACGTTCCCGGCGGCGATCCTGCAGCCGCCTTATTTCGACCCGAACGCCGATCCGGCCGTCAATTATGGTGCGATCGGCGCGATCATCGGCCACGAAATGGGCCACGGCTTCGACGACCAGGGCAGCCAGTTCGGACCGAAGGGCAAGTATGAGAACTGGTGGACCGACCAGGCCAAGCAGGCCTTCAAGAAACGTACCGCGGCACTCGCCGAACAATATGATGCCTATGAGCCGATTCCGGGCACGCACATCAAGGGCGAGCTGACGCTGGGCGAGAATATCGGCGACCTCGGCGGCATCGAGGCCGCCTATGCCGCCTACCGAAAATATCAGGAAAAGCACGGGGCGGCGCCGGTGATCGACGGGCTTACCGGCGATCAGCGCTTCTTCCTCGCTTACGCCCAGGCCTGGCAGTCCAAGCGGCGCGAAGACGCATTGCGGTCGCAGCTTCTCAGCAATCCGCACAGTCCCGCGAAATACCGGGTCAACGGCGTCGTCCGCAATGTCGACACCTGGTACGACGCGTTCGGGGTAACACCCGGCGACGCGCTCTACCTGCCGCCGGAACAGCGCGTACACATCTGGTAGGCACCGTTCGAGGGCGACACCCGCCGGACGTCCGCTGCGGGCCCGGGCATCGTCCCGGGTCCTTTTCGTTCCGGTCGAGACTGTCGGGAGACCCGGTGGGATAAGGACGCATATCGTCGGAGCGATCGTATCGGAGTCCGTCGATCGCAACCCGATATATCGGCGGCTTTCCCGGCGAGGAAACGCCTTTCCGCTCGCGCGCGCCGGCATGATCACTGCGCCGGGGCTTGTGTTGGCGTTCCTGTTGGGTGAACTGGGCGAATGACCGTCGGCGAACTCGAGGACCTGTTGCTGGCATCGCTGCTGCGCCGTGCAGGCGGAACGAAGCGGCGCTGGCGGCTCGTGCTCGGGCCGATCACCGTATACGACCCGGCGACCCACCCGCATTGCAACTGGCACGTCAACCCGACCGGCACGGCGGCGGAGAACGACACGATCGAGCGTCTGCTCGACGACGTTCGCGCCCGCCATCCACGCATATGCTAGAGGCGGATGCTGTCAGCTTTGCACACGATCAGCCTGACTTTGGGGGGGTCGGGAGCCGTGTGGCCGCCGCTCCCGGACTGCCCGCCGCCGCGGGAGCACAAGGAACGATAGCAGCGGTTGAACCGAGTGCCCCCTGCAGGGGTCGTTTCGGCGACCGCGCGGTCAATGTGCCGGTTCGATCCGCGACGGGTCCGCCTCGGCATAATGCGGCACGATCAGGTGAATCACCCCCAGGGCGATCATGTAGGCGAAGGCCGCCACCAGGAAGATCGGTTCATAGCTGCCGACCAGTTCCAGGATGATACCGGCATATTTGGCGAGCAGCATGCCGCCCACCGCACCGGCCAGGCCGCCCAGACCGATGACCGACCCCGCCATGCGGCGCGGGAACAGGTCGCCGGGCAGGGCGAACAGGTTGGCCGAGCAGCCCTGGTGGCCCGCGCAGGCCAGGCCGATCAGCGCGACCGCGATCCATATCGAGGGCACATAAGCGGCGAACGCGATGGGCAATGTGCACAGGGCCATCAGGAAGAAGGCGGTCTTGCGCGAGCGGTTGAGCGACCAGCCGCGCGCCAGCATGCGCGAGGAGAGATATCCGCCCAGGATCGAACCGCCGTCCGCCATCAGATAGACCGCGACCAGCGGCGGACCGAATTCCAGCATGGTCAACCCGAACTGCTTGTTGAAGAAATCGGGCAGCCAGAAGAGGAAGACCCACCAGACCGGGTCGATCAGGAAACGACCGGCCATGTACGCCCAGGTCTGGCGCAGCTTCAGCAGCGAGCGGAAGGTCGCCGGTTCGGCCCTGGGCTGCGGTTCGGAACGTATATAGGCAAGCTCCCCGGCCGATACGCGGCGGTGCTTGTCCGGCGTGCGGTAGAAGGCCAGCCAGGCGATCACCCAGATGACGGTGAGCGCGCCCGTCGCGATGAACGCCCAGCGCCAGCCGAACGCGGCCGCGATCAGTGGCACGGCGAGCGGTGTCACGATGGCGCCGACATTGGACCCGGCGTTGAAGATGCCGATGGCGAGTGCACGCTCGCGCCTGGGAAACCATTCGTTGGTCGCGGCCAGCGCGGCGGGAAAGGTCGCCGCCTCGCCGATCGCCAGCGGCAGGCGCGCCCAGATCATGCCGGCGGTGGAGGTGAAAGCAATGTGCAGGACATGGCCGATCGTCCAGATCGTCACCGCCGCGGCATAGCCGATGCGGGCGCCGACCCGGTCGATCACCCGGCCCGCGATCACATAGGACAGGCCGTAGGCGAGCTGGAAATACAAAGCGAGGTCGGCATAGCCGGTTTCCGACCAGTCATATTGTGCGGCCAGATCCGGCTTCAGCACCGAGATGACGAGGCGATCGATATAGCTGAGCACCACCGCGAAGAAGAGCAGGGCGCAGACGATCCAGCGGACATTGCCCGAAGGCTTGGGCGGACCGGCCGGCCGGCGCTGTGCGGTCTCGCCCGAACCGGGTTCGCTTTCCGCGCGCGCAGTCGCCGCCATCTCGTCCTCCCGCTGTCATCGCCGACGCGTCGACCGCGCGTTCGGCGATGGTGGTAGCGCTATCAGCGCGTCGCGTCCATCCGCCGCGCGATCAATGGAGGCGACGGCCCGGCACCGCGGCGGGCCAGCGGGCGTCAGTCGGGCGAAGAATCCTCCTCGTCGGCGCCGTCGCTGCGCACCATCGGTATCCAGCGCTTTGCGATCTGCAGCGCCGTGGTGAGCAGCAGACCGAACAGCGCGGCCAGGACCACCAGCACGAGTTGCCCCGCGCCGCACGCGATGCCGACCGCCGTGGCGAGCCAGATATTGGCGGCCGTCGTCAGGTTGTGGACCGCATTGCCGCGGACGAAGATAAGGCCGGCGGCGATGAAGCCGATCGCCTGGGCAAGGCCCTGCACCACGCGCAGCGGATCGGGCTGGGCATGCGAGCCGCGCAGTTCGGTGAAGATCAGCAGGGCAGATACGGTGATGACCGCCGAACTCAGCGCGACCATGGCGTGGGTGCGGATGCCGGCGGCGTGGCCGCGCACTTCGCGGTCGAAACCCAGCGCCGCGCCGACCAGCGTCGCCAGCCCCAGGCGCAGGGCCATCTGGCCGATACCGAGGTCGATCGCTGCCGGGTCCATGGCCGGTCAACGCCGCTGCGGTCTCTTCGATGCATTGCCGTTCGCGGGTCCCGCCCCTAGATCGAGCCCATGGCCCGCTCCGCGCAGACGCCGATCCCAGCCGCCACCGTCGTCGTCATGCGCGAGCGGGAAGCGGCGGCGCCGGAATTGCTGATCGTCGAGCGTGCCCGCGACCTCGCGTTCGCCGGCGGCGCGCTCGTCTTTCCCGGCGGACGGATCGATCCCGCCGACCGGGCGCTGGCCGAGGCCGCGGGGCCGGCTGCGCCCGACGATGCCGAAGCGCGCATCGCCGCGATCCGCGAGACCATCGAGGAGGCCGGCATCGCGGTCGGTTTCGCCCGGCCGATGACCGGGATCGACCTGAAACGCGTGCGCGCCGGCCTCCACGAAGCTGTGCCCCTGGTCCGGCTGCTGCCGATGGGGGCCGACAGTATCGCCTTCGACGCGCTGGTGCCGTTCGCGCGCTGGTGCCCGGAAATGGCGCATGCGCGCATCTTCGACACGCGCTTCTATCTCGCCCGCCTGCCGGACGACGCGCCGGAGCCGGTGGTGGACGGAACCGAGAATGTCCGCGCCTTCTGGGCGACCGCGCGCGACGTGCTCGACCGGGCGGATCGCGGCGACGGGCACCTCATCTTTCCGACCCGCCGCAACCTGGAGCGGCTGGCGTTGTTCGGCAGCTTTGCCGAAGCGGCGGAAGATGCCGTCGCGCATCCCGTGCGGACCATCACGCCCTGGATCGAGCAGCGCGCGGACGAACAGCACCTGTGCATTCCCGAGGATCGCGGCTATCCGGTGACCTCGCAGCCGGTTTCGGCGGCCTTTCGGGGATGAGGGCGCTGCGCCGCACGCTGCGCGCGCTCGTGGTGCTGATCTGCCTGCTGGCGCTGGCATTCGCGCTATATGCGTTCATCCGCAACCGGCCGCAGGACCTGCCCTGGACGCCGCTCGATCTCGGCCAGCCGGTCGGGCTGTTCACCGGGCGCAAGCTGACGGCGCTGACCGAGGATTATCCGCGCTGCCGGTTGCGGCTCGATCGCGCCGGAGCAAGCTATGCCGAGGCGCCAGAGGTGGATGGCGGCGACCATTGCGGCTATTCGGACGGCGTGCGCCTGCGCGCGCGCGGATCGAATACGATCCGGTTCGCGCCGGCGGACCTCACGACGTCATGCAGCGTCGCCGCGGCCTTTCTGATGTGGGAATGGAACACGATCCAGCCCGCCGCGCAGCGCATCTTCGGCCAGCGCGTCGAGACGGTGCAGCACTTCGGCAGCTATAGCTGTCGCCGGATGTACGGGCGCGACAGCGGCCCGTGGAGCGAACATGCCACCGCCGACGCGCTGGACGTGGCGGGCTTCGAGCTGGCGGACGGCACCCGGATCAGCGTCGCCGGCGACTGGAACGGATCGGGGGACAAGGCAAGATTTCTGCACGCGGTGCGCGACGGCGCGTGCGACCTGTATGCGACGGTGTTGTCGCCGGACTATAACGCGGCCCACCGTGATCACCTTCACCTCGACCAGGCGAACCGCGGCGCGGCGGGATGGCGAGCCTGTCGCTGAAGCGGCTCAGTTCGCGAAGGATTCGCCGTCGACCTTTTCCACCCAGGACGGGAAGAAGGCGGGCTGGCGCGCGGACCAGCCGGATGCGGTCGCCGCCGCCTCGCTGATCGACTGCAGCAACTTGCGGCGCAGGTCCGGGTGCAGTTGCGGCAGCGCGGCGGCGGCGCAGAAGGCGGCCGGCAGCCACGGCCGGACCTCTGCCCCGATCAGTCGTTCATAGAGGAAGCGATAGGCCGAGAAGTTCGTAAGCCGCCCCTGGCCCAGATCGAACGCGGAGACGGAGATCAGCGGCGCGAGAAAGGGTTCGACAGCGTCGAGCCCGGTATCGTCGGGCACCATGGCGCGAATGTCGGGCAACCTGTCATAGACGCGGGCCTGCGCACGGATGCTCGCCGCTTCCACCACATCGCGCGACCAGCGGGCAAGCGCATCCTCGCGGTCGAGGCCGATGTCCAGCGATCGGCGCACGTACCGCTGGGTCGCCGCGCTGAAATCCGCGAACTCCTTCATCTCCGACAGCGTCATCGCGCCTTCGGCCGGCTTCATTCTGGCACCCATGATCGACTCCACCCCAGTGCTCAATTGCGGACAATATGGACGAAGATGGCTAACCAGAGGCTGAACGCCCATCCGCCCGCACCCGAATGGAATCATAAAAGGCTATTGCGTTGCAACGAAAGTTGCGACGAATGGAGCGCGGGCCGCCATTTGTTGTCGGCGGTGCGACATTTGCGTACCATTCGGTACGGTGCCGCCGCCGAGCCGCCGTCAGTCGGCGGTCAGTTGCACGAATGCGTTGCTGATCCAGCCCGACAGGCACGGGCCGTCATAGGTTCGCGGTTCCGAGACATGGCGTCTTGTGCCGCACGCGGCCGCATCGGCACCGTTTGGGCGGACGACGACGCCGAGCCAGCGCTGGTCGAATGACCGGGTGCAGACGTCGACCCGATCACCGTTCACGACCTGCCCCGTGATATCCGCTTCGGCAAAGGGCGCGGTGCGGACCGGCAGGGTTTCCCCGGCGCCCAGTTCCACGACCACGCCTCTGGTCGAGCAGGCGGGGAAATCGGGGCCGCTTTCGCCGATGCGGACCGGCCGTATGCCGGGATCGAGCGGCCGGGCAGCGGGGGACGTGGTGTCATTCTCTACCGCGTCCCGGTCAATCGGCGTTCGATTCTGACAGGCGGCAAGGGCCAGGCACAGGAACAACATCATGCAGCGCATGGGCCATCTGTATCGACCCCGACCCCGATTTGCGAGACGCCTTTGCGCTTTGCCGAGCGCCCGATTAGGGTCGCGCCGTCTGAATTGTTGCGGGTTGCTTCATGAGTCTTCGTATTTTCGGTGCCGCCGCCCTGGCCGGCGCCCTCGCCGCCTGTACCGGCACCGCTTCCGATGCCGCCTCCTCGCCGGCGCCGTCCGGTTCGCCCGCGGCGGACGCCAGCGCGCCGGCCGTCGCGCCCGTGCTGCTGACGCCGGAGGCGAGGGACGTCCACAGCTATGCCGTGCCGTCGGTAGCGCGCGTCACCCATGTCGCGCTCGACCTGTCCGCCGATTTCGACGCCCATGTCCTGCGCGGCACCGCGACGCTCGACATCAAGGCGGCGGACGATGCGAACCAGATCGTACTCGACACCCGCGATCTCCGCATCGCTTCGGTTACCGACGGCCGGGGCAGGACGCTGCCGTGGAAGGTGGGCGAAAGCCATCCCGCGCACGGGGCGCCCCTGACGGTGGGCCTCGACGGTACCGATCGGATCAAGATCACCTATGCCACCGCGCCCGACGCACCCGCGCTGCAATGGCTCAGCCCGAAGCAGACGGCGGGCGGGAAATATCCCTATCTGTTCAGCCAGGGTGAGGCGATCCTCAACCGGAGCTGGATTCCGACGCAGGACAGCCCCGGCATCCGCCAGACCTGGGACGCGTCGATCACGGTGCCGAAGTCGTTGACCGCGGTGATGTCGGCGGAGATGCTGACGCCCGAGGGCAGGCCCGCTTCCGGCGACCGTCACACCTTCCGCTTCCGGATGGACAAGCCGGTCGCGCCCTATCTGATCGCGCTCGCCATCGGGAACCTGGAGTTCAAGGCGCTGGGTCCGCGCACCGGTGTCTGGACCGAGCCGGGCATGCTGAAAAAAGCGGCCTGGGAATTCGCCGACCTGCCGAAATTCGTCGACGCGGCCGAAGACCTGTACGGCCCGTATCGCTGGGGCCGCTACGACGTGCTCGTCCTGCCGCCCAGCTTTCCCTATGGCGGGATGGAAAATCCGCGCCTGACCTTTGCCACGCCGACGGTAATCGCCGGCGACCGCAGCCTCGTCAGCCTGGTCGCGCATGAACTGGCGCATAGCTGGTCGGGCAATCTCGTCACCAACGCCACCTGGGACGATTTCTGGCTCAACGAGGGCTTCACCACCTATTTCGAGAACCGCATCATGGAAAAGCTGTACGGCAAGCGCCGCGCGGCGATGGAGGCAGATCTCGGCTGGAGCGGCCTGCAGGAAGCGATCAAGGACGCAGGCGGCCCGTCCTCGCCCGACACGCAGCTCCACCTGAACCTGACGGCCGATCGCGATCCCGATGCCGGGATGGGCGAGATCGCCTATGAAAAGGGCGCGACCTTCCTGCGCACGATCGAAAAGGCGGTGGGGCGCGAGCGGTTCGACGAATATCTGCGCGGCTATTTCGATCGCCACGCCTTTCAGCCGCAAACGACGGCCGGCTTCCTGAAGGATATTCGCGCGCATCTGTTCAAGGACGACCCCGACCTTGCGAAACGGATCGGGCTTGAACAATGGGTCTATGAACCCGGCATCCCGGACAATGCGGTCCATGTGAAGTCCGACGCCTTTCCGGCGATGGATATGGCGGCGAAGGAATATGCAGAGGGCGGGCTGGTCGCGAGCGTGCCCGACGATGTCAGCACGCAGGAACGGGTACGGTTCCTGAACCGGTTGCCGCGCGACCTGAGCCGAGAGCGGTTGGCCGCGCTCGACGAACGGTTCGATTTCAGCCACGCGGGCAATAGCGAGATCCGCTTCGCCTGGCTGATGCTGGCGCTCGGCAACCGCTATCCGCCCGCGGCGGAATCGGCCGAGCAGTTCCTGACGTCGCAGGGCCGGCGCAAGTTCGTGGCGCCGTTGTTCGAGGTGATGATGAACGAGGGCGATTGGGGGCAGTCGCTCGCCAGGCGCATCTATGCCAAGGCGCGTCCGGGCTATCACTCCGTCACCTCCGGCACGGTGGACGAGATCGTCGGCTGGAACGGGGCCTGAGGGCGGCAGGCGAGGCGCCGGGGCCGGTATCGATCCGCCGGTCGTCGTCTCATCGCCACGGTTCGTCCCGAAATCGGCCCGGCAGGCCGGGTGCGGGGCTTTTCCGTTAACGGTTTCAGTGCTTTCTGGCCGGCGACAACATTGCGGGGTCGAAGGGGGCCGGATGCAGTTCCACCGTTTTGCAGCGCGTTTCGCGCTGGCGCTATCGCTTTGCCTGATGACGGCCGTTCCGGCGCAGGCGAAATACTGGCAGTGCGTGACCTTCGCGCGCGAGGTTTCCGGCATCGACATCCACGGCAATGCGCGCACCTGGTGGTCCCAGGCGGACGGGCGCTACGTCCGCGGCGATATGCCGGAAGCAGGCGCGGTGATGTCCTTCGCACCGATCGCGCGGATGCCGTTGGGCCATGTCGCGATGGTGTCGAAGGTGGTGAACGACCGCGAAGTGCTGCTGACTCATGCCAACTGGTCGGTGCGCGGCGGCGTGGAGCACGATGTCCGCGCGGTGGACGTGTCCGATGCCGGCGACTGGAGCGAGGTGAAGGTCTGGTACGGCCCGATCGGTGCGCTGGGCAGCACCACCTATCCGGTCAATGGCTTCATCTATCCCGATGCCGGGCCGGATGCGGACGACCTTCCCGGCGGTGACGCGCTGCCGCTGCCCATGGCGAAAAGCGACTTGGCCCAGCGCGGCATCGTCACGCTGGTGAACTGAGCGTCGGCGGCGTCAGGCGGCGGCGAAGGTCATCGCCGCGCCGTTCATGCAATAACGTTTTCCCGTGGGGGGCGGCCCGTCGTTGAAGACGTGGCCGAGATGCCCGCCGCAACGGCTGCACAACACCTCGATCCGCGCCATTCCCAGCGAGCCGTCGCGCCGCGTCGTCACCGCGCCTTTCAGCGGTGCATAGAAGCTGGGCCAGCCGGTGCCGCTTTCGAACTTCGTCTTCGAGGAATACAGCGCATTGTCGCAGCCGGCGCAGTGAAAGATGCCGGCACGCTCGATCTTGTTGAGCGGACTGGAAAAGGGGCGTTCGGTCCCGCCTTCGCGCAGGATATGGAATTGTTGTGGCGTCAGACGCTTCTTCCATTCGGCGCGGCTGAGGTTCACCGCGAACGCCTCCGCCGCACGCGTCTCGCCGGCCGAACATCCCATGGTGACGGCGGCGGCGGATATCCCGGCGGCGGTCAGAAAACGGCGGCGGTCGAGCAG
Organism: Stakelama saccharophila; assembly: GCF_032229225.1. NCBI lineage: Bacteria > Pseudomonadati > Pseudomonadota > Alphaproteobacteria > Sphingomonadales > Sphingomonadaceae > Stakelama > Stakelama saccharophila. The sequence goes on from NZ_CP135076.1 coordinate 924,021, forward strand.
CATGGCGGGGTTCTTCCTTCGGAGTGCGCCGGAACATTCGCATGGGCGGCGCAAAAGGTTGCACCGCCCGCCCGTGCCGTCGTGCGACGATGGCCGGGTCGGTTGATCAGAGGCCCGGCCCGACCACGCCGAACATGACGCCTTCGGGGTCGCTGGCGACGATGATGCGGTCGCCGCCCGGCACCTCCACCGGCCCGTGATGCACCGTGCCGCCCCGGGCCTTCACCGTTTCGGCCGCTTCTTCGATATCGGGTGCGCGGAAGTAGAATTGCCAGCCGGGCGGCGGGCCGGGATCCGGCGCCGTCATCGTCGCGCCGATCGTCGTGTCGCCGACCGCCACGAAGACATAGTCGCCCATCTCTCCCATCGGCATCCTGTCGGGGAAGGTCCAGCCGAACACCGCGGCATAGAAAGCGTGCGCGCCCTCCTGATCGGGCGTCGCCAGTTCGTTCCAGTTGCACTTGCCGAACCCCGCGCGTTCGAAGGCGGTGCTCGTTTCGTCCGGTTCGCCGCGCATGACATAGAAGGCGATGCCCTGCGGATCGCGGACCATGGCCATGCGGCCGACGCCCGCAATGGTCCAGGGCGGCATGATCACGCCGCCGCCCGCGGTCTCCACCGCCTTTACCGTCGCGTCGACATCGTCCACGCCGATATAGAAGAACCAGCCGGGACCGGCGCCGCCTTGCAGCATGGCCTCGGTCAGCCGCATGACGCCGCCGACCATTTGGCCGCCCGCCGTCCCGATCATGCGATAGTCCATGTCGCCTTGCGGTCTTGCCTCGATCGTCCAGTCGATAACGTCGTCGTAGAATGCCTTGGCGGCGTCCGGGTCGGCGGTCATCAACTCGTACCAGACAGGGCTTCCATGGGGATTGCGCATTCCGCTTCTCCTCAGGCGTCGCTGTCGAGCAGAATGGAAAATCCGCCGAAGAACATGCGCTTGCCATCGAAGGGCATCTCGCCGTCGGGTTGCATGCGTTCATCGGCCATCATCTTTTCCCAGCCGGCGTCCCGCGCTTCTTTCGATTCCCAGGTCATCCAGGAAAAGACGACGTTCTCGCCTTCCTCCGCCCTCACGGCGCGGTAGAAATCGGTGGTCTCGCCATGCTTGATGTCGTCGCCCCAGCATTCGACGAGCTGAAGCACGCCGTGTTCCTTGAACAGCGGCAGCGCCTTGGCGGCCATCGCCCGGTACGCTTCCTTCTTGTCGTGGGGCACCGGAACCACGAAACCGTCGACATAGGTCATTTCGATATCCTCCTTCAGATGGCGGCCGGCACGGTAGCGCTTCGGTTGAGATCAACGAGTTGCGCTTCCATGGCGCGAACGAGGAGTTCGGCCTCTTCGACCGCGAAAGCTGGTGATTTCAATGTCGGCGTTCGGATCCATCGGCATGACAGTGCTCCTTCACGCGGCTTCGGCGGCGCGTTCGATCGCGGCGATGTCGATCTTTCTCATCGTCATCATCGCCTCCATCGCGCGGCGCGCGCTGTCGGCATCGGGATTGTCATAAGCGAGTTCGATCAGCCGGTCGGGCGTGACCTGCCAACTGATTCCCCATTTGTCCTTGCACCAGCCGCACATGCTTTCCGCCCCGCCATTATCGACGATCGCGTTCCAATAGTGGTCGGTCTCGGCCTGGTCTTTGGTCGGGATGACGAAGCTCACCGCTTCGCTGTGCCGGAACATGTCGCCGCCGTTCAGAAGGATGAACTGCTGGCCCAGAAGCTCCAGCTCGACGACGATCACGTCGCCCGCCTTTTGCGAGGGCGTGTCGGCGGGTGTGCGCTGGACGCGGGTGATGCGGCTGTCGGGGAGCAGTGCGGTGTAGAATTTCGCCTGTTCCTCTGCGGTATAGTTGCACCAGACGCACGTGCTGAGCTTCGTCATGGCATCTCTCCTGCGCCGCGAGTCGGCGGACTTGAGGATCGTGCGCGCAATGGTTATAAAAAGCAACTATGAAGTCAGAAAAAATAACTACAGATTGGAAATCCAGGCAAAAGCGCTGGTATGACGACGCCTGCGGCACCGCGCTTGCGCTGGAACTGGTGGGCGAACGCTGGTCGCTGCTGATTGTGCGCGAACTCATGTACGGCGGAAGACGCTTCGGCGAACTTCGCGCCAGCCTGCCCGGTATCAGCGCCAATGTGTTGACGCAGCGGCTGGAAGGGCTCGAGCGGATCGGGGTGCTGCACAGGCGCAAGCTGCCGCCGCCGGCGTCGGTGCAGGTCTATGAGCTGACCGAATGGGGCCGCGCGAGCGAGACCGCGATCCAGGAACTGGGGCGCTGGGCGGTCAGGTCGTCGCTCCACGATCCGACGCTGCCGCTCAGCGCCGCCTCGCTGATGATGTCGTTCCGCACGATGCACGACGGCACGCTGGTCGGCGATCTCGATGCGCGGATCGGCTTTCGGCTGGGCGCCGACGAATTCGTGGGAAGGCTCGACCGCCATGGCTTCGACGTACGCCGCGAAGATCCCGCCGGCGCCGACGCCGCCTTCCACGCCTCGCCCGAAACCATGGCGTCGATCGTCTATGGCGGGCGGCCGATCGCCGATGCGGAGGCGGCCGGCGCATTGCGCATCCACGGCGACCGCGCACTGGCGGAGCGCTTCGTGCGGCTGTTCGTTCTGCCGGACAAGCTGGCCTGAACATGGGCGGGCGGCGGCGCGGCGGTTTCGCCCCTTGCCCTCTTTCACGCTCGCCTTAAGTGGTAGGGGACAGCCGCGCCGGCCGGCGACGCCTTCTCACAATTCAGGATTGGTCATGGCAAGCATCGCGAACACCCAGCCCGACAGCCGCGAAACCACGGTGATGGACGCGCCCGACAAGATGGTGAACGTGCGCGAGGTGTTCGGCATCGATTCCGACATGGAATGCCCGGCGTTCAGCGAGGCGGACGAGCGCGTGCCCGATCTCGATCCCGCCTATGTCTTCGACCCCGATACGACGCTGGCGGTGCTGGCGGGCTTCGCCCACAACCGCCGCGTCATGATCCACGGCTATCACGGCACCGGCAAGTCGACGCATATCGAACAGGTGGCGGCGCGGCTCAACTGGCCGTGCGTGCGCATCAACCTGGATGCGCATATCAGCCGGATCGACCTGATCGGCCGCGACGCGATCGTGCTGAAGGACGGGCAACAGGTCACCGAGTTCCGTGAGGGGTTGCTCCCCTGGGCGTTGCAGAATCCGACCGCCCTGGTCTTCGACGAATATGATGCCGGCCGGCCCGACGTGATGTTCGTGATCCAGCGCGTGCTGGAGACGGAGGGCAAGCTGACGCTCTTGGACCAGAACCGCGTCATCCGCCCCAATCCGTGGTTCCGCATGTTCGCCACCGCCAACACGGTGGGGCTGGGCGATACCAGCGGCCTGTATCACGGCACGCAGCAGATCAACCAGGGCCAGATGGACCGCTGGAACATCGTCGTCGCGCTGAATTATCTGCCGGCCGCCACCGAGGCGCAGATCGTGCTCGCCAAGTCGGGCGAATACGACAAGCCCGAGGGCAAGGAGGTGGTGGAAAAGATGGTCCGCGTCGCCGACCTGTCGCGCAAGGGCTTCGTCGGCGGGGACATCTCCACGGTGATGAGCCCGCGCACCGTCATCACCTGGGCGCAGAACGCGCTGATCTTCGGCGATATCGGCTTCGCCTTCCGCCTGAGCTTTCTCAACAAGTGCGACGAGGCGGAACGGCCGCTGGTCGCCGAATATTATCAGCGCGTCTTCGGCGACGACCTGCCGGAAAGCGTGGTGAAGCGGGCGTGACGGCGGCGCTGCCTCTTTCTCCTTCGCCCTTGATGGGGGAAGGATACGCCGCCTTGGCGACGCAGACGCCTAGGCGAAGTTGGATGAGGGTGAGCACGGCCGGTGCAAACGCCTTTCCCCTCTCCCAGCTTCGCCTAGGCGGCTTCGCCGCCAAGTCTTCGCATCCCTCTCCCCGGCGGGGAGAGGGATAGCATGACCGAACGCACGCCTCTTGATGCATTCAAGGCGGTGCTGGGCGGCACGGCGCGCGTGTTGGCCGAGGACGCCGAGGTCGAACTGGCCTTTTCCGCCGATGCGCCGTCGCAGGCCGGACGCAACCTGAAGGTGCCGATGCCGTCGCGCACACTGCCGGCTGACCAGGTGGCGCAGGCGCGCGGCTTCGCGGACGGTTTCGCGCTGCGCTTGAAACATCACGACCGCGCCAAGCACAACCGCGCCGCCCCGCGCGAGGCGGTGGCGCGGGCGGTGTTCGACGCGGTGGAGACGGCGCGGATCGAAGCGATCGGATCGCGCGGGTACGAGGGCGTGTCGGCCAATCTCGACCATGCGCTGAACGTCCGGCTGAAATCCGATCCGATTGCACGCGCACGCACGGCCGAAGAGGTGCCGCTGTCGACCGCCATCCAGTTGATGGCGCGCGAACGCCTGACCGGAAAGCCCGCGCCGTCGCTCGCCGAACCGGGCATGAAACTGGTGCGCGACTGGGTCGAGGAGAAAGCGGGCAAGGATCTCGACGCGCTCGGCCTTGCTATCGACGACCAGGAATCGTTCGGCAAGCTCGTCTCCAACCTGCTCGAAGATCTCGACCTCACCGAGGGCGAGGTGCTGCCCGAGGAGGATGACGAGGGCGGCAGTGACGACGAGGGCGCCGAGGACCAGGAAGAGGAACAGGGCGAGGACGAAGGCGACGAGGCCGGCGAGCAGGGCGAGGGCGAGGTCGACGCCCGCGGCGAGCAGCGCGATTCGGACGAAGGCGAGGGCGAGCAGCAGGCCGACAGCGAGCAGGAGATGGACGACGCCGAAGGTGAGCCCGGCGACGACGGGCGGGAAGGCATGATGCCCGTGCGGCCGAACCGTCCCTGGTCCGACCTGCCGCCGCAGTTTGAATACAAGGCCTTCACCAGCAAGTTCGACGAGATCATCGCCGCCACCGAATTGTGCGATGCCGACGAACTGGAACGGCTGCGCTCCTATCTGGACCAGCAGCTCACGCATCTGCAGGGCGTGGTGACGAAGCTCGCCAACCGTTTGCAGCGCCGTTTGATGGCGCAGCAGGCGCGGTCGTGGGATTTCGATCAGGAAGAAGGGCTGCTCGACGCCGCCCGGCTGGCGCGCGTGGTGGTAAACCCGATGCAGTCGCTCAGCTACAAGGTCGAGCGCGAGACCGATTTCCGCGATACCGTGGTCACGCTGCTGATCGACAATTCCGGTTCGATGCGCGGCCGGCCCATCTCGATCGCCGCGATCAGCGCGGACATCCTCGCCCGCACGCTCGAACGCGTCGGGGTGAAGGTGGAGATCCTGGGCTTCACCACGCGGGCGTGGAAGGGCGGACAGGCGCGCGAGGAATGGCTGCAGAACGGAAGGCCGCACCAGCCGGGCCGTCTCAACGACCTGCGCCACATCGTCTATAAGCAGGCCGACGAGCCATGGCGGCGGGCCAAGGCCTCACTGGGCCTGATGATGCGCGAAGGGCTGCTGAAGGAGAATATCGACGGCGAGGCGCTGCTCTGGGCGCACAGCCGGCTGATCGCACGGCCGGAAGAACGCAAGGTTCTGATGGTCATCTCCGACGGCGCGCCGGTCGACGATTCCACCCTGTCGGTCAATTCGGGCAGTTACCTCGAACGCCATCTGCGCCAGGTGATCGGCTGGATCGAGACGCGTTCGCCGGTGCAATTGTCGGCGATCGGCATCGGCCACGACGTGACCCGTTACTATGCCCGCGCGGTGACGATCATGGACGTGGAGCAATTGGCGGGCACGATGATCGAACAGCTCGCGGCCCTGTTCGACGAGGAATGATGGCCTCTCCTTCCAGCGGCGGGAATGCGTTCGCCGAACGCGAAGCGGGGAAGGAGCGCCGTCCGGGACGGTTCTCGACCGGGTTTGCGACGCCTTCGTGCTCCTGCGAAGGCAGGAGCCCGGGGTGTCGGGCGGCGCGTTTGCGGCCCTGGATTCCCGCTTTCGCGGGGATACGATTCTTTCCTGTGGCATTTTGCTGCGTTGGGGAGGGGCGGCGGTGAGCGGCATCACGCCGCCGCCCGGCGGGTTCGCCGGGCCGGTCAAGCGATCGGTGACGATCGCCGGGCACGAGACCTCGATCAGCCTCGAACCCGTTTTCTGGAGGGCGCTGGAAGCCGCCGCCGGCGAACGCGGCCTGCCGCTCAACGCATTGGTGGCGGCCATCGATGCCGTCCGCATCCGTGCCGACGCCCCGCCCAACCTGGCCAGCGCGATCCGGAGCTGGCTGCTCGCCGAGCTTACCGGACATACACCGTCGCCTTGAGGGGTGCTCCGTCCAGGCGGCTTTCCGCCCTTCAGCCTGAAAATCGTCCAAGCCGGTTCTTGCCGCTGACAGAAACAGAACGGCCCTTCGACAAGCTCAGGGCAAGCGGTGGGTAGCCAGGCAGAGACACCCCGCTTCCCGCTGATGCCGAGCTTGTCGAAGCACTGCCCTTCTTGCGCGCGGCGCTCCGCCACTCCGAATCAGGTCCGGGGCGGCGGAGCGGCGCCTCACCGCGCCAGCAGCACTCTGGCCTGGCCGGCGATCTGCGCCAGCATCGCGGCGCTGGGAGCGGGTGCGCGGCGCGCGCGCTGAACGAGGCCGGTGAACTGCGCGACCCGCGCGGCGTTCGCGTCCAGCCAGTCCTCCACCGCGCGTTGCGGATCGCCGGCGTCGATGCGGCCGAGAAATTCCAGCCGCAATTGCTGGAAATCCCGCGCCAGCCCCGCGATCAGCAGGCGTTCCCACGGATCGCCGGTCTTGATCCGCGCCGCATTCGCCTGCGCCCAGTCGAGACCCAGTGCCTGGCCCAGCCGGGTGAACGCCCGCGTCAGCACCGTCTCGTCGAGGTCGCGCCGCTGGCCAAGATCGGCCAGACCCACCGCACCGTCCAATTCGAAGATGCGCACCACCTTCTTCACCAGCGACCGGGGGGCGCCGGATTCCTCCAGCCGGTCGGAGATGCGGCCGCTCTGCGCGCGCGCCTCTTCCAGCAGCAGCGTCTTGGCCTGCCGGTCGAGATTGGCGATGCCGGGTTGCAGCCGCGCGATCACGTCGCCGGGGCCATCGCCCGACTTGCACACGCGCAACAGGTCCGCGATCTGAGAACGGGCGGCGATCGCCACTTCCTCGAACAGGGCGATGCGCGCCTGTTCGCCGATATCGGCGCTTTCGATCTCTTTCCAGATCGCCTGCAGGCCGAACAGCCGGTCGGCGGCGACGAACATGGATGCGATGTCGCCCAGCGCGGCGCCTTCCTCCTCGGCCAGTTCGAACGGGTGGAGCACGCCCATGCGGTTGACGATCCGGTTGGCGAGCTTGGTCGCGACGATCTCGCCGGCCAGGCGGTGCGCATCGATCGCGTCGCCATATTTTTTGCGCATGGGCGCGGGGAAGGCGGCGTGGAGATCGCCGCGCAGTTCCGGATCCGCGCCCAGGTCGCGCCGTTCGATCGCGTCCTGCAGCGCGAGCTTTGCGGTGGCGAGCAGCACGGCTAGTTCGGGCCGCGTCAGGCCTAGCCCGTCCTGGCCGCGCCGCAGGAAATCCTCATTCGAAGCCAGTCCCTCGACCGTGCGGTCGAGCCGGTCCGCATTCTCGAAAATCTCGATCACCCGGACATAGCTCGGCACCGCGACCGCGCCGTCATTCTCCATGAAGGACAGCGCCAGCGTCTGCAGCCGGTTGTCCTCCAGCACCAGCCTGGCGACATCGTCCGTCATGCGGGCGAGCAGCTTGTTGCGCTGGTCGAAGCTCAGCCTGCCTTCCGTCATCTCCCGGTTGAGCGCGATCTTGATGTTGACCTCGTTGTCCGAGCAGTCGACGCCGGCGGAATTGTCGATGAAGTCGGTGTTGATGCGCCCGCCCTTGGCGGCATAGGCGATGCGCCCCGCCTGGGTAACGCCCAGGTTCGCGCCTTCGCCCACGACCTTGGCGCGGACCCGCTCGGCATTGACGCGCAGCCGGTCGTTGCCGGGATCGCCCACCTCGGCATTATTTTCGGCCGCGGCCTTGATGTAGGTGCCGATGCCGCCGAACCAGATGAGATCGACCGGCGCCTTGAGGATGGCCGAAATCAGCGCGGCGGGCTCCAGCACCTCGTCCTCGATGTCGAGCATCTCGCGCACCTGCCTGGTGAGCTTGATCGTCTTGTCGCTGCGCGAAAAGACACCGCCGCCCTTCGAGATCCTGCGCTTGTCGTAATCGTTCCAGCTCGAGCGCGGCAGCTCGAACAGGCGCTTGCGCTCCTCCCACGAGCTTGCCGGATCGGGATCGGGGTCGAGGAAGATGTGGCGATGATCGAACGCCGCCTTCACCTTCAGCGTCTTCGACAGCAGCATGCCGTTGCCGAACACGTCGCCCGACATGTCGCCGCAGCCCACGACCGAGATCTCGTCGGTCTGCACGTCCACGCCCATTTCCAGGAAGTGTCGCTTGACCGAAACCCAGGCGCCCTTGGCCGTGATGCCCATCGCCTTGTGGTCGTAGCCGTGGCTGCCGCCGCTGGCGAAGGCGTCGCCCAGCCAGAAGTCGCGCTCCATCGCGATGGCGTTGGCGACATCGGAGAAGGTTGCCGTGCCCTTGTCGGCGGCGACGACGAAATAGGGGTCCTCTCCGTCCAGGATGCGCACGCGTTCGGGATGCACCACGTTACCGCCGACGATGTTGTCGGTGATCGACAACAGCGCCCGGATGAAGATGCGATAGCTTTCCCGGCCCTCCTCGAACCACGCTTCGCGGTCGGTGGCGGGTGAGGGGAGTTGCTTGGGATAGAAGCCGCCCTTGGCGCCGGTCGGTACGATGACGGCGTTCTTCACCCGCTGCGCCTTCATCAGGCCCAGGATCTCGGTGCGGAAATCGTCGCGCCGGTCGGACCAGCGAAGGCCGCCGCGCGCGACGGGGCCGGCGCGCAGGTGCACGCCTTCGACCCGCGGCGAATAGACGAAGATCTCGCGCCACGGCACGGGCCGCGGCAGGCCCGGCACCTTCGCGCTGTCGAGCTTGAACGCCAGCGCTTCGTCCGCCGCCGGGGAAAAGGCGTTGGTGCGCAGCGTCGCCTTCACGACGCCGGCATAATTGCGCAGGATGCGGTCGTCGTCGATCGCCGACACGCCGGCCAGGCCCCGTTCGATCGCCTCTTCGGCCAGCGCCATCGCCTCTTCCGCGCCCTTGCGCGCATCCGGGTCGTGCGCCGCCTCGAACCGCGCGATCAGGGCGCCCGCCACTTCCGGCGCGTTGCGCAGGGCGTCCACCGCCGTCGACAATCCATAGGACATGCCGGTCTGGCGCAGATAGCGGAACCAGGCGCGCAGCAGCGTCACCGATGCCGGCTTCATCGCCGCTTCCACGATCAGCCGGTTGAAGGCATCGTTTTCCGCGCGCAGTTCCAGCACGGCCGCGATCGCGGCTTCCACGGTCGCGATGTCGAACCGGTTGTCGGGGTCGATCGGCGTTTCCAGCTCGACCTCGAAATCGTGGATGAAGGCGTGGTCCTCGTCGGAGAGCGGGGTCGGCACCTCCTCGATGACGCGGAAGCCGAAATTCTCGAACACCGGCACCGCGTCGGACAGCGCCAGCGCACCGCCCAGCCGATAGACCTTGATCCGCAGCCGGCCGTCGCTGCCGTCGCCGTCGATGAAGCGTACGGAACGCGCCGATTCGTCTTCCAGTTCGGCGATGCGGGCGATGTCGCGCGCCGCTTCCTCCGGCGTGTTGGTGTTGCGGTAATTGTTGGGAAAGGTGTTGGCGTAGCGCAGCGCGAGCCGCGTCGCGCCCTGACCGCCGTGATCGCCGAGCGCGGCCTCCACCGCGGGCATCCAGCCGCGCATCATCCGTTCCAGCCGCTGGTCCAGCTCCGCCTCGTCCGGCATGTGCGCGTCGCCGCGCAGATCCAGCGTGAAGCGCAACAGCGCCACCAGGCCGTCTTCCAGCGAGATCGACCAGCTCAGCATGTCGGCACCCGCCGCTTCCGCCAGCATCTCGCCGATCGCGGCGCGGCGGCCCGAGGACAGTTCGTCCCGCGGTAGCCAGACGAAGCCGAACAGGTGTCGCCCCAGCGCACTGCGGATCAGGATCAGGCGTGAGCGCGGCCGGTCGGCGATCGACATGGCCGTGAGCGCCAGTTGCTCGAGATCGTCCGGGGAAAAGGCCGTGGTCAGATCGTGCGGCAGCGCGGTCAGCGCATGCGCCATGGCCTTGCCGGTATGGCCCTTGGGGTCGAAACCCAGCCGCTCTTCCAGCGTGCCGAGCCGGGCGCGCAGCACGGGCACGTCCTGCGGTGCCGCGTGGAGCGCGGCGCTGGTCCACAGCCCGGCATGGATCGACAGGCCGGTAATCTCTTCGTCCTCGCGCACCGGCACCAGGATCAGGTCCAGCGGCACGCGGCGATGGACCGTCGAGATACAGTTGGATTTCAGCAGCAGCGGCGCATCGCCGCCTTCCTCGAACCAGGCGAGCGCGCGCTCGCGCGACTGCTGGGCGAGCAGCGGCACGTCGAGCGCTTCGCGCGCCAGGCCGAGCTGGCCGCTCGCCGAACCGTCGCGCATCCAGTGTTCATAGCCGAGCAGCGTGAAATTGCGGTCCAGGAACCAGCGCAGCAGCGCCGCTCCCTCGTCATTGTCCATGCGGTCGGCATCCTCGCGCATGGCGACCTGCAGCGCCGGCCAGTCGTTCACGGCATGGCGGACGTGGCGCAGATTGCGCTCGATATCGGCGACCAGTGTCTTGCGCGGCTTCGCGTCCACGCGGTCCATCTCGATATAGATCATCGATTCGGGCGCGCCGCCCTCACCGATGCTGGTCAGCTTGCCGTCGCCGTTGCGCGACACCGACAATACGGGATGGATGATGCGGTCGATCGCAATGCCGTGGGCGCCGATGGTGGCCGCGATCGAATCGACCAGAAACGGCATGTCGTCGTTGACCACCGCCAGGCGCATTCGGCGCTGGCCGCCCCGGGTGAAGGTGTCGAGCGCGATCCGCGGGCTCGCGGGCTCGCGATGGGCCGCGGTTTCGGCGACGAAGCTGGCGGCCTCCTTGCGGTCGGCCTTGCCGAACCTTTCTACCTCTCCTGGAAGTGCGCCTTCGGTGAAACGGGCTTCGAACGCCTGCGACAGCGACTTCGTTATCTGTTTCGTCATGGACCGCGCTATGCTCCCCCCGAGCGTGAGGCTCAAGGGGGCGTGCCATGCTTTTCTTGCCGTCGCGCGGGTCGGTTCGCCGCGCGAATCCGGCGATCAGTCGAGGGCTCGGCGCACCGCCTGGGCGGTGAATTTCGCATCGCCGTCGACCCGTGCGACGACGTCCAGCCCGGCAGCGCCGGATTTGCGGGCGACCAGCACGACGAACTCGGCATCGTCGGCGCCGCCGCCGATGGGAAGCTGGGCAAGGGCAGGGCGCCGGCGAAGCTCGTTCGCGGCGGCCGCATAGCGATCCGGTTTCGGTGCCGGGCGCCGGGCGGCGCGCTCGGCCTTGACCAGACCCTTCAGGCCACCCTCGGCATCCTCGATGAAGCGCGGGAAGGCGCCGACGGGTACGGCGTGGCGACGGGCGTGGGCAAGGGCTGCGGCGAATTCGGTGACGCGCGCCTTGTCATACTCCACGCCGAAGACGAGCTTGACGATCGGCGTCAGCGGCGCGCGGTCCTGCGCCTTCAGCCCGGCGCCTTTCAGCAGGTCGGCATAGGCGTCCGGCGCATCGGCGCAGGCGAGGGCGAAATCGTGAGCGCGGCCCAGCGCGCGGTACAGCGCCGCGCGCGAGCGCGTATCGGCGGCGCGCACCTGTGCGGCCGTTTCGCGCGCGAGCATCAGTTGATCGGCGAGTGGCGATCCCAGCGGCGGCGCGGGGGCGCCCGTTTCGCTTTCCGCTTCCGCGACGCCGGGGCCGTCGGCCCAGACCGGAGCTGTCGGTGCGGATGTCGCGACCGGCGCGGCGCGGCGCGATTCGGCGATTTCGGCGTCGAGCCCGGCCTGGGTCTCGGCATCGACCATCTCTTTCCAGTTGATGACGCCGTAGATGAAGTCGATCGAATCGTCGCCGGCCGAAAACGGCATCAGGATACCGCGATACAGCGTGTTATGGCCGCGCTGGCCGACGAATTCCGCCTCGAACCCGATCGGCGCGCGATTGGCGATGATCTGCAGATAATGATCGGTGAGGCGCGACAGCAGCGACCGGCTGGGTACTTCGGCGACATGGCGGATGGAGGAATCGACACCGCATTCTTCGCGCAGCGCGGACCCGAGATATCGAATCGCCGGGTTCTCCACCCCTTCGGAAAAATCCAGCAGAACGCTGTTCGGGCCGAAATCCGCGATATTGTCCGGCTGCAAATCCTCGATCGAGGGAAAGGGCCGGCCGTTCAGCAGCGACACCCAGTAATTATAGGCGCGTACATGCATGCGCCGCTCGTCCGTGCCGACGGAAACGGTGGTGTCGACCACGCCGTCATCGGTGTCGTGGTCCTGTTCCTGCTCGATACGATCGTCGATGCCGCGCGCGCTGTCCATCGGTATCCCCCAATCAACGGCATCCGGCCGTCCAGTTCGCGACCCGTTGTGCACGGCCGTGGTAAACGATGCGTAAAGCCAATCCGTGAAAGTTGGGCGCGCGCGAGCGCTTGCCAGCCATTCCAAGTGCTGCTAAGCGCGCCCATCCCAATCCGGCATCTGAGTGCCGGCGGGCCGCTTTAGCTCAGTTGGTAGAGCATCGCATTCGTAATGCGGGGGTCACAGGTTCGAGTCCTGTAAGCGGCACCAGCGCCCCGCGAGATATTCCGCGTCTTCGCGTTGCCCCGGTCGAGCAACGCAGTTCCGTTGTTACCGGTTTCGGACAGCAAATGGACAGCGTCAGACCGGCAGGCTTCCGACATGACGTGCCGGCCCGAAATCCGCGCAAGATGGCGGGGCAAGGTGGACACCCGCGCTCGTTCCCCGACGGGCCCGCCCTCATAAAGAAAGAAGGGCGTTTCGCGGCTTTCGGCATGATGAAAACATAAAGGTCTGGTCCAACCGCATCGTCCCTCCGGTCTCGTTCGCATCACCGGATGCGCGGGCAGCCCGTGCAAAAACCGAAGCTATGTCCCTGCCGCTTCGGCTGCCGAGCGGTTATGAGGAGCGGATGACCGATACGACCGCGACCCGCGAACCCGATGGCGTACGCCACCCGCCGCATCTGATGTGGGGGGCGGGGCTGCTGTCGGTGGCGGTCGCCTTGATGCTGCTGGCCGGCTGGGTGATCGGCGGCGGGCGGCCCGATGCGTTCGATCGGGCGATCCTGCTGGCGTTGCGCGTGCCGGGCTCGCCGTCGCAGCCGGTCGGCCCGGCGGGGTTCAGGCAGACCGTGATCGATATCACGACGCTGGGCGGCGGCACGGTGCTGACGCTGGTGGTGTTTCTGACAGTCGGCATGCTGCTCGCATCGCGCAAATGGCTGACGGCGGCGCTCGTTGGGGTGGCGACGCTGAGCGGCTCTTTCGCGGTCAGCCTGCTCAAGGATAGTGTCGCCCGGTCCCGGCCGGACGTCGTGCCGCACCTAGTCGAGGTGAACACGCTGAGCTTTCCGAGCGGCCATGCGGCGAACAGCGCCATCATCTATCTGACCGTCGCGACGCTGCTGACGCAGATCATCCAGCGCGATGCACGCCGGACCTATCTGTTCGCGGTCGCGATCCTGCTGGTCGGCGCTATCGGGGTCAGCCGCGTATATCTGGGCGTGCACTGGCCCAGCGACGTCCTTGCCGGGTGGAGCTTCGGGACGCTGTGGGCGGTGGCGTGGTGGCGCCTTGGCAAATGGCTGCGCATTCACCAACGCGAATTGCACGCCCTGCCCGCCGACGAGGACGAGGCGCTGTAGGTCGTTATGCTGCTGGCCTGCGACGGTCGCCGCCGGGGTGTATGATCGCGCCCGGCCGGCTGATCGAGCAGGCCTTGGACGAGCACCGGCGGACCTGAGCGCCGGCATCGGAACTTTGCCAATTTTCGGGGTTGTGATGTTGTAACATCACTACTAATGCGCTGCGGGAACTTGATTTCAGCGCGAAGGGACAACATCTGTGAAGAAGATCATCCTCCTCTCCGGAACGGCACTTTGCATCGCGACCGTCGCCCACGCCCAGGACAGCCGGCGCGCTGTCCGGCACGAGGAAGTTTCCGAGGAAATCGTCGTCACCGGCGTGTTGCAGCAGTCGCAAGAAGACGTGCTTTCGGGCGTCTCCGTCGTGTCGGGCGAGGAGCTGACGCGGGACCTGCGTCCCACGATCGGCGAAACGCTGGCGAAGCAGCCGGGGGTTTCGGCGACGTCGTTCGGCCCCAACGCCTCGCGCCCCGTGCTGCGCGGATTTCAGGGCAATCGCATCCGCGTTCTCACCGACGGCATCGGTTCGATCGACGTGTCGAACACATCCGTCGACCATGCCGTCGCCATCAACCCGTTGACCGCGGACCGTATAGAGGTGCTGCGCGGTCCCTCGGCTCTGCTATACGGTTCGTCGGCGATCGGCGGCGTGGTCAACGTCATCGACAGCCGTATTCCGCGCAAGATGCCGGAAGCGCCGCTGCACCCCGATGCCATCGGGACATTGGGATCGGCTGCCGACGAACGCGCCATCTCCGCCGTCGCCGACGTGCCGGTTTCCGGCAATATCGTCGCCCATGTCGACGGCAGCTATTCCCGGACGGATAATCTCGAGACCGGCGGCCACATCCTTGCCCCCGACCTGCGTCGGCAGGCGCAGGCGAGCAGCGAGCCCGCCATCCGTCAGCTCGCCGATCTGAAGGGCGAGCTTCCCAACAGCGATTCGGAAACCTGGGATGTCGGGGCGGGCGCCGCGGTCGTGGCCGACGGCGGCAATCTGGGCTTCGTCGTCAGTCACTACGACAATTATTACGGCGTGCCGGTCCGCTATGCGCTGGAACCCGATGCCGAGGCGGAAGCGGTCCATCTGCACATGAAGCAGGACCGGGTCGATATCCGCGGCGAGGTCGATCCGGAAAGCGGCATCTTCGACCGGATCCGGCTGCGGCTGGGTGCGGCCGATTATCAGCATAGCGAGATCGAGGACACCGGCGAGGTCGGCACGACCTTCTACAGCCAGGGCTATGAGGGGCGGCTGGAACTGACCCAGGCGCAACAGGGCGCATGGTCCGGCGCGATTGGCGGCCAGTTCTTCGTGCGCGACTTCGATGTCGTCGGCGAAGAGAAATTCCTGCCCAAGAATTTCACGCAGCAATTCGGGGCCTTCACTCTGCAATCGCTCGACTACGGGCCGCTGAAGATCGAGGGCGGGGCGCGGATCGAGCATAGCGATGTCGAGGCGGTGGCCGATGCCACGCTGGGCAATCCGGCGATCAAGCGGTCGTTCGATTCGGTTTCCGGTTCGCTGGGCGCAAGTTATGAGTTCGTGGACGGCATCCGCATCGGCTTCAACGGTTCGCGGACGCAGCGTGCGCCCACGGCGGAAGAGCTTTTCGCCAACGGCCCCCATGCGGGCACCCAGGCATTTGAAGTCGGCAACCCGAACTTCGACCAGGAATCGAGTTGGGGCCTGGAAGGTACGTTGAAAGGCAGGCGCGGCGGGCTGAGCTTTTCCGCCTCGGCCTATTACGACTGGTTTTCCGATTATATTTACGCCTATCAGACCGGCGCGATCGAAGACGGGCTGCCGGTCTATCAGAACGCGCAGGCGGATGCCCGCTATTACGGGGTCGAGGGGCAGATCTCCGCGCCGCTCGCGCGCATCGGCGGTTTCACCATCAACGGCGATCTGCTCGGCGATTACGTCCATGCGACCATCGTCGATACCGGCCCGGTCCCGCGCATTCCGCCGCTGCGGCTGTTGGGCGGCCTGGAAGCGCAGTCGGACCGGTGGAACGGCCGGGTGGAAGTCGAGCACAGCTTCGAGCAGGACCGCGTCTCCGAATATGAGACGCCGACCGACGGTTTCACGCTGGTGAATGCAAGCGTTTCGTGGAAGCCCTTCGGCGAGAACGCGACCAGCCTGACGCTGCAGGCCAACAACATCTTCGATGTCGTGGCGCGCAGGCACGCGAGCTTCCTGAAGGATTACGCCCCGCTCGCCGGGCGCGACATCCGGCTGACCGCGCGCTTCCAGCTTTGACCGGCCACGGCCGGCGGCCGGCCTAGCCCTGCCGTTCGGCCAGCTTGCGCTCCCAGGCGAGGGCGTGCCTGACGATCGTGTCCAGATCGTCATGTCTCGGCCGCCAGGGCAGCGCCTTCAGGATCGCGGCATTGTCGGCGACCAGGGCGTCCGGGTCGCCGGCGCGCCGCCCTTCGAGGCGGCGGTCGATCGTCATGTTGGTGACCCGGTCGACCGCGTCGAGCACCTCCAGCACCGAATATCCCCTGCCATAGCCGCAATTGAGCGTGTGGCTCCGCGCCGGATCGGCAATCAGCAGGTCGAGCGCGTCGACATGGGCGGCGGCGAGATCGCCGACATGGATATAGTCGCGAACGCCGGTGCCGTCGGGCGTGCCGAAATCGGTGCCGAAGACCGAGACATGATCGCGCTTGCCCGTCGCCGCCTCGACCGCGACCTTGATGAGGTGGGTGGCGCCGGCCGTGGACTGGCCGGAACGGCCGTCGGGATCGGCGCCGGCGACGTTGAAGTATCGCAGCGCGCAATAGTTGAGAGCATGTGCCGCGGCGACGTCGCGCAGCATCATTTCCGTCATCAGCTTGGACGTGCCGTAGGGGTTGATCGGCTGGGTGGCGGCGTTTTCCGCGATCGGCACCTGGTCCGGTATGCCGTAGGTCGCGGCCGTCGAGGAAAAGATGAAATGCTTCACGCCGCACGCGACCGCGCTTTCGATCAGGGAGCGGCTGGCGGCGGTGTTGTTGCGGTAATATTTCAGCGGATCGCTGACCGATTCCGGCACGACCACCGATCCGGCGAAGTGCATCACCGCGCGCACGTTGTGGTTGCGCATCGCCGCGCGGACCTTGTCATCGTCGGCGACATCGGCCTCTATCAGCGAGGCGCGGTCATCGACGGCCCAGGCGAAGCCGGTAACGAGGTTGTCGACGACCACCACGCGCCAGCCGGCATCGAGCAGCGCCAGCACCGCATGGCTGCCGATATAGCCCGCGCCGCCCGTCACCATCACCGTATCGTCGCGCATTGCCGTCTCCATGGCCGTTCGTCCTGAACGTTGCCTAGCGGCGCACCACGCTTATGTAACGGGGGAATAGGAGAAGCGTTACGATGAACCATGCGACATTTGCGGGCGGCTGCTTCTGGTGCACCGAGGCGGTTTTCACCGATGTGATCGGCGTCCATTCAGTCGAAAGCGGCTATACCGGCGGAACGAAGGCGAACCCCAGCTATCGCGAGGTATGCACCGGCGATACCGGCCATGCCGAGGCGATCCGCATCGGATACGATCCCGATCAGGTGACCTATGACGATCTGCTCGACATCTTCTTCGCCACCCATGACCCAACGACGCCGAACCGGCAGGGCAATGATGTCGGCACCCAGTATCGGTCGGCCATCTTTCCGCATGACGCGGCGCAGGAAGCGGCGGCGAAGGCGGCGATCGAACGCAACCAGCCGAACTGGCCCGACCCGATCGTGACGACGATCGAACCCCTGGACGAATGGTATCCGGCCGAAGACTATCACCAGGAATATTGGGAAGGCGAAGGCCGGCGTAATCCTTACTGCATGGCCGTGATCCCGCCGAAGCTGCAGAAGTTGCGCAAGAGCTTCGCCGCGCGGTCCAAGGCGGCCAGCGCGGAAGCCTGAGGGCGGGCGGCAGCGAGGCTAGCCCCGTTGCCGCTTGCGCCCTTTCAGCGCCGACAGCACCCCGCGCAGCGTGCGCACCTCCTGAGAGGTCCAGCCCGGCTTGGTCAGCACGCCGCGCAGGGCACGCTTCGTCGCCGGAATGCGCTCGGGCGGGCGAAAATAGCCGGCTGCTTCCAGCATGGCGTCGAGCTGCGCGATCATGCCTTCCAGTTCCGCTTGCGGTGCCGGCGGGTCGAGTTCGGTCTCGGTGGGAGAGGCAAGCCCGCGCGTGCGCGACCATTCATAGGCGATCAGGATCACCGCCTGCGCCAGGTTGAGGGAACTGAAATCGGGATTGATCGGCACCGTCACGATCGAGCGTGCCAGGGCGACATCGTCCGTTGCCAGGCCGGACCGTTCGGCGCCGAACAGGATGGCCGATTTTCCGACCTCGGTGTGGATCGCAGCGGACGCTTGCTCGGGCGTCAGGACGGGTTTGGTCACGCCGCGCTTCCTGACGGTCGTCGCATAGACATGCGCGCAATCGGCCGTCGCCTCCGCCACCGTGTCGAACACGCGCGCCCCGTCCAGCACCGCGTCCGCGCCGCTTGCGGCCGGGCCGGCTGCGGGATTGGGCCAGCCGTCGCGCGGGGCCACGAGGCGCATCTCCGTCAGTCCGAAATTCAGCATGGCGCGTGCCGCGGTGCCGATATTTTCGCCGAGTTGCGGGCGCACCAGCACGATCGCGGGCGGCGGAAAGGATGAATTCATGTGCCTCTACGCGTCGCGCCCGTCATGCGCGGCGTTCCAGTGGTGGATGTTCGCCCGCGCTTCCTGCACGAAAGCGGAACCGCGCGCCACCTTCAGGAACCATTCGGCGATCCAGCGCCCGGGATTGCGCAGCGGCCGCTTGAACTGAATCGACAGCACCACGCGCGTTCCGGACGTGTCGTTCCACACCTCATGATCATAGGTGTCGTCATAGATCAGCGTCTCGCCCTCGGCCCACCGCACGATACGGTTGCCGATCCGCATGCGCGCATCGCCGTCGCGCGGCACCATCAGCCCCAGATGACAGGTCACCAGCCCCTTGGTGACGCCGCGATGGGCGGGGATGTGCGTGCCAGGCGCCAGAATGGAGAAGAACGCGCTGTTGAGATTGGGAATGCTCTCCACGAATCGCGCGGTTTCCGGGCACCGGGCGATATTCTCCTCGATGCCGTAGCCATAGCCCCACAGGAAATAGGAACGCCACGCATCGGACAGTGCGATGTCGCGGTGGTCGGGCGATATCGCGGCGAGCGGCGGGGCTGCGTCGGCGGCCAGCGCGATCTGCGATGCCTCGTCGCGTATCGCGCGCCAGTTGGTACGCAAATCGGCGCTCCAGGGGAAATCCCGCACGTCGAGAACCGGTCCGTTGCCGATCAGCGAGGATTTCTCGATCAAACGGTCGAATGCGCCGCGCATCCGCTTGCCCAGCCGCACGATCAGCGGGCGCGGACCGGCCGAGGCGCGGTGTGCCCCGCCCGATTCCCGCCATGAACGGTGATATGCGCTGTGCGTTCGCGAGCCCATGTCGATCATTCAACCCCTGTCCGCGCCGCCGCCCCTTTCGGCCCCGTGGCGCGTGTCCGCGACCCTTGGCCGCTGCACTTTCCAGGATGATTCGTATCGGCAATCTTGGTCGAAATAATGGCGCGCGCGTGATCGGAAGCGGCCACTCGCCGCATTTCCCCGGCTCGCCCGTGCGTGGCGGCGCTGGCGGTTGCCGAACAATCGCGGTAGGATGGGCCATGCGTTTTCCGTCCAGCGCGCTGCGCTCCGTCCTCCTTCTCGTCCTCACCAGCCTGCTTATCGTCCCGCCGTCGCTGGCGCAGACCGGCCAGCCGACGCATGTCACGGCCACGGCGCTTCAGCCGACGACGATGCCGGAGTCGGAAAAACCCTGGCTCTATAAGGGGTCGGACATTCCGCCCAACCCGGCCTGGACGTTCGGCGTGCTCCCCAACGGCCTTCGCTATGCCGTGCGTCACAACGGCGTGCCGCCGGGCCAGGTCGCCATTCGCGTTCGCATCGACGCCGGTTCGCTGATGGAGAAGGACAGCGAACGCGGCTATGCCCATCTGCTCGAGCATCTCGCCTTTCGCGGCTCGGAATATGCCGGCGACATGGAATCGAAGCGTATCTGGCAGCGGCTCGGCGTGACCTTCGGATCCGACACCAATGCGGCGACGACCTTTACCGACACGGTGTTCAAGCTCGATCTGCCTTCGGCGACCGAGACCTCGCTCGACGAAAGCATGCACATCCTGGCCGGGATGATGCGCGCGCCCGACCTGGACCAGGCCGCGCTCGACGCGGAGCGGCCGGTGGTCCTGGCCGAACAGCGCGAGCGGCCGGGGCCGCAGATTCGCTTCGACAAGGTGACGCGCGGGCTGTTCTTCGATGGTCAGCCGCTGGCGGACCGAGCGCCCATCGGGACGACGAAGACGCTGCAGGCCGCAACACCCGCCTCCGTCCGCGCCTTTCACGACCGCTGGTATCGTCCGTCGCGTGCCGTGATCGTCATCGCCGGCGATATGGACCCGGCGCTGTTCGAGGCCATGATCAAGAAGCATTTCGGTGCCTGGCAAGGCAAGGGACGGGACCCGAAGACACCCGATTTCGGTTCCCCGCATCCCGGCGCCCCCTTTGCCGCGACGGTCAGCGAGGCGAATTTCCCGCCCATCGTCGCCATGGCCTATCTGCGGCCCTGGACGATCGGCGACGACACCATCCTGTTCAACCAGCGTCGGATGGTCGACCAGATCGCGGTCCGCATCGTGAACCGCCGGCTGGAGCGCCGCGCGCGTGCCGGCGGCAGTTTCATCCGTGCGTCCGCCAGCCTGGACGACGTGGCCCGCTCCGCCAACGTCACGACGGTGAACGTGCTGCCGATGGACGGCGACTGGAAGGCGGCGCTGCACGATGTCCGCGCCGTGATCGCCGATGCCCGCCGCCATCCGCCGACGCAGGCGGAGATCGACCGCGAGGTGGAGGAGATCAAGGCAGCGATGGTGCGCGCGGTCGCCGGCGCCCGGATCGAGGCCGGAGCGGTGCAGGCCGATACGATGGTCGAGGCCGTCGACGTGCATGAAACGACCGGCTCGCCCGATATTTCACTCGGCATATTGCAGGGCGCGATCGACAAGCATTTCTTCACACCCGACCGCATCCTCGCAGCTTCGAAAAAGGTTTTCGACGGCGTCGCGCTGCGCGGCGTGCTCAATTCGCCCGAGGCCGACCCCGGTGCGAGGAAAGCGCTTGCCGACGCATTGACCGAGGACATCACCGACATCGCCTCCGCCCGAGCGAAGTCCAGCACCGTTACGTTCGACGATTTGCCGGCTTTCGGTGCCCCCGGCACCGTCGAGAGCCGCAGCCCGATACTCGCCAATCCGCCGATCGAGAAGGTCGTGTTTTCAAACGGGGTCAACCTGCTGCTGTTCGCCAACCCGGCCGAAACCAACCGTGCGTTCGTGAGTGTTCGCTTCGGCCATGGCTATAACGCGATTCCCGCCGATCACATGACGCCGGCCTGGGCCGGCGAGATCGCCCTGGCCGCGAGCGGGATCGGAGATCTGGGCGTGGACGAACTCGAACAGCTCACCGGCGACCGCGAAATCGATCTCGATTTCTCGATCGCGGACGACGCCTTCGTCTTCGCCGGGCAGACGACGCCTGCCGACGTCGCCGATCAGCTACGCCTGATCGCGGCGAAGCTTGCCCATCCGGGATGGGATCCGAACCCGGTCAACCGGGCACGGGCGATGACGCTCGCCGGCTATGATGCGATGACGTCTTCACCGGAAGGCGTGCTGACGCGCGATCTCGCCGGTCTTCTCCATGACGGAGATCCCCGCTGGGCCACGCCGTCGCGCGAACAGGTGGCGGCGCTCACGCCGGAATCCTTCCGATCCTTCTGGGAACCGGTGCTCGCCCGTGGTCCGATCGAGGTGCAGGTGTACGGCGACATCGAGCCCGACAAGGTGATCTCCGCCGTTGCGCGGACCTTCGGCGCGATGAAGCCGCGGCCGGGCACGCCGATCGACCCGCCGGCGGTGCGATTTCCCGACCATGCCGCCGACCCGGTCGTGCGGCACCACAGCGGCGCGAAGGATCAGGCCGCAGCCGTGATCGCATGGCCGACCGGCGGCGGCAGCGCCGCGATCGGGGAAAGCCGCCGCCTTGAGATCCTGAGCGCAATCTTCGGAGACCGCATGCTCGACGAGCTTCGGTCCGAGGCCGGCGTCAGCTATACGCCGCAGGTCGCCAGCCAATGGCCGATCGGCCTGGCATCGGGCGGCGACATCCTGGCAGTCGGCATGGTGCCGCCGGACAAAACCGATCTGTTCTTTAGCATCGCGCGCAGAATCGCGGCCGATCTGGTCGCCAATCCGGTGAGCCAGGACGAACTCTCGCGCGCGCTGCAGCCGATGAAGCAATATCTGATGCGTGCATCGACCGGCAGCAGCTTCTGGATGCGACAGACCGCGGGCGGTGCGTTCGATCCGAACCGGATCGCCGGCGTCAACAGCATTGTCGCCGATTACGGCCAGACCAGGCCCGCCGACATTCAGGCGCTGGCGCGGAAATATCTGGTCCCGTCGAAAGACTGGACGATGGTCGTGCTGCCGGACGAAGCGGAAAAGCCATAACGGGCGGCGGCCGTCGCCGGCCGCGTCCGCCCTCAACCGCGATAAAGCGCATCCAGCCGCTCGCCATAGGCCTGTTTCAGGATATGGCGCCGGATTTTCAGCGACGGCGTGAGCTGTTCGTTCTCTATGGTGAACGGCGCGTCCGCCAGGATGAAGCGGCGCACCCGCTCGGCGACGACCAGATCCCGGTTCACGCGCTCCACCGCCTTGCCGACGGCGGCGCGGTAGTCATGGTCCTGCGCCAATTTGGCGAAGTCGCAGCCGGTGGCGCTCTGCGCGCACCACTGCGCCGTCCATTCCGGATCGGGAACGATCACGGCGACCATATAGGGCTTTCGGTCGCCGGCGATCATCGCCTGCACGATCTCCGGCTGCAGGGTGAGCATACCCTCGACCTTCTGCGGGGCGATATTGTCGCCCTTGTCGTTGATGATCAGGTCCTTCTTGCGGTCGGTAATTCGGATGCGCCCTTTCGCATCGATGTCGCCGACATCGCCGGTGTGCAGCCAACCGTCCTTCAGCACGCGCGCCGTTTCGGCCTCCTGGCGCCAATATCCGTGCATGACGAGTTCGCCGCGCACCAGGATCTCGCCGTCCGCGGCGATCCGAACTTCCGTGTTGGGCAGCGGCGGGCCGACCGTATCCATCTTGAGCCCCGCCGACGGGCGATTGCAGGCGATGACCGGCGCGGCTTCGGTCTGGCCGTAGCCCTGCAGGAAGGTGAGACCCAATGCCTGGAAGAAGGTGCCGACTTCCGGGTTCAGCGGCGCGCCGCCGGAGACCATCGCCTTCATCCGGCCGCCGAAGCGCCTGGCGATCTTCGGCTTCAGCGTGCGGCGCAGGAACAGGTCCATCGGCCAGTCGCGAAGCGCGATCCTGCCGTCCTTTGCGCGCGTGCCGATCGCGACCGCCTGGTCGAGCAGGAACGTCGCGAACCTGCCCTGCTTTTCGATCTGCCGAACGATCCGTGTGCGCAGCACCTCGAACAGGCGCGGCACCACGACCATGATGGTGGGGCGGGTCTCCTCGATATTCGCGGCCAGCTTGTCGAGCCCTTCGGCGTAATAGATCTGCGCCCCCAACGCGATCGGGAGATGTTGTCCGCCGGTATGTTCATAGGCATGGGAAAGCGGCAGGAAGGACAGGAACACCTCGTCGTCCCAGCCGAAATCTTCGGCAATGATGGATACGCACCCCGCGCAATTGTGCAGGATCGCTCCGTGGTGCTGCATCACCCCGCGCGGCGAGCCGCCGGTGCCGCTGGTATAGATGATGCAGGCCAGATCCTCGCGGGCGAAGTCCGCCTCGGCCGCCGCCGCCGCGGCATCGCGGGGAAATTCGGACACGAGCGTGTGCCAGTCATAATAGTCGATCGAGCCGGCCTGGCCGGCCCGGATCGCGTCGATGCCGATCACGATCTGCACGGTCGAAGAGCGCAGAACGGCGGGAAAAAGCGTCTTTGCCAGCTTCGCGTTGGAAACGATGACGGCACGCGCGCCGCTATTGTCGATGATATGCTGGTGATCGCGTTCGGTATTGGTGGTGTAGGTCGGCACGGTAACGCAACCGGCCGCCATGATCGCCAGGTCGGAGATGCACCATTCGGGCCGGTTCTCGCTCACCAGCATCACCCGCTCGCCGGGCTGCAATCCCTTGGCCCTCAGCGCGGCGGCGAGGCTGGCGACCTGACGTGCCGCCGCCGCCCAGCTCAGCGGCACCCACTGCCCCCCGTCCTTGTGCCAGAGGAACGGCGCATCGCCCTTTTCGCGTGCCCGCGCGAAGAACATGGCGACGAGATTGGGAAAGTGTTCGAGCGTTCGCATCCTGGGGCGGTGTCCTCTCGTACCGGCGGGCTGTTCGCCTGTTCGCCAAAGGCCTAATGGTCTTTGACGTCGGGGCAAAGACGCTACGGCATCGCCGCCAGTTCCCGCACGACGCGCGCCGCCAGGGCCGGGCCGTGATAGACCAGCGCGGTGTAAAGCTGAACCAGGCTCGCACCGGCGTCGAGCCGCCGCTTCGCTTCGTCCGCGCTGTCGATGCCGCCCACCGATATCAGTGGCACGACATCGCCGCTCGCGCTGCGCACCTCGGCCAGTTTCGCGCGGGCCAGCGCGGCGAGCGGTGCTCCCGACAGCCCGCCGCCTTCCCGCGCCGAGGGCGAGCGCAGGGTTTCCGGCCGGCTGATCGTCGTATTCGATACGATCAGAGCATCGACGCCGCCGTCGATCGCCGTGCCCACGACCGCTTCGATCTGCCGCCGGTCCAGGTCGGGAGCGATCTTGAGAAACAGCGGGCGACGCCCGGTATCGGTCGTTCGCGCCGAACTGCAGGCGGACAGAAGTTCGGCCAGCATCGCGGGCTCCTGCAGATCGCGCAGGCCCGGCGTGTTTGGCGAACTGATATTGATGGTGACGTAATCCGCCACTGGTGCCGCAGCGCGCACGCCGGCGGCATAGTCCGCGATCCGGTCGGTCGAATCCTTGTTCGCGCCCACATTGATGCCCAGGACGCCGCGGCGCCTTGCGCGTCCCGCGCGCGCCAACCCGGCCGCCAGGCCGCCATTGTTGAACCCCATGCGATTGACGATCGCCTGATCCGCCTTCAACCGGAACAGCCGCGGCCGGGGATTGCCGGATTGTGGGCGCAGGGTCAGCGTGCCGACCTCCACATGGCCGAAACCCAGCGCCAGGAGGCCGTCGACCGCCTCCGCATCCTTGTCCATGCCGGCAGCAAGGCCCAGGGCGTTGGGGAAGCGGATGCCGGCAACGCTGACGGGACGATCGGGCAATGTAGCGGCCGGTGCGAACGGCGCGCCCAGATTGCCCCAGCGCGCCAGCGCCGCGATGGTCAGGCGGTGGGCGCGCTCCGGCTCCATGGCGAAGAGGGCGGGGCGGATCAGCGGAAAGGGCATGGCGACCCTTTGCCGGTTCGGCGGTCGAAAATCAAAGTCCCGGAACGGGACGATTCTTTCGCAGATGTCGAATCCATCCAAGACCGAATCGCGCGACCATCCTACGTTCAAGTTGCGACCCGAGGATTCCAGATTGGAATCTTGCCTGGCGGTTCGGTCCTTTGTGGCCGGACCGCTTTTCTTATGCTTAGAAGCAATATACTGTGTGCGAATACGCAATACAGGGGCTATTTCGACATGAGCGTACTACAACTTGAGTACATCATACCTTCAAGCGCCTTCGCGGATTACATTACATTATTTTATTATTTCCGCGCTGACTTGCCCGTTTTCGAGGATACCGAACGCGCCGATCATGCGCAGCTTCGGTTGAGACTGTCACCGGGAGGCGCGGAATACCGCTTCCCGGACGGAACGGTGCAGGTCGCGCCCGATCTCCATGTGATCGGGCCGACTACGGGAGCGATGAAGGTGAAGGCACAGGGACCCGTCGTCTGTTTCGGCATGGGCGTCACGCCGGTCGGCTGGGGCGCACTGATCGGGAACAACGCCTGGACGATGACGAACCGCGTGGTCGACGCGGTGGAAATAATGGGCCCGGCCGTCGCCGAAGCTGCCGAGAAGCTGAAGGGGCTCGAATCGCCCGATGCCATGCGAGAGATCGCCGAGGCGATGATCGGCAAGCTCTTGCGCAGCACCGGGCCCGATCTGGCGTTCATTCACACGGTCGACGCCTGGCTTGCCGATACGCCATCGCCGACGGTCAGCGCCCTGGCAAGGGCGACAGGGGTGTCCGCCCGCCAGCTAGAGCGCAAGTGCAAGTCGCTTTACGGCGCGCCGCCGAAGGTGCTCGCCCGCAAATATCGCGCCCTGCGCACCGCGGTGGCGCTGGTGTCGGACGGGGTATCGTCCGCCGACGCGATCGACCGGGGCTTCTACGACCAGTCCCATTTGATTCGGGAGGTGAAGCATTTCACCGGCCTCACGCCGGGGCAGATGCACGCAAATCCCAACCTGCTGGCCCAGTTGACCATTGCGCAGCGCCATGCCCTCGGCGGCAGGGTGAAAAAGATCATCAGCCATACCTGACAACCTCGGGCGGGGCGCAACGATCATTTCTCGATCGGTGGCGGTTGACGCAGGCCGCCGTCGCCGCCACATGCCAATCGGAACGAAATGGTCCGATTGAACAAATGCGACTGACAGCCCAGGCCGATTATGCCGTCGTGATGATGACGGCCGCGGCGCGCCACTGCGGCGCGGGCAATCGGCTGAACGCGACGTCGCTCGCCGGGGAAACGGGATTGCCGCTGCCGACCGTGCAGAAGCTGGTGAGCAAGCTGTCGACGGCCGGCCTGGTGGAAAGCGCGCGCGGCACTGGCGGCGGCTTCCGCCTCGCCCGACCGCCCGCGACGATCAGCATCGCCGACATCATCGAAGCGGTGGAGGGGCCGATCGCGCTCACCGCCTGCGTCGATGATGGCGGCAGGGATTGCGCGATCGAACGAAGCTGCCGGGTCCGCCCGCACTGGCGCGCCGTCAACGGTGCCGTTAGAGGCGCGCTGGCCGGGGTCTCGCTGGCTTCGATCAACGACTGGGAAACGCCCGCTCCGGTTTCCGCCGACAGCGGCGCTGAACGCGAACAAGGCCCGGCACCGCTCGCCGAGAGCGCGGCCGGGATCGGGAATGGATGATGGCGACGAAGAATGCCGAGGCGCTTGCCGCCGCGAACAAGAAGTATGAATGGGGGTTCTCCTCGGACGTGGAGCAGGACTTCGCTCCCAAGGGGCTGAACGAGGACACCGTTCGCTACATCTCCGCCAAGAAGGGTGAGCCGCAGTGGATGCTCGACTGGCGGCTGAAGGCGTTCGCCATGTGGCAGGACATGGTCGAGCCCGACTGGGCGAAGCTCGACATTCCCATGATCGACTATCAGAACGCCTATTACTATGCCGAGCCGAAGAAGAAGCCCGAGCTGAAATCGCTCGACGAACTCGATCCCGAGATTCGGCGTACCTATGAAAAGCTCGGCATCCCGATCGAGGAGCAGAAGGTGCTCGCCGGCGTCGAGGGCGCGCGCAAGGTCGCGGTCGACGCGGTGTTCGACAGCGTCTCGGTCGCCACCACCTTCCGCAAGGAGCTGGAGGAGGCGGGCGTCATCTTCCTCTCGATCTCGGAGGCCATCAAGCAGCATCCCGAGCTGGTGAAGAAATGGCTCGGCAAGGTCGTACCGCAGCGCGACAACTATTTCGCCACGCTCAACAGCGCGGTCTTTTCAGACGGCACCTTCGTCTATGTGCCCGAAGGCGTGCGCTGCCCGATGGAGCTTTCCACCTATTTCCGCATCAATGCGGAGAATACCGGTCAGTTCGAGCGCACGCTGATCGTTGCCGACAAGGGTTCTTACGTCAGCTATCTCGAAGGCTGCACCGCGCCGATGCGCGACGAGAACCAGCTTCACGCCGCGGTGGTCGAACTGGTCGCGCTCGATGATGCGGAGATCAAATATTCGACCGTTCAGAACTGGTATCCCGGCGACGAGAACGGCAAGGGCGGCATCTATAATTTCGTCACCAAGCGCGCTTTGTGCCAGGGCAGGAACTCGAAGGTTTCGTGGACCCAGGTCGAGACCGGCAGTGCGATCACCTGGAAATACCCGTCCTGCGTGCTGAACGGCGAAAATTCGGTCGGCGAATTCTATTCGGTTGCCGTCACCAATGGCCGGCAACAGGCCGATACCGGCACCAAGATGATCCACAACGGCAAGAACAGCCGTTCGACCATCATCTCCAAGGGCATTTCGGCGGGGCGCAGCGACAATACCTATCGCGGCCTCGTTCGCGTCGCGCCGGGGGCGGAGAATGTCCGCAACTTCACGCAGTGCGACTCGCTGCTGCTGGGCGACAAATGTGGCGCGCATACTGTGCCCTATATCGAGGTCAGGAACCCCTCGGCGCAGATCGAGCATGAGGCGACGACATCGAAGATTTCGGAAGACCAGATGTTCTACGCCACCAGTCGCGGGCTCGACGAGGAAGCGGCGGTGGCGCTGATCGTCAACGGGTTCGCCAAGGAGGTGCTGCAGCAGCTTCCGATGGAATTCGCGGTCGAGGCACAGAAGCTGCTCGGCATTTCGCTGGAGGGGTCCGTCGGTTGATCGCGTTCGCGATTTCGATCCCGGTGGCACAGGCGATGCCGCCCGAGACTTCTCCGGCTGCGCCGCAGGAGATTGTCGTCACGGCGAAGGCCGGCCGCGTCGCGCTGGTTTTCGACAAGGGCGAGGACGGGCGGCTGCACAATTGCCGCGTGCTGATCTCGAGCGGTGTCGACCGGATCGACGACCGGGCTTGCGACGATCTGCCCGATTGCGTCGAGGATCAAACGGGACATCGCTTTTGCGGGGATGCGCTGTGGCGCCCCGCGGCGAAGAACGAGAATTCTCCGGACGAAGCCGGTGTGGCGATCAAGCTGCCGAAACTGGTCCAGCCCGATGCCGACCCGGCGCCCGTGCCGGAAATCGGACCGGTCGGCGCCGGCGGGCGGGACGAGGAAGCGGATCGCCAGCTCGTCGACCTGCCGCCGCCGCCCGAACCGGTTTCCGAGCCGACGATCCGCATCACCGGCGGTGCGCCCGCCGAACGGGAATAGGCGTATGCGGAACGAAGCACATGCGGCCTTTTCATATTCTGTCGTGAACCCTGCGCGCCGTCGCGGTTCGCCCCCATCCGAAAGTCGAGAATGAAGTCATGCTGAAAATCGAAAATCTTCACGCCGAAATCGACGGCAAGGAAATCCTCAAGGGGCTCGATCTCGAAGTAAAGCCCGGCGAAATCCACGCCATCATGGGCCCCAATGGCGCGGGCAAGTCGACGCTGGGCTATGTGCTGGGCGGACGCCCGGAATATGAAGTGACGCAAGGGTCGGTGACGTTCCAGCCCAACCCGGTTCATGCCGAGCTTGTCGACGCACCGTCCTTTTCTTCCGGCGAAGGCAAGAGCAGCCCCTCGACAGGATCGGGGCGAACGGAAGAAGAGTGGGTCGACCTGCTGACGCTGGAGCCGCACGAGCGCGCCGCGGTCGGTATGTTCCTCGGTTTCCAGTATCCGGTCGAAATCCCCGGCATCTCCAACGTGCAGTTCCTGCGCGAGGCGCTGAACAGTCAGCGCAGGGCCCGCGGCGAGGAACCGCTGTCGGGCAGCGACTTCCTCAAACGCGCGCGTGCCCAGGCCGATGCCCTCGGCATGGACCAGGACATGCTCAAGCGCCCGGTGAATGTCGGCTTTTCGGGCGGCGAGAAGAAGCGCAACGAGATGGTCCAGATGGGAATCATCGACCCCAGGTTCGCCATTCTCGACGAAACCGACAGCGGACTCGACATCGACGCATTGAAAACGGTGGGCGAGGGCATCAACCGCATCATGCGCAAGCCCGACAAGGGGGTGCTGCTGATCACCCATTATCAGCGCCTGCTCGAATATGTGGAGCCTGATGCGGTCCATGTCCTCGCCGCCGGGAGGATCGTGCGCTCGGGCGGCCCCGAACTCGCGGTCGAGCTTGAGCGCGAGGGCTATCAGGCGGCGGCGGCATGATGCAGTGCGCAGCAATCAACCGTCATGCCGGACTTGATCCGGCATCCAGCGCGGACCGATCATTCGATATTAGAGCGTTCGCGTTTGCTTCGGACAGCGCATGGACGCCGGATCGAGTCGGGCTCTATCCCTTTCCGGCAAGTAAAGTGCATGCTCCTGCGAAAGCAGGAGCCCAGGATGCCAGGCGCAGCACCACGAGACTCTGGATTCCTGCTTTCGCAGGAATACCGGCAGTACCCTGTCCGAACGCGATAAACTCCGGTCAAGTCCGGGACGATAAGGTGCAAGCATGACCCAGGCTCTCGACCTTCCCACGAAACGCCAGGAGGAATGGCGCTGGTCCGACATGGCCGCGCTCGAAGCGGCGGCGCAATCTCCGATGGGCGACATGCCCGATGCGGACGCGTGGTTCATCCATGGCCTCGACGGCCCGCGCCTCGTCTTCGTCGACGGCGAATATCAGGCGAAGCGGAGCGACCCTGGCCCGATCCGCGTCGAGGCGCTCCCGGCCGATACCGAACACCCGCTCGGACGCCGCGCCGGCGGCACCGGCTGGATGCTGCGCGTAGGCGAGGGCGGCGCCGAAACCTGCATCCAGATCGTCCATCTCGGCTCGGGCGGTGCCAACCATGTGCCCGCGCGGATCGAACTGGCGGCGGATGCGACCGCGAGTCTGGTCGAGACCTATGTCGGAACCGGCTGGGCCAACCGCCTGACGCGGATCGATCTCGGCCGCGGTGCGCGGCTGATGCGCTCCGTACGGCTGCTGCAGTCGGGCGGGTTCGTCTCGCTGCGCGACGAAGCGACGATCGGCGAAGCGGCGAGCTTGGTGTCGATCGTGCTCGGTGCGGGTGATATGGGCAGCCGTATCGACGGCGATCTTCGCCTGACCGGGGAAGGCGCCTTCGCCGAAATGGGCGGCGCGCTGCTCACCCGCGACAGCCAGTCGCAGGAGGCCGCGGTCGCCGTCCACCATGCGCAGCCCGAGGGATCGAGCCGACAGATCTGGCGCGCGGTCGCCGCCGACACCTCGACCGCCAGCCTGGCCGCCCGCGTGGAGGTTGCGCGCGATGCGCAGCGCACCGATGGCGAGCAGAGCTTGCGCGGCCTGCTGCTCAAGCGCACCGCGACGGTGAACCTCAAGCCCGAGCTGGAGATCTTCGCCGACGATGTGAAATGCGCGCACGGCGCGACGGTGGGCGAACTCGACAAGCGCGCGCTGTTCTACCTCGAAAGTCGCGGCGTCCCGCCCGCCCGCGCGCAGGCGATGCTCACCCGCGCCTTCGTCGCCGACGCGCTCGCCCGTATCGGCGAGGAGGCCGTGCGGGAGGCGTTCGCGGCGGATGCGAACCGGTGGCTGGAGAGCGCGCTTTGATGATTGGTCCGACATCCAGCATTCCGTTCGTGTCGAGCGAAGTTGAGACACGCATGCCGCGCGATACGCTTCTCGACTTCGCTCGAAGCGAACGGGTGATCGAGGCTCGGAGGAGGCGCGCATGACCGTCACCATCGACACCCGCCCGCTCGACGTGCTTGCCGATTTCCCGGCGATCCCCGAGGGCTGGGCCTATCTCGACACTGCCGCGACGGCGCAGAAGCCGAAGCCGGTGCTCGATGCGATCGCGCGCGCCTATGGCGAGACCTATGCGACCGTTCATCGCGGCGTGTATCAGCGCTCGGCGGACATGACGCTCGCTTATGAGGCGGCGCGCAAGCGGGTCGCCGACTTCATCGGCGCGGGATCGGCGGACGAGATCGTCTTCGTGCGCGGCGCGACCGAGGGAATCAACCTGGTCGCGCAAAGCTGGGCGGCGAGCCATCTCAAGGCCGGCGACCGCATTCTGCTGTCGACGCTCGAACATCATTCCAACATCGTGCCGTGGCAGATGGTCGCCGAGCGCGCCGGCGCCGAAATCGATGTCGTGCCGCTGACCGAGGATGGTCGCATCGACCTAGACGCGATGGCGGCGATGCTGACGCCGAAGCACAGGCTGGTGGCGCTCGCGCACGTATCGAACGTGCTGGGATCGGTGCTCGACGCGCGCCGCGCCGCCGACCTCGCGCACGGTGTCGGCGCGAAGATCCTGCTCGACGGCTGCCAGGCGGTGCCGCGCATGGCCGTCGACGTGGCGGCGCTCGACTGCGATTTCTACGTGTTCTCGGGCCACAAGCTCTATGGCCCCACCGGTATCGGCGTGCTGTGGGCGCGCGGTGAGCTGCTCGACGCGATGCCGCCCTGGCAGGGCGGCGGATCGATGATCGACAAGGTCTCGTTCGCGCGCACCACCTATGCCCCGCCGCCGGGCCGGTTCGAGGCGGGGACGCCGCACATCGTCGGCGCGCTCGGCCTGCACGCGGCAATAGATTATGTCAGCGTCATCGGTCTCGACCGCATCCACGCACACGAAACCGCGCTGGTCGCGCGCGCGCGCGAGGCGCTGTCGCGGATCAATTCCCTGCATGTCCACGGACCCGAGGATTCGGCCGGGATTGTCAGTTTTTCGGTGCAAGGGGTACATCCGCATGACATCGGCACCATATTGGATGAGAGCCGGGTCGCGATCCGCGCCGGCCATCACTGCGCCCAGCCATTGATGGCGGCATTGGGCATCGAGGCGACTGCGCGCGCGAGCTTCGGCGTCTATAACAGCGCCGCCGATGTCGACGCGCTGGTAACCGGAATTGAGAGAGTAACGAGGATCTTCGGATGAACGAAGAACGCAAGATCGCTGTGGAAGAAGTCGATTCGGTGGAGGCGCCGGCCAGGGCGCGCGTCGAGGATGCGTCCCCGCGCGAGACCTTCGAGCGCAAGCGCGATTATCTCGAGGGCTTTCTTGCCAAGACCCCGGAGGCCCCGTCCGAAAGCGAGCCGGGCGGCGAACTCTACGATGCGGTCGTCGACGCGCTCAAGGAGATCTACGACCCCGAAATTCCGGTGAACATCTACGATCTCGGCCTGATCTACGGCGTCGATGTGACCAAGGACGGTCATGTTGCCGTGGCGATGACGCTGACGACGCCGCACTGCCCGGTCGCGGAATCGATGCCGGCGGAGGTGGAAATGCGCGTCGGCGCCGTGCCGGGCGTGGGCACGTCCGAAGTCAATCTCGTCTGGGACCCGCCCTGGGACCCGCAGAAGATGTCGGACGACGCGAAGCTCGAACTGGGAATGCTGTGACGACCAAGCCGGAGTGCTGGACGGCCGGTCGGGTCTCTTGCCCGGCCGCCCAGCACCGCTTGGGGGCATGGAGAAGACGATGACGACCACCAGAACCCGTAATCGCCCCGCTGCGATTATTCTGACGCCCGCCGCCGAAGCGCGGATCGCGGCGTTGATGGACAAGGCGCCCGAAGACGCGATCGGGGTGAAACTGTCGACGCCGCGGCGCGGCTGTTCGGGCCTCGCTTACTCGGTCGACTATGTTACCGAGGCCGACCCGATGGACGAACGCATCGAAACGCCGGGCGGCACCTTCTTCGTCGATGCCGGGTCGGTACTCTATCTGATCGGATCGACGATGGACTGGGTCGAGGACGATTTCGCCGCCGGTTTCCAGTTCAACAATCCCAATGCAAAGGGCGCCTGCGGCTGCGGCGAAAGCTTCATGGTGTGAGCCTGCTTGCGGCGTCGGGACCTCCTTTGGCGGTCGCTCCGCTGTCCAGCATCAGCCGCCGTAGAACCGAACCAGCAACGCCACCACCAGCAGGGCGACCAGCCCGCCGATGAAAACGGCGCGGCGTGCGGGGGTGTTCAGGACGATGCGCCCGCCACGCGCATCGCGCGCCGAGATATGCTGGGCTTGGTCATCGGAGTCGTGTTCGGTCATTTCCGCCTCTATACGGTCAATGCACCATGGGCCGTGTGGTTTCGTTCCGCATCCTTGTTTCGACCGGCCGAAGGAGGCATGGCCGTGTCGAAGCCAAATCATCAGGAGCCCGCATGCGCCCGTTCGCCACCGGCCTGACCGCACTCGCCCTTTTCCTTTCGGCATGTGCCCCGACGATGCAGGCGGCCGGACCGACACCGCAACGCAGCGGTTCCTCGATCTCCGGCCGTGCGCTCGATACCACGGCACCCGGGCGCGAAGCCGCCGACTGGCGCAAGGCCCAGCCGGTTCGCGCGCGTCACGCCATGGTCGTTTCCGCCCAGCATATCGCGACGCGGATCGGCGTGGACATCCTGAAGCAGGGCGGCAATGCCGTGGATGCGGCCGTCGCGGTCGGCTATGCCCTCGCCGTCGTGCATCCGTGCTGCGGCAATATCGGCGGCGGCGGGTTCATGACCGTCCACCTTGCCGATGGCCGCGACCTGTTCCTCGATTTTCGCGAACGCGCGCCACTGAAAGCGACGGCGACGATCTTCCAGGACGAAGACGGCAACGTCGTCGAAGGGCGCAGCACCGACAGCTATCTGGGCGTGGGCACGCCGGGCACGGTGATGGGGTTGAACACCGCGCTGAAACACTTCGGCACGATGCCGCTCGACACGATCATGGCCCCCGCGATCCGGCTGGCCGAGCAGGGCTTCGAGCTGCGACAGGGCGACATCAACATTCTCGACCGGCGGGCGGAGGATTTCGCGGGGTCGCCGAATGTCGCCGCCATCTTCCTCAAGGACGGCCGGCCCTACCGCGTCGGCGAACGGCTGGTGCAGCCGCAACTGGCCGATACGCTGAAGCGGATCGCGCGGGGCGGTGCCGACGCCTTTTACAAGGGCTCCATCGCCCGGCGCGTGGTCGCCGCGAGCAAGGCCAATGGCGGCCTCTTCACCATGCGCGACTTCGCCGAATATACTGTCCAGTGGGACGAACCGGTACGCTGCGACTATCGCGGCTACACCATCCTTTCCGCGCCGCCGCCCAGTTCCGGCGGCACCACGATCTGCGAGATATTGCAGGTGGTCGAGGCCTATCCGATGGCACGGTGGGGATACGGATCGGTGCAGGCGACCCATCACCTGATCGAGGCGGAGCGCCATGCCTTTGCCGATCGCAACACGAACCTGGGCGATCCGGCCTTTGTCGACAATCCGGTCTCAACGCTCATATCCAACGCACACGCCGCCGCCATCCGCGCGCAGATCAGGCCGGATCGCGCCACGCCGTCGAGCGAGATCGAAGGCGGCATCGGCCCGCGGGAGGGGACGGACACCACCCATTATTCGGTCGTGGATGCGAAGGGGAACGCGGTCAGCGTCACCTATACGCTGAACTATCTGTTCGGCATTGCCCGGATGGCCGGCGATACCGGCTTCTTCCTCAACAACGAGATGGACGATTTCACTTCCAAGCCGGGCGTTCCCAACAGCTTCGGCCTGGTGCAGGGCAAGGCGAACGCGGTCGCGCCCGGAAAGCGGCCGCTCAGTTCGATGTCGCCGACCATCGTGCTCGACGACGGAAAGCTGTTCATGGTGACCGGCAGCCCTGGCGGGTCGACCATCATTTCGACGACGATGGAAAGCATCATCAACGTCATCGATTTCGGCATGAACATGCAGCAGTCGGTCGACGCACCGCGCATCCACCATCAATGGATGCCGGACGAAGTCATGGTGGAGCCGGGATATCTCACGCCAGCGGCAAAGTCGGCATTGCAGGCGATGGGCTATCGCTTTCGCGAGGTGTCGGCCTGGGGCGCGGACGAGGCGATCCTGGTCGAGGACGGCGGCATGCTGCAGGGGGCGAATGACAAGCGCCGCCCGGCGGGGCTCGCCGCCGGCTATTGATCGCGCTGCCGGGGTGATCGCGCTGTCGGGACGATAACGGGCGACAGGCCCGGCCGGGAAAGGTTGCGATCGGGAATTTTCCGACGAAACGGGCGCACCGGCATTGCGGTGCGCCCGTACCGATGCCGATATCCAATTGGGGGGAGATACCGGCCATCGATTGCGATACCGCGCTATATCTAGATGGGCTTTCGACCCTTTCCTACCGTCGGGAGACGGGCCGGTCTGCTCCGGCGATCGGTTGCGGTGGCGCTGCCCGATGACGAGCGAATCGGCGCTGTTAAGCATGTTTGCTAACGGTACGGTAAGGCTGTGTTCGCCAAGACATCGTCATGGCGGACGTGGATGAACGGCGGACCGAAACACGGTACAGCATGATGCTGTCCGCGCGCGTCGAGCAGTTCGGCGCGCGTGAGCCGACGCAGCACCGCATCCGAAACCTGTCGCGACACGGCGCATGTATCGACAGGGTCGATCGCATGCAGCGCGGTCAGACGGTATTGATTACCGTGGGCGCGCTGGAATGCGTCGCCTCCACGGTACGCTGGACGGAGGAAGCGCGCGCCGGCCTGCATTTCGCGACGCCGATCGATATCGACGCGGCACGGGCGAAAGTCTTCGTGCGCGCCACGTTCGACCAGCAACCCGGTCGCGAGGGTGATCGCCCCAAATTCATCCTGAAACGCTGACGAGAGCGACCGCCTGTCGCATACTGCTTCGAGCGGTCGAGCTGTTCGATCGGCTCAAGTCATGTTCGGCAGCTTGTCCAGAACCTTGTCCAACGTGATCGGATAGTCGCGCACGCGAACGCCGCTGGCGTTATAGACCGCGTTGGCGACCGCAGCAGCGATGCCGCAGATGCCGAGTTCGCCCACGCCCTTGGCCTTCATGGGTGAGGAGACGGGGTCCGTTTCGTCCAGAAAGATCACATCCTGGTGCGGGATGTCGGCGTGCACGGCGACCTCATATTGCGCCAGATCGTGATTGACGAAATAGCCGAAGCGCTTGTCGACTGCGAGATGCTCCATCAGCGCGGCGCCGGTTCCCATCGTCATCGCCCCGATCACCTGGCTTCGTGCCGATTTCGGGTTGAGGATGCGCCCTGCCGAACAGACTGCCAGCATGCGACGGACCCGGATCTCGCCGGTATGGCCGTGGACGGCCGCCTCGACGAAATGCGCGCCGAAGGTCGATTGCTGATACTGCTTGTCCAGGTCGCCGAACTCGATGAAGTCTTCCACGGTGATACCGTCGCCGGCCAGGTCCGCCAGATCGCGACTCTCGCCGCCGGCGCGGACCCTGCCGCCTGCGAAATCGCACGCCTGTGCATCGAACCCGGCCTTCGCCGCGATCGCCTCGCGCAGCTTCACGCAGGCGGCATATACGCCGGCGGTGGAGCTGTTCGCGCCCCATTGACCGCCCGATCCGGACGACACAGGGAAACTCGAATCACCCAGCCGCACGGAGACGCGGTCGAGCGGGACCCCCAGCATCTCAGCCGCCGTCTGGGCGATGATCGTATAGCTGCCGGTGCCGATGTCGGTCATGTCGGTTTCGACCGTGACGGTGCCGTCCCGCTCCAGCCGGACGCGTGCGCCGGACTTCTGCACCAGGTTGTTGCGAAACGCCGAGGCCACCCCCATGCCGATCAGCCAGCCGTCCTCGCGCACGGAAGCAGGCTGCGCCTTGCGCTTGCGCCAGCCGAACTTGTCGGCACCGGTACGCAGGCATTCGACCAGGTGGCGCTGTGAGAACGGACGGTCCGGTTTCATCGGATCGACGCGGGTGTCGTTGCGTACGCGGAATTCGACCGGATCGAGCGCCAGCTTCTCCGCCATCTCGTCCATCGCGATTTCCAGCGCCATCAGCCCCGGTGCCTCGCCCGGTGCGCGCATGGCATTGCCTTCGGGCAGGTCGAGCACCGCCAGCAGCGTCGCGAGCTTGCGATTGGCCCCTGCATAGAGCAACGCGGTTTGCCCCGTTGCGGTCTCCGGTCCGCCGCCGGGCAGGTCGCCCGACCAGCTTTCGTGGCCGATTGCCGTCAATTTTCCGTCGCGGTCGGCGCCCAGCCGGATGCGCTGGATCGTCGCAGGGCGATGCGTCGTGTTGTTGAAGATCAGCGGCCGCTGCAGCATCACCTTCACCGGTCGCTTCGCCATGCGCGCGCCCAGCGCAGCGAGCACCGCGTCGGCGCGGACGAACAGTTTGCCGCCGAATCCGCCGCCGATATAGGGCGAAACCAGTCGCACCTTGTCCTTTGGGATACCCAGTGTCTTGGCGACGTCGCCCTTGCCCCAGTTGATCATCTGGTTGGACGTGTAGAGCGTCAGCGCATCGCCCTGCCACGCGGCGATCGATGCGTGCGGCTCCATCATCGCATGCGACTGATCGGGCGTCGTATATTGCGCGTCGAGTTTCACCGGTGCAGCGGCGAAGGCGGCGTCGAAATCGCCGTGGCGATCGTTCGGTGCGCCCTTGGCCGGCGTGGCCGAATCGCGAACGCTCGCGAGGTCGTACTGGCCGTCGCTTCTGGCATATTCGACATGGATGCGGTGTGCCGCCGCGCGCGCCTGTTCGAAGGTTTCGGCCACAACGAGCGCAACGGCCTGGTGATAATGCTCGACCTCAGGCCCGGCGAGCAGCTTCGCGGTATTGAAATCGCCCTTTTGCAGCGGGCCGGCATTGGCCGCCGTGACGATCGCCAGTACGCCGGGGGACGCCTTCGCATCGGCGAGGTCGATCGACTTGATGCGCCCTTTCGCGATCCCGGCGCCGAGCACGAAGCCATATGCCGGGTCGTCGAACACGTCATGGCGTTCATAGGCATAGGGCGCAGTGCCGGTTGTCTTCAGCGGCCCGTCGATACGGTCATGGGGCTTGCCCACGACCCGCTGCCGGTCGATCGGGTTGGTGGTTGCGGGGGTATCGAACTTCATGGCTCAGCCCCTTGCCTGGGCCAGTACCGCGCCGAGCGTTCGCTCGGCCAGCGTGACCTTGAAAGCGTTATCGCGGGTGGGATTGGCATCGGCGAGCAGGGCCGTCGTAACGGCCCGTGCGCCGCGCGGCAGTTCCCGATCGGCCGCTTCGCTGTGCCAGGGCTTCGGCGCGATCCCGCCCAGGGCGACACGGCCGGTGCCGTCGGCGTTCACGATCGCCGCCACCGATACCAGGGCGAAGGCGTAGGACGCCCGGTCGCGCACCTTGTGATAGAAATGGCGGCCGCCGGCCGGTTTCGGCAATGTCACCGCCGTGATCAGCTCGCCCGGCTGCAAAGCCGTCTCGACCTGCGGCGTGTCGCCGGGCAGGCGATGAAAGTCGGCGAGCGGGATCGAACGCGCCTGTCCGTCCGGCCGCACGGTCTCGACACGCGCATCCAGCACGCGCAGCGCCACCGCCATGTCGCCGGGATAGGTGGCGATGCAGGCCTTGCTGCCGCCGATCGCGGCAAGTTGCCGGCTATAGCCCGCGATCGCGGCGCATCCCGATCCCGGCTTGCGCTTGTTGCAGGGCTGGTTGGGGTCGTAGAAATAGGGGCAGCGCGTGCGCTGAAGCAGATTTCCGCCCGTCGTCGCCCGGTTGCGCAACTGGCCCGAGGCGCCGGCAAGGATCGCCCGCGACAGGACGCCGTAATCGCGGCGGACACGCTTGTCGGCGGCGAGATCGGTATTGCTGACGAGCGCGCCGATACGCAGGCCGCCATCATCGGTATCCTCGATCCTGTCGAGTTCGAGTCCGCCGACATCGATCAGGTGCGCCGGCGCCTCGATTTCCAGCTTCATGAGATCGAGCAGGTTCGTCCCGCCGGCGATGAATTTCGCGTCCGGCCGCTCCGCCGCGGCAGCGGCGGCTCCGGCAGGCGTCGTGGCGCGTTCGAAGCTGAAGGGCCTCATGCCGGTTCTCCCGCCCGGCCCGCGGCATCGTTGATGGCGTCGATGATGTTGGAATAGGCTCCGCAGCGACAGATATTGCCGCTCATCCGCTCGCGCAGTTCGGTGTTGCTCAGGCGCACGGGCGCGGTCAGGTCGGCGGTGACATGGCTCGGCACACCGTCGCGGATTTCAGCGAGCGTCGCGACGGCGGAGCAGATCTGGCCCGGCGTGCAATAGCCGCATTGATAGCCGTCATGCCGGACGAAGGCCGCCTGCATCGGATGCAGCGCGTCGGGGGTGCCCAACCCTTCGACCGTCGTCACCTCGGACCCGTCGTGCATCACCGCCAGGCTGAGGCAGGAATTGATGCGGCGGCCGTCCGCGATGACGGTGCAGGCCCCGCATTGGCCGTGATCGCAGCCCTTCTTGGTGCCCGTCAGATGAAGATGTTCGCGCAGTGCATCGAGCAGCGTCGTGCGGGTATCGAGGGTCAGCTTGCGCGTCTCGCCATTCACCTTCAGCGCGACGGTTTCGCGGACCGGTTCGGGCTGCGGCGCGCCAGTGGCTTGTGCCGCCTGCGCACGGGGCAGGGCGCCCATGGTGGCGGAAGCGGCACCACCGGCGAGCACTTCGCGCCGGGATATCGCGGTGTCGTGAAGGTCGGTCATGGCGTGTCTCCAGCTTCGGCCCCGAGCGCGGGCGAGGACGGCGTCTTCGGACGAAAGGCAATCCCGCCTCGTCATCCGCGGTCAGTTCCGCCGGACTCGCCAGGGCGATTGATCCTCTCATGCTGGATTCGTGTCGCTTTGTCGATCATGTTCGAATGCCATAGCGCAATAAAAGGCGCGCCCGGCCGGGCCGGACGCGCCGTACCGGAGATGCCTGCCGCGGGCGCGGCGATCCGGCAACCTAGCTGGGCAGTGCGCTTTCGAGATTGCTGGACTGCGGAGCGCTCACCTTTCCGGTCAGGACCTGCCGCGGCTCGACATCCCGGCCATAATATGCGCGGTTGTTCTCGTCGTCCCAGTTGATGTCCGTTACGCTGACGGTGGCGCCGGCATAGGCGCCTTCGGTGTCCGACCACATGATGATGTCGCCCTTGCCCAACGAAGCCTGGGCGTTTTCGGAATAATTGATGATGGAAAGGCCGGATTCGGCGTTCAGGCTGACCTGGTTGCCGCTCATGAATGCGTTCACCGCATCGTCCGTCATCAGCAGAAAGGCGAGTTGACCGCCCGATCCGCCGGCCTGGGCACCGACGCTGAGGCTGCCGAAATCATAGAAAGCGGGTGGCGACCAGCCGGTGTCCTGGTTGGCCACGACGACGCCGGCGCCGCCGCGCCCGCCGACGATCAGCGCGCCGCGGCCGAATTCCGGTACGATATAGATGCCCTTCGCCTTCTGCATCAAGCCGGCGAGGTCGGGGTCCGCCTTCATCGTCTCGACCTGGCGCGCGGCCTCGTCGACCAGGGTCCGTGCGTCCTGCGCATCGTCGTCGGTCGCCGCCTGCGAGGTGTTCATGCCGATCGTCTCGTTGCCGGCCGATGCGCCATTCTCGGCCTCCGGCCCCTGACCCGAACAGGCCGCGAGGCTGACGGCGGCAGCGGTCGCCAATAGGGTTCGTGTATGACGCATTGGTAATCCTCCCATGTTGCGCGTAGTGTCGCACCAACAAATTGGGCCGCAGTTTGTGCCGAACCGTCGGGCATAAATGCCGGAAGCGGGCCATATATCGCGGCCAGGCGCGCTTCGGTGCTCTACCGCAACGAGGTGCTTTCGGGCGGAACCGGAGGGACGGCGTCCCGTTACCGTCGGAGCGCGGAATAGGGGAAGGGCGTTTCGGGCGATGATCATGGGGGCTGTTTCGGACAGGGTGGTGGCGGGCCGTGCGTGCCCGGAAGGCGGACGCTGAAATGGGATCGACGCCGTCCGACGTCTATCGCAACCGTGTACTCACCGTCATTGCCGTCATTCTCGGCTTTGCCGCCTTGCGGGCCAGCTATCCGGTGGCGATGCCGCTGCTGGTCACGGTGATGACCACCGCGGCGATCTGGCCGCTCAAACGCCTGTTGGACCGGTACCTGCCGCCCGCGGCCAGCTATGCGCTTGCGTTCCTGTTGCTGCTCGCGATCGTCGGCAGCTTTCTGGCCGCTGCATATTATTCCATCAGTCAGGTCATGTCGGTGCTGGATCAGCGCTGGGACCGGATCGCGGCCTTTTACGCGCGCGTCACACAGTGGACGCGGCAATGGGGGCTGTCGCTGGAGCCGACATTGGAGCAGGAACGCGCCAGCGCGATCGCGAGCATGGCGGCGAAGGCGATCTACTCGTTCGGAAGCTATGTCGGGCTGATCGCGATCCTGGTGGCGCTGGGCCTTCCCGAAGTATCGGGCCTGTGGAAGCGGATGCGCCACGAATTCGACAGCCGATCGCGCGGCGAACTCTACGAGATCATGGACCAGAGCGCCTATCGGGTGCGCAACTATCTGTCGGTCACC
The DNA here is from genome assembly GCF_032229225.1 of Stakelama saccharophila. Lineage (NCBI taxonomy): Bacteria > Pseudomonadati > Pseudomonadota > Alphaproteobacteria > Sphingomonadales > Sphingomonadaceae > Stakelama > Stakelama saccharophila. The sequence goes on from NZ_CP135076.1 coordinate 966,048, forward strand.
CTGATTACCAGCCTGATTACCGGCCTCGCCTCGATCCTGCTCTCCCTGATGGTCGGCCTCGATCTGGCACTGGTCTGGGGCGTCCTGAACTTCCTGCTCAACTTCATCCCGGTGGTCGGCAACATCATCGGCATCATTCCACCGGTCCTGTATGCCATCGTTCAGTTCGACGGCATCACCATACCCCTGATCACGCTTTTCGGTTTCGCTGCGATGCAGCTCTTCATCAGCAATGTGATCTATCCCTTGCTACAGGGGCGGGAACTGTCGATCGCTCCGGTATTCGTGGTGCTGGCCATGACGTTCTGGAGCTGGATGTGGGGACTGGCCGGCGCGTTGATCGCCCTGCCGCTGACGACGACGATGCTGATCATCTGCGAACATTTCCAGAGCACGCGCTGGATCGCCGCTCTCGTGTCGCCCCGCCGGCGAAAGGCCGGCGCCTGATTCGCTTTGCAGGATGGCGGCGGATGGCGCGCGAAACCTGCTACCGCAAGATATCGACGATCGTCTCGCGAAGCCATGTGAGGCCGGCATCCGCATCGAATTTCGAATGCCACAGCATCGACAATTCGATACCGTGAGCCTGGCCGGGGGCATCGAGAACGGCGATCGCTTCATGGCCGCGGTCGCGCACGAACCGTTCCGGAACGAGCGCGATCTGGTCCGTCCGCGCAACGGTCGCGATCGCCGTCAGCGCATCGTACACGGTTGCGGCGGGCGTCCTCCCGGCGGCGTCCGATTCGGCGATTGCATGGCGTTCCAGATCGCCCTGCGGCCCGGCCGATCGCAACGCCTCGAACGGCCGCGCCGGTGCGATCCGCAGGCGCGGTTGCGCCTCCAGGGCTTCGGTCGATACCGGTCCGGCGCTCAGGGGGTGACCCGCCGCGGCAATCCAGACGAGTTCTTCGCGATAGAGCGGCTGCGCCGTCAGCCGCGGCGGCACCCGGCTGAACGCGCCCAGGGCCAGATCGACCACGCTTTCGTCCAGTTCCGAGAGGAGCTGCGCCCCTTGCGGCACGATGCGGAACGAGATGCCCGGTGCCGTCACCCGCGTGCGAGCGACGAGTTTCGGCACCAGCAACGCACAGAAATAGGAGCCTGCGGCGAGCGTGAACCCACGCTCCGCGATCGCGGGGTCGAACTGGGACGGCGCCAGGGCGCTGCGGAGCTGATCGAGGCCGGTGCGTACGCCCGGCGCGATCTCGATCGCCCGCGGCGTCGGTTGCAACCCGCGCGCCGCGCGAACGAACAGCGGATCGTCCAGCATGTCGCGCAGCCGCCGCAGGGCGTGGCTGACCGCCGACTGCGTCAGGCCCAGCCGCTCGCTCGCCCGTGTGACGCTGCGTTCCTCGTACAGCGTGTCGAATACCCGCAACAGATTCAGGTCGGTTTCAATCATGAAGCCCGATCATACATCATTTGAGGAGAAATCATTAGGTTCAATTGTGCAACGCACTATATCGCCTCTGGACGGCGCGCCGGCGTATCTGCGCGTGCTTTTCTCATCATCGTTCGAAACAGAGGGTTCATTGTCGTGACCGACATGTCGCAGTCATTCGATTCGGAATCGGAAGCAGATGACCACGAAACGGTCGCGGTGCCGCAGGGCGAGGATCGGGTCGCCGATACCGTCGGACCGGATGCTGAGGCGGGAAAGAAGCGGTCGCTGGCAAAGCGGCTGCGCAGGCCGCTTTTGATCCTCGGGCCGCTGGTGCTTCTGGTCGGCGGGGTGCTGTTCTACCTGAACGGCGGGCGCTACGTCTCGACCGACAATGCCTATCTGAATTCCGGACAGGTGCAGGTCAGCGCCAATGTCGCTGGTCGGGTCGTCGACGTCGAAGTCGAGAACAACCAGCATGTGAAGAAGGGGCAGGTGCTGTTCCGTCTCGACCCCGCGCCCTATCAGGCGCGCGTCGACGAGGCGGAGGCCAGGCTGGCCAATGCCCGGACCCAGGTCCGCGCGACCCGGGCGAATTATCGTCAGGGGCAGGCGGAGATCCAGGCCGCGCGCGACAAGCTGCGCTATGCCGAACGCGAGGCGGCGCGCCAGAAGGAATTGCTGGACGAAGGCATTTCGTCGCAATCGCAATATGACCAGGCGGTGCTGGCCGTGCAGACGGCGCGCCAGGGCATCCAGACGTCGCAGCAGCGCAACGAAAGCATCGAGGCGTCGCTTTCGGGCAATGTCGGCGCGCCTGTCGACCAGCAACCGGCGGTGAAGCAGGCGGAGGCGGCGCTGCGCCAGGCGAAGCTCGACCTGGGCTACACCGTCATTCGCGCGGCGCAGGACGGTATCGTGACGAAGGTCGATCAGTTGCAGGTCGGCGACTATGTCAGCGCATCGCAGCCGGTCTTCACGCTCGTTGGCAACCGCATCTGGGTCGAAGCCAATTTCAAGGAGAACCAGCTCCAATATATGCGGCTCGGCCAGCCGGCATCGGTGAGCGTCGATGCGTTTCCCGACCTGGACCTGCACGGCCATGTGTCGAGCTTCAGTCCGGGGACCGGCAACGCCTTTTCGGTGCTGCCGGCGCAAAACGCCACGGGCAACTGGGTGAAGGTGGTGCAGCGCCTGCCCGTCGAGATCACGCTCGACCGCGTGCCGGAGGGGCGACCGCTGCATGCCGGGCTGTCGAGCGAGGTGACGGTCGACACCGGACATGAGCGCCACCTGTTCGGACCCGACGAACCTGCGGCGGCCGCCGCCAAGTAATCCCGGAACGGCCAGGCCGATGACCGACAACTATCCCAGCACGGGGCTCAGGCGCCTCATCACCGGATCGGTGATGGCGGCGGCGCTGATGAACTCGCTCGACATGACGATCGCGAACGTCGCGCTGCCGCACATGCAGGGCAGCGTCTCGGCGTCGACCGACCAGATCACCTGGGTGCTGACCTCGTATATCGTCGCGGCGGCGATCATGACGCCGCTGACCGGCTGGCTGGCCGGCCAGTTCGGGCGCAAGCGGCTGATGCTGATATCGATCATCGGCTTCACCATCGCCTCGGGCCTGTGCGGCATCGCCACCAGCCTGGGCGAACTCGTCGGCTTCCGTCTGATGCAGGGTATTTTCGGCGCCGCGCTGATCCCGATGAGCCAGGCGATCCTGCTCGACATCAATCCGCCCGAAAATCACGGGCCGGCGATGTCGGTATGGGGCATGGGCGTGATCCTGGGGCCGATCATCGGCCCGGCGCTGGGCGGCTATCTGACCGAGAATCTGAGCTGGCGCTGGGTGTTCTACATCAATCTGCCGGTGGGAATCCTGGCCTGGGCGGGACTGTTCCTGTTCCTGAACGAAAGCCGGGACGAACAGCGCTCGCGCTTCGATTTCTTCGGCTTCGGCATGCTGGCGCTCGGCATCGGCTGCCTGCAGATCATGCTCGATCGCGGTCAGCAGCTCGACTGGTTCTCGTCGCGCGAGATCATGATCGAGGCGGCGGCGTCGGTGCTGTTCTTCTATCTGTTCGTCGTTCACACGATCACCGCCGAAAGGCCGTTCATCAATCCGGCATTGTTCAAGGACCGCAATTTCGTCGCCGGGTCGGTGCTTGGATTCTTCATCGGCGTGATGATCTTTTCGGTGTTGGCGCTGCTGCCGCCGCTGCTGGAAGGGCTGATGGGCTATCCGGTGGTGCTGACCGGCCTCGTCACCGCGCCGCGCGGGATCGGGACGATGGTCGCCATGGTGCTGGTCGGCAAGCTGATCACCCGGTTCGACACCCGCCTGCTGATCCTGACGGGGCTGGGCCTGGTCGCCTTTTCGACGTACGCGATGAGCGGATTTTCGCTGCAGATGGACGAATGGCCGGTGATCTGGACGGGCTTCATACAGGGGCTGGGAACCGGCCTCGTGTTCGTGCCGCTGTCGGCCATCTCGTTCACCACGCTCGATCCGAAGCTGCGCAACGAGGGCACGGCGATGTTCACGCTGATCCGCAATGTCGGGTCGGCCATCGGCATCTCCACCCTGCAGGCCATGACCATCCGCAACGGCGCCGTCGTTCATTCGCGGCTGGTGGAGGATGTGCGTCCCGACAATCCGCTCGTCCGGCAATATATGCCCAGCCTGGATTTCTCCTCGCTGGAAAGCCTGACGCGGGCGAACGAGCAGATTACCGGCCAGGCGATGATGGTCGCTTATATCGACGCCTTCTATGCGCTGTTCATCATCATCCTGCTGGTCGCGCCCCTTTTGTTGCTGATGCGGCCGCCGCGCAAGGATGCCGGCGGCCCGTCCGAACCCGTACACATGGACTGACATCATGTTCGTTGCAGGAAAATCCCTCAGCCTGACCGGCCTTGCGGCCCTTTCCCTTGCGCTTGCCGGCTGCACGACCGTCGGCCCGGACTTCACGCCGCCGGCGACCCCGACGGCGCAGCGCTATCTGTCCACGGCCGGAGCGCCGCACCCGTCGGATCGCGGGCCGGACGCCGTGAAGGGCGAAGGCCCCGTGCTGGACTGGTGGAAAGCCTTCGGTTCATCGGAACTCGACGCAATGGTCGCTCGCGCGATCGAGAACAATGCAAGCCTGGAAGCGAGCAACGCCACGCTTGCCGCCGCGCGCGAGCAGGTAGCCGCCGCCCGCGGCCGGGAATTGCCGCAGGTCGACGCCAACGCCGAAGCCGCGCACCGCCAGGCCAATCTGGCCGCCGAGGGTTTCGACACCGGCGCGTTGCCGGGCATCGACGCGACGCCGACCTTCGACCTGTATTCGGTAGGCGGCGGTGTGTCGTACGACCTCGACCTGTTCGGCAAGCAGCGCCGCCGGGTCGAGCGCGCGGCCGCGCAGGCCGAGGCGCAATATCATCAGACCCAGGCCGCGCATCTTGCGATCGCCGGCCAGGTGGTGAACCAGGTGCTGCTGATCGCCACGATCCGCGAACGCATCGCGACGGCCGAAACGTTGCTCGACGAGGACCGGCGCAACATTGATCTCACCGAAAAGCGCCGCCGGGCGGGCGAGGGGACGCTGGTCGAGGTTCTCAACGCGCGTAGCCAGTTCGAAGCCGATCGCGGCGAAATTCCCCAATTGGGCCAGCAACTCGCCGAGGCGCGTCACCTGTTGGCGACGCTGGTCGGCGTTTCGCCGGCCGAACTGGGCGCGACGGATTTCGATCTCGCCGAACTCACCCTGCCGCAGCAGGTTCCCGTCGCATTGCCGTCCAGGCTCGTTCACAAGCGTCCCGACATCCTGCAGGCGGAGGCCGATCTGCACGCGGCAACCGCGGAGATCGGCGTGGCGACCGCGAATCTGTATCCGGACATCACGCTGGGCGCGACGCTGACCCAGGCCTCGCCGGACCTGTTCGACGCGCTCGATCCGGGCTCGCGCGGTTTCAACATCTTCGCCGGACTGACGGCGCCGATTTTCCACGGCGGCACGCTGAAAGCGGAAAAGCGCGCGGCGGTGAAGCGGGCCGAGGCGGCAGCCGCGACCTATCGCCAGACCGTGCTGGACGGTTTCCGTCAGGTCGCGGACCTGCTTTCGGCGTTGCAGAACGACCAGCGTTCGGTATCGCAGCAGCAGGAATCAGTCGATGTCGCGCAGCGCTCGCTGCATCTGTCGCGGCGCAGCTTCGAGGTGGGCAATAGCGGCGTCCTGCAGGTGCTCGATTCGGAGCGGCTGTATCAGCGCGCACAATCGGCGCTAGTCGAGGCGCGTGCGCGGCAATATCTGAATGTCGCGCGCCTCTATGTCGCGACCGCCGGCGGATGGACCGGTGATATGGCGACGGGCGATGCGGAGATGATGCCGGTCAGCGACAATCGACCCTGATCGGGCTTTCCCCGCGCGGCCGGGCCTGCTTTAACACCCGGCCATGACACGCCTGACCCATCTCCGCGCGGCCTTCGGCCTGCTCGTCGCCGCACCGTCGCTCATCGCCGCTTCCGGCTACGACGCGGTCGATCCGTTCATCGGCACGGGCGGGGAGGGGCACACCTTTCCCGGTGCCGTGTCGCCCTTCGGCATGGTGCAGCTCAGTCCCGACACCGATACGGGTTGCGAGATCCGCGATTGCTACGGCCACGCCGCCGGCTATCGCTACGACGATCCCACCATTCAGGGATTCTCGCACACGCATTTTTCCGGCGCAGGCCATTCCGACCTCGGCGACTTCCTGATCATGCCGGTCAGCGGCGATGCGGTGCCGCTGGAACCCGGCGATCCGGCCAGGCCCGGCAGCGGCTATCGCTCGCGCTTCAGCCATGACAGCGAAGTGGCGCATCCCGGCTATTACGCCGTGACGCTCAGCGACCCCGGCGTGCGCGCGGAGATGACGGCGGGGGCGCGCGTCGGCGTGCATCGCTATACCTTTCCGGCGGATCGGGCCGCGCATCTCGTGATGGACCTGCGCACCTCGCTCTACAATTATCCGGGAAAGACGCTGTGGTCCTCGATCCGGCTGCGCGAGGACGGCACCATTACGGGGTCGCGCCAGACACGCGGCTGGGCGCCCGATCGCAAGCTCTATTTCGCAATGCGCTTTTCCGCGCCGCTTCGGGACCATGCGTTCGTCAACACGGAAAAGGACATCACCTATAGCGGCTTTCAGGGGCCGGGCCGCGGCCGCGACGACCTGGCGAAGGAGTCCGGCCGGGCGCTGGTCGCCCGCTTCGACTTTGCCAAGCTCGATCGGCCGCTGGAGGTAAAGGTCGCGATCTCTTCGGTCGACGAGGCGGGCGCGATCGCCAATCTGAAGGCCGAACCGGGCGGTTTCGACGCCATCCGCGCGCAGAGCAGGGCGGCGTGGGAAAAAGCACTCGGCGCCGTCGAGATCGACGCACCCGCGCCGATGCGCAAGAGCGTCTATACCGCGCTCTATCACTCGCTGCTGGCGCCGGCGGTGGCCGGCGATGCCGATGGGCGCTATCGCGGACCCGACAATGCGGTGCACCAGGCCGACGGCTATACCTTTCGCTCGACCTTCTCGCTGTGGGATACCTTCCGCGCCGAACATCCGCTTCTGACCCTCGTCCAGCCTGAAAAGGTCAACAGCGCCATCGTCCGCTCGCTGATCGACAGCCGCAAGGTCAGTCCCTGGGGCATCCTGCCGGTCTGGCAGTTCCAGGGGCGCGAGACCTGGACGATGATCGGCTATCACGCCGTTCCCGTCATCGCCGACGCCTATCTGAAGGGCATCAGCGGGTTCGATGCGAACGAAGCGCTCGACGCGATGGTCGCGAGCGCCACCTATGCGCCTTATGGCGGGCTGGGCGATTACATGAAGCTCGGCTACGTCGCTATCGACCGGGAGCCCGAGGCGGCGTCCAAGACGGTCGAATATGCCTATGACGACTGGGCCATCGCCCGCATGGCGCAGGCGATGGGGCGCGACGACGTGGCGAAACGTTTCTTCAAGCGCGCGGGCTATTGGCGCAACAGTTTCGATCCGAAAACCGGCTTCGTCCGCGCGCGCAAGGCGGACGGCGATTTCCGCACGCCCTTCGATCCGACCGCGATCAACTATGGCTCCGACTATACCGAGGGCAATGCCTGGCAATATAGCTGGTTTGTGCCGCAGGATCAGGCCGGGCTGTTCCGCGCCATGGGCGACGACGAGGCGGTGGTCGACAAGCTCGACCGCATGTTCGAGTTCGACAATTCCAAGCTCGACTACAGCCATGCCGAAGATATTGCCGGCCTGATCGGCCAATATATCCACGGCAACGAACCCAGCCATCACGTCGCCTATCTCTACGACTATGCCGGCGCGCCGTGGCGGACGCAGGGGCGGCTGAAACAGATCGTCGACAGCCAGTACAAGCCGACGCCGGACGGGCTGTCGGGCAATGACGATCTCGGCCAGATGTCGGCCTGGCTGACCTTTACGGCGCTGGGCTTTTATCCGGTCACGCCGGGCAGCCTGGAATATGTCATCGGCCGGCCCTTCGTCGATCGCGCCGTCCTCAACCTGCCCAATGGCAAGCAGTTCACCATTGTCGCGGACGGGCTGGATGACGGGCATCCCTATGTCGGCAAGGTGACGCTGAACGGCAAGCCGCTCACCCGCAGCTATATTCGGCACGGTGAAATCATGGCGGGCGGCGAGTTGCGCTTCACCATGCAGGCGCAGCCGAACAAGACGTGGGCGACTGATCCCGCCGATCGCCCCTACGCCATGAGCGATTATGCCGGCTGATCGTCCTCGCGCGCGAGCATCTTGATAATGGCCGAAAAGTCGAGGCCGGCATTCCCGGCCTCGGCAAACTTTGCATAAAGCTCCGTCGCCCGCGCGCCCATCGGCGTGTCGGCCTGTGCGGTCGCCGCCGCGTCCATCGCCAGCCGCAGGTCCTTCAGCATCAGGCCCGTCGCGAAGCCGCCGGCATAGTCGCGGTCGGAAGGCGCTTCGGGGCCGACGCCCGGCACCGGGCAATAGCTCGTCATCGACCAGCTCTGCGCCGTGGATACGGACGCGATATCATAGAATTTTTGCGGGTCGAGCCCCAGCTTTCTCGCCATCACGAATGCTTCGCAGGTGGCGATCATGGTCGCGCCCAGGACCATGTTGTTGCACATCTTGGCAGTCTGGCCCGTGCCGTTGCCGCCAGCGTGGATCACCGCCTTGCCCATGTCGGACAGGAACGGCCTGGCGCGCTCGAACGCTTCGTCGGTGCCGCCGACCATGAAGGTCAGCGTGCCCGCCTGCGCGCCCGTGATGCCGCCCGAAACCGGCGCGTCCACCGCCATCAGCCCCTTGGCGGAGGCCTGTTCCGCCACCTCGCGCGCGGTTGCGACATCGATGGTCGAACAATCGATCAGCACGGCGCCGGTATCGGCGATGCCGAACACGCTTTCACGATATACCTCGGCGACATGCCTGCCGGCGGGCAGCATGGTGATGACGGCTTCGGCGCCCCTGGCCGCCTCCGCCGCGCTTTCGACCGTCAGGCAGCCGGCGGACTTCGCGTTGGCGAGCGCTTCTTCCGACAGATCGAAGGCGTGGACATCATGCCCGCTCTTCGCGAGGTTCGCCGCCATGCCGCCGCCCATATTGCCGAGCCCGATAAATCCAACGCGTGCCATTCATTCTCTCCGATCGCTCTCTAATCCGTCATCCCGGACTTGATCCGGGATCCAGAGCCTCATCCGCCCCGCTCGAAGCTCTGGATCGTGACGTTCGTCAGGATGATGTCGTGCATGTTGCCTCTTGCTTCTACCGCCCCGTCCACTTTCCGGCGCGTTTCTCGACGAACGCCGCCATGCCCTCGCTCTGGTCCTCGGTGCCGAACAGCCCGTGGAACAGGCGGCGTTCGAATTGCACGCCCTGCGCCAGCGTGGTTTCAAACGCAGCATTCACCATTTCCTTGTTCGCCTTGACCGCGAGCGGCGGCATCTCGGCGATCGCGGTGGCGACCTTGACCGCTTCGTCGACCAGTTCCGCGGCGGGCAGGATGCGGCTGACCAGCCCGGCGCGTTCGGCCTCTTCGGCGTCCATCATCCGGCCCGTCAGGCACATTTCCATCGCCTTGGCCTTGCCGACCGCGCGGGTCAGGCGCTGCGAACCGCCCATTCCCGGCGACACGCCCAGCTTGATCTCGGGCTGGCCGAACTTGGCGGTGTCGGCGGCGAGGATGAAGTCGCACATCATCGCCACTTCGCACCCGCCGCCCAGCGCGTAGCCGGCCACCGCGGCGATGATGGGCTTGCGCGTCCGGGTGAATTCCTCCCAGCCGGCGAAGAAATTGCTGCCATACATCTGGGCGAAGCCCTGGCCTTGCATCTCCTTGATGTCGGCGCCGGCGGCGAACGCCTTTTCGCTACCGGTGATGACGGCGCAGCCCTGGCTGTCATCGGCATCGAAGGCGCGCATCGCATCGAGCAGGTCGGCGAGCACCTGCCCGTTGAGCGCATTGAGCGCCCCCGGCCGGTTGAGCGTGACCAGCGTCACGGGCCCGCGCTGTTCCACGAGGATGGTTTCGTATTCGGCCACAGTTTCCTCCTCCGTCATCCCAGCGTAGGCTGGGATCGCTTTCATCATGCGACTCGCCTGCCGTGCGAGACCCCAGCCTGCGCTGGGGTGACGACAGTTCATGTCACGCCGGCGTCCACGCCTCGTCGTCGGGCAGGGGCGCGAAGATCTGATCGATCAGATGCTGGCTCACGCCTTCGGGCGTCGCCGGGTTCCATTTCGGGTTATTGTCCTTGTCGATGATCACCGCGCGCACGCCCTCGATAAAGTCGTGGCGCTGGCAGACATGGCTGGCAACCGCGAACTCCTGCCGCATCTCGTCCTCAAAGGTCGGCATCGTCCTCCCGTCGGCGAGCAGTTTGAGCGACACCTTCATCGTCTGCGGCGATTTGGTGCGCATCACCGAAAGCTGCTTGTCTCCCCACTCGCCGCCTTCTTCTTCCAGTGCTGCAAAAATATCCTCCAGTCGATCGGAGGCGAATAGGCGGTCGATCGCTTCCTGGTGCGCTGTGATCTTGGCTTCGGGCGGTTCGACCGACAGCGCATCGAGAATCGCCTCGATCGCCTGCGGTTCGGCGGTGATCCGCCGCTTCGCATCGTCGAGCGCATTCGCCGGCAGATAATGCGTCGCCAGCCCGAGCGCGAGGCATTCCGCCCCGTCGATCCGCGCGCCGGTAAGCGCCAGATACTGGCCCATGCGGCCGGGCAGGCGCGACAGATACCAGCCGCCGCCGACATCGGGGAACAGTCCGATACCCGTCTCCGGCATGGCGAATTTGGTGTTCTCGGTCGCGACGCGATATTTTGCCGGCAGCGAAATGCCGACGCCGCCGCCCATGGTAATGCCGTCCATGAACGCGACGACCGGCTTGGCATAGGTGAACAGCCGGTGGTTCATGCGGTATTCCTGGCGGAAGAAGTCGCGCGCGGCCTTGCCGTCGGTCTTGCCCGATTCCTGCACCATGCGGATGTCGCCGCCGGCGCAGAAGCCGCGGCCCTCTGCATGGTCGATCATCACCGCCTCGATTCCGGTATCGCCCCGCCAACGATCGAGCGCCTCGGCCATCGCCACGCACATATCGGTGTTCAGCGCATGGATCGCCCCCGGCCGGTTGAGCCGGATACGCCCGGCTTTGCCATCGGTCGAAATCAGCACGTCTTGCGTCATAATCCTCCTTCCCTTCCTCTCCCTGCGGGAGAGGATACGAAGACTTGCGAGCCATGCTCGCTAGTCGGAGTTGGCGAGGGTGATCCCGGTTTCGCGCCCTCACCAAGCTTCGCTGGCCGCTTGCGCGGCAATCTCCGCTATCCCCTCCCGGCGGGAGAGGATCTGAACTCACTGCCGCAGCATATCCCGTCCGACGATCATCCGCATGACCTGATTGGTGCCCTCGAGGATCGAGTGTACGCGCAGGTCGCGCCAGAACCGCTCGATCGGATAATCCTGCAGATAGCCGTAGCCGCCATGCAGTTGCAGTGCATCGTTGACGATCTTCGACCCGCTATCGGTGGCGAGCCGCTTGGCCATCGCGGCGAAACGCGTCTTGTCGGGTGCGTTCGCCGTCACCTTGGCCGCCGCGACATAAAGCAGTGCGCGCGCCGCCTCCAGGTCGGTCGCCATGTCGGCGAGCATGAACTGCGTGTTCTGAAATTCGGCGATGGGCCGACCGAACTGCTGCCGGTCCTTGGTATAGGCCACCGCCTCGTCGAGGCAGCGCTGCGCCCCGCCCAGCGAGCAGGCGCCGATATTCAGCCGGCCGCCGTCGAGCCCCATCATCGCGATGCGGAAGCCTTCGCCCTCGGCCCCGACGATATTCTCGGCCGGCACGCGGACATCCTCGAAGATCACCTGCGCGGTGGGTTGCGAATGCCAGCCGAGCTTCTTTTCCTGCGCGCCGAAGCTGACGCCGGCCATGTCCTTTTCGACCACCATGCAGGTGATGCCCTTCGGCCCGTCCTCGCCCGTGCGCACCATCACGACATAGACTTCGTTCTCCCCGCCGCCGGAGATGAACTGCTTGGTGCCGTTGAGGACATAATGGTCGCCGTCGCGGACCGCCCTGGCCTTGAGCGCGGCGGCGTCGGAGCCGGATGACGGCTCGGTCAGGCAATAGCTCGCCATCCGGTCCATGGTGACGAGGCTTGGCAGATATTTCCGCTTCACCGCGTCCGAACCGAACCGGTCAATCATCCACGACGCCATGTTGTGGATCGAGATGAAGGCGGAGGTCGACGGACAGCCATAGGCCATCGCCTCCATGATCAGCGCCGCCTCCAGCCGCCCGAGATTGATCCCGCCCGACTCTTCCGAGATGTAGATTGCGGCGAAACCGAGTTCGGCCGCTTCCTTGATCACATCGCGCGGGAAGATGTGCTTTTCGTCCCACTCGCCCGCGTTGGGCGTAATGCGGTCGGCGGTGAACCGGCGCGCCATCTCCTGAATCGCGCGCTGGTCCTCGGTAAGGTCGAATTGATCGGTCATGTCAGTCCTATATCGTCATGCCGGACTTGATCCGGCATACAGAGCGGCAAACGAAACCGTCTGCCGCTGTGGATGCTGACGTTCGTCAGCATGGCGGACAAGGAGGAGACCAATCCGCTCACCCCATGGTCGGGATGACGAACGCGTTCTCGCCGGTGGCGCTGCCGTCGGGCCAGCGTTGGGTCACCGTCTTGACCTTGGTCCAGAATTTCAGCCCCTCGGTGCCGTACTGGTTGGTGTCGCCAAAGCCCGAGCGCTTCCACCCGCCAAAGCTGTGATAGCTCACCGGCACCGGGATCGGCACGTTGATGCCGACCATGCCGACCTGCACGCGATGCGCGAATTCGCGCGCGGCGTGGCCGTTGCGCGTGAAGATCGCGACGCCGTTGCCGTACTGGTGCTCGCTCGGCAGGCGCACCGCCGCCTCGAAATCGTGCGCGCGGACGATCTGGAGGACGGGGCCGAAGATCTCTTCCTTGTACGATTCCATGGTCGTCGTGACATGGTCGAACAGGCTGGGGCCGACGAAGAAGCCGTCCTCATGCCCCTGCAGCTTGAAGCCGCGCCCGTCGACGACCAGTTCGGCGCCCTCATCGACGCCGGTCTGAATCCACTTCTCGACGCGCCCCTTCTGCTCGGCGGTGACCATCGGGCCATATTGCGCGTCCTTGTCGGTCGACACGCCGACGCGCAGGCTGTCGATCGCGGGGATCAGCTTGTCGCGCAGCCGCTCGGCGGTATCCTCGCCCACCGGCACGACGACCGGCAGCGCCATGCAGCGCTCGCCCGCCGAGCCATAGGCGGCGCCGACCAGATCGTTCACCACCTGGTCGAGATCGGCGTCGGGCATGACGATGCCGTGATTCTTCGCGCCGCCCATCGCCTGGACGCGCTTTCCGGCGGCGACGCCGCGCTTGTATACATAATGCGCGATGTCGGACGAGCCGACGAAGCTGACCGCCGAAATCGCCGGGTGGTCGAGGATCGCGTCGACCATTTCCTTGTCGCCGTGCACGACCTGGAGCAGCCCCTCGGGCGCGCCCGCCTCGACGAACAGTTCGGCGAGCCGCACCGGCACGCTGGGGTCGCGCTCGGACGGCTTCAGGATGAAGGCGTTGCCGCACGCGATCGCCATGCCGAACATCCACATCGGGATCATCGCGGGAAAATTGAACGGCGTGATACCCGCGCCCAGCCCAAGCGGCTGACGCATCGAATAGACATCGATTCCGGTGCCGGCACCTTGCGTATATTCGCCCTTCAGCACCTGCGGGATGCCGCAGGCATATTCGATGACCTCCAGCCCGCGCTGCACATCGCCATGCGCGTCGTCGATCACCTTGCCGTGCTCGGAGGACAAGAGCCGCGCCAGCTCGTCCTTGTTGGCCTCGACCAGCTCCTTGAACCGGAACATCACGCGGGCGCGCCGCTGCGGATTGGTCGCGGCCCATTCGGGCTGGACCTTCCGTGCGGCGGCCACCGCGGCGTCGAGTTCGGCCTGTCCGCCCAATGCGACGGTGGCCTGGACCTGACCGCTATTGGGATCGAAGACGTCGTGGCTCCGCGCGCCGCCGCCACCCGAATAGCCGGAAATGACATGATCGATGGTGCGCATGAAATTCTCCTCTCACCCGGACAGATGCTCGAGCCGCCGATTCGTTTCCGATGTAACTAAATTTCTTACTGGCACATCATTCGGTCGCTGTCAGCCGCTGCGCTCCGGCTGGTGCAGGCAACCGGACAGAGTGCGGCGGTGTCGGCGGGCAACTCGGCGGCGTGACCGGCCGATCCCGCCTGCCGGTGGAACGGCGCGTCCGGGATTCCCCGCCGGGCGCCTTACTCGTCCGGTGTCAGGCCGGTCTGCCGTTCCAGCCAGCGCGCCGCCTCGGCCGGGCTCGCCCCGCCCTCCGGCCGGTCGACCATATAGTTCGCCCGCCGCATCACGTCGACGGGGATCGCGCCGACCATCGGCGTCAGCGCGTTCACGAATTTCGCGTCGTCCACGCGCTCCGGCGCCACCAGAAGAATCGCATCATAGCCGGGAATGGCGTGTCTGGGATCGCTCAGCACGCGCAGATGTTGTGCCGCGATCCGCCCATCGGAGGTGAAGGCGGCGATCACGTCCGCCTTGCCGCTCGCCACCGCGCGGTACATGAAGGTGGGATTATAGGGCTGCGCACTCGCGAATTCGAGCGAATAGGCGCGCTGCACCGCCGCCCATTCGGGCCGTTCCAGAAATTCCAGGTCGGTGCCGAACGCCAACCGGTTCGCCACCGGCGCGAGGTCGCTGAGGCTCTCGATGCCCAGCCGCTTGGCGTGCTCCTCGCGCATCGCGAAGCCATAGGCGTTCTCGAACCCCAGCGCGCCCAGCACGCCGACGCCGTGTTTCCGCTTCGCCCAGTCGGCAACGCCGGCCACGATCGCCTTGCGCGGGGGTACGTCCTCGCGGTGCATCCGGTTGGTCCACAGCGTGCCGGAATAGTCGACATAGACGTCGATATCCCCGGTGGCGAGCGCGCTGAACACGACCGCCGATCCCAGCCCCTGGCGATAGACCACGTCATATCCGGCCGCTTCCAGCCGATCGCCGATGACCCGGGCGAGGATATATTGCTCGGAAAAGCCCTTGGCGCCGATCACCACCCGCTTGCCGCCCGAAGGCAGCACCGGCCAGAGCGCCACTACCACGCCCAGCGCGAGCGCGATCAGGCTGGCATAGACCTGGCGCTTGCGCCGGTCGCGAATGCCGCGCTCGGCCAGCCCCAGCAGCGCATCGACCACCAGCGCCAGCCCGGCCGAGGCAATGCAGCCGACCACCACCAGCGTCCAGTTCTGCGTCTGCAGGCCGGCGAAGATCAGGTCGCCCAGGCTCGGTTGCCCGACGGTGGTCGACAGCGTTGCCGCGCCGATCGTCCAAACCGCCGCCGTCCGGATGCCCGCCATCAGCACGGGCGCGACCAGCGGCGCCTCGACCAGCCACAGCTTCTGCCGTCCGGTCATGCCGACGCCGTCGGCGGCCTGCAGTACGGCGGGGTCGAGATTGACCAGCCCCGTAACCCCGTTTCTGAGGATCGGCAGCAGGGCATAGAGCCCCAGCGCCAGCAGCGAAGGCAGAAAACCCAGTGCCGGAATTCCGCCCCCCAGCCCGCGCGACAGGAACAACAGGATCGGATAGAACAATGCGAGCAGCGCCAGCGCGGGGATGGTCTGCACCAGGCTGGCGAAGCCCAGCGTGACGCGCGCGACATTCTCGCTGCGCGCCGACCATATTGCGAGCGGCAGGCTGATCGCGAGGCCCAGCATCAGCGCTGCCGCCGACAGCAATACGTGCTGCGCCAGCAGATCGGGCACGCGGGCGAACGCCTCGTTCATTCCTCCGCCTCGATCCGCGACAGCGCATGCGCCTGCTCGCGCGGCACCGCGACCAGCTCGTCGGCCGCTTCGCCGCCTTCGCCGGTCAGCATGCCGTGCGGCGTCGAGTCCGCGACGATATGCCCGCCTTTCATCACCAGCACCCGCTCGGCGAGCAGCAGCGCCTCGGCCATGTCGTGCGTGACCATGATCGTGGTCAGCCCCAGCCGTTCGTGCAGCGCACGATATTCCTTGACCAGCGCATCGCGGGTGACCGGATCGAGCGCTCCGAACGGTTCGTCCATCAGCATCAGTTTCGGTTCGGTGGCGAGCGCACGGGCAAAGCCCACCCGCTGCCGCTGCCCGCCCGACAACGCAGCGGGCATGCGGTCCGCAGCAGCGCGCGGCAACTCGACCAGTTCGAGCAGTTCCGCCACCCGTTCCCGGCTCTGCTTCTGCCTGCGCAGCCGCATGCCGATGGAGACATTCTCGCCCACCGTCATGTGCGGGAAAAGGCCGACATTCTGGAAGACATACCCGATCCGCCGCCGCAGTTCGTGCGCCGGAAGCGCATCCATGACCTCGTCGCCGATGGCGATCGACCCGCCCGTCGGCTCGATCAGGCGGTTGATCATCTTGAGAAGCGTCGACTTGCCCGAGCCCGATGCCCCCACCAGCGCCACGAACTGCCCTCCGGCAATGTCCAGTGAGACCTCGTCGACCGCAAGCGTGCCGCCGGGATACCGTTTGGAAAGCTGCTCGAGGACGACCCGAGGGCCCTGCGTCTCTGATTGCGCTGGCATCGCCGCTTGTTGTGCGGGAAGAAGGAACGGGCGTCAAAGCAAAGGAGCGGGACATGGTGGGCGAGGGCCAGCGGAAAGCGATCTTCATCACCGGCGGTGGGTCGGGCATCGGCCGGGCCGTGGCGCAGCGCTTTGCCGCGTCCGGCTGGCGCATCGGCCTCGCCGGCATTCATCCCGGCGGACTGGAGGAGACCGGGGCGCTGCTGCCCGAGGGTTGCGCCACCACCCACATCATGGACGTACGCGACGTCGCTGCCTGGGAGGAGGAACTGGAGGTCTTCACGCAGGAGAGCGCCGGGCGTCTGGACGTGTTGTTCAACAATGCCGATATCGCGCTCGGCGGACCGCTCGCCGAAACGGGCATCGACGAAATCGAGCGCATCGTCGCGATCAACTTCACCGGCGTGGTGTTCGGCGCCCGTATCGCATACCAGTATCTGGCGAGGACACCCGGTTCATGCCTGCTGAACACGTCGTCCGCCGCCGGCCTTTACGGCACCAGCGGCGCGGCGCTCTATTCGGCGACCAAGTTCGCGGTCCGCGGCCTGACCGAAGCGCTGGACGGGGAGTGGTCCGACGCCGGCATCAAGGTACGGTCGCTGATGCCGGGCTTCGTCGACGCGCCGCTGCTCGATTCGAACGAAAATATGCGCGTGCGCGCCGTGGGCCTCGAATCCAGTCTGGTGGAAGAGGCGGCGGAAAAGGCCTGGCGAGCTGTTCACGGCGATGTCGTCCACACGCCCGTCGGCAAGACCGCGCGCCGCATGAAATTCGCCGCGCGCTGGTTGCCCGGCTCGATCCGCAGGCAGATGCGCCGGGGACTCTGATCCGGCGGTGCGTACCGCCTCGGGTGCGGCAGTCGCCATGATCGCCCTCCTTCCGACCGGAAGGCGGCAAGCGACAATAGCCAAGAAAGGCTTCAGGAGCTTGTCGCCGCCACCTGCCCGCTTTGCTTGCGGCCCCAGCGCTTCTTGCGGCGCGGGCCGGCCGATTTCAGCACGCCGAACCGGAAGAAGCGGGCGCCGAGCGAGATCGACAGCCCGACCCACAGCAATTGCCAGGCAAAGGCGAGCAGGTGCGGCCAGATCGCCGGCGAGCGGGCGGCATAGGCCAGCATCGCGAAGGGCGAACTGAACGGGAAGATGCGTGCGACCAGCGACACCGGTTGGTCGGGCAGCGCCACCGAGGCCGAAGCCAGGCCGAGCATCGCCATCTGGAAGACGGTGATGGGCAGCGAAAGCATCTGGATCTCGCGCGGCGTGGAGGCTTGCGCGCCGATGCCGAGGAACACCGAACCGAGCAGCAGATAGGCCATGGTGAAATAACCGAAGAACAGAAAGGCGAACGGTACGATGCCGATGGCAGGGCGCATTTCGGTGAGGCCCTGAAGGGTCTCGTTCGGAACGAACAGCGTGCCGAGCAGCACGAGGGCGCCCCAGAAGGCGATGAACACCATCGCCACGCCGAACATGCCGATCAGCTTGCCGAGGAAGACGCTTTCCAGGCGAACCGACGCTGCCAGGATCTCGATCACCTTGTTCGAGCGTTCCTCGGCCATCGTGCCCACCGTCTGGCCCGAAAGCATCAGCGACAGCACGAACAGGATCGTCACGGCGAAGAAGCCCGTGGCGGACTTGCCGCCGATGGAACTCCCCTGGCGCGCGATATGGACGAACCGTGGTGAACTGATCGGCGCGGTGATGCCGGCCGCTTCGTCCCGCACGGCCTGTTCCGCGACTTCGGCGAGATAGCGGGCGCTGCTCGATTCCTCGTTGCGGTGCAGGATGTTCGGATGCGTCAACGAGCCGTACAGGACCGCCGGAACGTCGTGTTGATCCTGGTTCAGCAGGGCGCGGGCCTGCTGTGCGGGATCGCCGGCGGGCGCCACGATCCCGACCTCGATCGGCTCCGATTCGTCGGTGAACACCGCCCGCAGGCGCTTGTCGACCGCCGCGAAGCGGGCGGCGTCGGCACTGTCGATCACGGCATAGATGCGCTGCTTTGCCTCGGCATTCTTGCCGACCATTGCACCGCCGGCGCCGCCGATCGCGCCGAAGCCCACCATCAGCACCGGGGCGAGCAGAAAGAGCAGGAAGGTCGGCGTACCAACCATCGCCATGAAGTCGCGCCGGGCGACGGTCAGGGTGTCGCGGACCATGCGGAAAAATCCCCTCATGCCATCTCCTCCGCGGCCTCGCGGCCGACGATCTGGACGAATGCGTCGTGCAGGCCGGGGCGTTCGATCGACAGGCCGGAGATTCCGTGGCCCGCCTCGATCAGCCGTACCAGCAGTTTTTCAATCCCGTCCTCGGGCAGGGTGAACCGCCAGCCATCGGTTTCGCGTTCCGCGTCGGCGGGCAGGATCGCCCGGATTCCGCCGCCTTCATGATGGGGTTCGTAATGAACCTTCATCGGCAGCAGCGCCCGCGCATCGGCGACGGTGCCTTCGAACCGGCGCTTGCCGCCGGCGATGACGCACAGGCGGTCGCACAGCCGTTCGGCATGGGCCATTACATGGGTGGAGAACAGGATCGTCGCGCCGCGATCGCGCTCGCCCAGGATCAGTGTTTCCAGCCGCTCCTGATTGACCGGATCAAGCCCGGAAAACGGTTCGTCGAGCACCAGGAAGCGCGGACGGTGAACGACCGAGCCCAGCAGTTGGACGAGCTGCGCCATGCCCTTGGACAGCTTGCGGATCTTCATGTCGGGGGCGTGGCCCAGGCCGGCTGCTTCCATCAGTTCCGCCGCCCGCCTGCGCCCCGTCGCCCAGTCGAGCCCGCGCAGCGCGCCCATGAACGCGATCGCGTCCTTGCACTTCATGCCCGGATAGAGGCCGCGCTCTTCCGGTAGATAGCCGATATCGTCGCTGATCTCGCGCGGATTGTCGGAGCCCAGCAGCGTGCGCTCGCCCTCATCCGGCTCGATGATTCCCAAAAGCATCCTGAGTGTGGTGGTCTTGCCGGCGCCGTTGGGGCCGAGCACGCCGTAGATTGATCCGCGCGGCACGGCGATGTCGATGCCGTCGACGACCCGCTTGCCGCTGAACCGCTTGACGAGGCCGGTGGCCGTAAGCGCGAAATCCTGAACCAAAGACATTCCCCCCTGCTGGCGACTCGTGGTAGCGGGCAGCCATGGCCGAACACAAGCCGTTGTCGGACAGGATCGCGGAGAAAGCGGCCGAACTGGGCTTCGTGGCCTGTGGCATCGCACGCGCCGATGCCGCGCCGCGCACCGCCGAGCGGCTGCGGCAATGGCTGGCCGACGGGCGGCACGGCGACATGATCTGGATGGAGGCGCGCGCCCATCACCGCGAATCGCCCGCGGGATTGTGGCCCGATGTCCGCTCGGTAATCGCGCTGGGCATGAGCTATGCCCCCGCCCACGATCCGTTGTCGCTGGAGGAGGCGGGCGATATCGGCCGGATCTCCGTCTATGCCCAGGGGCGCGACTATCACGACACGGTGAAGAAGGCGCTGAAGGCGCTGGCGCGGTGGATGGTGGCGGAGGCCGGGGGCGAACTGAAGGTCTTCGTCGACACCGCCCCCGTGATGGAAAAGCCGTTGGCCGAAGCCGCCGGGCTCGGCTGGCAGGGCAAGCATACCAATCTCGTCAGCCGTCGGCATGGTAGCTGGCTGTTCCTCGGCGCCATCTACACGACGCTCGATCTGGTCCCGGACCGGCCGGGCCGTGATCTGTGCGGATCGTGCGACGCCTGTCAGCGCGCCTGCCCGACGGATGCCTTTCCCGCACCCTATCAGCTCGATGCGCGGCGGTGCATCTCCTATCTGACGATCGAGCGGCAAGGACCGATTCCGCGCGAATTCCGCGCGAATATGGGCAATCGCATCTATGGCTGCGACGACTGCCTGGCCGTCTGTCCGTGGAACAAGTTCGCCGCGGCCGCGGCCGCCAACCGCGCGTTCGCACCGCGGCCGGAATTGACGGCGCCGCACCTGGCCGATCTTCTTGCGCTCGACGAGGCCGGGTTTCGACAGGTATTTTCCGGATCGCCGATCAAGCGGATCGGGCGCGACCGCATGATCCGCAATTGCCTGATCGCAGCCGGGAATGATGGCGGGGCTGCATTGCTGTCGCCCGTCGTCCGCCTGTTGGATGATTCCGATCCCGTAATTCGCGGCGCAGCCGTCTGGGCGCTGGAGCGGATCGACCGCGGGCGATTCGAAACGGAACGGGACATCCGTTTCGCGGCCGAGAAGGACGAAATGGTATGCCGCGAATGGCGCGGCGAGGCCGTATGACGCCGAACCGCTAAGACAGCAGGTAGGCGCCGACGGCGATCCAGATCATCGCGCTGAGCCCGACGCCGATCACGAATCCCTTCGCGACATTTCGACCCTCTCGCGCCTCGGGGCTTTCTTTCGCCGAACGCCTGCGCCGCATTACCGGCGGTTCGCCACGGACCGGAATTTCCCCATAGGCCGGGGAATTTGCAAGGATCTCTCCCGCTACCATTTCATGCACCTCTCACCGCGCGGGATTGCCTCGCGCTTCTTGTGGCGGGCACAATACCGAAAGGACGGTGGTGCAGTCAATCGTGGCTGCTGCACGGTTCGTCGCGACGACCGTGTCGGGCCGTTGGCCGGGTCAGAAGGCGCGCGGGTGAATCACCACGCGTATGGTCGCGAAAAGAATGGATATGTCGCGCCAGATCGTCCAGCCGGAGAGATATTCGAGATCGGCCTGCAGCCGGTCGGTCAGGTCGGAACGGCGCAGGGTCGCGCCGCGAAAGCCGCGAACCTGCGCCAGGCCGGTCAGGCCGGGCTTGCAGGCATGGCGGTGCCAATAGCGTTCGTCCACTTCCCAGAAAAGCTTGTCCTCGGCGCGGGAGCCGAGGGCATGGGGGCGGGGGCCGACCAGGCTCATATGACCGACCAGTACGTTCAGGATCTGCGGCAACTCGTCGATGCTCGTGGCGCGGATAAAGCCGCCTATCCGGGTAATGCGCCGGTCGGCGTGCGCGGTCGACCGAGAGCCGTCGGCATCGCACTCCTCGGTCCGCATGCTGCGAAACTTGTACATGTTGAACAGCCGGTTACCGCGGCCGACTCGCTGCTGGACGAACAGGACGGGTCCGCGGCTGTCCAGTTTGATCGCAATCGCCACCAGCACCAGCAACGGTGCGATGAACAGCAGCACGGCGGCTGCGACCGACAGGTCGAGCGCCCGCTTCAGAATGCGCCCGCGAAGGCTCAGCGGACCGGTGGACACGACCATGGTCGACTGGTGGCCATAGCGCGAGATACCGAGCGGACCGAGCGGACTGATCTCGGGCGTCATGATCTCTCCAACCAGGTTGAGTCCCTTCAGTACGTTGGACCAACGGCGCCGCCGTTCCTCCGGGCACGCGATGATCACGCGGTCCGCGCCATCGAGGAAGCGGCCGATCCGGTCGAGCTTGAACGGGTCCTGGGAATCGGGATCGAGCCCGGCCGCCCGCGCATCGATGATCTGCACCCCCTCCTGGGTCTGACAGACCATGTCGTCGAGGATCACGATCGTGGCCTGAAGCTTCGCGCGGAAGCCGGGCGCAAAGAAGTGGGCGAACATCGTCCGCGACCACAGCAGCAGCGCCCAGCCGGAACCGGCGCCGACCGCGAAGGCGAGGCGGGACATGCTTTCCGAATGCCGGAGGAAGAAGGCGACGAACAGGATCGTCGCCACCGCCTGCGTGAGCGCGATGCTCGATCGGGCCAGGGTGCGCTGGCGATCGAGCACGATCTGCGGATCGTAGGCGCCGCCGTTGAGCGCATAGGCCATGTAGAGGCCGTAATTGAGCGCGAACAGCGTCGCCCCCTCCGCCGCCAGCGGATCGTCGAACCGCGCTACGTTCGCGATCAGATAGCCGGCGAGCAGACTCACGAAGTCGAATGCGGCAATGCCGAACTTGATGCGCCACCGCGTGCGTGAGCCAGGCAGGCTCGCCGGCCTCGCGACGCCCAGGTCGGTCGCGTCCTTCCAGGACAGGCCCTCGTGCGACATCGCCATATCCTTCACCGGGCTATATCCCTCATTGGAATGCTGGTGCTCCGCCGACCGCCCGAGACGGGCAAGCCCGTGTCCGTTGGTTTCAACCCCAAGAGCGGGCGCACGGATCGGGAGGGGGCGCTGTATCGCAGCACCGGCCCGTCGATGTCGGACGCCCGAGTTCAACGATCTTTGCTGCAGTGCAAATCGCATCGTTGGAAGCCGGGGGAAATCGAAACGCGACGAAGGGTGCGGACTAGGGGACAAAAGCCTCATAGACGCGCAGGGTTTCGGCGGCGATGCGGTTCCAGTCGAAGCGATCGCGTACGGCGTCGGCGTCGACGGCATAACATCGCGGCGGTTGCGCTAGCGCGGCGACGAGCGCATCGACATCGCCGACCGGGAAGTAATTGACCGGCGCCAGTCCCAGGTCCCGGTTCGCCGCGATGTCGCTGAGCAACAAGGGGGCGCCGGCATCGGCTGCTTCCAGCGCCGCGATCGGAAGCCCTTCGTGAAAGGACGGCATGACGAACAAT
Organism: Stakelama saccharophila; assembly: GCF_032229225.1. NCBI lineage: Bacteria > Pseudomonadati > Pseudomonadota > Alphaproteobacteria > Sphingomonadales > Sphingomonadaceae > Stakelama > Stakelama saccharophila. Next base: position 989,124 of record NZ_CP135076.1, read on the forward strand.
GCCGTCCTGCGCTGCAGTTCGAACACCACCTCGCGCGGCAGCATCCCGGCGAAGCGCACCTGGGGTCCTGCCTTGCGCGTCAGCCGTTCGGCATAGCTGGACCGATGTTCGGACCCGCCGACGATCAACAATTTCGGCGGCGAAGCCATGCGATTCGCAGCGTCGATCAGGGTATCGAATCCTTTTTCCGGGACGAGACGACCGACCGCCAGCACGAATTCACCGTCCCTGGCGCCATGGGCCGCGAGAACGCGGTCCGCCTCGGCGCGGGCCGTATCCCCGGCGACGGCGGCTCCCGGCACGCCGTTCGGAATATATACCGTTCGGCCGGCCGCTTCCGGGAATGCGGAGACCAGTTCTTCGCGAAGCGAGGGGGAAACGCAGATGACGCGGTGGGCGTGCCGCATGGCGGCGCGCTCGCCGCGCTTCAGCATCGCCTTGGCGAGGCGGCCCCATTTGCCGCGGGCATAATCCTTGCCGTGGTGCGTCACCACGACCTTGAGGCCCAGCATCCGGGCGATGCCGGTCGTCAGCGCCGGGCCGATCGCATGGATGTGCACGATGTCGGCGCGCCTCAGCCGTGCATAGAGAACCGCCAGCAGGGTGCTGCTGATTGCTTCCAGACTCGTCGACCGGACGGCCGGTACGCCCTTCACGGTCAGCCCTGCGACGCGCGTTTTCGCCGCATCGACATAGGGTACCCGCCCGACGACCGTGATCTCCACGGCGGAGGAGAGGCGTTGCAGCCGGGGGTAGAGCGCTTCGCAGTGGCTCTCCACACCGCCCATGACATCGGGGATCCCGCGCAGGCCGGTGACGAAAATGCGTATCATTCGATGTCGACGACGTCCCGAAACAGCAACAGATTCGGCGGCGGTGATTCGCCTCCGCGCGAAGCGGTCTATGCGGATTCCGACAGGTTCGGAGAAGGCGCTGCGGGCGCGCCACGGCGTGCTTGCGGCCGGGTGTGGCGATTACCGGATGAGCGGCGTGCCGCAGATACCAAACGACACGGCGCGGCAGTGGACCCGCGCAAAGGGACAATGACCGGCACCAGCCGCCGGGCCCCTTCAACCGGTTCGGCGGATCGCGCACTGGATCGCCGGCGGCCCCGATGCCGCGCATCGCGCGGGGTTGCGCGGGCGATGTTCGATGGCCGGATCACCGGTTCACCCGTCCGTAGCCACCGTCGCCGGAGGGTGGCGCAAGCATCGCCGCGGCGGTGGCCGAGGGTGCGGATTCGCCGTATCCGTTCCCGAATGCGATCCCGTGGACGCCTTTACCTCGCAGCCGCGCGCGGGCAGTCTGCGCGCTCGGTTAATGTCCGACCGGCCAGCGTCCATCGCTCGGCTTCGCGCGGATCGGATCGTCACGAGGCTGAAGGATGAACGCGGCCAGTATTGCGTCGGGCTGGGCTCTGCCCCTGGCCGCAGCATTGCCTGTGATGTTGGTGCTGGCCGGAATGCTGGCCTTCGGATTGTCGCGCCTGCACTCCTGGGCGGGCCGATATGTCCTGGCGGCACTGTGGCTGCGGTTCGCGCTCGATGCCTTTCCCACCTACACGCTTCGCAGCCTCGGCGGAGTGCTGACCTGGAATGCGGTCGCATCGGTGGCGATGACGGCGGTCGGGCTGTTGGTCATCCGGCACCGGCACATGCTGCTCGCCGTGCTGGTGCCGCTCTACCTCCTGCTGGGCGCGATCGCTCTCAGCAGCTTCATGAACGGCGAACCGTTCGCGATGGTCGAACAGGGGGCGAAATTCGGCTTGCTGCTGTGCTTCGTCATATGCACGTACGAGGCCGCGAACGAGGAAGGGGTGGATCGTTTCGCGGCCACGCTGCTCATCGCCTTTCTAGTGCCGCTCGCCATGCAGGCGCTGTCGATCGGGCTGGGGATCGCGAAGGTATCCGACAGCGACGGGTCGGCATCCTATGTCGGCGGCTTTCTGCACGAATCCGGTTTTTCCATCAGCGTGGCGGCCGGATTGGTCCCGCTGGCGCTGCTCGGCCGGATCGACAAACCGTGGCGGCTGGCCTTCCTTGTGGCGACGCTGGCCTCCCTGCTGCTCGCCAACTACCGCACCACCATCATCGCACTGGTGCCGTTGTTGCTGTATCTGGTGGCCTCGATTCCTGTCTTCGCCGTCCGCCGCGACGCGCGGATTCTGGTGGCGAGCACGGGCGCGCTGCTGGTTGTACTCGCCATGTCGACGGTGAACCTCGACCTGGGGCCGCGCTTTCAGTCCGTCGTGGATTTCGTTTCAAAGCCCGACGAATTGATCCAGCCGCTCGACACCTTCACGCTGGAGGAACAGCGCCAGGCATCGGCCCGTTCCTATGTCTGGAGCATGTATGTGGACGGCTTTCAGCGTTCCTCCCCGCTTCAGCAGCTAGTCGGCCACGGCCCCGATTCCTGGGAGGATGTCTATCCCGTCTATGCACAGAACACGATCCTGTCCTACATGTACGAATTCGGATGGATCGGGGCCGGCTGCGTCCTGCTGCTCTGGGGCGTAATGATGCTGCCCCTGTTCCGCGTCGGCGTTCGTGCAGCGGTGCCGCTTCTCCTGCTGCATTTCGGGTTCCTGATCCTCAATCTCAGCACCCAGCCCTTCTGGTTGGTCGAGGGGCTGATGATGTACGGGATGATCTGCGGCCTGACGCTGCATTTCGCCTATCGGCGCAGCGGCGACGGCGTGGCGCCCGCGCAGCGGCGTCTGGGCGGGGCGGTGTCGGCATGAAGGAGCCCGCATTCTCCGTCGTCGTCCCGCTCTACAACAAGGGGCCGCATGTCCTTGCGACGCTGACCAGCATCCTTGCCCAATCCTGTCCGCCGGCCGAAGTGATCGTCGTCGACGACGGGTCGACCGACGGCGGCGACGAACGGGTGGCGGCGATCGACCATCCGGCCGTCCGCCTGCTGCGTCGCAGCCCGCCCGGACCGGGTGGCTATGCAGCCCGCAACCTCGCCATCGAGGCGGCGACATCGGACTGGATCGCCTTTTGCGACGCCGACGACCTCTGGGCGCCGGACCATCTGAAAAGCATCCAGGCGACGATCGGCGCGTTCGACGGCCGGATCGGCTGCGTCTTCGCGCGCACCGAAATCGTCGAAGCGCAGGGCCGGCGCCCTTATCGGATGGACGAGACGCTGATTCCGGCCCGGACGCCGCTGACCCGCTCCGACATCGTGCGCGCATGGATCCGGACCGAGCGTTGCCCGCTATGGACCGGCGCCACCGCAATGCGGCGGGATCTGGCGATCGAGGCGGGGTTGTTTCCGGCGGGCAGGGCGCGGCGCGGTGGTGACAAGGATCTATGGCTGCGCGCGGTCTGGCGTACCCGGTCCGCCTATACCGGCCGGACGACGGCGGAGTTCCATCAAAACACCGTCAACCGGGTCACCACCTCCACGGCCCATGTCGCGCTGCCCGTCATCCTGGAGACGATCGGCGGCCTGATGGCGGATGCGAATGCCGATGAGCGCGCCCTGCTGCGGCGGCTGGGGAATCTCGAACTCCTGCTTTATGCACGGCATGCCGCAGGAAAAGGGCAGGTCGTCGGCGGCGATTTTCTACGCCGGCTGCACTATCCGGAAGGCGTCCCGGTCGCGGCACGGATAGCCGCATTCAAGGTCCTGGCGCCTGCCATGCGGGCTATCAGGCGAAGCCGATAGCCGCGCCGCCCGACCCGGACATCCGGTGGCGGCACAGGCGACCGGAGTTGGAGCGGGGACAATGCACAAGGTATCCGAACTGGACGCGCTGCGCGGGCTGATGGCGGTCTGGGTCTGGGTGAGCCACGTCCTGTTCTTCGGCGGCCTGAGCAGCGGCATATTCTATTATATCGGCCTGGGCGGCGCGGCGGTGAAGGTGTTCATCATCCTGTCGGGCTTCGCCATCACCTGTTCGCTGATGAATCGCCCGCAAACCTATCGCGATTACATGCGCCGGCGGTTCTGGCGCATCTATCCGGTCTATCTGGTCGGTCTGGGCCTCGGTCTCGCCACCTTCGCGCTCTACGCGCAGAATGCGGAAGCGCTGAACTGGATGCACGCGGGCGACGTCGCACCGCTTCGCGAGCGGATCGAAAGCTTTCGGACCAGTCCGGTGCCCCATATCGTCAGCCATCTCCTGCTGTTGCACGGCGTCATCCCGGATACCTGGCTTTATGGGTCGTCGCTTTCGATCAACGGGCCGCTGTGGAGCCTGAGCCTGGAGTGGCAATTCTATCTGCTGGCGCCCTTGATCGTCACGGTGTTGCAGACGCCGCGCCAGCGCTGGATATTGTTGGGGGCGATGGTCGCGGTCACCGCGGTCGCGGCCGAAAAGTTTTCGGGCGGATTTTCGATCGTGCCCTCTTTCCTGCCGCTGGTGCTGGGATATTTCGCTGTCGGCATCCTGACGGCGCTGCATCTCGACCGCCTGCGATCCGATGCGGAACTGCGCTTCGGCGCGGCGGCATTGCTCGTCCTGCTGGCGACCGCGGCAGGGAGCCAGGAATTCTTCTTCGCAACCGCCATCTGGAGCGTCGTGATGGTCGCCGTGCTGACCCCCGATCTCGCGCCGTGTCGATGGCTCGGCAGGATGCTCGCCCATCCCTGGCTGATCTTCTTCGGCGAGCGGTCCTACGGCTTCTACATCTTCCACATGCCGGCGCTGCTGTTCTGGGGCGGGTGGCTGATCGCCAACGGCTATGCCGGCAACCGCTGGATCTTCATTGCCGGATTGGCGCTGACCCTTCCCGTAACCATGCTGGCGGCGATCCTGTCCTACGACTTCTTCGAACGCCCGATCCAGCGGTGGTCGCGGCGCAAGGGCGCGAAACCGGCCGTGCGAGGGCACGCCATCGGGCGCGACCGCTCCGCCGTCGAGAAAATCTAGGGCAGTTCGGCGAGGCGCGCCAACGCCTCGTCCGGCGTGGCCGCGGTTCGCAGATGCGGGAATTCCCGCGTCCATGCGGCGATATAGCCCGATACCTTGCCATAGGAGTTGTCGAGCGCGACGTGCGGAATGTCGAGCAGGGTGGACAGGATATGGCCGTGCAGGCGATCGGTCACCACCTGCCGGCCGCGCGACAGCAAAGCGAGGCCGCGTTCCAGCCGTTCGGCGGCCTTGCGGTCATATTGCCGGCGCCTGCGCGTCATGGCGTCGGACGTCCCGAGCCGGTCCGCGAGGCGCCGGGCGCGGCGCATCCAACGGTCGCCCGCCTGGCGCGGCTCCTCCAGCCAGTCGACGACCTCGATCTTCCCGGTCGCCGGGGCGGCGTGCTGGTCGTGGCCGGCGCGCTCGCTGTCCGTGCGCATCAGCATGAGGATGTCGACCGCCGGTACGCCGCGCCGCGCCAGGGCGCCCATCGCGAAGGCGCAATCGGGAACGAGCGTCGCCGCGACGCCCAGCCGCGCTTCGGCGAAGTCGAGACTGCGCCTGTCGCGGACATAGAGATGGGCATCGCGATGCGCGGACAGCAGGTTCGCAAAGCCGGCAATACCGCGCTCTTCGCGAAACGCGATCGACTGCGGCAGTTGCACGATCTCGCGATCGGGAAGGCGTTCCAGGATCATCTCGCGAAACCGTTGGTGCTTCGGCCAGATATCGCCGAGGTTGCCGCCGCCGTGCAGGAATACCGGGCCTTCCGGGAATGCGCGGCGCAGGGCTTCGGCGTCGAAATCATGATGTTCGCAGACATAAGCGGGGGCATTGCCGGTAATCCCCTGCAAAAGGGCGATCTCGCCCAGCCAGATTGCGCAGTCGCCGACATTCGAATGGTTGGGATAGTCGAGCAGGGCATAGGCAGAGCCCGGCCCGACATGGCGACGAGCCATGGTGTGCAGGGCATCGCATTGCCTGGCGATGACGGCGCTGTTGGCGGCGGGCATGGATACTCCGGTTTTCAGGGAAAAAGGCGCTTTGCCGCGCGCCGCAGATAGAAGCGGGCCAGGACCCTGCGACGGCGGGCATAGTCCGCCTTCATGAAGGCTTTGCGGGCGGGGGTGGCGGCGGGACGCGGCTCGAACCGCTCGTCGCCGATGCTGGAGGCGGCATCGGTTTCGATGATCGGAAAGGGGTGGAGCGACAGGGTGGGGATACCGTGCTCCCAGAACCGGTCCATCTGATCGTCGATCGGGCGTTCGACGTGGCGGCAGGCCCGCATCAGCGCGGCGGCACCGGTGCGCGTGACGACATAGCCCTGCGTCCCCCAGACCTTTCCGAGCGCGCGCACCAGGGTAAATCCGCGCGACGGATATGCCTTGCGCTCGATCGCCTGGCGCGACGGCTGTTTCTGATAAAGGCGGACATAGTGATAGCCATCGGCCGCGAAGTCGTGCTCGGCGATGCGCGCAAGTTTCTGCCAATCGGCGATGATGTCGTCCTCGAGCACGATATACTGGCGGGCATCCGAGGCGAGCAGGTCGCGCCAGATGGCATAATGGCTCGAATAGCATCCCAGTTCGCCGGGGCGCAGCGTGCGGCCGTGGGTGACGGCCAGCCGATCGGGATCGTGGATCAGGTCCGGATCGAGCGCGGTATGCGCATCGAAGAAGCGCCAGGGCACCGTCGCGGCCGACGCACGCCCGGCGAATTGGTCCCGGCGGTCCGCGGCGTTCGCCATGCTCAGCACGACGATGTCGGTGCCGCCGCCCATCAACCCCTCGCTCCCTGCCAGCGCATGTGCAATTTGCCCAGCATCGCCGCGACCTCTGTTTCCGGGCCCGCCGGGCGGGATTGCAGCCACCAGGTCGTCGCCAGCGTGCCGAGATAGGCGGCGCCGCCCAGCGCGATCTGAACTGCAGTCGCGGCGATCAGGGCCGTCTGGTCTTCGGGCTCGGAAAGCAGCAGGTGCCAGGCGGTCAGCATAGCCGCCATGACGGCTACCGCGAACAGGGTCCGCGCATTGGCGCGGATCTGCTCGACGATGGGCAGTCCCAGAAGCGATCGGACCAGCGTTAGGTTGAAGCCGATGGCGATGATGCCGGTGATGACGCGTGCGATAACCACGCCGATCAACCCGTGCAGGAACATGCCCGCGACGATGATGGGCACGCGCACGACAAGCAGCATCACGTCGCGTTTGAACAGCCGGCGCGTCGCCCCCAGCGACATTCCCAGCGGCTGAACGAGCGTGCCCAGCGTCTGAAGCGCGAAAATGGCGGCGAGGGCCTGGATCACCACGACGGCGCCAAGCCATTTCGGGCCCATGGCGATCAGCACCAGCGGTTTCGCGAGCAGCGCCATGCCCACGCCCAGCGGCAGGGCGATGGCCGTCACCAGCGCCTGCGACCGTTGATAGGCGCGCAGCAACCGCTTTCGATCGTCGCGGACATTGGCATAGGCCGGGAACAGCGTCTGGGTAAGGGGCAGCGTCGCCTCACGCGTCGGCATCAGCGCCAGATTGTCGCCCACCGTGTAAAGGCCGAGATCGCTACGCCCGAGAAACTTGCCGATCAGGAGCTGGTCGAAGCGCCAGTTGATCGTGTTGACGATCTGGCTGAGCGTCAGCCAGGCGGAGAAGCCGAATAATTCGCGCGACGCCCGCCAGCGCGGACGCGGCAGCATCGGCAGCACCATGTAGGAGACGAGGACGCTGGTCCCCTGTGCCGCGACCTGTCCCCATACCAGCGCCCAATAGCTCTTCGTCGCGAAGGCGAGCCAAACCGACACGATCAGGCCGACCAGCTTCGCCGACACGGTGAGGACGAAATCCTGCCAGAAGACGAGCTTCTTCTGCAGCATGATCCGTTTCGGGTTCATCAGGCCGTTGAGGAAAACGCTCGCGCCCAGCACCGCCACGACGGGCGCCAGCCGGGCGTCGCCGTAAAAGACGGCAATGGGCTGTCCGGCGGCCGCGAAAAGACCGCCGACGACCAGGCCGCGCAGCGCATTCAGGGTCCAGGCCGCATGGAAATGGTCGGTGGTGGGATCGGGGTGATGGATGAGCGCCTGGCCAAGCGACATGTTGGTAATGGTTTGCAGCACAGCCAGCATCGTCGTCGCGATCGCGACCAGGCCGAAATCGGCAGGCACCAGCAGCCGTGCGAGCACCAGCGTCGACAACAGGCCCATCAGGTTGACGAGGCCTCGCGACGCGGTGATCCACAGGCTGCCCCGGGCGAGTTTTCCAGTTACGCGAATGCCGGCCTCCGCATCTCCATCAGGCTCCGGGCCGGCCGTGCATCCGGTCCACCGCGGCCCGCCGGCGTGCCCGCGCGCCGGGCCGGATGCGTCGCAGCGTTCCCTTGAGCTTGCCGCGGCGGGCTGCATCGCGCGGTAGCGGGAGCAGGCGCATCGCCTGGATCTTCACGAACTTGAGCGGAGACCGCGCAGGTCGGAAGCCGCCGAGCATCGCCGGCGTTACCGGCTGACCGGCCGCCCAGGCGCGCTGGGCGTATTTGAAGACTTCCCTGTTGAAGATCGCCTCCAGCAGCGTGCGCCGCCGGCCCGTCGCGCGCGGGATGCGATTCTCTAGCGTCGTCAGCACGCGCTGCCGGGTGGAAAACGTCTCCACCCTGGTCAGCATATTGTCCGCATCCTGGTGGTAATCGGCGCTCGCCCGCCCGCTGAAGGCCGAGGGCCCGTCGAGCATGGTGCGCAGCCACAGGTCACGGTCGCCGCCTCGCCGACACAGGCCCGCCGGGAACATGCCGGTCCGCAAAAGGGAATCGCGCCGGATCATCACCGCGCCGGTCCAGAAGGGACAACCGCCCGACAGCCAGGCCGACAGCAGGTCCTCGGTCGAAAGCGTTCTCGGGCCGGTATGGGCCGCGCTGTACCAGTCGGGCACCGCGCGGTCGCCGGAGACGAAGCGATAGCCCGAAAAGGCGGAGACCGGCGCGTGGCCGTCCTGCGCAGCCCGTGCAAGCGCTTGGGTCAGGCCCTCCAGATGATCCGGCCGCCAACTGTCGTCGGCGTCCAGAAAGGCGATCCAGTCGCAGTCGCTCGCTTCGATGGCGAGATTGCGGGCGGCATAGCCGCCGGGGCCCGGCTCTTCGCGCCGAAAGGTGCGGATGCGCGGATCGGCATAGCTGCCGACCACCACCATCGATCCGTCGGACGAGCAGTCGTCGACGACCAGGATTTCATCGGGAGTACGCGACTGGGCGAGTACGCTGTCCAATGTCCGGGCGATGTGCCGCTCCTTGTTGTGGACCGGGATCGCGACCGCAACGCGGATCTCTTTCATCATAACGGCGTCTCCGGCTTCCTAGTCATCGACGAAGCAGTCGGCACATTTGCGCATGAGCCACTCGGGAACCTGGCGATTGATATAGCCTTGCGAACCGGCGTCGGAGAGGATCTTGGCCGGCACACCGCCGGCTACGCCCTGTGCCGGCACGTCGCGCGTGACCACGGCGTTGGCGCCGATGGAGGCGTCGTCACCCACGAAGATGCGGCCGATCACCTTCGCACCCGATCCGAAGAACACGCGGTCGCCGATCACCGGATTTCCCGCACGCGGCCCGCGGTTGAGCTGGCCGAGCACGGTGCCGTGCGTGATGTTGACGTTGGATCCGATCTCGACACCACCGTTGATGAAGACGCCGCTGAACCGGTTGATCATCAATCCCGGGCCGATCCGCGTATATTCGGGAATGGCGATGCCGTATTTGTAGCGCAGGTGCAGCAGATAGGCCTTGCCGACGAGATAGAGGCCGAACCCCCTGGCGGGCAGCGTCTTCAGATAGCCGCAGGTCCGCATGGTCGCGCTGTATTTGAACCCCGGCGTGAACAGGAAGTGCCGGGCGAACGCCTTCACCCCCGTCGAGCCGGCATACCGGTACAAGTCCGCCCTGATCAGATTGCGCAGGGCGGTGAAATTCTTCGGGCAGCCGCGGCGGTGGGCGCGGGCGGCCTGCTGGGGGTCGAATTCTGTCACCGGCATCCCTCGGCCATCATGCTGCGCTGCACAATCCATAGGTCGGCCCCGTTCGGACGGTCAAATGCGGTTACCGCAGAATCCGGCCGGCGCGCCGCAATATGCGGCGGATGCTGCCGGCCGTGCGACGGGCGCCGCGGACATGACTCACGCCTTTGCATCGATTATGTCCCAGAAGGAATGGACCGCGCGGGAAACCGTATATTCCTGTACGAGGTTCGTCGCGGCGCCGGCCATCGAATACCGTAACGCCGTGTTGTCCATGCGGCGCAGGGCGTCGCGCATCGCCGCTACATCGTCGGGCGGGACGATGATCCCGGCCGGCGTTTCGCGTGTGCCGGTAATTTGCTCGCGCGGGGCCGATGCCAGGATTTCCGAAGGGCCGGAGGCGCAGTTGGTCGAGACCACCGGGATCCCGCACGCCATTGCCTCGACCAGCGAATTGGGAAAGCCTTCCGCATTGGACGGGAGCACGAAAAATTCCGCGCGGGCGAGAATGGCGAAGGGGTTGGCGGCGAAACCGACGAAATGCACGCGATCGGCGCAGCCGAGTGCGGCGGCGAGGGACTGCAGGCGCTCGCCTTCGGGGCCTTCGCCCATCAACACGAGATCCTGTGCGACGGCCGAATCGGCATAAGCACGCAACAGCAGCTCGAAATTCTTGTTCGGCACCAGCCGCCCCATCGCGGCGATGAAGCGCGACGGTAGCGCGATCGGGGATTCGTCCGCCGCCTGCCGACGGATGTGTTCGACGTCCACCGGATTGGGGATGACCGAAACCCGGTCGCGCTCGACACCGAAGCGGGCGACGAGTCCATCGGCCACGCCGCCCGACACGGCGACCACCGAATCGGCGCGCGGATAGGCGATGCGCACGAGCCCGCGGCTTATCGCGCCGTGCTTCCCGCGGCCGAGATGCGCGTACGTATCCACCCGCTCGCTCGCGACCCAGCGGGTATCGGTGCCCCGGACGGCCCAGGCGGCCGCGAGATTGGCGCGTGTCAGGAAGCTCAACAGTGCCGTCGGTCGTTCCGCAAGGATCAGCCGCCGCAGGGCGGTGACGCTCGGCAACAGCCGATGCCGGGCATCGAACTGCACCACCCGGATCCATTCCGGCAGCGCATAGGCGGCCGGTTCGTCGTCGAGCAGGGCCACGATCAGTTCGCGATCGCTCAACCGTTCGCGAGAATGGCCGGCGATACAGGCAAAGACCCGCTCGGCACCCCCTCCCGCCAGCGAATTGATGGCAAAGACGATTCTATCCACCTCTACTCCATCGTCGTATCGGTCGCGGCCGGGCCATTTGACGAAAAGGCGACGAATGGTCGCCACAGCGCGTTGTGTGCAGTGCAGCAGGCTTGTTGTGGCGGTCAGGGGCGAGCAAGACGTTTGCGACGGTTCATGGTCTGCCACCGATGAAAGGACTGCGATGCTGCCGCGACGCTTGATAAAATTGGTGATCGCGCGTTCGGGCGGATGGCTGATGGTCGTGCTGATGGCGTTTGCCGTCGCGGCCTGTGCCGGCGCCGGCAAGCCGCCGCTCAACCCGGACGGCCCTGCGGCCGAGGCGGCGACTGCGCCCTACCGACTGGGGCTTACCGACCGGGTGCGGATCACCACCTATGACGAACCCGACCTGACCGGCGAGTTCCAGGTCGGCGGCACCGGCACGATCAGCTTTCCGCTGTTGGGAGAGGTGCCCGCCGAGGGCAAGACCGCCGCGGAGCTGCAGGACCTGCTGACGCGGCGCCTGGCCGAGGGATATCTGAAGGACCCGCACGTCGCCGTGGAAGTCACGTCCTTTCGCCCGTTCTTCATCATGGGCGAAGTCGAACGGCCCGGTCGCTATCCGACCACCGAAGGAATGACCGTACAGCGGGCGATCGCGCTGGCCGGCGGCTACACCTATCGCGCCAACAAGGGCAAGGTCTTCATCCGGCGACGCGGCGACAGTGTCGAGCGGGAGGTTTCCGCCGATGCGGATGTCGCCGTCGCTCCCGGCGACGTGCTGCGCATCGGCGAGCGCTATTTCTGAGGGTCGTACCGTGCGAGCCGAGCATCGCCGATCGCGCAGCCTTATCCCGCCTGGGCTGGCGCTCGGCATGCTCCTGGCCGCGATCCCCGTCGAGTTGCGGGCACAGACGGCCGGAACAGAAGCCGGAGACCGGATCGGCGCCGAAGCGACGCAGCCCGTGGGCCAGCGCGACGGAGCGAACAGCGACGATAGGGCGGCCCCGCCCGCATTGCCGTCCTCGCTGGAGACGCAGAGCCGCTACGACTATAACAGCGAAGTCGTCGATCAGGCGCTCGACCGCTATGCAGCCGGCCTGCCGGTCGTCTCGGATCATGGCAGCGCGCCTGGAATGCGCGGCACACCGGTGCGCGACCGCCGCCATCCAGAATATGCGGCCCCCGGCCTGCAACTCGGGAGCTGGAAGCTGAGCGCGCAGGCCGGCGCGTCTGTGAGCTATGACAGCAATGTGTTGCGCGACGCCGATCTCGACAGCAAGGGCGACTTCTATTCGCGTGCCTTCGCCGTCGCCGGGATCGCGTCCGACTGGGGGCGGCATTCGCTGGGCCTGTCGGCGAACTTTTCGCATCGGTTCTACGGCACCTATGCCTCAAAGGATGGCAGCGAATACAGCGTCGACGCCAGCGGGCGGCTGGATGTCGCGCAGCGCAGCGATCTGACGCTGGACGCCCGCCATTCCCGCGAGATCGTCGAACCCTTTCGCAGCGGCGGCATCACCGGCCTGCTAACCCAGGTCCGCTTCGACGAAGACGAGGTGGAAGGGGGCGGCACCTTTCGCGGCGGCCGGGTGGAGCTGGGCGGTTCGGCGATGCTGGGCAGGCGCCGCTATGTCGACGCGATCACCGTTGCCGGGGACAGGCTGGACCAGTCCTACCGCGATTACGACCGTATGCGGCTGGAAGCGTCGGCCGCCTATCTGTTGACCGGTGCGAATGCCGTATTCCTTTCCTACACCCGCGACCGCCGGCGCTATACCAACAGCATCGCCAGCGTCAGTCCCGACGTCACCACCCAGGAACTGATCGGCGGTATTCGCGGCGAGATCACGCCGCTCATCCGGGGCCAGATCGGTATCGGCGTCCTGCGTTCCGACTATGACGATCCCGCGCTTCCCACGACGACCGTTCTGGGCCTGAACAGCAAGATTACATGGCTTCCCACCGAACTGACGACGGTGACGCTGCTCGGCGTGCGCGAGCAGGAGGGATCGGTCCGGCAGTCGGACGGCGGCTATATCGCGACCCGCTTCCGTGCTCAGGTCGATCACGAATTGCTGCGCAATCTGCTGCTGCTGGGGCAGCTCGAATATGAACATGACGATTATCGCGCGACGTCGCGGATCGACGACATTTACCGCGTCACCCTGGGCGCGGACTGGTCGGTCGACCATCACCTGCGCAACAACATCCGCATCGGCGTGGGGCGGCGGTCGAGCAACGCGCTGGCACGGGATAGCCTGTCCGAGTTCCGCATTACCCTGGGAACGGGCTATGCGTTCTGACGGCTCTGCCTAGCCGCGGTAATAGCGCTCGTAGGAGTGGTAGAAGGCCTGGCTGTCATCGCCCGTGCGCGCAACCGCCCGCATGTCGGCGCGCGACAGCACGACGCCGGCGACCTGGGCATCGACGCGCAGCAACTGCTCATGGGCGAAGCGCACCGCGCGGGTGGGCGTGGCGTTCCACCGCACCACCAGCAGCACTTTGTCAGCCAGGGTCGCCGCCTGTTTCGCCTCGGCCACCGCCAGCACCGGTGAGCAGTCGAGCACCACCAGATCGAATCGCTCGCGCACATCGCGGATCAGCGCCGCCATCGCGTCGCTCTCCAGCAGGTCGAGCTGCCCGTCGCCGTCATGCGGTTGGGGCAGGACAAAGGCGGGGCTGAGGCCATCTTGAACCATCGCCTGGTCGAGCGACGCCGCGCCTTCGATCACGTCGGACAACCCCAGCGCGCTTTGCGGCGCCAGGTGGCGGGACGTCGCGTGCTCGCGCAGGTCGCAGTCGATCAGCAGGACGCGTTGGCCGGCCATCGCGGCGGAGCGGGCCAGCGAGATCGCGATGGATGTCTTGCCCTCGCCCGGCAGGGCCGAGGTGACGCTGGTGACGCGGCAGTCCGTGCCCCGTGCGCCGCGTTTCAGGGCCGTCCGGATGTTGCGGAAGCACTCGGCATAAAGCGAGGTCGGATAGCGGACCAGATAGTCCGCCGGCACCGTTCCATCGCCGCGCTGCCGCCGGTGGCCCGGCATCGTGGCAATGTCCGGCACGGTGGCCAGCGTGGGCAGGGCGAGCTTGCGTTCGACCTCGCCGCTTGACTGCAGCCCGTGCTCGATGAACTGCAGCAGCGCGACCGCACCGATCGCCGTGGCGAAAGCCGCCATGAGGCCGAGGATGCCGTATACGATCGGATTGGGCGTGGTGGGATGCGTCGGCGGCAATGCGCGGGCGATGATATAGGCCGAACTCCGGTCGGTTCCCTGTCGCGCCACCGCGCCGCGATAGCGATCGAGAAACGCCTGATAGAGCCCGCGCGCCGATTCCGCCCGGCGCTGAAGCTCGGCCAGGCGGACGGACGCCGCATTCTCGCTGCGCAATTCGCCTTCCGAACTGTTGATTGATTGCTGAATCGACTGCGTCCGGTCGCGCGCCACCGCCGCCTCGGTACGCAGATTGGCGACGATCCGCTTCACTTCGGCGTCGATCGCGGCGCTGATGTCGGCCAGCTTCTCGTCGACCCCCGCCATCGCCGGATGCTTGTAGCCGTAGCGTTCGGCGAGTGCCGCCTTTTGCGAACTCAGCTCCGCCTGCTGGCTTCGCAGCGACTGGATCACGCTAGAATTGAGCGCTTCGCCCAGCGTTTCGCCGTTGTCGCCACGGCCGACCTGCGTCCGGGCCGCGGAGAGCCTGGCCTCGGCGGCGGCCTGTTGCGCCTTGGCGTCGGCCAGTTGCGCATTCAGTGCCGAAAGCTCCTGCGCCGATGCCGTCTGATCCGTGTTCACGATCAGCAGGTCATGGCTGGCGCGATAGTTTGCGACCGCCGCTTCCGCGCTGACGACGTCGTTGCGCAGCTTGACGAGACGTTGACCGAGCATCTTGATCTCGCGGCTGCGTTCGCCCTCCTTGGCCTGGACGCTGCCGTTTACATAGGTTTCGGCCACGGCGTTCACGATCTTTGCGGACTTTGCGCGCGACGGCGATTCGATCGCGATGGTGATGGCGTAGGATTCGCCGGCCCGGCTGATGTCGAGCGACGACATCAGGGTACGCATGGCGGTGTCCGCGCCGTTCGCGGTACCGGCCCAACTGCCGGCGAATTCGGGATCGCGGCCCAGGTCGAGCTGTTCCACGACCTGACGCGCGAGTTCGGGCGACTTGATCGCCTGCACCTCGGTATCGACAGACGCCGAATCAGTCGTGAGTTGTCGCGTACCTTCGTTCTGCGCGGCGAGTTCGGGGTTGCGTCGATCGAGCGCGACCTGGGCGGACGCCGTATATTTCGGCTCCGCCGTCCGATAAGCGATGGCCGTTACCGCCCCGACCACGATGAAGGCGACGCAGATGACCAGCCAGCGCCGGCGGATGATCCGCGCGATGCGGCCGAGATCGATCAGACCCGGCTCCTGCGCTTTGCTTTCGACCGGCTGCGTCGATGGTGTGGGCATGAAAATGTCTCGGCAACTGATACTGGGTCGGGGCTCAGGGTGAAGGCGCGATTGTGCAGCGCGTCAATATGATCCGCCTGCGTTGAACCCGTCTGGACATCGCCTTGCCGATTTCGAGGTCGGAATGCCCGCTTAGACCGGGCCGAAGCGGCACCGCCGTTTATCGCACCCGGATGCGTTTGCCGATGTCGACGCGTGAATGGGGATAGCTGTCCTTGTCCCGGATCACCTGATTGGGGGCGGCGATCAGCGTCCCGATGCGCAGATTGAAGACTCCGTCCTCGGCGCGGAAAAGCGGCACCTTCGGATTGCCGTCGACGATCAGGACATCGATCGTCATGGTCCGGGGGCCGGCGGAGGTGCCTTTGCCGATGATGGCCGCTATCTCGTTGGTTCCGATCTCCATCACCCCGTGGTGCTGGTCGGACCACGCCTTCAACCCTTCGCGGCAACCGGCGATCTGCACATTGTCGATCCGGACATCGCCCTTGATGTCGAGGCAGGCATCGCTGGCGTTCATGACGCGGCCGTTGGTGATCGTCCCCGAATAGCCGCGTTCGACCGAGATACCGTCGGCGTTCCGGTAATTGTCGCCCTCCGCCATGAACAGATTGCGGAAATCGAACCGGTCGATGACGAAGGTGCCGGTGTCGTTGGCGTTCTTGCCCTTCAAGGCGATGGCGGCCCAGGCGTCGTTGGAGTTGTCGGCGGGGCTGGACAGGTCGCCGATATAGCTCAGATCGCGAAAGACGGCGTGGCCGATGCCGTTGGAAAGCGTGGCGATGCCGATGCCGTAGGTCGGCGATCGCCGACCGTCGGTTACCGCGATCCGTTCCACGACCACGCCCGGCATGTGGGAGCCGCGCAGCAACGGACCGTGGTTGCGCGCCTCGATGTCGTGGAGGTGGAAATCGGCGGCGTCGCCGCCCTTCAGGAACAAATAGTTGTTCTCGAGCCGGCGCTCGCCCTGCTCATGATCCCCGGCGTCCAGCGTCCAGGGACCCAGGGATTCGAACGCGACATTGTCGGATATCTGCGGGGCGGCGATCGCCGGCATGTGAAAGGCGGCAGTGGGGCGGTCCTTGGGGGGTGCCGGTGTCGGCGTGGGAACGGGCGGGTTCGGCACGATTACGTCGCCCGCACCGGGTGATTCGCCGGCGTTGCCGGTCCCGGAGCAACCCGTAAGCGCCAGGAGGATGCTGATAAGGATTTGATAAATCATGTTTCTCTGCATCTCGGCGAATTTTTGCTGAAAGTGTCGGCGGCTTCGTCAGGCCCTGCATCGCCCTTTTAGTGATTGCGGGATGGCGACATGGCGCATCCGACCTGTTCCAGCGCGATCAAAACGCCGAACCGGGTCATCTTCGCGTCGGAACGAGCAGGGCCTTTGCCGAGGGGCCGTGCTGTGCCACTGGCACCGGCAATGACGATGGCGAAGCACATCTACGACGCGATCGTGCTCGGCGCCGGCGGAGCGGGGCTGATGTGCGCAGCCACCGCCGGGCAGCGGGGGCGCCGGGTGCTGCTGCTCGATCATGCCGCCGCGCCGGGCAGAAAGATCCTGATATCCGGAGGTGGGAGGTGCAATTTCACCAATCTCGGCGTCGCGCCCGAGCGCTTTCTCTCGGCCAACCCGCATTTCGCCAAATCGGCGCTCAGCCGCTATTCGGCGCAGGATTTCATCGCGCTCGTAGATCGATACGGCATCGCCTGGCACGAAAAGACGCTGGGCCAGCTTTTCTGCGATGGATCGGCGAAGCAGATCGTCGACATGCTGCGCACCGAATGCGAGGCCGGCGCGGTGGAAATGGCGCTGGGGGCGCCGGTAACGGATGTCGGACATGCCGACGGCATGTTCCGGGTCGCGCATGGCGGCCGGACCGTACAGGCGCCGGCCCTCGTCATCGCGACCGGCGGGCCGTCCATTCCGAAGCTCGGCGCCACCGGTATCGCCTATGATCTGGCGCGCCGGTTCGGATTGCGAGTGATCGAGCCGCGCCCGGCGCTGGTCCCGCTGACCTTGTCTGGCGAAGAGGCGCTGTTCCGGTCATTGTCCGGGGTGTCGGCGGCCGTGGTCACACGCTGCGGCAAGGCGGCGTTCCGGGAGGCTGCACTCTTCACGCACCGCGGACTTTCCGGTCCCGCGATCCTGCAGATTTCGTCTTACTGGTATCCGGGCAAGGCGATCGGCATCGACTTTCTGCCCGAGCGGGAGCCGGGCTGGCTGCTCGCCGCCAAGCGCGATCGGCCGCGGGCGAACGTGCAACAGATACTTGCCGCCACGATGCCCGACCGGCTCGCGGCGGCGCTGGCCGAACGACTGAACCTGCCCGGCAAGGTCGCCGACCAGCGGGATCGCGCGCTCGCGGCCGCGGAGCAGCGATTGTCCGACTGGCCGTTTCATCCGAACGGCACCGAAGGCTTCGCCAAGGCGGAGGTCACCGTGGGCGGCATCGCCACGGCGGGCCTGTCGTCGAGAACGATGGCGGCGCGGACGGTGCCGGGCCTGTATGCCGTGGGCGAGGCGGTGGACGTCACCGGCTGGCTGGGCGGTTATAATTTCCAGTGGGCGTGGGCCAGCGGCCGAGCGGCCGGGGAGGCGATCTAGGCGCGCACCGGCACGACCGAAGTCGCCTCGCTTCCGGCCTATTTTCCGCCGTCTCGCCGGGTCAGTGCCGCGACGCAGCTTGCGCGGTCGATCGGACTGCCGTCGCGCTCGCGCGCGTCGACATAGGTGACGACGGGCCGGCCGCCGCCCTTCGGTGGATAGAGATAGGCGTCGAGCACGCAGATGTCGCTCATGAACTGGAGCTTGCGGGCGACGCCCTCGGTCGTATCGGCATCGGGGCGTCCGAACAGCCGCTCCAATGCCTCGGCATGCTGGCCGACCACCCGTTCCAGGCCGACCGTGCTGTAATTGACGCTCGGCGGTTCGATCCGCGCGGTCTCCGCCGAGGGGATGGCCGTGCATGCCGACACCGCCGTCCCGGCCGCTGCGATCGCCCATAGCGCCTTCATATCTGATCCTCGTCGTGAAACAGGTGGGTCGCCATTGCCGCGCCCAGGATCGGCGCGATCAGATTGGCGAAGGGAATCATGAACAGCCCGGCAATGGCAAGGCCGAGTACGAAGCGGCTGATGCGGGTCGCCCTGCGCCAGTCACCTATCGTCGCTGGTTCGACATGGCGCACGGCCACCATGTCGCCAAGGTCGCGACCGAGCAGCCAGGCGTTCACCACCAGGAAGACGAAGGCCGTGCCCACGCCGGTGACGATCAGCACCAGATAGAGCGGCAACAGGCCGAGATTGATCGCGAGCGCGCGCAGGGCCGAACCCAGCCCCATCCGCGCCGACCGTGCAAGCGACAGGTCGTGCGCGTCCGCCAGCCGGGCGGGATAGTGACGTGCCTCGACCGCGCGTACCACATCGTCGGCGAAAAGGCCGATGACGGCGATCGCGACTGCGCGAAACAGCAGCCATGCGCCGAGCAGGGCCGACATCGCCGCGGTGAAGGCGAGCGCGCCGGCCACGGCTTCGCCGGTCTCAAGCCATCCCGTCGTCAGCCAGTGGGCGAGGAACCACAAAGCTGCCGCGATCGCCGCGAACAGGACGATCGTCAGCGCGAGCGACTTGGCGAGCACGGCCAGTATCGCACGGTCTGCAAGCTGGCCGACGGAAAGAAGAAAGGCGCGAACCATGGTCGGACCCGCTCTACCGCCGGATCGGCCGCTGTCCAGCGGTTGCTGTTTGCGGGTGCAGGCCCTAGGTCCGGGCCACCGAAAAAGCAGGAGATTTATGTGACCGACGCAAGCCATGACGTCGTGGCGATCGGCAACGCGATCGTCGACGTGCTCGCCCAGGCAGAAGACACGTTCATCGCCGATGAAGGCATGAACAAGGGCTCGATGCAGCTCATCTTCTCGGCAGAGGACGCCGATGCCCTTTATGCGAAAATGGGCCCGGGCCATGAAATCAGCGGCGGATCGGCGGCCAATACCGTCGCCGGCATCGCCGCGCTCGGCGGCAAATGCGGGTTCATCGGCCAGGTCGCGGACGACGAACTGGGCCAGATCTTCGCTCATGACATCCGCGCCGTGGGGATCGACTATACGACTGAGGCGCGGCCCGGCGATCCGACGACGGCGCGGTGCATGATCTTCGTGACGCCCGACGGGCAGCGCACCATGAACACCTTTCTGGGTGCCTCCCAATATCTGCCGGAAACGGCGCTCGACCGTGATCTGATCGCCGGCGGCGCGATCCTCTATCTCGAAGGGTATCTGTGGGATCCGGAGGAACCGCGTCGTGCCATGCGCACCGCGATCGAGGTTTCGCGCAAGGCGGGCCGCCGCGTCGCCTTCACCCTGTCGGACGTATTCTGCATCGAACGGCACGGCGACGATTTCCGCAAGCTGCTCTCCGACGGACTGATCGACATCCTGTTCGCCAACGAGAACGAGATTCTCGCGCTGTGCCAGACCGATGACCTCGACGCCGCGATCGACCGGGCGGCGAAGGAGGTGCCGCTCCTCGTCGTGACTCGCAGCGAGAAGGGCGCATTGGCGGTGAAGGACGGCGAGCGGGTGACCGTCGCCGCCGAACCGGTCGACAAGGTGGTCGATACCACCGGCGCCGGCGATTTGTTCGCGGCCGGCTTTCTCCACGGCCAGGCGCAGGGCCGTTCGGTGAAGGATTCGCTGCGCATGGGCGCGATCTGCGCGGCCGAGGTGATCTCGCATTACGGCGCGCGGCCCGAGGTCGACCTGAAGAAGCTGATGGCCGAAAAGGTCGGCTGATCGCCGCCGCGAAAATCCGGTTCGTGGCGGACCGGACGAGGGGTCGGACATCCGTCCGGCCCCTTTTTCGTGCCCGGTTCACCTTCGACGTTCGACAAGAAAAAGGCCGGGGATCGCGCCCCGGCCTCTTCCTTTTCGGCAGTTGCTTCGTTCAGGCGTCGCGATAGCCCGGCGTATGCGCTTCGCCGATCGGCGGCACTGCCTGGGGCGGCGCGTCGTCGTCCGCTTCGTGTGTTTCGACGATGCCACGGCCGACATGGCTCTTGCGGAAGCCATAGGCGAAATAGACCACCAGACCGATGCCGCCCCAGACCGGCAGCACCAGCATCGCCTCTACGGGCAGGCTGACATACAGGCCCAGCGTGCCGAGGATCGCGAGCGGGCCGACCAGCCACAATAGCGGTGTCCGGAACGGACGGCGGCGGTTCGGCTGGGTCCGGCGCAGGATCAATACCGCGAGTGCGACCATGAAGAAGGCGAACAGCGTGCCGGAATTGGAGATGTCGGCGAGCTGACCCACCGGCAGGAACGCCGCGAAGAAGGCGACCGCCACGCCGGTGATGATCGTCACCACGTGCGGCGTCTTCCACTTCGGATGGATGGCCGACAAGAATTCCGGCAGCAGGCCGTCACGCGCCATCACGAAGAAGATGCGCGTCTGGCCGAACAGCATGATGAGGATGACCGAAGGCAAGGCGAGGAACGCGGCCACGCCGATAAGGTCGCCCAGCCGTTCGTAGCCGATCTGGCGGAGCACATGCGCCAGCGCCTCGCGCGAGCAGACCAGAGGCTCGGTTCCCGCGGCTGCCAGCGCCTGGCAGCGATCGGCCAGGCCAGGCGTGCCCGGGGCGAGCACGCCGCCACCGATCGCGGTGACCGGCTGGGCACCGATCGACCCGATCGCGCCGGCGGCGACCAGCAGATAGAAGACGGTACAGATCACCAGACTGCCGATCAGGCCAATCGGCACGTTCACCTGTGGATTCTTGGTTTCCTCGGCAGCGGTCGAAACGGCGTCGAAGCCGACATAGGCGAAGAAGATCGACGCCGCCGCACCGATCGCGCCGAGGCCAGAGCCGAAGCCGGTCCCGATCCAGCCATTGGGCAGGAAGGGCTCGAACTCCGCGCCCTTCATCACCGGCAGGGTCAGCACGATGAAGACGGTCAGCGCGGTCACCTTGATGGCCACAAGGACCGCGTTCACCCGTGCGCTTTCGGTTGTGCCGATCATCAGCAGGAGGGTGACGAGCAGGGCGATGATGAGGGCCGGCAGGTTGACGATACCGTCGGCATAGGGGCCGACCGACAGGACATGCGGGAACCCGATCCCCCAACTGTTGAGCAGGCCGATGAAATAGCCGGACCAGCCGACCGAGACGGCGGAGGCGGCGACGGCATATTCGAGGATCAGCGCCCAGCCGACCATCCAGGCGAGCAGTTCGCCCATCACGGCATAGGTATAGGTATAGGCGGACCCGGAAACCGGCACCATCGATGCGATTTCGGAATAGCAAAGGGCGGCCACCGCGCAGACGAAGGCGGCGATGACGAACGCCCACATCATGCCCGGACCGGCCTTTTGCGCGGCTTCGGACGTCAAAACGAAAATACCGGTGCCGATGATCGCGCCAACGCCCAACATCGTTAGCTGGATCGGCCCCAGCGTACGTGTCAGTGCTTTCTTTTCGGCGGTCGCGAGAATGGCATCGAGTGGCTTGATGCGCCAATCCATACAGGAAAATCCCCCTCTTGCGGCAGACAACGAGCCGCTTCGGTTACGAAAGGGCGGAGCCTAGTGGCAAATCGGGACCACGCAATCCCTATTGTGCCAGCATCGGCCCCAGTTGCCGGCCGGCAAAGATGTGGACGTGCAGATGCGCGACTTCCTGATGCGAATCGGGGCCGGTATTGGCGAGCAGACGATAGCCCGGCTCCACCAGCCCGGCGTCGCGCGCCACGGTGCCGACCGCCCGGACAAAGCCGCCGATCTCGGCATCATCGGCATTGGCCGAAAAGTCGTCCCACGAAACGTAACGGCCCTTCGGAATCACAAGAATATGGGTTGGTGCCTGCGGATTGATGTCGTGAAAGGCGAAGGCGTATTCGTCCTCGTACACAGCCTTTGACGGGATCTCGCCGCGAAGGATCTTCGCGAAGATATTGTCGTCGTCATAGGGCCGGGTGGCATCGATCGGCATATTCCCCTCCCGCTCGCGGGAGGAACAGGCGAGGGCGAAACCCTTCCTCCCGTCGGGATGACACGAGCCCTCGTTCGATCCCTCCCGCAACCGGCAAGGGAGGTCAAGCGCCGCGACCCGCCTTTTCGACCAGCCCGGAAACCCCCTCCCGCCGCGCGAGTTCGGCCCGGATGTCGTCGAGGCTCAATCCCGCCTCCGCGAGCAGCACGAGCAGGTGAAAGACCAGGTCGGCCGCCTCGCTGGTCAGCGCGTCGCGATCCTCGCCCAGCGCGGCGATGACCGTCTCGACCGCCTCCTCGCCCAGCTTCTGCGCGATCTTCGCGCGGCCGCGCGCATGCAGCTTCGCGACATAGGAAGTATCGGGATCGGCGCCGAGGCGCTCGCGGATCACCGCCTCGAGTGCGGTCAGCGGATCGGAATCTGACATGGCGTCCGTGCATCGCAGCACCGGCGGCGGTGTCAATCCCGCGATTGCGAGCGACGGACCTTCGCCCTTGCACGCATGGCCCGCCGCGCGAGCCAGATACCGGTCGCCGCCACGACGAACAGCGCCACGTCCGACGGCTCGAAACCGTCGCGCGTCACCACGCCCGAATGCGGCGCCGCGGCGGTCAGCGACATGAACGCGATAAGGGGCGGAATACGGCTCACGCTTCCGCCCCTAGCATCCGAAACCATGCCGCGAGGTTAAGAGACGGCCTCAGTCGTCCTTCCGTTTGCGACGCGACAGCACCCGACCCGCGGCAAGACCGGCCAGTCCGGTGCCGAACAGCGCCAGCATTCCGGGTTCCGGCACGGGTGTGGGGCCGCCCGAATCGTGATGGCCGCCACCACCGTCCGGCGGGGAAGGGAAGTGATCCATCGCGCTCGCCGCCGACAGCGGCAGCAGGGTCGCGCCGACGATGATCAGGGTGCTGCCGAGAAACTTGGTCATGATGCTTGCTCCGAAAGATGTTCGGTCCTCGGCGACATGGTAAGCAAGGGGAGTGCCAGAACCGGCAGAGTGTACTTGAATCAAGGCGTTACGGAGTTAACGCCCCTCCGGCATCGGCGCGGGTTGTAAACTCAGCCGACAGGGGCGCGGCGAACCGCTATGCCGGCCGACGCAAGCGCGGCATGCGCCTGGGCGATGGTGGCCTCTCCGAAATGGAAGATCGAGGCGGCAAGCACCGCGCTTGCATGGCCGTCGCGAATGCCGGCGACGAGGTGATCGAGCGTGCCGACGCCGCCCGATGCGATCACCGGCACCCTTACCGCATCCGCGATGGCCCGGATGAGGGAGAGGTCGTAGCCGCCCTTCGTGCCGTCGCGGTCCATCGAGGTGACCAGCAATTCGCCCGCGCCCAGCTCTGCCAGCCTCACTGCGTGCGCGACGGCGTCGATACCGGTCTCGCGTCGCCCGCCATGGGTGAAGATTTCCCAACGCTTGCCCGTGCGCCGGGCGTCGACCGAGGCGGTGATGCACTGGCTGCCGAACCGGTCGGCGATGTCGGCGACCACTTCCGGCCGCGCGACGGCGGCGGAATTGACGGCGACCTTGTCGGCGCCGGCGAGCAGCAGCGCGCGGGCATCTTCGGCCGAGCGCACGCCGCCGCCGACGGTGAGCGGCATGAAACAGACCTCGGCGGTACGCCGCACCACGTCGATGATCGTCCCGCGGCCTTCGTGGGTCGCCGAGATGTCGAGGAAGCACAGTTCGTCGGCGCCCGCCGCATCATAGGCGCGCGCCTGCTCGACCGGATCGCCTGCATCGCGAAGATCGACGAAGTTCACGCCCTTGACGACGCGGCCGTCCGCGACGTCCAGACAGGGGATGACACGCGCGCGAACGGTCATCCTTCCTCCCCGGAACGGGAAGGGGGGCCAGCCGCAGGCTGGTGGAGGGGGTTGGCAGCAGGCGGATCGCCCGATGGCGCTCCCCCTCCACCACCGCTTCGCGGCGGACCCCCTCCCCGTTCCGGGGAGGAACTGGCTACCCGCAACGCTTCGGCCAGATCGAGCCGGCCGTCATACAGCGCCCGGCCGGTGATCACGCCTGCGACCCCGTCTTCGACGAACGCCGACAGCGCCTCGATGTCTTCGATTCCCGCGACGCCGCCGCTTGCGATCACCGGGATCGCAACCGCGCGCGCCAGCTCGACCGTCGCCGCCACGTTGCAGCCTTTCAGGAGGCCGTCGCGCCCGACATCGGTGAACAGCAGCGCCGCCACGCCCGCATCCTCGAACCGGCGGGCGAGATCGGCGACCGGAACGGTCGATATGTCGGCCCAGCCGCGGGTGGCGACCATGCCGCCCTTTGCGTCCACCGCGACGACGATCCGGCCCGGATGCGCCTTCGCCGCTGCGCGCACGAAATCGGGATGCTCCAGCGCCGCCGTGCCGATCACGACCCGGTCGACGCCGAGGCCGAGCCAGTGCTCGACGGCCGTCATGTCGCGAATTCCGCCGCCCAGTTGCACCTTGCCGGGAAAGGCGGCGACGATTCGCTCTACCGCCTCGGCATTGACGGCGCGCCCGGCGAAGGCGCCGTCGAGATCGACGACGTGGAGGTGATCCGCGCCCGCTCGTGCAAATAGCGTCGCCTGCGCCGCCGGGTCGTCGCCATAGACGGTCGCCCGCGTCATGTCGCCTTCGGCCAGGCGTACCACCGCGCCGCCCTTGAGGTCGATGGCGGGAAAGAGCGTCAGGGGCGCCATGCGAGAAACCTTTCCAGCAGCGCCAGGCCGAAGCGCTGGCTCTTCTCGGGGTGGAACTGGACGCCCAGCATGTTGTCGCGGCCGATCGCCGCGGTGATGGGGCCGCCATGGTCGGTGACGGCCAGGATATCGTCCCCATCGAACGCATAGCTGTGCAGGAAATACGCCTCGCCCGGTACGATCAGCGGCTGGTCGGCCACCGGCATCACGTCGTTCCAGCCCATGTGCGGCACCCGCACGCCCGCGCCGGGTTCGAGCGCGCGGACCGTGCCCTTTATCCAGCCGAGGCCGCGGTGACGCCCGAATTCCTCGCCGGCAGTCGCCATCAACTGCATGCCGACACAGACGCCTAGAAACGGCACCGCATCCTTCAGCACCCGCGATTCAAGCGCATCGACCATGCCGTCCACGGCGCGCAGTCCGCCGGCGCAGGCGGCAAACGCCCCGACGCCCGGCAACACCACGCGGTCGGCCGAGCGTACCACCGCGGGATCGCCGGTCACCACGACGTCCTCGGCACCGGCTGCTTTTAGCGCATTGTGCACCGAATGCAGATTGCCCGCGCCATAGTCGATGAGCGCAAGCGTCACCGCCCCTCCGTCACCCCAGCGAAGGCTGGGGTCTTTGGAAACCGGGCGCTGCCCATGCCGCCGGAGATACCAGCCTTCGCTGACATGACGGTCGCCGGTACGGCTTCCATCACAACATCCCCTTGGTGGAGGGGATCGCGTCGGCCTTGCGCGGGTCGATCTCGACCGCACTGCGCAGCGCGCGCGCCAGCCCCTTGAAGGCGCTTTCGATCAGATGATGGTTGTTCGCGCCGTGCAGCGTCTCGACATGGAGCGTAATGCCTGCCGCCTGCGCGAAACTGTGAAACCAGTGCTCGAAAAGTTCGGTATCCATCTCGCCCAGACGGGTCTGGGTGAATTCCACGTCGAACACCAGATAGGGCCGCCCCGAAATATCGAGCGCGGTGCGCGTCAGCGTCTCGTCCATGGGCGACAGCGCGTCGCCGTAGCGGCGGATGCCCTTTTTCTCGCCCAGCGCCCTGGCCACGGCCTCGCCGATGGCGATGGCGGTATCCTCGGTAGTGTGGTGCTGGTCGATATGCAGGTCGCCGGTCGCCTTCACCGCCAGGTCGATCAGCGAATGGCGCGAAAGCTGCTCCAGCATATGGTCGAGAAAGCCGATCCCGGTCGAAATGTCGTATTCGCCGGTGCCGTCGAGGTTGACCGCGACCTCTATCGCGGTCTCCTTCGTGGTGCGGGAGATGGTGGCCGTTCGCATATCGCACCCCACATAGCGCGCATGCGGTGCCATGCAATCTTGACCATGCGGCAAACACGTTTAGCACAGGCGAAATGACAGAGAACGTGCCCGACAGCCTGATTCCGTATGACGACATCGTGCAAGAGGCACTGCGCGCCGTCGTCGGCCGCGTGCTGGGCCAGGTGCGGGACGCCGGGGCGCTTCCCGGCGAGCATCATTTCTATATCACGTTCAAGACCCAGGCGCCCGGCGTGGAAGTGCCCGATCGCCTGATCGAGCGCTTTCCCGACGAGATGACGATCGTCATCCAGCACCGGTACTGGGACCTGACGGTGGATGAGGACCGGTTCTCGATCGGGCTGAGCTTCAACCAGATCCCGACGACGCTCGTCGTGCCCTTTTCGGCGATTGCGGGGTTTCACGATCCGGCGGTCAATTTCGAGCTGCGCTTCCAGGTGCAGGACGATCCGGACGGTCCCGACGGCCATGACGTTGCCGAGAACGATCCTGAAACGGCGAAGGCGGTCGAAGACGGCTCCAACGTCGTCGCGGTGGATTTCAAGCGCAAGAAATAGGGGCATTCGCTCCGCCCCCGTTCGTGTCGAGCGAAGTCGAGACATGGCTGGCGAACGGGAATTCGAACCAGGCGCCCGTCAGGGCTTCTCGACTTCGCTCGAAGCGAACGGAGATGTTGTGAGCACGAATACCCGTACCGAGACCGATTCGATCGGACCCGTCGAGGTTCCCGCCGACGCCTATTGGGGCGCGCAGACGCAGCGCTCCATCCAGAACTTTCCGTTCGGGCCGGCCGAGCGCATGCCGATCGACATCGTCCACGCTCAGGCGATCGTGAAGCAGGCGGCGGCGCGGGTGAACCGCAAGCACGGGCTCGACGCCGGGATTGCCGATGCCATCGACAAGGCGGCGCAGGAGGTGATCGACGGCAAGCTGGACGACCAGTTCCCGCTCGTCATCTGGCAGACGGGCTCCGGCACCCAGACCAACATGAACGTCAACGAGGTGATCGCCGGCCGCGCCAACGAGATGCTGTCGGGCACGAAGGGCGGCAAGTCGCCGGTCCATCCGAACGATCACGTGAACATGAGCCAGTCGTCCAACGACAGCTTTCCGACGGCGCTGCACGTCGCCTCGGCACGGGCGGTGACGAACAAGCTCTATCCGGCGCTGGAGCGACTGGAGGACGCGCTTGCCGAGAAGGCGAAGGACTGGGACGACATCGTCAAGATCGGTCGCACCCATCTGCAGGACGCTACGCCGCTGACGCTGGGCCAGGAATTCTCCGGCTATGCCGCGCAACTGCATAGCTGCCGGATGCGCTTCGAGGGTGCGATCAAGGGAAATATCCTGAAGGTCGCGCTGGGCGGCACCGCCGTCGGCACGGGCCTCAACACGCCGGAAAACTATGCCGAGGACGTGGCCGCCGAGATCGCGAACATCACCGGCCTCGATTTCGTGACGGGGCAGAACAAGTTCGAACTGCTCGCAGGCAAGGACGGTCTCGTCTTCCTGTCGGGCGCGCTCAACACGCTGGCGGTGGCGCTTACCAAGATCGCCAACGACATCCGCCTGCTCGGTTCCGGTCCGCGTTCCGGGCTGGGTGAACTGGAGCTTCCGGCGAACGAGCCGGGCAGCTCCATCATGCCGGGCAAGGTCAACCCGACCCAGTGCGAGATGCTGACGATGGTCGCGGCGCAGGTGATCGGCAACAACCAGGCGGTGACCGTCGGCGGCATGCAGGGGCAGATGGAACTCAATGTCTTCAAGCCGCTGATCGGCGCCAACATCATGCGCTCGATCGACCTGATGGCCACGGGCATGGAAAGTTTCGCCGAACGCTGCGTCGACGGCATAAAGGCGAATGAGGGGCGCATCAGGGAGCTGGTCGACCGCTCGCTGATGCTGGTGACGGCGCTGGCGCCCGAGATCGGCTACGACAATGCCGCCAAGATCGCCAAGCACGCGCATGAAAAGGGTCTGACGCTCAAGGAATCGGGGCTGGAGCTGGGCCTGGTCGACGCGGAGACGTTCGACCGCGTCGTGCGCCCGGAAGCGATGGTCGGGCGGTAAATGGTCGGGCGCTGAGCCGCCCGGCCGTTGAGCCTGTCGAAGGGCTGCCATCTTCTTGCGGCGAAGGGCGGTGCTTCGACAGGCTCGGCACGAACGGTTTGGCTTCGTCCGCCGAAGACTAATCCCCACATGCGAAGTCCGTATCCGGCATGGACGATATGGGCCAGCGGCGAACCGGCGAGGAAAACGGGTGCGCCGCCACGGACGAACCTCCGGCGCTTGACGGACCGGCACTGCCCGCGCCACTAGCGGGCATGGCCAATCCCATCGAATCCGATCCGCACGGCTTCAAGCGTCGCGGCGTGCTGTTCGTATTGTCTTCGCCGTCGGGCGCGGGCAAGTCGACCATCGCGCGCAAATTGCTGGCCGACGAGCCGAAATTGTCGATGTCGGTGTCCTATACGACCCGTCCGCCGCGCGAGGGCGAGGTCGATGGCCGCGATTACCATTTCGTCGATGTCGAGCGCTTTCGCGAGATGGTCGCCAACAACGAATTCCTCGAATGGGCGCACGTCTTCGACCATCGCTACGGCACGCCCAAGGCGGACGTCTTCCACACGCTGAGCGAAGGTGAGGACATTCTGTTCGACATCGACTGGCAGGGCGCGCAGCAGCTCTATCAGCTCGCCGGCGGCGACGTGGTGCGCGTGTTCATTCTGCCGCCGTCCATGGCCGAACTGCGTCAGCGGCTCGAACGCCGCGCGACCGACAGCCAGGATATCATCGAGGGGCGCATGGTGCGCGCGGAGCGCGAGGTCAGCCACTGGGACGCGTACGACTATGTGCTGGTCAACGACGATGTCGAAACATGCTTCCGCTCTGTGAAGACGATCCTGGCCGCAGAGCGGTTGAAACGGTCCCGCCAGACGGGATTGATCGGCTTTATCCGTCACCTGGGGAGGTAAGCGGGCCCTTCGACAGTTCCAGGAACCGCGCCGCGGCCTGGAATTCCGCACGGCGGTTCGCGGTTGCAGCCGTGGCGAGATCGTCCTCGCCCCATTGTTCTGCCTGCCAGTCTTCGTCGATACTCGCTGCCGTCCAGACCGCATCGGGCGTTGCCGCGCCCTCGGCCAGCGCGAGCGCCAGGACCAGCGAACCCGTGAGCGACACGATCGGCGACAGCGGCGCCAGAACGAAGGGATCGTACGCGGCCACCGCCCCGGCAAGGCGCGTGACGGTGGTTTCCGGCTGCGGCACGTGCATCACGCCGGCCGTGATCTCGAAACGGATGCCATAGCGGCCACGGCACCAGTCGAGAATCGGGTCCCAGGCATTCGCCTGCCGCGCGACCAGTTCGACGGGGCCTTCGGCACGATAATAGAGCAGATCGCTTTCGCCAAAGCGCGCGAGACCCGCCGCGAAGGCCGCGCGATCGGGCCCCACCCGGTCGATCGCCGCATTGGCGAGACCCGTCAGCGGCATGGCACGTGGATCGACGGTTTCCGTCACCGCGCGCCATTCCTCCGCGATCGCGTCTGCGAGGGCCGCCGTCGGCACGGCCAGCGGGGCGCGACCCGGCGTTCGCACGGGGCGGCCGTCCAGCGCAATGCTCCGCCGGTCCCCTTCCGGGACCACGCTCACGTCCCTCCAAAACCGCTTCATGGCTTCGGAGTGCGCCACTTGCGGGCGAGCGCGCGCGGCACGGTCGCGATCATGTAGAGCGCGGCGAGAACGATCGCGACGCCCAGAATCCTGGTTGTCGTGTCGGTCGCGCGCGCCAGCAGCAGCACCCCGAGCACCGCGCCGGCGGCGCCGGCGATACGGGTCAGGGTCATGGCGAAATAGCGCGTGCGCGCCGTCCGGTCCGGGTCGGTCATAGCGTCTCCAGATGCGGGCCGATCCCGCTGGCATGGCTGGCGACATGGCGCGCGCCGGCCGCGGTCAGTTCGTGCGGCGCATGATAGCCCCAACCGACGCCCAGCGGATGCACGCCCGCTGCCACGCCCATTGCCATGTCGAAGCTGGTGTCGCCGATCATCACCGTCGTTTCCGGTTCCGCGCCCGCCTCTGCCATGGCGGCCTCGACCATCGCGGGATGCGGCTTGGATGGATGGCGGTCGGCGGTCTGCAAAGTGACGAAATGGCGGGTGATTTCGTGATGCGCAAGGATCAGCGACAGGCCGCGATCGGACTTGCCCGTGGCGACCCCCAGCAGCCAGCCGGCCGCATCCAGCGCGACCAGCGTTTCAACGATACCGTCATATAGCGGTTCGGCCAGCATGGTCCCGGACGTGCGCATTCTGATGAACTGCTGGCGATAGGTCTCGGCGATGATGCGGTGAAGCGCGTCATCGGCCTCCGGCAGCAATTGCGCCGCCGCTTCGACGAGGCTGAGGCCGACGATGCGCCGGATCGCCTCGCGCGTCGGCGGGTCGAGGCGGTGGGCGGAAAACGCCTCTTCCATCGCCAGGCAGATATTGGCCTGGCTGTCGACCAACGTGCCGTCGCAGTCGAACAGGGCGAGGCGATTGCTCATGCGTGGCGCATCCAACGGGCGATAGCAGCGCGGCGTCCCCGCCCTTCCAGCGCATCCGCCGCGGCGAGCCGCGCGGCGTCGGGCTTGTTCCGGTCGCGCTTCGTCGTGCCGCGCCACGCTTGCACGCCCAGCACGACACCGCGGATGCCGTCGAGCATCCGGGGCGTCGTGCTGGCTTCGTCCACGGGGGCCGGGTGCATCAGTCCTTGCCGCGCCGGCGCCGCTCGCCGCGCCGTTCCTTGCGAACCGCCTTGGCGTGCGCCTTCGCCTTCTGCTTTTTCTCGGCGCGGGAGGCGGGCGGTGGCCCGTCCTCGATCGGCAGCGCATCGCCAAGGGCGGGATCGAAGCCGAGCATCCCCATGCTCTCTGCGAAATGGTGCGGCAGCTCGGCGGTCACGTCGATCTTTTCGCCGTCGGGATGGCCGATGCGCAGCCGCCGGGCGTGCAGATGCATCTTGCGGCTGACCCCGCCGGTCAGGAAGGCTTCCTGACCGCCATATTTGCCGTCGCCCACGATCGGATGACCGATCGCGGCGAGGTGGACGCGAAGCTGGTGGGTGCGGCCGGTAAAGGGCTGTAGCTCGACCCAGGCCGCCTTGTTTCCGGCGCGCTCGATGATGCGATACCGGGTCCGGGCTGGCTGGCCGTTCTCCTCGTCCACATGCATCTTCTCGCCGCCGGTGCCGGGTTGTTTCGACAGCGGCAGGTCGATTACGCCGTCGGCGATCTCCGGCACGCCCACGATCAGCGCCCAGTAGATCTTCCTGGCGCTGCGACCGGAAAAATGCTTCGAGAAATATGCGGCCGCCCGCGCCGTGCGCGCGACGAGCAATGCGCCGGACGTATCCTTGTCCAGCCGGTGGACGAGCTTGGGCCGCCCTTCCAATCCGAAGGTCAGTGCATCGAGCAGGCCGTCGACATGCTCCGTCGTCCTGGTGCCGCCCTGCGTCGCAAGGCCCGGCGGCTTGTTGAGCACCAGCGCCTGGTCGTCGCGGTGGATGACGAGTTCGCGCGCGAACGCTTCCTGTTCGGGCGTCAGCGGTGCCCGCTCACGCTTCTTCTTCGGCGCCTTGGCGGGTTCGGCGGGCGGCACGCGGATGACCTGACCGGCGACGATGCGGTCGCCGGGCGCGGCGCGGGTGCCGTCGACGCGAAGCTGGCCTGTGCGGGCCCAGCGCGACACGATGTTGAACGTCGCCTCCGGCATGTGCCGCTTGAACCAACGGTCGAGCCGGATGCCGTCATCGTCCGCATCGACGGTATATTGGCGGACGTCGCTCATGCGACGGACCGGACGGGTGCGATGGAATCCATGACCGGCGCTGTAAACGGGATTCCCGGCCAAGGAAACCGCCGGCGACCGCGACGCTAGACGCCGCGATTGGCGACCAGATCGATATCGGTGCCGCCGCCTTTGCGCGGCGTCATGAACAGGACATAAGCGCCGCCGTCGCTTGTACGCGTGCCGCCCAGGATATGCTCGTTGCCGTCCACCTGATGCTCGGCGTCATACCCTGCGCGCCGGGCCTGCGTATAATACCAGTCGAGCATGTGCTGCATGGGCTGATCGGCCCAGAAGCTGACGACGCGCAGATGGCAGCGGCCGCCGGTCGAACCCGCGGCTTCGATCACATGCGCCCTGGGATAGAGGGCCAGGCCGTCGGGAAGGCGTTGCGCCCATTTCGCCGAATAATCGAGGTCGGCAGCACACCCCTTCGCCGCGGGCTGGTTGGCGGCGAGCGCGCCGATCGTCAGCGATTCGCGACCCGCCTCGCATTCGGAGCAGGCCTTTGCCTTCACAGGCGCCGGCGCGCGCATCAGCTTGCCGTCGGCTGCCGCGCGCCGGGCGGTTCCGGTCTTGGGAACGCCGGCCGAATAGGGCTGGCTGGGTGGCCGGATCGCGCCGCCGTTCGATTGGCCGACCAGATCGGGGTCGACCATGATCTGGTCCCGCAGGGCGCCGGTGATCGCCGGGTCGACGCCGTTGCCCTGACCGATCAGTTGGTTGTCCAGCGCGCCGAGATCCTGATCGTCGTCATTGCCGCTGCAGGCCGCGAGGGCCAAGGGTAGCAGCAGGAACGCTGCGGTTCGACGCCGGGTGTGGCGAGGGGTCGCGATCATGTGCCGTTGCTCCTTTTACCGTCGAACCATGTCGGATCGCGGCCAAGAAAGCATTGAAGTTAAAGGTTAACCGGCAAATTTTTCGTTAAGCATGCGTCCCGGACCGGAACTGCGAGGGGAGCAGTAGGTGTATTATCTTGCCAATACGCGCCGTTCCCATCATTATTGCACCCATGCTCAACCTGTTTTCGATTCTGATCGGTATTTTCGCGCTGTTGTTCGCGGTTGTCGCCTTCACGCCGCTGATCGGCGCGCTCAATTGGATCGTGGTGCCCATCGCGATCGTCGGCGCGGGTATCGGGGCGCTGTCGAGCCGGAACGGCGGCCGCAACCTGAATATTCTGGTGATCGTGATCGGCGTGGTGCGGCTGATGCTGGGCGGCGGCATCCTTTAGACCCGCCGCCCGCCCGCGCAGGATCAGATCCGCTCGGTGCCCGGATAGGCGAGCAGAAGGTCGCTTTCGGCGTCGCCGTGTATTGCGCAGGACCCGGTCAGGGTGAGGCATTCACCGGCTTTCCAGGGCACGCCGTCGACCACGCCTCGCCCGCGAATCGGGACCAGCCAGGCGGTGCGCCCTTCGGGCAGCGTCACGGTCCTCTCCCCACCGGGCCACCGTTCCAGGACGAATTTCGGGCCTTCGACGAGGATGTCGCGATCTCCGGCCACTTTTCCCGGCATCGGCTGCGGGCGATAGGGTTTTGCGTCCGCCACCGCGATTCCTTCGTCGAGATGCAATTCGCGTGGCCGGCCGTAATCGTATAGGCGGTATGTCGTTTCCGAATTCTGCTGCACTTCGATCAGCGTGATTCCGGCACCGATCGCGTGGATCGTTCCCGAAGCGGAATAGAAGAAATCGCCCGCCTTGACCGGTTTCCAGTCGAGCAACTGTTCGATGCTCCCGTCGAGCGCGGCGCGGCGCAGCGTCTCGTCGTCCACCGGTTCCCTGGTTCCCAGCGCGATGGTCGAATCGGGCTCGGCGTCCAGGATCAGCCAGCATTCGTCCTTGCCGCGCGGCAAACCGCGGGCATGCGCCTGGGCATCGTCGGGATGGACCTGCACCGACAGCTTTTCGCTGGTGAACAGATATTTGACGAGAAGGTCGGGCGTCGAATCGCCGGGCGTCTGGAACCACACCTCGCCGATCGGCTCCTCATCGGCCGGCGGATCGGGAAAACCGGGCCACAGGTCATGGCGACCCCAGGGTTTGGCGACGCGGTGCGTGGCGAGCATGGTAGCGGGCAAGGCAGGTCCTCCAGACAAAGAGTGATGGCGGGCATATAAATACAACATGCCGGTTGCGCGATCCCCGTCGTCGCACCGGTTGTCGACACGTTCATGCGAAAATCGTTGTTTGCCCCGCCAAGGCTCGGCTATGAGGCACGACCATGCGTAACACGATGTCCCGTTCGCTCGTCCTGGGCCTGATGCTTGCCGGCGCGGCCACGATTTCCGGTTGTGCCAAAACTGGCGGCTCGACCGATGTTCCCTATGTCGCGCGCGACGTCGGCACGCTGTATTCCGCAGCGAAAGAGCGTCTCGACGACGGGCAGTACAAGCTGGCCGCCGCCCTGTTCAGCGAGGTGGAGCGCCAGCACCCCTTCTCCGTCTGGGCGCGCCGTGCCCAGTTGATGGGCGCGTTCAGCTATTATCTGGACAAGGATTACACCCACGCCATCCAGTCGGCGCAGCGGTTCATCGCGGCGCATCCCGGCAATGCGGATGCGCCCTATGCCTATTACCTGGTGGCGCTTTCCTATTACGAGCAGATTTCGGACGTGGCGCATGATCAGGGCATCACGCAGCAGGCGCTCGATGCGCTCGGCGAATTGCAGCGCCGTTATCCGCAGAGCCGCTATGCCGCCGATGCGCGGTTGAAGATGGATCTGGTGCGCGATCATCTCGCGGGCAAGGAGATGGAAGTCGGCCGCTTCTACGAGGATCGCGGCCGGTGGCTGGCGGCTTCGATGCGGTTCCGCACCGTCGTCGAGAATTACCAGACGACGACGCAGGTGCCCGAAGCGCTGATGCGCCTGACCGAAACCTATCTGGCGCTGGGCATGCCGGAAGAGGCGCGCAAGTCGGCCGCCACGCTGGGGGCCAATTATCCCGGCAGCGATTGGTATCAGCGGGCCTATGAACTGTTCCGTGACAAGGCGCCGAAGGCCGCGCAATCGGCCGACGCCGGAGCCTGACCTGACCGGGAGGCGTCCGCCGCCATGCTGACCGCGCTGTCGATCCGCGATGTCGTGCTGATCGAGGCGCTGGACCTCGACTTCCATGCCGGGCTGGGCGTGCTGACCGGCGAAACCGGCGCGGGCAAGTCGATCCTGCTCGATGCGCTCGGTCTGGCGCTGGGCGCGCGCGGCGATACCGGCCTTGTCCGGCAGGGGGCCGACCGGGCGATGGTGACCGCGAGCTTCGTTCCGCCCGCCGCCGATGGCGCGATCGCCGAAATGCTCGGCGAGGCCGGTGTCGTGATCGAACCGGGCGAGCCGTTGATGATCCGGCGTATGGTGCGGGCCGATGGCGGCAGCCGGGCCTTCGTCAGCGACCAGCCGGTTTCCGCCGGTCTGTTGCGCGAACTCGGTCAGCATCTCGTCGAAATCCATGGGCAGCATGACGATCGCGGACTGCTCAATTCACGCGGGCACCGGGCATTGCTCGACACTTATGGCCGGCTCGATACCGCTTCGGTGGCGGGTGCGTATCGCGCGTGGCGTGCCGCCGACGCGCAGCTTGCCGAGGCGCGGGCCGAGCAGGAAGCGGCCGAGCGCGACCGGGAATGGTTGGAACATGCCGTGGCGGAGCTGACCCGTTTCGCGCCGGAACCGGGCGAGGAGGCAGAACTCGCCGAACGGCGCGCCACCATGCAGCGGGGCGAGAAGATCGCCGGCGACCTGCAGGGGGTGGCCGATCTGCTCGACGGGTCGGACGGCGGACTGGCGCGATTGCGTCAGGCGGCGCGCATCCTCGACCGGATTTCGGGCGATCACGAAGCACTGGCCGATGCGCTCGAAGCGCTCGATCGCGCCATTATCGAGGCGGGAACGACGCAGGAACGGGTCGACGAAGCGGCCGAAGCGCTGGCCTTCGACCCCGCCGCGCTGGAAGCCGACGAGGCGCGGCTGTTCGATCTGCGTGCGCTCGCGCGCAAACACCAGGTGCAGCCCGACGATCTGGCGGAGCTTGCCGAGACACTGGCTGCGCGGCTGGAGCGGATCGAAAGCAGTGGTGCCGGGATCGCGAAGATCGAGGCGGAAGCCGCAGCCGCGCACCGCGCCTATCGCGAAGCCGCCGATGCGCTTAGTATTGCCCGCAATAAGGCCGCCGAACGACTCGATGCCGCCGTCGCGGCCGAGCTGAAGCCGCTCAAGCTGGACGCCGCCCGCTTCCGCACCCGCGTCGAGCCGCTGCCCGAGGCGCAGTGGACCGCACAGGGGCGCGACCGCGTGGAGTTCGAGATCGCGACCAATCCCGGCGCGCCCTTCGGTCCGCTGATCAAGATCGCCTCGGGCGGCGAGCTGTCGCGCTTCATCCTGGCGCTGAAGGTGGCGCTCGCCGAAGAGGGCGGGGCGCGCACGCTGATCTTCGACGAGATCGACCGCGGCGTGGGCGGCGCCGTCGCCGACGCCATCGGCGAAAGGCTGGCGCGCCTGGCAGGCGGTGCCCAGTTGCTGGTGGTGACGCACAGTCCGCAGGTCGCGGCGCGCGGCAACCATCACCTGCTGATCGCCAAGGCGCATGACGGTATCGTCACCCGTACCGGCGTCACCCCGCTCGGTGCCGAGGCACGCCGCGAGGAGATCGCACGGATGCTGTCGGGCGCCGAGATCACAGACGAGGCCCGGGCGCAGGCCGAGCGCCTACTGGCGGCGTAGGCAAACGGGCGCCTTTAGTTGGACCCGTTTGCCCTGAGCTTGTCGGTGCTGTCCTTCTTCTCCGCGTCAGAAGAAGGGCAGGGCTTCGACGGGCTCAGCCCGAACGGGATCGGGCGTGCTGGATCAGGTGTAGGGTAGGTGCCTTTGGACCCGTTCGCCCTCTGGCATCGGCTCATTCCGGATCGAAAATTCGGCAGCAACGCTTGTATCGCATCACTACCACAATGAGAGGCCTCCTGCATGTCGAGACGCTCCCCGGCGAAACTGGAAGTACGAGAAGCAAAACCCGCCGACATCCCCGGCATCCTGTCGCTCATCGGGCGGGTCTATACCGGCGTCGAAAACTATACGCCGGGCATGATCCGGGGGCAGATCAACAATTTCCCCGAAGGCCAGTTCGTCGCGCTCTATGAGGGCGAGGTCGTCGGCTATTGCGCCTCTTCGCGCATCGACGAGCATGTCGCGCTGGCGCCGCACGACTGGGAGGGAATCAGCGGCAACGGCTTCGGCAGCCGCCACGATCCGACCGGCGACTGGCTCTACGGATTCGAACTCGCGGTTGCGACCAAACAGCGCGGCTTGCGCATCGGCAAGCGGCTCTACGAGGCGCGGCGCGCGCTGTGCGAACGGATGGAGCTGAAGGGGATCGTCTTCGGCGGGAGGATGCCCAATTATCGCCGCGCCCGGAACCGGGTCGACGGCCCGCAGGACTATCTGGACAAGGTCCGCGAGGGCAAGCTGCGCGATCCCGTCATCGGTTTCCA
The DNA here is from genome assembly GCF_032229225.1 of Stakelama saccharophila. Classification (NCBI taxonomy): domain Bacteria; kingdom Pseudomonadati; phylum Pseudomonadota; class Alphaproteobacteria; order Sphingomonadales; family Sphingomonadaceae; genus Stakelama; species Stakelama saccharophila. Next base: position 1,026,970 of record NZ_CP135076.1, read on the forward strand.
GCTCGCCAACGGGTTCGAACCGATCGGCGTGCTCGAGGACTATCTGCCCGAGGACAAGCAATCGATGGCGTATGCCGCGCACATGGTGTGGCGTAACCCCTATGTCGATCCGGCCGAGCCGCCCAAGCACCGGGTGCCGCGCGATGTGGAGGGCGTGCGGCTGGCGACCTGTCAGCTCCAGGCGCGTGCGGTAAAGGATTTCGACGAGTTCGTCCGCAACGTCGAATATTTCGTCGACGTCGCCGCCGGATACCAGTCCGACTTCGTGGTGTTCCCGGAACTGTTCACCCTGTCGCTGCTGTCGTTCGAACGGGGCAGATTGTCGCCGGCAGACGCCATCGAACGCCTCACCGATCACCGTCGGCCGCTGGTCGACGAACTCAGCCGCATGGCGCTGAGGTACAACATCAACATCGTCGGCGGATCGCACCCGACGCGCACCGACGACGGCGACATCCAGAACGTTGCTTACGTCTGCCTGCGCGACGGTTCGGTGCACGCGCAGGAAAAGATCCATCCGACACCCAATGAAAGCTATTGGTGGAAGATCAAGGGCGGCGACAGTGTCGACGTGATCCAGACCGATGTCGGGCCGGTCGGCGTCCTCATCTGCTATGACAGCGAATTCCCCGAACTGGCCCGGCGACTGGTGGACGAGGGCGCGCGGATCATCTTCGTGCCGTTCTGCACCGACAATCGCCAGGGCTATATGCGCGTGCGCTATTGCGCCCAGGCGCGCGCGATCGAGAATCAGTGCTTCGTGGTCATGTCGGGCAATGTCGGCAACCTGCCGGGGGTCGAGAATATGGACGTGCAATATGCCCAGTCCTGTATCCTCACGCCGTGCGACTTTCCCTTCGCGCGCGACGGTATCGCGGCGGAGGCGAGCGAGAATATCGAGACGCTGACCATCGCCGATGTGAATCTTGCCGACCTCACCTGGGCGCGGGCCGAAGGCACGGTGCGCAACCTGACCGACCGGCGCTTCGACCTTTACCGGATCGACTGGACGCGCGGGCCGCGCGGCGACCAGCAACAGGTGCCGTCGCGCGCACCGATGCAGGCGAACGGACCCGGCGGCGGCTAGGACGGATCGCCCTTCAAGGCTTGCCAGCGCGCCTCCGACGCGCGAGGTTGCGGCAGGGCAACGGAAGGCGGGAGGTTCGATGCGCAGGGCACTGATGTCGTTGGTGATGGGAGCGGTGCTGGCGATATCAACGCCGGCCGTGGCGGGACCGTCGGAGGATCTGGACGCGCTGCTCAAGGATCACTGGCAATGGGTCCTGAAGCACAATCCCACCTTTGCAAGCTCGGTCGGCGTGCATCGCTATGACGACCAGCTCGGCGACGTGTCGCTCGCCGCGCGCGACCGGGAGCTGGCGGACGAGAAGCGTTTCCTCGCCCGTCTCGAGGCGATCCCCGAGACCGGATTGTCGGAAGAAGGACGAATCGACAAGGCGGTGCTTCACCGCATCCTGTCCGACGATATCGAGGGCAACGGATTTGGCCAGCGCACGGTGTTGTTCACGAGTTATTCCTCGCCGTGGCAGGGGCTGGCGTGGCTTGCCACCGGCAGCCGGTTCGACACGGAGGCCGATTTCGCCAATTACCTGACGCGCCTGTCGAAATTCCCCGCGCAAAATGCCGAGCTGTTGAAAATCACGCAGCAGGCGGTCGCGCAGGGCTATGTCCAGCCCTGCGTCGCGCTCGACGGCTTCGCCGGCACGATCAGCGGTCTTGTGGCCGAGGACCCGACGGAATCGCGCTTCTACGAGCCCTTTGCCGGACCGCGCCCCGGCACGATCTCCGTCCGACGGTGGCAGGCGCTGCAGGCGCGGGCGAAGACGGTCATCACCGATGTCCTGAACCCGGAGTTCCGCAAGGCCGCCGATTACATCGCCCAGGATTATATGCCGCACTGCGCGAAGACGGCGGGCGTTTCGGCCCAACCCGACGGCAAGCGCTATTACGCCTATCGTGCGCGCGTCGAGACGACGACGGACTATACGCCGGCGCAGATCCACCGGATCGGCCTCGACGAGATCGCCCGCATCGACAAGGAGATGGAAGCGGTCGCGAAGCAGGCGGGCTATGACAGCCGCGACGCCTTTATCGACCATCTGCGCACCGACCCGCAATATTACGCCGAGACGCCCGAGGAACTGCTCGCCCGTTCGGCGCTCATCGCCAAGACGATCGACGGTCACATGCCCGAGCTTTTCGGGCGGCTTGCGCGGCTGCCTTATGGCATCAAGCCGATCCCGGCGGAAACCGCCGAGGGGACGACGACCGCATATTACAGCCCCGGTTCTCCGCAGAACGGCGTCGCCGGCACCTATTACGTCAACACCTCGAAGCTGGATCAGCGGCCGTTCTGGGAAATGCCATCCCTGACGATGCACGAGGCGGTCCCCGGCCATCACCAGCAGATCGCATTGCAGCAGGAACTCGATCTGCCGCCCATGCGCCGCTATCTCGCGCACTTCACCGCCTTTACCGAGGGTTGGGCGCTCTATGCCGAAACGCTGGGCGACGAAATCGGCATGTACGATACGCCGGCGAAACGCATGGGCCGGCTCAGCTACGACGCCTGGCGCGCGGCGCGGCTCGTCGTCGACACGGGCATCCATTCGATGGGCTGGTCGAAGGAGAAGGCGGTCGCGTTCATGAAGGCGCATACCGCGCTCAGCGACGCCAATATCGATGCCGAGGTCAATCGCTACATCAGTTGGCCGGGCCAGGCGCTGGCCTATAAAATCGGGGAGTTGCGGATCAGGGCGTTGCGCCGGAAGGCCGAGCGCGAACTGGGCGACGATTTCCGGTTGCGCGCCTTTCATGACGCGGTGCTGGAGGAAGGATCGCTGCCGCTCGACGTGCTGGAAGCGCATATCGACCGCTGGATCGTGGCGCAGAAGGCCGAACCAGCCGCATCCGAAAGCTGAACGGACCCACCCGACCCGAGACAGATCGCGACACTTTCCCGCCGCTGCCGACATATCCGGACGACATTCCCGCGCCATTGTTGCGATGCGGCCGGCGAACGGCCGCGTCGAAACGGAGTGTCGCCATGAAGAAGGTCATCATGCTCGTCGCAGGGCTCGGCATTGCCGGCGCCGTTCTTCCCGCCACCGCGATCGCGGCCGGACGGGGACAGGTTCACCAGCGGCAGGCCGCGGTCGAGACCCGGATCGCCGACGGTCTTCGCTCCGGCGCGTTGAACGGCCGTGAAGCCGGCAGGCTGCAGGCGCAGGCGCGGGCGCTTGCAAAGCTCGAACGGCGCTATCGCCATAGCGGACATGGCCTGAGCCGGGCCGAGCGCGTCGCGCTCGACCGCCGCTATGCCGCCCTGTCCCAACGCGTGCGGGTGCAGACACACGATCGGCAGGTCCGCCGATCGTCGCACTACCGGTAAGGCTGTCGGGCACCGCTCCTGTCGGGGCGGTGCCGATCCGGCAGAGCGGTCAGCGCAGGGGCTTGCCGGAATCCTTCCACTTGTCGAGAATCGCCGATTGCGGCAATGGATCGGGTGAGGCCGGCGGGCCGCTATCGGCCAAGCGTTCGTGCCTCGGTATCGGTGCGGGGGCGTCGGCCTCCGCCTCTTGCTGCGGCACCGGCTGCGCCGTCGCGGCGGCGGGGGCGGGTATCGGCGCCGACGGCGCGAAATGCGGGCCGGGTGCCGGTTCGCCGCCGACATAGCGTTCGTGGAAAGCCGCGGGCGTTCCCCGATACCCTTTCCAGCGATGGAACAGGTGCGCGCCGAACATGCCGGTCATCACCAGCGACCGGTTCCAGGCGGGGTGGACCGCGTAGGTGTGGTAATGCGTCGCCAGGCCGACCGGCGCGAAGACCCGGCCCGACAAAGCGGCGTCCGCCACCCGGGCGGCGCGGCGCCAGTAGCGTTGATCGGGCCGTCGCGCGACCGAGCCGTCGCAGGCGAAGCTGAACTGGCATCCGGCCTGTTCCGACCCCTGATAGACGACGCCGCACACTGTGTCGGGAAATGCAGGGTGGCGCACCCGGTTGAGAATTACCTGGGCGATCGCACGTTGTCCGTCCTCTGGCTCTCGTGCCGCTTCGTAATAGAGTGCGCTGGTCAGGCACTGTGCGGCCCTCACTCGGTCGAGCGCGCTACCGCGCGGGGTGAAGGGCCTTGCCGGCATCACCGAAGCGGCGGCGTCGGCATCTTCTCCGCCGGTCGTGTCGATTGCCCGTGGCAGCGCGGCGTCCAGCCGCATGTTCTCCGTCCGCCAAACGGGTTTCGGCCGACCGAGCTGATCGAACGAGGCGATCGCGCCGTGGGCGCAGAAAATGCCGCCCAGCGCGAGCGTGGATAACGTGGCGATGGAGTGCGGGCGACTCCGCCCGTGCCGACGCGCGAACATGGCAGCCTGATAGCGCAGCCGGCACCGTCCGGCGCGTGCCGATTTCGGCCCGTCCCGTGGCGGCACGCTATATGGTTAAGACAGGATTCGTCCCCGCGGGGGGTCAGCGTTCGCGCCGCCACTTGCTGGCGTAGATCGCCGCCGCCGCCAGTGCCGCCGATCCGATGCCGATGCCGATACCGGCGAGCGGCCAGTTGCGGCGCTTGCCAGGGTCGGCCGTCGATGCCGCGCCGACGCGTGAAGAGTTGGACTCGCGCACTGCGGCCGTGATCTCATTGTCCGTGGGGTCGCTCAAGCCATCCTCCAGCCCATAATCCTACGCCAGGCATTCCAACCTCTTGAACGTGTTGCAAGCCCTTTACGTGCCGGCACGCCGTCATCGTCCGTGATAAAGCGCCCGAAAATCGTGGGCGAATGCTTTCAGGCCCCCCTGCGCGATCGCTGTGCGCAGATCGGCCATCAATCGCTGATAGAACCACAGATTGTGCTCGGTCATCAGCATCGCGCCAAGGATTTCGCCGGCGCGCACCAGATGATGGATATAGGCACGGCTCCAGCCCGCACAGGTGGGGCAGGGGCAGGCGGGGTCGAGCGGTCCCGTGTCCTCGCCGAATTTCGCGTTGCGGATGTTGATCGGGCCAGCCCGCGTGAACGCCTGGCCGGTGCGCCCCGAGCGCGTCGGCAGCACGCAGTCGAACATGTCGACGCCGCGTTCCACCGCGCCGACGATGTCGTCGGGCTTGCCCACGCCCATCAGATAGCGGGGCCGCTCCGCCGGCAATTGGTCCGGTGCATAGTCGAGCACGCCGAACATTGCTTCCTGGCCTTCGCCGACGGCGAGCCCGCCGATGGCATAGCCGTCGAAGCCGATATCGGTAAGCGCCTCCGCCGAGGCGCTGCGCAGCCCTTCGTCGAGCGCGCCCTGCTGGATGCCGAACAGTGCGGCGTTTTCGGCATGCTCGCCGCCCGCATCGAAGCCTTCGCGGCTGCGCCTGGCCCAGCGCATCGACCGTTCCATCGCCGCCGCTTGCCTGTCGCGGTCCGCCGTGGTCGGCACCAGCTCGTCGAACGCCATGACGATGTCGGAGCCGAGCAGCCGCTGGATCTCCATCGAACGTTCCGGGCTGAGCATGTGGCGCGAGCCGTCGAGATGGCTCTTGAACGCCACGCCCTCCTCTGTGACCTTGGTGAGGTCGGACAGGCTCATCACCTGATAGCCGCCCGAATCGGTCAGGATTGGCCGGTCCCAGCCCATGAAGCCGTGCAGCCCGCCCAGCCGGTGAACGCGCTCGGCGGTGGGACGCAGCATCAGGTGATAGGTGTTGCCGAGGATGATGTCGGCGCCGGCTGCGCGCACGTCGGCGGGCTTCACCGCCTTCACCGTGGCGGCGGTGCCGACCGGCATGAAGGCAGGCGTGCGGATTGCACCGCGGCGCATGGCGATCGTGCCGGTGCGCGCCGCGCCGTCGGTGGCGTGGATGGTGAACTCGAAACGCGGATTCATGGGATGCGCCATGCCGCGCCGGGCCTATCGTGTCTACTCATCGCCGATCAGATCCGTTTTTGCCGAGCTTGTCGAAGCAGCGTCCTTCACGGATGCTGCGAAGAACCGCCCTTCGACAAGCTCAGGGTGTGCGGGGTGGATCAGGGTGAGTGGGGGATCAACCTGTTACCACATTGTTGCTGCGGTCCTTGTCGGGCAGCTTGTGGCCGGGGTCGATCTCGGCGCGAACCACCTTCGACGTGCCGCCGACCGGTACCGCGCTCGCCGCCTGGCGGATCCAGGTTTCGGCCGGCAGCCGCACGTCCTTCACGCTGCCGTCGGCGAAGGTCACGCGCAGCGTCGCCGGCATGATCAGCTTGTCCTTCGCCGCTACGGTGATCAGCGCGCCCTTCGCCGGCATGTCGTCGACATAGGCGATCTTCGTCGCCGCCAGGTCCATCTGCCAATTGTTGAAATACCAGCCGCGCCACCAGTAATCGAGGTCCTCGCCGGCATCGCTCGCCATCGCGCGGAAGAAATCGGCGGGCTGCGGATGCCGGTAAGCCCAGGCCGCGGTGAAGCGGCGGAAGGCATGGTCGAACCGCTCCGGCCCCAATATCTGCTTGCGCAGCAGGATCAGCCCCAGCGCCGATTTGAAATAGGTGACCGGATGCCGCCACGTCTCGATCACCGTGTCTGCGCGGCTGACGATCGGCGGGGCGTCCTTGTCGGCGAGGATCGGCAATATCTCGTCGACCGGATTGCCGCCGCCCGGCGCATATTCGCTGTCGCGCTTGGGGGCGTATTCGCCGCCGTTGAACTCGTCCGATTCATAGACGTCGATGAAGGTGTTGAACCCTTCGTCCATCCAGGCATGGCGGCGCTCGTCGAAGCCGACGATCATCGGATACCAGCTATGGCCGATCTCGTGCGCGGAGATCCAGAACAGCACCTTGCCCTTGTCGGGAATGCCGTCGAATACGATGCCGGGATATTCCATGCCCGTCGCGGGTCCGGCGATGTTGATCGCGGCGGGCCAGGGATAGGGATACCATTTCGCCGAAAAGCGCTCGACCGCGTCCTTCATATATTCGGTCGACCGGCCCCAGCGCTCCGGCCCGGCGCTTTCCGCCGGATAGAGCGACATCGCCACCGAATGCTTGCCGTTCGGAAGGTTGATGCGCGCCGCGTCCCAGGCGAAGGCGGACGACGCGCTCCACGCCACGTCCCGCGTATTTTCCATGCGGAAATGCCAGGTCAGCGTGCCGCCGCGCTTCGGCCGGGTCGCGGGATCGCCGATCTCGTCCGGCGAGCGGATCATCACCGTCTCGTCCGAATGCGCGGCCTTTTCCAGTCGCCCGACCTGCCGCTTCGTCAGCACCTCCTCCGGGTTCATCAGCTTGCCCGAACCCGCGACAATCATGTCGCTCGGCACCGTCAGCCAGTAATCGAAATTGCCGTATTCGAGGTAGAATTCCTGCGCGAGATAGGGCAGCGGGTCCCAGCCGCGCAGATCGTCATAGACGGCGACGCGCGGATACCACTGCGCCAGGTCGTAGATTTCCCCGTCCTTCGACCGGCCCCATGCCATGCGCCCGCCGAATGTGCCGGGAATGCTAAAGTGATAGGCGATCTCGATCACAGCGGTTTCGCCGGATGCGAGCGGCGCGGGCAGGCGAAGCTGCGCGCGCGTATCGCTGATCAGCGGCTCGACCGTTGCGGCGGCGTCGCCTCCGATCGCGATCTTCGCGCTATCGAGCGCCATTCCGCCGGTTACGCCGCGCACCGGACCGCCGGCCGCCTTGTACCCGCGCGAACCGGCCTTGTAGAGATTCTGCTCCAGGTGCAGCCAGATGACGCGCAGCGTATCGGGGCTGTTGTTGGTATAGGTGATCCGCACCGATCCGCGCAGCACCTTCGCTTTCGTGTCCAGCGTCGCGCGGATGGCGTAGTCGGCGCGGTTTTGCCAGTAATCCGGTCCCGGCATGCCGTTCGACGAGCGATAGCGGTTAACCGTCTGCCCCAGGTCGAGCGGCGCGAAGGTTTCGCGCGGATTGTAGTTCCGGGCCACCGCAGGGGTGGCCATCAACAGCAGCGCGACCGCCGCGAGCAGTTTCTTCATCATCGCGACCTGCCTAACGCGCCGATACGATGATTGCCAGACCACAGGGCGCGGCCCCACCGGCGGGAGCGAAGCGCCGCGGCGCTCGTTGGTCGCGAAAGATGCGTGACAAGGAGAACCGCAATGTCCCGACCGACCAGTCCCGGCGACGAAGCCGCTCCCGACACCCCCGGCACCGGCGAAGATATATGTCCGCGCTGCAATGGAAGCGGCAAGGAGGGTGACGAGACCTGTCCCCGCTGCGAAGGCACGGGCCGGGTGGTCGAGGGGATCGGCGGCGGCTGATCGCGCGACCCGCCGCCGCGCCATCACCGCGCCTCAGCGTTCGTACGCGTTCGGCAGGCTGCCCTCGGTCGGCTGCATATAGCGCTGGCGCAGCTTGTCCTGCCGGGTTTCGAGCGGCTGCTTCACGCCGTCGATGAACACGGTCTGCGCCACACTGTCCAGTTCGAGGGGGTCGCCGCTCCAGATCACGACATCGCCGTGCCGGCCGGGGCGCAGCGAGCCGATCTGGTCGGCCATGCCGATCGCCTCGGCCGCGCCCGACGTGATGCTGGCAAAGGCCTGGTCCCAACGCAGCCCCGTGGCACCGGGTACTTTGGTCAGCGCGACCAGGTTGCCGGCATACTGCTTTTCATGGCGTGCCTGCCGCGCGTCATTGTCGTTGATCGTGCCCAGGGCCACGGTGACGCCGGCGGCCTGCATCCGGCCGACATTGGATTGGGTGGCGGCGACCTTTTCGAATGCGGCGGGCAGATCGTTCAACGCGCTCGCGATGACGGGAACGCCAGCGGCGGCGATGCGGTCGGCAACGGTCCAGCCCTCGGACGCGCCGACCAGCACGAGTTTCAGCTTCGGCAATTCGCGTTTCAGGTCGAGCAGCGCCAGGATGTCGGATGCGCGTTCGACATGGACGAGCAGCGGCACCTCGCCCTCCGCCACCGGCATCAACGCCTTGGCGTCATAGGCGTTGACGAGCGCGTCCTTGCCCTGATCGGCATAGCCGTCGGGGTCGCGCGCATAATCGCGGGCCTGCAACAGGGCGTTGCGGAACATGGCAAAGGCGGCGGGGCGGCTGCCGCCGGCCTCCTGCGCGCCGTCCTCGCCATATTCCATGAACTGGAAGGCGTGGCGCTTCGTGATGGCGTCACGATCGCGGCCGAGATCGATCACGGCGCCCTGTCCGGCGAAGATCGAATCCGACGTCGCGGGCGCGACGACGGCACGGGTGATGCCGGCGGCGCGATTGATTTCGACCGGCATGGCAAGCGGGTTCACCGCGGGCGCCACATCGAGCGATGCGTGAAAGGGGCTGTCGCCGGCGGCGCTGTCGTCGGTCGATCGCACCCCGTCGACCTCGACGATGCCAAGTCGGGTGAAGCCCGCGACAATGCCTGGCGTGACCCAGCGGCCGCCTGCGTCGATCGCATCCATTCCGGCGGGCACGGAAACGCCAGCGCCGGCCGCCACGACGCGGCCGGCGCGGACCACCACCGTGCCGTCTTCGATCGGGGCGGAGCCGTCGCCGATCACCAGCCTGGCATGGGTGATCGCGACATCCTGGGCCGCGGCCGGCATCGCCATGGCTGCGGTCGCCGCCGCCGCGATAAGCAATAGGGAAGGGTGCTTCATTTCACGTCTCCCGCGCCGGGCTGGCCGAGTTCAAAGTCGGAGACCGGTCGGCGCGCCGGGTCGTCCATATCGTAGAGCAGCGCACCGTCGATCCACACCTTTTCCGGGCGGCTGTAAACGCTGAACGGATCGCCGTTCCACAGCACCACGTCCGCCATCTTGCCGGGCTTCAGGCTACCGGTCCGGTCGGCGATGCCCAGCGCCTTGGCCGGATTGTAGGTCAGCCACCTCCAGGCCGCGGCGTCCGAGATGTCGATGCCGGCGCGGCGGCCCGCGGCAAGCGTCTTGGCGACTTCCTGGTTCAGCCGCTGGATTCCGTTCTCGTCGTCGGAATGGATCATGGCGCACGCGCCGTTCTTCTCGAGCAGCGGAAGGTTCGTCTGGATCGCGTCATATGCTTCCATCTTGAAGCCGTACCAGTCGGCCCAGACGGCCGCGCAGGTATCGTTCGCCTTCAGCAGGTCGGCGATCTTGTAGGCTTCGACGGCGTGGTGGAAGGCCGTGACGTGATAGCCGAACTCCTTCGCCATATCCATCACGACCGCCATTTCGTCGGCGCGGTAGCAATGGTTGTGGACCAGGATTTCGCCGTCCAGCACGCCGCGCAGCGTGTCCATGGCGAGATCGCGATCGGGAACGTCGCCGCCTTCCTCCTCATATTTCGTCCATTTCCGGTCATAGGCCTGGGCCTTTGCCCAGGTCTGCCGGTCGATGGCGATATTGCCCATGCGCGTCGATGGCGCCTGGTCGCGGCTGCCATAAACGCGCTTCGGATTTTCGCCGCAGGCCATTTTCAAGCCGTAGGGAGCGCCGGGAAACTTCATCGCCTGAACGGTTCGCGCAGGCACGTTCTTCAGCACGACCGATCGTCCGCCGAACAGGTTGGCGGAGCCGGGCAGGATCTGCAGCGTGGTGACGCCGCCATTGACCAGTGCGCGGCTGAATCCCGGGTCCTGCGGCCAGACGCTGTGCTCGGCCCAGACTTCGGCGGTCACCGGGCTTGTCGCTTCGTTTCCGTCGGAGAGGGCTGGGACGGAGGGCGAAGGATAGTCGCCGAGATGGCTGTGGACGTCGATGATGCCCGGTGTCAGCACCTTGCCCGTACCGTCGATGACGGTCGCGCCCTGCGGCGCTTCGACCGACGTGCCGATATCCACGATCTCGCCATCGGCGAACAAGACGGCGCCGTTGTCGATGCGGCCGCCCTCGCCATCGAAAATCGTGACGTTGCGAACGAGCGTCGGCGCCCCGGGATAGCGGTGATAGGTCGATGGATAGGGATCGCGATCATAGCCGCGCGATCCGGCCGGCGCCTTCGAGGACGCCGTTTCCGTCTTGCCTGTGTCCGTCGACGCACACGCCGCCACCGAACAGGCGAGCAGCACTGCGCCCGCCAGTCGCGCGATGCCGCCGCGCGACAATCGTCTCTGTATCATTCAGCCCCCTGTGCCAACGCCGCCGATGAGAATGAACCGATCCTGCGGCCGTCCGGCGGCGACGTTCCGTGAAACCGCCGCTCCTGTCAATTGCCGTCATTGCCGGCGCCGCGCGACGCTATTGTCACCCTGCGGCGCACGGGCCTAGAATCACCGCCGCCATGTCGGACCCCCCGCTGCCCCTGGCCTTCGCCCGCCATCTCGATCGCGACCGGCGGCGGTCGCCGCATACGGTTCGCGCCTATCGCGCCACTGCCGAGCGGTTGCTGGCCTTTCTTCGCACGCATTGGGGCGGACCGGTATCGCGCGACGATCTCGGCCGCATCGTCGCATCCGATCTCCGTGCGTATCTCGCGCACCGGCGCGCGCGCGGACTGACGAACGCGTCGGCCGCGCGTGAACTTTCCGCAGTGCGCGCCTTTCTGCGCTTTGCCACCGGTCGCGACACGGTGCCGCGCCTTCGCGGCGCACGCGTGCAAAAGGGTGTTCCGCGGCCCATCGCGCCGGATGAAGTGGTGGCGCTTGCCGAGGAGGTATCCGAAGAAGCGCGCGAACCCTGGATCGCGGCACGGGACTGGGCGGTCCTGATGCTGCTCTATGGCGCCGGGCTGCGTATCGGCGAGGCCCTGGGCCTGACGGGCGCCATTCTGCCGCTAGGCGAGACGCTTTCCGTTACGGGCAAGCGAGACAAGACGCGGATCGTGCCCTTGCTGCCGCAGGTGCGCGACGCCGTGGAGACCTATGTGCGGTTGAGCCCTTACGGCGCCGCGCGTGAGGCGGCACTTTTCCGCGGCGCGAAGGGCGGGCCGCTGTCGCCTGCGATCATCCGCCGATCGGTTCGCGCGGCGCGCGGCCGCCTCGGCTTGTCGGACCGGACGACGCCGCACGCCTTGCGCCACAGCTTCGCGACCCACCTTCTGGGGCGCGGCGCCGACCTGCGGGCGCTGCAGGAACTGCTGGGCCATGCCAGCCTCAGTTCCACGCAGGTCTATACCGCGGTCGACGCGGCGCATCTTCTGGATGTCTATCGCAACGCCCATCCGCGCGGGCAGGGCTGATCGGCCGCTGCCCGGCGGTCCGAATCAGCCGGGATAGGGTTTTTCCTTCAGCAGCTTTGCCAGATGTGCGGCATTGCCGGCCACCATGCCGGCGGTTTTGCGGGTCTTGTCCGGCACCTGGTCGAGATCCTTGAAGTCGACCGAACCCATCGCTTCGCCTACCCAGTAGCAGGCGGCGACGGCGGGAATGGTGTAGCCGCTGTCGTTCAGCGACTGGAACAATTGGGCCGAGGAACAGTGCGCGCCATCCTCGTTACCGACGATCGCCGCGACGGCGACCTTGGAATAGCTCGGCATCCGGCCCTGGTCGTCGGTTTCCCCGGTAAAGGCGTCCATACGCTCCAGCACGCGCTTGGCGACGCTGGAAATCTGCCCCATCCAAATCGGGCCGCCGAAGATCAGGATATCTGCGCCGAGAATCCGTTCGCGCAATTGCGGCCATGCGTCCCCGGCGCCTTCGTCCGAGGTCACCCCCGGTTTGACGTTGTGGGCTGCGCAGCGAATGGTTTCGACCAACTCGACGTCGTATTGCGCGAAGGCGATTTCCAACACCCCGATCATCCTGTCGGTCGACGAGGCTTCCGACGGATCGTCCTTGAGCGTGCAATTGAGCGCGATAGCAGTAAGCGGCATCGGATCTCTCCTTCGATTGCCACCGGTCAACGCGCCGATCCTGCTTCCTTTCCCGCGCACCGGAACGGGCGGCTTGCGCGCGGCGCCATTCCGGGCTGCTCCGACGAGCAGGCGCGCGCGCCTGGCCGACAGCCGCACACCCACCCCTTCCGCTCAGAGTATGCCGGAGCCTGTCCCGACGAGCATTTCCGGCCGGGTGAATAGGCTCGACATAAGCGGAGCTTGGTCGAACGGGCCGCGACGGCCAACGCCGCCGCGGCCCGGCAAGGTGCCTCAGGCCGAATAGTACATGTCGTATTCCACCGGACTCGGCGTCGTTTCGAAGCGGATCACCTCGGCCCATTTCAGCTCGGCATAGGCCTCGACCTGGTCCTTGGTGAACACGTCGCCCTTCAGCAGGAACTCGTTGTCTTCCTGCAGCGCCACCAGCGCTTCGCGAAGCGAACCGCACACGGTCGGCACGTTGACGAGTTCGGCCGGCGGCAGGTCGTACAGATTCTTGTCCATTGCCTCGCCGGGGTGGAGCTTGTTCTGGATACCGTCGAGACCCGCCATCAGAAGCGCGGCGTAGGCGAGATAGGGATTGGCCATCGCGTCGGGGAAGCGGAATTCCACGCGCTTCGACTTCGATCCCGCACCGTAGGGGATGCGGCACGAGGCGGAGCGGTTGCGGCTGGAATAGGCCAGCAGCACCGGTGCCTCGAAGCCGGGGACCAGCCGCTTGTAGCTGTTGGTCGTCGGATTGGTGAAGGCGTTGAGCGCGCGTGCATGCTTGATGACGCCGCCGATGAAATGGAGGCACGTCTCCGACAGGCCGGCATAGCCGTTGCCCGCGAACAGCGGCTCCTTGCCCTCCCAGATCGAAAAGTGGGTGTGCATGCCCGATCCGTTGTCGCTCATGATCGGCTTCGGCATGAACGTCGCCGTCTTGCCATATGCGTGCGCGACCTGATGCACGACATATTTGTAGATCTGCATGCGGTCGGCGGTCTGGGTCAGCGTGCCGAAGGTCAGGCCCAGCTCGTGCTGCGCGGCCGCCACCTCATGGTGATGCTTGTCGCAGGGCAGGCCCATTTCCATCATGGTCGAGACCATCTCGCCGCGGATGTCGACGGCGCTGTCGACCGGCGCCACGGGGAAATAGCCGCCCTTGGCGCGCGGGCGATGGGCCATGTTGCCCATCTCGTATTCCTTGCCGCTGTTGGTCGGCAATTCCACGTCGTCGATCTGATAATAGCTGGTGTTGTAGCTCGTCTCGAACCGGACATCGTCGAACATGAAGAATTCGGCCTCGGGGCCGACATAGACGGTATCGCCGATTCCGGTATTCTTCAGATACGCCTCCGCGCGTTTCGCGGTCGAGCGCGGGTCGCGGGCGTAGAGTTCGCCGGTCGACGGTTCCACCACGTCGCAGAACAGGATCAGCATCGGCGTGGCCGAGAACGGATCCATATAGACGGAATCGAGATCCGGCTTCAGCACCATGTCGGACTCGTTGATCGCCTTCCAGCCCTCGATCGAGGACCCGTCGAACATCAGCCCGTCGGCCAGTTCGTCCTCGCCGAGCGCGCTCGCCACCATCGACAGGTGCTGCCACTTGCCCTTGGGGTCGGTGAAACGCAGGTCGACCCATTCGACCTCGTTTTCCTCGATCATCTTCAAAATGCTGCCGGCGTCATTGGCCATGGGGATAGTGCCTTTCCTCTTGGAACGTAGGGTCCGCGAATCGCGCAATCATATTGCAGGGACTGCGAACCATTATTTGCGACTTGTGCGCTGCGTCAAATCGCTTCGGCGTCGCGTTCGCCGGTGCGGATGCGCAGCGCGGTCTCGATGGGGATGACGAAAATCTTGCCGTCGCCGATCCGGCCGGTCTGGGCGGCGCCCGCAATCGCTTCGACAACGCGCTCGGCGAGCCCGTCCTCGACGACGACCTCCAGCTTCACCTTGGGCAGGAAATCGACGACATATTCGGCGCCGCGATAGAGTTCGGTATGACCCTTCTGTCGGCCGAAACCCTTTGCCTCGGTCACGGTGATCCCGGATACGCCGACCTCGTGCAGTGCTTCCTTCACCTCATCGAGCTTGAACGGCTTGATGATCGCCTCGATCTTTTTCATCGCTGTACGTGGTCCTCCCCGGAGAGCATCGTCGGATAGTTCAATAAACGTGCCAGTTGCCGCACTGCAAGAACGCGCGTTCTTGTATCACCGACGACACAATTGCGTGCCGGCTTATGCGGCAACCCGAACCGGATGCCCAGAAAATAGGCAGCATCCGATACCGGCTGCATGCGTTGTCGCAATCATGAACCGACCGAGGCACTGGATCGATCCACCCGACCTGAAAGCGGCCACGATTGCGCAGCGCGAGATTGCTCGGGCCGCGGAACATCGCGACCGTTTCGGGCCCGTCTCGGTGGTGGCGGGCGTCGACACATCGATGAAATGGCGTGATACGCGCGGCCCCATTCACGCGGCGGTCGCACCGCTGCCCTGGCCGCTTGCCGATCCGTTCGCAGCACATACTATCAGCGTCGTTCCGCCGATTCCCTATGTGCCCGGATATCTGGGGTTCCGCGAATGTCCCGCGCTGCTGCAAGTGCTGGATGGTATCGCGCGCCGGCCCGATCTGGTCCTGGTGGACGGGCACGGGATCGCGCATCCCCGCCGCTGCGGGATCGCCACGCATCTGGGCGTGGTGGCCGATGTCCCCTCGATCGGCTGCGCCAAAACCATCCTTTGCGGAAAAGTCGAGGGCGAACTGGGACCGGATCCGGGCGACCGCGCGCCGCTCGTCGACCGCGGCGAGGTGGTGGCCATGGCGCTGCGTACCCGACCGCGCGCCAACCCGATCTTTGTCAGCACCGGCCACCGCATCTCGCTGGAAACCGCTGTCGAATGGGTGCTGAAGCTCACCGACGGCCGCCGCCTGCCGCTGCCGACCCGGCTGGCGCACGAAGCGGCGAACGCGGCGCGGCGGGCCTATTCCGACGGGGCGTCGTAGGGCGGGCGGTGCAGCCCACCGGGGCTGACGGTGAAGATTTCGCAGCCATCCTCGGTGATGCCGATCGAATGTTCGAACTGCGCCGACAGCGAGCGGTCGCGCGTGACCGCCGTCCAGCCGTCGTCGAGCAGCTTCACGTCGGGGCGGCCGATATTGATCATCGGCTCGATGGTGAAGATCATGCCGGGCTTCAGTTCCGGGCCGGTGCCGGGGCGGCCGACATGAACGACCTCGGGCGCGTCGTGGAACAGCTTGCCGACGCCGTGGCCGCAAAAATCGCGCACCACGCCGTAGCGGTGCTTTTCCGCATATTCCTGGATCGCGTGGCTGATGTCGCCCAGATAATTGCCGGGCCTGGCCTGTTCGATGCCGAGCATCATGCATTCATAGGTCACGTCGACCAGGCGGCGCGCCTTCAGCGGCACGTTTCCGGCCAGGTACATGCGGCTCGAATCGCCATGCCAGCCGTCGAGGATGGGCGTCACGTCGATATTGATGATGTCGCCGTCTTTGATCTGCCGATCGGACGGGATGCCGTGGCAGACGACATGATTGATCGAGATGCAGCTCGAATGCGTATAGCCGCGATAGCCGAGCGTCGCCGGCACGGCGCCGGCATCGACGATCATCTTGTGGATGAAGTCGTCCAGCTCCCGCGTCGTCACGCCCGGCACGACATGCGGCGCCACTGCGTCGAGAATCTCCGCCACCAGGCGTCCGGCGCGGCGCATCCCCTCGAACTGTTCGAAGGGATAGAGCTTGATGGCGCCCGTGCGGGCGAGCGGAAAATCGGTATCGGCTGCTATATATTCGGTCATGGTGGGCGATATAGCGACCCTTTGCGCGCTTTGCGAGAGCACCGCGCCGGGCTATGGCGGCAACCATGGCGGAACGTATCTGGACGGCGGCACTCGCAGTCATCGGCGACGAAATCCTGTCCGGCCGCACGCAGGACAGGAACGTCGCGCAAATCGCGGTCTGGCTGAACGCGCAGGGTATTCGGCTGGCGGAGGTGCGGGTGATAGCGGACCGCGAGGACGCCATTGTAGAGGCGGTGAACGCACTGCGCGGGCGCAACGACTATCTGTTCACCACTGGCGGTATCGGACCGACCCATGACGACATCACCGTCGACGCCATCGCCCGCGCCGTGGGGGTGGATGTGGTGGTTCACCCGGAAGCACGCGCGGTACTGGAACGGCATTATGCCGATCGGGGCGGCCTGACCGATGCCCGGTTGCGCATGGCGCGCGTGCCGGAGGGGGCCAGGCTGATCCCCAACCGCATGTCGGGCGCGCCGGGCATCCGTTATGGCAACATCTTCATTCTGGCCGGCGTGCCGCACATCGCCGCGGGCATGCTGGATGCGCTTACCGGCACGCTGGAAGGTGGTGCGCCGCTGGTATCGCGCACTATCGGCTGCTGGGTCGCGGAAAGCGAGGTGGCGGATCTGCTGCGTTCGGCGGAAAAGGGGCATCCCGGCGTCGCGATCGGCAGCTACCCATTTTTCCGCGAGGGCAGGGTCGGCGCCAATTTCGTCGTGCGGGCCACCCGGCAGGCACTGGTCGACCGCTGCACCGCCGATCTCACCGCAGCGTTGGAGCACGCCGGCAGGCAGGTCGTGGACGGGGGGATTTGACAAAATACTGGAGCGGGCGAGGGGAATCGAACCCCCGTCTTAAGCTTGGGAAGCTTCTGCTCTACCATTGAGCTACGCCCGCGAAGCCCCGGAAATGCTGGCGTTGCACGGCTTTGTCAAGCGGCATTCCGACTTCTTGCCCGGTCGGAATGCCAACCGGGAGGCGAATGCTGTCAGCCCATAGACCGGGTTCCGCCTTCGCGGAAGTACAAGGAAGGCTGCGCTGGAATGAGGCTTTTCCTGAGCCGGCCCAAGGGTCCGGAATGGCGTTCAAGGTCGGTCGGACTTACCTTTAGGACGGGCGCTGCCTGCGGCCCCTTCCGCTGCCCTTCGCACCGTCCCGTCCCCTGGCTCCGGCAGCGCGAGAGGCCTGTCCGCCGCCGCGTGCTTTCGGGCCGCCTTGCCGGGGCTTGCGCGCCTTCGCATTTCGGTTGCCGCGCGCAGCTTCGCGGGGGCCGTCGGATGGCTCGATCCGGACACTCTCTTCATCGCCATCGTCATTCGCCGTGCGGGCAAGCGCGGCGTTGAACTTGCCCGCAATGGCGCGCGGCACCTGAAAATGGGTTTCGTTGGCGCCGATGCGGATCGCGCCGACCTCGTTGCGGGTGATATGGCCGCGCCGGCACAGCAGCGGGAGCAGCCAGCGCGGATCGGCATTCTGCCGGCGCCCGATATCGAGGCGGAACCACATGACGTCTTCAAAGCCGGGCCGGTGGCGCTCCTGCTGTGCGGCGCGGCGCGCCTCGGGCGTGTTCTCGATCATGTCCTCGGGCTGCGGCATGGCGGCGCGGTGCGCGCGAACCAGCGCCGCGGCGATGTCCTCGGGCGAGCGTTCGGCGAGCAGGCGCTGCGCCAACGCGCGATCCTCGTCGTCATACTCGGCGGGCTGGAGCAGGTCGGACAGCAGCCGTTCGCGATCCCGCGCGCGGATCGTCTCGGGCGTCGGCGCTTCGATCCAGTCGGCGTTGATCCGCGCGCCGCGCAGCATCGATTCAACGCGCTTGCGGCGTGGATAGGGGACGATCAGCACCGCCGTTCCCTTCCTTCCCGCACGGCCTGTACGGCCGGAGCGGTGTTGCAGCGTTTCGGCGTCGCGCGGAATCTCGACATGGATGACGAGGCTCAGGCTCGGCAGGTCGATCCCGCGCGCGGCGACATCGGTCGCCACGCAGACGCGGGCGCGCCGGTCGCGCAGCGCCTGAAGCGCCTGGTTGCGCTCCGACTGCGAATGTTCGCCCGACAGCGCGACGACGGCGAAACCGCGCTCCTGCAAGGTGGCGTGCAGCCGGCGGACATTGTCGCGCGTGGCGCAGAACAGGATCGCCGTCTCGGCCTCGTGAAAGCGCAACAGATTGATTGCCGCGGCTTCTATTTCGGCGGGCGAGACGGTCACCGCCTGAAAGGCGATGTCGCCGTGCCCGCGGTCGTCGCCGGCGGTCGCGATGCGCAGCGCATCGCGCTGATACCGTCTGGCCAGCGCGACGATGGGCTTTGGCATCGTGGCGGAAAACAGCAGCGTGCGCCGACCCTCCGGCGTCGCGTCGAGGATTTCCTCGAGATCTTCGCGAAACCCCATGTCGAGCATTTCGTCGGCTTCGTCGAGCACCACCGCGCGGAGCGAGGACAGGTCGAGCGCGCCGCGTTCGAGATGGTCGCGCAGTCGCCCCGGCGTGCCGACGACAATATGCGCGCCGCCGCGCAATGCGCGCCGTTCCTTCGATGCGTCCATGCCGCCGACGCAGGTGGCGATGCGCGCGCCGGCCCTGGCATAGAGCCAGCCCAGTTCCCGGCTCACTTGCAACGCCAATTCGCGCGTCGGCGCGACGATCAGCGCGAGCGGGGTGCGCGCTGGCGCGGCAAGACTGCCGAGAAGGTCGTCAGCCAGCGAAAGCCCGAAGGCGACGGTCTTGCCCGAGCCGGTCTGGGCGGAGACGATCAGATCGCGGCCGAGTGCCTCGGGCGCGAGAACGGCGGCCTGAACGGCAGTGGGCTCGGCATAGCCGCGTTCGGCAAGCGCGTCGCCGAATACGGTCGGAAGGGTGGAAAAGGTCATGATGCTCGCGGATTGGCCAGGCCGTGGACGGCGGGGCAGGATATGTGTCTGTGTGGCGGCCGGTTCTCGAATGAATGTCGGCCGAAGCGAGTCGCGACGGCCGATCGAGCCGATCGCGTCGAGGCTTTTGCCGGGCGCATACAGCATCGCCATCGCTTTTGCTCCAATTGTTTTCGGTCGCCGCCGTTGCCGCCGTCGCCAAACGCTGCGGGGGAACGCTGTCGAGCCCTGTGCCTTCAGCAAGGCCGGGCTCGCGGCATCTGCCGGGAAGAGCTTGAGCGCATCGGCGCCGGCCTGAAGCGCGGCGAAGCTGTGCCTGCGCAAGATCGACCGTATGACGCCGAGGTGCGCGCGATCGACTATCGACCACAACTGCCTGGGATAACATACTGGAGGGCGAAGCGAGCGACCAGCTCCACTGTGCCTCCGGCCCGTCCGAGTTCCTCAGCCGATCCAGCGCCAGATGCCGGCGGGCCAGCCGGCGAGCGGCATGTGCGCCCAGCTTGCGGCCAGCCATAACAGGATTCCGCCGACAAAGGCCGGCGTGCGCGGCCAGGCGGCGGCCCATTGTGCGCGTCCCTCGGTGAGCGCGACGAACGGCCAGAAGGACGTTACGCCCTCCCACCGGCTCCAGAGCCTGGGCTGAAGCCGTTCCTTCTTCCGATCCTGCAGCGCCGCGCCGCCGAGCGCCAGGATCGCTATGCCGAGCGTCAGGACGAAATTGGCCGCGACCGGCAGCACCAGGATATGCGCCAGCGACCACAATGCGAAGGACCACATCATCGGGTGGCGGGTGATGGCGAAGACGCCGCGCGGGGCGGGGGGACGGGCGCTTTCCGGCTCCTCGGGGCGCGGCAGAGCCGGGTTGCCGTGGAAGGACCCGACGAGCAGCACGCTCGCCACCAGCATGATCAGCGTCGCCAGCACCCAGAGTCCGTCCCCGACATGCCACCAGAAACGCTGCATCGGCACCGCGCGATAGGCGAGCACGACCCAGCCCAGGGTGATGAGGGCGACCAGTGAATAGAGCCCCAGGAACCGCCGGTTGCCGAAGCGCGTCACCAGTGGCGCGCGCAAGGGATGGGAAAGGAGGAAATGCGACCCGACAAAGGCGATGCAGGCCAGGACCAGGTTCGCCATTTCCTCCATTCCCCTCAGCGTGAGGACGGCCGCAATTCCTCCGGCTTCGGATCGAAGCCCGCCGCTTGCGGCTCGGCCAGTTCGTTGTCGCCCTCCATCGCATGGTCGGGTTCGTCCTTCAACGTGTCGAGGTGCGACAGCCGCTTCACGAAAATCGCCAGGAACATAACGACCACGCCGACGCCCACGGTGACCCAGCCGATCTGGGAATAGATGGCGAGAATCGATTGCTTGGATGCGTCACCGTCCTCGCCGCCCGTGGCCTGGCCGATCAAGCCGGCGACGAAGTTGCCTCCCGCGGTGCCGAAGAACCAGGCCGCCATGATCAGACTGGCGATGTGCTTGGGCGCAAGGCGGTTCATTGCCGACAATCCGACCGGCGACAGGCAAAGCTCGCCAGAGGTGTGCAGGAAATAGATCAGGAAGATGAAGATCACCGGCGTGGCGGTTGCCATCCCGGCTGCATGCGCGCCGTAGTTGAGTACAAGAAAGCCCGCGCCGAGCAGGATGAGGCCGATGCCGAACTTGGCGGGCGTCGATGGTTCCAGTCCGCGTTTGCCGAGCATCGGCCACAGCATCGCCAGTAGCGGCCCGAGCAGGATGATGTAGATCGGGTTCACAGACTGGAACAGCGAAGCGTCGATGCCTGCGCGATCGACATAGCGATCGGTGAACAGGCTCAGGCTGCCGCCGGCCTGCTCGAACAGGCCCCAGAAGATCGGGTTCAGCGCGATCAGGAAGATAATCACGTAAATCCGGTCACGGGCGTGGTCGGTCTTCGTCATGCCCTGCTGCAGGATCACACCCAGCAACAATGCGAAGCCGGCGAGCGCAACGATGCCGGCAAGGCTTTCGGGAACGGCCCACAGGCCGAGCACGGTGCCGACATAAAGCGCGCTGCCGATGACGATGAGTGCCGATGCTCCGCGGAATGCGTTGGTCGGTCCGCTCGGCGCCCGGGCGAACGATCCGTAGGGCAGTTCGAAAATGCCGGTCGCCAACACGTAGAGGAGCAAGACCACGCCGGAAACCAGCATCAACGACCCGACCACGTCCTGCGCTTGGATGAGCGCCCAGATGACCGCGATCGAGAGGAGCCCCGCGCCGTAGATCAGCCATTCGAGGTTGACGCCCGCCACAGCCTTCTTGAGCACTTGAGGATCGGTCGGCTCGCCCTTGCCCTGCAGCAGGGGCTTGAAGCCGATGAACACGACCAGGCCCAGGAGCATGCCGACCCCGGCGGCGCCGAAGCCCCAGCTCCAGCCCCAATTCTCGCCCAGCCAGCCGGCGATGATCGTGCCGACGGCGGCGCCGACGTTAATGCCCATGTAGAAGATGGTGTAGGCGCTGTCGCGGCGGACATCGGTGATCGAGTAGAGCTGGCCGACGATGACCGAGATGTTGGCCTTCAGGAAGCCGGAACCGACGATGATGAAGGAAAGCGCCAGCCAGAAGATGTTGATGGTCGGATCGCTCTGGCCGCCGGTGCCCTCGAACGCCATCAGGAAATGGCCGCCGGTCAGCACCACCGCGCCGAACAGCACGGCCTTGCGCTGGCCCAGCCACTTGTCGGCGAGATACCCGCCCAGCACCGGCGTGATGTACACCAGCGAGGTATAGGCGCCGTAGATCAGGTTCGCCTTCGAATCGTCGAACAGCCAGTGCTTGGTGAGATAGAAGATGAGGAGCGCGCGCATCCCGTAATAGGAGAAACGCTCCCACATTTCGGCGAAGAACAGGACGTACAGCCCCTTTGGGTGACCGAAGACCTCCTTTTGCGGGCGCGTAACGGCATAGGCGCCCGCGAGCAGGAACGCCGCCAATACGGCAATCCCGCCCAACAGGATGATGGTGTTGAAACTCACAAGGCGATCCTTTTCGAATCCGGTTCGCCGCGGCCGGCCGCGGCAATTTGTCGATGAGGCGAACCTAACGGCACAGACGCCGATGCCAAGCGCATTGTCGACCGGGCGCGCAGTGCTTAGCTGACGGGCCTATGCTGAACGACAACACGACACCGCTCACCCATCTCGCAACCCGCCGTTCCGGCAAGCCGCGCGATATGATCGCGCCGGGTCCGGACGAGGGGCAGATCCGGCAGATGATCGAGATCGCCGGCCGGACGCCCGACCACGGCAAGCTCGCCCCGTGGCGCTTCGTGATCGTTCCGGCCGACCGGCGCGACCGCCTGGCGGAGGTCATCGTCACCGCCTATCGCGCCGAAAAGCCCGATGCCGGTCGGCTGGAGATCGAGGCGATGGACCAGTTCGCCCGCCAGGCGCCGGCGCTCGTCGTGGCCCTGTCGTCGCCGCGGACCGACAGCCATATCCCGCTCTGGGAGCAAGAACTGTCGGCAGGCGCTGCCTGCATGAACCTGTTGCATGCCGCGCATGCAATGGGTTTCGTCGCAGGCTGGTTGACGGGATGGGCGGCCTATTCCGATGCGGTGCGCGATGCCTTCGGGGCGCCGCATGAGCGCATCGCCGGCTTTCTGTTCGTCGGATCACCGGGAAAACCGGTCGAGGAACGGCCGCGCCCGGAGACGGAACGGATCGCCAGCACATGGCAGGGTTAGGGGTTGGACATGGTGGGCAACTGGTGTATTAAGCCAGCATGACAGCATGGGAAACCGAGGACGGCCCGGTCTATTTGCGGTTGCGTGCGATGATCGCGGCTGCGATCCTGCGCGGCGAATATGAAGCGGGCGACCAGCTTCCTTCGGTGCGCGCGCTGGCGGCGCAATATGGCGCCAATCCGCTGACGGTCGCCAAGGCCTATCAGACCTTCCAGGACGATGGCTATGTCGAGGTTCGCCGCGGCGTCGGTATGTTCATCCTTCCCGGCGCGGTCGATCGGCTGCGTGTCGCCGAGCGCGAACGCTTCCTCTCAAGCCACTGGCCGAAGGTCCGCGACCATATCGCGCTGATCGGGCTCGACCCGGCCGATCTGCTCGATCGCGAAACAGCGTGAGGCTCGGGTCCGGCGCTGCCTTCCCAAAGAAATTTTTCACCCTGCCTGAGTTGTTGCACTGCACCTAAAGCGTAGCGAGCGTGCCGATTCGCCGCTGTTGTGCCGGCGCAACAGCGGCTGGCAACCATGGCATGGTTCGGTTCGTCGCGGGAACAAAACATATCATCGCCCGGTTTCCTTTCCGACTTTGGAAGGGAGTAACGAGTATGGTCCAGGTTCGACAGAAGACGATTCCAGGTCGCTCGGGATACCGGGTTTCCTATCGGATGAACGAAGTGAATCACTGCCCCGGTTGCGGCAACACCCAGTGGGAAGTCGGCCGCATGACGGCGGAATGTTCGTTCTGCCATGCCGCCGTGCCGATCAACGAGGGCGGTATGACGGGCGTTGGCCTGATCCGCACGACGCGCCCGGCGGAAAAGGCGCCGCTCGCGGCATGACCGCTCAGGCGGCGAAGGCGTCGGCGGATACCGCATATAGCGCATCCGCCGACGCCGTCGCCGCAGCGTTCAACCCCAGTGCCTCGGGCACGATCTGATCGACATAGAAGCGCACGGCGGCCGCCTTCATCGCCGCAAAGTCCGGTTCGGCGCCGGACGCCTCCACAGCGCGGCCCTCGCGTTCCATCAACCAGCCGCATACCGCCGTCGCAAGCATGGTAAGGAACGGACAGCTTCCCGCCAGCCGGTCCTCGATCCTCACCGACAGCATGTGCCGCCCCACCGCCTCACACATGTCCAGCAGGGCGAGGAGGGCGTCCCCGCGCGATTCGCGCCGCATCTCGTCGATCAGGGCGCGCAACGTCGCGCCACTGTCCAGCGACAGCTTGCGACCGACGAGATCGGCCGCCTGGATGCCGTTGGTTCCTTCGTAGATGCGCGTCACGCGGGCGTCGCGAAAATGCTGGGACGCGCCGGTTTCCTCGACATATCCCATGCCGCCATGCACCTGGATACCGATGTCGGCGACCTCGCAGCCGATGTCGGTGCCGTGTGCCTTGGCGAGCGGCGTCAGCAGGTCGAGGCGCTGCTTCGCGCGCGCATCGCCCAGTGCGGCGCGGTCCACCTGGCCGGCGGCGTAATAGACCAGCGCCCGGATCGCCTGGGTCTGCGCCTTCATCCGCAGCAGCATGCGCCGGACGTCGGGATGCTCGATGATCGCGACCGGCTCGCGGCCGGGGGCGCCCGCTTTTGCGGATTGGATCCGCTCGCGGGCATAGGTCACGGCGCGCTGCGTGGCGCGTTCGGCGACCTGCACGCCTTCGAGGCCGACATTCAGGCGAGCGTTGTTCATCATGGTGAACATCGCCGCCATGCCGCCGCCTTCCGCGCCGATCAGTTCGCCCGCGCAGTCGCCATGTTCGCCGAAGCTCAGCACGCAGGTCGGTGAGGCGTGCAGCCCCATCTTGTGTTCGATCGAGACGGCCTTGACGTCGTTGGGCGCACCGGGCCGCCCGTCGGCGTCCAGCCGGTATTTGGGCACCAGAAAGAGCGACAGTCCCTTGGTGCCCGGCGGCGCATCGGGCGTTCGCGCCAGAACGAGATGCACGATATTGTCGGTCAGGTCGTGATCGCCGAACGAGATGAATATCTTCGTGCCCGTGATCGACCAGATGCCATCGGCGCGCGGTTCGGCGCGGGTTTTCAGCGCGCCCACGTCCGACCCCGCCTGCGGCTCCGTAAGGTTCATGGTGCCGGTCCATTCACCGCTCGCGAGACGGGGCAGATACAGCCGCTGCTGCTCCTCGCTGCCATGGTGCGTCAGCGCCTCGACCGCGCCCATGGTCAGCGTCGGGGCCAGCGCGAAGCTCAAATTCGCCGCGCCCAGCGTCTCCAGCACGGCGGTGGCCAGCACATAGGGCAGACCTTGCCCACCGAAGGCCTCCGACACGCCGACCGTGCCCCACCCGCCATCGACATAGGCGCGATAGGCCGCGCGGAAGCCGTCCGGCATCACCACGCCGTCCTCGGTCCATTTCGCGCCGACGGTGTCGCCCGCGCGGTCGAGCGGCGCCCATTCGCCGGCCGCGAGCTGGCCCGCACCCTCCAGCACGGCGTCGACCACGTCGCTGCTCGCGGCGGCGAAGCGATCGGTGTCGGCAAGCTCGGCCAGATGCACGACATGATCGAGCACGAAACGCTGTTCGGCGACGGGCGGCGTGAAGGCCATCGGGGTCCTCTCTTGTGCTGTTGTCGGTCGCGGTATAGCGCGGATTTCGTGGCTGAACCAAACCGACAGGGTGCGATAGAGACGTTACGCTACGGCGCGCGGGCGATCGCTCGCGGTGCCGAAGTGATTCGCGCCGGCGGCCTGGTCGCGGTGCCGACCGAAACGGTGTACGGGCTCGCCGCCGACGCGACCGACGCCCGGGCCGTGGCTCGCATCTATGCGGCGAAGGGGCGGCCGAGCTTCAATCCGCTGATCGTGCACGTGCGATCGCTGGACGAGGCGCGGTCGCTCGCCGTCTTCGGCGAAGCCGCGCTGGCGCTTGCGGAGGCGTTCTGGCCCGGTCCGCTGACGCTCGTCCTGCCGCGCCGGAGCGACGCACCCATCGCATCGCTCGTGACCGCCGGGCTCGATACCATCGCCCTTCGCATGCCGGCCCATCCCGCGATGCGCGACCTGATCATGGCCGCCGACCGTCCCTTGGCGGCCCCGTCGGCCAATCCCAGCGGCGGCATCAGCCCGACGCGCGCGGAGCATGTCGCATCGCGCTTTCGCGAGGGGCTGGGGCTGATCATCGATGCCGGCGCGACCGATGCGGGGCTGGAATCGACGATCGTCGCCCCCGGGCCGCCGCTGCGTCTGCTGCGTCCCGGTCCGGTCACGGCGGAGCAGGTGCAAGCGGTGCTCGGCGCGGTGCCGGGCGAGGCGGGCGCGCGGATCGAGGCGCCGGGCCAGCTTGCCAGCCACTATGCGCCGGACAAGCCGCTGCGCCTCGACGCGACCGGCGCGCGCGAGGGGGAGTATCTGATCGGCTTCGGCGACGTGGCAGGCGATGCCCAGCTATCGGCCGGCGGCGATCTGGTCGAAGCGGCGGCGCGCCTGTTCGACTGTCTTCACCGCGCGGACGCCGCCGGATCGCGCGCGATCGCCGTCGCGCCCGTTCCGGCGGTGGGCATCGGCGTGGCGATCAACGACCGACTGCGGCGCGCGGCGACCCGCTGACCGCCCGTCCGCCGCCTCAGCGTGCGTCGAACGCCACGAATTCGTAGGCGATCGAGCCTTCGACCAGTGTTTCCCAGATGTCGCCGATCACGTCGTCCGGGATGCCGGCCTCGCGCGCATATGCCCGCGCATTGGCGATGACCTGGGCCTTGCGGTCCTCGTCGCGGACGGCGCCGCGTTCGGGCTTGATGCGGGCGGCGGCGTCCATATAGCCGAAGCGCCGCGCGAGCAGGGCCACGAGCTGCCGGTCGACCTCGTCCACGCCGATGCGGACCTCGGCCATATTGGTGCAGTCTTGGGGATCGGGAATCTGTGTCATGATCGCGCTAGTGGCGTGCGTGCGTCCGGCTGTCCAGCTTGACTCGCCTGGGCGGTGCGGCTAACAGCCTCGGCTTCGCAATCGGCCCCGCACCCCGGTGAAGCGGTGGCCCTGCCGGCCTTGCGAGGCTCCAAGCAGGCGAAACCGGGATCGCGACCGCCACCGAACGGGCGGTCAACGTTGTTGGCAATTGCAAAGGAATATTCATGTCGAAGCGCAGCAGCGCCAAGTATAAGCTCGACCGCCGGATGGGCGAGAACATCTGGGGTCGCCCGAAGAGCCCGGTCAACAAGCGCGAATACGGCCCCGGCCAGCACGGCCAGCGCCGCAAGGGCAAGATGTCGGACTTCGGCATTCAGCTCCGCGCCAAGCAGAAGCTCAAGGGCTATTACGGCGACGTCACCGAAAAGCAGTTCAAGCGCGCCTACGAAGAAGCGTCGCGCATGAAGGGCGACACTTCGCAGAACCTGATCGGCCTGCTCGAGCAGCGGCTCGACATGGTCGTCTATCGCGCCAAGTTCGCGCCGACGATCTTCGCCGCGCGCCAGCTCGTCAATCACGGCCATATCCGGGTGAACGGCACCAAGTGCAACATCGCGTCGCGTCGCGTGGTGCCGGGCGACGAGATCACGCTGGGGACGAAGGCGCAGGAAATGGCGCTGGTGATCGAGGCGCAGAGCCTGCCCGAGCGCGACATTCCCGATTATGTCGCGCCGGACGGTGCGTCCAAGGTGACCTTCACCCGCGTGCCGCAGCTCGACGAGGTGCCGTATCCGGTGAAGATGGAACCGAACCTGGTGGTCGAATTCTATTCGCGCTGATCCGGTTTCCGGTCGAATACAGCAAGAGGGCGGTCCCGCCGGGGCCGCCCTTTTTCGTTGGCGTTCGCCGACGGCGTGCGGAACGAAGCAGTCGACAGCGCCGCGACAGCCGCTAAGAATGACGGGAAAGACCATTCAGGGAGATACCACCCATGCGCACCATGCTCGCCACGCTTCTGACCCTTTCGGCGACCGTCGCGCCGGCCGCGCTGAATGCGCAATCGGTCGCGCCGCCGCAAATCCCGGTCGAAACGCTGAAGACGGTGACAAAGACGCTGTCGTCGGATGAATATGGCGGGCGCGCGCCGGGGACCGAGGGCGCGGAAAAGACCATCGCCTATATCACCAAGCGCTTTCAGGAAGCGGGCCTGAAGCCGGGCAATCACGGCAAGTGGACGCAGGACGTGCCGCTGGTGGAAATTACCGCGCAGGACGTGCAGCCGCTGACCTTCACCGGCGGCAAGCAGCCGCTGAGCTTCGATTATCGCAACGACATGGTGGTCGCGACCTACCGCGTCACGCCGAAGATCAATCTGGAAAACAGCGATGTGGTCTTCGTCGGCTATGGCATCAACGCGCCGGAGCGCGGCTGGAACGATTATGCCGGTGTCGATGTGAAGGGCAAGACGGTCGTCATCCTGGTCAACGATCCCGACTGGCAGCAGTCGGATTTGAAGGGCACGTTCAATGGCCGCGAGATGACCTATTACGGGCGCTGGACATACAAGTATGAAGAGGCGGCGCGGCAGGGTGCCGCGGCCGCGATCATCGTCCACCAGACCGAACCCGCCGCCTATGGCTGGAATGTCGTGCAATCGTCCTGGACCGGCCCGCAACTCGAACAGGACACGCCCGGCGATCATATGGATCAGTCGAAGGCAATCGGCTGGATCCAGCTCGACGCGGCGAAGCAGCTCTTCGCAAGCGCCGGCAAGGATTTCGCGGCGCTTTCCGCGGCGGCGGGGAAGAAGGGGTTCCACGCCGTGCCGCTGGGTGTCGAGGCATCGACATCGTTCGTCAACACCATCCGGCGACAGGCGTCGAAGAATGTCGTCGGCATCCTGCCGGGGACGAAGCGTCCCGACGAGGTCGTGCTCTATTCGGCGCATTGGGATCATCTGGGGCACTGCGACCCGGTCGACGGCGACGACATCTGCAACGGCGCCGCCGACAATGCCAGCGGTATCGCCGGCCTGGTCGCGCTTGCCGAAGCCAATGCCGAGGCGGGCGCGACCGCCCGTTCGCAGGTGTTCCTCGCCGTGACTGCCGAGGAATCGGGGCTGCTGGGGTCGAAATACTATGCCGAAAATCCGGTCTATCCGCTCGCCAAGACGGTCGGCGGCGTCAATATGGACGTACTCAACCTGATCGGACCGACGAAGGACTTCGTCATCACCGGCATCGGCAAGTCCGAGCTGGAGGATCTGGTCAAGCCGCTGGTCGCCGCGCAGAACCGTGTGATCAAACCCGAATCGCATCCGGAAGCGGGCCATTATTACCGGTCCGATCATTTCAGCTTCGCCAAGCTCGGCGTGCCGATGCTGTCGGCGGGCAGCGGCATCGACCTGGTCGACGGGGGCACCGCGGCGGGCAAGAAGGCGGAGGACGATTATACCGCCAACCGCTATCACCAGCCGAGCGACGAATATGATCCGAACTGGAACTGGCAGGGCGCCGTTCAGGACCTGCAGATCTATTACCAGCTCGGCCGCGAACTGGCCGACAGCGACCGGTGGCCGAACTGGTACCAGGGCACGGAATTCCGGGCGGTGCGCGACAAATCGCGAGCTGCGGTGCAATAAGGCGGTAATGGGTCTTTGCGGGACCGGTCATTGGCCCTAGGAACGCCGAAATGACGAAGGGACCTCCGCCTCCGCCACCGGAATGGGCGCGCCACAGCGCGGTGTGGATCGGCTTTCCGAGCCATCCCGAGCTGTGGGGCCGCGATCTCGATTCAGCCCGGCGCGAGGTGACCGACTTCGCGGAGGCGGTGCACGCCGACGGCGCCGGCGAGAAGGTGATCCTGGTCACCGCCGATACCGAAGCGGCGACCGCTGCGCATATCATGGCGGGCGATATCGCCGACGTGGCGATCGAAACCTTCGGCGATATCTGGCTGCGCGACACGGCCGCGATCGTTGGTGGGGACGGCAAGGCGCACGATTTCGGCTTCAACGGCTGGGGCGGCAAATACGACCTGCCCGGCGACGACGATGTCGGCGCGCGGCTGGCACAGCAGCACGGCCTGACCGTCGTCGAGCATGACTGGGTGCTGGAAGGCGGGGCGATCGACGGGGACGGCACCGGCCTGGCGGTCACGACGCGCCAATGCCTTTTGAACCGCAACCGCAATCCTGGCATGAGCGAGGCCGAGGTCGAGGACCGGCTTCACCGCGATCTGGGTTATGACCGCGTGCTGTGGCTCGGCGACGGCCTGGTGGGCGACCATACCGACGGCCATGTCGACAATCTGGCGCGGTTCGTCGGCGAAAACCGGCTGGCGGTGCCCGAACCGGACGACAACGATCCCAACTGGCACGTCTATCAATCGGCGGCGCGCACGGCGGAGATATTCGGCGTGGAGGTCGTGCGGGTGCCCTCGCCGGGGCGTGTCCTCAACAAGGGGGCGGAGGTCGTGCCGGCGAGCTATATGAATTTCTATATCGGCAATGCGGCGGTCGTCGTGCCGCTATACGGCCAACGGGCGGACCACCGCGCGGTGGCGGCGTTCGAGGCCCTGTTCCCCGAACATCAGGTGGTGGGCCTGCGCGCCGATCATATATTGACGGGTGGCGGCAGCTTTCATTGCATCAGCCAGCAGATTCCGCGCCGCCGCTGACGCCCGCACGCGCCCGCAAGGAGTTTTCCATGACCGAGATAACCGTCGCCGCGCTGCAGCTCGGCTTCACCGACGATATCGACGCCAATATCGCCCGTGTGTCCGAACTGGTGCGCGAAGCCGCGGCCGGCGGCGCGCAGGTGGTGCTGCCGCCCGAACTGTTCGAGGGCGAATATTTCTGCCGCGTCGAGGATGAGGGCCTGTTCGCCAATGCGCGGCCGGTGGGCGAGCACAAGGCGGTGCTGGCGATGCGCAAGCTCGCCGCCGAACTCGAAATCCATATCCCGACCAGCTTCTTCGAAGCCGATGGCCCGCATCATTATAACAGCCTGGCGATGATCGGCCCCGATGGCGGCGTCGCCGGCGTCTATCGCAAGGCGCACATTCCCGACGGGCCGGGATATGAGGAAAAATTCTATTTCCGCCCCGGCAATACCGGGTTCAAGGTGTGGGACGCGTCGCAAGCGAAGCTGGGTGTCGGCATCTGCTGGGACCAATGGTATCCCGAAACGGCGCGCGCGATGATGCTGATGGGGGCCGAACTTTTATTCTACCCCACCGCCATCGGCAGCGAGCCGCACGATGCCGATCTGGACACCAGCCGGCTCTGGCGGCGCGCGATGATCGGCCATGCGGTATCGAACGTGGTGCCGGTGATCGCCGCCAACCGCATCGGCACCGAGCACGGGCAGACCTTTTACGGCCACAGCTTCATCTGCGACGAACGCGGCGACCTACTTGCCGAATTCGGGGCGGAGGAGACCGGCGTGTTGAGCGCGACGATCGATCTCGATCGGGTGAAGCGGCACCGCGCGGCGTTCGGTTTCTTTCGCGACCGGCGGCCGGAACTATACGGCCGGCTGGTGCAGGATGTCTGAATCGGCGCGCCGGCGCCTGCTCAGCCGACATCCTCGCGGACGATCACGGGATCGATGCAGCCATTTTCGAATCGCAACACCGCGATTTCCTGACGCGTCTTCGGCTCCTCCTCGAGCGGCTTGACGTGAAGCGCGGTCGACGGCTCGGTAACCTCCTTCACGTCCGCGGTCTGGCACATCGGCCTGGCCGCCGCGCTGCCGCCGGCCGGCACGGCCGTCGATTGGGACACCGCGAGCGCGGCTAGCAGCGTAAGAAAGGACATGGGCGTTCTCCCGACCGACGACGGCATCATGGCATGGCCGGCGTCGATCGTCAGGACGGACCGCGATGCGCCAGCGCCTGCGCGAACACCGCCTCGAACATTTCGGGCGTCAGGCGACGAGTATTCGTGTTGTAGCGCGAGCAATGATAGCTATCGACCAGCACGATCCGCCCGCTCAGCCGGTGCTCCGCACCATGCGCGAATTTCCGATCGGACAGTTTCTCGCCAAAGGCACGCAGCACCGAATCGTGCGCGATCCGGCCGAGCGCTACGAGCACGCGCAGGTCGGGCAGCGCCTCGATCTGCCGATCCAGGAACGGACGACAGGTGGCGATTTCCCTGGGCGTCGGCTTGTTCTGCGGCGGCAGACAGCGCACCGCGTTGACGATCACCGCACCGTGCAACGCCAGTCCGTCGTCGGGTCGCGAGGCATAGGTGCCGTGCGACAGGCCGAACTTGTCCAGTGTCGCGAACAGCAGGTCGCCGGCATAGTCGCCGGTAAAGGGCCGCCCGGTGCGATTGGCGCCGTGCTTGCCCGGTGCCAGGCCGATGATGCCGAGCCAGGCCCGTTCGTCGCCGAAGGCATGAACCGGCGCGTTCCACCAATCGGGATGCTCCGCGCGCAGATCGCGCCGCAGATCCACCAGCCGGGGGCAGCGCGGGCAATCATGCGGTGGCTCGGTATGGGGCAGGGGGCTGGCGACGGACATCGCAGCGGGATAAGCGGGGCCGGCCATGACGACAAGCTTCGCCATCGCGCTGGGATCGAACCGGCGCACGCGCCACGGCAGCCCGCAGGCGACGCTGCGGGCGGCGATCGCGCGCCTCGGAAGGGTCGTGGCGGTGTCGGAGATCATTGGCAGCGCCCCGGTCGGCCCGTCGGCCCGGCGCTTTGCCAATGCCGTGGCGATCATCGAGAGCGTCGAAGCCCCGCCCGATCTGCTCGCCCGGCTGAAGCGGCTGGAACGAGCCTTTGAGCGGCGGCCGGGCAGACGATGGGGCGCCCGATCGCTCGACTGCGATATCGTCCTGTGGTCCGGCGGCGCATGGTGCGGTCCCGGCCTGACGATACCGCATCCGTTCTTTCGCGAACGGCGCTTCGTGCTCGACCCGCTGGCGCAGGTCGCACCCGACTGGCGCGACCCGGTGAGCGGGCATACCGTGCGGCAGTTGCGCGCCCGCGCCAAACGCGGTTGACCCCGCCCGCACCCGCGCCTACGTGCTGTCGCCCACGGGCCCTTAGCTCAGTCGGTAGAGCAACTGACTTTTAATCAGTAGGTCGCTGGTTCGAACCCAGCAGGGCTCACCATTGTTCGAATGGTTTAGTGGATGTTGGGACGGCGCAGAAGCCGTGAAGTCAGCCGGGGCATCGACGAGGTGTCAGAGGCAGTCCGAATGGGATTCGCTCTCGGTGCGGACCAACTCCGACCCGTGTCCTGGTACTGGACGCTCGAGACGTCCTCAGAACGTGAGTCAGAAGCTTCGCTCCTTCTCCCGTCCGATCCCAGCCTGCTACTTCGCGGCCAGGCTGCTACTTCGCGGACGGCATAGCTTCGGTGGTGTGTTCTCCCATGCGCTGTAATGCGGCTCCACCCATCTTTGGCTGAACACGAATGAACGTGGGAATGCCGGGGCTCGCCTTCCAGAAAGCAAGAGAAAGGCTCGCTTTGCGCTTGCCGGTGGTGACCCCTACGGGAATCGAACCCGTGTTTCAGCCGTGAAAGGGCCGCGTCCTAGACCGCTAGACGAAGGGGCCATGCCGAAGCGTGGAAGGCCGCGACCTAGGCAAATGCGCTCGTGGGGTCAAGCGCCCGGCCGCGCTTTTTTCAATCCGCCCAGGCCGCGTCATCCAGATGCAGTTCGGCGGCCGGCCGGGCCGCCCAATCGTCGATTCTGGCGCGGCCCGCCAGCCAGAGCTGGCGGTGGGGCGGCGCGCCCAGCAACGCCGTACCCAGCGGTGTCTCGGCCTGGCGAAAGCCCATTGCCTTGATGCTGCGGCCATCGTCGCCGGCGACGATCGCGCGGACATGGCCGTTGCCCACCACATCGGCTTTCACCACCCGCACCGGCCCGGCCGCAACCCGGGGCGAGGGCCAGCCCATGCCATAGGGGCCGCCGACGTCGAGCGATTCGACAAGGGTCGGATTGATCCCCGCCGGTGCCAAAACGGCGTCCAGCAGCAGCGCCCGGTCCGCGACCGAGCGGGAGACCGCATCGCCCAGCCATGCGTCGAGGAAATCGGCGAAGGCGGAAACGGCGTCGGCATCGATGGTCAGCCCGGCCGCCATGGCGTGGCCGCCGCCGGCCCGGAGCAGGCCGCTGTCCTTTGCCGCCAGCACCGCCGCGCCGAGGTCGACGCCGGGGATCGATCGCCCCGATCCCTTGCCCGTGCCGTCCTCGTCGAGTGCGATCACGATGGCAGGGAGGCCGAATTTCTCCTTCAGGCGGCCGGCGACGATGCCAATAACGCCGGCATGCCAGCCACGCCCGGCCACCACGAGAACCGAGCGGTTCTGCTTCGAGCCGCAGATCGCTTCGGCCGCTTCCTGCACGGCGGCTTCGATCGCTCGCCGCTCTTCGTTGAGGCCGTCGAGTTCCCCGGCGATCGCGCGGGCTTCTTCCGGGTCGCGGGTGGTGAGAAGGCGAACGCCGAGGTCGGACCGGCCGACGCGGCCGCCGGCGTTGATCCGCGGCCCCAGCGCAAAGCCGCAGTCGCTGGCGGTCGGCGCGCGGGTCAGCCGTGATGCCTCGATCAGTGCGTTGATGCCGATATTGCGCCGCTGCGCCATTACCTTCAGGCCCTGGGCGACGAAGGCGCGGTTGAGCCCCTTCAGGGCCGCCACATCGGCCACGGTGCCGAGCGCCACGAGATCGAGCAGGTCGAGCAGGCGCGGCTCGCGCCGCCCGGCGAAGAAGCCCCGCCGCCGCAGGGTGCGCAGCAATGCGGCCCCCAGCAGGAAAGCGACGCCCACCGCCGCGAGATGTCCGTGCGCGGCTCCGTCGACATCGTCGAGGCGGTTGGGATTTACCAGCGCATGCGCGACGGGGAGGGTGGCGGCGCATTTGTGATGGTCGACGACGATCACTTCGGCGTCTGCGGCGTGCGCCATCTCCAGCGCCTCGAACGCCTGGGCGCCGCAATCGACCGTCACGATCAAATCCGCGCCATCCCGCTTCAGCCGGACCAGTGCTTCGCCCGACGGACCGTATCCCTCCATCAGGCGATCGGGAATATAGACGCCGGGCGTAAGGCCGAGATCGCGCAACAGGCGCACCATCAGCGCTGCCGAGGTCGCGCCGTCGACATCATAGTCGCCGAACACCACCACCTTTTCACCGCGAGTTACGGCATCGGCAATCCGTTCGGCCGCGCGGTCCATGTCGCGAAAGATGGACGGATCGGGCATGAAGCCGCGGATGCTGGGTGCGCGGTGCGCGTCGAGTTCCTCCCGCCGGCACCCGCGCGCGAGCAGCAATTGGGTCAGAAGGTCGTCGGGCCGGAAAGCCGGATCACGAGCATCGGCGGCGAGACCGCGCCAGCGCCATGGCTGGCCGAGAATGGATCGCGTAATGTTGAGGACCGGCTCCATGGCCGATGCCTTACTTCAACCAGGCGCTCTCGCGGAACCACTTGGTAACGATATATTTCGTGCCCTTCACTACGGCCATGCCCTCGTGCAGCGTCTTGTGGTTGGGGGTGCCGTCCGGTTTCATGTTGTTCCAGGCGAGAAGCAGGCCGCGCTTTGGCTTGAACCGCACACCCGCCTGCGGAAACCAGGTCGCGCCGCCTTCCTCGACATCGTTGAGGTAGATCATGGCGGTCCAGGTGCGCTGACCGCCCTCCTGCTTCATCCGCTCCCAATAGCTCTCGGTTTCGTGGAAGAAATCGTGATGGGCGCGAAACTGCTGACCGGGCGCGTAACGCTGCCCCTGCAGGGTCTCGCCATTATGCGGGTCGATGCCCAGCAGCGAAGCGAGCCGTTCGTCGATCGGACGGATTTCCGGCGACCAGCGATCGAGGTCGCAACTGTCGCTGGTGCGAAACTCGGGATCGTAATTGTCGGTGAGGATGGTCGAACGGCGGCTGCCAGCGTCGATCAACCGCATCAGCGTGTCGCAATCGCGCTCGCTCAGATAGCCGGGCACATAATAGATCTGCGCCGAATCGATCTGCGCCTTCTTTGCGGCGGGATTGGCGTCCAGCCGCTGCGCAACCTGCCTGCCGATATGCTCGCGGACGGCGGCGCCCGCATTTCTCTTGGTGCCTAGAATATTCACGGGCGCGCAATGTGCCGTCTGCCGCGCGAAATGCAAGAGGAACCGATGCGCATCCGGCGCACCGGCCCCACCTCCTGTCGCCAGTGTTACCAGAAAATGTCGTAGATCACGTCCACGACCTCGCCGGATCGAATGTCGACGAGCAAGGCGTCATTGTAATAGCGCACCCAGCGGTACGGCCCATAAGCCGGTGGCAAGCGGTACTGGCCGGGATCGTTGATCCAGTAGCGCTGTTGGTAGAGCATCGGGCCGAGGTCGATGCCGATGGCGAACCGGCGATACCCATAATGATAGTCGCGAGGCGGATAGTAACGCGGCATGCGATAGGTCGAGCGATAGCGTGATCTGTGGTCGCGCCAGTCATATCGCCGGTCCGACCGCCAGCTCCGGTTCCAGCGCATCCGATCGTGCGCGTTCCAGTCATACCGATAGTGATCGGTGCGATCGGCATAGCTGCGCCCCCACTCCCGCCGCCGATCGCGCCGATCTTCACGCGAATCGCGGCGGTCGGCACCGCGGTCATGACGTTCCACGCGGCGGTCCTGGCGGCGGTCGCGGTTATCGTCGCGACGGCCTTCCCGTTTATCGCGTCGATCACCTCCGCGCGCCCGACGCGAATCGCGACGATCCCGGTCCTGTGCTGTCCTGGCGGACGCGATCAGGGTCGATCGGGCCGAACTTGCCGGCACTGCGGTCCTCGCCACGCGGTCCCGGTGCGGCCGTTCCGAACGATGCTGCGCCCGGTCGGCGGACGGGCGCTTGATCATGGCCGCACGCTCCTGCGCGGTTGCCAGCGTCGGGCCGAGGGCGGTCGCGGCAAGCAGGGCGGCGATAATGGTCTTGTTCAACATGCTTCTCTCCGCTCGCCGGCACGGACCGGCGGTTCATGTCCGGGGAATGCCACAATGTCGATGAGCCGTGTCTGAACTCTGGCGAAAGCCAATCGAAAGGTTCAGCGCGGCGGCGGCGTCAGCGCCGGGACCTTGCGGGCCGCTTCGGCCGCGTCGATGCCGGGGCGCGGCGGCGGCGGAGCGGTTTCGTCCCCGCGTGCGATGGCGGCGGCCTGTCGGATCGCGGTGGCGAGACGCGGATATATGCCGCAGCGGCAGATATTTGTCAGCGCGTCCGCTATTTCCTGTTCGGAAGGGTCACGGTTCTTGCGCAGCAGCACCGACGCGGCCATCACGATACCTGAAATGCAGAATCCGCATTGCGGCACGTTGGCATCGATCAGCGCCTGCTGCACCGGATGGGTGCGGTCGCGCGACAGCCCTTCGATCGTGGTGACGAACGTTCCCTCGATCGCGGCGATCGATACCTGGCAGGCGCGCACCGCTTCGCCGTCGATATCGACGGTACATGCGCCGCAATCTCCCGTGCCGCATCCATATTTCGTGCCCGTCAGGTTCGATGCGTCCCTCAGCGCCCACAATAGCGGCGTCGCGGGATCGAGTTCGTAATGGACCGGCTGGTTGTTGACGGTGAAACTGGTCATTGCGAGGCCGTGTATTCCACAGCCGGCGCCGCCGCGAAAGTCAGGTTCGCCAACTGGTGTCGATCCGGTCGACCAGGCGGACCATGGCGTCGTAGTCGGCCTTTCCCACACCGCCGGGGATTGCCACCTTGGAAAGATCGCGCTGGTGGACGGCAACCACTTCGTCCGGCACCTCCAGCGGCGTCCCCATGGAAGCGGTCGCGACCTGGATTTCGCAGGCGCGTTGCAGGCTCCAATGCTTGATGAAGGCTTCGGGCAGCGTGCGTCCCATGACCAGGATGCCGTGATTTCTCAGGAACATCGCGCGCTTGTCGCCCAGATGCTCGATCATCCGCTCGCCCTCTTCGGACCGCACGGTGACGCCCTCGAAATCGTGATAGGCGATCTGGCCGACGAAATTGCAGGCATAGAAGTTGGTGGGCCGGAGCCCGCCTGCCACCGAACTGACCGCCATGCCCGCCGTCGTATGCGTGTGCATAATGCAATGCGCATCGGACAGGTGTCGGTGAAAGACGGCATGTTGCGTGAATCCGGCGAGATTGACGGGGTAGGAGCTGTCGTCCAGCTTGTTACCGTCGATGTCGATCTTGACGAGGTTCGATGCCGTCACTTCCGAAAAGTGCAGGCCGAAGGGATTGATCAGGAACGCGTTGCGCTCGCCCGGCACCTTCAACGTGATGTGGTTGTAGATCATTTCCGACCAGCCGAGCATGTCGAATATGCGGTAGCATGCGGCGAGCTGCTGCCGTGCTTCCCATTCCGCCTCGCCGATGCCGGTCTTTTCCAGTGCTGCCGTCGCCATTGCACTCTCCCGCGATCTATGCGTTTTTGAAGACCGAGTATCGCACGGACGCGAAAGGACGGCAAACATGACCGACGAGCCCATGATCCTGACCGAGCGCCGCGGCAACGTGCTGGTCATGTCGCTCAATCGGCCGGAACGGCTGAACGCCGCGCCGCCGGCGATGTTCGACCGGCTCCGGGAGGTGCTGGCCGATCTGGACGGTGCGCGTGCGGTTCTGATCCGGGGCGAGGGCAAGGGGTTCTGTTCCGGCGCCGATATCGGCGCCGGCGCGCTCGACGCCGAGGATCCGGGGGCTGCGACCCATGCGGCGCTGACCGAGCATTACCACCCCACGCTGCAGGCGATCGCCGATCTGAATGTTCCGGTCGTCAGCGCCGTTCGGGGGCCTGCGGCCGGTATCGGGTGCAGCCTGGCGCTGTCCGCCGACTTGTGCATCGCCTGCGATTCGGCCTATTTTCTTCAGGCTTTCGTCAATGTCGGTCTGATCCCGGACGGAGGCGCGACCTGGATGTTGCCGCGCCTGATCGGCCGGGCCAGGGCGTTGGAGATGATGCTGCTGGGCGAGCGCGTTCCGGCCGAGCGCGCGGTGGAATGGGGCATGGTGCATCGTGTCGTTGCCGATAGTGCGCTGGACGACGAGGCCTTGGCGCTGGCGCAGCGGCTCGCGTCGGGACCGACTGTCGCGCTGGGTCTGTTGCGGCGCGCGGTCGCATATTCGCTCGACCATGATTATTCCGGTGCCATGGCGAATGAGGCGGAGTGTCAGCGCAGTGCCCGCGGAACGGCGGATTCGGCGGAGGGCGGCCGGGCCTTT
Source organism: Stakelama saccharophila (assembly GCF_032229225.1). Lineage (NCBI taxonomy): Bacteria > Pseudomonadati > Pseudomonadota > Alphaproteobacteria > Sphingomonadales > Sphingomonadaceae > Stakelama > Stakelama saccharophila. The sequence continues at coordinate 1,066,204 of NZ_CP135076.1, forward strand.
CTGGAAAAGCGTTCGCCCGAATTCCGCGGCGAATGAACCGCTTCCGGAAGCTCGTTCGGACGCCGCGCCGCAAACACCGGCTCCGGCCTATTGTGAACGCTTGCGTTTTGCATTAGGCCCGCCGCTCGTTGCACTGCAATATGTGTGCATCCTTGGCATTACGGCGTCCGCGGCGCCGCTATTCGAGTGAGGCGATATGACGAATCGGCAGCCGAAGCCGCAGGGTTGCTCCAAATCCGAGCGCGCCGGGACGCGCGCGCGCCGGCGCGGCTGTATCGCCGCCGCCGCGGCGCTGATGCTGGCGGCGTGCAGTGGCGGGGAGGAGCAGCAGGCCGGCGCCGCAGCCGCGCAGGGGCCGGTCACCGTCGGTTATGTGCAGGTACGTCCGACCGATGTGCCGATGGTCACTACGCTGCCCGGCCGGACCGCGGCCTACGAAACCTCGGAAGTCCGGCCGCAGGTTTCCGGTGTGATCCAGCGGCGGCTGTTCAACCAGGGCGAATGGGTCAAGCGTGGGCAGACGCTCTATCAGATCGATCCGAGTCTTTACGAAGCGGCAGTCGGTGAAGCGCAAGCCAATCTGCAGAGCGCGCAGGCACAACTGGAATCGGCGCAGGCCCTTGCCAGGCGGTACAAACCGCTTGCCGAGATGGAGGCGGTCAGCCAGCAGGACTATACCGACGCGGTGGCACAGGCGCGCCAGGCCGAAGCGGCGGTCGCGCAGAGCAAGGCCGCGCTGCGGACGGCGCAGATCAATCTGCGCTTCAGCAAGGTGCCTGCTCCCATTTCCGGCAAGATCGGGCGCACCCTGGCGACCGTGGGCGCCCTGGTGACGCAGAATCAGGCCGATCCCCTGACAGTGATCCAGCGCCTCGATCCGATCTATGTCGATATCCAGCAGTCGAGCACGGAATTGCTCAACCTGCGCCGCGCGCTGGCCCGCGAGGAAGGCGTCGTACCGACGAGCGCCCGCGTCCGGCTGCGCCTCGAAGACGGTAGCATGTACGATTATACCGGGTCGGTCGAACTGTCGGAGGCGATGGTCGACCAGAGTACCGGAACGGTCACGCTGCGCGCCCGCTTTCCCAATCCGGAAGGCGTGCTGCTGCCCGGCATGTATGTGCAGGCGATGTTCGCGCAGGCGATCGATCAGCGCGCCTTTCTGGTTCCGCCGGCGGGCGTCAGCCGCGACGCCAAGGGGGACGCCTCGGTCCTGATCGTCGGTCCGGACAACAAGGTGGTCCAGCGCAAGGTCACTGCACCGCGCATGACGGACAACAAATGGGTGGTGACGTCCGGCCTGAAGCCGGACGACAAGCTGATCGTGCAGGGCACGGAAAAGATTCAGCCGGGCGCGACCGTAAAGGCGGTTCCGGCCGATTCCCCTCAGCAGGTCGGCACGCCCGCCGCCAAGCCGCAGCAGCCGAATGCGGACGAGGCCGCCGCTGGCGGCGAAGGTGAACAGCGGTCCGGCGGGGAATAGGCCGTGCTTTCCAGGATATTCATCGACCGGCCCATTTTTGCGTGGGTGATCGCGATCATCGTGATGCTCGGCGGCATCGGCGCCATTATGACGCTGCCGACCGCGCAATATCCCGATGTCGCGCCGCCGCAGGTCAACATTCGCGCCACCTATCCGGGCGCTTCGGCGGAAACGCTGGAAAACAGCGTGACGCAGGTCGTCGAGCAACAGCTTACCGGCATCGACGGACTGATGTATTTCAGTTCCTCGTCCAGCTCGCAGGGGCAGGCGACGATCACCGCCACGTTCGAAAAGGGAACCGATCCCGACATCGCCCAGGTCCAGGTGCAGAACAAGGTGCAGCAGGCCTTGCCGCGCCTGCCGCAACAGGTGCAGCAGCAAGGTCTGACGGTCACGAAGGCGAATTCGGACTTTCTGTTGATCGCAGCGGTGTACGACGTCACCGACAAGAGCACCAACCAGGACATTTCCGATTATCTCGCGTCGAATTTCCAGGATCCCATCGGTCGGATCGAAGGGGTCGGCGATGTGCGCGTGTTCGGTTCGCAATATGCGATGCGCATCTGGCTCGACCCGAACAAGCTGGTTTCCTATTCGCTTGTCCCCGGTGACGTGATCGCCGCGATCCAGGCGCAGAATACCGAAGTCGCGGCCGGTGAGATCGGCGGCCAGCCCATGCCGGAGAACCGGGCCTTGACGGCGACCGTGACGTCGCAGTCGCGCCTGCATACGCCGGAGCAGTTTCGCAATATCATCGTGAAGAGCGAACGGTCCGGTGCGACCGTCAAGCTTTCCGATGTGGCGCGGATAGAATTGGGAGCTGAAAGCTACGGCGTGCTCAGCCGCGTGAACGCGCATCCCGGCGCGGGCATCGCGGTTTCGCTCGCGCCCGGTGCGGACGCGCTCTCCACCGCGGTACGGGTGAAGGACGCGATCAAGGGCCGCGCCGAGGCATTCCCCCCCGGCTATGAATACGCCTTTCCGTTCGACACCACCGATTTCATCCGGTTGTCGGTGGAAGAGGTGGTCAAGACGCTGTTCGAGGCGATCGTGCTGGTCGTGCTCGTCATGTTCGTCTTCCTGCAGAACTGGCGCTCGACGCTGATCCCCACCATCGCGGTTCCCGTCGTGCTGCTCGGCGCCTTCGCGATCTTCGCGCTGGTGGGATTTTCGATCAACACGCTGACGCTGTTCGGGCTGGTGCTCGCCATCGGCCTGCTCGTCGACGACGCCATCGTCGTGGTCGAGAATGTCGAGCGCGTGATGGAAGAAAATCCCGACATGACTGCGCGCGAGGCGACGATCGAATCGATGAGCGAGATCCAGGTCGCGCTGATCGCCATCGCGCTCGTCCTGTCGGCGGTGTTCCTGCCGATGGCGTTCTTCGGCGGGTCGACGGGCGTGATCTATCGCCAGTTCTCCGTCACGATCGTCTCGGCGATGGTCCTTTCGGTCGCGGTCGCGCTGATCCTCACTCCCGCGCTCACCGCGACCATGCTCAAGCAGAAGAGCAAGGAGGACGAAGCCGGCAACTGGGTGAAACGCCGCATGCCCAGGGTCGCCGGGGTCTTCGAAGGCGCGCGCGACAAGTTCAATTCCGGCTTCAACACGATGACGGAGCGCTATGCGCAGTCGATCAAATATGTGGTCGACCGCAAGCTGATCTTCCTGCTGATCTACGCCGGCGTCGTCGCGATCCTGGCGATCCTCTTCCTCCGGCTCCCGTCGGGCTTCCTCCCCACCGAGGATCAGGGTGCGGCGATCGTGCAGTTCCGCCTGCCGCCCGGAACGACGCAGTCTGAAACCCTGAAGGTGCAGAAGAAGATCGAGAACTTCATGCTGCAGCAGGAGGGCGGCAACACCGATACCGTGTTCACCGCCAGCGGCATCGGCGGCGGCGGCTCGCCAGGCGGACAGAATACCGGCCTGGGCTTCGTCGCCCTTTCCGACTGGTCGCAGCGCGAGGGCGAGGGCGACAGTGCCACGGCGATCACAAACCGCATGATGGGTGCTTTCTCGCAACTTCGTAACGCGCAGGTCTATGCCCTCGTGCCGCCGCCCGTCCGCGGCCTGGGCCAGTCCAACGGCTTCACCATGCAGCTTCAGAATACCAGCAACATGCCGCAGGACGAATTTCGCGCGCTGCGCGACAAGCTGCTCGGCATGGCGGCGCAGGATCCGAAACTGGTGGGCGTTCGGCCGAGCGAGCTTCCGCCGGTGCCGACGCTGCACGTCGATCTCGACGAGCAGAAGCTGAATGCGCTCGGTCTCGATGCCAGCCAGGTGAACACCACCCTGTCCACGGCCTGGGGCGGCAGGTACGTGAACGACTTCATCGACCGCGACCGCGTGAAGCGGGTCTATGTTCAGGGCGACGCGCCCTATCGCGACGCGCCCGAAGACCTGTCGAACTGGTTCGTTCGGTCGTCCGATGGCAGCATGGCGCCGTTCAGCTCCTTCGCCGAAAGCAGTTGGACGAAGGCGCCGACCTCGCTGTCCCGTTTCAACGGCATTTCGTCCTACGAGATTCAGGGGCAGGCGGCGCCGGGCGTCAGTTCCGGCGAGGCGATGGAGGCGATCGCCAGCCATGCGGGCCAGTTGTCCGGCACCTCTATCGCGTGGAGCGGACTGTCCTATCAGGAGCGCCTTTCTTCGGGCCAGGCGCCGTTGCTCTATGGCCTGTCGCTGCTCGTCGTGTTCCTGTGCCTTGCCGCGCTGTATGAAAGCTGGTCGATCCCGGTTGCGGTGCTTCTCGTCATTCCGCTCGGCCTTGTCGGCGCGGTCTTCGCGGTGACGCTGCGCGGTCTGGAAAACGACGTTTACCTGCAGATCGGTCTGCTGACCACCATGGGCCTTGCGTCCAAGAACGCCATCCTGATGATCGAATTCGCCGAACAGGCCGAAAAGCAGGGCAAGCGCGTCATCGACGCCGCGGTCGAGGCGGCCCGCATCCGTCTGCGGCCCATTCTGATGACGTCGGTCGCGTTCATCGCCGGCGTCATTCCGTTGGCGATTTCGACCGGCGCCGGCGCAAACAGCCGTATCGCCATCGGCACGGCGGTGATCGGCGGCATGTTGACGGCGACCATTCTGGCGCTGTTCTACATCCCGTTATTCTTCGTGCTGGTTCGCCGTTCGACGCGCGGCATGCTGCAAAAGCTGCACAGCGGCGAGACGGAAGAACAGCAGGGTCGGCCCGCCGGGGAGGGAGCCGCGTGATGCGCAAAATCGTCTCCATCGTATCGCTGGCGGCGCTTTCCGCCTGCTCCATGGCGCCCACCTATGTGCGGCCGGAACCGCCGATCCCGGCATCCTGGCCGTCGGGATCGCCTTATCTTCGACAAAGCGAAGCGGGCCTGCCGAAGGTCACCTATCGGCAGGTGTTTCGCGATCCGGGCCTGCAGCGGCTGATCGAGCAGGCGCTCGTCAACAACCGCGACCTGCGGCAGGCGGCGGCGAACATCGCCTCGGCCCGCGCGCAATATCGCATTCAGCGCGCCGACCGCTTGCCCGGCGTCGATGCAAGCGCCGGCGCGACCTTCCGCGGCGGCGATGGGGCGAGCGCCGCCGGCGGCAATCAGGGCACGGGCTCCGGCGCCGGGAACGGCGGGGCCACCGCGGGAGCCGACGAATATTATACCGCACAGGCCGGCGTGAACGCGTTCGAGATCGACCTGTTCGGACGGGTGAAGTCGCTGAGCGACGCCGCCTTGAACCAGTATTTCGCCACGGCGGCGGGCGCGCGGGCAACGCGCCTGACGCTGGTCGGCGACATCGCCACGGCCTGGCTGAACCACGCCGCCGATATGAGCCTGCTGAAGATCGCGCGCCAGACGGTCGAGAGCGCGCAGAAGTCCGTGGATCTGACGCGCGCCAGGTTGGAAGGCGGGGTGGCGCCGCGAACCGATCTGCGCCAGGCGCAGACGATCCTCGCCCAGGCCCAAGCCGATCTGGCATCCAGCCGGACCGCGGTTGCCCAGGACGTCAATCTCCTGCGCCTGCTCGTCGGCGGCCCGGTGGACGAAGCCGCGCTGCCGGATTCGATCGACGTGGCGGTGCAGAGGTTGAACGAGGTTCCGCCAGGGCTGGACTCCTCGATCCTCCTGCGCCGGCCCGATGTCGTGCAGGCCGAATATCAACTGCGCGCGCAGAACGCGCAGATCGGCGCCGCCCGGGCCGCCTTCTTCCCGCGGATCACGCTGACGGGTCTGGTGGGTTTCGCCAGCACCGCGCTCGGCAATCTGTTCGACGATGACGGCTTCTCGTGGTCGGTCGCCCCCTCGGCCACGGTTCCGATCTTCGACGGTGGCGCGAACGCGGCAAATCTCGCCCAGGCGAAGGCCGACCGCGATGCCGCGCTCGCCAATTACGAGGGGACGATCCAGACGGCGTTCCGCGAGGTGGCGGATGCGCTGGCGCGGCGCGGCACGATAACCGAACAGGTTCAGGCGACCCGCGATCTGGTCACGGCGTCACAGGATAATTACGACCTGTCCTATGCCCGCTACAGGGGCGGAATCGAAAGTTTCCTGCAAAGCCTGGATGCGCGCCGGTCGCTCTATTCGGCACAAAGAAACCTGGTGGCGACCGTCCTTGAAAAGGGCACCAACCTGGTCAATCTCTATCGCGTACTGGGCGGCGATTCGATGCTCGACGCCACCGACGCGGGGCCGCAGCCCGTCGTCGGGGATCCGGGGCCGGCGACCTTGCCTGCCGCTTCGTCGAACGATTAGCGGGCAGGCCGCCCCGGTCGCCGTGAAACGGTCCGGCGGCGGGCAATGGTCAACCCGCCCATGATCATCCACCCGGCAAGCGAGCCGAGACCGGCCCACTCCATCAGGCGATAGGCCGGCCAGTCCGCCATTGCTACAGGCAGCAAGGACAGCGTGATCAGGCCGTACCCCGAAATCCGGGCCAGGCGGATCCGCGGCGGAGTGGTCGCCCGGCGCAACGGTGCGGGCGTCGCCCGCATCGCCGTGGCAAGGGCAGCGAAACCGCCCAGTTGCAGCAGCAGGATCAGGAGCGGCATCGTGCCTCCGGTGTCCGCGCGGCATATCGCGCCGCGATAGCCAGGGCCGTTGCGGTTGCCAGCAATACGGCGTCCGTCGGCACGGTGGCGGCGTCAGCCGACGCCCCTTGCGCCGCGATCCGCCCTATGTCGATCAGCGCCGCCGCCGCCCACGCCACGGCACCGGCAGCCAATAACGCAGGCCAACTCCGCCGCGAAGGCAGGGCCAGCACGATCAGACCGGCGACGGCCCAGCCAGCGAATACGCAGGTCACTTCCCAGCCCGCGCGACCGGCAAGGTCGAGCGGAAGCAACCGGTTGGCGAGGAAAAAGCCTGCAAAGGCTGCCGGCATACCGGCGATGACCCCGACGTTGATCCGTTCGATCGCGCGATTGGCGAGGGACAGCGGCGCCCGTTCCCGGCGCTTCACGATCCACAGTACCAGCCCCGATCCGATCACCGCGGTCAGCGCCAGGCCGCCCGCGAAATACAGCCAGCGCAGCAGCGGTCCCGCGAAACGGCCCATGTGGAGACCGTAAAGGATGGCATAGCTCTGCAGCGCCGGCCGATGCTCCGCGACATCCGCCAGGATATCGCCGGTCGCCGCATCGAAGGTCAGGATGTGCGGCGTCGTCGCCAGCCGGTCCCCGTCGCTCTGGAATATGGTCAGCGTCGCGGCGGCATCGCCGGGATTCGTCATCGTGACCCGCCCGATATGTCCGTCGCCGAACCGCCGTTGCGCTTCCTGGAGCATCGGCAGGACCGGCGCCAGCGGCGCGTCCTCACCGCTGGCGGGGCGGGTCACGGCGCCGGGCAGCAGATCCTGGTACATGGCCGCCGTGTCCTTGCCGTAATCGGCGACGATCCCCCACGGCATGACCAGCGACGTGAACGTGACCAGGCCGGTAAAGGTGATCATGATGTGAAAGGGCAGGGCGAGGACGCCCATGGCGTTGTGGCCGTCCAGCCAGGCGCGTTGGCCGCGGCCGGGACGGAACGTGAAGAAATCCCGGAAGAAGCGGCGGTGGGCGATGATCCCGGTGATCAACGCCAGCAGCATGAAGGCCGCCGCCAATGCCGCGAGCAGCCGGCCCCAGGGATAGGGAATTTCCAGTTCGAAATGCAGGCGGTAGAAGAAATCGCCGCCCAGCGACTGGCGCAAGGCGGGGGCACCGGTGACGGGATCGAGCGCCCGGACAATGAAGCCGCTGCCGTCGAACCAGGTGGCGTGCACCGTGTTCGTACGCGCATCGGGGGCGGTCAGATACCAGGCGGGCGCATCGCCGGCATGGCTTTTCAGCCATCGGATCGCGGCGGCGACCGCCGACACCGGAGCGGCTGTCGCCGTGCTCTCCGGGTGGGTCCAGCGAGTGATCGCTCCGCGGAACATGCTCATCGTTCCGGCAAAGGCCATCAGATAGAGGACCCAGCCGAGCAGCAGGCCGGTCCAGCCGTGCAGCCAGGCCATGGTCTGGCGCACACCGTCGCGCACCTTCATACCGGCGGACCCGCCATCCAGCCCAACAACGCCAGGATCGCCGCGACACCGACGACGCCGGCCAGGGCACGCGTCGCGCTGCGTGCGAGGAATGCCCAAATCGCGACACCGGGCGCCACCAGGAAGGCGAGGAGCGTGCCGGGCATGACCGCCTCCACCCGGGCAAGCGGGATCAGCCGGGCGGTGGCGAAGGCGAACAGGGCGGCGACGACATAGCCGCCCACCAGAGCTGCGATCGTTCGCGCGGCCACATTGGCGCGATAGCGCCAGCCGGAGCGCCGCCGGTTCGGCGCTGTCCGGGTCGCAAAGCTGCTGGTTGCGTCCATCTTCACCGCCCGAAGCGCCATGTCAGCGTGGCGAAGACGTTGCGTTTCGCCCCGAGGAAACAGTCGCCGCGCGCCAGGCAGGCCCCGTAATATTCCTTGCCCAGCAGGTTGTTCGCATTGACCGAAAGCCGCCACTGATCCCACTCGATTGCCGCCAACGCGTCGACCAGCGTGGCGTCAGGCGTTCGCACCGTCCAGATCGCGCTGCGCGACACGGTTTCGCCGCGGTGGCGGACGCCGGCACCCAGGCGCAGCTTGACGCCCTCATCCATGGCGAAACTCTTCGTCGTCCAGATCGACCAGTTATATTTTGGCACGCTGTTCAACTGCCTGCCGAGCTGGATGGGATCGTCGGTTTCGGTCAGCTCGGCATCGGTGTAGCTGAAATTGGCGATCAGCTCGAAATCGCCGGGCAGTCTGCGAAAGCCTTCGAATTCCACGCCCTTGGACGTGAGTTCGCCCGCCTGGATCTGGTTGGTGGGATCGGTCGGGTCGTCGATCAGGCGGTTGCTCTCGGTGATATGGAAACCGGTCACGGTCAGGCGGGTGGCGGGATCGGGTTGCCATTTCAGGCCCGCCTCGAACTGCTTGCCGCGCGACGGCTTGTAGGGATCGCCCGCATTGTCGAGCCCGGCGACGGGCAGGAAACTTTCCGTATAGCTGAAGAACGGCGCGAACCCTGCGCCGAGATCACCGATGATCCCCGCCCTGAGCGAGGTTGCGTCCGCGTCTTCGTCCGGGCTTCCGGGGCTCTTCGTCGTCACGTCGTCGTGGCGTGCGCCGAGGACGACGGAAACGCGGTCCCACAGCCGAATCTGGTCCTGCACATAGAAGCCGAGCTGGTGCTGGCTGCTGCGGCTGATCGTATCGCCAAATTCGGGCGGGGTCAGCGCGGCGTAGTCGGGATCGTATATGTCGATCTCTTCATATCCCCCCGCGCTACGCTGGCGAATGCGATACCAACTGTAATCCACTCCGGCGAGCAGGACATGCTCCACCGCACTGCCGGTGTCGAAATCGACCTGCACATTGTTGTCGGTGGTGAAGATATTGAGGCCGGAAATCGTACCGTCCCCGTAAAGCCCCACGATCCTGTGATCGGCATCGACATAGGGGTCGGTCGGATTCTGGTAACTGTCGGGATAGTGCGTGAAATACTGCTGGTCGCTGTCGATATAGCGCGCCTTCAGGCTGAGTTTGGCGCGGTTGCCCAGTCGCTGGTCGACAAGGATGGTGCCTTGGGCGAGCCGGCCGTCATAGCGATCCCAGTCCGGATCGCCGATGAATCGGTCGAACGGGATGCGGCCGTTTTCCGCATTCGGGTTGGGATAGAGCGTGCCGATCACCGGCAGGAACTGCGCGGTCGAGCCGCCGTCATCCTCCTGATACAGGCCGATCAGCGTGACGTCGGTATCGTCGCTCGGCCGCCAGCGGAGCGAGGGCGAGACCAGCACCCGGTCATCGGGAACGTAATCAGTTTGCGTATCGGCATCGCGGACGCGGGTCACCAGGCGCGCGGCAAGGGTCCTGCCGATGGCGCCCGTCACGTCGCCCATGAATTCCTTGCGGTCATAGGAGCCATAGACGACCGATGCTTCGCCCGACGTTTCGAATTCCGGTGTCTTCGACACCAGATTGACGATTCCGCCGATCGAACCCTGGCCGAACAATACCGAGGCCGGGCCGCGGACCAGCTCGACGCGGGAAAAGTTATAGGGATCGGCCGTGGTGCTGACATAATTGCCATAGATGTCGCGCATGCCGTCGCGATACTGTACCGGATTCACGCCGCGGACGAAGCTGCTGTCCACGCGACTGTCGAGCCCGTAGGAATTGGCCTGAACACCGGCGGCGTAGCGCAGCGTGTCCGACACGCTGAGCGCGCCTTGCGAAAGATAGGTTTCGGCATCGATGACCGTGACCGGCTGCGGCACCTGCATCGGCGGCGTGCTCGTTTTCGTGCCCGCCGTGTCTTCTTGCCCGCGACCGGTGACGATGATGTCCTTGCGCGACTGCCGATCCTGGTCCCGGTCCTGCGCGGCGGCGGTTGTCGCCGGGGCGAGAAGGGACGCGGCGACGAGAAGATGCGGCAGGCGTTTCATGGTTCCCCTTTTGGCAAGCTCTGGACGCCGCAATAGTGATATTGCGAACCATTGTCATTAGCAAACCGGGAAAAATTTGGGCCTGGGTTCGGCTATCCAGTCAAGCACGTAGGCCGCAGGGGCTGAAGAATGCGAAAAACCGGCAGCGGCTCGTGCGCCCCGCCGGTTTTCCTCGTGCTTCCGATCGCGGCTGCGCCAGCGTCCGATTCGGCGTCCGCTCCCTCAGCGCTCGCTGAGGTAGAAGCGGTCCTTCTCCGTCATGTCGTCGTTCAGTTCATAAACCATCGGCTGACCGGTCGGGATTTCGAGTCCCGTAATTTCGTCATCGGGAATGTTCGACAGATGCTTGACGAGCGCGCGCAGCGAATTGCCGTGGGCGGAAATGAGGACGCGCTTGCCCGCCTGGAGTTCCGGTACGATCCGCTCCTGCCAATAAGGCAGGACGCGTGTTATGGTGTCCTTCAGGCTTTCGGTCGAGGGGATGTCGATGTCGGCGTAGCGGCGGTCCTTCTTCAGGTCGAACTTGCTGCCCGGTTCCATTTCCGGCGGCGGCGTGTCGAAGCTGCGGCGCCAGATATGCACCTGCTCGTCGCCATGCTTTTCCGCCGTTTCCGCCTTGTCGAGGCCGGTCAGCCCGCCATAATGCCGCTCGTTCAGGCGCCAGTCCTTCTCGGTCGGCAGCCAGAGCCGATCCATGACCTCCAGCGCGATGTTGAGCGTCTTGATCGCGCGCTTCTGGAAGCTGGTGAAGGTCAGGTCGAAGTCGTAGCCCTTCTCCACCAGCAGCTTGCCCGCTTCCCCCGCCTCGGCCACGCCCTTGGTCGTCAGGTCGACGTCCCACCAGCCGGTGAAGCGGTTTTCGAGGTTCCATTCGGACTGGCCGTGGCGGATGAGGACGAGGGTAGGCATGGGATGGGGCTCCTGTCGAAAGATCGGGCCGGGCTTAATCGCTAAGCCGCGCGATTTGAACCGGTCATATCCGCATCTGCGAACGCGGGACCGGCCGTCCCTGTCCCATGCGGCTTGCGGATCAGCCGAACAGGCCGCCCAGCCCGCCGCCGCCGAGCGCGCCGCCCAGCTTCGCGACCGCGCCTTCGCCGCCGACCGCCGAGAGAAGCTGCTCGACCTTGCTCTTTTCCACGCCGGTTTCCGCCGACGCCTGTTCGGCCGTGTCTCCCGGCTGGTTGGCGAACTTCGCCAGTGCCTGCAATACCATTTTCGCCTGCTGCTCGCTGAGACCGACCTTCGCGGCGAGCGCGCCAATGTCGAATCCGCTGCCGCCGGCCGCACCCAGCGCGTCGTTCAATAGGCTCATGGGAATGTCTCCTCCATTGTGGGTCGGGGGAGGCACCATAGCATAGATGCTGTGACGGTTTCGCGTTCGCCTGTCATCAGCTGGTGCCGGTTTGTCGAAGTCCTGTTCTTCTTGCCCGGCTTTGAAGGGAAAGACGGCCCTTCGACAGGCTCAGGGAAATCGGGTCCGGGTATGGAGAAATCGGGGTCCGGGTATAGGGCAATCGGGTCCGGTTACTGGGTAATCGGGTTCGGTTATGGGGCAGTCGGGTTCGGGTATCGGGGCGTCGGGGGCGATTGAACGCAGGTTGCACGTTGCCCTACAGCGTCCGCGTCATGAACCGGCTGAACGGATCGCCTTCCGCATAGCCTCCGAACGCCCCGCAGTCGTTGAAACCGAACATGCGGTAGAGGTGGCGCGCCGGATCGAACGCCTCGCCGCTGCCGGTTTCCAGACTGAGGCGGGTATAGCCCCGATCGCGCGCCACCGAGAGGATGTGCGACAGGAGGCCGGCGCCGACACCGCGGCGCAAATGGCCCGGGGCGGTGCGCATCGACTTGATCTCGCCGTGGCCTGCGTCCAGTTCCTTGAGCGCGCCGCAGCCGAGTGCGGTGTCGCCGTCCCACGCGCTCCAGAACGTCACGCCCTTCTGGCGCAGGCCGGCCAGGTCGAGGAAATGGCAGCTATCGCGGGGCGAGTTCGCGCGCATCGCCTCGGCATGAAGTTCGAGCAGGTCGATGATCTGCGGCGCGTCGAGCCCGCCCTCGCGAATATCCACTCAGATCTCGTCGATCATGTCCGCGAGCACCGCGAGCCCGGCATGCGCCAGCGTCTTGCACCGCTCGGGCGACCAGGCGAATTCGGCGTCCGCATTGGGATCGTGATCCTTGAACGGCATTTCTAGCGTCATGCTGAGCGCGTGAAAGCGTTCGGCCACCTGGTTGGTCGACATGGACAGGTTGGCCTTGCCGGGTGCGGACTTTTCATAGCCCTTTTCGGTCTGGAAGTCGGGCGAGGCCGCTTCCAGCCGCCGGGCGTAAGCGGTGAACTTATCGCCCAGCTCGTCGGTCCAGGAGGGGATGCCCTCGAACCCGGCGAGGAAGTTGGCGGGAATCGCCTCGTCACCGTGAATGTCCATCGCCACGTCGACGCCGGTTTCGTCCATCTTCGCCTTGACGAGGAAGACCTCGGGGCTGCGTTCCATCGACGGCGTGTCCCATTCCCGGTTGAGATTGGTGCCGACAGCGTTGGTGCGCAGATGGCCGCGATAGCTGCCGTCCGGGTTCATGTTGGGCACGATGTGAAAGGTCGCCCTGGAACGCAGCGCCTTCGCCGTCTCGTCGTCGGGATCGGTCAGCTTTTCCAGCGCGCCTTCCATCCACCATTCCGCCATGGACTCGCCGGGATGCTGGCGGGCGTAGAGCCAGACCTGCTTCGCCCCGTCGCCAAGCGTCAGATAGTCGAGCGCGCGGCCGTCAAGCGTCTTGCCAAGCTCGACGTGCCGCACCCCGTCCCGGCGCGCCATGTCGGCGACGAGCTGGTTATGCCGTTCGACCGTATAGGGCGCGAAATAGGCGAACCAGGCGAGATCGTCCTCGAAGCTGTGCGTGAAGCGCAGAACGCCGTCGGCATAGTCGGTTTCTGCGATGCGCCACGTCTGCCGATCGGTGCTGACCCGGGCGCGATAGCCCGGCCAGCCGAACGGATAGGCCGATTTCCCGGCGTTCAGGATGCGGAAGGTCAGCGTCTTTCCTTTCGCGCCGGCGACGCGGAAGTGGAACCACTGAAAGAAGTCCGAATCCCTGTCCTTGACGATTTCGAGGTCGACCCGGTCGCCGTCGACCGAGAGAAGGCGGATATTGCCGCCGTCGAATGCGGAATTGATCTGGATGGTCATTCGACCGTGATAGTGATGCCGGACTCTCCGGGAAACCCCTTGAACAGCGCGCTGGCGAGCTTGTCGGCGACCATCTGCGGCTGGGCGTCCTCGTCGCCCAGGATCGACCGCGTCACGGCCCGGCCTTCCCAGACGGTGGTGTTGTCGCTGCGCCGGCGGAGCTGGACGGCCAGTTCGGTGCCGATCACCTGGCGCGTGCCTCCGCCGATGCCGACGCTGGCGCCGCCGCCCACGCCGACATCGCCGCCGAACGAGCCGCCGCCCAGGCCGATGCGGAAGGGCGAGCGCTTTTCGATCACGCCCAGCGGCGCCCGGGTGAAGGACATGGCGGCGATATATTCCGATGCGCCGTCCGTCTGCTGGGTGAAGCCCAGCGCCGACAGCTCGCGGCGCACCGCCTGGGCATAGCTTTCATATTCCGGGCTGATGGTGTCGCCGGTCTTCAGCGGTTCCACCGCGAAGCCGTCGCGCGGGATCGGCGGGTCGAGATGGTAACGGGTGACGTCGACCGGCGCCATGCCGGTTCCGGCGGCGCAGCCAGCCGTCGATAGAGCGAGCGCTGCGAGCGCGGCGATCATCCTGATACGCATGTGAAACCCTCCTGTCGCGCCGAATGACCGGCTGATCGTGTCCCCGCGTGGTAGCGCACCCGGCGTTGCGTCACCAGTGGGATCGCGCCGCGGCGGCAGCTTGACTTGGCGTCGCCCGGACGATAGGCGAGCCGTTCTTTACCGACATTCACAATATTCGAGAAGCGAGCCTGTCATGAAGGTCGTCAATTCCCTGAAGTCGCTCAAGGGCCGTCACCGCGACAATCGCGTGATCCGCCGCCGCGGGCGCACCTATGTCATCAACAAGACCGTGCGGAAGTTCAAGGCCCGCCAGGGCTGATTCGCATGGCGGGGGGACCGCACGCCGTTATCTTCGATATCGGCAACGTCCTCTTTCGCTGGCATCCGCGATTTCTGTACGAGCGCCTGATCGACGACGATCGGGCGCTCGACGCGTTTCTGCGCGATGTCCTGACGCAGGAATGGCATTTCCAGCATGATGCCGGCCGCCCGTTCGCCGAAACCTCGGCGGAGCTGATCGCCGAATATCCCGATCATGCCGAACTGATCGCCGCCTGGGGTCCGCGCTTCAGCGAGAGTATCGGCGGGCCGGTGCCGGGGATGCTCGAAATCGTGCGCGAACTCGATTCGGCCGGTGTACCGCTGTTCGCGCTCACCAATTTTTCCGGCGAGTTCTTTCCGCCGTTCCGCAGCCAGTGGTCCGAGCTGTTCGACCGTTTCCGCGACATCGTGGTGTCTGGCGACGAAAGGCTGGTGAAGCCCGACCCCGCCATCTATGCACTGGCGCTCGACCGGTTCGCCCTGAGCGCGGGCGAGGCGCTGTTCGTCGACGACAATCCGGCGAATGTCGATGCCGCGGCCAAAGCCGGCATCCACGCCGTTCCCTTCACCGACGCCGCGGCCTTTCGCGCCGAACTGGAGCGTGCCGGCCTGCTCTGAGGGCGCCGCCGCGCGGGACGACGGAGACGGGGTGGGGGCCTGCCATCCATTTCCCCTCCCTTGAAAGGGAGGGGAGGAGGGGCGGTGCCGGAGGGGGGATTCGCTGCTTTCCCGAACGCTGCGGAAAACCGCCAAAGGTCGCACAGAGTCGCACCTCAACGCGGGCGTGCGTGAGCGCGGGAAGTATAACCGATATCAAAGAGCAGTGCCGGTGGTGGCATGGACCGGTGGGTGTAGGAAAATGGTTTCTGCGGCCGGCCGGCGCCGGTCCTGCCGGACGGCGAGCGCGTCCGGCGCTGCCGCTCTTGCGCAGGTGGGGCTGATCTGTGGTGCTTCGGGCGGTGTGGATGCGGCGAGAGCCATGGGTTCCTGCCTTGGCAGGAACGACGGGTTTAGTGAAGTTGGGCGCGGGACGTCGGCGCTGCGCGGCGTTTCGTGCGGTCAGCGTTCCTCGACATAGTTCGTGAGTTCGTTGCCGAGCAGGCGAACGACGTGCAGCACGTTGGTGCTGCCCGGCGTGCCGAAGGGAACGCCGGCGCACAGCACGACCCGGTCGCCGGCTTCGGCGACGTGGTGGCGCAGTGCCATGCGCTTGGCCTTGGCCACCATTTCCTCGAACGATTCGACGTCGCGGGTGTGCACGGCGTGCACGCCCCATAAGAGGCCCAGCCGGCGCGCCGTTTCCTTCTTCGGCGTCAGCACCATGATCGGCACCGACGGGCGTTCGCGCGCAATCCGGCGGGCGGTGGAGCCCGACAGGGTGAAGCAGATGATCGCCTTCGCCGTGACGGTTGCGGTGATCGATTTCGCTGCTTCGGCGAGCGCGTCGGCGGTGGTGGGATCGGGATGCAGCACGGTGAAGTGGACGCGGTCGCCGTGGGCGGGATCGCGTTCCACCGCCTCGGCGATCGAATTCATCATCGCCACCGATTCCACCGGCCAGTCGCCAGCCGCGCTTTCGGCCGACAGCATGATCGCGTCGGCGCCGTCATAGACCGCGGTGGCCACGTCGGAAACCTCGGCCCGGGTGGGGGTGGGCGACTGTATCATCGATTCGAGCATCTGCGTCGCGACGATCACCGGCCGGCCGAGCCGGCGGGCGGTTTCCACAATGCGTTTCTGCAGCGGCGGAACCGATTGCGGCGGCAGTTCGACGCCGAGGTCGCCGCGCGCCACCATGACGCCGTCGCACAGCTCGACGATCTCCTCGATCCGCGCCACCGCGCTGGGCTTTTCGATCTTGGCGAGCAGGGCGGCGCGGCCCTGGATCAGCTTGCGGGCCTCGGCCAGATCCTCCGGGCGCTGCACGAAGCTGAGCGCCACCCAGTCGACGCCCTGTTCCAGCGCGAAGGCGAGGTCGGACCGGTCCTTGTCGGTCAGCGCCGCCATCGGCAGCACCACGTCGGGCACGTTCAGCCCCTTGGCATTGGACAGCGTGCCGCCGACCTCCACCTCGGTGACGATGCGGTCCTCGTCATGCTCGGTGACGCGCAACACCATCTTGCCGTCGTCGAGCAGCAGGCGCGCATCGGTTTCGATCGCCTGGAAGATTTCCCGGTGGGGAAGCTGGACCCGGTGTTCGTCGCCGGGGGCGGGGTCGCGATCGAGGACGAAGACAGCGCCCTTTTTCAGCGCCACCTTGCCGTCTTCGAACCTGCCGACGCGCAGCTTGGGACCCTGAAGGTCGGCCAGGATCGTGGTCGGCCGTCCCATCGTCTTTTCCAGCGCGCGGATCGCCCGGATCAGCGGCACCTTCGATTCCTGGTCGCCGTGGCTCATGTTGATGCGAAAGGCATCGGCGCCGGCCTTGAACAGCTTTTCGACCATCTCGGGCGTGCTGCTGGCCGGGCCGAGCGTGGCCAGGACGCGAACCTTGCGGGAGCGGGGCGGGGTGACCTGGGTCATGGGGAGAAAGTCCTTGGCTTGTGCGGGCCCGGCTCTACCCCATATCGCTGATCAATCAACCGTGGAGGGATGAAATGGCCGATCTGAAAACGCTGGACGACCGAATCGCGGCCGATGCCTTTCGCCGCCTGGTCGGCCATCTGCGCCACCGCACCGATGCGGAGAATATCGACCTGATGGGGCTTGCCGGTTTCTGCCGCAACTGCCTGTCCGACTGGATCCGGGAAGCGAGCGAGAAGGCCGGCGATCCGATCGACAAGGCCACCGCGCGGCGCATCATCTATGGCATGCCCTATGCCGAATGGAAGGCGAAGCACCAGGGCGACGCGACGCCCGAACAGCTCGATCGGATGAAAGCGAGCATGGAGCGCAATCCCTCCGACGCGGAACTGGACGAAGCGCTCGCCGCGAGCTTTCCGGCGAGCGATCCGCCGTCGATGACCGACCCCGCGCGCTGAGGCGCATATCGCTCTTGAGCAGTGCGGCCGGCTCGCTTAATGCCGCGGTCCGGTTCGCCGCTGGCGATCAATTCATGGACTTCAAGTAAAGGACGGAAGACTTTGATGGCTTCGATGGCTGATGAGAATGCAGGTGAAGGCAACGTGGCGGCGGATGAGCTTCGACTTCTGATCGAACGCGCCGAACGTCTCGAGGAAGAAAAGAAGGGTATCAGCGATGACATTAAGGACGTCATGGCTGAAGCCAAGAGCCGGGGCTACGATGCGAAGGCTATCCGAAAAATCCTGGCGATCAGAAAGAAAAAGAAAGAAGAATATCAGGAAGAAGAAGCGATTCTCGAAACGTACATGCATGCTTTAGGAATGTTGTAATATCAATACCTGAGTCACCGGCTATCTTGATAAATTTGTTGGTACAATCGAAGAGTCTCTGGATCGCCTGCCTTCAATAGTGAAAGAAGCTCTGTCAATTTCTCATTAAATTCTCTTCGGACGACAATCATGGCTTTCATCGTGTCTTCGGTGATCGTTAGTACCCATTTCAAAGCCAATGACAGATCGCCGAGATTCTTCGACGTAACCAACAAATCTTCACCTGTTTTTGGATGGATGATACGATTTCTGACTTTGATCGCAGACCGGAGGCAGGACCAACCCTCGCCCGAGAAATCTATAACGAGTTCCGGCGCAATCTTTTGCGCTTGTTTCCCAGTGTATCGGATTGCCGTCAAAAGCCCCATTGGTTGAAATCGTTCGACCAGATCGCCCTTGTCGTTCACGGCGTAAATTCTATCTCTGAAGGCGAGATCGGCTAAAGACGTGAGTTCACCCAGATGATCCGCAGCCTCCCGAACACTTTCTTTCATTTCCCAGACTACGCCCTCCAAAACCGCAAAATTGCTTCGGATCAGATTTCGCCGATGGGCCTGATTATCGGACTGCTTCAGCAATTCCTCCGCGATGGAAGCGTCCATAATCAGCGTTCTGAGCAAACTGGGAATGATATCAGCCATGTGATCCACGCTCATCGATTGCCATCAACCGTTTGATTGCCGTGCGAACTTATATTGCGCAACCTTTCCACAGTAGCACGAGGAGGCACCGATGATTCTGACGACGACCCCCAGCATCGAGGGAAGGACGATCGACCGCTATCACGGGGTCGTGACCGGCGAGGTGATCATCGGCGCCAACATCTTTCGCGACCTGTTCGCCGGCATCCGCGACATCGTCGGCGGGCGTTCGGGCGGCTATGAACGCGCGCTGGGCGATGCCCGCGAGGAAGCGTTCAAGGAACTTTCCGCCAAGGCGACCGACCTGGGCGGCAACGCGGTGGTCGGCATCGACATCGATTACGAGGTGATCGGCGAGCGCGGCTCGATGCTGATGGTATCGGTGTCGGGTACGGCGGTGACGGCCGGCGGTTAGGACTGGTTCCCGTCGGCGGCGCGGATGCTTCTCGACCGCGCCCGAAGCGAACGGATATCGAATCGCGGCGTTCGGCCCGCGCTTGTCGAATGGCCGCTATTTCTTCTAAGGCGAAAGAGACGGCGCGCAAGCCAGACCGCCCTCCGTCGCCCTGAGCCTGTCGAAGGGCTGTCCCGTCCTTTCTGTTCGACGAAAGGCAGTGCTTCGACAAGCTCAGCACGAACGGGCGGGGGTTGCAGGCGGCGCCAGTTACCGAACAAGCCGGATGATCTTCGGCTCGAACAGCTAAGGTTTCCAATGGCAGGTCATTCCAAGTTCAAGAACATCATGCACCGCAAGGGCGCGCAGGATAAGAAGCGCTCGGCGATGTTTTCCAAGCTTTCCCGCGAAATCACCGTCGCGGCGAAGATGGGCATGCCCGATCCCGACATGAACCCGCGCCTGCGGGCCGCCGTCAACGCGGCCAAGGCGCAGTCCATGCCCAAGGACAATATCCAGCGCGCGATCGACAAGGCGACGGGCGGCGACACCGATTCCTACGAGGAAATCCGCTATGAGGGCTTCGGCCCCGGCGGCGTGTCGCTGATCGTCGAGGCGCTGACCGACAACCGCAACCGCACCGCGACCAACGTGCGCACCGCGATCACCAAGAATGGCGGCAATATGGGCACGGCCGGATCGGTCAGCCACGGTTTCGACCGGCTGGGCCTGATCACCTATCCGGCGAGCGTCGGCGGCGAGGAAAAGGTGCTCGAGGCGGCGCTGGAAGCGGGCGCCGACGACATCGCCTCCAGCGACGACGGCCACGAGATCTGGACCGAGCAGGAAATGCTGCACGAGGTCGCGGCGGAGCTGGAAAAGTCGCTGGGCGAGGCGGAAAGCGTGAAGCTCGCATGGCGCCCGCAGACCATGGTCGAGGTAAGCGAGGGCGATGCGCAGACGCTGTTCAAGCTGATCGACGCGCTCGACGACGATGACGACGTGCAGACCGTGTGGGGCAATTACGACGTCCCCGACGAGGTCATGGAGAAGCTGGGTTGAGCGCTCCCCTCCCGCTTGCGGGAGGGGTTGGGGGAGGGCGTGATGCAGGTCCGACGCCGTTCCCGTCGCGCGACATTTTCCCTCCCCTGACCCTTCCCGCAAGCGGGAGGGGAATGTGATCATCCTGGGCCTCGATCCCGGGCTGGGGACCACCGGCTGGGGACTGATCCGCGCCGAGGGCAATCGGCTGTCGCACCTCGCCAACGGACATCTCAAGACCGAGACGAAGGCGCCGCTGCCGCGCCGGCTGGCGCATCTCTACGCGATGGTGTCGGCGCTGGTCGCCGACCACGCGCCCGATACCGCGGCGGTGGAGGAGGTCTTCGTCAATGCCAATCCGCAATCCACGCTCAAGCTCGGCCAGGCGCGCGGCGTCGTGCTGGCGGCGGCGGCGCGCGGCGGCATGGACGTCGGCGAATATGCCGCGCGGCTGGTGAAGAAGGCGGTGGTCGGCGTCGGCAATGCCGACAAGACCCAGGTCCACGCGATGGTCCGGCGCCTGCTGCCTGGCGCGGAGATCGCCGGCGCCGATGCCGCCGACGCGGTGGCGGTGGCGATATGTCATGCGCACCACCTGGCCAGTGCGAGGGTGCGCGCCTGATCGCCGCGGTCGCGACGGACAAGCTGCCCGACCGTCATCCCGCGCAGGCGGCGATCCAGATGCTCGAACCCGGTCGAAAGAATATCGCCGCCAGCGAATATGGATTCCCGCCTTCGCGGGAATGACGAACACACGGGGTCGAAACCGATCTTCCAATCCGGTCGCGCGCCTTTTGCCTTTCCTATACCGTATCGTTCCGCTTATGTGCCGCGGGTGATGATCCGCTTCGCCTTCTGTCGCCGCACCTGCCGCTCGCTCGCTTTGGGGCAAGCGAGGGCGAGGGGGGACGTGTCGCCAACTTTCGCGGAGGCGCGGCGATGATCGCGCACCTGAAGGGGCGGCTCGAATCGAGCGGGGCCGATCATGCGGTGATCGAGGTGAACGGCGTCGGCTATCTGGTCGGCGCGTCGGTGCGTACGCTGGAGACGCTGGGGCCGGTGGGCGAGTTCGTCACCGTGCATACCGAAATGCTGGTCGCGGAGGATTCGATCCGGCTGATGGGCTTCGCCACGGCCGAGGAACGCGACTGGTTCCGGCTGCTGACGAGCGTGCAGGGCGTCGGCGCGCGGGTCGCGCTGGCGATCCTGTCGGTGCTCGCGCCCGACGAATTGCACCGCGCGGTCGCGGGCGGCGACAAGGCGATGGTCGCGCGCGCCAACGGCGTCGGGCCGAAGCTGGCCCAGCGCATCGTCAACGAGTTGAAGGACAAGGTGGGTGCGGCGGCGTTCGGAGCAGGGCCGGCGGCGAGCGCCCCCGCCGCGGGCGCCTCGGCCGATGCGGTATCGGCGCTGCTCAACCTGGGCTTCAGGTCGGCCGAGGCGTCGGCGGCGGTGAAGGCGGCGGAAGACGAGGCGGGCGCCGGGGCATCGCTCGACGCGCTGGTCCGCCTCGCGCTCAGAAAGGCGGCGAAGTGATGTTCCCCTCCCGCTTGAGCCGCGCGGACGCAGTGCTTCGTGGAACCCGTTGCGGGCGGGGCCGGGGGGAAGGCATGACGGGTCGTATGTCTAATGCGTTTTCTCCGTCCCTCCCCCGACCCCTCCCGCAAGTGGGAGGGGAGGGATGACCGACAGCGACCGCATCCTGACCAGCCAGCGCCGCCCCGAGGACGTGGATGCCGCACTGCGCCCCAAAAGCCTCGACGAATTCGTCGGGCAGCAGGGCGCACGCGACAATCTGCGCGTCTTCATCGACGCGGCGAAGGCGCGCGGCGATGCGCTGGACCATGTCCTGTTCTTCGGTCCGCCGGGCCTCGGCAAAACAACGCTGGCGCAGATCATCGCGCGCGAGCTGGGCGTGGGATTTCGCGCGACCTCCGGCCCCGTGATCGCCAAATCGGGCGATCTCGCGGCGCTGCTGACGAATCTGGAAGAAGGCGACGTCCTGTTCGTCGACGAGATCCACCGGCTCGCGCCCGCGGTGGAGGAGGTGCTCTATCCGGCGATGGAGGACCGCGCGCTCGACCTGATGATCGGCGAGGGGCCGTCGGCCAGGAGCGTGCGGATCGACCTGCCGAAGTTCACACTCGTCGGCGCCACGACGCGCCAGGGACTATTGACGACGCCGCTCAGGGACCGGTTCGGCATCCCCGTCCGGCTGAATTTCTATTCGGTCGCCGAGTTGCAGAAGGTGGTGACGCGTGCGGCGGGGCTGCTCGACCTGCACGTCGCGCCCGAGGGAGCGGCGGAGATCGCCAGGCGCTCACGCGGGACGCCGCGCATCGCCGGACGGCTGCTGCGCCGGGTGCGCGATTTCGCCAATGTCGCGGGCGAGGAGACGGTCGGCGCGAAGGTCGCCGATGCCGCGCTCAACCGGCTGGAGGTCGATTCGCTGGGGCTGGACGCGATGGATCGGCGCTATCTGGGCATGATCGCCGACATCTATCGCGGCGGGCCGGTGGGCGTGGAGACACTGGCCGCGGGCCTGTCGGAACCGCGCGACACGATCGAGGAAGTGATTGAGCCCTATCTGATCCAGTTGGGGCTGGTGGCGCGAACGGCGCGCGGGCGCTGCCTTAACGGGCCGGCGTGGAAGCATCTCGGCATCGAACCGCCGCAGGGCGCACAGGACGGGCTGTTCGATCAGGGATCGGGCGCTGAAATCTGATGCGCCGTATCCGAGGCGGTTGGGCTGAGTTTGGCTTTGTTCTGCCCTTTCTGCGGGAGAAGAACACAGCAGCCCCCTTCGACTGCCTTGCCAAGGCAGGCGCTCAGGACAGCCCTTCGACAAGCTCAGGGCAAGCGGTTTGGTTTAGCGCTTATGTTTCGGCGCTGGGTTCCTCCGCTTGCGGGGGCGGGTCAGGGTAGGAAATAGACGATCGCGCCCGAGAGCAGGCCGATAATTCCGGTCGCGATCAGCGTCAGGATGCGGGTCAGGATCGAACCCTGGCGGCGCTGGGCGAAGCGTTTGCGATCGGCGGGCTTGGCGAATTTCAGCTCAATGCCGCCCGCCGCGACACCGCCGAGCCCGGTGAACACGACCGTAACGACCGCCCCGAGCAGGGTCTCGGTCAGGATGGCGATCGGCAGGATCAGCGCGATGGGTGCGGCGATGGCGAGGGCGGAAGCGAGCTTGGCGCGGTCCACCAGCGCCTTTTCGACCGGCGCGATGGTGATGAGGTCGGGCGAGTCCTCGGCCGAAATGGCGAGCCAGGTGAAGCTGCCGACCAACTGCCCCGCGATCGCGACGCTGAGGAAGGACAGCATCGGCGAGACCGGCACGCCGTTCGCACTCCTGAACCCGACGAACATCAGCGGCGCAAGATAGACGAGGCGCAGGACGATCGAAAAGGCGATGGCCGGATCGCGCAGCAGCAGCCGCGATTCCTTGCGGAAGACGGCGCCGAACAGGGTGGGGCGGAAATGGCGGGCGATCCCCTTTCGCGACACCTTGCCGCGGCCGCCATGGTTCGCGGCATCCTGAACGCCGCGCACGAACCAGCGCTGGAACAGATAGCCGGTGATCACGAACACCAGGATCGCGCCAGCGAGCATCGCCAGCATCGGACCCGGCTCGCCAAAGGTGGCGCGGCCCGGCAGGCCGCCCCACCAGCCATCGGTGACGCCGCTGTCGCGAATATGGCGGAAGATGACGGCCATGCGCGATTCGCGGTCGTCATGGTCGTTCATCAGTTGCGAGGCGAGGAACAGCGCGCCGCCCAGCAGACCGGCGACGATCTGGCCCACGGTGCGCGCCGCCCTGGGGCCGGAGATGCGGGCCAGCAGGAGCGTCAGGCCGAGGCCGAGCGAAGCCGCGACGAGCGCGCATGAAACCAGCACGATGATCGTGCCGAACAGCTTCGGATGGCCGAACACGGCGATGGGCAGGATGAAGGACAGGATGAACGCCGCGAAGGACAGCATGATCGTCGCGGCGATGCCCAGCAGTTTCGCCAGCATCACCGTGCGCGCCCCGATCGGCGCCGACAGCATCAGGTCGAGGTCGCCGCTTTCATAGAGCGTGCGCTGCGCGCCCAGCATGGCCTGGGTTACCATGAAGCTGAACATCAGGATGACGGCGGTGAGTGCGGCGACCAGCGCGGTCGGGTTTTCCGGGATCGGCGTTGCGCGCAGGAGATAGCCGGTGAAGATGCCGAAGGCGATCAGGCCGGCGAGAAGCACGTAACGCAGTACGACCAGCCGCGTTCGCTTCGCCCGCGACCGGAAGCCGACGCGGATTTCGTGGAGCAGCAGCCAGGCGAGCGACGGCGCCGGCAGGCGGCGCATCAGCCAGCCGGTCATGCGGGCTCGCTCGTCAGGCGGATGAAGGTGTCCTCCAGCGTCATGTCGTCCGACCCGGCCAGGCTGCGCAGTTCGTCGAGCGTGCCTTCGGCATGGAGGTGGCCGTCGGCGATGATGCCGATGCGATCGGCGAGGCGTTCGGCGACCTCCAGGATATGGGTGGTGACGATGACGGTCGCTCCGGCATCGACCTGGGCGCGCAGCGTGTCCTTCACCGCGCGCGCCATTTCGGCGTCGAGGCCGGTGAGCGGTTCGTCGAGGATCAGCAGGCGCGGCTTGTGGATCAGCGCGCCGGCAAGCGCCACCTTCTGCTTCATGCCGCGCGAAAAGCCCTCGCACCGTGTATCGCGCACGTCCCACAGCCGGAGCCAGCGCAGCAGCCGCTCCGCCTCGTCCGCCGCCTCGGCCGGCGGGATCGACCAGAGGCCGGCGACGAAGGCGAGATATTCGGCCGGCGTCAGCTTGTCGTAGAGCATCGGTTCGTCCGGCAGCCATGCGGTGATCGCCTTTGCCGCTAGCGGGTCGGCGCGGGTGTCGATGCCGTAGATCGCGATGCTGCCGCGATCCATCGGCGTCAGGCCGACGACCATGCGCAGCGTCGTCGTCTTGCCCGCGCCGTTCGGGCCCAGCAGCGCGTAAAGTTGCCCCGAGGCGATCTCGAGGTCGAGATCCCGAATGACCGGCTTGTCGAAGGCCTTGGAAAGCTTGGTGATGCGGAGCGCGGGATCGGTCATGGCGGCGCAGCCTATCGGGCGCGGCGCGGCGTGCAACTCGAAAGCCAATAGCGATGGTGCGGCGCGCCGGAGGGTCGGCGGTTCGCCATGTGCTGTGAAGCCCTTTCTTCGCGCGCCGACCTTCGCTAACGCCGTCGGCGATGACGGATTTGGATCAACCGGTGACGGGCCGCTTTGCGGGGCAGGAGCACCGCTTTCCCGTGCGCGTCTATTTCGAGGACACCGATCTTTCCGGCATCGTCTATCACGCCAATTATTTGCGCTTCATGGAGCGGGCGCGCTCCGACATGCTGCGCTGCGCCGGTATCGACCAGCGCGCGGCGTTCGAAGCGGGCGAGGGCGCCTATGCCGTGCGCCACATGGACCTGGATTTCGTTGCGCCTGCGAAACTCGACGACGCGCTGTTGGTTGTCAGTCGGGTGTCGCGCGTGCGTGCGGCGGCCGTCGACATTCAGCAGAGAGTCATGCGCGGGGATGCGATATTGCTCGACGCGACAGTGGAAGCGGTCTTCGTCGCGCCCAGCGGCCGGCCGAGGCGACAGCCGAAGGACTGGGTGGCGGCGTTCACGCCATTGATTACGAAGGGGAAATAGAACTCGATGGACCTATTCGTGCAAACCGATGCCGCGACCCTGTCGCCGGTCGCGCTGTTCCTGCAGGCCGACTGGGTCGTGAAGTTCGTGATGCTGGGGCTGCTCCTCGCCAGCATCTGGACCTGGACGATCATCTTCACCTTTCTCTTTCGCCTGAAGAACGCGCGCAAGTCGATCGACAAGTTCGAACGCGAATTCCGCAAGGCCGAGGACATCGACGCATTCCACCGTATGCGCGGCGACAGCGACATCGCCGTGGCGCGCGTCTTTTCCGCCGGCGTGACGGAATGGCGGCGTTCGACCAAGGGCCGCGCGATCGACCGCGAAGGAACGCGCGAACGGCTGGGCACCGCCATGGCGACGGCGGTCGCGAACGAGGTGGACCAGTTGTCCGGCCGGCTCAACATTCTCGCCACCATCGGCTCGGTCGCGCCCTTCGTTGGCCTGTTCGGCACGGTGTGGGGCATCATGCGCAGCTTCACCGCGATCGCCGGCGAGCAGAGTTCGTCGCTCGCCGTCGTTGCGCCGGGTATCGCCGAGGCGCTGTTCGCGACCGCGATCGGCCTGTTCGCGGCCATCCCCGCGGTGATCGCCTATAACCGCTTCAGCCACGGCATCGACCGGGTCGAGGCGCGGCTGAACCGCTTCGCCGACGGCTTTCACAACACGCTGAGCCGGCAGTTGGAGACGGGAGCCTAGGCCATGGCCGTTAACCTGCCTTCGTCGCGCGGCAAGGGGCGGCGCGCGCCCATGGCCGAGATCAACGTGACGCCGCTGGTGGACGTGATGCTGGTCTTGCTGATCATCTTCATGGTGACGGCGCCGCTTCTGACCGCGGGCGTGCCGGTGAACTTGCCGGAAAGCCGGGCCAAGCCGCTGGAACAGAGCCAGAAGCCGATTCAGGTGTCGCTGGACGACAGCGGCCGCATCTATGTCGATGACGAGGCGGTGACCGATCGGATGCTTCCCGACGTGCTGGCGCGGCGTGCGGGCGCGGCCGGGGCCGAGCCGCCGCAGGTCTATCTGCGTGCGGATCGGGGCCTGGATTACGGCCGGGTGATGCTGGTGATGGGCGAACTCAACCGGGCGGGCCTGAACCGCGTCGCGCTGGTCACGGTCGGATCCGACCAGCAGTGACGGAGCGCGCGCCATGATGCGCGGGGACAAGGCCGCGCTGGGGGTGGCCGTGGCGGCGCACGTGGTGCTGTTCGGCCTGCTATCCGTCGGCTTTCTGTCGACGCCCAATCCCCTGAACCTGGAATCGAAGCCGCTGGACGTGTCGCTGGTCGATGAGATCGCGCTCGAATCGGCGGCGCCGGTCGCGACCGAGGACCCGGCGGCCTCGCTGGCGCCCGAGATCGGCGATCCGAGCGACGCGCCCGCACCGGCGGATGCCGCCGCCGATCTGGCGCCCGCCACGCCGCAGCCCGAGGCGGAGCCGGAGCCCGCGCCCAAGCCGGCCGAAAGCGAAAAGCCCGCGCCGAAGAAACCCGCGCCCGAAAAACCGGCGAAGAAGGAGCCGGCCAAGCGCGAAACCGGCAAGCGCGCCGAAGCGAAGCCGGAGCCCAAGAAGGCGCAAGGGTCGGACAAGAGTTCCGACAAGCGTGCCCGCGGATCGCGCCTGGGCGACGACTTCCTGAAGGGGATCACCGATACCGGCACCGGCAAGGGCGAGACGCCGCGCGCGGAAAAGATCGGGTCGGCCGTGGTGGCGAATCTCGCCGACGCGATCAGGCGGCAGGTGCAGCCCTGCGCCAATCGCGTCACCAACCCCGGCCCCGGCGCGAACGAGATCGTCACGAAGCTGCGTATCCGGATGAATCCCGACGGATCGCTCGCCGCCCGCCCCGAACTGCGCGGGCAGACGGGCGTGGGCGGCGAGAACCGGCGCTATGCCCGCCGGGTCGCGGAACTGGCGACGAGTGCTTTCATCGCCTGCGCGCCGTACAATCTGCCGAAACAATATTATGAAGGCGGCTGGGAAGACATCATTTTGACGTACAAGCTGCCCGGATAAGGGCGATGCCGGAGGACAAGATGCCGAAGATAGTAACCAGGCTCGCGGCCATGCTGGCCCCGCTTGCCGCGCTTTTGATCGCAGCGCCCGCCGCCGCGCAGGTCGAAGTCGACGTCGTCGGCGGCATTTCGGAGCCGATGCCCATCGCCATCCCGCCGATGCCGGCGGCGGCGCCGGCGCAGACGGCGGCCGGATCGACCACCGACCTGGGACGGCAGATGGCCGAGGTGGTCAGCAATGACCTGAAGAATTCGGGCCTGTTCCGGCCGCTCGGGTCCGGCCTGTTGCGGCCGGTTTCCTTTCCGCAGGTGACGGCGCCCGCCTTCGATTACTGGAGCGGCACCGGCGCGCAGGCGCTGGTCCAGGGATTCGTCCGCGCCAATGACAACGGCACGCTGACGGTCGGCTGCTACCTGTACGACGTGTTCGCGCGCACCGAGCTGACGCGGCAGGGTTTCGTGGTGCAGCCCAGGGACTGGCGCCGCGCGGCGCACAAATGCGCCGACACGGTCTATTCGCGCCTGACGGGCGAGGGGCCGTATTTCGACAGCCGCATCGTCTATGTCTCCGAAACGGGGCCGAAGGATCACCGCATCAAGCGGCTGGCGATCATGGATCAGGACGGCGCCAATCACCGTTTCCTCACCAATGGCCAGTCGATCGTGCTGACGCCGCGCTTTGCGCCCAACCAGCAGAAGATCGTCTATATGAGCTACGAGAACGATCGCCCGTCCATCTATACCTATGACCTGACCAGCGGACGGTCGCGCCGGCTGGTGTCGAACGTGGCGCTCGCCTTCGCGCCGCGATTCTCGCCGGACGGACGCTATGTGCTGTTTTCCATGGCGCGCGGCGGCAATACCGACATCTATCGCATATCCGCCACCGGCGGATCGCCGCAGCGGCTGACGGATGCGCCGGGTATCGATACCGGCGGCAGCTATTCGCCCGACGGATCGCGCATCGTGTTCGAAAGCGACCGTTCCGGCACGCAGCAGCTCTACGTGATGAATGCCGACGGCTCGGGCGAGCACCGGATCAGTTTCGGCGGCGGCCGCTATGCCACGCCGACATGGAGCCCGCGCGGCGACCTGATCGCCTTCACCAAGATCACCGGAGATTTCCGTATCGCCATCATGAGCCCCGATGGCGGCGGCGAGAAGATCCTGACCGAGAGCTGGGGCGACGAGGGCCCGAGCTGGGCGCCGAACGGCCGCGTGCTGACCTTCTTTCGCAACGCGCGCGGATCGGGGCCGGCGCAAATCTGGTCGGTGGACCTGACCGGCCGGAACGAGCGGCACATTCCCACGCCGTTGGGCGGATCGGACCCGGATTGGGGACCTTTGCGCGAATAGGACGTTGACAAGACCATCGATAGGTATTCATGCCTTGTCTCGTCGGAGCGGGGCCGTAACGATCAAAAACAGAGGAGAAACAAAATGGCCAGAATGACCAGCAAGTTGATTGTTGCCGCCGCGCTCGTCGCCACTGCGGGCTGCGCCAAGAAGCGCCCCGAGGTGCTGCCGCCGGCGCCCGCGGAAACCGCGCCCACCGACACGACGCCGACCCAGCCGTCGCAGACCGGCACCACGGTCGTTCCCGGTTCGGCCGAAGACTTCAAGCAGTCGGTCGTCAGCGACACGATCCATTTCGATACCGACATGTACAATATCGACAGCGAAGCGCAGGGCATCCTGAGCAGCCAGGCGCAGTGGCTGGCGCGCTATCCGAATGTGCGCGTCACGATCGAAGGCCATGCCGACGAACGCGGCACGCGCGAATACAACCTCGCTTTGGGCGAACGCCGCGCCAACGCCACGGCCAATTACCTGGCTGCGCAGGGCGTCGATTCCTCGCGCATCAACACGATCAGCTATGGCAAGGAACGGCCGATCGCGCTGGGCTCCGACCCCGAAGCATGGGCGCAGAACCGCCGCGCGGTCACGGTGGTGCTGGAATAGCGCCACGCGCCATCCAGGCGATTGCAGAGGCGCCGTCGGACCCTGGTCCGGCGGCGTTTTCTTTGGCGTGATTCCGGCGCCGATCGGGCGGCGACGAGTGCCGATAGCACCCGCGCCGAAGGACTGCTCGCACCGCGATAGAGGGGTATTACGACTGGCGGGGACACCCCTCCGTCAGCCCTTCGGGCTGCCACCCCCCCTTGCAGGGGAGGATGATGCTTGGTCGGACGGGAAGCTTTGCCGGAGCCTGCTTCCGGTTTCGATTGCGTACCATCCTCAGATGATATAAAAGTGACATCATAATTAAGGAGGGAAGGATGGCAAACGAGATTTCCCGGCCCGTGGCGCTGCGGGCGAGCAGGGAGGGGGCGGCGGCCACGGCGAACGGCTATGGCATGCTGGTGGTGCTGCTGGCGGCGCTGGCCGTGCTGGCGATCGGAATCTTCAATGCGCGGCTCATGCCCTGGGGGCCGATCGTGATCGGCGTGGGCGCGATCGGCGCCACGTTCGTCGCGCTCGGTTTCTATCTGTTGCAGCCGAACCAGGCGGCGGCGATCCTGCTGTTCGGCGATTATCGCGGCACCGATCGTACCACCGGCCTGCGCTGGACCTGGCCGTGGATGACCAAGTCGAAGATTTCGGTGCGCGTGCACAACATCACCTCCGAACGGCTGAAGGTGAACGATCTGCGCGGCAATCCCATCGAGATCGCGTCGAACGTCGTATGGCGCGTGTCGGACACGGCGCAGGCGCTGTTCGACGTCGACGATTACAAGCAGTTCGTGAATATCCAGATCGAAAGCGCGGTGCGCGTCATCGGATCGCGCTATCCCTATGACGATTTCGATGCCGACGAAAAGACGCTCAGGAGCGATCCGATGCTGATCAGCGACGAACTGCGCGACGAGTTGCAGGATCGGGTGGCGGTTGCCGGCATCTATATCGACGAATGCCGGCTGACGCATCTCGCCTATGCGCAGGAAATCGCCCAGGCGATGCTGCGCCGGCAACAGGCGTCGGCCGTCGTCGCGGCACGGTCCAAGCTGGTCGAAGGCGCGGTCGGCATGGTCGAGATGGCGCTCGCCCAGCTTTCCGAGAAGAATGTCGTCGAACTGGACGACGAACGCCGCGCCGCCATGGTGTCGAACCTGATGGTGGTGCTGTGTTCGGAGCGGGACACGCAGCCCGTCGTCAATTCGGGCTCGTTATACCAATAGGAAGCAGGATTGGCGGCACCCCCGAAAAAGGCGTTTCCCCTGCGGTTGGATCCCGCGCTCCACGCGGCGGTCGAGCGTTCGGCGGCGGGCGACCTGCGCAGCGTCAACGCGCAGGTCGAATGCCTCTTGCGCGAGGCATTGGCGCGCCGCGGGGTGAAGCTGGCGCCGCCGGACCGGCGCAAGCGCGGCCGGCCGCCGACGGAACAGGAGGATTAGGTTATGGGACTGAGGAACAGGATCGCGAAATCCTATGCGGTGCGCCCCGGATACTGGTTCGCGCCGAAGCGCTTCGGCTGGGGCGTGGTGCCGGTGACGTGGCAGGGACTGGTGGCAACCGCTGCCTTCGTCGCGGCGATAATTGCCTGCGCCACGCTGTCGCCGGGACCCTGACCGGGTTGCTTGCGATGGCTGTCGTGACGGTCGCCTTCCTCCTGCTGGCGCGGCGCAAGACCGATGGCGAGGTGGAATGGCATTGGAGCCTGAAGAAGTGATCGCGGGCATGACCTCGCGCGTTGGCTGCGTTAGGATGCACGCAATATCGTTTCAGGAGAGCCTTCGATGAGCGCCGAGATGCAGACCAGATCCGATTGGACCGCCGCCGGAGAGGCCGGGCTGGCCGACGTGGTGGCGCTGCGGCGCGCGATCCATGCCGATCCGGAGATCGGCCTCCATTGTCCGCGCACGACCGAGAAGCTGAAACAGGCGCTGGCGGGTTTGCCGCTGGAAATTCACGAAGGCTCCTCGACCACGGGCTTCATGGCGGTGTTGCGCGGCGGGGGCGACAATGGTCGCACGGTGCTGTTGCGCGGCGACATGGATGCGCTGCCGATGGAGGAGGAGAACGAGATCGACTTCGCGTCGAAGAATGCCGGCATCATGCACGCCTGCGGCCATGATGCGCATTCGGCGATGCTCGTGGGGGCGGCCAGGGCGCTGTGCGAGAAGCGGGACGAGCTTCCCGGCACGGTGGTGTTCATGTTCCAGCCGGGCGAGGAAGGGCATCACGGCGCGCGCTTCATGATCGAGGACGGGCTGCTGGAACAGGTCGCGCCCGATGCGGGCTTTGCGCTCCACGTCTATCCCAACCTGCCGGCCGGGACCTTCGTCAGCCGGCCGGGGCCGCTGATGGCGTCGACCGACACGCTCTACGCCACGATTCGCGGCCGGGGCGGGCATGCCGCGATGCCGCATGACAGCATCGATCCCATTCCGGTCGCCTGCGAGATCGTGACGGCGCTGCAGACCTGGGTCGCGCGGCGCGTGCCGGTCAGCGATCCGGCGGTGCTGACGATCACGAAGATCGAGGCGGGATCGACGCACAATGTGATCCCCGGTCAGGCGAAGCTGCTCGGCACGCTGCGCACCCTGTCGGAAGAGACGCGGGAAAAGGCGCGCGCGGCGTTTCGCCGGATCGTATCCGAGATCGCGGCGGCGCACGAGTGCGAGGGCGAGGCGGAGATCGAGGCGGGCTATCCCGTCACCGTCAACGACGATCGGGCGACCGCGATGGTGCGCGACATCGCGGAATCGATGGGCGGCGATCAGCCGTGGATGACGATGCCGGCGCCGATGATGGGGGCAGAGGACTTTTCCTACGTGCTGCGCGAAATCCCCGGCGCGATGAGTTTTATTGGCGCCGCGCCCGCGGGCAGCGATCCCGCGACCAACCCGGCGCTGCACAACACCCGCATGATGATCGACGAGGACGTGCTGGCGCGCGGCGTGGCGATGCACTGCGCGGTGGCGGAGCGCTATCTGGAGCGCGGGTTCGACTGATCCGGAGGTTGGAATAAGGGCGGTGCTTCGACAGGCTCAGCACGAACGGTGCCGGGGTGGCGCGAGCGGGGCTGGCCTGACGTGCAAACGTAAGGCGGCGGTCAGCCCAGCGCCTTGTCGAGCAGCTTGGCGAGGCGGAGGCCGCCGCGGATCACCTGGCGGCGGGCGATCGGCACCAGCTTTGCGATCTCGTCATTGTCGAGATGGCCGTCACGCGCCGCGTCCTTGCCCAGATCGCACGGGCTGCCGCCGAGCGCGGTGGGATAGACGCTGTCGCGGCTGATCTCCCAGCTCTGCCTTGCCCAGTCGTCGATGTCGCCGGCCGCGATCCGCGCCTTTTCCGCATCCGAATAGTGGCGAATCGGTGAGGGCGGCGTGGAGATGGCGCGTTCCGCGAGATAGCCGTCCCAGACGCTGTGCAGGTTCAGCCGGTCGGGCGCATAGGCGCCGTAATTGGTGTGGACCGCATTGCCGCCCATGTCATGATGCTCGCCGACATGCAGCGGCTGGTGCAGGTCGCCGACGAAGTGGATCAGGAAGGCGAGCGCCTGAACCCGCTCGCGCAGCGGAACCGACGTATCCTGGAGCAGCCTCATGTCGCGCCGGATCTGCGCGGTGACGCAATTGCCGTTGGCACAGGCCGATTTCGGATCGAACGGCTTGCACACGTCGATGTCCTGATAATGCCAGGCGAAGCTGTAGCTGAACCGCTCGCCCAGCTTCTTGATGCAGTCGGGCCAGACCGCCGCGCTCGCGACCGTCCTTGCCGGACATTCCGGCGTGTCGAGCAGGTCGGCGCGGCGCAGCAACCGGTCGATCGCCGCGCGCGTCTGCGGCGTTACGTTGCGATAGGCGATTTCCGCCACGCTCTCATGGCCATATTCCCAATAGGCGCTGGCGGAATTGGGGGCGAGGGCGGCGAACAGCGCGGCGACGGCGAGGACGAGATAACGCATGGGCGCTGTCGCTAGTGCGGCCGGCGCCATGTTGCAATGCAGCAGGTTACTGTGCGTCCTCGTAGAAGCCGACGATGCGATCGCTGTCGGAGCTCACCTTGCCGCGGTACATGCCTGGCGTATTGAAGCTCCACGCCATTTCGCCGGTGGGGCCGGTCAGGATGACGCCGCCGGTGCCGCCCAGATCCTTTACTTCCGCCATCACCTTGTCGGCCGCCTGCTTGAGCGTTTCGCCGGTGAAGCGGACGCGGGCGCAGATTTCGTGGGCCACGCCTTCGCGGATGAAATATTCGCCGGCGCCGGTGGCCGATACCGCACAGGCGCGGTCGTCGGCATAGGTGCCGGCGCCGATGATGGGCGAATCGCCGATCCGGTCCCAGCGCTTGCCGGTCAGGCCGCCGGTCGAGGTGGCGGCGGCGACATGGCCGTCTTTATCCATCGCCACCGCGCCGACCGTGCCGTATTTCAGGTCGACGTCGAACCAGCCGAGCTTGTCGTTTTCCTTCATCTTGTCGAGCTGTTCGCGCCGGTGCTTGGTCCAGAACCAGCTCGGGTCGACGATCTCCAGGTCCTGTTCGCGGGCGAACTGCTCCGCGCCCTTGCCCGACAGCATGACGTGCGGGCTGTGTTCCATCACCGCACGGGCAAGCGTCACCGGATGGCGCACGGTGCCGACGCCGGCCACCGCGCCGGCCGAGCGGTCGGCGCCGTCCATGATCGCGGAATCGAGTTCGTTGCGGCCGTCCCAGGTGAAGACCGCGCCGCGCCCGGCGTTGAAATTGGGATCGTCCTCCAGCACGCGGATCGCCGCTTCCACCGCGTCGAGCGCCGCGCCGCCGCCGGCCAGCACCTTCTGGCCCGCGTCCAGGGCGGCGTTCAGGCCGGCGTCGACCTCCGCCTCCTGCTCCGGCGTGATGGTGTCGCGCTTGATGATGCCGGCGCCGCCATGGATGACGAGCGTCCATTCGGGCTTCGTGTCCTGGGCGGCGGCGGGATTGGGCATGAGGAAATTTCCGATGATTGCGGCGGTTAGGGCGATCAGGCCTCGGCGGCCGATGGCCGCGCCATCTGCACCCAGGCCGGATGGGCCTGTAGCCCGATCAGCGGGCGCAGCCAAGCGATGCGGCGGCCGATATCGTAGAAGATCCAGCATCCGGCCGCGGTGGCGGCGACGAGCAGCAAATAGCGGGCGAGTAGCGATAGATCGGACTCCAGCAACAGCCATCCCACGACGACGATGATCGTCTGGTGGATGATGTAAAAGGGAAAGACCGCCTCCGCCAAGGTCTTTCGTCCCGGCCAATCGTGATCGAGGAAGCGGTCGGCCATGCCGATCAGGCCGATGATCGCCGTCCAGGCGAGGATCGCGCGCGTCGCGACGATGGTGTGGAACAGCGAGCGGCTGAGCGGGGTGCCGACCAGCCAGCCCTCTCGCACGGCATAGAGGATGTAGGCGAGGATCGCGATCGCCGCCGCCGCCTTCCACCACGTTCGGATCGCCTGCCAGCAGGCGGCCGAATTGCGCAGCAGCACGCCGAACAGGAAGGCGCTGAAATAGACCGCATGCCCCGGCCAGTCGTCGATCAGGAGCTGTGTGTTCTCTCGCATGTCGGGCAGGATGGCGAGGCGGAAGGCGGCAAGGGCGGCCGCCGGCAGCAGGAAGACGAGGGGGCCGGCAAGCGCCCTTTCGGCGATGGCGGCGGCGCGCAGGCGTGGCCCCGCCGGCAGGAGTGCGAGCAGGCTGAGCCCGGCGGTATAGACGAACAGATAGGCGACGAACCACAGATGGTTCCAGCCCGGCACCAGCACGCCGCGGATCGAGCGGAAGCTGAAATAATCGTGGAGGAGGAAGCTGCCGAAGCCGGCGGTATAGCCCTTCTGCGTGATGAGCTGGATCCAGGCCTGGGGCGGCACGATGACGATGATGCCGAAGATGAGCGGCGGGATCAGGCGCCGGGTGCGCGATTTCAGGAACGCCCCCGGACGGCGCAACTTCGCCAGCAGCGCCGAACTGGCATAGCCCGAGACCACGAACAGCAGGATCAGCCGCCACGGATTGACCGCGAACATCGGGATCACGACCCAGGATTCGGTGACTTCCATGTTGATCCGGTACGGCCAGGGCGAAAAGGCCATGGTGATGTGATACAGGATCAGGAGCGCGAAGGCGCCGATCCGTAGCCAGTCCATGCCGAAATGCCGCGCCGGGTGCATATCCCGCCTGTAAGGCGGGGTGCACGGTCCCGCAACGACGATGCGGCGCGCGGGGCGCCCTTTCGCCCGGGTGCCCGCATGGCTATATGACGGGCGCGCGAGCAATGGTGAGAAAATTCATGTCCGTTCGACCCTGGCGCGATATCGTGCGCCGTCAAAGCCGGCAGATCATGGTCGGCAATGTGCCGGTGGGCGGCGATGCGCCGATTTCCGTCCAGACCATGACCAACACGACGACGGCCGACGTGAAGGCGACGGTGGACCAGATCCGGCGGTGCGAGGATGCGGGCGCGGACATCGTTCGCGTGTCATGCCCCGACGTGGAATCGACCACGGCGCTGAAACAGATCATCCGCGCAACGAATGTGCCGATCGTCGCCGATATCCATTTCCACTATAAGCGCGCGCTGGAGGCTGCGGACGCGGGCGCGGCGTGCCTGCGCATCAACCCCGGCAATATCGGGTCCGCCGCGCGCGTGCAGGAAGTCGTGAATGCCGCAAAGGCCAATGGCTGCGCCATCCGCATCGGCGTCAACGCCGGCAGTCTGGAGAAGGACCTGCTGGAAAAATATGGCGAACCGTGCCCGGAGGCGCTGGTCGAAAGCGCGCTCGACCATATCCGCATCCTCGAGGATCACGACTTCCACGAATTCAAGGTCGCGGTGAAGGCGTCCGACGTGTTCCTGGCGGTCGCCGCCTATCAGCAGCTTGCCGAGGCGGTCGACTGCCCGCTGCACCTGGGCATTACCGAGGCGGGCGGGCTGATCGGCGGGACGGTGAAATCCTCGATCGGCATGGGATCATTATTGTGGTTCGGCATCGGCGACACGATCCGGGTATCGCTGTCGGCGGAGCCCGAGGAAGAGGTGCGCGTCGGCTTCGAAATCCTGAAGAGCCTCGGCATCCGCAACCGCGGCGTCCGCGTCGTGAGCTGCCCGAGCTGCGCGCGACAGGGTTTCGACGTGATCCGCACCGTGCAGACGCTGGAAGAGCGGCTGGCGCATATCCGCACGCCGATGTCGCTGTCGGTGCTCGGCTGCGTGGTGAACGGCCCCGGCGAGGCGCGCGAGACCGATATCGGCATCACCGGCGGCGGCGCCGGCAAGCACATGGTCTATCTGTCGGGCGTCACCGACCATCATGTGCAGGACGCGGACATGATCGACCACATCGTCGCGCTGGTCGAGGCGAAAGCGGCGGAGATCGAGGCGGGCGAAACCGCGGCAATGGAGGCGGCGGAATGAAGCGGGCGGGGCCGGCACGTTCACCGGCGCCTGGCGCTCGCTATTTTGAATGTGGCCGGTCGCGGGGTATGATGCTCTTGTCTTGAGAAGAGAGCAGGTTGTGTCACACCGCTTCGTAAAGATGGCGCTGCCGGCATTGCTCCTGTCCTGTGCGGCATGTGCGCTGCGGGAACGCGATTCGCTGAAGGTCCCGGAAATGACGCAAGCTGACATATCGTCTCGCGGCGCGCGTGCGTTCGAGCGGCAGCGAGCGGAGCGCGAACGGGAAAAGAATTCCTGGCTGAACAGTATGAGGTGGTGCCGCAGCCATCCCGATCAGGCCGACGACTTTCCAGACGTTTGTCAGTCCGATACCGAACATTGAGGGCGTGTTTGCCGTATCGCCGGATGTTGCGCGGCCCGGCCTGATCGGTCAGGGCGGCGGCATGTCCCGCGCCGCGTCACCCGCCATTGCCTTCGCCGTCGGCGTGCTCGGCATCGCGACCTTCTCGATGATGGACGCGGCGATGAAGGGGCTGGGGCTGACGATCGGCACCTACAATGCCCTGTTCTGGCGCGGAATCGTCATCGTCGCGCTGGGCGCGGCGGTGCATTTCGCGCGGCGGCCCACGGCACCGTCGCGGGAGGCGATGGTGCTGCACCTCAGGCGCGGCATGGTCGCGCTGGTGATGTCCTTTCTGTTCTTCTGGGGACTGGCGCGCGTGCCGATGGCGCAGGCGATCTCGCTGAGCTATATCGCGCCGCTGCTCGCCATCTTCCTGGCCGCGCTGCTGCTGGGCGAGAAGGTGGGGAGAGCCAGCATCGCAGGGTCGCTGGCGGCGCTGACGGGGATCGGCATCATCCTGTTCGGGCAGTCGCGGGCGGATCTGGGCGATGCGGCGTTTCTGGGTTCGGTCGCGATCCTCGGGTCGGCGATCTGCTATTCCTACAACCTGATCCTTGCGCGGCAGCAGGCGTTGCGCGCGGGCCCCACCGAGATCGCGTTCTGGCAGAGCCTGTTCGTGCTGACGGGACTTGCGCTCGCCGCGCCCTGGGCGGCGGTGTTGCCGCCGGCCGACGCCTGGCCGAAGATCGTGATCGCGGCCGTGCTGGGGATGATTTCGCTGATGCTGCTCGCCTGGGCCTATGCACGGGGCGAGGCGAGTTATCTGGCGCCGACCGAATATAGCTCGTTCGTGTGGGCGGCGCTGTTCGGCCATGTCTTTTTCGGCGAGCGGGTGACGGGCTATACGCTCGCCGGCGCGACGATGATCGTCGCGGGATGCTTGTACGCGGCGCGGCGACGGCCGCGACCCTTTGTCGATGCGGAGACCCAGTTGCCATGACCTCTATCCGGCCCGCCGAACCCGGCGACGTTCCTGCCATCCTGGCGCTGGTGAAGGAGCTTGCCGCCTTCGAGCGGGAGCCCCATGCGGTGGTGGCGGATACGGCGATGCTGCACCACGCTTTGTTCGAGGAGCGGTCGGCCGAGGCCGTGATCGCGGAGGCGGAGGGGCGGCCGATCGGCTTTGCCCTGTTTTTCCACAATTTTTCGACCTGGACGGGGAAGAAGGGCCTGTACCTGGAGGATCTGTACGTCACGCCGGAGGCGCGCGGCGGCGGGGTGGGGACGGCGCTGCTGCGCCATCTGGCGGCGATCGCGGTGGAGCGGGATTGCGGGCGGTTCGAATGGTCGGTGCTCGACTGGAACCAGCCGGCGATCGATTTCTATCGCAAGATGGGGGCCGCCGGGATGGACGAATGGCGGGTGCAGCGCGTTTCGGGGCAGGCGCTGCGCGATCTGGCGGGAACGTGAAGCCCCGGGCGGGGTTTCTTGCGAAGAGAGGAGAGCCCGCCATGACCGGTTCCGACGACAAGACCGAACCCGATTCCAATCTTTCCACCGAGCATCAGCGCGAAGGCGATGCCAAGCGGCCCGACGACCGGCTCGATCAGGGGCAGCCAGGCCCCCGGCACGAGAAGGGCGCGTCCAGGAATCGGACCAAGCTGACCAAGTCCGACTGACGGCGGCGGACGGGATCAGCGCGGCGGAAGCTGACCGCGGATCGCGCCGTTGGGAAAATCGCCGGTGTGCACATTGACATAATAGGCCGAGGGATCGGCGATCAGCCCGGCCGCGAGCTGCTTGCCGACCTTCAGGCACTCCTTCGACGCGCCGTCGACCGGGGCCTGAAGCGGGACGACGACCGGGCCGGCCTGGCCGCGCGGACCGCGATGGATGTGGGCGGCGGTGGGGCGCGAGATGTTCTGCACCGTCAGTTCGTAGCAGATCGTGTTGGTGGTGGCGTCGGCCGTGACCTCCACCGTGCCGGTGCCGTCGGGATCGCCGGGTCCCGGCACCTCCTGCCCGCCGACGAGCGCGGTATCCCAGCTCTGCCCCACGGTGCGCGAGATCGTGGCGCAGCCCGCAAGCAGGCCGGCAGCGGCGGTGACGGCGAAAAGGGAGCGGATGCGGATCATGCGGGATCTCCGATGGAGGGCAGCGTGGCGGTGTGGCGCAACTTCCCTGAATTCGCGGTGAATCCTGAAGAAAGCTGCGCGTCGATGACATTATACGAGGCAGCAGCCGCTGCACGCGCGCCGAAGCCTAGGCCAGACTGGCGGCTACAGGAAAGCGATTTCTGAGCGCCGGCGGCGGTTGCGACGCGCGATACACGGCCATGGCCGACGGGGCCGGCTCCATCAGGGCGGGCAGGCCGGTGCGCGCGATCGTCAGCGCCCACGGCTCCACCACCGATAACGACGCCGTGCGCGCACCGCATCCTGGCCACGCCGGATGGCGCGGCCCTCAAGGGTTTTGGCACGGAAGACGGCGATCAGGACAACGGCGGCGACCAGGATCGCCGCGATAAGCAGATAAGCAAGCCAGGTACGTTCCTGCACGATGCTTCCCCAAAAGCGAGCGCGAGCGGGCGTGGCGTCACCCGGCGGCATCGGCCATGCGCGATGATCGG
The DNA here is from genome assembly GCF_032229225.1 of Stakelama saccharophila. NCBI lineage: Bacteria > Pseudomonadati > Pseudomonadota > Alphaproteobacteria > Sphingomonadales > Sphingomonadaceae > Stakelama > Stakelama saccharophila. Next base: position 1,106,160 of record NZ_CP135076.1, read on the forward strand.
CGATACCACCGTGCGTTCATACCAGACGAAAGGTCCGCAAGTATAGCGTGGTTAACGACGCGTCGGCAGTCTTTCGGCAAGCCCGTGCCGGACCGCGACAGCGGGCGAATGCGCATCGGCATCGCGACGGCGGTGGAGAATCGGGGCGCCGGCCGAACGATAGAACGGTGCCGGTGCGGGGCCGGGCCGGAGGGTGCGCTCGGCAGGCGGAAGGTTTCGGTGCGGAGCGCCGGCAGGTCGACCGGCGGCGCGGGGCCGGCGGCTATTCGGCGATTCGGTTCGCGTATTCGGCGGTTCGATTCGCGGCTTTTTCCGCCTCGTTGCGTTCGCGTTGTTCGGCGACGCGTTCGGAACGGTTCGCCATGCTGGTCCAGACCGCGGCCGAGCGGAGATGGCGGTCGCGGACCGGATCGAGCGTCGCGGCGTCCGCGGCCTCACGGTCATGGGCGGCGCGGTTTCGGAACAGTTCGGCTTCGGTCATGATCGTGTCCTGAAAGCGGCGCGGAGAGGCCGGGTCGGCGGAGGGTCGGGGGCGGCCGCGCGGCGCGGGCCGCCCCGTTCCGATCAGTCCGCCGCGCGCAGGTTGCAGGCAGCCTGCTTGCCGCGCTTGTCGTTTTCGAGGTCGTAGGTCACGCGCTGATCCTTATCGAGGGTGCGCATGCCCGCCGCTTCGACCGCGGAGATGTGAACGAAGGCGTCGTTGCCGCCCTGGTCGGGCTGGATGAAGCCATAGCCCTTGTCGGCATTGAAGAACTTGACGGTGCCGGTGGTGGCCATTGGGTATTCCTTCTTGAATTAAGCGGACCCCGGGTGTCGGAGTCCAATCGTCTGCCAAGGCGTAGGGAAAGAAGGAAGAAGGAGCCGCAAAGCGCCAAAGACCGTCAATTTGCGACTGTAGCGGCGGCTATCCTACACCAGTTCACGCGTCGCGGCAATCGCGATCGGCGCATGTCAGACACGGCGCAGCGGATATTTATGCTCGGTGGGGCGGCCGGCGGCCTCGTCCTGCAACTGCCGGATCCATTCGGCATAGAGGCCGGCGAGGCTGGCGTGCGAGGCGCGGGCCGTCGGGTTGGCGGCGGCATCGGCGCGTTCGAGGGAGGCGCGGTGGCGCCTGCGCAGGTAGGTGATGTCCATGGGTAGGACGCTCCTTTCGTGCTTAAGCGGGAGCGCGGGATGGTCTCTCAGCCACCGGCGCTTACGAGAACAGGCTGCCGGCGATGGGTCCTGTATAGCAGGATCGGCCGCTCGCGTCCAACGGAGCGCCGGAATGCGGATGTTCGGGGTTCGGGGATATGGCGGTCGACGGAAGAAGAACGGGCCCTTCGACTGCCTGCCGAGGCAGGCGCTCAGGACAGGCTTCGACAGACTCAGGGTGAACGGTGGGGGCGGGGTGCTCCGGGAGGTGGGGCGAGCGCGCCCTAGCGGCTGGGGTGCGAGGGCGGGTTCGATTCCGGCGGATAGCGGAAGACGAGCGTGTCGGTGTCGTCGAATACCTCCACCCGTTCGCAGGTGCCGCCGTCCACTTTGTCGCGGGCGGCGGCGCGCAAGCTGTCGAGATCGGCGTCGCTGCGCTCGTCGCGGGCGAGGGCGTCGGCGACGTAGCTGACGATGCGGTGCTGCATGGCGGTCTCTTGTCCTTGCCCGCGCCCGAAGGCGGCGTCAGGCGTTTCCGGGGGCGGTGCCGTTCAGTTCCTCGGCGCGGTTGTCGAGGCCCGGTGCCGGGACGGTGGCGGGGCGCAGGCTCTCGCGGTCGGCCTTAGCGACGGGGCCGTCGGGGTCGGGGCGGAAGGCGTCGGGCGCGCGTTCGGACCCGTCGGGATGGGCGTCGGCGGCGAGATCGGGCGCGGCGTGCCCTTCGGACGGACGGCGCGCCCGGCGCCACAGCGCGAGCGCCCCGGCCGCGCCCGCGCCGACGGTGAAGACGCCGAGACCGATCAGCGCGGTGCGCGTGCGGGTGGCGGCCGAGCGCGTGCGGGTGGCGAGGGTGGCGCGCTTTGCGCGGGATTTTTTCTTGGGCATGGGTCGCTTTCCGATCGGAGTGTTGATTGGGGAACGAACGGGTCAGCGGGTCACCGTGTTCCACGGCGGGGTGGCGGCGGGCGGAGGGAACCGAGCGGCGTCATGTCGGGCGCGCCTTCGGGAAAGGCGGGCGTGATGCGGGTTTACGAGAAATCCTCGCGAAGCTGACCGAGCGCGATGCGGCGCGCGCTGCGGGTTCAGCATATGCCTACATCCCGCTTGACGGTGTCAGCATTTGCCAACACATTTCGTACATGACCCTGACCGGTTTTCCGCGCATATCGGTGGACCCGCAAGTCTGCGGCGGGCGGCCCGTGGTTACGGGCACGCGCGTGCGGGTGACGGACGTGCTGGAAATGCTGGCGGGCGGGGCGAGCATGGCGGAGATCGTCACCGATTTTCCCTATCTGAGCGAGGATGATGTGCGCGCGGTGCTGAGCTATGCCGCGAGCGCTGCGGACCATCCGATCGTCGCCGCCGCCGAATGAAATTCGTGATCGACGCGCAGCTTCCGCCGGCACTGGCCCGGTGGCTGCGCGATCAGGGGCATGAGGCCGTCCATGTCAGCGAGATCGACATGATCTCGGCGAGCGATGCCGCCATCGCCGCGCGCGCCGAAGCCGATGGCGCGGTGCTGGTGAGCAAGGACGAGGATTTCGTGACGCTGCGCCTGCCGGATCGCTTCGCGTTTCTGTGGCTGCGCTGCGGCAATGCGACGAACCGGGCGCTGATGGCGTGGCTGGAGCCGCGCTGGGAGCGGACCGCCGCGCTATTGGAAGCGGGCGAACGGTTCGTAGAGGTGAGATAAAATTCGGTTTGCCGAACCTCAATTTCGCGTCGCTGGGTTGATTGAGTCTTCCGGATCAATACCATCCCAAAAGGGAGGTTAGTCAGACACATGCAGGAAATTACTCAGCTCAACCGCGAACAGGTTCTCGCACTAGCTTCCCGGAACGAAGATGACTTCTTCGATCGAAAATCGAAACTCTCCAAGGGAAAAACCGCACAAAAATTGGCGGTTGCGTTTGCGAACACCGAAGGAGGCGAAATCGCCTTTGGTATAAAGGATAGTTCTGAGGAATCCGATGCTAAAAAGCGCATCGATTTATTCGAAAATCAGGAGGAGGCCAACGGCATCCTTCACGCGCTCTACGAAATAAACCCAGCGATCAATTTCAGGTACACCTTTTTCTCGGTTGAGGATGAGGAAGGCGTACTGCTGCGAGTCTTCATTGATAAGACGCAGCATGTACACGCTGTCGCTGACGGCACTGTGTATCGGCGTGTCGGCGCAAGCAGTTTGCCTGTGAAAAACCCGGCGGATATCACTCAATTGGCATTCGCCAAGGGCGCGGTGAGTTTCGAAAACAATAAGCTGAACGGGCAGAGGCCGGAATTAATTGTAGATAGCAACGAGACCAAAGATCTCATGAGCGGGATAGCAGAGGCTCCAGATGGTTTATCATTCTGTGTAAACGAGGGTCTTGTTGATAGATCGGATTGGGTGCCGGTCGTTGCTGGCGCACTATTGCTTTCTGATCAACCACAAGGATCAATTCCTACCAGATGTGAGTGCAGAATTGTATTCTATGACACTCGTAATGATGAACCAGAACGAGAACATCTAAAAATTAACGAAACAATTGGTGGTCCACTGTATCGTCAGATAAACAGTGTAGTAGGCCGAGTATCTGACATCCTCTCTAATATAAGTATTTTGACGCCAGAAGGGTTCTCAAAGGTCGATTATCCCCCTGAGGCAATATGGGAAATCATAACCAATGCAATAATTCACAGAGACTACTCCATCTCTGACGATATACAGATAATAATATACCAAAATAGAATTGAAATTCTCAGCCCCGGATCGTTACCAGCTTTTGTGAACGTCGATAACATTTTGGATGTGCGTTACAGTCGTAATCCTAAGATAGTACGTACATTACGACGGTATCCTAATCCTCCGAACCAAGATCTTGGAGAGGGTTTGAATACAGCTTATCAGAAGATGAAAGATCGTCGACTAAAGCCCCCAACAATAGAGGTTTTAGACAACCACGTAAAAGTCACAATTGCTCATGCGCCACTTGCAACTCCAGAAGAGGCGGTGATGGAATATATGAAGGCCAATGATCAGATTACAAATCGACAAGCCCGAGAATTAACTGGCATTAAGAGCGAAAACCAAATGAAAGAAGTTCTCTATAGATTAAGAGACAGAGAATTTATTCGGAGGCATCCTGATCTTAAAGGTAATAAGGCGGCTTGGATCAAAAAGTGATCGGGAAACAAACGGTCGACAATCTGTAACGGTCACTCCGCCGCCACGCTCACCTTCCCCTTTTCCAGCAACGGCGCCAGATACCGCCCGGTAAAGCTCCGCTCGCTCGCGGCGATGTCCTCGGGTGTTCCTTCGGCGATCACCTCGCCGCCCTTCACGCCGCCTTCGGGGCCCAAATCCAGAATCCAGTCCGCCGTCTTGATGACGTCGAGATTGTGCTCGATCACCACGACCGTGTTGCCCTGCTCGACCAGCGCGTGGAGCACTTCGAGGAGCTTGCGCACATCCTCGAAGTGGAGCCCGGTGGTGGGCTCGTCGAGGATGTAGAGCGTATTGCCGGTGGCGCGGCGGCTTAGTTCCTTGGCGAGCTTGACGCGCTGCGCCTCGCCGCCGGACAGGGTCGTGGCCTGCTGCCCCACCTTGACGTAGCCCAGGCCGACTTCCTCGAGCATCGCCATCTTGTCGCGGATGGGGGGCACGGCCTTGAAGAATTCGTGCGCGCCCTCGACCGTCATGTCGAGCACGTCGGCGATCGACTGGCCCTTGAACTTCACCTCCAGCGTCTCGCGATTGTAGCGCGCGCCGTGGCAGACGTCGCATTCGACATAGACGTCGGGGAGGAAGTGCATTTCAATCTTGAGCACGCCGTCGCCCTGGCACGCCTCGCACCGGCCGCCCTTCACGTTGAACGAGAAGCGGCCGGGCTTGTAGCCGCGCGCCTGCGCCTCGGGGAGGCCGGCGAACCAGTCGCGGATGTTGGTGAAGGCGCCGGTATAGGTGGCGGGGTTGGAGCGCGGGGTGCGGCCGATGGGCGACTGGTCGATGTCGATGACCTTGTCGAGATGGTCGAGGCCGGTGATTTTTTCATGGCGGCCCGCCAGGATGCGCGCGCCGTTCAGGCTGCGCGCGGCAGAGGCGTAGAGCGTGTCGATGGTGAGCGACGACTTGCCCGAGCCGGAAACGCCGGTGATGCAGGTGAAGGTGCCCAGCGGGATGCTGGCGGTGACGTCGCGCAAATTGTTGGCGGTCGCCCCAACGACGGTGACCTTCTTGCCCGAGCCCTTGCGGCGCTTTGCGGGGACTTCGATTTCGCGGGTGCCGTTGAGATAATCGGCGGTGACGCTGCCCTTTGCCTTGAGGATGTCCTCGAGCGTGCCCTCGGCCACCAGCTCGCCGCCATGGACGCCGGCGCCCGGCCCCATGTCGAGGATATAGTCGGCCGAGCGGATCGCGTCCTCGTCATGTTCGACAACGAGGACGGTGTTGCCGAGATCGCGCAGGCGCTTCAATGTTTCGAGCAGCATGTCGTTGTCGCGCTGGTGCAGACCGATCGAGGGCTCGTCGAGAACGTAGAGGACGCCCGACAACCCCGAGCCGATCTGCGAGGCGAGGCGGATGCGCTGGCTCTCGCCGCCCGACAGCGTGCCCGAGTTGCGGTCGAGGTTGAGATAGTCGAGCCCGACATTGTTGAGGAAGCCGAGACGCTCGTCGATCTCCTTGAGGATGGCGGTGGCGATCTCGCGCTGTTGCGGGGTCATCGCGTCCGGCAGCGTCTTGAAGAAGGAAAGCGCGTCGACGACCGAGAGGCGGCTGGCATATGCGATGTCGCGGCCGTCGATCTTCACCGCCAGCGCTTCGGGCTTGAGGCGGGCGCCGCCGCAGGTCTCGCACGGGTGCGCGGCCTGGTATTTCGACAGCTCCTCGCGCATCCACGCGCTTTCGGTCTTCATCAGGCGGCGGTTCAGGTTGCCGAGAACGCCTTCGAAGGGTTTCTTCACGTCGTAGGACTTGCGGCCGTCGACGAAGGTGAGGGTGACGGGCTTTCCGCGCGTGCCGGTGAGGATCATCTCGCGGATGTCCTCGGGCAAATCCTTCCACGGGGTTTCCAGCCTGAAGCCGAATTCGCGGGCGAGACTGCCCAGCACCTGCATATAATAAGGCGAGGGCGGGTTGGATTTGGCCCAGGGGACGATCGCGCCCTTCTTCATGGAGAGTTCGTCATTGGGGATGACGAGTTCGCGGTCGAACTCCATGCGCTCGCCGAGCCCGTCGCAGGCCGGGCACGCGCCCTGCGGCGCGTTGAAGGAGAAGAGGCGCGGCTCGATCTCCGGGATGGTGAAGCCGGAGACGGGGCAGGCGAAGCGTTCGGAGAAGACGATGCGGTTGTCGGGGATGCCGGCGCCCTTCATCGCGCCTATCCCCGATCCCGTTGGTGCTATTCCCGGCCGCGTTGCTCCTATCCCCGTTGGTGCTGAGCTTGTCGAAGCATCGTTCTTCCCTGCAGCGTCGGGAGAAGAGGAGGACGGCCCTTCGACAGGCTCAGGGCTAGCGGGTCGGGTTCTGGCAGACCCAGGGTCAGCGGATCGGGTTTCGGCGGGTCCGGCGCCAGCGGACGTCATGGCCTCCGCCACCGTGGTGTCCGCAAGATCGACATAGGCCAGCCCGTCGGCCAGTTTGAGCGCGGTTTCAAAGCTGTCGGCGAGGCGGGTGGCGATGTCTTCACGGACCACCAGGCGGTCGACTACCACTTCGATGTCGTGCTTGTATTTCTTGTCGAGCCTGGGCGCTTCCTCGATCTCGTACAGATCGCCATCGATGCGCACGCGTTGGAAGCCGGCCTTCTGCCATTCGGCGAGTTCCTTGCGATATTCGCCCTTGCGGCCGCGCACGACGGGGGCGAGCAGGTAGAGACGCGTGCCTTCGGGCAGGGCAAGCACGCGGTCGACCATCTGGCTGACGGTCTGGGCGGAGATGGGCAGGCCCGTGGCGGGCGAATAGGGGACGCCGACGCGCGCCCATAGCAGGCGCATATAGTCGTAGATTTCGGTCACCGTGGCGACGGTCGAGCGCGGATTGCGGCTGGTCGTCTTCTGCTCGATCGAGATGGCGGGGGAGAGCCCTTCGATATGATCGACATCGGGCTTCTGCATCATCTCCAGGAACTGGCGGGCATAGGCCGACAGCGACTCGACATAGCGGCGCTGCCCCTCGGCATAGATGGTGTCGAAGGCGAGGCTCGACTTGCCGCTGCCCGACAGGCCGGTGATGACCGTGAGCGTGTCGCGGGGAATGTCCACCGACACGTCTTTCAGGTTGTGCTCGCGCGCGCCGCGAACGGAGATGTGGGTGAGGCTCATGAAGGCATGTGTTCCTGCAATGTTCGCAGATGTCAATCGCCGACAGGATAGGTGCGTCCGGCGCAAACCGGTCATTTGGGAAGTTCCCGGTCGATTGCAAATCGCCATCTTCGTTGAATTGCAGGCGCGTTCGGATTATTTGATGCGCAAGGAGACAGCGGATGAGCAGTGAAGCAGTCGCCGCCGCCGAAGCGGATAGCGGCGAAGCGCAAGGCGATTCGGCCGCGGCCGAATTCGCCCGGTTCCGCTCGACCGTCGATGACCTCGATCGGGCGCTGGCGGAAGAACGCGCGATGGCGATCACGCTGATCGACACGATCAAACGGCTGGATGCCGAAGGTGAAGAGTTGCGCAGCCAGGCCAAGGCCTGATCCGCCGTGAGCGGCGGCGAAATCCTTGGCTGGCTGGTCAAGATCGTCGCCGGCGAAAAGATCAAGGAACGGCTGAACCGTAGCGGACTGCAAAGGCAGAATCGTGCTCTGCTGGAGGCGCTCGCGGACTCGCAGGCCTTTCGCAGGGAATATGCCGACGCGCTCGAACGCGTGCATCGCATCGCGGCCGACCGTGACCATTATCATTCGGAAATGATGCGTCTGCGCATCGAAGTCGGCGAGCTGGCAGCGGCGATCGAAGAACGCGACCGCCAGATCGCCGCCCTGACGGCGCGCATCGAAACCGGCGGCTGAACTCAGGCTATTTCCCGGTCGGGTGGATCGCCCTTTCGCAGGAACACGACTCCACCGTGCCGGGAAATGCCCTGAAGCATCGCCCGTCGGGCGCGGATCGGGGAGGCGTGCGCCCCGGAATTCTTCGCGAGAAATTCTATCCGGGACCTCAGAACCGGAACGCGCGGGTCTGCTGGCTGCGGTCGGTGAGGAGGCGGGCGGCGGCGGTGAGGGCTTCGGCGACGCCGTGGCACGCGGCTTCCAGCGCGCGGGCGGGGTCGGACGGCTCGCGCTGGGGCGGGTTGTCGCGGGGCGGTGCGGTCGCATCGGGTCGGTGGCCGGCATCGCGGAGCCGCGCCAGCCGTTCCTTGAGCGCCGTTGCCGCTTCGATCGCGGGGGCGGGCGCCCGGGCCACGCCGGCGCTGTCGAGGTGGCGCGCGGCGAGCGCCACTTCATGCACCCAGTAGCTGGTCAGGACAAGCTGGCGGTGGAGGCGGCTGCGCTGTTCGGTGGCGCGGCTGAGCGGTACGAGACGCAATGGTTCGATCGCATCGCGCAGGCTGGCGAGCTTGCCCTCGAAATCATGGATCGCGGCGGTGAGCGTCAGGCGGTTGAGCGCGCCGCCGGGAAGCGCTTCGTCGATGACCTTGCCGACGGCCTCCGCCAGCGCGTTGAACTGGTCGCGGGCATGGACATCGGTGCGGCGCGGCAGGACCAGTGTCGCGACGATGACGCCGGCGGCGGCGCCGATCGCCGTTTCCTCCAGCCTGAGCACCATCAACTGATCGCTGAACCGGCCGGTGACCGAAAACAGCAGGCCGACGACGACCGTGATCCAGAAGGCCATCCAGGTATAGGCCTGGATGAAGGCGTAGAAGACGCAGAAGATCGCGATCGGCATCAGCACGAGCGCCGCGCGGGTGTCGCCGTGAAGCAGCCAGACGATCCCCATGGCGACGAGGATGCCGGCGAGCGTGCCGAAGGTGCGCTGAAGCGACTTCATCAATGCCTGCCCGCGCGAAAAGGTGCCGGTGAACATCACGAACACGGTGATCACCGCCCAATACCAGCGGTCGGGCGAGAGCGCGGCGCCGCCGGCGATGGCGAGCGCGGCGGCGGCGGCGGACTGGACGGCGGGACGCAGAATGGCGGCGGTGGGCGGCGTCGCCGGTGGCGCGACCGAGCGCGCGGCGTCGTGATCGGGCGGCAGGCGTAGCGCCCCTTCGAGTTCGTCGACCGCATCGGCGAGGTCGGCGAGGTCGCCTTCGCGCGGTAGCGGCGCATTGGCCGTCAGCGCGGCGGCGAGGCGCGTGGCGGCCTGACGCTGATCGCTGTGCAGCCCCGCGCCGATCACCCCCTTCGTCTGCAGCGCCAGCCGTTCGGCGAGCACGAGCGCGCGGATCAGCGCCTCGGCGAGCGGGCGGTGGGCGAGGCGGCCGCCGTCGAGATTCTCCAGCTCGGTTTCGGCAATGGTCACGGCGTCGGCGACGCGGCGCAGCGCCTTGCGCACGGCCAGGCTTTCGCCCGGCGCCTCCAGCGCGGCGGCGACGCGCAGCAGGTCCGCCAGGCGCATGCGGATCGCAGCGGCCGACCAGCGCATCCGCCGCCACGGCCGATGCGGCACGACGAGCTGGTGGATGACGAGCGCCGAGGCCGCGCCGATCACCACGCCCGCCCATTGCCAGTGCAGCGTCGTCGGATCGGGCTTCAGGAAGGCGCCGAAGAAATAACTGACATTGGCGGCGAGGCCGACCGGAATCCACGGCCCGCCATATTGGCGCATATAGGCCGCAGCGCCGATGACCAGCACGAAGACGGCGTGGTTGATCCACGGCGTATGGATGAACGCGGACACGGTGAAACTGATCCCGGCCGCCGCCGCCAGCGCCGCGATCTTGCCGGCCCGCGCCCGCGTCTCGTCATCGCCGATCGCGGCGCAGCAGAAGACGGTGACGGGAAAGCCGATCAGGAAGGAAGTGACCGGTGCGCCGCCGATTCGACCGACCAGCAGCGCGCCGGCCAGCGTCAGGAGGAAGGCGAACATCGCGCGCGTGGCGCGTGCGGTCCGCAGCATACCGGGATCGGCCCGCACCAGGCGCCGCCGGGCCGGCGGCGGCAGCGCGTTGACGAAAAGGGTGAGCAGCGTGGGCACGATGACCGCTCATAGCCCGGACGGTGGTTCGTGCCATAGGGCCGATATGCACGCTGGCATCGCGCCGGCGGACCCGGTAGCGAGGGCGCATGACCGGGGTGGGTGTTCTTCAGCGGAGGAAATGGCGGGCGTTCAGGCGCCGCACGGCCGCCGGCGCGGCGTTGCTGCTGGTGTCGGCCTGTGCCGGACGCGATTACAAGCCGGTCAGCGACCTGCCGGTGAAGATCGGCAACGCCTATACCGTGCGCGGCAAGGTCTATACGCCCAAAATCGACCCGGATTACGACGTGCTGGGCTATGCAAGCTGGTATGGCGGCGAATCCGGCGACATGACCGCCAATGGCGAGAAGTTCCGGCCGAACTGGATAACCGCCGCGCACAAGACGCTGCCCCTGCCGACCTATGTCGAGGTGACGAATCTCGACACCGGCAAGCGGATCGTGGTGCGGATCAACGACCGCGGGCCGTTCGCGCGCGGTCGCATCCTCGACCTGTCGCGCGGCGCGGCGCAGGAACTGGGAATGCTGCGCGCGGGCACCGCGCCGGTGCGGGTGCGCCGCGTGGAACCGCCCGAAAGCGATCGCGAACGCCTGCGCGAGGGCGACCCGGCGGCCGAGCGGCCGCGCGTGCCGGACCCGATCCTGCGCAATCTGCGCACGCAGCTCGCCGCCGGCGTCCGGGCAGGGCTGGTCGAGGCGCCGTAAGCAGAGCCGCGCGTCAGGTCCGGAAGGGCAGGAGTTCCTCCAGCGCTGCCGCGTCCGGCGCATCCGGAACGGCGACGCCGCCGCGCAGCAGAAAGGCGTGACGGACGATTTCGGCCTGCTGTTCGAGGCCGTAGCCGTCGAACGGGCGGCCGGGAACGAGGGTGTAGTCGTAGCGGCAGAAGGGGTGTCGCATCAGCGGCAGGTAGAAGCGACCGCGCGCCTGCGTCTGCCAGATATGCGTCATCTCGTGCACGAACAGGCCCTGCAGCGCCGGGCCGGCCTGCGCGAAATCCATGCGGTAGCGATCGCCCCGCGGGTGGAAGTGAATGGTGCCGGTCGGCGCCATGGTGACGTTGCGCGGCTGAAAGAAGGCCCATTTGCGGTTGGCGATCCGCACCCGCTCGTAATCGATCGCGCCGCCGAAGATCGAACGGGCGAGCGACGCCTCTCCGGCGGTGAGCGGGCGGTAATCGGGCATCATCGCCGCTCGTCATGCCAGCAATCGAGGGATAGGCAACCCCGCTGCGTGTCGGTCGATTAATACACTCGCTTTGCCGCAGAGTGCGCGCCCGGGCCCGAGGATCGTGGTAAAAGGGGAATGCGATGGGACGGTGCGCTTGGGCGAAGGCACGGACGATGATCGAACAATTGGAAACAAGCCATCTGACGGCGCGCGAGCGCGATGTCCTGGCCGAGGTCTGTATCGGCCGGTCGTCGAAGGAGATCGCATTGCGGCTGGGCATCCGGCCGCAGACGGTCGAGGCCTATGTCGCCCGCATGCGGCTGAAGCTGGGTGCGACCAATCGCTGCCACCTCGTCGCGCTCGCCGTGCACCAGGGGCTTTGCCTGGAGCACGACGAGGCGATCGACGGTTCCGTCAGTCGGTACCGCCACTGAACGGGTGACGACTGCCGAGTTGCACGGGCTCCCGGTACCAGGCGTTGCGGGCGAGGCGCTCGCGCTCGATCGCCCTGAAGCGCGGATCGGCCGGCGTGTCGGCGAACAGGATGATCGCTTCGAACCGCTGATCGGTGGGCAAACCCGCAGGTAGCGGGTGCAGCGTGTCGATCCGCCTCACGGCGCTGAGGGCGGCGTTGTCGAGCATCCGGTTGCCGGAACCTTCGGAAAGCGCGACGTTGACCGGCCGGCCGGATTCGGAACAGTTGAATTTCACGCGCGCAATGCCGGTCCGCCCCGGCATGTTGAGCAGGATGCGGGGATAGCGGATCTTCGCGCTCAGCCGACGTTGGACGATGCGGTCCCACTGGGTCAGTCCGATTGGTTGCGGTGCGGTCACCAGCACGCTTTGGCGCGGGGGAGCCTGGCCGGCCTGTCGCGCGGGGGCGGGTGTGGCGGACATCGTCGCCAGGACGGCGACGGAAATCGCGGCTGTCAGGGTTTTCATCGGGGCTACCTTTCCTGAAACGGCAGAGGCGACCCGCTCTGCGGGATTGGGCGCAACTCCGGCGCCGGCGCCATTATGTCCCGTTTCGGGACGGGCGGGCAGTCGCAGGAACCGGATAATGAAATCATGGGGTGGCGCACGGGCCGGTGGCGCGAGCGGTTCACGAGTTCTTCAACCTGCCGTGCGAGGCCTTGCGCTGCGGCCGGAGACGGACGAGGATCGGCCGGCACCCGCTATGGTGCCGGAAAGATTTGGGGGGACGGGTGACGCAAGCGATAGCCTTGGGCGAAAAACGGGTGTTGCAGGCGGGGAAGCTGCGCTGGTTGCGTAGTCTCGGCTGGATGCTGACGCTCTGGCTGGGGTCGATCCTGTTGTTCGGGATCTTCGCCGCGATCGGGTTCCGGATCATGGCGGCGATTCTGGAGCAGCCCTTTTCCCCCGACATCATGATGCGATCGATTCAGGAGCCCGGCGGGCTGGCCGCGGCGTTCGGGCTCGCGCTGGGTGCGGTCGCCAGCCTGGCCGGATATGCGCTGGTCGTTCGGCTGGGCGAGGATCGGCGCGCGAGCGAACTCGCGCTGCGGCCGGCATGGCATGAACTGCCGGGCGGGCTGGCCGTGGGCGCGGGGATGATGGCGATCGCGGTCGCCATTCTCGGCCTGGGCGGCTGGGTCGATATATCCGCCCAGCCGGTAACCGGTATCTGGGGCGCGATCGGCCTTTCGGTGCAGTCGGGCGCATGGGAGGAACTGGCCTTTCGCCTGATCATGTTCCGGCTGCTGTGGCGCGCCTTCGGCCCGTGGTGGGCGCTGGGCATCTCCGCCTTCGTCTTCGGGCTGGTGCACCTGTCCAACCCGAATGCGAGCTGGTTCGCGGCGCTGTGCATCGCGGTGGAAGCGGGCGTGATGCTCGCCACCTTCTATATCCTGACGGGGCGCGCCTGGGTGTCGGTCGGCGTGCATGCCGGCTGGAACTTCACGCAAGGCTGGCTGTTCGGCGCGGCGGTTTCGGGCACCGGCGGCTTTGCCGGCGGGCCGCTTCTGACGCAGGCGAGGGAAGGGGCGCCGGAATGGCTGTCGGGCGGCGCATTCGGGCCGGAAGCATCGCTTGCCGGGTTGATCGTCGGTTGCGGCGTGGGGGCGGCGCTGTTGTGGCTGGCGGTGCGGCGGGGCCGGCTGCCCGCGCCTGCGCCGCGAACCGGTCAATAAGGCGCGGGGTCGGCGGGGCCGACGATCTTCGCCTCCGTCTCCAGATCGGTGCCGTCGCCGAAGCCCAGCACCAGCCGCACCCGGTCCCCGGCATGCAGGCCCTTTTCCAGGCCGAACAGCATGACGTGCTTGCCGCCGGGCGCGAAGCGGATCGTGCCGCCGGGCGGCAGCGGCACGTTGTCGATGGGTTTCATCGTCGACATGGCGGCGGCGCCTTCGCCCGTCTTCATGCTTTCGTGCAATTCGGTGCGCCGCGCGACCGGCGTGCTGACATTGACCAGGACATGGTCCCGCGCATCGCCGGTAACCTTGAAATAGGCGGCGCCCGGCCGATCGGCCACCGCGGGAAGGCGCAGCCACGCATCGCCGGCGCGAACCTCTTCCGGTTGCCGGTGGCAGGCCGCGAGGGCGAGGGCGAGGGCGAACAGGGCGGGAAGGCGGGGCAAGGGGGGTATCTCCCGTTTTGGGAATGATCTGCCGGTCAGTAACGGCGGTGCGATCTTGCGGCAAGAATTACCCCACCTATATCGCCCCCTGACATCATGGCGCGCCGCGATTTCGGGGCGCGTCACGGACATTTTTGTTTCAACCGGGGGCCACAAGAGGGACTATGGCTAAAGTAATCGGTATCGATCTCGGCACCACCAATAGCTGCGTCGCAGTGATGGAGGGCGGCAAGCCCAAGGTGATCGAAAACGCGGAAGGCGCGCGCACCACGCCTTCGATCGTCGCATTCGCCAAGGATGGCGAGCGGCTCATCGGCCAGCCGGCCAAGCGCCAGGCGGTGACCAATCCCGATAACACGGTGTTCGCGGTGAAGCGCCTGATCGGCCGCCGCTATGACGATCCCGTGACGAAGAAGGACACCGAACTGGTGCCCTATACCATCGTCAAGGGCGGCAATGGCGACGCCTGGGTCAAGGCGGGCGGCGAGGATTATTCGCCGTCGCAGATCAGCGCCTTCATCCTGCAGAAGATGAAGGAAACCGCCGAGAGCTATCTGGGCGAAACGGTCGAGCAGGCGGTGATCACCGTGCCGGCCTATTTCAACGACGCGCAGCGCCAGGCGACCAAGGACGCCGGCAAGATCGCGGGGCTGGAAGTCCTGCGCATCATCAACGAGCCGACGGCGGCCGCGCTCGCTTACGGTCTCGACAAGAACGAGAACAAGACGATCGCGGTCTATGACCTTGGCGGCGGCACGTTCGACATCTCGATCCTGGAGGTCGGCGACGGCGTGTTCGAGGTGAAGGCGACCAACGGCGACACCTTCCTGGGCGGTGAGGATTTCGACTCCAAGGTCGTCCAGTTCCTCGCCGACGAATTCAAGAAGGCCGAAGGCATCGACCTGACCAAGGACAAGCTGGCGCTGCAGCGGCTGAAGGAAGCCGCCGAAAAGGCGAAGATCGAGTTGTCCTCGGCGCAGTCGACCGAGGTCAACCTGCCGTTCATCACCGCCGATCAGAACGGTCCGAAGCACCTGGTCAAGACGATCAGCCGTTCGGACCTGGAAAAGCTGGTCGAGGACCTGATCCAGCGCACGCTCGACCCGTGCAAGAAGGCGCTGGCCGATGCCGGCGTCAAGGCGAGCGAGGTCGACGAGGTCGTGATGGTCGGCGGCATGACGCGCATGCCCAAGGTCCGTTCGGTCGTGAAGGACTATTTCGGCAAGGAACCGCATGTCGGCGTCAACCCGGACGAGGTCGTGGCGATCGGCGCCGCCATCCAGGCGGGCGTGCTGCAGGGCGACGTCAAGGACGTGCTGCTGCTGGACGTGACGCCGCTGAGCCTCGGCATCGAGACGCTGGGCGGTGTGTTCACCCGGATGATCGATCGCAACACGACGATCCCGACCAAGAAGTCGCAGACCTATTCGACCGCCGACGACAACCAGCAGGCGGTGACGATCCGCGTGTTCCAGGGCGAACGCGAAATGGCGGCGGACAACAAGCTGCTCGGCCAGTTCGACCTGGTCGGCATTCCGCCCGCGCCGCGCGGCGTGCCGCAGATCGAGGTCACGTTCGACATCGACGCCAACGGCATCGTCAACGTGTCGGCCAAGGACAAGGGCACCGGCAAGGAACAGCAGATCCGCATCCAGGCCTCCGGCGGTCTGTCGGATTCCGACATCGAGCAGATGGTGCAGGACGCCGAGAAGTTCGCCGAAGAGGACAAGAAGCGGCGTGAGGGCGCCGAGGCGAAGAACAACGCCGAGAGCCTGATCCACACCACCGAGCGCCAGCTCGCCGACAATGGCGACAAGGTCGATGCGGGCCTCAAGTCCGAGATCGAGGCGGCGATCGCCGAGGCCAAGACCGCGGTCGAAGGCAACGATCCCGACGAGATGAAGACGAAGTCGGAAGCGCTCGCCCAGGTGGCGATGAAGCTGGGCCAGGCGATCTATGAGAAGCAGCAGGCCGAGGGCGGCGCCGAAGGCGCGACCGATGGCGCGGCCGCGGGGAGCGAAGGCGGCGACGAGGAAGTCGTCGATGCCGAGTTCTCCGAAGTGAATGACGACGACAAGTCGTAAGAGGCCGTGAAGCGGTTCTCGACTTCGCTCGAACCGAACGGGACGGGGACTCTCCTCCTCCCGTTCGTCCCGAGCGAAGTCGAGGGGCGCTTCCGGGCGGGGTATTATGACTGAAGTCGATTATTACGAATTGCTGGGCTGTGAGCGGGGCGCCGACCAGGCGACGATCAAATCCGCCTATCGCAAGCTCGCGATGAAATATCATCCGGACAAGAATGGCGGCTGCCCCGATTCCGAGGCGAAATTCAAGGCCGTCAGCGAAGCCTATGAGGTTCTGAAGGACCCGCAGAAGCGGGCCGCGTACGACCGGTTCGGCCATGCCGCGTTCAAGCAGGGCATGGGCGGTGGCGGCGCAGGCGGCGGCGCGCAGGATTTCGGCGCGTTCAGCGACATCTTCGAAAGCGTGTTCGGCGAGTTCATGGGCGGCGGCCGCGCCGGCGGAGGCCGCCGGCAACAGCGGCGCGGCGCCGATCTGCGCTATGACATGGAAATCAGCCTGGACACGGCATTCCACGGCGATTCCACCGAGATCACCGTCGATGTTTCCGGCATCTGCGACACATGTGACGGCTCCGGCGCGCGGCCGGGGACGGGGGCGCAGACCTGTCCGACCTGTGGTGGCGCGGGCGCGGTGCGGGCGCAGCAGGGCTTTTTCGTGGTGGAGCGGGCATGTCCCAACTGCCACGGGGCGGGCCAGATCATCGCCGATCCGTGCCCCGATTGCCGGGGCGAGGGACGCGTCGACCAGACCAAGACGCTGACCGTCAACATCCCGCCGGGCGTGGACGACGGCACGCGCATCCGGCTGTCGGGCGAGGGCGAGGCCGGCGCGCGCGGTGCGCCGTCGGGCGACCTCTATATCTTCCTGCACGTCAAGCGGCATTCCCTGTTTGAGCGCAGCGGCACGACGCTGCACGCCAGGGCGCCGATCAGCTTCACCACCGCGGCGCTGGGGGGCGAGATCGCGATCCCCGGCCTCGACGGCGAGGACCACGTCATCAAGATTCCGGCGGGCACGCAATCGGGCCGCGAAATCCGCAAGCGCGGCGCGGGCATGCCCGTGCTGCAGGGGCGCGGCCGCGGCGACATGGTGGTGCATCTGGAAGTCGAGACGCCGCGCAAGCTGTCGGCGAAGCAGCGCGAACTGCTCGAGGCGTTCCGCGAGACGGAAACCGGCGAGGAATGTCCGCAGGCGGACGGCTTCTTTTCCAAGATCAAGCAGGCGATGAGCGGCTGAGGCCGCTTTCCCGCCGAAGCGAAAGCGGCGCGGAGGCGAAGGCTTCCGCGCCCCTTTTTTTTACCGGATGTCGTAGACCGGAGTCGCGCTATCGCGTCGTTCCGGCGAATACCGGACACGCGTTCGGCGCGGGCCTGGAGGCGATCCGACCGATGCCGATCGGGGCAAGGGAATCCGCCTCATGCGCAGCGTTCAGGCGAACACCCGGTCGAAGATCACATCGACGTGCTTGAAATGATAGTCGAGGTCGAATCGGGCTTCGATCTCCGCCGGCGGGAGGGCGGCGGTCACCGCTTCGTCGGCCTTCAGCAGATCGAGCAGCGACAGCGCGCCATCCGATTCCCAGACCTTCATCGCGTTGCGCTGGACGAGCTTGTACGCGTCCTCCCGGCTGACGCCGGCCTGGGTCAAAGCGAGGAGTACGCGCTGCGAATGGACGAGGCCGCCCATGCGATCCAGATTCTTCTGCATGCGCGCCGGATAGACGACGAGCTTGTCCATCACCCCGTTCAGCCGCGCGAGCGCGAAGTCGAGCGTGATCGTCGCATCGGGGCCGATATAACGCTCGACCGAGGAGTGCGAGATGTCGCGTTCGTGCCACAGCGCGACATTTTCGAGCGCGGGCGTGACATAGCCGCGCACCATGCGGGCAAGGCCGGTGAGATTCTCGGTCAGCACGGGGTTGCGCTTGTGCGGCATCGCCGACGAGCCCTTCTGACCAGGCGAGAAATATTCCTCCGCCTCCAACACCTCGGTGCGCTGGAGGTGGCGGACCTCGACCGAGAGGCGCTCGATTGACGAGGCGATGACGCCCAATGTGGCAAAGAACATCGCGTGGCGATCGCGCGGAATGACCTGCGTCGACACCGGCTCGACGGTGAGACCGAGTTTTTCGGCGACATGGGCTTCGACGCGCGGGTCAATATTGGCGAAGGTGCCGACCGCGCCGGAGATCGCGCAGGTCGCGACATCGGCGCGCGCGGCCTTCAGCCGGTCGCGGTTACGCGCGAACTCGGCATGGGCTTGCGCCATCTTCAGGCCGAAGGTGACGGGTTCGGCGTGGATGCCGTGGCTGCGGCCGATGGTGGGGGTGTATTTATGCTCCTCGGCGCGGCGCTTGAGCGTTGCGAGCAGCGTATCGAGATCGGCGAGCAGGATGTCGGCGGCGCGCGCAAGCTGTACCGCGAGACAGGTGTCGAGCACGTCCGAACTGGTCATGCCCTGGTGCATGAAACGCGCTTCGTCGCCGACCTGTTCGGCGACCCAGGTCAGGAAGGCGATGACATCGTGCTTGGTCACCGCCTCGACCGCGTCGATCGCATCGACGTCGATCTGCGGCCCGGTCGCCCACCAGTCCCACAGCGCCCCGGCCGCCGATTGCGGCACCACGCCCAGATCGGCGAGCGCCTGCGTCGCATGCGCTTCGATTTCGAACCAGATCGCGTATTTGGATTCGGGCGACCAGATCGCGGTCATGTCGGGGCGGGCGTAGCGGGGAACCATTCGGATTTCCTGTAAGGAGTTCGGGGTGAAGGCGCGCTAGCACCGCCCGGCGAAGGCTTCAATCGCGACCGGCGCCTCCGTTCGTCGCACGATCGGCACGCATCACGACGAAGCGGCACGATTTTATGACAAGTAGAAGAATAGATAGATGCAATCCATCGTTGATGTTCCGTAGTCGAGCCGAAATAGAAGTATCGGTTAAATCGATGCGTCATTTTCGGCTTTCGTGAAAGATGACCAGGAGATTGACGATGTTGAAATATGCTCTTCTTGCGGGCGCGATGATGATTTCGGCGCCGGCATCGGCCCAGAATGTGCCGGCCGAGGGGCAGGATAGCCCGGCGGCCGACACGATGTCGCAGGGCGCGCCGCAAACGCCGCCGGCCGATCCGTCGGCCGATACGACGCAATCGACCGAGACCGGCGTCGACACCGCCACCCAGGGCGACATGTCCGCGCAGGACAGCACCGGCGAGGATGGAGTGGTGCAGGATGGCACCACGCAGGACAGCACCGGTGTCACGACCGGCGCGGACACGCAGAGCCAGGGCGGTACGACGGCCGACCAGGTCGGTGCGATGATCGATTCGCAGTTCGGCACCTATGACGCCGACGGTTCGGGCGATCTGAATGCCGCCGAATTCAACAACTGGATGGCGTCGCTGCGTTCGACCAGCGAGCCCGGCTTCGATCCCAGTGCGGCGTCCAGCCAGCAATGGATGACGCAGGCCTATGCTCAGGCCGATGCCGACCATGACGGCGGCGTGAGCAAGACCGAGCTTACGACATTCCTGGCGGGTTCGGCCAGGTAAGGCCGACCGTTCGGGTCGCAGGCGGCCGCCGGCCTTCCCGGCGGCCGTTTTGCGTGTGCCGGTTGCTATGATCCTCGATCCTGGAGGGATGCCTCTGCGAAACCCATTCTCGTCACCCCGGCGAAGGCCGGGGTCCACCGAGCCGCTCAGTCTAAGCATTTGATATTGCAGCCAAGTGGATGCTGAAACACGTTCAGCATGACGAAAGAGGTTTCCATTTCGTGCCTTTCGCAGAGGCATCCTGGAGGCGAAGGCGTCTTGTGTCCCCGCGAAGGCGGGGACCCAGGCTGGGCTTCCGCCTTCGCGGGAGCACAAGGGAGCGGCGTTCGGAGTTGGTCGGACCTGCCGCTAGAGCAGGCCCTGGGCGCGCAGGCTGACATGACCCTCGGTGCCGATGATGACATGGTCGTGCACGGCGATGCCGAGGCGCTTTCCCGCCTCCAGCACGGCACGCGTCAGTTCGATGTCGGCGCGGCTGGGCGAGGGATCGCCGGAGGGATGGTTGTGGACCAGGATGATCGCGGCGGAGCCGAAATCGATGGCGCGGCGGATCACCTCGCGCACATGGACCGGCGCCTCGTCGATAGACCCTTCGCCCATTACTTCGTCCTGGATCAGCATGTTGCGGGTGTTGAGGTGCAGCACCCGCACCCGCTCGATCGGATGGTGCGCCATGTCGGCGCGCAGATAATCGAGCAGCGCCTGCCAGTTGCTCAGGACCGGCCGGTCGGCGACGCGCGCCTGGACCAGGCGGATGGCGGCGGCATGGGCGATCTTGATCGCGGCGGTGGCGCTGTCGCCCATGCCGGGCACGCGCGCGATCGCCTGCGGATCGGCCGACAGCAGCCCGCCGATGCCGCCGAATTCGGTGAGCAGCGCCTTGGCCAGCGGCTTCGTATCCCGGCGCGGAATGGCGAGCGCCAGCAGATATTCCACCAGCTCGTGATCGAGCAGCGCGTCGTTGCCGCGTTCCAGCAGACGCTGGCGCAACCGGGCGCGATGCCCTTGATGATCGGTCGCCTGTCCCCCCATGGTCATGCTCGATTAAGCCAGCCGGGTCTTTCGTGCAACGAAGCCGGGCTTTTCGTGCGAGCACGCTGCCGGTAAGGCTTTGTCGTTTCGGCGGACAAGCGGTCGCGACAGATAAGGGGATTGCGTGGAGGACGACGCTACGGCGGCACAGGAGGCGGAGGACGGCGCCGCGGAGCCGTTCGCACGCCCGGTCCGAAAGCCGTCGCGGGCGGTCCGGATCCTGTTGCTGATCGCGCTGTTCCTGACCATCGTGCTGGCCGGGGTCTGGCTCCAGCGCAAACCGATCGCCGACCGGATCGTGCGCGACGAACTGGCCAGGCGCGGTGTGCCGGCGCGTTATCATATCGCCGATCTGGGGCTCAGCCGCCAGCGCCTGACCGACGTGGTGATCGGCGATCCGGATCATCCCGATCTCGTCGCCGACTGGGTGGAGGTGTCGACCGACATCTCGCTTCGCGGGGCGAGCGTCACCGCCTTGCGCGCCGGCCATGTGCGGCTGCGCGGGCGGCTGGTCGACGGACAGTTGAAGCTGGGCGCGATCGATCGCCTGCTGCCGCCGCCGACGGGCAAGCCCTTTGCGCTGCCGAGCCTGAATGTCGCGGTCGAGGATGCCAGGATGCGGCTGGACACGCCTTATGGCGTGGTCGGGCTGAAGGTCGCGGGCACCGGCAAGCTGGACGACGGGTTTTCCGGCACGCTGGCCGCCGTTGCGCCCGAACTCGCCGTCGCGGGCTGCACTGTCGAGCGACTGGCCGCCGCCGTACACGTCACGATCGGCGACGGCCGGCCGAGCCTGGAAGGGCCGGTGCGCGCCGCCGCGGCGCAGTGCGAGGGCGCTGCGGCAAGCCACCCGGCGCTGGCGCTCGACGCCACGCTGGGCGAGGCGCTCGACCGGTGGAAGGGCAGTGCGGACCTGACGATCGCGAAGGCGGATGTGGCGGCGGCGACGGCGGACCGCGTGCGCGGCACCGTGACCTTCGAGGGCGGACCGGAACGCACGACGGGGACGGTCGAGTTGGCCTCCGACGCCTTGGCGGGCGAAGGGCTGCACGCCGGCGAGACACGGATCGCGGGGCGCTATGCCGCCGGGACCAAGGGCAACCGGTTCGGCGGCGCCGTGCACGGCGGCGGCGTCGCCCTGTCGCGCGCGACCATCCAGCGCGTCGCCGGGCTGGCGGGGGCGGCCGATGGTACGCCGGCGGGCCCGCTCGTCGACAAGCTGGTCCGTGCCGCAGTGCTCGCGGGGCGCGCAATGGACGTGCGGGCCGAACTTTCCGCCGAGCAGACAGACGAAGGCGGTCACATCGGCGTGTCGCGGATGACGATGACGGCGCGGAGCGGCGCCCGCGCGACGCTGTCGGGCGGCACCGGCATCCGCTATCGCTGGCCTGATGCGGGGCTGACCCTCGACGGAATGCTGGCCTTTGCCGGCGGCGACCTGCCGGAGGCGGCGATCCGGCTGCATCAGGCGCGCGCGGGCGCGCCGGTGAGGGGCACGGCGCTCTTCCGGCCCTATGCCGCGGACGGCGCCCGCCTGGCCCTGACGCCGGTCGATTTCGAGGCGGCGGCGGACGGGTCGACCCGCTTCACCACGCGCGCGACGATCAGCGGTCCGATCGGCCCGGACGGGCGCGTCTCCGGCCTGACGATGCCGGTATCGGCCCGGTGGAACGGGGGCGGCCGGCTGGTGATCAATCGCACCTGCGTGCCGCTGTCCTTCGACCGGCTGGCCGTGTCGGGGCTGGAGCTGGACGCGACGCGCCTGGCCCTGTGTCCCGAGGATGCGGCGTTGTTGCGCATCACCGGCGCCGGCGTGCGCGGCGGCGCGCAAATCGCGAATGCGGACCTGACCGGGCGCATCGGCGGAACACCACTCGCGCTGACGGCGGATGCCTCCGAATTCCGCCTGACCGACAACGGGTTCCGGTTGCAGAATGTCGCGGCGCGGATCGGCGGGGAAAGCGTGACGCGGATCGCGGCCGACCTGACCGGCCGCGTGGGAGACGGCGACGTCGCGGGGCGCTTTTCGGATGGGAGCGGACAGATCGGGAGCGTCCCCCTGCTGATGTCCGACGCTGCGGGCGCATGGCGGCTGGCGGACGGCGTCCTGACGCTCGACGGCGCCCTGAAGGTGGACGATGCGGCCGAGGACCCCCGTTTCGAGCAATTGGCGAGCGACGATTTCCACTTCACGCTGGACGGCAACCGGATCGACGCCGCCGGCACGCTGAAGACGCCGGAGGGCGGGGTGAAGGTGAGCGACGTCACGATCGCGCACGACCTGGGCACCGGAACCGGCCATGCCGTGCTGGACGTGCCGGGGATTGCCTTCGACGAGGATTTCCAACCCGAAAGGCTCACCCGGCTGACCTTCGGCGTGATCGCGGACGTGCGCGGCGCTGTCTCCGGCAAGGGGCGGATCGAGTGGACGAGCGAGGACGTCACCAGCACGGGCACGTTCGCAACGACGGGGACCGACCTGTCCGCCGCGTTCGGCACCGTCACCGGGTTGTCGACGACGATTCACTTCACCGATCTGCTGAACCTGAAGACGGCGCCCGACCAGCTTGCGACGATTGCCGAGGTGAACCCCGGCATCGCCGCCATTGGCGGCGTCATCCATTATCAGGTGCTGGACAGCGAGCGGGTGCGGATCGAGGGCGGGGAATGGCCGTTCGCCGGGGGAACGCTGATCCTGGAGCCGACCGTGCTCGATTTCGGCGAGAAGCAGCAGCGGCGCCTGACCTTCCGCCTGCGCGGCGTGGAAGCGGCGCAGTTCCTGCAGCAGTTCGACTTCGACAATATCAACGCAACCGGCACCTTCGACGGCGTGCTGCCGATGGTATTCGACGAATCCGGCGGCCGGATCGTCGACGGGCATCTCGAAACGCGCGCGGGCGGGACGCTCGCTTATATCGGGGAAGTCAGCGAAGAGGATCTCGGCACCTGGGGCAACCTGGCGTTTAATGCACTGAAGTCGATCCGCTACGATTCGCTCACCGTCACGCTGGACGGGCCGCTGGCGGGCGAGATGGTGACGCGCATCCGTTTCGCCGGCGTGCATCAGGGCGAGGGGGCGGAGGGCAATTTCATCGTCGACCGGCTGGCGAAGCTGCCGCTGCGCTTCAACATCCGCATCAAGGCGCCGTTCCGGCAGTTGATCGATTCGGTCCAGTCCTATTACGAGCCCGAGCGCCTGATCGAACGCAATCTGCCCAGCCTGATCGAAGAGCAGAAAAATCAGGCGCAAGACCCTAAAAACACAGCCGGACCGTCGTCCGAAAACGACGATGGAGCCGTTCAGCCCACCGAAAGCGAGGCCATGCCATGATCGAGATAATGTTGAAAAATCGCCTCGGCCGGGCAACGGTCGGCGCCATGTGGAGACCGATATCGATGGCCGCGTTCATCGCCGGCCCGGCTTTGCTGAGCGCGTGCGTGACCGTGAACGCGCCGAAAAAGCCGATCGAGATCAATCTGAACATCAACATCACGCAGGAAGTGGTCTATCGTCTTGACCAGGACGCGAAGGACCTCATCCAGGACCATCCGGGGATTTTCTGATCATGCGCATCGCGAAACACATCATTATCGGCCTGGCCGCCGCATCCGCCGTCGGCGGCATGGCGACGTCGGCCTATGCCCAGCGCAATCCGGCCTATGCCCAGGCGCGCGCGGCCGGAAAGATCGGCGAGAAACCGGACGGCTATGTCGGTATCGTCGGCGCGCCCACGCCCGAGTTGCAGAAGATCGTCAGCAGCATCAACATCCAGCGCAAGGCGGTCTACACCAAGCAGGCCGAACAGGGCGGCGGCACGGTGGAGCAGCGTGCGTTCGTCGCCGGCTGCAACCTGATCGAGCGGACCAAGCCGGGCGAGATGTACATGACGCCGGGCGGCGCATGGAAAGAACGCGGCAGCGGCGCGCCGGAGCGCGATTCCCGCTGCGTCTGACGCCGGGGCGATTTCCGCCCGCCAGCCCGCGAATCGTCGGTTGAACCGCGCGGGTCCGGCGGCCGTAGCGGCAAGGCGCCGCGTTGCGGCGGTGAAGCGCCTGCCGGTTGACTTGGCTTTCCGCCCTTTCTAAACGGTTACGGCGTCGAGGGGAGATCCCCGCGATGAATGTTGTCGCCGCCTCGCCGCGGCGGCTTTTTTCATATCAGGAATGCGAACGTTGGCTGACGAGCGCCAGAACGGACCGGACGACCTGGAAAAGCGCATCGCCGAGGCAAAGGCGAAGCAGCGCCATGGCCGCACGCACACCGCCGCCGAAGGAAACGCGGAAACCCGCGGCTGGGCGGTCGGAATCGAGTTCGTCGGGGCGGTCATCGTCGGCGCGGTCATCGGCCTGTTGCTCGACAAATGGCTGAATACCGCGCCCTGGCTGATGATCGTGTTCCTCGCCCTGGGCTTTGCCGCCGGGCTGCGCCGTGCGTTCACCACGTCGAAGCAGTTCGACACCGATTTCACCAACGACGAACAATAGGGCCATAACGACCCATGTCCGCCAACAATCCGATGGAACAGTTCGCGATCAAGACGCTGCACCCGATCAGCGTGCTCGGTCAGGACGTGTCCTTCACCAATTCCGCCTTGTGGATGCTGATCGCGCTGGGGGTGATCGCGGTGTTTCTCGTCGTCGGCACGATGAAGCCGCAGCTCGTGCCCGGCCGCTGGCAGGCCGCGCTCGAATATGTCTATGACTTCGTCGTCGGCGTGGTCGACGAGAATGTCGGGCCGAAGGGCAAGGCCTATGTCCCGCTGATCTTCTCCGTCTTCGTGTTCGTGCTGGCCTGCAACCTGCTGGGCCTGATCCCGTGGGTGGGGTCGTTCACGCCGACCAGCCATATCGCGGTGACGCTTGCGCTCGCGCTGATCGTGTTCGCGATCGTCGTGCTCGTCGGCCTGATCAATCACGGCCTGCGTTTCCTCACCTTCTTCTGGCCCAAGGGCATGGCCTGGCCGCTGGCGCTGTTCATCATGCCGATCGAGGTGGTCAGCTTCTTGGTACGTCCGTTCACGCTCGCCATCCGGCTGTTCGCGAACATGACCGCGGGGCACGTCCTGCTGAAGGTGTTCGGCACCTTCGTCGTGTCGCTCGGATCGTTCGGGGCGCTGCCCTATGTCTTCGGCATCGTTCCGCTGGGCGTGAATGTGGCGCTGTCGGCGCTTGAACTGCTGATCGCGCTGATCCAGGCCTATGTGTTCGCGCTCCTTGCGTCAATTTATTTGAACGACGCGATCAATCTTCACTAATTTCCTGGTTTCCACTAACCGACGTCACGAAAAGGGTATCGAAAATGGACGCAGAAGCAGCAAAATATATCGGCGCCGGCCTTGCGGCGATGGGTGCGGGTCTCGCCGGCATCGGCGTGGGCTACATCTTCGGTTCGCACGTCCTCGGCGCATTCCGCAATCCGGACGCCGAGCCGCGCATCGCCGGCCGTCTGTTCCTGGGCTTCGCCGTGGTCGAGGCGCTGGGCCTGATCGCCGCGGTCGTCGCGCTCTACCTCGCCTTCGCGGGCTGAGGCGGGCGAGAACCGAAGGATAGAGGTCTGACCCATGCCTCAGTTTGAACCGGCAAATTTCCTGCCCCAGATGGTGTGGCTGGTCGTTGCGTTCGCGATTCTGTATTTCGTGATCGTGCAGACGACGCTGCCGCGCCTGGGCCGCACGATCGACGCCCGTGAGAACAAGGTCATGGGCGACCTCGATTCGGCCCAGCGGGCGAAGGCGGATGCCGATTCGATGCAGGCCGAATATGAAGCCGGCGTCGCATCCGCGCAGGAGCGGGCGCGCGCGCGGCTGGCCGAGGCACGGCAGGCGGCCGCCAAGACGATCGAGGCGGAACTCGCCAGGTCGAACGCCGTGCTCAACGAAAAGATGGAAGCCGCCGAGGCGTCGCTCGACGAAGCGCGCAACCGTGCCGTGGGCGAGATCGAGGCGGTCGCGGCCGACGCGGCGGCATCCATCGTCGAAAAACTGACCGGCACCCGCCCCGCCGAGGCCGAGGCCCATTCGGCGGCGCGCGCGGCGCTGGCTTGAGGAAGCAATGACGGCCGAAACCGGACACATAGTCGCGACCACCGAAGCCGACGGCGCCGTGGCGCATGGCGAGCACGGCCCCACCATGCTCGGCCTCAGCGCCGAGGGCTGGGTCTATGTCGGCATCACGATCTTCCTGATCCTTGCCGCGACGGTGTTCAAGTTCCCGCAGAAGCTGACCAGGGCGCTGGACGACAAGATCGCCCAAACCAGGCGGGAGCTGGACGAGGCCAAGGCGATCCGGGCCGAAGCCGAGGCGCTGCTGGCCGATGCCAAGGCGCGTCACGCCGCGAGCGCGGGCGATGCCGAGGCGATCGTCGCGCACGCCCAGGAAGAGGCCAAGGCCATGCTCGCCAAGGCGGAAACGGATGCGGCCGAACTGACCGAGCGCCGCGCCAAGATGGCCGAGGACAAGATCGCCGCGTCCGAGCGGCAGGCGATCGCCGACGTCCGCGCCAAGGCGGTGGAGGCGGCGACCGCCGCTGCCGGCCGGATCATTGCCGAAAAGCACGGCACCGACGCCGACCGGGCGCTGGTCGACCGGACAATCGCGGGCCTGAACCGCCTCAATTGATCGCGAATCCTCCCCGGTAAGGGGAGGGGGACCATGCGAAGCATGGTGAGAGGCGTTCCCGCCGATGGCCACACCCCTCCGTCGACCCTTCGGGCCGCCACCTCCCCCTTGCAGGGGAGGAATTTTTTGCAGCGTCTCTTTACGGGTTTCCGGCGCTGTGACGGTTTTCGAGCCCGTGTCAGGAGACGAAATCCATGGCATGGGCCATCCTCTTCATCGCGGTGTTCACCGAAATCTGCTGGGCGCTCAGCCTGAAATGGGCGGCGATGCAGGCGACGTGGCAGGCCTCGTCCGTGCCGATCATTCTGTCCTTCGTGAACATGGGGCTGCTCGCCCTCGCGATGCGCGGCATTCCCGCCGGCACGGCCTATGCGATCTGGACGGGGCTGGGCGCGATCGGCGTCATCATCGGCGGCGTCGTCCTTTTCGGGGACAAGATTTCCCCCGTGCAGGCCATGTTCATGGCTGTTACGGTAGTGGGCATCGTTGGAATGAAATTGACCGCACAAGGGTGAGCCACCCGGCGAGCGGTCCCGACCGAATGAGTGACATGATGCGATTTGCCGCTGCAGCCGCCGCCCTTCTTTCCGTTTCGGGCGGCCCCGCCCTTGCCGCGCAAGCGATCCCCGACGATCAGAGCGCGATGCAGGCCGAAGTCAAGGCCGAGGCCAAGGCTTCGGAAGCCGGGTTCGACCTCGATACGCCGATCCGGGTGCTCGTCGCCGACCCGCGCGCCAAGGCCGTGCTGGACAAGGATATGCCGGGTCTGAGTTCCGACGAGAATTTCGACGATTTCAAGGATATGAGCCTGCACGAGTTGCAGCCGAAGACCGGCGGGCAGTTGACAGACGAACTGCTGACGAAGGTCGGCAAGGATCTGCACGCGATCGGAACGGGTGCGCGCGACGGCGAAAGCCGCTGAACCCGGACTTTGCAGACGAATAAGGGAAACGGCGTGACGACGCCGGTTTCCTTCCTACATTAGCGTCCATGCCGCGCAGCAAAGCCGACCGCCCCGACCTTCCCAATGCCTCGTCGCGTTTCAACGAGGAAAAGCAGACCTATACCGTGCGCGGCGTCGGCAAGCCGGACCTGGAGGCGGGGGTTGCGGCGATCCGCAACGTATTGAAGACGCTGCCGGCGCGGCCGGGCGTGTACCGGATGCACGATGCGCGCGGCGACGTGCTCTATGTCGGCAAGGCGCGCGCACTGAAGAACCGGGTGAACAATTACACCCAGGTCAGTCGCCTGCCCAGGCGGTTGCAGCGCATGGTCGCGCAGACGCGCAGCATGACGATCGTCACGACCAACAATGAGGCCGAGGCACTGCTGCTCGAAGCGCAGCTCATCAAGCGCTACCGCCCCGCCTATAACGTCCTGCTGCGCGACGATAAGTCGTTCCCGTTCATCCTGCTGCGCGCCGATCACGATTTCCCGCGCATCCAGAAGCATCGCGGCGCGCGGCGCGCGAAGGGCAATTATTACGGACCGTTCGCCAGCGCGGGATCGGTCAACCGCACGCTCAACGCGCTGCAAAAGCTGTTTCTGCTCAGGAGCTGCACCGACAGCTTCTTCAGCAATCGCGACCGGCCCTGCCTGCTCTATCAGATCAAGCGCTGTTCGGCGCCGTGCGTCGGGCGGATCGGCGAGGAGGAGTATACCGAGCTGGTGCGCGACGCGAAGGATTTCCTCGCCGGCAAATCGACCGAGGTGCAGGCGAAGCTCGGCGCGCAGATGGAGGCGGCGAGCGAAGCGCTCGATTTCGAGCTGGCGGCGATCCTGCGCGACCGGCTGCGCGCGCTGACCTTCATCCAGGGCAGCCAGGCGATCAATGCCGAGGGCGTGGGCGATGCCGACATCTTTGCGCTCGGCGCCAGGCAAGGCACGATCGGCATCCAGGCCTTTTTCATCCGCGGCGGCCAGAATTGGGGGCATCGCAGCTTCTTTCCCGCGCATACCAACGACGTGCCGGAAGACGAGGTGATGGCGAGCTTCCTCACCCAGTTCTACGAACAGGTGCCGCCGCCGAGAACGATCCTGCTCGACCGCACGCTTGCGGAGCGCGAACTGCTCGGCGAGGCGCTGGGCGAGCGCGCGGGGTACAAGGTCGCGCTGTCGGTGCCGCAGCGCGGCGCGCGCAAGCGGCTGCTCGACCAGGCGAAGCGCAACGCCGAGGAGGCGCTCGACCGGCGGCTGGCCGAATCGACGACACAGGCGAAACTGCTGCGCGAAGTCGCCGAATTGTTCGAGCTTGCCGAGCCGCCCGACCGGATCGAAATCTACGACAACAGTCATATCCAGGGCACCAATGCGCTGGGCGCGATGGTCGTCGCGGGGCCGGAAGGGTTCCGCAAGAACCAGTACCGGAAGTTCAACATCAGGCAGGCGGCGACCGACGACGATTTCGCGATGATGCGCGAGGTGTTCGCGCGCCGCTTCGCCCGCGCGCTGAAGGAAGATCCCGACCGCGATGCCGGCGACTGGCCCGATCTGGTGCTGATCGACGGCGGGCGCGGACAACTCAACGCCGCGCGCGAGGTGCTGGAGGATCTGGGGATCGAGGATGTCTGCCTGGTCGGCGTCGCCAAGGGGCCGCATCACGGCCGCGAGGGGCGCGAGGTGTTTCACCTGATGGACGGGCGCGAGCTGACGCTGCCGACCAATTCGCCGGTTCTGTTCTACCTCCAGCGGCTGCGCGACGAGGTCCACCGCTTCGCCATCGGCGCGCACCGGCAGAAGCGGGCAAAGGCGATGGGCGCAAGCCCCCTGGACGAGGTGCCGGGGATCGGCCCGGCGCGCAAGAAGGCGCTGCTGATGCATTTCGGCACCGCGCGGGCGGTGCGGGGCGCGAGCCTGGAGGATCTGCGGCGCGCGCCGGGCGTCAGCACCGCGGTCGCGCAGCAGGTTTACGATTTTTATCACGCGCGCTGAGCATCTTGGCCGCACGAATCGCTTGTCCCCCGGCAGGGTTTCGCTACGCTGTCTGACGAACGCATCGGGGGGAATTGTTCGTGAAGCTCAGGGTTGCGGCGGCGCTGCTGCTGGTATCGACTTCGCATGCGGCGCTGGCCGACGATGCGCCCAAATATGCGCCCGCGCCCGACTGGGTCGTGCCGGCGCCGCCGGTCGACGGGGCATCGCTCGACGACAATTCGCCGATCTTCCAGACCTTCGATCAGCAGGACCGGATCGAGGACGGCAGGGTCTGGGAATATCGCGACAGCGCGATCCGCATCAATTCGATGCAGATGCTCAACCAGGCGGGCACCGTGCAATTGCCGTGGCAGCCCGACCAGGGCGACCTGATCGTTCACAAGGCCGAGATCATCCGCGGCGACCAGCATATCGACCTGCTCGCCAAGGGCGGGAAATTCTCCGTCCTGCACCGCGAGGAGCAGATGGAGAAGCTGATGCTGGACGGTGTCCTGACCGCGACGATGACGGTCGAGGGGCTGCGCGTCGGCGACGTGCTGCACATGGTCGTTTCGACCACGCGCGAGGACGACGCGCTGGGCGGCAATGCGCAGGCGTTGATGCCGATGATGGCAAAACCGATGCCGATCCGCTTTGCGCGGACGCGGCTGTCCTGGCCGAAGACGCTCGACCTGCACTGGAAGTCGCTCGCTGACGGGATAGAGGCCAAGCCGGTGGAAAAGGACGGCTATGACGTGCTCGACATGCCGGTGCCGCTGGCCAAGGAAAAGGAGATGCCGGACGACGCGCCGATGCGCTTCCATCGCGTGCCCTTGCTGGAAGCCAGCACCTTCGATGATTGGGCGCAGGTGTCCGGGGTGATGGCGCCGCTTTATGACCGACGGCACCATCGCCGACGGCGGCGACCTGGCGGGCGAGGTGGCGAAGATCGAGAAGGCGAGCAGCGATCCCAAGGTCCGCGCCGCGGCCGCGTTGCGGCTGGTGCAGGACAAGGTGCGCTATCTGTTCAAGGGCATGGACGGCGGCAACTACACGCCGCAATCGCCCGCGAAGACGTGGCAGCTCCGCTATGGCGACTGCAAGGCAAAGTCGTTGCTGCTGCTGGCGATGCTGCACAAGATGGGGATCGAGGCCGAACCGGTGCTCGCCAGCAGCAAGCTCGGCGATCTCGTCAGCAGGCGGCTGCCGAGCGCGGCGGCGTTCGACCATGTGCTGGTGCGCGCGCAGGTCGGCGGAGAAACGCTGTGGCTCGACGGGACGCGCACCGGCGACCGGATCGCCGATCTGACCGATACGCCCGATTTCGACCATGTCCTGCCGCTGCGCACCGAAGGATCGGGATTGCTCGCGATCGAACTGCACCCCGATGCGCGTCCGGCGGTCGAGGCGGCGATCGATTACGACCAGTCGGCCGGGCTCGGCCTGCCGGCGGTCTATGCGATCGCGGTGAAGCTGCGCGGTCCGATCGCCGATATGGTCCATGCCGCCGAAACGCAGAATGACGACGACAAGAACGAGCAGATGGTCCAGTCGATCATCTCCGACTATGTCGGCGACGCGGTGATGACCGATCATTCGATCGATTACGACGCCGATGCCGCGATCGCGACGGTGCATGCTGCGGGAATCGTCGGCAGTCCCTGGGACAAGAAGGACAATCGCTACCAGATGGATCTCGACCATGCGGTGTCGGGATTCTCGTTCGATGTCGACCGCGCCAGGCAGGACTGGCGCGACCTTCCGGTCAATCTGGGCAGCCCGGCGAGCATGGTCGTGCGGACGACGGTTAAATTGCCCGACAAGGGCAAGGGATTCGCCTTCGAAGGCGACCGGACGCTGCCGGAACACATTGCCAACACGCAGTTCCTCCGCACCACCAGCATCGAAAACGGCGTGATGACGGTCGAGGAGAAGAGCCTTTCGAGCGGCGGCGAAATCGCCCCGGCGGACATTGCGAGCGTGCGCGCGGCGTTTGCCAAGGCGAAGGCGAACCTGCTGCGCGGGACCGCGCCCGCCGACTATCCGGCGCATTGGCAGGTGGTCGAGAAGGACCGGGCCGATGGCGGTCTCGACGCGCTGAAGGCCGCCTATGCCAAGGCGATTGCGAACGACCCGGACGAGGCGCCGCCCTACCTGAACCGCGCGCGGTTCCGCTGGGGCATCTACGACTGGAAGGGGGCGCTGGCCGACTATGACGCGGTCATCGAGCGCAACGCGACCGCCGACAATTATCTGGCGCGCGCCGGGCTGCACTCGATCCTTGGCGAGCACGAGGCGGCGTTGAAGGACATCGAGGCGGCGCAGGCGCTGAAGCCCGGCGATGCGAATGCCGCGATGCAGCTCGCCTCGGTCTATTCCGAAATGGGGGAAACCGACAAGGCGGTGGCGCTGCTCGACGAACGGATCGCGTCGGGCGGTGACGACAAGGACAATCTCGTCACCCAGAAGGCCGACATCCTGGCGACGGCAGGCCGGCCGGAGGACGCGATCGCCGCGATCGACGAACGGATCGCCAGGAAACCCGGCAATACGCAGCTCCTGAACGAGCGATGCTGGGTGAAGGGCAGGACATCGACCGACCTGCCGTCGGCGCTGAAGGATTGCACCAAGTCGATCGAGCTGGCCGAATCCCCCGCGGGACAGCTCGACAGCCGGGCGATGGTCTATTTCAAGATGAATCGCTACGACGACGCGCTGGCCGATCTCAACGCCGCGCTCGACCTGGTGCCCGACTTTCCCGCGAGCATGTACATGCGCGGGATCATCAAATTGCGGCAGGGCGACAGGAAAGCGGGCGAGGCCGATCTGGCGGCGGCGCGGCTGATGTCGCCGCGAATCGACGAACGCTACGCCAAATACGGCGTGAAGCCCTGATTCAAGGTCGACCTTCGCCATTTGCATAATCTTCACCTCCGGCCGCTAGGCCGGGCAGCATGGCGACGCGCGTCTTTCTGACGGTCGATACCGAATTTTCCTGGCGCCAGCATGCCGCCGGGCTGCCGCTCGACGCCATCTGCCGGCGATCGTTCGAGCCGGGCGGCGTGGGGGTGTCGTGGCAGTTGGCGCGGCTCGCCGAACACGGGCTGAAGGCCTGCTTCTTCGTCGATCCCATGCCGGCGCTGGTCTATGGCCTCGATCCCTTTCGCCGCATCGTCGCCGCGATCCTCGACGCCGGACAGGAAGTGCAGCTTCATCTCCACCCCAATTGGGCGGGTGCGCGGGCGGGGGATCGCGGGGCGTCGCACGGACGGTTCGAGCTGATCGACCATGATCTTTCCGAGCAGCGGGACCTGATCGCCCATGCCGCGGAACTGCTGAAACAGGCCGGCGCGCCGCCGCCCATCGCCTTTCGCTCCGGCAGCTATTCGGCCTCCGACGACACGTTGCGGGCGCTGGGCGAACTCGGCTTTCGCTACGACAGCTCGCATAACGGCTCCGAACATCCCTGGCCGAGCGCGGTCGCGCTTCCTGAAAGGCAGATTGCGCCGGTGCGGCACCGCGGCGTCACCGAGGTGCCGGTGACGTTGATCGAGGACCGCCGCGGCAATCTCCGCCACTTCCAGATCTGTGCGCTGTCCGCCGTCGAGATGCGTTCGGCGCTCGACCATGCGGTGCGCGAGGAACATGCGGCGGTGACGATCGTGGGACATGGCTTCGAACTCGCCAACCGCGCGGGCACGGCGCCGAACAAGGTGCATGTCCGCCGATTCGAGGCATTGTGCGCGATGCTGGCGGAGCGGCATATGGTCGCGCCGACGACCTTTTTCGCTGATCGGCCGTCCCTGCCGCTTGACGGCGACGATCGCCCGCTCGGCCCGAATCTGGTGCGGACCAGTCTGCGCCGCGCCGAACAGCTCTGGTCCAACTTGGTGGCCGAGCGGGCGTCGTGACGACGGCGACGGCATTGCCGCTGCGCTTCCAGATCGGCGCGCGTACCCTGTTGACGCTGCCGCGGCGGCTTGTTCGCGTGCCCTTTTCGCTGGAGATGGCGCGCGCGAAGCACCTGCCCGCCCTGCCGGCGCTGCCGACGGAGGCGGACGGCCATTTCATCACGTCGCTGCCGGAGGATCGGGTGTCGGCGCTCCGGTCGCTGGCGCAAGGGCGCATCGTCCATGTGCGGCAGCGATATATGCGGCACTTCATC
The DNA here is from genome assembly GCF_032229225.1 of Stakelama saccharophila. Lineage (NCBI taxonomy): Bacteria > Pseudomonadati > Pseudomonadota > Alphaproteobacteria > Sphingomonadales > Sphingomonadaceae > Stakelama > Stakelama saccharophila. Next base: position 1,140,544 of record NZ_CP135076.1, read on the forward strand.
GACCTCGAAGCGGGCTTCGACGCCTGGTTTGCGGGACTTTCCGGCAATGCGCGCTCGCAGGCGCGGCGCAAGGCGAAGAAGCTGGCCACGGCATCGGGCGGTACGCTCGACATCCGCCGCTTCCGCACGCCGGCGGAACTCGAGCGCTTCCATACCGCCGCCCGGGAGATTTCGCGTCGCACCTATCAGGAGCGGCTGCTCGACGCCGGGCTGCCCGGGGACACGGCGTTTCGGGATGGCATGGCGCGCATGGCGGCGGCGGGGCGGGTGCGGGCCTGGCTGCTCTATGTCGGCGACACGCCGGCGGCCTATCTCTATTGCCCGGTCGAGGGACGGACGGTGATCTACGAATATGTCGGTCACGACCCCGCCTTCAACGCCTTGTCGCCGGGCGCGGTGCTGCAGGTCGAGGCTTTGCGCGACCTTTTCGCCGAGGGGCGCTTTTCCGCCTTCGACTTCACCGAAGGCGAGGGGCAGCACAAGCGCCAGATGGCGAGCGGGGGCATTGCGTGCGTCGACCTGCTGCTGCTGCGCCCGACGCTTGGCAACCGGGCTGCGGTGGCGGCGCTGCGGGTGTTCGACGGGGCCGTGGCGGGAGGCAAGCGGACGGTGCATGCGTCCGGAATGCGGCGGTTCGCCGCGAAGCTGCGCAGAGGGTGACGGGCGCGATCCGCGCGGCTAAACGAGGGTGATATTCGGATGGCCTCCCGATCCGGGCACCCCATGCAGCTTCGCGCACCCGCTCTCATCCTGTCGGTCCGCTCCCATGGCGAGCACAATGCGGTCGTGCGGGCCCTGACGGAGGATGCCGGGATGCTCGCCGGCTATATCCGCGGCGGCCATTCGCGCCGGTTGCGGCCCGTCCTCCAGCCCGGCAACGCGGTCCTGGGCGAGTGGCGGGCGCGCAGCGAGGAACAGCTTGCCGGCCTGACGGTCGAGCTGATCGAAAGCCGGGCGCCGCTCTATGGCGAGCCGCTGGCGGCGGCGGCGATCGACTGGGTGACGGTGTTGACCGCGGCAGTGCTGCCGGAGCGTCATCCCTATCCGCGGCTTTATTCGGCGCTTTCGGCGATGCTCGACGCGGTCGAGGCGGCACCCGCCGCGCGCGGATGGGCGGTGGCGCTGGTGCGGTATGAATTGCTGGTGCTGGCGGAGCTTGGTTTCGGCCTTTCGCTCGACCGCTGCACCGTCACCGGATCGGCGGACGATCTCTTCTATGTCAGCCCGAAAAGCGGCGCCGCCGTCAGCGCGGCGGCGGCGCGGGGGTATGAGGCGCGGCTGCTGCCCTGTCCTGCGTTCCTGCGCGAGGGCGGTGAGGCGGACTGGACCGCGATCCTGGACGGGTTGCGGCTGACCGGGCACTTCCTGGCGCGCGACCTGCTGATCGACCGGCGGGCGGAGATACTGGCGGCGCGCGAACGGCTGGTGACGCGGCTGAAAAGGGCGGTTGCGTGAGCGCCGGCGGCGCGGCATGGCTGCACGCGAAACGAGCAAGGGGTATGGCCTTCGATGACGTTGATCGCTGTTCTTTCCGGTGACGGGATCGGTCCGGAAGTAACCGCCCAGGCGCGGCGCGTGCTGGAGGCGGTGGATGCCGGACTGCAGTTCGAGGAGGCGCCGGTGGGCGGCGCGGCCTATCTGGAAACCGGATTGCCGCTGCCGCCGCAGACGCTGGACCTGGCCAAGCGTGCCGATGCGGTGCTGTTCGGCGCGGTGGGCGATCCGAAGTTCGACGCGCTGGCACGGGCATTCCGCCCGGAGGCGGCGATCCTGGGACTGCGCAAGGAACTGGGACTGTTCGCCAATCTGCGTCCGGCGAAGCTGTTTCCGGGGCTGGAGGACGCCTCGACCCTCAAGCGCGAGGTGGCCGAGGCGATCGACCTGATCATCGTGCGCGAACTGACCGGCGACGTCTATTTCGGCGAGAAGGGCCAGCGCCGGACCGAAGACGGCCGCCGCCAGGGCTATGACGTCATGTCCTATGGTGAGGACGAGGTTCGCCGCATCGCCCGGATCGGGTTCGAAACGGCGCGCACGCGCGGGGGCAAGCTCTGTTCGGTCGACAAGGCCAATGTGCTGGAAACCTCGCAGCTCTGGCGCGACGTGGTGAACGAGGTGGCGGGCGACTATCCCGACGTGGCGCTGTCGCACCTTTATGTCGACAACGCCGCGATGCAGCTCGTGCGCGATCCCGGGCAGTTCGACGTGATCGTGACCGGCAACCTGTTCGGCGACATCCTGTCCGACCAGGCGAGCATGTGCGCCGGTTCGATCGGGATGCTGCCGTCCGCGGCGCTGAACGGCGACGGCAAGGGCATGTACGAACCGATCCACGGATCGGCGCCCGACATCGCCGGGCGGGGCAAGGCCAATCCGTGCGCCGCGATCCTGTCGGCGGCGATGCTGTTGCGTCATTCGCTGGCGCGCGGAGAAGATGCCGGCCGTGTCGAGCAGGCGGTGGCGCGCGTGCTCGCGGACGGTGCGCGGACGCCCGATCTGGGCGGGGAATTGTCGACCGAAGCGATGGGCGATAGAGTCGTGAACGCGCTGGGATGACCGGCCCGCTCGAATTCGCGGTCGTGGTGCCGGTGTTCAACGAGCGCGAAAATATTCCCATCCTCGTCGATCACCTGGAGGCGACGCTGCACGGGCGTAGCTGGGAGGTGATCTTCGTCGACGACGACAGCCCGGACGGAACCGCCGACGCCATTCGCGACCTGGCCCGCGACGATCCGCGCGTGCGGGTGATCCAGCGGATCGGGCGGCGCGGGCTGGCGACCGCTTGCCTGGAAGGGATGTGCGCCACGGCCGCGCCACTGGTGGCGGTGATGGACGGCGATCTGCAGCATGACGAGACGCTGCTCGGCGACATGGCCGATGCGCTGGAGGCCGATCCCGGCCTCGACCTCGTGATCGGCTCGCGCTTCGCCGAGGGCGGCAGCACGGGGGCCTGGGACCGCGACCGGGTGGCCAAATCGGCATTGGCGACGAAGCTGTCGCGATCGGTGCTGAAGGCGGAATTGAGCGATCCGATGAGCGGCTTCTTCATGATCCGCACGCAGATCGTGCGCGACCTGGTGCCGAAGCTGTCGGGAATCGGGTTCAAGATCCTGCTCGACATCATGACGGCAAGCCCGCGGCGCCTGCGCTTTCGCGAGCTGCCCTATATCTTCGAGACGCGGGTGCGCGGCGAAAGCAAGCTCGATCATGTCGTGGCGCTGGAATTCCTGATCGCGCTGTATGACGGGTTGTTCGGGCGGATCGTGCCGGTGCGCTTCGCCATGTTCGCCGCCGTCGGCGGGCTGGGCGCGGCCGTGCACATGGCCGTGGTGGGATTGCTCTATACGGCCACGCCGATGCCCTTCGTCCCCGCGACCATCATCGCGACGGTCGTGGCCATGACGTTCAACTTCTTCCTCAACAACAGCCTGACCTATCGCGACCGGCGGCTGCGCGGCGCGCGCGAGCTGATCGACGGCTGGGTGTCCTTCTGCGTCGTCTGTTCGGTCGGCGCGGTTGCCAATGTCGGCATCGCCGCCTTCCTGCACGATGTCGAGCAGGGGTCGTGGGCGGTTTCCGCGCTTGCCGGCATTCTCGTCGCGGCGGTGTGGAACTTCGCCCTGTCGTCGCGCTTCACCTGGGGCCGCTACGGCCGCAAGCCGGGGGTATAGCGTGCCCGTGCTGCCCGCGCGCCGGTAGGAACACAGGCGCGCGGGCGACCAGCGGACAAGCCGTGTCAGGGCTGGCCGAGATCCTCTTCGGTGATCGGCACCAGCTTGATTTCGACACGGCGGTTGGAGGCGCGTCCCTCCTCGGTGTCGTTGGAGGCGATGGGCTGGGTCTCGCCGTAGCCGCGGGTTCCGATCCGCGCGCGGCTGACGCCCTCGGCCGAGAGATAGTCGGCCACCGACTGCGCCCGGCGTTCGGACAGCGCCTGGTTATAGGCTTCGCTGCCGGTCGAATCGGTATGGCCGTATACGTCGACATAGGTCTTTTCATACTGGTCCAGCACCTGCGCGACCTGATCCAGCGTCGGCTTGAACTGCGGCTGGACGGTGGAACTGTCGGTGGCGAAGGTGATGCCCGACGGCATGCGCAGCAGAAGGTCGTCGCCCTGGCGCACCACCTGTACGTCCGTTCCGGCGGTACGCTCGCGCAGTTCGCGTTCCTGCTTGTCCATGTACGCGCCGATCCCCGCGCCGGCCAGGCCGCCGATGCCGGCGCCGAGGATCTTTTCCGTGCGGTCGCTGTGGCCGCCGACGAGATCGCCGAGCAGATAGCCGCCGACGGCGCCGCCGATGCCGCCGATCGCCGCCTTTGAAATGTGCCGTTGGCCCGTGACGGGATCGGTGACGCAGGCGCCCGTCAGAACCAGCGACGACAGGGCGCCGGCGGCGAGCAGTTTCGAAGCGATACGCATTTGCACAGTCTCCCTCAACCAAGGTGCAGAAATCCCCACGGAAACGAGAGGATGACCGTGATTGTTCCGCCTGCGCACTGAACAGATGCTGTTGCGGCGGTTGTCGAACCGACAGGAATGCGGCTATGGGGATTACACGCCGATGGACGCGACCTCTCCCTATCCCTGGTTCGACGTGGTGATCATCCTCGCGCTGATCGCGCTGAACGGTGTGTTCGCCATGTCGGAACTCGCCATCGTTTCCGCGCGCCGGGCGCGGATGGAGGCGCTGGCGCGTACCGGCAGGCGGGGAGCGGAAACGGCGATGAAGCTCGCTGCCGATCCCGGCAAGTTCCTGTCGACGGTGCAGATCGGCATCACCCTGATCGGAATTCTGGCGGGCGCCTATTCGGGTGCGAGCCTGGGCATGCCGACGGCCGAGCGGCTGGAAGGGCTGGGGCTGGCGGCGGATACGGCCGAGACGCTGGGCTTCGTCATCGTGATCGGCCTTACCACCTATGTCTCGCTGATCATCGGCGAGCTGGTGCCGAAACAGGTGGCGCTGCGTTCGCCGGAGCCGATCGCGGCGCTGGTCGCGGTGCCGATGCTGTGGCTGGCGCGGCTGACCGCGCCGATCGTCTGGCTGCTCGATTCGACGAGCACGCTGCTGTTCCGCATCTTCGGTATGCGCCGGGGTTCCGAAGACCGGGTGACGGCCGAGGAACTGCAACTGATCGTGGCCGAGGCGACCCGGTCCGGCGTTATCGAGGAGCATGAACGCTCGATCATCTCGGGCGTGGTGCGGCTGGCCGACCGGCCGGTGCGCGAGGTGATGACGCCGCGCACCGATGTCGACTGGATCGATGTCGACCTGGAAGAGGCGGATATCCGCCAGGTGCTGCTCGACACCTCGCACACCCGCCTGCCGGTGGCGGAAGGGTCGGTCGACGCGGTGATCGGCGTGGTCCAGGCGCGCGACATCGTGGCGGCGCTGTTCCGCCAGCAGCCGCTCGACCTGCGCAAGCTGATGCGCGAAGCGCCGATCCTGCCCGATCAAGTCGACGCCATGGATGCGCTCACGGCCCTGCGCGAGGCGGAGGTGCCGATGGGATTCGTCCACGACGAATACGGCCATTTCGAAGGGATCGTCACGCCGGCCAACCTGCTGATCGCGATCGCCGGCGATTTTCGGTCCGACGCCGATCCGGGCGAGACCCCGAACCTGATCGAGCGCGACGACGGGTCCTATCTCGTGTCCGGCCAGATGGCCGCCGACGCGCTGGCCGACAAGCTCGGCATCGAACTGGGCGAGGACCGCGATTACGCCACTGTCGCCGGTCTGGCGCTGGCAGTGCTCAAGCACCTGCCGGACGAAGGGGAGACCTTCACGGAGCAGGGCTGGCGGTTCGAAATCGTCGACATGGACGGGCGCAAGATCGACAAGATCCTGGTGAGCGAAGCGGCCGACGAGGCATAGTCCCTCTCACGGCCCGCATCGGTGCCATTGCTCAGGTATTCCTCGCATCGCGCTCATGCCTTTCATCCCCGTTTATACCAGACCGGACGGCGGTCTTTCAGGGAGGAGCGACATGACTGGATCGAGCGACCGGACCGGTGCGATGACGGGAAACCATTGGCGGATCGTGCGATGGGGCGCGGCACTGGTGTTGCTGCTGATACCGCTGGTGATGATGCAAATCAGCGACGGCTGGCATTGGACCGCCGGCAGCTTCGTCGCCGCAGGGATCGTGATCGGCGGGATGGGGCTGCTTTACGAACTGGTCGAACGGGCGAACGACAGCCGCGCCTATCGCGCGGGCGCCGCCGTCGCGATCGTGACCGCCTTCCTGACGGTTTGGACCACGATCGTTCGCGACGACGGTAACGGTATCGGCTTCTTCCTGCTGATCATGGCGGCGGCGCTGGGTAGCTTCGCCGCCTGGTTCCGACCCGCGGGCATGGCCCGGACCATGCTGGGCGTCGCGATCATGCAGATCCTGCTGGGCATCGCCATCGCAACCGCACCGTCCGTCGTGGCGGTGCCGGGCGCTTCGTTCAGGGCGCTGTCGTCCAGCGGATTCTTCGCGGCGCTGTGGCTGATCTCGGCGGCGTTCTTTCTCGCCGCGTTCCGGCGAGGCTGAGACGAGCCGGGGCCGGCCTCAACTCAGCTTGCCGAACCTCGCTTCGTATCCGGCGCGGTCGCCCTTGGCGAGGAACGCCGCCTGCTCGATCCAGCGGTCGCGGGCCATGCGGCCCTTGAAGGTGCCGAGCTGCGCGTCGAGCGCCTGCGCATCGCCCTCTGAGAGAGCGGCGATCTGTTCGAAGCGGGTAATGCCCAGCTCGTTGAGGCGCGCCGCCAGCTTCGGTCCCACGCCCTTCATCAGCAGCAGATTGTCGCCTTCCGATGATGCCGCGGGCGCGGCCGGAGCTGGTGCGGGCGCAGGCGCAGGCGCCGGGGAAGGGGCGGGCACCGCCCGCGTCGGCGTCGGTTCCGCAACGGGTTCCGGACGGGTGGCCGGCGTTTCCGCGCCCGTATCGGTGGCCGGCGGGGGCGGTGGAGAAACCGGCGGTGCCGGCGTCCGCGTTTCCGGGGCGGGGGCATCTTCGTGTGCAGCCTTTTCCTCCGCGACCGACGGCGGGGGCACCGGCGCGTCGGGGCGGACGGACTGCAGCCGCTCTTCCTCCTGCATCTTGCGGTCGGCGGCCAGTCGCTCGCGACGCCGGCGCGCGCCCCACCAGAGACCGATGATCGCCAGGATCGCGACGATGAGGATCAGGATGAGATGGGTGATGGTTATCGGTAGCATTCGTTCGGCTGCCCCCATTGGTGATGTCGATTGCAGACTGCGGTCCATATGCCGCCTCCGGCGCTACGCGAACAATCCCGCAAGCCTAGCGCCCATGACCGCCGCGTCCAGCCCTCAGATGGTCATTCGCCGCCGGACGCCCCGAACATGCAAGCGGGCGTTCACTTTGCCTCGCGCGCCACCTCGCGCCAGCCGATATCGCGGCGGTGGAAGCCGTCGAAGGTGATTTCATCGATCGCGGCATAGGCCGCACCCTGCGCCAGCGTGACATTGTCGCCCATGGCGGTGACGGCGAGCACGCGGCCGCCGCTGGCGGTGAGCGCGCCGTCGGCGGCGCTGGTGCCGGCCTGAAACACGATCGCGCCGGTCGCTTCCGCGGCGTCGATGCCGGCGATGACGCCGCCCTTTTCCGGCGTGCCGGGATATCCCTTCGCGGCAAGTATCACGGTCAATGCGGTGCGGTCCGAAAAGACGGGTTCCGGGCGGCCGGCGAGCTTGCCCGCAGCGCACGCGATCATCAGATCGAGCAGATCGTCCTCCAGCCGGGGCATCAGCACCTCGGCCTCGGGATCGCCGAACCGGACATTGTATTCGATCAGCTTCGGTCCCGCCTCCGTCAGCATCAGGCCGGCATAGAGGACGCCCGAATAGGGCATGTCCATCGCCGCCAGCGCGTCGATCGTGGGGCGGATGATCGTCTCGATCGCGGTGCGCTCCAGCTCGGGCGTCAGGACGGGGGCGGGGCTGTAGGCGCCCATGCCACCGGTATTGGGGCCGGTATCGCCCTCGCCAACGCGCTTGTGATCCTGCGCCGAGCCGAAGGGAAGGATGGTGTGCCCATCGGTGACGACGAACAGGCTCGCTTCCTCGCCTGTCAGGAATTCCTCGATCACCGCATCGCCGCCGGAACGGCCGAACATCGGCTCCAGCGCCGCCTCCGCCTCCTCGCGCGAATAGGCGATGGTGACACCCTTGCCGGCGGCCAGCCCGTCGGCCTTGATCACCACCGGCAGGCCGAAATCGTCGAGCGCGGCGCGTGCGCCGTCGAGCGAGCCGACGCGGGCATAGCCGGCCGTCGGGATGTCGGCGCGGCGGCACAGATCCTTGGTAAAACCCTTCGATCCTTCCAGTTGCGCCGCATCCTTGCCGGGGCCGAACACGCCGATGCCCATGGTGCGCAGATTGTCCGCCAGGCCGCCGACCAAGGGCGCTTCGGGGCCGATGACCACGAATTCGATCGAATTGCGCAGGCAGAAATCGATCAGGCCGCGATGATCGTTGGCGGCGATGTCGACACGTTCGGCGTGGCGTGCGATGCCGGGATTGCCCGGCGCGGCATAGAGTTTGTCGAGCCGGGGTGATTGCGCCAGCTTCCAGGCAAGCGCATGTTCACGCCCGCCCGAACCGATCAACAGGACATTCATGCCCGGCCCCCCTTCAGACGATAGTGTTTCGCGCCGACTGGTAGCCGAGACGATGCCCGGCGACAACGCCGCAGCGTTCACCGTCAGCGAATTATCCGGCCGCCTCAAGCGGATGGTGGAGGGCGAGTTCGGCCATGTGAAGCTGCGCGGCGAAATTTCCGGCTTCAAGCGGGCGGCGTCGGGTCATGTCTATCTGTGCCTGAAGGACGAAAAGGCGGTGATCGACGGCGTGATGTGGCGCGGGGTGGCGTCGGCCGTGCCTTTCGCGCCGCAGGACGGGCTGGAGGTGATCGCGACGGGCAAGCTGACCACCTATCCGGGCCGGTCGAAATACCAGATCGTCATAGAGCGCATGGAACTGGCCGGCGAAGGCGCGCTGATGGCGCTGTTCGAAAAGCTGAAGGCCACGCTGGGCGCCGAGGGGCTGTTCGACACCGCCGCCAAGAAGCCGCTGCCGTTCCTGCCGCGCACGATCGGCGTGGTGACGTCTCCCACCGGGGCGGTGATCCGCGACATCCTGCACCGGCTGGAGGATCGTTGCCCCACGCATGTCGTGGTCTGGCCGGTCAAGGTGCAGGGCGAGGGATCGGCGCAGGAGGTGGCGCGCGCGATCCGCGGGTTCGACGCGCTGCCCGCGGACGGGGCGGTGCCGCGGCCCGACCTGCTGATCGTCGCGCGCGGGGGCGGCTCGATCGAGGATCTGTGGAGCTTCAACGAGGAGGTGGTGGTGCGCGCCATCGCCGACTGTTCGATCCCGCTCATTTCTGCCGTGGGGCACGAAACCGACACCAGCCTGTCCGATCACGCGGCCGACCTGCGCGCGCCGACGCCGACGGCTGCCGCCGAACTGGCGGTGCCGGTGCTGGCGGAGCTGCGCAACATGCTCGCGACGATGACGCTGAGGAGCGAGCGGTGCGCGCGGCGCTATCACGAACGCGGGCGCGAGCGGCTGGACGCGCTGGTCCGCGTGCTGCCGAAGCGCGACGCGCTGCTGGGGCCGCAGCGCCAGCGCGCGGACGAGGCGGCGCGCGCATTGGGCCTGGCGCTGGAGCGGCGGCTGGCGCTGGGGCACCGGCAGCTCGACCGCGCGGCAGGCGCGCTGCGGCCGGCGATGCTGGCCCAGCGGCTGGCGGCGGCGAAGGACCGGCTGGCGAGCGCGGGACGCCTGCTCGAGGCGGCGCATCCGGAAAAGCCGCTGGAGCGCGGCTATGCCTGGGTCGAGGCGCGCGAGAGCGGCACGGTCGCGACCACGGCCGACGACGCGCGCAAGGCGGCGGCGCTGCGCCTGCACTTCAAGGACGGGACGGTCGATGCCCGGGTTGAGCGCTCCGGCCCGACCTCCTATGACAGGAAAAAGCCGAAACCGGCGACGAAGCCGGAGCAGCCCAACCTGCTCTGACAGTCCCCAGCCTACCTTGATCGGGAGTTCCTGAAATGTTGATGTCCAACAGCGCCCGAACCGCCAAGCTGCACTTCATGGCGAACGGTTTTCGCGTCCTGAAGCCCGGCGATCATGTCCTGTGCGGGGTGTCGGGCGATGCCATCGCGCTCGACGATCTGCGCTACTGGAGCGTGGAGAAGCAGGAAGCCTATGCCTCCGCCGCCATCGCGACCAAGGCGATGCGGCCGTAATGGCGGGCGCGAACGGCGCTGTCACCGCTGTCCTGATCGTCCTGCTCGGCGGGTGCGCCGTCGTTCCGCCCGGCGGCGCGGTGACGGCCGGGCGCAGCGCATCGGCAGCGAACCCGGCACCCGTGCCCACCCCCGCGCCGGTGCCCACCCCCGCGCCGGTGCCGACGCCCACTGCGCCGGCGCCGCCCGCCGTTCCCGTGCGCCGGGGCTTCACACTGGACGGCACGATGGTGCAGGGCGGATCCGCGATCGGCACCGCGCCCAGCGACACCGTGTCGCTGACCTTCGACGGCAAGGAAATTCCGGTCGCGCCGGACGGCACGTTCTTCGTCGGTTTCGACCGCAATGCCGACAGCGCCGCCGAACTCGTCGCCACGCTGAAGGGTGGCCGCACGGTGACCGAAGACCTGACCATCGGCAAGCGCGAATGGGACCTGCAGCGGCTGAACAGCCTGCCCAAGCACAGCCGGCCGAGCGCGGAATTCCTGCGCCTGCGCAAGCCGGAACTGGAACGGATCCACGCCGCGCGTGCGATGCGGACCGGGGCCAAAGGCTGGCGCGAGGATTTCGTCTGGCCGGTGACCGGCCGGATTTCCAGCGTGTTCGGATCGCAGCGCATCTACAAGGGCGGCGAACGCGGCTCCTATCATTCCGGCGTCGATGTCGCGGTCGGAGCGGGCACGCCCCTGCGTGCGCCGGCGGACGGCACGGTGATCCTGGCGGCGCGCGATCCCTTCACGCTGGAGGGCAAGCTGCTGATGCTGGACCACGGCATGGGCCTGAACAGCGCGTTCCTCCATTTGTCCGACATCGCCGTCGATGTCGGCGATCATGTGACCCGGGGCGAGGTGATCGCGCATACGGGCGCGACCGGCCGCGCGACCGGCCCGCACCTGCACTGGAGCGTCAAATGGCGCGACGCGCGCATCGATCCGATGCTGTTGACCGGGCCGATGCCGGGCGGCTGATCGCGCGGCGATCCGCCGAAAGCGGTGCAATCCGCCGACGGGACCGAATGCCGCGCCGGGCCTGTATCCGCTGCTGCGGGGCGAGCCGGGGCGTCGCGATTGCGCCGCCGGTGTGATCAGTCCTAGTCCCGGCGCTTGACGCGCAGGGGTGTCGCGCCGTCGAAATCGGCGAAATAGCTGCCGAACATCGCCTTCTTGATCACGACCTTCATTCCGTTTTCGACGGCGAAGCTGGGGCGGTTGTCGATCTGGACCCAGCGGCCGCCGGCATCGGTGGAAAAGGTGAGCTTTCCGTTCGCGTCGGACCCGATGCCGCGGACGACGGTTTCGATGCGGTCGAGATCCGCTTCCCCCGCACGGGCGGCGAGGTCCGGCTTGTCTGCCAGGCCGAAATTCGCGCGCCGGCGCGCCTCGATCTGTTCACGATCGAGCACCACGACATCATGCGCGCGTTCGGCCCGGTCGAGACGCTCGACCGCGCGGTCGTAACAGGCCAGCCGCCCGCTTTCGGCCGAGATGTTCCGACAGGCCACGACGTCACGAAGAATATCGGCACGGCCACCATTTTCTTGCGCTGCAGCAAGCGTGCCATGCGGCGCTGCGGAAACGAGCAGAAACGGCAGGAAACGCAGGGTCATGGGGCTTCTCCGTCCTATCACGCGGAAATTAGGGGCCTTTATCGCATGGCTGTCAAGCAGGGCCGTGTTGCAATTGTGCGACAGCGGTCACCCAAATCACGCACCCGCGTCGATTGCCCGTTTACAGAGTCCCGGAAAATGGCGCATTTCCTCAAAAATTCCGGGCTCCCCCGTCCGGATGTTCAGGGAAGTCGATTCGGTGCCTTTGCGGTCATGCCGAATCCAGCAAGGGACATTTCAATGATGAAAACCAAGATGCTGCAAACGCTAAAAGGCGGTTCGGCGTCGCTGGTGCTCGGCGTGGCGCTGTTGTCGTCGCCCGCCTACGCTCAGACGACCGATGCGACCCAGCAGAGCGATCAGACCAGTGCGACGACGCCCGCGCAGCAAGAGCCTGCCGCGTCGCCGCCGGCAGGCGCCGGTGAGATCATCGTCACCGGCTCGCGCGTTCCCCGCCCGAACCTGGAAAATGTCAGCCCCGTCACCGTCGTCAGCGGCGAACAGTTCCAGAGCACCGGCACGACGCGCGTCGAAGACCTGCTGAACGAAATGCCCTCGGTCTTCGCCGATCAGGGCAGCAGCGTGTCGAACGCCGCGACCGGCACCGCGACGATCAACCTGCGCAACCTGGGCGCAAATCGCACGCTGGTGCTGATCAACGGCCGGCGCCTGGTTCCCGGCGACCCCACCGATTCCGCGGCGGACGTGAACTTCATCCCGTCCGCGCTCATCGAGCGGGTCGACGTGCTGACCGGTGGTGCGTCCTCGACTTATGGTGCCGACGCGGTCGGCGGTGTCGTCAATTTCGTGATGGACACCGACTTCACCGGTGTGAAGCTGGACGCGCAATACGGCTTTTATCAGCATGAGAACGGTGCCGGCAGCGGCGTCCGCGGCGCGCTGAACGACGCGGATATCGGTTATCCCGACGGCAATGTCGCGGATGGCGGCACAGTCGACGTGACGGGCGTGATGGGCGCCGGTTTCGATGACGATCGCGGCCACATCACCGCCTATCTCGGCTATCGCAAGATCAAGGCCGTCACCCAGGACAATCGCGATTATTCGGCCTGCGCGCTGCAGTCCGACACGGCGGGCGCCCTGTCGTGCGGCGGATCGGCCACTTCGCAGGGGGGCACGTTCCTCACGAGCGGCAACGCGAACAACACCTACCAGACCGGGCAGGGCCGGAACTTCATTCCGGGCTATACGCCGTACAACTATGCGCCGACCAATTATTACCAGCGCCCGGATGAACGGTACACGGCCGGTTTCTTCGCCGATTACGAGGTCAGCGATGCGTTCCATCCCTATATGGAAGGCATGTTCATGGACGACCGCACGGTCGCCCAGATCGCGCCGTCGGGCGACTTCGGCAACACCTTCTCGATCAACTGCGATAATCCGCTTCTGTCCGCGCAGCAGCAGGCGATCGTCTGTTCGCCGACCAACATGGTAACGGCGTCGACCGATCCGGTAACGGGTGCGCTGGTGGCTCCGCCGTCGATGACGGGCGGCGCGCCGGATGTGGTCGGGGACGGTACGCTGCCGGCGTACGACTTCATCGATCCGACGACCGGTGCCACCTATAATCGCGGTGCGTTGCAGATCCTGCGCCGCAATGTCGAGGGCGGCCCGCGCCAGGACGACCTGCAGCACACGTCCTATCGCATCGTTGCGGGTGCGCGCGGTGATATCGGTACGGGTCTGTCCTATGACGCCTATTATCAATATGGTCGGACGAATTTCTCCGAGACCTATTTCAACGACTTCTCGATCAACCGTCTGGGCCGCGCACTGGACGTTGTGACAGACCCGACCACGGGCGAGGCGGTGTGCCGCACGGCACTCGACGGCACCGACCCGAACTGCGTACCGTATGATATCTTCACCCAGGGCGGCGTCAGCGACGCAGCAGTGAATTATCTCACCACTCCCGGCTTCCAGCGGGCGCAGGTTGAGGAACAGGTCGCATCGGCGACGATGACGGCGCTGCTCGGCGAATATGGCGTTATCTCGCCCTGGTCGGACGAGGGTGTCGGCATCAACGTCGGCGCGGAATATCGCAAGGAAGCGCTGAACCTGGACACCGATACCGCCTTCCAGACCGGCGACCTTGCCGGCCAGGGCGCGGCGACGTTGCCGGTCAACGGCTCGTTCCGGGTCTATGAAGCCTTTGGTGAAGCGCGCCTTCCGATCGTTCGCGACAGCTTCATCTACGACTTCACGCTGGAAGGCGGCTATCGCTATTCGCACTATGAAGTCGGCGATCGCTCGTTCAACACCGACACCTACAAGGTCGGTGGCGAACTGGCGCCGGTTCAGGGTGTCCGGTTCCGCGGCAGCTATAACCGCGCGGTCCGTTCGCCGAACATCCAGGAGTTCTTCGCGCCGCAGCGTGTCGCGCTCAACGGTTCGACCGATCCGTGTGCGGGCTTCGACATCACCGCGGCCGACACCGGCTGTATCGCGCAGGGCCTGGAAGTTGGCGACAACATCATTCCGAACCCGTCCGAACAGTATAACGGCCTGATCGGCGGCAACCCCGATCTGACCCCGGAAAAGTCGGACACCTACACCGTCGGTGTGGTGATCGAACCCAGCTTCATTGAGGCGCTGAACGGCTTTTCGCTGACGGTCGACTATTTCAACATCAAGGTGAAGAACCTGGTGTCGCAGATCGGCCAGGACACGATCCTCAACCAATGCACCAACGATCCGAATTCGCCCTTCTGCGACCTGATCAATCGCGATTCGACCGGTTCGTTGTGGCGGTCGCCGAACGGTTACGTGACCGATCTGACGCAGAATATCGGCAGCCTGAAAACGGCCGGCGTCGACGTCGGTGCGAACTATGCCAAGGAACTGGGTTCGTTGGGCATGCTGTCGCTGAGCTTCAACGGCACATGGCTCGATTCCTACGAAGTCAATGACGGGGTTTCGACGCCGTATGACTGTGTCGGATATTACGGCAACCAGTGCGGCACGCCGATCCCCGAATGGCGCCACCGGCTCTATGCCAGCTTCACGCTTCCCGACGGCATCGGCCTGACGGCGGCATGGCGGTATTTCGGACCGGTCCATGTCGACGCGTCCAGCGACAATCCGACGCTGTCCGGCGACTTCTCGCAGTTCAACCGTCGCATCGGCTCGCAGAGCTATTTCGACCTGACGCTGACCGCGTCCATCGCCGAACATTATCAGTTCCGCCTGGGCGTTCAGAACCTGCTCGACCGCGATCCGCCGCTCGTCAGCAGCTCGGCCTGCCCGGCCGGCTTCTGCAACGGCAACACCTATCCGGTCGTGTACGATGCGCTGGGCCGCTACATCTTCACGGGTGTGACGCTCAACTTCTGAGCCATCGGCGAATAACCGGGAAATGGGGCGGTGGACGCGAGTCCGCCGCCCTTTTTCTTGGTGCTTGCCCGTCGCCCCGCAAGCCTCCTAGGATCGCAGCCATCACCGTCGCTGCTGGGGAGCCATGACCGCGGAGCTTGAATTCGAGCGCGCCCGGAGCGCGATGAAGCGCGACAAGCGGGGCCATGCCGCGCTGGAGGCGCTGGCGCGGGCGGCCCTGCCCGCGTGGCGCGAAGCCGACGCGATCGGGCCGGTGGAGGCGGAAGCCCGCCGCAGCGGCAGCGCGCGGCTATGGCAATGGACGGCCCTGTTGCACCGCGGACTGGACGCGCATGACAAGGCGCTGGAAGCGTTTGCGCGGGCGGCCGACATAGCCCCCGAAGATCCGGGAATTGCGCATGGTCGCGCCCGCATCGCCTTCGAGGCGGGATTGCCGGCGTCCGCGCTATATGCACGGGCCTGTGCGCTGAAGCCGAAAGACCCCGACCTGATCCTGGGCCTGACGGCAGCGGAGATTGCCGAGGGGCGGTCCAGCGATGCCATTGCCCGGTTATCCGCGATCGTGGCGCGCTCGCCGGCATGGCCGGACGGCCATCGGCGCCTGGCGGAACTGCGCTGGATGATGGGCGAGCACCGCGACTTCGCCGACGCCACCTATGAAGCGTTGCGTGCAAGGCCGGCCAACGATGCGCTCTGGAGCACCCTGTTGCAGCTTTTCGTCCAGGCCGAGCTGTACGAGCCCCTGGAAGCGGCAATCGCCGCCGCAAGGGATGCGGTTGGAGACAAGGGATATCTGCTGGTTTTCGAGGCCGTTCTGTTTTCCGAAACCGGCCGCCATGCAGCAGCGGACGCGGCGTTCGCGGCATTGGCGGGTGCCCGCCCCGATCCGTCGATCGCGCTGCGCCACGTTCGCCATCTGTTGCGCACCGGGCGACCGGCGGAGGCGACGCGAGCAATCGACCCGTGGCTCGACACTGCCGCCGGCCTGCAATTCTATCCCTATGCTGCGGCCGCCTGGCGGCTGACGGGGGATGAACGGATATCCTGGCTTGAAGCGCGGGCGGAGCTGGTGCGCGTTGTCGATCTGGCTCCGCACCTTCCCTCGCTGGACGACGTCGCCACGCATCTGCAGGCCCTGCACCGGGCGCGTAGCCGGCATCTGGACCAGTCGGTGCGCGGCGGATCGCAGACGGACGGCAACCTGTTTCAGCGTATCGACCCCATAATCCGGCAGCTTCGCGATGCCGTCGCGTCGGCCGTTTCGGACCATGTCGCGGACCTGCCGGCGGTCGATGCAGAGCATCCGGTGCTGGGCGTCCGGCGTGATCTGCCGGTGCGCTTTTCGGGGGCCTGGTCGGTCCGACTGGCGGGCGGGGGGCACCACGCGAACCATGTCCATCCCGCCGGCTGGCTGAGTTCGGCACTGTATGTCGCGCTACCGGAGCGCCAGCCGGGTGAGGCTGCGGACAGCGGCTGGCTGACGCTGGGCGAACCGCCGACCGAACTGGGGCTGGCGCTGGAGCCGTTACGCAGGATCGAACCGAAGCCCGGCCGGCTCGTCCTGTTTCCATCGACCATGTGGCACGGCACCCGGCCGTTCGCGAAGGGAGAACGCCTGACGGTCGCCTTCGATGTCGCGCGGCCGCCGGGATGAGCGGCGAGGCGCGCGTCGATGGGGTGTTGCGCCAGGCGCTCGCCCAATTGCGGGCGGGGCGCCTGCGCGAGGCCTATGCGGCGCTGGAGGCCGCGATCGGATCGGGCCAGGATGCGCCGCAGCTTTTCGCGCTGGCCGGAATCGTGGCGGCCCGGCGGGAGGATTTCGTCGCCGCGATACCATATCTTCAGCGTGCGAGCGAGGCGATGCCGCACGATCCGGCGATGCGTGCCAATCTGGCGCGGGCGTTGATCGCCGCGGGGCGGCCGGCCGAAGCGGCCGAGGCCTGCGCGACCGACATGGGCGATCCGCGGCTCATGCGCCTGCGGGCCTATGCGTTGCAGCAAATCGGTGCGCCGGCGGCGGCAGCCGACCTGTATCGCGCCGTGCTCGCGGCGCATCGGCACGATTTCGAGAGCTGGAACAATCTCGGCAATTGTCTGTCCGCGCTTGGCGATACGGCGGCGGCAGTCGCGGCCTTCGAAAACGGCGTGGCGGCCAATCCGGATGCCGGTCCGCTATATCGCAATCTTTCCGAAGCACTGGCGCGATCAGGCCTGTCGGAGCGGCGGGTCGATGTCCTGCGCAGGGCGGTGGCGCGCTTTCCGCGTGATCCTTCCATGCTGCTGGAGCTGGGCCTTGCATTGGCGGATGCCGGCCGCGCCGACGAGGCCGAACAGGCTTTGCGCAACGTGATTGCCGGCGCGCCGGGCGATCCCGCCGCTTATGTCGAACTGGCGATCCTGCTGGAGCGGCACAACGACATAGCGGGGCTGGCGAGCCTGATGGCGGCGGCCGATGCTGCCGGCGTTCCGGCCGACAAGCTGCATTATCCAAAGGCCCTCATGCTGATGCGGCGCGGAGACACCGGGGCTGCGCTCGAGCATGCACGGGCCAGCGGAGACGAGATCGCGGCGATGCGGCGCTGTGACGTGCTGGCGCGCCTGCACGATCGGCGGGGGGAGTGGCGACAGGCCTTCGGCTTCTTCCTGGACCGCAATCGGCACATCGCCGCCGCGCACCCGCGGGCGGCCGAGCAAGCGGCTTCCTATCGACAGGAGATCGAGGCCATCGCCGGTATCGGCCCGCCGCCCGAGGCTGCGCCACCGCGCGTTACGGGGCAGGCGGCGGGACCCGTCTTTCTGGTCGGCTTTCCCCGATCGGGCACCACGCTGCTCGATACGATGCTGATGCGGCATCCGGGACTGGCGGTTTTCGAAGAAATGCCGATCTTGGACGCGGCCGAGGCGCAACTGGGCGACCCGCCCTGGCGCCGGGAGCCGGCCCGGCAGGATCTCGACCGAGCGCGAGCCGCGTATTTCCAGGCGGCGCGGCAAAGCAAGCCGGATCTGCAGAACCGCATCATCATCGACAAATCCCCGTTCAACGCGGCCCGGCTTCCGATCATTCGGCGTCTGTTTCCCGACGCACGTGTCATCTTCATGCAGCGCCATCCTTATGATGCGGTGCTGAGCGCATTCATGGCGAACTTCGCGTGGAACCGGGCCACTGCGAACTGCCTGACGATCGAGGATACCGCCACTCTGTATGACGCGATATTGCGGTGCTGGAGCCGGGCGGTGGCGATGCTGGACGTCACGCCGCATGTCGTGCGCTATGAATCGCTGGTCGGCGACCCCGAACCGGTCCTCCGCCGCCTTCTCGATCATCTCTGCGTGGACTGGGTGGCGGATGTCCTGGATCACCGCCCGGCCGCGCACGGGCGCGGGATGATCGCCACGGCGAGCTATGCCCAGATCCAGGAGGCGCTTCATGGGCGATCCGTGGGAAAATGGCGCCGATATGCGTTCGCTTTCGAGGCGGCGGAAGAAAAACTCGATCCCTGGGTTGGCGCGCTGGACTATTCAACAGAATAGACGATTCGGCGTAGCCGAAGCCGGCAGTGTATCCGTATCCGCACGCGCATTTGTCCCCCAAATCCATCGGAAAACGACGCCGAGGGGCACGAGCACTGAAATCTATCCCGAGGGCAGAAGCAGAATTACTCGTTGTGGCAATTTTGGCACAGTTCTAAATCTGAATGCCGACCGCGCTCAGTCGGAGCTTTACATCGCAATGCTGGCCCGTTCATCAAGGAGCAATGTCGCGTTTGCCCGTGCAGCATTCGGATGAAGGCGACCAAGGAAACATCCGGACGGATCACCACCCAGCCTTGGGGGCCCGGAAGGATAAATGCGAGGGATAACTACCTGTGAAAACCTACCAGACGTTCGCACGCAAACGACTTCGTGCCACCACGGCGTTGCAGGCGGTGGCGCTGATCGGCGCCGGCCTTCTGTCGGGAGTGAATCCGGCTCTTGCGCAGTCGACGCAAAGCGCCACCGATGATCCTGTCGAACAGGATCAGGAACAGGCGACGGTTGCCCCGCAGGCGACCCAAGACTCTCCGGAGCAGGGCGCCAATGAGATCATCGTCACGGGCTCGATTTTGCGTCGCACCGATACCGAAACCGCGTCGCCCGTAACTGTGCTGTCCTCGGAATCTCTCGAACAGCGCGGGATCAATACGGTGTCGGATGCAGTTCAACGACTTTCAGCGAACGGCGCCGGCACCATCGCCCAGGGATGGAACACCGGCAGCAACTTCGCCACGGGTGCCAACGCGCCGTCGTTGCGCGGCCTGAGCGTGCAGTCGACGCTTACCGTGTTCGACGGCCTTCGTATGGCTCCCTATCCGCTCGCGGACGACGGGCAGCGCAATTTCGTTGACCTCAACACCATTCCTGAAGGGATCATCGACCGCATCGAAGTGTTGCGGGACGGTGCGTCTTCGACCTATGGTGCGGACGCCGTTGCCGGTGTCATCAACGTCATCACCAAAAAGCAGATTCAGGGTGTTCATCTCGACGCGTCGGGCGGCATTTCGCAGCGTGGCGACGGTGGCGAGTACCGGATTTCGGGTGAGGCCGGCTACGGCGACCTCGACGAGCAAGGCTTCAACGTCTACGTCGCCGGCGAATATCAGAAGACGCAGGCGCTCTATGCGCGCGACCGCGGTTATCCGTTCAACACCGACGACCTGAGCCGCATTTGTAACGATGCTGGCGCATGTATGCCGAATTATGTGACCAACGGCATCGGTGCCGACGGCACGTTCAACGGTCTCGGCTCGACGGTTGTGCCGGTTTTCCGGCGCTATAACGGCTCCGGCATTTCGGTAACCGATCCGCTGGGCGAGACGACGACGCTGGCACCGGGCGAGGCGGCTCTTTCGCCGTACGAACTCATTGGCAACTGTGGGCCGTTGACCTCTGTGACGCTCAACGGGGATCAGCAGAGCAGCACCAGCCCGTTCACTGGCAATGCCGAAGACGGGTACGAGTTCAGCGGGGCAAATTACTCCGGGCCCGTTTATGGTGCGGACCAGTGCCAAACTGACTACCGCAATAAATACAGCCAGTTGCTGCCGGAGCAGGAGCGTCTCGGCTTTGCCGGTCGCGTCACCGCTAATCTCGACGATCGGACGCAGGTCTATGCGTCGGCTAACTACTACCAGGTTCGCACGCAGACCCAATTGTCGCCGATGGCTTTCGCGAGCCAGACCACGCCTCCGGGTGCTGTGGCTTACAACCCGGTTTTCCTGCCGGCCTATGTTTGCGAAGGTGGTGCGTTCACTGATCGCGATAATCCCGTCGACAACGGCTGCACGGCGGAAAATGGACGGCTCAACCCGAATAACCCCTATGCGGCGGACGGCGATCTTGCACGTCTGATCGGTCGCTATGACCGACCGCGCAGCATCTATTCCAAGTCGCGCGCGCTGCGCGGCGCTCTCGGGGTCGACGGCTCGTTCGGCGACGACTGGAACTACTCGGTCAAGGCGGTGGCATCGAACACCCAGCTGACGATCGAGCAGGGCAATTACCTGATCCCCGGCCGCCTGCAGGACGTCATCGCCGACGGTTCGTATAACTTTATCGATCAGTCGCAGAATTCGGAAGAAGTTCGCGACTATATCGCGCCGCTGAACAGGACGCGGTCGGAATCGAACCTGTGGCAGGTCGATGCAACGCTCAGCAAGTCCTTGTTCGAGCTGCCCGGTGGTCCGCTCCAGGCGGCGGTGGGTGTTTCCTACCGTCACGAATCGATCGATAATCCGAGCGCCAATCCGGCCAACGAATCGTCGCCCTATGATCGCTATTACGGCGTCAACTCGGTGGGTGCGGAAGGAAGCCGCAACGTCCGTTCGGCTTATTTTGAAATCAACGCGCCGGTTATCGATTCGCTGGAAATCAACGGCTCGGGCCGCTTCGACAGCTATTCGTCGGGCCAGGAGAACTTTTCGCCGAAGATCGGTGCGAAGTTCCAGCCGATCCCCGAATTGGCGATCCGTGGCACTTTCTCCAAGGGCTTCCGGATTCCGAGCTTCAACGAGGCGTATGGTCTGCCGACGACCGGGTATGTTACGCGGCAGGTGGACTGCGAGCAGTTCGTGGAGTTCTGCGCAGCACACTCGCCTACCGGTGATGCGGCGGACGCCAACCAATATGCGACGGGCAACTACTCGATTGGTTTGACGTCGACGGGCAATCCCGAGCTCGACCCAGAAAAGTCGACGAGCTGGACGGCCGGTGCGGTGTTCTCGCCGAAGCCAAACCTCAGCTTCACCGTCGATTACTGGCATATCAAGATCAAGGGTCTGATCGGCGGCGTCGACTACTCCGACATTCCCGATCTCTATTATGCCAATAATGGCAACGTCGACGTCGAAGGCATCACGGTTCGTCCGGGTCTGGAAGACCCGCAGTTCCCGAACGCGCTTCCGCTCATCGGCTTCATTGAATATTCCTATCAGAATGCCGATAGCCAGATCGCGTCGGGTGTCGATCTTGGCATGAACGCCAGTATCGACCTCGGGCCGAACATTCAGCTCATCAGCAACGCGACGGCCTCCTATCTCGAGAAGCTGGAGAAGGTGTTCGACGATGGAACCGTGCAAAGCTATGCAGGCACGCTGAGCCCATGTAACATCACGTCCTGCTCGGGCTCGCCGCGCTGGCGCGCCAACTGGCAGAACACCCTGCAGACGGAACACTTCTCGCTCTCTGCGACGGTGTATTATACCGACGGATACGATCTGGCATCGATCGACTACGGTGGCGTAAAGGGCGATTGCGAAGCCAGCATTGGTGGATCGGTCGTCACCTATT
Organism: Stakelama saccharophila; assembly: GCF_032229225.1. Classification (NCBI taxonomy): domain Bacteria; kingdom Pseudomonadati; phylum Pseudomonadota; class Alphaproteobacteria; order Sphingomonadales; family Sphingomonadaceae; genus Stakelama; species Stakelama saccharophila. The sequence goes on from NZ_CP135076.1 coordinate 1,162,594, forward strand.
CCGACGGCACGCCGGTGAAGTGCGAAGTCGGTGCGCAGTGGAACGTCGACATGTCGGGAAGCATCAAGGTCAACGATCGCTTCTCGCTGTACATGGACGTTCTCAACGTGTTCGATATCGATCCGGTGTTCGATCCGAGCGGTGGCTACAGCATCAATCAGTACAACCCCGCTTGGGCCGGGCCGAACATCATGGGGCGGTTCTTCCGCGTCGGTGCGCGGGTTAATTTCTGATCCGGTTGCGAAAGCTGAAAAAGGAGGCGGCCTTCCCCGGAAGGTCGCCTCTTTTTTTGTTACCAGTTTATCCAAATGGCGCGGTCCAGGCTGAGTCGACCAATCGCTTCCCACTGCCTCGACGTGCGAAGGGCTACGCGACCGAGCAGGCCGGAACATCAAGAATAGTCGCGACCGATTGCTCCTATCGGAACACGCCTGAACCATTTGCGTCATGAAGGGCTTGGTCGGCGCGTGGCGCCTTTTCGCCGCATGCGCAAACCGATGTTCTCAATCCACGCCGAGTTCCAGCCGTCCATCCCCCTCATCCACTTTCACCGTCGCGCCGTCCTTGACCTGGCCCGACAGGATCATGTCGGCGAGCGGGTCCTGTAGGTATTTCTGCACCGCGCGCTTCAGCGGACGGGCGCCATAGACGGGGTCGTAGCCGACACGGCCGAGCCAGCTCCTTGCGGCGTCGGTCAGGTCGATGACGATCTTGCGGTCGGCGAGCAGGCGCTGGACCCGGCCGACCTGGATGTCGACGATCGGCGCCATATGCTCCGCGCCCAGCCGGTGGAACAGGATGATCTCGTCCAGCCGGTTGAGGAATTCGGGGCGGAAATGGCCGCGCACCACCTCCATCACCTGCGGCTCGACATCCTCGACCTTCTGTTCGTCGGTCAGGTTGGTGAGGAAGTTCGACCCCAGGTTCGACGTCATGATGATGATCGTGTTCGAAAAATCGACCATATGCCCCTGACCGTCGGTCAGCCGCCCGTCATCGAGCACCTGCAGGAGCACGTTGAACACGTCGCCGTGCGCCTTTTCGACCTCGTCGAACAGCACGACCTGATAGGGGCGCCTGCGCACCGCCTCGGTCAGCACGCCGCCTTCCTCATAGCCGACATAGCCGGGAGGCGCGCCGATCAGACGCGCGACCGCGTGCTTTTCCATGAATTCGCTCATGTCGATGCGCACCATCGCGTTCGCATCGTCGAACAGGAATTCGGCGAGCGCCTTGGTCAGCTCGGTCTTGCCGACGCCGGTGGGGCCGAGGAACAGGAAGCTGCCGAGCGGCCGGTTCGGGTCCTGCAGGCCGGCGCGTGACCGCCGCACTGCGGTCGAAACCGCCTTCACCGCGTCGTCCTGGCCGATGACGCGCTGGCGCAGCGCGTCTTCCATGTGCAGGAGCTTTTCGCGCTCGCCCTCCATCATCCTGTCGACGGGCACGCCGGTCCAGCGGCTGACGACCGCGGCGATGTCGTCGGCGACGACCTCTTCGCGCAGCATCGCGCCTTCGGTCGCGCCCTGCGCCTCCGCCATCTGCTTTTCGAGCTGCGGGATGGTGCCGTAGGAAAGCTCGCCCGCGCGCGCGAGGTCGCCCGAACGCTGTGCCTGTTCGAGTTCGAGCCGGGCGGCGTCGAGCTGCTCCTTCAGCTTCGCTTCCGACTGGATCTTGACCTTCTCCGCCTGCCAGCGCTCGGTCAGTTGCGCCGACTCGCTCTCCAGTTCGAAAAGTTCGTCCTCCAGCTTTCCGAGCCGGTCGCGCGAAGCCTCGTCGGTTTCCTTGCGCAGCGCTTCGCGCTCGATCTTGAGCTGGATGATGCGGCGGTCGAGCGCCTCGATCTCCTCGGGCTTCGATTCCACCTCCATGCGGATGCGGCTCGCCGCCTCGTCCATCAGATCAATCGCCTTGTCCGGCAGGAAGCGGTCGGAGATATAGCGGTTCGACAGCGTCGCCGCCGCCACGATCGCGGCGTCGGTGATGCGCACGCCGTGGTGCAGCTCGTATTTCTCCTTCAGCCCGCGCAGGATCGAGATGGTGTCCTCGACCGTCGGCTCGTCGACGAAAACGGGCTGGAATCGCCGCTGGAGTGCCGCGTCCTTTTCGACATATCTGCGATATTCGTCGAGCGTCGTCGCGCCGATGCAGTGCAGCTCGCCGCGGGCGAGCGCGGGTTTCAGGAGGTTGCCGGCATCCATCGCGCCTTCGGATTTTCCCGCGCCGATCAGCGTGTGCATCTCGTCGATGAACAGGATGATCTGTCCCTCGCCGGCCTTCACCTCGTCGAGCACGCCCTTGAGGCGCTCCTCGAACTCGCCGCGATATTTGGCGCCGGCGATCAGCGAGCCCATGTCGAGCGCCATCAACTGCCGGTCCTTGAGATTGTCGGGCACGTCGCCATTGGCGATGCGCAGCGCGAGCCCCTCGGCGATCGCGGTCTTGCCGACGCCGGGATCGCCGATCAGCACGGGATTGTTCTTGGTGCGCCGGGCGAGAATCTGGACGGTGCGGCGGATCTCCTCGTCGCGGCCGATGACGGGGTCGAGCTTGCCGTCCTGCGCCGCCTGGGTGAGGTCGCGGGCGAACTTCTTGAGCGCGTCGTAGCGGTCCTCGGCCGAGGCGGTATCGGCGGTGCGGCCGCCGCGCAGATCGTTGATCGCGGCGTTGAGCGCTTCCGGCTTCACGCCCGCATCGGCGAGCGCCTCGCCGGCGGCGCTATTCTTCGCAAGCACCAGCGCGAGCAGCAGCCGTTCGACGGTGACATAGCTGTCGCCCGCCTTGGTCGCCACCTGCTCGGCCTGGTCGAGCACGCGCACCGCGTCGTTGTTGAGGCCGGGCGTCGCCTGCGCGCCCGACCCGGAAACCGCCGGCACCCTGGCGAGTGCAGCGTCGACCTGGCTCGTCGCGCGCCCGGCGTCGCCGCCGGCCTTCTGGATCAGCCCCGCGGCCATGCCTTCATCGTCTTCGAGCAGCGCCTTCAGAAGATGTTCCGGAGCGATCTGCTGATGGCTCATGCGAATCGCGACGGTCTGCGCCGACTGGAGGAATCCCTTTGCGCGGTCGGTGAATTTTTCGAGGTTCATATGAATGTCCCTGCTCGTTTCGCCCAAAAGGTAGTGTTGCAGATATACAACACAAGGGGCGCGCGTGCGAATCTTTGCATCATTGTCAATGCGGTCTCATCCGGTATGGTCCCTGCAGTCCGTTCCGGCTCGTTCCAATATCTGGGGGAATTTTCATGTTTCGCAATTGTCTAGCGCTCGCGATCGCCGGGCTGAGCCTCGGCGTCTCGCCGGTCGCCATGGCCACGGCGCAGGGCGCGCAGCAGGGTGCGGATGCCGCGCTGCCGCAGCCGGCGGCGCCGGTGCAGCAGTTGGTCGACGACGTGGACATCCCGTACCAGACGTTCACGCTCGACAACGGGTTGCAGGTGATCGTCAGCCCCGACGACAAGGCGCCGGTGGTGGCGGTGTCGGTCTGGTATCATGTGGGCTCGAAGGACGAGCCGAAGGGCAAGACCGGCTTTGCCCACCTGTTCGAGCATCTGATGTTCGGCGGCTCCGAAAACAGCAATCAGAGCTGGTTCAAGCCGATGCAGGACATCGGCGCGACGGACATGAACGGCACGACCTATTTCGACCGTACCAATTATTTCGAGACGGTCCCGCGCGGTGCGCTCGATACCGCGCTGTTCCTCGAAAGCGACCGGATGGGGCACCTGCTGCCCGCGGTGACGCAGGAAAAGCTCGATATCCAGCGCGGCGTCGTCCAGAACGAGAAGCGGCAGGGGGACAACCAGCCCGGCGGCCTGATCGATTACGAGATCTATGGCACGCTCTTTCCTGAGGGGCACCCCTATCACCACACCACGATCGGTTCGATGGCGGACCTGGACGCCGCCAGCCTGGAAACGGTGAAGGACTGGTTCCGCAATCATTACGGCCCGAACAACGCGGTTCTGGTGCTGGCCGGCGATATCGACGTGCCGACCGCGAAGACGCTGGTGCGGAAATATTTCGGCGACATTCCCCGCGGCCCGCAATCGCACCCGGCAGAGGCAAGCGTGCCGACGCTCGACGCGCCCGTTCACCGTGATTTCAAGGACCAGGTTGCCAACACCACCGTCTCACGGGTCTGGGCGATTCCCGGTATGACGTCGGAGGACGCGCCGGCACTGGATCTGGCGGCGAGCGTGCTGGGCGGGCTGGCGAGTTCGCGGCTCGACAATCAACTCGTGCGGGACGAGAAGATCGCCGTCAGCGTGTCGGCGGGCGCGCAACAGTTCGAGCGCGTCGGCCTGTTCCAGGTCAACGCCGTGGTGAAACCGGGCGTGGATCCGCAAAAGGTCGGGCAGCGCGTCGACCGGATCATCGCCGACTTCCTGAAGGAAGGGCCGACCCAGGCCGAACTGACGCGGGCCAAGACGCAGACGGTCGCCGGCACCATTCGCGGGCTGGAGTCCGTCGGCGGCTTCGGCGGCAAGGCGGTGACGCTGGCGCAGGGCGCGATCTATGCGGGCGATCCCGGTTACTATAAAAAGCAACTCCGCCAGAAGGTTGCGCTGACGCCGGAGCAGGTGCGGCAAACGGCGCGGAAATGGCTGTCACGGCCCGTCTTCTCCTACACGCTGTCGCCGGGCGAGCGGGGCGAATATCAAGAGGCCGCGAGCGCCGTCGGCAAGCCCGCGCAGATCGGCGCGCCCAGTTACTATCGCGCGCCGCTGTCGAGCGAGCATCCGCTGGCGCGCAAGCCCGCGCATTTCGCCACACCGGCGGAGCGTGCGGCATCGTTGCGTGCGAGCGTCGCCCCTGCGCCCGCGCCGCAGGGCGTCGACCGGTCGCACCTGCCGGAGGTCGGCACCATCGCCGACCTGGACTTCCCGACGATCGAGCGGGCGAAGCTGTCCAACGGCATTCCCGTCGTCTTCGCCCATCGCGGGGGCGTTCCGATCGTGCGCGTGGCGATGGATTTCGATGCCGGCGCGGCGGCGGACCCGGCCGGCAAGTCGGGGTTGCAGGCCTTCATGGTGACGCTGATGGACGAAGGCACCGATAGGTATGATTCCGCCCAGATCGCCAAGGCAAAGGAAAATCTGGGCGCGACCATCAGTGTCGGATCCAACATGGATCGCAGCGGCGTCTATATGACGGCGCTGACGCCGAACCTTGCGCCGTCGCTTGACCTGATGGCCGATATCGTGCGCAATCCCGCCTTCCGGCCGTCCGATGTCGAGCGGGTGCGGGACCAGCAGCTTGCGCGGATCGCGTCGGAGGCGAAGCAGCCGGTGGGTATCGCGCTCCGCACGCTGCCGCCGATCCTGTACGGCGACGGTCATCCCTATGGCGTGCCGTTCAGCGGCACCGGCGACCCCGCGGTCGTGTCGAAGCTGACGCCGCAGGAGATCGCGCAGTTCCACAATGCCTGGATCCGGCCGGAAAAGGCGCGGATCTATGTGGTCGGCGATACGACGCTCGATCAGGTGATGCCGCTGCTGGAATCGAGCTTCGGCGACTGGAAAGGTACGGGTGCGGTCCCGAAAAAGGATTTCGCCGCCGGAACCCCTGCGGCGCAGAACCGCGTTCTGCTGATCGACCGGCCCAATTCGCCGCAGTCGCTGATCTTCGGCGGCGAGTTGCTGCCGGTGCAGGGGACCGACGACATCCTGCCGCTGGAACAGGCCAACGACATTCTCGGGTCCAGCTTCCTGTCGCGGCTGAACAGCGACCTGCGTGAGGAAAAGCATTGGGCATATGGCGTGTCGGGGTTCATCAACCGGGTGGAAAAGCAGGTGCCCTATCTGATCTATGCGCCGGTGCAGGCGAACCAGACCGGTCCGTCGATCGCCGCCATGACACAGGACATCAACCAGTTCCTGACCGAAAAGGGCGTTACCCAGGCCGAGTTGCAGCGCACCATCAACGGGTCGATCCGCGAATTGCCGGGCCAGTTCGAAACCGCCGCCGATGTGCTGAACGGGCTGGAGGCCAATGCGCGATTCGACCGGCCCGACGATTATTACGAGACGCTGGCCAGCCGCTTGCGCGCGCTGAGCGCCGATGAACTCGATGCGGCGGCGCGCAAGGTGATCGATACGTCCAAGCTGACCTGGGTGGTGATCGGCGATGCCGCGTCGGTGAAGCCGCAACTGGAGAAGCTCGGCTTGCCCGTGGAGGTCCAGGGCAGCGCGGGCGCCGGCACGCCCGAGTGATGCCGCACCGGCGGGTGCGGGAAATTTCCGTGCCCGCCCGGACGCTGCGGCACGGCCGGCGCCGGTGGATGCCGCGTGCGGGGTCGATCGCTGACGCTTGACAGGGGACCGGCGCCGGGGCGAGGTGCAGGCGGTCCGGGCGCGTGGCGGCCGGATGCGAGGAACGATTGGAGAGACGATCATGGCGGAAGTGGACGGCACCTGGGACACGGTTACGAAATCGCCCATGGGCGATCAGAAGGCGACGCTCACCGTGGTGCGTTCGGGTGACACCTTCACCGGCAGCTATTCCGGCGCGATGGGATCGACCGACATCTCCGAAGGCAGGGTCGACGGCAACAGGCTGACCTGGAAGGTGTCGATCACCGTCCCCATGCCCATGACGCTCGACTGCGAAGCGACGGTCGAGGGCGACGCCATGAGCGGCACGGTGACGGCCGGTGCCTTCGGCAGTTTCCCGCTGACCGGTACGCGGCAGGCTTGATCCGGCACGGCAAAGGATGATGGAGGGCTCGCTCCGCAACGGGGCGGGCCTTTTCTTGTCGGTTTCGCCAAATGCCGGGCTTGTGGTTAAGCTGAGTGATCCGATCGAGAGCAAAAGGGGGTAGCATTTACATGGTTCATCGTTTCCGCGCGTCGCTGCTGGGTGGTTTCGCCTGCATGCTCGTTTCCGCCGCGCCACTGGCGCAGGAAACGCCGCAGGTCACGCCCGACATGGTGCAGACCGGCACCGACATCGCCACCGACTGGCAGCAGCCGGAGGGTAATTTCGACTATGTGAAGCGCGAGGTGATGATCCCCATGCGTGACGGCGTGAAGCTGCACACCGTCATCATGGTCCCGAAGGGCGCGCACGACCTGCCCATCCTGCTGGAGCGCACGCCCTATAATGCCAGCGGGTTCGTGCCGAACAACAGCCCGCATATGAAAGACGCGGTCTGGTCCGGCAATCGCGACTGGGCGGACGGCAGCTACATCCTCGTCTGGCAGGACATTCGCGGCAAATACGGGTCGGAAGGCGATTATGTGATGACGCGCCCGCCAATGGGGCCGCTCAACCCGGAAAAGACCGACGACACCACCGATGCCTATGACACGATCGACTGGCTGGTGAAGAATCTGGACCAGTCGAACGGCAGGGTCGGGATGATCGGGTCGTCCTATGACGGCTGGACGGTCACGATGGCGCTGCTCGATCCGCATCCGGCGCTCAAGGTCGCGGCGCCGGAAAGCCCGATGGTCGACGGCTGGATGGGCGACGACTGGTTCCATTACGGCGCATTCCGCCAGGTCAATCTCGACTATTTCACCGGCCAGACCACGGCCGCGGGCAGCGGCCCCAGCGTCCCGCGCGAAGGCTATGACGATTATTCCAACTTCCTGAAGGCGGGTTCGGCCGGCGCCTATGCCGAGGCGCATGGTTTCAAGCAGTTGCCGTGGTGGAACCGTCTGTCCGCCCACCCGGCCTATGACGCCTTCTGGCAGTATCAGGCGGTGGACAGGATGCTGGTCGCGAATCCGTCGAAGATTCCGACCATCTGGCTGCAGGGTTTCTGGGACCAGGAGGACATATACGGCGCGGTGCACGCGTGGGAGGCGCTGAAGAAGGCCGGCTATGAGGAGAACAACCACCTCGTCATCGGCCCCTGGTGGCATAGCCAGATCAACCGCGAAGGGCGCACCATGGGGCCGTTCACCTGGAACGGCGACACTACCGCGAACTTCCGCCGGAACTGGTTGATCCCGTTCTTCAACCAGCATCTGCGCGGCACCAAGATGGATGAGCCGCTGCCCACGGCGATGATCTATGACCCGGCGGAGGATCACTGGGATCATTTCGCCGACTGGCCGGGGGCGAAGACGCTCACGCCGCTCTACCTTCAGGCCGACAAGGGGCTCGCCTTCCAGCAGGCGGCCGCGGGCGAGGACAGCTATGTCTCCGACCCGGCCAAGCCGGTGCCCTACCTGTCGCGGCCCATCCCGCAGGAAAACGACCGCTGGCGTACCTGGCTGGTGCAGGATCAGCGCTTCGTCACCGATCGGCAGGACGTGGTATCGTATCGCACGCCGGTGCTGACCAAGGCGGTGAAGCTGGAAGGCGCGCCTGTCGCCGACATCTTCGCCAGGACGACGGGGACCGACGGCGATTTCGTGGTGAAGGTGATCGACGTCTATCCGCCGACCTATCCCGACCAGCCCGAACTGGGCGGCTATCAGCTACCGATCGCGATGGACATCTTCCGCGGCCGCTATCGCAACAGCTTCGCCGACCCGTCGCCGATCCCGGCGGGCGAGGTGCAGGAATACAAATTCCGCCTGCCGACGGTGAACTATACGGTGAAGCCCGGTCACCGGATCATGGTGCAGATCCAGTCGAGCCTGTTCCCGCTCTACGACCGCAATCCGCAGAAATATGTCGACAACATCTTCTACGCCAAGCCGGACGATTACCGGAAGGCCACGGTCAGCATCGTCCACGGGCCGGGCCGGAGCGCGGTCCTGCTGCCGGTGGCGAGGGAGTAGGGGGACCGGGGCCTGCCTCGCCCTATTGTCACGGCGGCGGTTCGAAGGAAGCGGCCTAATCCTCCCCCGGAGGGGGAGGGGGACCATGCGCAGCATGGTGGAGGGGTATCGCGGTGCGCGTATTTGCGCCGGCGCTTGCCGCAGCTACCGGGATCACCCCTCCACCCCTTTCAGGAGACTTCTGCAAAAGGCGTGAAACGGACGCCTCTTTCGTCATGCTGACCTTTTCAGCATCCACCTGGCTGCAATAGCAAACGCTTAAGCTAAGCGGCTCGGTGGACCCGGCCTCCGCCGGGGAGACGAGAATGGATTTCGCAGAGGCATCCTGAAAGAAAGAGCAGTGCTTTTACAACCTCCGCCGTTCGAACTTCCGCAGGCTGGTGTCCGGTTTCGGGCAGTCGAAAAATGGTCTCAAATAACCGGGATGCGGGGGCGAAGCCGACGACCAGATCGGTTCATCGCCAGATTGCGTGACCGCCGATACCCTGCTCCGTGCCTTTCGCTCATCAGGTCAAAAGGGGGTGTGACGAATGTGACTCGTAGTGTTCCGAGTTTTGTGCGAGCAGGGCGCCGAGGGCGTCGACCATCCCTGGTTAAATCATCACTTGCAAGCGAAAGTGTCTGGGGCGCGGGTTGCCGTGTCCTGCCGCCCCAGCCACTGGCCTGATGTCGGGACTGCCCAGAGCCTCCGAAGCCGCCGTATTCTTCGGCGAAACTCTTTGAATTCTGAGCTACACGTCCGCATCGGCCCGCAAGGTCACAGTACAACGGCGATCACACCGCACCCGGCAGCGTCCAAACGTTGCGCGGCCGCAAGTCCAGCCTGTACGAAGGCGGTATCCGTCAGCCGCTGATCATGTATTGGCGCGGCCATATGAAACCGGGAACCCGCGACGAGGAAAGCGTCGGCCAGGGCGTCGATCTGTTGCCGACCGTGGCCGACGCCACCGGTCTTGCGGTTCCCGACGGCGCGGACGGGACCAGGCCGACCCAACCGAATTGCACGATTCGTCGGACGATCGCACAGCGAAGCGCAAGAGCTTGGTCGAACGCCTGCGCAACTGGATGGCGACGCTGCCGAAATACAAGCCGGCCGGGTGAAGGCATCGGAAACATCGTCGCTCGACATGCTGGCCGGATGACTGCTCGAATCGCCTACGGAAACTGCCCCGGTGTGAACCGCCGCCACCGCGCATGAGAAGCGGCCTGCAACTCGTGCTGGACCTCACAGCATTCCGCATCCGGCGGAATGTGTCCTCAGGCGGCGCGGTACGGCCGGGGCGGTCCGCTCAACGGTTCGCTATCATATCTTGTCTGGCTGCCGACCGGAATGCGAGGGCCGAGCAGAGCAGGAGCGCCAGAAAGAATCCGTTGAGCAGCATCAGGCCGAGGGGGCCCGGCGGCTCGCTTCTTCCCGCAACTGTCGCGATAGCGCCGATGGCGGCTTGCGCGACCGCTGCGGCCGCCAAGGCACGGGCCATCCCCGCCGGGTGCAGGCCGGCACCGGCCGCGCCGGCGACGATGGTGAGAATCACGCAACCGTAGAGCAGGTCGAGGGGGTTTTCCTCGTCGCCGATGATGCCGACCGCGGCGTTGATCCAGATGATCAGCAGTATCGTCGCCAGCGCCATCGCGGCGCCGGTGCGATACCATGGGTTTGCGGATCGGCGCACCGCCAGCTCGAAGGCGCCGCCGATGCCGCCGAACAGGCACGCGGCGAAGACGAAATCGCCGGCGGTCCAGGCGACTTCATCGGTGAAACGCATCGCGACCAGGGGGAGCGCCAGCAGCAGACAGGCGGTTCCCCAGCCCGTCACCCGCCAGACATGCCACCGCACGTGCCGCCCCGTTCTTTGCTTTGCCATCGTCCTGCCTCCATGGTTCAATGTGGCTGGTCACAAGGCGTGAAAAACCGGCTGAAGGCATGAGCAGTTCATGAGGAATTCCTGAAAATGACCTCGGGCAGCTTCCGGTTCGAAGGATTCGTTCTCGATTGCGAGGAACGGCATCTGCGCCGCAACGGTCTGCCGGTGGAACTGACCGGCCGCTATTTCGACGCGCTCGCACTGATGCTGCGCCACCCCGGCACACTGATTTCCAGGGACCGGTTCCTCGACGAGGTCTGGTGCGGCGTGCCCGTTACCGACGAGGCGCTGACACAGTGCGTCAGGACGATCCGGCGGCAACTGGGCGACGATGCCGCCCGCCCGCGGTTCATCGAAACGGTGCCAAAGTACGGCTATCGCTTCATCGCGGCGGTCGACCGGGACGATCCGCCCGCCACGCCGACGGGTATCGAAGCGAGCGAAGATACCGCGCGCCCGGACTATGCGCTGCGTGACTTTCTGTTGCTCGGCGGCGCCGGAACGGCCGGCGCGTCGGTTTCCGGACTGATCGGCGGCATCGCTTACGGCTTTGTCGCCGCGTCTCGCGCTGGCGCCGGAGCCGGAGGAATTTCGGCGCTGCTGGTGCTGCTGTGGTTGACCATCATGGTCGCCGCCACGGGGGGCGCAGGCGTCAGCTTCGGCATCGCGGCCGCCGGCTTCCTGCGCAATCGTGCCTGGACGATCGTTGGCGGCGCCGCCGGCGGAGCGTTCGTCGGCGGCATGGTGAAGCTGCTGGGGATCGACGCGTTCGATCTGCTGCTCGGACGGTCGCCGGGTGACATCACGGGAGCACCGGAGGGACTGGTGCTCGGCGGCGCCGTCGGTGCGGCGGCATGGCTCGTTGCTGGGGCCGGCCGGCCGATGCGGATGCGGCAACAGATCGCGATTGCGGCGCTTGCCGGAGGGGCGGGCGCGTTCCTCATCGTCTTCGCGGGCGGGCGCCTGATGGGCGGTAGCCTTGATCTGCTCGCAAGCACCTTCCCGACTTCCCGGCTCCGCATATATCCGGCGCATGGATTCAGTGGCGGATTTGGGAGCATTTTCCCGATCGTGAGCGGGGTGGGGGAAGGCGTTCTCTTCAGCGGTTGCATCGTGACGGCGATGCTGCTTGCACGTTCAGCGATATCCGCCCGCAGGAAGCGGCATACCCCGGGTGCGGCCCAGATATAGGCGGCACGCTCCTTGAGCATATGCAGGCGGCCGGTATCATTTTACGGGACTTGCGGTTGCACATTTCGCACCCAGGCGTGATTGGCCGACCGGAATGGCAGTGGAGCGAACGGATGCAGCTTGATCGTCGTAATTTTATGGCCGGCGCAGCGATGCTTGCGGCATCGCCGGCGCTGGCGGCAGAAGGGCGCGCGTCGGTGCGCCGGCTCTCGCCGAAACTGGACGCGATCATCGATCCCGCTGCGGCGATCGACACGATCGCCACCGGCATCCGGTGGGCCGAAGGTCCGGTCTGGTTGCGCAATTCGGGGTGTCTGCTCTTTTCCGATCCTCCTGCAAACATGATCCGTCGCTGGTCTCCGGCAGACGGCGCGTCGCGGTTCCTGTGGCCTTCGGGGGTTGCCGATCCCGATCCGGCAACCATTCGCGAGCCGGGCTCCAACGGCATGGCCTATGAGGCCGCCGGCACGGTGATGGTGGCCGACAGCGGGATGCGTGCGTTGACCCGGCTGGATCCGGTCAGCCGTGAGAAGCTGGTTCTGGTCGGTCATTATCGCGGCAAACGGTTCAACAGCCCCAATGACCTGTGCATCGCCCGGTCGGGCGCCGTCTATTTCACCGACCCGCCTTATGGCCTGATCGACGGCGACGATTCGCCGCTCAAGGAACTCGGGTTCAATGGTGTCTATCGCTGGAGCCCGGACGGCGAAGTCTTGTTGATCGACGGCGATCTCAGCCGGCCGAACGGGGTGGCTCTGTCGCCCGACGAGCGGCGGCTCTATGTTTCCGTGTCCGACGAGCAGGCGCCCCGGATCATGGCCTATGATCTCGATGCACGGGGCGGGGCTGTCGCGCGCCGGGTCTTCTTCGATGCGAAGCCGCTGATGGGGTCCGATGCGCCGGGGCTTCCCGACGGCATGAAGGTAGCGGCCGACGGAACGCTATTCTGCTCGGCGCCGGGCGGCATGTGGATCCTGACCCCGGAAGCGGAACCGCTGGGCCGGATCGAAGCGGGTCGCGCCATCCCCAATTGCTGTTTCGGAGAAAGCGGCGCAACGCTGTTCCTGACGGCGACCGACCGGGTGCTGCGTCTGCCGCTGCGCATCAACGGATGGCGCCGCTGACGGCGATCGGCTGCGCAATGCACCGGTTCAATCTTCTTGCGACTGCACCGTGCGCACCGGTGGCAGGCGCCGCTCGATGGCGAGTACGCCGAACCCAGCCGCCGTCAGGCATGTGGCGAGAAACAGCATGGGCGCGAGATCGCTGCCGGTGCGGTCATGAATCGCCGGCACCACCGCCTGGGCGACGAATCCGCCGAGGTTGCCGACGGAGTTGATCGCGGCGAAACCGGCCGCGGCCCGCGCGCCGGTGAGGAATCGCGGCGGCAGGGACCAGAATACGGGCTGGCCGGAAAAGATGGCGGCCGCGGCGATGCACAGGATGACGAATTTCGCCGCGTTTCCCGGTATGACGACGCTCAGGACGAGGCAGAGAGCACCGAGCAGCGCCGGTCCGACGGCATGCCATGTCTGGTTTCGAAAGCGTGCGGCGTGGCGCGGGACGCCCCATAGCGCCAGGGCCACGAGCAACCAGGGGATCACGTTCAGAAACCCGTTCGTGGTGTTGGACACCCCGAAGCCCTGGACGATCGTCGGCAGCCAATAGCTCAACCCATAGGCCGCGAGCGGAAAGCCGATATAGATCACGCTGAGCAGCAGTACCCGCGGATCCATCAGTGTCTTCCAGGCGCTGCCTTCGTCTGCCACATCCTCGGCCGATCGCTCGAGTTCGTGCGCCAGCCACTGCTTCTGGCCGGGCTCCAGCCATTTGGCGTGATGGGGCGTCGGCGGCAGCAGGAAATAGACGACCGGTGCCATAAGGATCGCCGGTATGCCCGTGGCGACGAACACCCACTGCCATCCGGCGAGGCCCAGCGTACCGTCCTGATCGAGCAGCAATCCGCCGATCGCGGCGCCCACGGCGTTCGCCAGGGCGCTCGACAACATGAACACGCCCACCGCCCGGGCACGATGCGCTTGCGGAAACCACAAGGTCAGCACGTACAACACACCGGGAAAGAACCCCGCTTCCGCGACGCCCAGCAGAAAGCGCAGCAGATAGAAGGCGGCCGCGCTCTTGGCGAAGGCCAGCAGGATCGTGACAAGGCCCCAGGAAGCCATGATCCGCGCGAACCAGACGTGCGCGCCGACCCGTTCGAGCAGGAGATTGCTCGGAACCTCGAACAGGAAATAGCCGATGAAGAACAATCCGGCGCCCAAGCCATAGGCTGCTTCGCTGAGGCCCAGCGCGCTGACCATCTGCAGCTTGGCGTAAGCGATGTTCTGACGGTCGATATAGGCGATCATGTAGATCAGCCCGAGGAGTGGCACGAGCCGCAACATGATGCTGCGCATGGTTCGTTCGCCCGAATGATTCATGCGCGCATCCCCGATTTCCCCTTCGCCTATATTCGCGCGATGATATCGTTGGCGAGGGCACCTGGCCACCAACGAGCGCATCGGCCGTCGAGCGGATGTCCCCGCTTCCCCCACGCAGTCGAGACCTGCCCGTTTGCGCCGTTGTGGTCAGAGGACGCGAAAGGCGCTCAGGCGGAACAAAAGGCTTTCGCGGGAAGAAACGCCGATCTTGGAATAAATCCGCCGGATGTGCGTCCTGACGGTGCCGGGTGAAATATTCTGGCTCTGCGCGATGTCGGCGACCGTGCTGCCGTGCAGGATCAGGCCGAGCACGCCGTGCTCGGCATGGGTAAGACCGAATACCTTTTCGACATCGGTATAGTGCGGCGTGAACTCGGGGGCGTCCCGCACGAAGCACAGGCAGGCGAGTCTTCGGGCCTCGAACGCCCAGCCACGGAAGAGAAAGTGTCCGCCGGACGGGCATTCGACCGCCAGCGTCCGCATGTGACTGCTCAACGTTTCGACGAAATCGGCCAGTTGCTTTTGCTGGTATTGGCCGTCCAGGGCCAATGCCCCGTCGCGAAGGGCGATGTCGGCGCCGGTGTCCAGGAGCGCCTTGGCCGCTTCGTTCGCCCACTGCAATTGCAGGTTGCGTGATACGATCACACGCGGTGTCGCGTCCTGCTCCAGCCATTTCAGGGCTGTGTTGAAGAGTTGTTCGCTGTTGCTCGCACATGCGATATGGCGCGGAACGGCAGGCGTTGGCACTGCGACCTCCCCCTTCGATCATCGGCCAAGTTGTCTTTGTTTAATAGCGGTTAACCATGGTGCGAACATCTACCATCTTGGGTATAAACGGCGATTGCGGGCTAAAACCGTTTCAATGTGGGACCGGGCCTGTCCGTGCGGCGCCGATGGGCGCGCCTGCCGGCGATCTCGTTACCTGGCTGGTCGGGTGGTCATCCTTCTGACATATGCGCGGACGCCATGGCGGACGACGGTAGCACCGGTCTGAATAGAATCCTGCTGCAGAACAGGGATCGATTCCTGCGATTCCTTGCAGCGCGTGGTGCCCGCGACGATGCGGAAGACGTTTTCCAGGATCTGTGGCACCGGATCGGATCCCGGCCGCCCGGTCCGGTGGCTGACCCCGTCCCCTATCTTTTTCGCGCGGCGGAGAACCTCTTGCGGGATCGACGCCGCGCCGCGACGAGCCGCGAACAGCGAGAAGAGGCGTGGCAGACCGGACCGGGCGAGCCCGCGGCACGCCCCTCCGGCGAGCAAGCCCTGATCGCCCGCGAACGGCTGCGCGAGGCAGAGCGGGTGCTGGGACAACTGGGAAGTCGCTGCGAACGCATTTTCCGTCGCTACCGACTGGAAGGCGAGACCCAGGCGGCGATCGCGCGGCAGGAGGGCGTGAGCCTGAGCACGGTCGAGAAGGAATTGCAGAAGGCCTATCGCGCCTTGGCCGAGTTGCAGGAGCGGTTCGATGCGGAATGACGGCAACGTCTGCGTCTATCGGAGACCATGCCCATGAAAGCGATCCAACCCGAACCCTATTCCGGGGCCGTGCGCGAAACGGCGCGGCGCTGGGCGATCCGGGTGCGCGATCCCGATTTCAGCGATTGGGAGGATTTCACGCGGTGGCTGGAGGAAGATCCCGACCATGCCGGCGCCTATGACGTCGCCTGCGACACCGACGAGGCGATTGCTGCGCTGTTCGCAGTTGAGGACCGCGAAGCCATTCCGCTCGCCGCGCCGATTGCCGATCGCCGTTCGCGGCCGGCTTGGCGCCGCATCGCGTTCGGCGGCGGCGCGGCGGCGATGCTGGCCGCCGTTCTCGGCTATTCGGCGTGGGATGGCGGCGCGCCCGCCCGCACGATCGAAACCCGGCCCGGCGTGCAGCGGACGATGACGCTCGCGGACGGAAGCAGGATCATCCTCAATGGCGATACGCGGCTCATCCTCGATCCCGACACGCCGCGCCTCGCCACGCTCGCGAGCGGTGAAGCGATATTCCGGGTGCGCCACGACGCGGACGCCCCCTTCGTGGTCAAGGTAGCCGGTGCCAGGCTGGTCGATGTCGGCACCACGTTCGACGTGACCACGGGCGACGCCGGCGCATTGCGCGTGGCCGTGGCGGAGGGCGCCGTCCTGTACAATCCTAAGGCCGAGGCGGTGCGACTGGACGCCGGCATGGAAATGCGGGTGACGGGCGACCAGATCATCGTGCGCGACGTGGCGGCGGCCGATATCGGCAGTTGGCGGCACGGGATGCTGGTATTCCACGAAGCGCCGATCGCCGAGGTGGCGGATGCGCTAGAGCGTAGTCTCGGCGTATCGGTGCAGGTGTCTCCGGACCTGGCGAGCACGCCCTTCACCGGTACACTCGCCGTGACCGGCGATCGCGCGCATGCGGTCGAGCGACTGGCGCCCTTGCTGGGCGCCTCCGCGCGGCGTAGTGGCGACGGCTGGATGTTGTTTCGTTCGAACAGTGCGCAGCCTTAGCCTTCCCGTCCTGCTGTCCATGCTCGCCGCGGCGCCCGCGGCTCGTGCCGAAGAAGCGCACGGGACGGTATCGGTGGCGGCCATGCGGCTCGACCGGGCGATCCTCGTCGTCGGTCGCCAGACCGGCGCCAGCATCGGCCTGCGCGACCGCGACCTGGCGCGCATTCGGGTCCATCCGGTATCCGGCTCGCTCGGCGCGGGACAGGCGCTCGACCGCATGCTGGCCGGCACCCGCGCCAGGGCGCGGCGCATCGGCCACGGACGCTTCGTCATAGAGGCGCGACCGGCAATGCCGCGGCCCGTGCGCGAAGAACCGTTCCCGCCGCCGCCGCCGCCGGAAAAGCCCGAAGACATCATCGTCACGGCCAGCAAGCGCGATACGCCGCTGTCCGATTATCCCGGCGATGCCGTCGTGATCGACGGGGACGCCTTTACGCTGGCGGCCGCCGGGCGGGGCAATGACGCGCTCGAGACGCAGAGCGCAAGCCTGAGTTCCACCCATCTCGGCCCCGGCCGGAACAAGCTGTTCCTGCGCGGTATCGCGGATTCGAGCTTCACCGGCCCCACCCAGTCCACGGTCGGCCGGTATTGGGGCAATATGCGCGTGAGCTATAGCGCGCCCGATCCCGATTTGCGGCTGTACGACATCAACCGTGTCGAAATCCTCGAAGGTCCGCAGGGAACCTTGTACGGCGCCGGCTCGCTGGGCGGCATCATCCGCGTCGTTCCGCAACATCCGCAACTCGACCGGATCGGCGGGCGCGCATGGATCGGCGGCCAGGCGACCGAGCACGGCGATCCGGGGGGCGATCTCGGCGCATTGATCAACCTGCCTTTGGCCAGCGACGTCGCGGCGGCGCGGGTTCTCGCTTATGCCGGGCGCGAGGGCGGCTATATCGACGACCGGCTGCGCCGCCGCGACGACGTGAACCAGGTCGATATCGCCGGCGGCCGGGCGATGCTGCGCGTCGCACCCGCGAGCGACTGGACGATCGACCTGGCGGCGACCTATCAGCGGATCGACGGGGACGACGCGCAATATGCCGATCGGGATCGTGGCGACCTCAGTCGGGAAAGCGCCATCGCGCAGCCCTATGCCAACGACTATTTTCTGGGCGGACTGACCGTACGCGGTCGGATCGGCGAGGTCTCGATCGTTTCCACCACCGGTATCACCGACCAATATGTCGCGGAGACCTTCGACGCGACCGCCAACGCGAACGGCGAACTGGATTTCGCGGTCGCGCACTCGGCGCCCCGCGCCTTTCGCCAGATCAATCGCATCCGCATGGTCGCCACCGAAACCCGGCTGTGGACGCGGGCCGAGGACGGCAGCGGCTGGTTGCTGGGGGTGAGCGGCCTGACCAACGAGACGCGCATCAACCGCAAGATGGGGCCGGTCGTCATGATCGCGCCGGCGACCGGCGTGCGAAACCGCGTGGACGAAGTGACCGCCTTCGGCGAGGCGACGCTGGTGCCGGCGTCCGACCTCGAACTCACGCTGGGCGGTCGCCTGACCTGGTCCCGCCTTTCGGGCAGCGCCGAGGATGCGCCCGTCGCTTATGCGTTTCGCAAGGACCCGCAGGGAAAAGCGAGCCGCGAATCGACCGAGGCGCTGCCGTCGCTGGCGCTCGCATGGCGTCCGAGCGGGCGGTGGACGGTGTTCGCTCGCGTGCAGGAAGGCTATCGGCCCGGCGGCCTTGCGGTGGAAAGCGACGCGATCCGGCGCTTCCAGGGCGACCGCATCGTGACGGCCGAAATCGGCGGGCGCTGGAACGGCGGGGCGGCGGTGCCGCTCGACCTTTCGGTGACATTGGCCGCCACCCGCTGGCACGACATCCAGGCCGACCTGATCGACGGAACGGGATTTCCCACGACCACCAATATCGGCGATGGCCGGGTTCATTCGCTGGGCATCCGCGCGGCCTGGCGGCCGCTTTACGGCCTGACCCTGGACGGGTCGCTCTATCTGAACGATTCCAGGGTGACGAGCACGCCCCCCGGCGTGGCACACATCCTCGCTGCGGCCGCTTCGGAGGAGGCGCCCAACGCCCTGCCGAACGTGGCCGATGTCAGCGCCCGGATCGGCGGCCGATACCGCGTCGACCTCGGCGGCGCGGACGACCTAACGCTTTCGGGCTATGCCCGCTATGTGGGCGAATCCCGGCTGGGCGTCGGGCGCGAACTGGGGCAACGGCAGGGCGATTATCTGGATAGCGGGCTGGACCTGCGGCTCGGCACGGCGGCGCGGGGAATCACCCTCGGCGTGACCAATCTGTTCGATGTGCGTGGCAACCGGTTTGCGCTGGGAAGCCCCTTCCAGGTTCGCGAGGGCGGGCAGATCACGCCGCTGCGCCCGCGAACGATCCGCATCGGGTTCGACGCCAGTTGGTAATATCGGTTGCGGGTTCGTATCGTCGGCTCCGTCTCGGCTCCCGAAAGCAATGTTCGAGGGAGCCCGATGCGTATTCTGCTTGCAACCACCGGCCTGGCCACCGTCCTCACTCTTGCGCCGGCAACGGCGTCGGCCCAGACGCGAACGATCGACGAAGAAGTGACGACGCCGGTCGCCACCGCGACCGCCGCCTCCGGCCAGCCTGCCGATGTCGAAATCACCGAGGACGGGGCGATCACGCTGGACGGCGGCACTGCCGTGACTCTCGACAGCGCCAACGACGTGGCCAATGCCGGCGAGATACAGATTACCGACGCCGACGGCGCGGTCGGCATCGAGGCGAGCACGGCGGGTTCCGGCGACATCACCAATAGCGGCTCCATCGTCATCGACGAGAGCTACGAAGCCGAAGACGCCGACGACGATGACGACTTGGACGGACCGTTTGCGGAAGGGACGGGCCGGTTCGGCATCCGCACCGATGGGGCTTTTACCGGCGACATCGCCAATTCCGGTACCATCACGGTGGAGGGTAACGATTCGGGCGGCATTGCGCTGGGCGGCGCGCTGGCCGGCTCCCTGTCGTCCACCGGCAAGATCGAGCTGACCGGTGATGACGGCGCGGCTATCCAAGCGGGAGACGTTACCGGAGACGTCGATCTGCGCGGGACGATCGCGACGCGCGGCGAGAATACGGTCGGCGTCGCGCTGGACGGCGATGTCGGCGGCGCGGTCCATGTCCAGGGCAGCATCGCCTCGACCGGCTATCGCTATCTGCAGGCGCCCGGGGACGTCGAAGATCTGGATACCGACGATCTGTTGCAGGGCGGGCCGGCCGTCCGGGTGGCCGGCAATGTCGGCGGCGGCATCCTGGTCGATGCGCCGCCGGCCGATGCCGATGAGGATGTCGACGACGAGGACGACGACGGCATCGACGATGCCGACGAGGGCACGGGAAGCATCACCAGCTATGGCGCGGCGCCGGCGTTGCAGATCGGATCGGATGCACGCGACCTCACCATCGGCGGTGTCGCCGGCGCCGACGGGCACAGCCTCGTCATTCGCGGTTCCGTCGGCTCCGCTGGCGTCTATTCCGGCGTCGACGCCGTTGCCATCGAGATCGGCGGCATGGGACACGCCGTCGATCTGGGTGAGGGCATCGCGATCGACGGCGCGGTGGCCTCGCAGGGCCAGGCGAGTGCGACCGCGCTGCGTTTGGCGGACGGCGCCGCGGCGAACGAAATCCTCGTCGGCGGCGAGGTCTCGGCGCGCGGGGGAAGCGACGAGGCGCACGTCACCCGCGCCATCGAAATCGGCGAGGGCGCAACCGTGGCGACCATTTCCAACAGCGGTCAGATTTCCGCCACGACCGGCGGGGCCGGCACCGCCATCGCCATCGAGGACCGCTCCGGCACGCTGGACCTGATCGAGAATAGCGGCGCGATCGCGGCTACGGGCGCCACCGATACCAACGGCCGCATGATCGCGATCGACCTCAGCGCCAATGACGGCGGCGCCACGATCCGGCAGTCGCTGGCCGGTGAAGATGCCGCAGCGCCTGCCATCCGCGGGGACATCCTGTTCGGCGCGGGCGACGATATGCTGGAGGTGGCGGACGGCGCGGTAGGCGGCGACGTCGCTTTCGGTGCCGGGGGCAATCGCTACCTGCTGAGCGGCGATGCGGCGCATTCGGGCGCCATCGCCTTCGGCAGCGGGGCGGACACGCTGGCGCTTTCGGATGAAGCCAGCGTCGTCGGCAATGTCGATTTCGGCGGCGGCGCGGATGTGCTGACGCTGGCGGAGGGAACCGCATTTCGCGGCGCACTGTCGGGCAGCGCCGGGCTTGCCGCCAGCGTTTCCGGCACGCTGGACGCGACCAATGCCGGCGCGGTGGCCCTGGGGTCGCTCGATGTCGGCGAGAACGGCGCGCTGGGCGTCACGATCGATGGCGAGACGGGTACGAACACCGTGTACCAGGTCGCCGGCGCGGCATCCTTTGCCGAGGGCGCCAGGGTTCTCGTCCACCTCGACACCATCCAGGGATCGCTGGGCGACCATGTGATCGTCGAGGCGGGCACGCTGAGCGGCGGCGACGCCCTGACCACGAGCGAGGCGGTGCTGCCGTTCCTGTTCAAGAGCGACCTGACCGCCGACGAGGCGGCCGGAACCGTCACGCTGAGCATCGACCGCAAGTCGGCGGGCGAGCTGGGCATGAATCGGTCCGAGGCCGGCGCATATGATGCGGTCGTCAACGCGCTCGACGCCGACGAACAGATCGCGGACACCTTCCTCGCCGTGGACGACGCGGACACCTTCTACGATTATTACCGTACGTTCCTGCCGGCCGACGCCGCCGGGCTGTTCGAGTCCGTCACCCAGGCATCGCGCCAGCAGGCGCGCTTCCTGTCCGACCGTCAGCCCGAGAGCGCGCAGGAGAAATGGAATATCTGGTTGCAGCAATATGGCTGGGGCGCATCGAAGGATGTCGGCGAGACCCAGGCCTATGACATCGGCGGCTGGGGCGCGACCGGCGGCGCGGAGCACGCGATCGGCAATCTCGGCTATCTGGGCGTCACGCTGGGTTTCGGCCTGGGGCGCGACGGCGACGGCTCGAACGACAACGAGGTTACCACCGGCCAGTATGAAGCGGCGGTGCATTGGCGTGCCCGGTTCGGCGGACTGGGCCTCGCCGCGCGGGGATCGATCGGCAAGGTCGATTTTCACAGCCAGCGCCGCTTTTTCGGCGACGGTTTCGATCGCCTGTCGGAAGGCGACTGGGGCGGCACCTTGTGGTCGGCGACCGGCATGGCGTCCTACGACCTGGCGGTCGGCAAGCGCCTGCATATCCGGCCGCGCGCCGCGATCGATTACTACCGGTTGAGCGAGGATGCACATAGCGAGACGGGCGGCGGCGACGCCTTCGACCTGACCGTCGAGAAGCGGGTCAGCGACGAGGCGGCCGCGACCGGCAGCATGACGCTGGGCTACGAACTGGGCAGCCTGGACCCCACGGAAAGCTGGCTGCGGCTGGAACTGGAAGGCGGCCGGCGCGAGATCGTCGGCGGCAACATCGCGGCGACCACCGCCCGGTATGGCGACGGCGATCCCTTCACGCTGCAGCCGACGGCGCGCAAGAGCGGCTGGCTGGGTCGGGTGCGGCTCGCCGGCGGGCAGGACCTGTTCACCGTCGGCGGCGAAGTCAGCGCCGAGGAGCAGCAGGACCATACCGCCATCGCCGCCCGCATGTCCGTTCGCCTGAACTGGTAGCGGCGAGCCCGCGCCGACGGTCAGACCGCCGGCGCCGGCCGGCGCCGGCGGTGCGTCGCCAGGGCGTGGGCGGTGAAGACCGCCAGCCCGGTCCAGATCAGCGCGAAGGCGATCAGCATGCGCGTCGTCAGCGGCTCGCCGAAGGCCAGGACGCCGAGCAGGAATTGCAGCGTCGGCGCGATATATTGCAGCAGGCCGAGCGTGCTGTAGCGCAGGCGTCTGGCGGCGGCGGCGAACAGCAGGAGCGGCACGGACGTCATCACCGAGCTGAGCATCAGCAACAGGTCGGTGCCGCGTTCCTGTCCGAAATCCAGCCCGCCGGCGACGCCCAGCCAGACCAGATAGACGAGCGCCGCTGGCGTCAGCAGCAGCGTCTCGGTCGCCAGCCCCTCCAGCGATTCGATCGGCGCCAGCTTGCGGACCATGCCGTAGAAGCCGAAAGAGAGCGCCAGCGCCAGGCTGATCCAGAGCCCGCCCGGCGCGGCCTGCGCCATCACCGCGACGCCGGCGCCGGCCAAGGCGATGGCGGTCCATTGCAGGCGCCCCAGCCGTTCGCCGAAGACCAGCAGTCCCAGCACCACGTTCACCAGCGGGTTGAGGAAATAGCCCAGACTGGCGGCGACGACATGGGCGTGGTTCACGGCCCAGACATAGACCAGCCAGTTGACCGCGATCAGGGTCGCGCTGGCGGCCATCAGGCGCAGCACCCGCACCTGCCGGAGCAGCGACCGCCACAGCGCCAGCCGGCGGCGAAGCGCCACGATCGCCAGCACCAGCAGCAGCGACCAGGCGACGCGGTGGGCGACGATTTCCACCGCGCCGACAGGCTGGAGCAGCTTGAAATAGAGCGGCAGCAGGCCCCACAGGGCATAGGCGCCGACGCCCATGGCGAGGCCGTCCGCCGGCGGCGAATCGGGATGCTGATGCCGGGACATGCGGTGCGGCTATTGCCGCGGGCGCGATGACGCCAGCAAGAAATTCCAGTCGCGGCGATAGCGCGCGCGACGCGCCCGTCAGTCGGCCGGCTTGCGCGCGAAGATCACGATCGCGCCGAGCGTGCTGATCGTCGTCAGCGCGCAGATCGCGAGCAGCAGCATGCTGTTGATGTCCATATCCTCTCCCCCGTCTCTCGTCCGGTAGTCGCCGCCAGCTTGTGGAAAAGCGGCGCAGGCGACAACCCCTATTCGTAGCTGCGCCGCACAACGCGCCGCCGCACCCGCGCCCGCGTCAGGATGGTCGCGCCGGCGGCCGTGTGCGGGCCGGGCCGAGGGCGGTGAACCGCCCCTCGCGCCGCAACTGGGCGTCGTGGACAAAGCTTGCCGAGGTGACTCGCCGCTGATTCAACGCTGGCTTTTGGAGGCGGCGTTGGGCGAGCGGATCGGGCTTACAGACGAGGAATGAGCGCTAATCGGGCCCCTGCTGCCGCCTGAGCGAGGGCGCGGCTGCCGACCGGCAGGCGACAACCGACCGTTCTTTGAAGGCATGATGTGGATGGCACGGACCGGCTCGCAGTGGCGTCACCTGCCGGACGAGTATGGCAAGTGGAACAGCGTCTTCCGGCGCTACGGACGATGGGTCGAGACGGGCGTGTTCGACGCAATGCTGGAGACGCTGGCCGAGATGGCCGGCCGGGAACGCTCCGTCGACATGATCGACAGCACCATCATCCGGGCGCACCACTGCGCAGTCGGCATAAAAAGGGGACTCAGACGACCGAGGCACTTGGCCGATCGCGCGGCGGCTTCACCACCAAGCTCCACGCGCGCTGCGACGGCAAAGGCCGCCCGCTCGGCTTCATGCTGACACCGGGCGAGGCGCACGACGTGCACGGCTTCGCGCCGCTGTTCCGCATGCTCACCGATAAGGTGACGGCGCTGCTCGCCGACCGCGGCTACGACGCCGATGCCATCCGCGAGGAGATCGCCTTCCATGGCGTGCAGGCGGTGATCCCGGCCAAGCGCGGGCGCCGCAATCCCGCGGCCCACGACCGCGACAAATACCGCCTGCGCAGCCGGATCGAACAGCTCTTCAACAAGCTTAAGAACTGGCGCCGGATCGCCACCCGTTACGACAAGACCCGCACGTCATACATCGGCTTCGTCAGTCTCGCCTCAGCTCTGCTGTGGTTACCCTTTGTCCACAAAGCCTAGAGCGAATACCTTAAAGGCAATTTCTTGTATTTTCTGAATATCACCTTTGGTGATTTCTTTAATTCCACCTGCAGTGTCGCTCATTGGTTAAACGCCCTCACTCCGCCGCCTGCGTCCCCGAGAACAGTTCTGCATCGCCTTCCTCCTCGGCTTCGTCGTCGTTGCCGGCATTGGCCTTTTGGCGCTTGTCGAAGCTGTCCCACACCTCGTTCCAGTTGCCGCGGGTCGCGGCTTTCGAATATTCGGTGGCGCGGGTTTCGAAGAAATTGGCGTGCTCGACGCCGTTCAGCAGCGGGGTCAGCCAGGGCAGGGGGTGTTCGTCGACCAGATAGATCGGCTTCATCCCCAGTTGCTGCATGCGCCAGTCGGCGATGTAGCGGATATAGCGCTTGATCTCCTTGGGCGTCATGCCGTTCACCGGACCCATTTCGAAGGCGAGGTCGATGAAATTGTCCTCCAGCCGGATCGTCGTCTGGCAGACATCGGCGATGTCGTCCTTCACCGCCTTGGTCAGGCAGTCGCGTTCGGCGCAGAAGGCGTGGAACAGGCGCGTGATGCCTTCGCAGTGCAGGCTTTCGTCGCGCACCGACCAGCTCACGATCTGGCCCATGCCCTTCATCTTGTTGAAGCGCGGGAAATTCATCAGCATCGCGAAGCTGGCGAAGAGCTGCACGCCCTCGGTAAAGCCGCCGAACATGGCGAGGGTGCGGGCGATGTCCTCGTCGGTATCGACGCCGAACTTCTGCAGATAGTCGTGCTTGTCCTTCAGCTCGGCATATTCGAGGAAGGCGCCGTATTCGCTTTCGGGCATGCCGATCGTGTCGAGCAGGTGGCTGTAGGCCGCGATGTGCACCGTTTCCATGTTGGAAAAGGCGGTGAGCATCATCTTGATCTCGGTCGGCTTGAACACGCGGCCATATTTGTCGTGATAGCAATCCTGCACCTCGACATCGGCCTGGGTGAAGAAGCGGAAGATCTGCGTTAAGAGGTTGCGCTCGTGATTGGTCAGCTTCTGCGCCCAGTCGCGGCAATCCTCGCCCAGCGGCACTTCCTCCGGCAGCCAATGGACCTGCTGCTGCCGCTTCCAGAAGTCGTAGGCCCAGGGGTACTCGAAGGGCTTGTAGGTCTTGCGGGCTTCGGTGAGGGACATGGGACTACTCCGGGTTCGAAACTGAAAACAATATGGGGTGCGGGGGCGCCTGGATCACGTCGCGCCTCCGCTCGCGATCTCGTCGTTCCACGACCACATCGCGCTGGCCGACATGGCGAGCACGGCGGCGAGGGCCAGCGCCATCACCGCGACCATGCGATAGGCATAGGTGCGCGCCTCGCTAAGCGGCTGGCGGAGCCGGAACAGCAGTGCGAGGCCGAGGATGCCGGCCACGCCCGCCACCGCGAACATGATGGCGACGGTCATGGTCATCGGCGGACCATCCGCGTCCTGTACACGGCGCTCGGGCCTGCGAGCGCGGGGAACGCGGAAAAGGTGCGAAACCGCGTCATGCCGCCAACTCCCACGCATCGTTTGCCGGTTTCGGGCGTTCGACCCCCGTCACAGCAAGAGGAGAACCGCGATGGCCGACACCAGCCAGATCAAGGAACATATGAACGTCGTCGGCGCCGACGGCGTCCATCTCGGCACGGTCGATCACCTTGACGGCGACCGCATCAAGCTGACCAGGACCGACAGCCCGCAGACCGAGGACGGGCAGGGCGCGAAGCATCATTACATCCCCGCCGGCCTGGTCGCCGAGGTGGAAGGCGACACCGTCCGCCTGTCCGCCACCGCGCAGAACGCGCAGGACATGTTCGAAGAGGCGGAGTGAGCGCTGCGTTTCCCTCTCCCCTTGTGGGAGAGGGAGGGAGCAGCCGTTAGGCTGCGGAAGGGTGAGGGGGCGGGGCGTCATCATACCGCACCGTCGATATATTGCCGGATCACGGTCATCACGCCGTTCGGATTGTCTTGCACGTCGCTGTTCCAGAATCGGATTACGCGATATCCCTCGCCTTCGATGAAGCGTGTGCGGGCGGCGTCCTGAGCTACGGCTTCGGCGTGCTGCCCGCCGTCGACCTCGATCACCAGTCGCGCCGCGTGCGAGCAGAAATCCGCGAAATAGGGGCCCAGCGGGACTTGCCGGCGAAATTTCGCACCCGGAACCGTTTCCCGCAAGAGGCGCCAGAGCATCTTTTCCGCATCCGTCGCATTCCGGCGCAGTTCGCGGGAACGAGCAACCGTGCGGGCCGGCAGCAGTTGCCGCTTCGTCAACCCGTCGGCATTTCCCCTCACCTTCCCACGCCGCTTCGCGGCGCGGGCCCCTTCCTCTCCCACAAGGGGAGAGGAGGAACGAGGAGCAGCGCGAGCCGTCATCTCACTGACAGGCGAGACATTCGTCATAGTCCGTGCTCGGCAGCTCGTATTTGGCGGGTTCGGAAGTGTTGTCGGCCTCTACCCCGCCGGCGAAGCCTGCGCGCTGCACGCTCTTGGACCGCAGATAGTAAAGCGACTTGATGCCCAGTTCCCAGGCGCGGAAATGCAGCATCAAGAGGTCCCATTTGTCGCAATCGGCCGGGATGAACAGATTGAGCGACTGCGCCTGGTCGATATAGGGCGTGCGGTCGCCGGCGAGTTCGAGCACCCAGCGCTGGTCGATCTCGAAGCTGGTCTTGAAGCAATCTCTTTCTTCCGGCGTCAGGAAGTCGAGATGCTGGACCGATCCGCCCTTTTCCAGGATCGAATGCCACACGCTGTCGGCGTTCTTCGATTTCTTGTCGAGCAGCTTTTCGAGATACGGGTTCTTGACCACGAAGCTGCCCGACAGCGTCTTGTGCGTGTAGATGTTCGCCGGGATCGGTTCGATGCACGCGCTGGTGCCGCCGCAAATGATGCTGATCGACGCGGTCGGCGCGATCGCCATCTTGCACGAGAAGCGCTCCATCACGCCGACATCGGCCGCATCGGGGCAGGGGCCGCGCTCGACCGCGAGCTGCATCGAGGCTTCGTTCACCTGCGCATTGACGTGCTTAAAGATCTTGAGGTTCCACGACTTGGCCATCGCCCCCTCGAAGGGGAGGCCGCGCGCCTGCAGGAAGCTATGGAAGCCCATCACGCCGAGACCGACCGAGCGTTCGCGCATCGCGCTGTACTTGGCCCGCGCCATCTCGTCGGGGGCGCGGTCGATATAGTCGGTGAGGACGTTGTCGAGGAAGCGCATCACGTCTTCGATGAAGCCCTTTTCCTTCGACCATTCGTCCCAGGTTTCGAGATTGAGCGAGGACAGGCAGCACACCGCGGTGCGGTCGTTGCCGAGATGATCGTAGCCGGTCGGCAGCGTGATCTCGCTGCACAGGTTCGAGGTGGAAACCTTCAGCCCCAGTTCGCGGTGATGGCTGGGCATGTTGTTGTTCACATGGTCGGCGAAGACGATATACGGCTCGCCGGTCGCCAGCCGCGTTTCCACGAGCTTCTGGAACAATGCGCGGGCGTCGACGCGGGCGCGTTCGGAGCCGTCCTTGGGGCTTTTCAGCACCCATTCGGCGCCGTCGCGCACCGCTTCCATGAATGCGTCGGTCAACAGCACGCCGTGGTGCAGGTTGAGCGCCTTGCGGTTGAAATCGCCCGAGGGCTTGCGGATTTCGAGGAACTCCTCGATTTCCGGGTGGCTTACGTCGAGATAGCAGGCGGCCGAGCCGCGGCGCAGCGACCCCTGGCTGATCGCGAGCGTCAGCGAATCCATCACGCGCACGAAGGGAATGATGCCGCTGGTCTTGCCGTTGAGACCGACCGGCTCGCCGATGCCGCGGACATTGCCCCAATAGGTGCCGATGCCGCCGCCGCGCGAGGCGAGCCAGACATTCTCGTTCCAGGTATCGACGATGCCGTTCAGGCTGTCGGGCACCGAGTTGAGGTAGCAGGAGATCGGCAGACCGCGCCCGGTGCCGCCGTTCGACAGGACCGGCGTCGCCGGCATGAACCACAAGCGGCTGATATAGTCGTAGAGGCGCTGGGCATGCGCCTCGTCGTCGGCATAGGCCGAGGCCACGCGCACGAACAGGTCCTGATAGGATTCGCCGGGCAGCAGATAGCGGTCCTTCAGCGTCTCCTTGCCGAAATCCGTCAGGAGATCGTCACGGCCGTGATCGACCTCCAGCGTGTACGGATTGGGGCGGATCGCCTTTGAATCGGTATCGGCCTTCGCCTTCGTTTCCGGTGCGGCGTCGATGGTCTCGGCGGTCTGGTCGCTCACATGCCCGTCCTGCGTTTCCCTGAAATCCATGATGTGCCCCGTTCCGTTTCCGTTCGACTCGGGGATGCGAACCCCGATACTATCATCCGAGGAAAGCCCGCGAGAACAAAAAGTGTCCACTCGGCCGGCAACAGGCACGAATCCGCCCGTTCCCACGACATAGGGTCGCGGGTGTCTTATACCAGCGCTTGGGCTTTCCCCCGAAAGCAACCACTAGAGATTGTGCCTAAACGGATCGCAACGCAAGCGATTTCCTGCCCGTTCGCAGGCTCGGTTCGTCGCTCGAATGACTCGTTTCACGGCATGCGGGAGGACGCGACGCGCGGACCTTCCTAGCGTCGGAGAATTGCAAGGGAACAGGGGTGGAACGAAAAAATATTGCATTGCCGGACGGGGTACGGTGGGCGTGGAGGCATCTGGTATCGAACCGCCGCAGGGCGCGCTGTTCGGTCAGGGGCCGGGCGTTGAAATCTGACGCGCCGCACCCAAGCCCGTTTGGGCTGGTGAGCAGGTGGAAACTGCCGGGGCAGTTTCCACCTGCTCACTGTCGAAGCCTTGTCCTGCCTTTCTGCGGAAGAAGAAGAGCGGCCCCCTTCGACTGCCTGCCAAGGCGGGCGCTCAGGACAGCCCTTCGACAAGCTCAGGGCAAACGGGTTTGGTGTAAGGTTGATGCTTCGGCGCCGGGTTCCTCCGCTTGCGGGTCGGGGCACCGGATATGGGAGTCGGGCACGACGCCCCCTCCGCACGGTGGCGCGGTGTGTTTCCCGGTTCGGCTCGGCATCCGCCGCCGACATGCGCGGGTCACCGTGGCCGGGACGCGGCTCCGTCGCCGGCGGGCATGCGCAGCCGCAATCCGCTGCGCGGCAGGGTGGGGAAGCGGTCGAGGGGCACGGTCAGGTCCTGCGGCGGGACGGCGGCGCCGAGGGCGCGTAGCCGGACGATGGCGCGGCGCATCAGCTCCAGTGTCAGCCACTCGCCGGGGCAGCGATGGTCGGCGGCATGGTCGCCCGCCCCCTGCGGCACGAGGCGGAAGCCATCGTCGAGCGATTCGGGTCTGCGCGCCGGATCGAAGCGCTCCGGCCGGTCCCAGAGCCGGGGATCGTGGTTGGTGGCGTGCAGGCCGAGCAGCACCCAGTCGCCGTCGCCGAAATCATGGCCGCGCCAGGTGAAGGGCTTGCGCACCCGGCCGCCGATGACCGGAAAAAAGGGATAATAGCGCCGCACCTCCTGCGCGAAGGCATGGACGCGCGCCGGATCGCGCGCATCGCCGAGCCACTGTGCCGCCGCCGGGTGCTCGTGCAGGGCGAGCCCGGCAAAGGTGAGGAAGCGGGCGACGGCCACGGTCGGGCGCAGCAGGTTCAACAGCTCGACGCCCGCCGTCTTGCGGTCGAGGAGCGCGCCGTTCGCGTCGCGGAAGGTGGCGAGCCGGGCGATCGGCGTCTGCGAATCCGCCGCCAGTCTGCCGTCGCGAAGGGCATGGATGACCCGGCGCGCCCAGCGCTCGCTGCGACGACGCAGCCACAGGCCGCGGGCGAGATTCGGCCCGACGGAGCCGGCGCCGGCCACCATCGCCGCCTGTTCCTCGGCCCGCTTGTCGAGCGAGGCGCGACCGAGCGACAGACCGATCCACTCGCAGGCGGTCGCGGTACACAGCCGCACCGCTTCGTCATGGAAGGTGATGGCGCCGGCTTCGCGCCAGCGGCGAAGGGCACGGTCCCATTGACGGTCGAACATGTCGCCGGCGGCGTGGATCGCGGCGTCGTCCATCATGGCGAGGAACATCGCCTTGCGCGCGCGGTGGGCGGCGCCGTCGAGCGCCTGCACGCTGCCCTTGTCCTGCAACAGGCGCACGGTGGTGGGCGGCATGGCGCCGACGCGGGTGAAATGTTCGCCGTCGTAGAAGTGCCGGGCGGCGTCTTCCCCGGCGATGCAGGTGACGGGGCGCAGCATCAGCCGGGCGGTGAAGATGTCGCTGCCGAGGCGGCGGCAGCGATTGCCGATATAATCATAGCCCTCGCGCAGGAAGGAGAGCGTGCTGTCGAAGGCGGGATCGGCGGGAATGGGCATGGCGTATCCTGCCGACAGCGTCTGGGTGGGTGGTGCGGTTCCCGCCGGAGGGGCGGGCCGTGGCGCGTGGGCGGCGGCTGTCTTTTGGAAATCGGCGTCCCATCGCCCTCGGGAGGCGTTGTGGGACGGATGGGCAAGGCGGTCCGAACGGGGTGAAGCGTGCGCACCGCTTCGCGGCTTCGCCGCGCCCCTCCACCGCCTTCGGCGGTCCCCCTCCCCAAGCGAGCTTGGGGAGGAATTTTCCTCCCCTCCCTTTCGCAGAGGCATCAAGGGAGGGGAGGGTATTGCCCGGCCGGACACGAAAAAGGGCGGCGATCTCCAGCGACCGCCGCCCCTCATTACGCGATGGGCCGCCGCCTCAGGCGGTGGCTTCGGCCATGAGCGCGGTCTTCAGGTCCTCGACCAGATCGGTGCGTTCCCAGGGGAAGGTGTCGCCTTCCGCCTTGCGGCCGAAATGGCCGTAAGCCGCCGACTTGCGGTAGATCGGCTTGTTCAGGCCCAGATGCGTGCGGATGCTGCGCGGGGTCAGGCCGCCGAGCTTGGGATTGTTGCGGATCGCATCCTCGATCTTCTCCTCGTCCACCTTGCCGGTGCCGTGGGTGTCGACATAGATCGACAGCGGCCTGGAGA
Source organism: Stakelama saccharophila (assembly GCF_032229225.1). NCBI lineage: Bacteria > Pseudomonadati > Pseudomonadota > Alphaproteobacteria > Sphingomonadales > Sphingomonadaceae > Stakelama > Stakelama saccharophila. Next base: position 1,194,062 of record NZ_CP135076.1, read on the forward strand.
CGCCGATGGCGTAAGCGAGCTGGATCGTGCAGCGCCGCGCAAGCCCCGCGGCGACGATGTTCTTCGCCAGATAGCGCGTGATGTACGCCGCCGAGCGGTCGACCTTCGTCGGGTCCTTGCCGGAAAAGGCGCCGCCGCCATGCGGGGCCGCACCGCCATAGGTGTCGACGATGATCTTGCGGCCGGTGAGGCCGGCATCGCCGTCCGGGCCGCCGATCTCGAACGTGCCGGTCGGATTGATGTGATATTCGGTCTCGTCCGACAGCAATTCGGCGGGCAGGATGTCGGCAATGACGTCCTTCACATATTTCTTGAGCTCGGCTTCCTTCTCGCCGGTGTCATAGCCCGGCGCATGCTGGGTGGAGACGACGATCGCGGTCGCCGCGACCGGGCGATCGTTTTCGAAACGCAGCGTCACCTGGCTCTTGGCGTCGGGTTCCAGGAACCTGGCCTTGCCCGACTTGCGGTCCGCGGCCATGCGCTCGAGGATCTTATGGCTGTAGTCGAGCGTCGCCGGCATCAGGTCGGGCGTGTCGGCGACGGCATAGCCGAACATGATGCCCTGGTCGCCGGCGCCTTCGTCCTTGTTGCCGCTGGCGTCGACGCCCTGCGCAATGTGCGCGGACTGGCCGTGGAGATAATTCTCGAACGCGAACGTCTTCCAGTGGAAGCCGTCCTGCTCGTAGCCGATCTCCTTGACGGTGTCGCGCACCGTATCCTCGATCTCCTGCAGGGCGCCGGGGGCCCATTCGCCGTTTTCATAGACGCCCTTGCAGCGGATCTCGCCCGCCAGGACCACGCGATTGGTGGTGGTCAGCGTCTCGCAGGCGATGCGGGCTTCCGGGTCCTTGGACAGGAACAGGTCGACGATGGCGTCGGAAATCTGGTCGGAAACCTTGTCGGGATGGCCTTCGGACACCGATTCGGACGTGAAGAGGTAGTTGGGGCGCATGCAAATCCTCTGCTCTGATGGGGCGCAGCCCGCGGCCGGGCGCGCATATAAAGAAATCGTTATATGCCGTTTTAACGCTTGGCGGCGCGGATGGCAACGGCAGCGGCGAGGAACAGGCCCACGACGAGGAACGCCATCCAGTTGCCCATACGGGCGAACAGTGTCGGCGGTTCCGGGGCCGGCAGCGGCACCTCGATCGCGCCCGCCTTGCCGTGCGGGATGGTGTCGATCAGCCGGCCGTCCGCGCCGACCACCGCCGAGATGCCGTTGGGCGTGGCGCGCAGGATCGGCAGCCCCTCCTCGATCGCGCGCATCCGGGCCTGGGCGAGATGTTCGGGCGGTCCCCAGGTGCCGAACCATGCGTCGTTGGACGGGTTGAAGATGAAATCGGGCCGGTGCGCTGCGTCCACCACCTGGCCCGAAAAGATGATTTCGTAGCAGATCTGCATACCGACCTTGCCGAAGCCGGGAATGCGGATGGTTTCGGGGCCGGGGCCGGGCAGGAAATCGTAATCGCCCATGACTAGGCGCGACAGGCCGAGTGGCTCCAGGATCGAGCGCATCGGCAGATATTCGCCATAAGGGACCAGGTGCGACTTGTCGTAGCGGCCGGCCAGCGTCGCATCGGGGCGGATGACGAAGATCGAGTTGCCGGCGCCGGCGAGCTTGCCCGCCGGACCGAATTCGAGTGCGGTGCCGCCGATCAGCGCGACGTCGCGGGGGCCGAGATGGCCGGCGATGCTGTCGCGTACGGCGGCCGGATCGGCCTGCCAATACCATTCGGGCGGATAGCCATCCTCGACATAGTAATTCACCGTGCCTTCGGGCCAGACGATCAGGCGCGGGCGCCGGCCCGGCGTGCCGCTCAGGTCCATCATCGCCTGGAGAATGCGGGCGTTGTAGCCGGGCGAGCCGACATGCTCCTGCCCGAAATTGGGCTGGACGACGCGCACGAGCGGCCGGTCCGGCCCCGTCGCGGGCGTGGGCGAGCGGCCGATGACGGCGACGAGCGCGAGGGCGGCGACGGTCACGGCGGGCAGCGCCCAGCGGCGCCCGACCGCGAGCAGCAGCGCGCCGGCAGCCAGGATGGCGACGCCGGACAGGGCGTAGGTGCCGATCCAGCTCGCCGCCTGGGCAATGCCGAAGGCGGGCAGCCAGACCATGCCCAGCGGGTTCCAGGCATAGCCGGTGAACATCGTCGCGCGCAGCCATTCGGCGACGATCCAGGCGGCGGCCGCCACCAGGACGAAGCCGGGGCCGGGCGGCGTGCGCAGATCGCCCACCGATCGGGGGCTGGCGAAGCGCCAGGCGAGGCCGCCCGCCAGCATCGGATAGACGGCGAGGTAGAGCGCCAGCGCCACCACCGCGACATAGCCCAGAGCGGGCGGCATCTTGTCCTGATAGTCGAAGGCGTGCTGGATCCAGTTGTTGCCGATGGTGAAATGCGCCACGCCGAACGTCCAGCCGCGCAGCAGCGCCGATTTCAGCGTCGGCGCATCATGGACCAGCCACAGCCATACGGCGAAGCAGATCAGCGCCAGCGGCCACAGGTCGAGCGGGGCGAAGCCGGTGGCGGAAGCGAGCCCGGCGGCGATGGCGACCCAATAAGGGTGGCGACGGATCCAGTGCGACATCATCGCGGCTATCGCCGGGATTGCGCCTGCGGGCAAGAGAGGGTGCGCTCGGCGCTCGCACTTCGGGGCCAAGAGCTGCTAAGGACGGGACATGAATACTGTTCGTCCCTTCCACCTGGCCTTTCCGGTTCACGATCTTGCCGCGACGCGCGGCTTCTATGGCGGCGTGCTGGGCTGCCGCGAGGGGCGGAGCGCCGATCGCTGGATCGACTTCGACCTGTACGGCCACCAGATCGTGGCGCATCTGGACGAAGCGGCACGGCCCGCAGGCGCATCCAACCCCGTCGACGGCCACGACGTGCCGGTGCCGCATTTCGGCGTCGTGCTGACCATGGCCGACTGGGAAAAGCTCGCCGAGCGGGTGCGCGCCGCCGGCATCGCGTTCGGCATCGAACCCCAGGTCCGGTTCAAGGGGCGGCCCGGCGAACAGGCGACGATGTTCTTTCGCGACCCCAGCGGAAACGCGCTGGAGTTCAAGGCGTTTGCCGATGACGCGATGCTGTTCGCGCGCTGAGTTTATCCGGAGTATTTCATGGCCGAACCCGTTACCGTCGACATTCCCCACAAGCTGGACCGCGCCACCCTGCGCGACCGGATCGAGCGCGGTCTGGGCAAGGTCGCCGACATGCTGCCGGGCGGCACCGTGACCGAGCACCATTGGGAGGGCGACCGCCTGCAGTTCACGGTCGAGGCGATGGGACAGCGCGTGGCCAGCACGGCGGAACTGTTCGACGACCGGGTCCACCTGATCGTCGATCTGCCACCCTTCCTGGCGTTGTTCGCGGACAAGATCCGTGACAAACTGCAACGCAAAGGGCCGTCGCTGCTGAAATAGGCGCGCCGGGGGAACGTGAATATCGCGGCATCCGTTGGTGTCCCGGGCAAGGAGGCGCGGCGCGGCATGCAACCGCTCGGCAAGATTGCGTTGATGATGAGCGGGGCCGTGGCGGCCGCGCTGCCGATCGGCATGGCCATCGGCGGCGATATCAGCGACCATATGCGCCGCGATTACGCCTATGGCTTTGACACGCCGGATCCGGGCACCAACCGCGGGCTGGCGGAACGCTATGCCGACGGCGGTGAGAGCGCCTCCGCGCAGCGGCCGGTGGAACGGGCGAGCGCGGGCGATATCACCGACGCCGCGTTCGACGACGACAGCTATCTCGACGCTTATGGGCGCCAGCGCGACGAAGCGGCGGCAATGCACGCCGATCTGGCGCGCGACGGCGACGGGTTCGGGCCGGATGGCGATTTCGATTCGAACCTGCGCGACGCGGTCTATCCCGAGCCGTATGAAGACGGCGCGGACGAGATGGGCGACGCCTATGACGCCTATGGCCCGGCCGATGTCGGGGATGGCGGGCACCGGCATCGCCACGCCGGTCGCGCACCCGGCATGGTGGTGGTGGACGATGCCGACGGCTATGTCCCGCCGCGGTCGGACCCTTATGCCGATATCCGCCCCGCGCGCCGGGCGCGGGCCGACCGCTACCGCGTCGATACGCCGCAGGGATCGGTGACCGTGATGACCGGCAGGCGAAGCGCGCCGGACGGGTTCGCATCCGATTTCGATCGCGACGATGCGGTCGTCGATGGCGAAAGGACCGCAGGCGTTTCGTCCGATGCGCCCGCTGCCCCGCGGCCGGCCGCCTCCATCGCGCCGGAAGGCCGATCGGGCTCCGGGAGCGGCCCGGCCGAGCCGATGGATTATCCCGCCTTCGACTGAGCCGCCGCCGTCACCCGCCAGATCGTGTTGCCGACATCGTCGGCCACCAGCAGCCCGCCGTCGCGACCGACGATGACGCCGACCGGCCGGCCGCGCGCATCGCCGTCGTCGTTCAGAAAGCCCGTCAGCACGTCGACCGGGGCGGCGCCGTCGGCGGGAAAGCCGTCCTCGCCGAAGGGGATATAGACGACCTTGTAGCCCGATGGCGGCACCCGGTTCCAGGACCCGTGCTCACCGACGAAGGCCCCTTGCGCGAACCGGTCGCCCAGCTTCGCACCGGCGGCGAAGGCGAGGCCCATGGGCGCGACATGCGGCCCCAGCGCATAATCGGGCCGCGCGGTATATTGGCGCATGTCGCGCCCCTGCGGCCCGACGCCGTCGACGCGCGGATCGCTGTACCCGCCCCAATAATACCAGGGCCAGCCGTAGAAATTGCCGAAATCGACTTCCGTCAGATAGTCGGGCGGCATGTCGGAGCCCAGCATGTCGCGGGCGTTGACGACGGCCCACAGCTTGCCGGTCTGCGGATTGAGCGCCAGCCCGGTGGGATTGCGCATGCCGGTGGCATATTCGCGCGCGGCGCCGGTATCGGGATCGACCGTCACGATCCGCGCCCGGCCTTCCTCCGCGGCCATGCCGTCCTCGGCGATGTTGCTCGACGAGCCGATCGCGACCCAGATCCGGCCGGTCGCGGGATCGGCTAGGATATTACGGGTCCAGTGGTTGCCGCCGCCGGGCAGTGCGGCGATCTTGTCCGGTTTGGCGGTAATGCGCGTCTGACCGCTTTCATAGGGAAAGGCGAGCAGCGCGTCGGTGTTGGCGACGTACAGCGTCTCACCCACCAGCGCCATGCCGAAGGGCGAGTGCAGGCCGTTGAGGAAGGGCGAGCGCTTGTCCGCGATGCCGTCGCCGTCGGTGTCGCGCAACAGGGTGATCCGGTCGGCCGAGGGCACGCTCGCGCCCGCCTTGCGCATCAGCCGGTCCATGACCCAGCCGGTGATGCCGTCCCTGTCGCGGGGTGGCGAGTTGGTTTCGGCCACCAGCACGTCGCCGTTCGGCAGTTGATAGAGCCAGCGGGGATGATCGAGCCCGCGCGCGAAAGCCTGCACGGTCAGTCCGGCGGCGGCGCTGGGCCTTGCGCCCTCCGGCCAGCCGACGGCCTCGGCGACGTCGGTGGTCGGGAACGTCTCGACCTCCGGCGCCGTCAGCTTCGGCACGCGGCCGGTGACTGCCTGCACCGACAGATCGGCCCGGTCGGGCTGAAACACCCAGACGACGATACCGACGAGGATGAGGAGCAGGACGGCGAGAACAATGAGGCGTTGGCGCATGGCGGCAGGATAGGCCGGGCGGCGGCGTCGTCCAAGCGCGAAAACGCCGCTTATGCCTCCGCGTCGATATGCGGCGTCGGCGGGTGGAGACGCAACCGGGTGACGCGGCGCGCATCGCCGTCGAGAATTTCCAGTCGCCAGCCGCTGGGATGATCGAGCAGCTCGCCCGGTTCGGGCACATGCCCCGCCAGCACGAAGGCGAGACCGCCCAGCGTATCGACATCTTCCTCCACCTCGCCCAGCCGGGCGTCGATCGTCTCCGCCACGTCCTCCAGCTCGGCGCGGGCGTCGGCTTCCCAGATGCCGTCCTCGTCGACCGGCACCATGAGGGCCGCCGGCGCCTCGTCATGCTCGTCTTCGATTTCGCCGACGATTTCCTCGACCAGATCCTCGATCGTGATCAGCCCTTCGGTGCCCGAATATTCGTCGAGCACGATGGCGAGGTGCGTGCGGCTCTGCTGCATCCGCGCGAGCAGGTCGAGCGTGCCCATGGATTGCGGGACGTAGAGCGGCTGACGGATGAGTTGCTGGATGCTTTCGGGCCGCGCCGCGTCGGTGGCGAGGATCGCGAAAACGTCCTTCACATGGATCATGCCGATGACGGTATCGAGATTGTCGCGATAGACGGGCAGGCGGCTGTGGCCGGCATCGGCGAACAGGCGGACCAGTTCGTCGAAGCTGGTCTGTTCGTCCACCGCCAGCATGTCGGCGCGCGGCACGCCGATATCGCCGGCATCGCGTTCGCCGAAATGCAGCAGGTTCTTGAGCATCTGCAGCTCGATCGGGGCGAGGTCGCCGGCGACGGGCGCCTCGGTATCCGCCTCGTGCTCGGCAATGACCTCCTCGATCCGCGCGCGCAGCGTGTCGACATGGTCCTCACCGAACAGCATGGCGCGCAGGCCGCGCCATAATCCACCGTTTTCGGTATTGTTGTCGCCGTTTCCGGCGCTACTTCGGTCCTCTGGCATAAGGGATGGTCAGTCCTCGCGAACGGGATAGGGATCGTGCAGGCCGAGCGCCGCCATGGCCGCGCGTTCGATATCCTCCATGGCCTCCGCCTCCGCTTCTCCCTGATGGTCGTAGCCCAATAAATGCAGGCAGCCGTGAACAATCAAGTGGCCGGCATGATCGGCCACCGTGATTTCGCGCTCCTCCGCCTCGCGCGCGCAGACGCCGTGGGCGAGGATGATGTCGCCCAGGATCACCTCGCCATCGTCGGAATTGAGCGTCACCGTGTCCAGCAGGTCGTGCTGGATCATGGGAAAGGACAGCACGTTGGTCGGCTTGTCCTTGTGCCGATATTGATGGTTGAGCCGGCGCACCTCTTCGTCGTCGGCAAGGCGCACGGAGATCTCGACGAGGGCGGGATCGTCGACCCAGGCGGCCTGGGGCGTCCGGCCGATCGCCGCGCGGGCGGCCTTGCCGGCAAGCGCTTCCCAGTCGGTGTCGCTGCTCCAGGGGGCTTCGCGCTGGACGGCTAGTTCAAGCATGGTTTCTCCGATACCCGGTTGCTTCGAGCGAAGTCGAGAAGCGTGTCTCGACCTCGCTCGACACGAGCGGCGTTGGCAGGCCCGATATTCCTAAACGTCGCCATGCTGGCCTTCATAGGCGTCGACGATGCGGCCGACGATGGGATGGCGCACGACGTCCGCCGCGGTGAAGCGCGACATGGCGATGCCCTCCACCCCCTCCAGCCGCGCGACCGCGTCGGCCAGGCCGGAGGCGGGCGGACCGCCGGGAATGTCGACCTGTTTCGGATCGCCGGCGACGACCATGCGGCTGTTCTGGCCGAAGCGGGTGAGGAACATCTTCATCTGCTCGCGCGTGGTGTTCTGCGCCTCGTCCAGGATGACGAAGGCATCCGCCAGCGTACGGCCGCGCATGAAGGCGATGGGCGCGATCTCGATCTCTCCGCTGGTGATGCGGCGCTCGACCTGTTCGGCCGGCAGACAGTCGTAGAGCGCGTCGTACAAGGGGCGGAGATAGGGGTCGACCTTCTCCTTCATGTCGCCGGGCAGGAAGCCGATGCGCTCGCCCGCCTCCACCGCCGGACGCGACAGGATCAGGCGCTGCACGCTGCCGGTGATGAGCTGGGCGACCGCCTGCGCCACCGCGAGATAGGTCTTGCCGGTGCCGGCGGGGCCGAGCGCGAAGATCATGTCGTGGCTGACCAGCGCTTTCATGTAGTTCGCCTGCGCGACCGATCGCGGCACGATCGTCTTCTTGCGCGTGCGGATCATGATGGAAGGCGGCGCGGCCTTTTCGGCGCGGACGATGCCATCGAGCGTCGGTTCCTCCGACATCGCGATCACCGCCTCGATCAGGCCGGTATCGACCTCCTCGCCGCGGATGAGGCGCGATTGCAACTCCTGCAGCACGACGCGCGCCTGCGCGACCGCCTCGGCCGAACCCTCGATCCCGACGCGGTCGCCGCGCGCGGTGATATAGACGCCCAGCCGCTCCTCCAGCGCCAGCAGATTCGCATCGAACTCGCCGAACAGTTGCGGCAGCAGTTGCGGACGGTCGAACGTCACCTCGACGCGGCTGCGCTCACCGGATTGGGCGGGGACGGGCTTGCGGCTCATGCGGTCCTTTCACGGGCGCTCGCGGCGCGGGAGATCGCGTCATGTGGGGGCTGTGGCGGGGAAGACAACAGGCAGGCGCGGCCCGTAGCGGGAAAGGGCGGCTGCTCGGATTCGACCTGCTGCATGCGATCCCGAGTTTGGCAGAAGGACCTGCGCGTGGCGAGAGGGAAAAGGGAGGATGCCTCCCTTCGTTCTCGCCAACCCCGACGGGGTGGCGGAAGCCATTCTTGCGAGGGCCGCCGAGTGCCTCGGCGACACCCACCCCCGGCCCCTCCCTGGGAGGGAGGGGAGGAAAAGGGATGGCAACTGATCTGTCCCCCCTCCAGGAGACTTCTCGCGAAACTCCCCGTCACCCGGACTTGTTCCGGGGTCCACGGAGCCACGAACCCGTACGGTGCTGGTTTGCTGCACCGTGGATGCCGGAACAAGTCCGGCATGACGAAAAATGGAAAGGGTACGCCCACCTTTCGCAGAGATCCCCTCCCGGGAGGGGCAGGGTGGATGGCGAGCGTCAGCGAGCCGCTTTACGCCGCCGCCCTTACCCGCTCGACGCCACCCAGGCTGTTCGGACCTGCGCTCACGATCTCGACCGTCACCATGTCGCCGATCGCCGCGTCCGTCATCAGATGCACCGATTGCAGCCAGGGCGACTTGCCCAGCATCTGACCCGGCAGCTTGCCCTTGCGCTCGATCAGCACGTCGCAGGTGCGGCCCACCGTATCGGCATTGAAGGCGGCCTGATCGCGGTTGAGGGCGGCCTGCAGGCGCTGCAGGCGCTCGTCCATCACCGCCGCCGGCAGCGCGCCGTCCATTTCCGCTGCCGGCGTGCCGGGGCGCGGCGAATATTTGAAGCTGAACGCCTGGGCGTGGCGGACCTGGTCGACCAGGCTGAGCGTATCCTCGAACTCGGCATCGGTTTCGCCGGGAAAGCCGACGATGAAATCGCCCGACAGGGCGATGTCGGGGCGCGCTTCGCGGACGCGGTCGAGGATGCGCAGATAGCTGTCGCGCGTGTGGCTGCGGTTCATGGCCTTCAGGACGCGGTCGTTGCCCGACTGCACCGGCAGGTGGAGAAACGGCATCAGCTTTTCGACCTCGCCATGCGCGTCGATCAACCCCTGCGTCATGTCGTTGGGATGGCTGGTCGTATAGCGGATGCGGGCCAGCCCCTCGATCCGGTCGAGTTCGCGGATCAGCGCGTCGAGGCCGCGTCCGTCCTCGCCCGACCAGGCATTGACGTTCTGGCCGAGCAGCGTGATCTCGCGCGCGCCGGCGTCGACCAGCGCCTTGGCTTCGTCGATCACCGCCGCGAACGGGCGGCTCACTTCGGCGCCGCGGGTATAGGGCACGACGCAATAGGTGCAGAATTTGTCGCACCCTTCCTGCACCGTCAGGAAGGCCGAGGGGCTGACGCGCTTCCGCGCCGGCAGGGCGCCGAATTTGCTGTCGAGCGGCATGTCGGTATCGAGCGCGGCCTTGCCCGAGGCGGCGTCGGCGACCAGTTTCGGCAGGTTGTGATATGCCTGCGGCCCCACCACGACATCGACGCCTGCGCGGCGAACGATCTCCTCGCCCTCCGCCTGCGCGACGCAGCCGGCGACCGCGATCATCGGCGTGCGGCCGTGTTTGCGCAGCCGGCCGATATCCGAATAGACCTTTTCCGTCGCCTTTTCGCGAATATGGCAGGTGTTGAGGACGACGAGGTCGGCCTCGTTCGCCTCGGCCGGGGTCAGCCCCTGTTCGGCCATCAGTTCGGCCATCCGCTCGCCGTCATAAACGTTCATCTGACAGCCGAAGGATTTGACGTGATAGGTCTTGGGAGTGGTCGCCATGGCGGCGCGCTATAAACGAAGCCGCCCGCTCGCGTAAGGGGCGGCTTCGCAAGCGCGACGAGCATGCGGTCAGTCGGCGATCGCCGGCGCGTCGCCGGGGCGTTTCTTTCCCGTGGCCCGATACTTGTCGAACCAGGCGAGGATCGCCGCCGCCTTCGCCGCCGCCTGCGACGGCCGTTCCGCGATGCCGTGATGGCTGGCGCCCGGCACTTTCACCAGCGCGGTCGGCACGTCGCGGATCTGGAGCGCGGCGTAATATTGCTCCGCCTCGCTGACGGGCGTGCGGTAATCCTCTGCCCCGACGACGACGAGCGTCGGCGTCGTCACGTTGCCGACCAGGCTGAGCGGCGAACGCTGCCAATATTGCATCGGCGCTTCCCACGGCTTCTTGTCGAACCAGTAGCGCGAAGTGAAGGTCGTCATGTCCATGGTCAGCGCTTCGCTGGTCCAGTTGATGACCGGCTTCTGCGTCGCCGCCGCCTTGAACCGGTCGGTCTTGCCGACGATCCACGCGGTCAGCACGCCGCCGCCCGATCCGCCGGTGACGAACAGGTTGTCGGGGTCGGCCGTCCCCTCGGCGATGGCGGCGTCGACGGCGGCCATCAGGTCGTCATAGTCCTTGCCGGGATAGGCGCGGTCGATCAGGTTGGCGAATTCCTCGCCATAGGACGTGCTGCCGCGCGGATTGACGTAGAGAACGGCATATCCGTGCGCGGCATAGAGCTGATCGTCGGTCGAAAAGCTGGGGCCATAGGCCGCGTTCGGCCCGCCATGGATTTCCAGGATCAGCGGCACGCGCTGGCCGGGGCGGCGGTCGGGCGGCGTGACCAGCCAGGCGTCGATGGGCCGGCCGTCAGGCGCCGTGACGGGCAGTTTGCGCACCGGCGCCATGTCCTTGTTCGCCATCCAGGTGGCGTTGAGCGCGGTCAGGCGCCGTTCGTCGCCGCCGCGCGCCACATGGATGTTGGCGGGGTGCCGCGTCGTGCCGGCGGTATAGGCCAGGGTGCCGTCGTCGGCGATGGTGAACGATCCGCCGGTATAGGGCCGGTCGATGCCGGTGCCGGCGGTCAGGCCGGACACCACGGGCCGGAGATCGCCGTCCAGTCCGACGCGGGCGACGCGCTTCACCCCCTTGTCGTCATAGGAGACGGCCAGTGTGTCGTCGTCGAGCCACTGGGCATCGTCGATCGAACGGTCGAGCCCGGCGGTGAGCGAGCGTGCGCCCGAACCGTCGCGGTTCATGACGTAAAGCTCGTTATTTTCGTAGCTGCGGTTGACGTCGTCGAAGCCGAGATAGGCGATGTGCCGGCCGTCGGGCGAGACGGCGGGGGCGGAATCGGGGCCGTTGCGGGTGGTCAGCGCCGTGATGCCGCCGCCGGCGATGTCGAGGGCATAAACCTCGCTGTTCATCGGATCGCGCTGCCAGTCGGCGCTGCGATTGGCGCTGAAATAGATGGTGCCGCCATCCGGGCTGAAGGACAGCGGGCCGCCATCGTCATAGTCGCCGAAGCTGAGCTGGCGCGGCGCGCCGCCATCGGCGGAGACGAGAAAGATATGATCGAATCCCGGTTTCAGATAGCCGGCATCGTCGACGCGGTAGGTGACGCGGTTGATGACCTGCAGCGGTTCGGCCCATTTCGCGCCCTCGGGCTTTTCGGGCAGCTTGCCGAATTTCGGCGCTTCGCCGGGGACGCGCATGACATAGGCGATCGTGTCGCCCTGCGGCGACCAGGCAAGGCTGTGCGGGCTGTCCGGCAAACCCGTGACCCGCGTCGCTTCCCCGCTCTTCATCCAGCGGACGAAAAGCTGGGGGCTGCCCCCGCCCTCGGTCGCGACATAAGCGAGGCGGTTCCCGTCCGGCGACCAGCGCGGCGAGAAATAGGCGCCGGGACCGGTCGCGATCGGCACCTGTTCACCGGACTTCACGTCGATCAGCCAGATCGACGGGCGCATCTCGTCGGTCATGATGTCGGCCGCCATGCGGACATAGGCGATCCTGGATCCGTCCGGGCTGATCTGCGGATCGGTCGCGGCCTGCAGGTTGAAAAGGTCGCCGCCGGTGAAATGCCGTTCGGGCCCCTTGTCGGCGGGCCGTGCCGCCGCGGCGGTGATCGGCGTCGCGGCGGCCAGCGTTGCGAACAGGATTCCGGATATCAGGCGCATGGTCTTGGTCTCCCCGCTGTCATGTGTCCCTGCGTAGCCGCGGAACCGGCGGGAGACAAAGCCAATATTGCAGCCCCTCGCGACAGGGCGGCGCGCATGAAAAAGGGGCGCGCCTTTCGGCACGCCCCTCGATTTCAGCGGAATCGCCGGTGTCGGAGATTCAGCCGACGCTGTCGGGCAGATCCTCGTTATCGTCCTTGACGGCGTCGATGACCGGGATCGCAAGGATGCCGGCACCGAGTACCACCGCCGGGATGAGCGCGCCGCTGGCCAGCTTGCTGGACTTCTTGACGTCGCTGGAAGCGCGAACGTGCTGCGAAACGGCAACGCTGCTGGCGGAGCGAGCCGAGGCGGACTGCGCCGGTGCAGCCATGGCCGGGGCTGCAACTACCGAAAGGGCAGCGGCTGCTGCGAAAAATTTGCCGGTCATCTAGGCAACTCCCTTTGAACAATCATCAAATTTATACGAGGTTGGAACAGGTACGGCATTTCGTCGACCCTGCCAATCCCCTTCGTAAAACGAAGCGGTTACCAGTCCGTTTCATCGGGCGGCCCGCCGCAGCGAATTTGCTGCGTCCAAGCGGCCGTTTTCGCGCGGCCCGCACCCAGGGCTAGTAAGCGAAGTCGCGCAGCGGGTGCCCCAGCGCGGCCGTCAGCGCCTGCTCGATCCGCCGGCGGCTTTCCGCAGCGATCGCCTTGCGCCCGGCATGGTCGGCCGGCGAGAAGGGGTCGAGGAAATGCAAGCTCACCGGAAAACTGCCCCGGCGCGCGAGTATCCGCATGGCATTGTCCTTGCCGCTTTCCGCCCCGATCCACGCAATATCCTCGCCGGCATCGTGATAATCGAGCATCACCGGCTGGACCATCACGCCCGCGGGCGGCGGTTCGAGGACGCGCAGCATGGCCGTCTTGAATTTCAGCAGCGACCTGCCGTCGGTCGTGGTCCCTTCGGGAAAGACGGTGATCGCCCAGTTCTCCGCCAACGCCTCGCGCAGCCGCTCGATCTGCGCGGCGACGCCCATCCGATCCTGGCGGCTGACATAGACGGTGCGGTTGAAGCTGGCGAGCCAGCCGATGACGGGCGTCTTTTCGAGTTCCGCCTTGGCGATGAAGGCGGTGCCGCTGGCGCCGGCCATGGCGAGGATGTCGATCCAGCTCAGATGGTTGGCGATATAGAAGACGTTGCGCCTGAGCGGCGTGCCGACCCTGCGGACCCGCGCGCCGACGATCCGGGCGCATGCGCCGAGGAAAAGACGCGGCCAGGGATTGGGAAACCGGAACAGCCGCCACAGATAATATAGCGGCACCGCGACGAGGGTCGCCACGAACAGCAGGGCAAGGCGGATGGCGAGCCGCAGGCGCCCACCGATCGTAAGCCGCGGCGGACGGCCCGCAGCGGCGTCAGCTCTTGCGGTCGAGGGCGACGCCATACAGCTCCATGCGGTGATCGACCAGGCGGAAGCCCAGCCGCTCGGCGATCTGTTTCTGCAGGAGTTCGAGTTCGGGATCGACGAATTCGATGACCTTGCCGGTCTCGACGTCGATCAGGTGGTCGTGATGCGATTCGGGCGCGGGCTCGTAGCGCGAGCGCCCGTCGCCGAAATCGTGGCGGTCGAGAATCCCGGCCTCTTCGAACAGGCGAACGGTGCGATACACCGTCGCGATGGATATGCCCGGATCAATGGCCGAGGCGCGTTCATAGACCTTCTCCACATCAGGATGGTCTTCCGCTTCCGACAGGACCCTGGCGATCACGCGACGCTGGTCGGTGATGCGCAGGCCCTTTTCGTGGCACAATGCTTCGAGATCGATCTTTCGAGCCATTCCCTTCCTTTCGCCAGCCGATGTAGCCCGATCGAACCGACGGGAAAAGAGGCTGCGCCCTTCACCGCGACGGCGAAGGGGGTTTCGCGTCAGCCCTTGCGGCGCTTGGTGCCCAGGCCGATCTTCTTCGCCAGGTTGCGGCGCTGCTCGGCATAATTGGGAGCGACCATCGGATAATCCGAGGGAAGGTTCCACTTGGCGCGATACTGTTCCGGCGTCATGTCGTAATGCGTCATCAGGTGACGTTTCAACATCTTAAGCTTCTTGCCGTCTTCCAGACAGACAATGTAATCGGGCTTGACCGAGGACCGGATCGAAACGGCAGGTTCCTGTTTTACTTCCGGTTCCGCTGCGACGTGACCGACACTGCTGAGGGCGCCGTGCACGTTCTGGATCAGCAGTGGCAGATCCGAAACCGCGACGCTGTTGTTGCTGACATGGGCCGCAACGATTTCGGCGGTCAGCGTCACCAGTGTTTCCTGCATTTCCGATTGATTGTCCGGTTGGGTTTCCATTCTCTTCCTCTTGCGCGTATCATTTATGCAATTGAGGACCGCCATATCGGATGACTTGGCGCATCATGCAAGTGGCGGCGAGGACGTTTACTATTATTGTTTGAGATTATTGCGGAATGTTTCGGCGTCATACTGGTCGCCGTGAATACCCCGGTAATAATTGTGCCGGATACCGACCCTGGTGAACCCTTCGCGGCGGTAGAGTGCCACGGCGGGGTTGCCGCTGCGCACTTCGAGATGGAAGTTGACGACGCCGCGCTCCTTCGCCTCGCGCATGGCGGCGCGCAACAGCGTCGCGGCGACCCCGCGGCGGCGCCGGTCGGGCGACGTGGCGAGCAGCAGCAATTCGCCGTCTTCGAGCGTCGCGCGCACGAGCGCGAACCCGGCGGGTTCATCGTCGATTTCGGCCAGGACCAGCCAACTGCCGGGCAGCGAGAGCATGCCGGCGCATTGGGCCGGGGTCCACGCCTCGCCATAGCGCGGATCGAACGCCTGCTGCATGATCTCGTTGACCATGACGAGGTCTTCCGGACCGCCGCGGCGCAGCCCGATCACGCTGGAGCCCTTCATGCGGCGGGCTTCGCATCCGGGGCGCGGCCGTAGAGCGGCCGCGGCGGCAGGGAAGCGAACGTACCGGAAAGGTGGACTGCGGCGGCGGCGTCGGGAAGCGCCTCCGTCACGGCAAGGCCGGAATCGAGCGCGGCCAGCCGGCCGACACCGCTGCCGATGGCCGGCAGCCCGCCCAGCGCCGCCAGCGCCGCGTCCGGCCGGCGCGAAGCAAGCTCGCTCAGGGCGCGGAAGGGCGAGGCGTGGAAACGCTGCATGAAGACTTCACCGTGCCCGCCTTCCAGCACGACCGCAAGCGCGTCCGGCGATCCGGGTTCGGCGAACGCCGCCGCGGCGACGAGCGCGAGCGAGGAATAGCCCGCGACCTCCGCCCGCCAGCCGATGGCCAGCCCGCGCGCCGCGGCCAGGCCGACGCGGACGCCGGTGAAACTGCCCGGACCGCAATCGACCAGGATCCGGGCCGCACGGCCGGCATCCGGAAGGTCCGCGATCATCGGGATCAGGCGTTCGGCATGACCGCGCCCGACAACCTCGTGCGCGGCAGCGACAATGCTGTCCCCCTCGATCAGCGCGACCGAACAGGCGGCGGTTGCGGTCTCGATGACGAGGACCCTTTGGTGGATCGGCACGGCTACTCCGAATATGCGCGGAACGGCTCCGCCCGGTCATCGTCGATGATAGGAACGGCCCGCCCGGTCGCGCAATCCCGCCATATGCGAGAAACCCTCGTCAGCGGATGCTGTTGAACCGATCGAAATCCGGCCGCGGGCTGCGGTCGAAGATCGTTTCCGGATCGCCGTGCCCCAGCGTGGAGATGAAATTCGCCTTCACCTTCGGATTGTCGCCGAAAAAGGCGGCATTGACCTTGTCATGGTCGAAGCCGGACATCGGCCCGGTGTCGAGCCCGACCGCGCGCGCGGCGATGATGAAATAGGCGCCTTGCAGCGAGGAATTGCGAAAGGCGTGTTCCTTGCGGCCCGCCGCGTCGCCTTCAAACCAGCTTTTCGCGTCGGCATGGGGAAAGAGCCAGGGAAGCTGCTCGTGGAAATCCTCGTCCATGCCGATGACGACGGCGGCGGGCGCCTTACGGATCTTGTCGGGATTGTTGCCCGACGCGCAGTCGGCGAGCAGGTCGCGCGATTCCTGGCTGAGGCACCAGGCGAAGCGGGCCGGCTGTTGATTGGCCGAGGTCGGCCCCATCTTGAGCAGGTCGTAGATCCGGCGGATCTCCGCCTCGGTCACTGGCTGGTCGGTATAGCCATTATAGGTGCGCGCGGTGCGGAAGATCGTGTCGAGACCGGCCTCGTCAAGCGGCTTTCCCATGGCGTCGTCCTTCTTCGTTGGTGATGTGGCGGGGCGGCGGCGCCTCAGACGGCGCGAACCTCGCTCACTTCGGGCACATAATGCTTGAGGAGCTGCTCAATGCCGTGCTTGAGCGTGGCGGTCGACGACGGGCAGCCCGAGCACGCGCCCTGCATCTGCAGATAGACCTTGCCCCGGTCGAAGCCGCGATAGACGATGTCGCCGCCATCGCCCGCCACCGCCGGGCGGACGCGGGTATCGATCAGGTCGCGGATCTGGGCGACGATATCGGCGTCCTCCGGATTCTCCTCGAACTCCGGCACGTCGGCCGGGACGGCGATGCCAGCGGCCGAACCCGGCTTGAACAGCGGCATCTGCGCGGAGAAATGATCGAGCAGGATTGCCAGCACGTCCGGCTTCAATCCGTTCCAGTCGACGCCGGGCGCGGCGGTGACGGAAATGAAGTCCCGGCCGAAGAAGACGCCCGTCACGTCGCCCAGGCCGAACAACGCCTCCGCCAGCGGCGACACCTCGGCCGCTTCGGGCGTGGCGAAGTCGCGCGTGCCCGTCTCCATGACGGTGCGGCCGGGGAGGAATTTGAGCGTCGCCGGATTGGGCGTGGTTTCGGTTTCGATCAGCATGCGTGGCATTTGGGCTGCGCGCG
Organism: Stakelama saccharophila; assembly: GCF_032229225.1. Lineage (NCBI taxonomy): Bacteria > Pseudomonadati > Pseudomonadota > Alphaproteobacteria > Sphingomonadales > Sphingomonadaceae > Stakelama > Stakelama saccharophila. The sequence continues at coordinate 1,211,157 of NZ_CP135076.1, forward strand.
GGCCGGGATCAAGTGCGCGCGGCAGGAAACGGATGGTTTCGGGTTGAACGACGCCCATCGTATCGTCTCCAGCCCGTATTCCTGCGCAGGCAGGAATCCAGAAGCCAGCAGCGCGGCGTGTGAAGCTCTGGGCTCCTGCCTGCGCAGGAGCACGTGTTTCTTTCTACGCGAACGGGACGGCCGTCAGACAGGGCCAGCCACCGCAGCGCATGCGGTGATCCTAAGGGTATTTTCGAGAGATGCGCAGCCTGCGCTGGTATGACGAAACCGGCCAATGCGCGGCCTTACCCCTTCGCCACTTCGTTCACGGTGCCGGCGAATTCCTTGAAATCGCGCGCTTCGGTGAAGTCCTTATAGACGCTGGCGAAGCGGATATAGGCGACGGAATCGAGGCCCTTCAGCCCCTGCATGACCAGTTCGCCGATGCGCTGTGCGGCGATTTCGGTGTCGCCGCCGGTTTCGAGCTGGCGCTGGATGCCGGAGACGAGCTTTTCGACCTGCTGGCCGTCGATCGGACGCTTGCGGCAGGCGATCGACACCGAGCGGACGAGCTTGTCGCGGTCGAAGGGCTCGCGCCGATTCTCGCCGCCCGACCCTTCGGATTTCAGGACGGTGAGGTCGCGGAGCTGGATGCGCTCGAAGGTGGTGAAGCGCGCCGCGCACGCTTCGCACTGGCGCCGGCGTCGGATCGCGGTGCCGTCCTCGGTCGGGCGCGAATCCTTTACCTGGCTGTCTTCATGGGCGCAGAACGGGCAACGCATCTGAACTCCCTCTCCCCGTCGGGGAGAGGGTAGGGGAGAGGGGCAGAAGCGCCGCCGTCTCGTACTTCCCCTCTCCCAACCCTCTCCCCGGCGGGGAGAGGGCTAGAAACATCACAAATCGCTATAGATCGGAAAGCGTTCGCACAGGGCGCGGACGCGCTGCTTTACGTCCGCCTCCACCGCCGCGTCGCCGCCTTCGCCCTTGGCGGCCAGCCCGTCGAGCACATCGGCGACCATGTTGCCGATCTCGCGGAACTCGGCCGTGCCGAAGCCGCGGGTCGTGCCGGCGGGCGAGCCGACGCGGATGCCGCTGGTCTTCATCGGCGGCAGCGGATCGAACGGCACGCCGTTCTTGTTGCAGGTGATCGCCGCGCGCTCGAGCGCCTCGTCGGCGTCCTTGCCGGTGATGCCCAGCGGGCGGAGATCGACCAGCGCGACATGCGTGTCGGTGCCGCCGGCGACGAGATCGGAGCCGCGCTCCTTGAGCGTCGACGCCAGCATCTTGGCATTGTCGACGACCGCCTGGATGTAGCTTTTATATTCGGGGCGCAGCGCTTCGCCGAAGGCGACCGCCTTGGCCGCGATGACGTGCATCAGCGGACCGCCCTGCAGGCCGGGGAAGACCGCCGAGTTGATCTTTTTCGCGATTCCCTCGTCATCGGTCATCACCATGCCGCCGCGCGGGCCGCGCAGCGTCTTGTGCGTAGTGGTGGTGACGACATGGGCATGGCCGAAGGGTGAGGGGTGCAGCCCGCCGGCGACGATGCCGGCGAAATGCGCCATGTCGACCATGAAATAGGCGCCGACTTCATCCGCGATGGCGCGGAACTTCGCGAAATCGATCTGGCGCGGATAGGCCGAGCCGCCGGCGATGATCATCTTCGGCCGGTGCTCCTTCGCCAGCCGTTCGACCTCTTCGAAGTCGATCTGGTGATCGTCCTTGCGCACGCCGTACTGGACCGCGTTGAACCACTTGCCCGACATCGCCGCCTTGGCCCCGTGGGTCAGGTGCCCGCCGGCGTCGAGGCTCAATCCCATGATCGTCTCGCCCGGCTTTACCAGCGCGAGCATGACCGCGCCGTTGGCCTGCGCCCCCGAATGCGGCTGGACGTTCGCGAACCGGCAGCCGAACAGCTTTTTCGCGCGGTCGATGGCGAGCTGTTCGACCTCGTCTGAAGGGTGACAACCCTGATAGTAGCGGCGGCCGGGATAGCCCTCGGCATATTTGTTGGTAAAGACCGACCCTTGCGCCTCCAGCACTGCCTTCGACACGATGTTTTCCGAAGCGATCAGTTCGATCTGATACTGCTCGCGGTCCAGCTCGTGGCGGATGCCGGCGAAGATCTCCGGATCGGCATCGGCGAGATCGCGGGTGAAGAAATCGTCGGGACGGATATCGGATGGCGTGCCGGGTTTGGTGCTCATGAAGGCGTCCTTTGCCGAAGCTGTGGGTGCGTTGCCTGGCGCACGCGGCGCCGGCGCCGAAATGTTCGCCGCCTGTCTAGGCCGGTCGCGGGGCAATTGCCACCGTCCTTTTGCACGCCCGTCAGGCGGGGTTCGCCTCCGCTTCCGGCGCGCCGAGCTTGGCCACGCGGCGCTGGTGGCGGTCGCCGCCGAACGGCGTGGCGAGGAAGGTGGCGACGCATTCCTTCGCCATCTCGATGCCGATCAGGCGCGCGCCCATGGCGATGACATTGGCGTCATTATGCTCGCGCGCCAGCCGGGCGGACAGCGGTTCCGAAACGAGCGCCGAACGGCAGGCCGGGTTGCGGTTGACCGCGATCGAAATGCCGATGCCCGATCCGCACAGCGCCACGCCGGTTTCCGCCTCGCCGCCGGCGATGGCGCGCGCGAGCCTGTAGCCATAGTCCGGATAGTCGACGCTATCCGGGCCGTCGGTGCCGAGATCGAGGACGTCGTGGCCGGCGTCGCGCAACCATCGGGCGAGTTCCGCCTTCATCTGATAGGCGGCGTGATCGGAAGCGATGGCAATGCGGCGTGTCATGCGCCATGTCTTAGCGCGAACAGCGGCGGTGGCCAAGGAGATGTGGATGCGAAACGTGGTGATCGGCCTGGTGCTGGCGGGAATGCTCGCCGGATGCGGCGGCGGACCGACGGCCGTCGAAAACGACGAAGGCGCGGTGACGGAGACGGGCGAGGCGATCGTCAACGCCGTGGACGATACGGGCGAAGCGCTGAGCAACAGTATCGCGGATGCCGGCAACACGATCGTCGGACCGGTGGAGCCCGGACCCTATGACGACTGGGTGGGCCGCTGGGTCGGCGTCGAGGGCCTGTATCTCGACGTGGAGAAGGATCACGACAAGGGCGGCAGGCACTACAAGATCGCGAACCACTATACGCTGGACGACAGCGGCACGTTCGACGGGGTCGCCACCGACGAGGGGATCAGGTTCACGCGGCCGGACGGCACGTTCGTGCTGCATCACACCGACGGCGCGGCGACGGGCATGAAATATCTTGCGGACAAGCAGGACTGCCTGACGGTGAAGCCGGGCGAGGGCTATTGCCGCGACTGACGCCCGACGGGTGACATGTCAGCGTCACACATGCCGGCTAACCGGCGGCCACCGTGCCAACGGGTGCGGGCTGGCCGGGGTCGATGATGAACACGGAACGCAAGAGCAGCACGGGCCGCGCCGTCGGCGGCGCCGTCCACCAGCATCGCCAACTGTCGAAACAGGGGCTGCTCGAACGCGCCTTCACTTTCGCCTTTCGAGGGCTGGTCTATGCGCAGATCTGGGAAGACCCGCTGGTCGATCTCGAGGCGCTGGCGATCACGCCCGACTGCCATGTGGTGACGATCGCATCGGGCGGCTGCAACGTGCTGAGCTATCTGACCGCGGACCCGAAGGCGATTACCGCAATCGACCTCAACACCGCGCATATCGCGCTCAACCGGTTGAAGCTCACGGCGGCAAGGCATCTGCCCGACCACGCGGCCTTCCACCGATTTTTCGCGCAGGCCAACTGCAAGGACAATGTGCAGGCGTACAGGAACCATGTCCGTCCGCACCTCGACGAGGTTTCGCGGCGCTATTGGGAAGGGCGGGGCCTTGCCGGGCGGCGGCGCATTTCGGGCTTCGGCAAGGGCTTCTACAAGCGCGGTCTGCTGGGCGGCTTCATCGGCATAGCGCATGTCGTGGCCAGGCTGCACGGGATCGATCCGCGCGATCTGCTGGCGGCGACGACGATCCAGGATCAACGCGCGATCTTCGATGCGAAGTTCGCGCCCGTGTTCGACCGGCGGCTGGTGCGCTGGCTGATCGACCAGCCGGCATCGCTGTTCGGGCTGGGCATTCCGCCGGCGCAATATGACGCGCTTGCCGCCGACGATCCGAAGGGAATCTCCGCGGTGCTGCGCCAGCGGCTCGAAAAGCTCGCCTGCGGCTTCGACCTCGCCGACAATTATTTCGCCTGGCAGGCGTTCGGGCGCGGCTATGGCGAAGGGCCGTCGGCGCCGCTGCCGCCCTATCTGCAGGCGGCGAATTACGGCGCGGTGGTCGCCCGCGCCGGCCGGGTCGAGGTGCAGCACGCCAATATGGCCGACTATCTCGAATCGATGCCGGACGGATCGCTCGACCGCTATGTCCTGCTCGATGCGCAGGACTGGATGAACGATGCGCAGCTTACCCGTTTGTGGGGCGAGATCACGCGCACCGCGAAGCCCGGCGCGCGCGTCCTGTTCCGTACCGCCGCGCAGCCGACGCTGTTGCCGGGCCGCGTGCCGGAGGAACTTCTTTGCCTCTGGGACTATCGCGAGGCGCAGTCGCGCGACTTCACCGCCCGCGACCGCTCGGCGATCTATGGCGGCGTGCATCTCTACGCGCTGAAATGAGCGGCGATCATGCGCGGCGCATGGACGCGATCTACGCGACGCAGCGCCACTTCTACGACCTGACGCGCAAATATTATCTGCTCGGCCGCGATTCGCTGATTCGCGATCTGGCGCCGCCGCCGGGCGGCGCGGTGCTGGAGGTCGGCTGCGGCACCGCGCGCAACCTGATCGCGGCGGCGAAGTACTGGCCCGACGCGCGGTTCTTCGGATTCGACATATCGGAAGCGATGCTCGCAACCGCGCGGCGCAATGTGGCGAAAGCCGCGCTGTCCGATCGGATTACGCTGGCGCAGGGCGATGCGACCGACTTCGATGCGCCCGCGCTGTTCGGTATCGCGCGGTTCGAGCGCGTGTTCCTCAGCTATACGCTGTCGATGATTCCCGGCTGGCAGGCGGCGATCCGCCAGGCGGTGGCGGTGGGCGACAAGGTGCTGATCGTCGATTTCGGCCAGCAGGAGCGGCTGCCGCGTCTGTTCCGCAGTGCGCTGTTTGCATGGCTCGGCCATTTCGACGTGACGCCGCGCGCGGAGCTGTACGACGCCGCGGCCGCCGCGGGGTTGGAGGGCGCGCGGCCGGTCCGGGTAGAGCGGCTCTATCGCGGCTATGCCTGGCGCGCGGTGATCGGGTAGCGCTCGCGCGGGGATTATGCAGGAGCGGTCGTCCCGGCCTATGCCGCGAGCTTCATTTCCAGCCGGCCCCAGATCTCGACCAGCGCGTCCGTCAGTTCGCACATCATCCGTTCGTCGTGCGTCGGCCCCGGCGTGAAGCGCAGCCGCTCCGTGCCGCGCGGCACGGTCGGGAAGTTGATCGGCTGTACATAGATGCCGTATTCGGCGAGCAGGATGTCGCTGATCCGCTTGGCCTTGACCGGATCGCCGACCATCAGCGGCACGATGTGCGTGGTCGAGGCCATGACCGGCAGGCCCGCCTCGCGCATCATCGTCTTCAGCCGGGCGGCGGCTTGCTGCTGCCCATCGCGCTCGGCCGAGGAGGCCTTGAGGTGGCGCACGCTCGCCAGCGCGCCGGCGACGAGCACCGGCGACAGCGACGTGGTGAAGATGAAGCCGGGGGCATAGCTGCGGATGACGTCGATGATCGTCCGGTCGGCGGCGATATAGCCGCCCATCACGCCCACCGCCTTGGCGAGCGTGCCCTCGATAATGGTCAGCCGGTCGGCGGCGTCTTCGCGTTCCGAAATGCCGCCGCCGCGCGCGCCGTACATGCCGACGGCATGCACCTCGTCCAGATAGGTGAGAGCGTTGTATTTGTCGGCGAGATCGCAGATGGCGTGGATCGGCGCGACGTCGCCGTCCATCGAATAGACGCTTTCGAACGCGATCAGCTTCGGCACGGCGGGGTCTTCGGCGGCGAGCAGTTCTTCCAGATGCGCCACGTCGTTGTGGCGGAAGACCCGCTTCTCGCAGCCCGAATGGCGGATGCCGGCGATCATCGAGGCGTGGTTCAGCTCGTCGGAAAAGATGATGCAGCCGGGCAGCACCTTGGCGATGGTCGACAGCGTCGCCTCGTTCGAGACATAGCCCGACGTGAACAGCAGCGCGCCCTCCTTGCCGTGCAGATCGGCAAGCTCGCCCTCCAGGTCGATATGATAATGGGTGTTGCCGCCGATATTGCGCGTGCCGCCCGATCCGGCGCCGACATCGTGCAGCGCCTCTTCCATCGCGGCGGTCACGTCCGGATGCTGGCCCATGGCGAGATAGTCGTTCGAGCACCATACGGTGATCGGCTTCGGCCCGTTATGGCCGGCGAAGCAGCGCGCATTGGGGAACATGCCCTTATTGCGCAGGATGTCGATGAAGACGCGGTAGCGCCCCTCCGCGTGCAGGCGGTCAATCGCCTGAGCGAAGACGCGGCCGTAGTCGACCGGGCGGGAGTCGTTGGTGTCCGTGGTCATGACCCGAGTCGACCTAGTGCGGTCGTCCCGCGATTTCCAGTGATTTGCGCACGCACGAAGGTGGACCAAATGTCCCACCCGGCCGGACGCCGCTTCCTTTTTTCGGTGCGGTTCGAGACTCGACGGCGGCGCGGTGGTAAGATTCCTGCATCGCGACTCGGACGATCGAGTACGAAACGGTCGCGATCGACAGACGATGGGCCCCTCGATAGCAGGAATGGAGCATTGCCCATGACCGACCATATCGAACTGGACTATTGGACGCGGCGCGAACAGCAGGAACGTGAGTTCGCCAGGCGGGCAAGCGACGAAGCCGCGCGGCGGGCGCATGAGGAACTGGCGCATCGTTATTCGGCGCTGCTGGCAAGCGGTGCGGCGATGCCGAAGATCGCCGTAGCGCAGAGCTGAGCCCGGCGCTGGGTCACAGCGTCTCGATCCGATCCAGACCGAATCGCCGCAGCGCCGGCGCGAGGGCCTGTGCGGCGCCGTCCAGCCGGGTGAACACCGCGCGGCCGGGCGCGGCCGCGGGCCACCCCTGGTCCTGCGTCAGATGAGCGATCCGGCGCGCGATCCCGTCGCCGCCGTCGATGAACCGCACCGGGCGGGGTGCGGCGGCGATCAGTTCCGGCAGGGCGAGCGGAAAGTGGGTGCAGGCATTCACCACCACGTCGATCCGGTCTCCGCGCCGCTGATCGAACAAGCCGGCGAGCGCGGCGGCGAAATGCGCTGTATCCGGTGCTTCGCCGCGCAGTTTCGCCTCCGCCAATTCCACCAGTTCCGCCGACCCGTGGCGCAGCACGGTGCAATCGGCGGCAAATCGCGCAGTCAGATCGTCGACATAGCGCTGCCGGATCGTCGCGCGGGTGCCCAGGATGCCGATGACGCGGGTCTCGCTAATGCCGGCGGCCGGCTTCACCGCCGGCACCGTCCCGACGATCGGCAGCGACAGCGCCGTCCGCACCGCCGCCAGCGCGATGGTCGAGGCCGTGTTGCAGGCGATGACGATCAGGCGCGGATGATAGCGCTCGGTCAGTCGCCCCAGGAGCGCCGGCACCCGTGCCGCGATCTCGGCATCGCTGCGCGTGCCATAGGGAAAGCCGGCCGAATCGGCGGCATAGACGAACGGTGCCGTCGGCAGCAGCTTTCGGGTCGGGGCGAGCACGGAAAGCCCGCCGACGCCCGAATCGAAGAACAGGATGGGGCGGTCGTCGGGCATCGGAATCCGTTTCGGTGTGGCAACTGATCGAGATTGTTGCGCGGCCATAATCAACATCCTAGCTATGGCGGAGACAAGGGGGACGCCAGTGTCTACGGAAATTCTCTGGATAGAGCCTGCGGGCGCATTGGTGCTGGGCTATCTGCTCGGCGCGATCCCGTTCGGCCTGATCCTGACGAAGCTGACGGGCGCGGGCGACCTGCGCGCGATCGGATCGGGCAATATCGGCGCGACGAACGTGCTGCGCACCGGTCGCAAGGGGCTGGCGGCGGCGACGCTGCTGCTCGACGTGCTCAAGGGCTGGTTGGCGGTCGCGCTGTCGGAAGCCATTTTTCCGGGGCAGGGCGCGATCGCGGCGGTCGGCGTGTTCTTCGGCCACTGCTATCCGGTCTGGCTGGGCTTTCGCGGCGGCAAGGGGGTCGCCACCTTCATGGGCATCACGCTCGCGCTGTGCTGGCCCTGCGCGCTCATCTATGCGGTGCTGTGGCTGGGGCTGATCGCGCTGCTTCGCGTTTCTTCCGTCGCCGGCATGATCGCAGCGCTCAGCACCCCGCTCACCGCCGCGCTGTTCGGCCGGTTCGACATGGTGCTGCTGTTTCTGGGCCTGTCGCTCGTCGTTTTGTGGAAGCACCGCGCCAATATTGACCGGCTGATGGCGGGCACGGAACCGAAGGTCGGCGGCGGGCGTGGGTGAAGGCGCCGCGTCGCGCGCGCGGCTCCGGCTCATCCGCTCGGCCAATGTCGGGCCGGTTACCTATCGCCACCTGATCGCGCGCTTCGGTTCGGCGCAGGCGGCGCTGGAGGCGCTTCCCGAACTCGCCGCGCGCGGCCGCGGCCGGGCACCGACGATCGCCGATGCCGGCGCCGTGGAACGGGAAATGGCGGCGGTGGAGCGGCTGGGCGCGCATTACTGCTTCCTCGACGATCCCGATTATCCGCCGCTTCTGGCGCAGATCGAAAATCCGCCGCCGGCGATGATCTTGCGCGGCGACCCGACGCTGCTGGCGCGGCCGACGGTCGCGATGGTGGGCGCACGCAACGCCTCCGCCGCGGCGGTGCGCTTTGCCCGGACATTGTCGGCGGGGCTGGCGGCGGAAGGGGTGACGGTCATTTCCGGCCTAGCGCGCGGCATCGACACGGCCGCGCATGTCGCCGCGCTCGACGGCGGCACCGTGGGCGTGATCGCGAGCGGCATCGACATCGCCTTTCCCCCCGAAAATGCCGAGTTGCAGGAGGCCGTCGCCCGGCGCGGCCTGCTGATCGCGGAGCAGCCGCCCGGCACCGAACCGAGGGCGCGCCACTTTCCCTATCGCAACCGGATCATCGCCGGCGCGGCAATCGGCACGGTCGTGGTGGAAGCCGCGCCCAAATCGGGGTCGCTGATCACCGCGCGCCTGGCGGGCGAGGCGGGGCGGGAGGTCATGGCGGTTCCCGGCAGTCCGCTCGATCCGCGGGCGCAGGGCTGCAACCTGCTGATCCGCGACGGCGCCACGCTGGTGCAGACGGTGGCGGACATCCTCGAAATGGTCCGTCCGATCGACATGCGGGCGGTGCGTGCGCCGACCGACGCCTTCGCCGGCCCGCCGCCCGACGATGCGAGCGACGGCGACCGGGCTGCGGTCACGGCGCTGCTGGGGCCGGCGCCCGTCGCGGTGGACGAAATCGTGCGCCAGTCCGGGAAGGCGCCGGCGGTGGTGCAGACGGTGCTGCTGGAACTGGAACTGGCCGGCCGGCTGGATCGCCATGCCGGGGGAAGGGTCAGCCTGGCGTAAGGGCGGTCACGGCCTATCGCTCGTCCGCCTGTCGGCAGACAGCGTCTTGCGCATCGTCTATCAAGCCGCTGAACGACAGGAGGGCGACATGGTAGACACGACCGGAAACGGGAACCAACCCGCCGGGGCCGAGGCGGTCGACGCGCGGCTGGCGCGACTGGACGACTGGCGCGGCGAGACGCTCCGCCGAATGCGGGACCTCATCCGATCGGCCGATCCGGGCGTCGTGGAAGATGTCAAATGGCGCAAGCCCAGCAATCCGGGCGGCGTGCCCACCTGGTCGCATGCCGGCATCATCTGCACCGGCGAAACCTATCGCGACAAGGTGAAGCTGACATTCGCGAAGGGCGCGCATCTGCCCGATCCGACAGGGCTGTTCAACGCCAGTCTGAACGGAAACCTGCGGCGCGCCATCGATATCGGCGCGGGAGAGCAGATCGACGAGAAGGCCTTCGTCGCGCTCGTGCAGGCTGCCGTGGCCTTGAACACGAACGGGTAAGCAAGAGACGCAAGCGATTGCCCGCGGGTTCAGCCCGCGTGCGTATGGACGTGGAGCGTGCCCGTCAGGGTGCGGTGGACGGGGCAGCGGTCGGCGATCTGCATCAGTCGTGCGCGCTGCGCATCGGTCAGATCGCCCGCGAACGTGATCTCGCGGAAGATCGCTTCGATATGGCCGCCGTCTTTCATGCAATGATCGCAGTCCCGGGCATGACTGTGATCGTGGCGCAGCGTTACCGTGACGTCGTCCAGCGGGATGCGCTCGCGCCGGGCGATCAGCCGGATGGTCATCGACGTGCAGGCCCCCAGCGCGCCGAGCAGCATGTCGTACGGCCCCGGACCGGCATCGTCGCCGCCGACCGATTCCGGTTCGTCGGCAATCCAGTCGTGCCCGTGGCTGCGCAGAATCGTGCCGAACGCGCCGTGGGCGCTGCCGGCGACGACGGCGCCTTCCCCGACATCGGCCGAATCCTCGCGCGCGGGCAGATAGCGTTCGACCCAGGCGGCGATCAGGCCGGCGACGTAGCGCGCATCGGTTTCCGCCGTCAGCAGATGGTCGGCATCGTCCAGCGTCACGAAGCTCTTCGGATGGCGGGCGGCGTCGTAGATCATGCGGGCATTGTCGATTCCGACGACCTCGTCCGCCGGCCCGTGCAGGACGAGGAGCGCGCGGTCCAGCGCGGCGATGCGGCGGCCGGGCTCGGCATCGCGCACCGCCTTCAGAAAGCCGGCGCCGATCCGGAACGGGCGGCCGGCGATGGTCACGTCGCCGCTGCCGTCCCGCTCGATCGCGGCGAGATCGCCCTGGATGCTGTCCAGCACGTGTTCGGGATCGAACGGCGCGCCGATCGTCACCACCGCCTTCGCCTCCGGCACGTCGTGGGCGGCGGCGAGAACGGCGGCACCGCCCAGGCTGTGCCCGATCAGGATCGACGGCGCGCCGACGGTATCGCGCAGATGGCCGGCGGCGGCGACGATGTCCGCCACGTCGGCGGCGAATCCTCCTTCGGCGAACTCGCCCTCGCTGTCGCCCAGGCCGGTGAAATCGAACCGGAGCGTCGCGATGCCCGCGGCGGCCAGCGCGGTGGCGATGCGGGTCGCGGCATGGCTCTGCATCGTGCAGGTGAAGCAATGGGCGAACAGCGCGACCGCCCGGACCGGCCCGACCGGCATGATGATCCGCGCCGCCAGCCGGTCGCCGCGCGCGCCGGTGAAGGTGACTGGCCGTGATGGCATGGCTACGCCCCCCGCTCGGCGATCAAAACAGCAACTGTTCCTGCAACGCGCGGCCGATCGTACCGCCGCGGCGGCGTTCCAATTCCCGCTCGGCGGTGTGGCGCACGTCGGGATCGCGATCGTGGAGGAAGCCGGCGAGACTCTCGTCCGTGATCTCCCGCCATTCCTTGCCGCGATCGGGGCCATAGCGGACGCGCGGCAGCAGGCCCGGCATGTTCGACCATTCGATCAACTGGGCCAGGCTCGCCTCGTTCAGCATGTCGCGCAGATGGTGCGCGGTGACATAGGCATCGGGAAAGGCACGGTGGACCGGCAGGCCGCGTTCGTGCTCCAGCCCCTCCGGCTTGCGCCAGTAACGCAGCATCTGGTTCGAGAATCCGGGGCTGTCGGGCCAGAGCCGCATGGCGCATTTCCAGGTGCAGATCCAGTCGGCGCCGTGCGTCAGGCGCGCGGTGCAGAATTGCTGCTCGAAATCGGCGCGATGCGCGGCGAGCGCCAGGCGGCGCGGCCATGGGTCGAGCACCTGGCGCGCGACATCGTGCCACCAGGGCGCATCGGCCACCTGTTCATCGAGGATATGGTGCACCGCCTGCGTCACCGGAGGGATGGGGCGGCCCGGATTGACGAGGACGGCCCCGCCGTCGCCGCTCAATTCCCACCGGCCGTCATCGCCCAGCGCCACGTCCTGCCAGCCGATTTCGCAGACACCGTGCGTCGGCGGGCTCGACCCCGTGGTTTCGAGGTCGATGGTGCGGATAATATGCGGCGACGACATGGCTCTTTAAGTGGCGCGTCACGGCCGCGATTGCCACCCCCTTAATCCAAAGCGTCATTCCGCGGGGGCGATTCCCGCCGCCGCGCGGTCGCGCTGGCGGCGGGAAGGGCGGTCAGTGGCCGGCCTGCGCACCCCGCTGGACGCCGCTCCTGGCGAGCTGGTCGTCGATTTGCGCGACCAGCCGGTCCAGCCCTTCCTGGCTGTGCGATTCGGCGCGGGCGACCAGCACGTCCTGGGTGTTGGACGCGCGCAGCAGCCACCAGCCATCGGCCGTCTTCACCCGCGCGCCGTCGGTGCGGTTGACCTCCGCATCGCTGCCTTCGAGCCGGTCGAGCACCTCCTGCACGATGTCGAACTTGCGCGATTCGTCAACCTGGAAGCGCATTTCGGGGGTGTTGACGAGTTGCGGCATCGCGTCGCGCAGTTCCGTCAGCGACTTGCCCGCGACGTGGAGCGCGCGGATGAGCTGCACGGCGGCGAACATGGCGTCGTCGAAACCGTAATAGTCCTGCGCGAAGAAGATGTGGCCGCTCATTTCGCCGGCCAGCGGCGCGTCTGTTTCCTTCATCTTGGTCTTGATCAGGCTGTGGCCGGTCTTCCACATCAGCGGCTCGCCGCCCAGCTCGGCGATGCGGTCGTACAGCATCTGGCTCGCCTTCACATCGGCGATAATGGTCGAACCCGGCGCTTCCTTCAGCACGGGTACGGCCAGAATGGACAAAAGCTGATCGCCCCACACGACGCGGCCCTTCCCGTCGACCGCGCCGATCCGGTCGCCGTCGCCGTCGAAGGCCAGTCCGAAATCGAGATTCTTTTTCGTGACGAGACGCTTCAGGTCCGCGAGATTCTTTTCCTCGGTAGGATCGGGATGATGGTTGGGAAAATCGCCGTCCACATCGGTGAACAGCAGATGATGCTCACCTGGCAGGAGCTTCACCAGCTTCTCGATGATCGGGCCGGCCGCGCCGTTGCCGGCGTCCCAGCCGATCCGGTAGTCGCCCCCGGCATAGCCGGCGAACAGACGGCCGACATAATCGTCCATGATATCGATGTCGCTCGCCGATCCTTCGCCTTCTTCCCAGTCGCCCTCGGCCGCCAGCTTGCCGATCGTCTGGATGTCGTCGCCGAAAAAGGGGCGGTGCTGAAACACCATCTTGAAGCCGTTATACTCGGAGGGATTGTGGCTGCCGGTTATCTGGATGCCGCCATCCACTTCTAGCGTCGCCTCGGCATAATAGAGCATCGGCGTCGGCCCCATGCCGATGCGCACCACGTCGACGCCGCTGGCCTTCAGCCCCTCGACGAGCGATGCCTCCAGCCCGGGCGAGGAGGCGCGTCCATCGCGCCCGACGGCGACGCGCGTGCCGCCGGCGCGGCGCAGCAGGGTGGCGAAACCCCGGCCGATGGCGCGGGCATCATCCGGGCCGAGCGTCTTTCCGACGATGCCGCGAATGTCATATTCGCGCAGACTGGTGGGGTCGAAACGATGGGTCATGCTGCCTCCCGCAAATGGCGTTGTCCGCCCGCTCAATCCCCGAAGGCCGGCGAAAGTTCAATCGCTGGTTCGGCGCAGGAGCACGTCGCGCGCCGTGTTGAGGCGCCGGGCGCGATCAGCCGAGCCGCCCCGGTCCGGATGCGCGTCGGCGATCAGGCGGCGGTGGGCGGCGCGGATGGCGGCGGCATCGGCATCGTCGTCCAGCCCGAGCAGCGCGCGCGCTTCGCGCTCCGCCATGGAGGAGCGGCGCGCCGGTTCGCGGATCGCCTTGCGGATCTCGGAACGCCGCCACCACATCCAGACCATCACCGCCAGCGCGACGACAAGGACGAGCTTCGCCATTCAGGCGCTCTTCGCCCGGACGGGTTCGGGCAGCGACAGCCCCGCCATCATCTCACGCAGTTCCTGCCGCGCGGCGACATGGGCGAGGCCCATGGACCCGAACTCCTTCGAATCGAGCATGGTGAGGCCCTTGGGGAACAGCTCGCGATAGATCACGCGTTCGGACAGGCCGGGCACGACGCGAAAGCCGACGCGCTTGGCGAGCTGGTCGATCGCCTCCGACACGCGGCGCATGTTGCGCGCTTCGACATATTGCATGCGGTTCCTGAGCACGACCCAGTCGATCGAGCTGCCGTCCGCCTTTGCCCGCTGCGTGCGCGATTCCCAGACCAGTTCGGAATAGAAGCTGGGGCGCGTCACCTTGAACGTGTCGGGATCGACCTGGCCGATCAGGTCGAAATCGACGAAGCTGTCGTTCATCGGCGTCACCAGCGTATCGGCATTGGTGATGGCGATGCGCGCGAATTCGTCGTCGCGGCCGGGCGTGTCGACGATCAGGAAGTCGGCGCCCGCGCCGAGTTCTTCCAGCTTCTCTGTGAAGAAGTCCATGCTTTCGCCGTCATGGGTGGCGTGGCGCGGCATCGGCAGGCCGCGGCCGGTGCGCTCCATGGTGGTCGCGCGATTGTCCAGATACCGGCCCAGGGTGCGCTGGCGGTGATCGAGATCGAATGCGGAAACGCGCGCGCCGCGTGCAGCCAGCGCAATCGCCGTATGCACCGCGGTGGTCGACTTTCCGGTTCCGCCCTTTTCGTTGGCGAACACGATGACGTGCAGCCGGCCCGTTCCGTTGCCCAAAACGCAAACATCCCTAGTTGATCGCGGGCGGGACCCCCCATAGAAGACCGCCTCTTTCCGTCCATATCCGAGGCCAGTACGGCGTGCAAACCATCCGTCAATCAACCCTGTTACGCGAACAACTCACCGCATTGCGCGAAGCCGGCGGCCGCATTGCCCTCGTGCCCACCATGGGCGCGCTCCATGCCGGCCATCTGGCGCTGGTGGAAGCGGCGAAACGCCTGGCCGACCATGTCGTGGTGTCGATCTTCGTCAATCCCAGGCAGTTCGGGCCGAACGAGGACCTCGACCAGTATCCGCGGCGCGAGCTGGCCGACCAGCGCCTGTTGAGCGAGGCGAATGTGGCGGTCCTCTGGATGCCGCCGGTGGAGGAGATGTACCCGCAGGACTTCGCCACCACCGTGTCGGTCGCCGGCATCACGGAGAGCCATGACGGTGCTGCCCGGCCGGGCCATTTCGACGGTGTGGCGACGGTGGTCGCCAAGCTGTTCAACCAGGTGCGCCCCGACGTCGCGCTGTTCGGCGAGAAGGATTATCAGCAGCTTGCGGTGATCCGGCGCATGACGGCCGACCTGGACTTCGGGATCGAGATCGTCGGCGTGCCGACGCAGCGCGAGGATGACGGCCTCGCTCTGTCCTCGCGCAATGTCTATCTGGCCGACGAGGACCGGGCGAAGGCGGTGGCGTTGCCGCGTGCGCTGGGCGTGGCCGCGCGCGACATCGCGCGGGGCGGCGACGTCGCGGCGGCGCTCGCCCAGGCGCGCGAAACGCTGGCCAAGGCCGGATTCGAGGTGGATTATGTCGACGTCGTGCGCGAGGGAACGCTGGAGCCGCACGATCTCGAACAGCCCTCACGCCTGATCGCGGCGGCGCGCATCGGCGGCACGCGGCTGATCGACAACCTGCTGATCGAACTCAAGGAAGAGGGTTAAGCGCGTTAACCATTTCTTGAAACCCTGACGGCAGAACCGTCCCCCGACGAAAGGTCAATCGGGGGATGGCTTCATGGCCAACAGTCTCAAGAGCGCACGGTTTCTGATCGAAAGTCGCCTGCACGACGCGGTCCGCGGAAATGTCGAGGCCTGTTTCGAACTCGGCATGGTCTATTCGAGCGGCGCTGCCGGTGCCGATATCGATCTGGTCGAAGCGCACAAATGGTTCAACCTGGCAGCGCTCAGCGGCAATGCCCGCGCGCAGGAATGCCGGGCCGAGATCGCGGCGGACATGTCGGCCAGCGAAATTGCCGAAGCCCAGAAGCAGGCCCGCGCCTGGCTGCAGACGGCGAATCGCCGCGCGGCGTAGGCTGATCCTCCCCGTGTCGGGGAGGTGGCCCGCGCAGCGGGTCGGAGAGGGTGCGCCGAACAAGTGTCGGCAGATCGGGCATCGCCTGCGGCTACGCCCCTCCACCAGCCTGCGGCTGGTCCCCCTCCCCGTACCGGGGAGGATTACTTCTCTGCCGCTTTTTTCGCGGCCGCCTTCTTCTTGGCGGCGGGCTTTTTCGCCGTGGTCTTGCGCCCGCCCTTCTTCTTCGCCGGGGCCTTGGCGGCCTTGTCGTCGATGAGCTGCGCCGCCTCTTCGAGCGTCAGCGCATCCTTGTCGATGGTCTTGGGCAGCGTCGCGTTGATTGTCCCGTCGGTGACGTACGGGCCGTAGCGCCCTTCCATCAGCTTGATCTCTTCCTCGGTGCGCGGATGCTTGCCGAGCACCTTCAACGGCTCACGCGCGCCGCGCGCGCGCGGACCCCTTTCCGCCGCCTCGGCCAGTTTGACCACCGCCGCGTTCATGCCGGTCTCGAACACCTCTTCGGTGGAGGAGAGCTTCGCATATTTGCCGTCATGGCGCAGATAGGGGCCGTAGCGGCCGATCGACGCCTCGATCGGCTGGCCGGTTTCGGGATGATCGCCGATCACGCGCGGCAGCGACAACAGCTTGAGCGCCATTTCCAGGTCGAGTTCGCCCGGCAGGTCCTTCGGAATCGAAGCGCGCTTCGCCTCCTTGCCCTCGCCGAGCTGGATATAGGGGCCGAACCGCCCCGATTTGCGTTCGACCGGCAGCCCGGTCTCGGGATCGGTGCCGAGCGTCTCCGGCCCGGTATCCTCCGCCGCCACGCCGGGCTGGGCGAAGGCGCGGGTGAACTTGCATTCGGGATAGTTGGAGCAGGCGACGAACGGCCCGAACTTGCCGCCGCGAAGCGCCAGCCTGCCGTCGCCACAATTGGGGCAGGCGCGCGGGTCCGAGCCGTCGGCCTTGGGCGGGAAGAGATAGGGTTCGAGGAACTGGTCGAGTTCGGCCGTCACCTCGGACGGCTTGAAATCCATCACCTCGGTCGTGCGCGGCTTGAAGTCGCGCCAGAACTGGTCGAGCACCGCCTGCCATTCGGCGCGGCCGCCCGAGACATCGTCCAGTTCCTCCTCCAGATCGGCGGTGAAATCGTAATTCACATATTTCCGGAAGAAGCGCTCGAGAAAGGCGACGAGCAGCCGTCCGGTTTCCTCGGCGAAAAAGCGGTTCTTCTCGGTGCGGACATAGGACCGGTCCTTGAGCACCTGAATGATCGAGGCGTAGGTCGAGGGTCGGCCGATGCCGAGTTCCTCGAGCTGCTTGACCAGCGATGCTTCGGAAAATCGCGCCGGCGGCTGGGTGAAATGCTGCTCCGAGCGCACGCCCTTCTTCGCCGGCGAATCGCCCTCGCGCAGCATCGGCAGGCGGTGCGAATCCTCGTCGTGCGAATCGTCGCGGCCCTCTTCGTACAACGCGATGAAGCCGGGGAAGAGCACGACCTGTCCCGTGGCGCGCAGGGCGGTGCGGCCGGTGCCGTCCTCCAGCTCGACCGTGGTGCGCTCCAGCCGCGCCGAGGCCATCTGGCTGGCCAGCGCGCGCTTGAAGATCAGGTCGTAGAGGCGGCCGTGATCGCCCGAGCCGGCGCGGTCCTTCGAGAAGTCGGTGGGGCGGATCGCCTCGTGCGCTTCCTGCGCGTTCTTGGCCTTGGTCTGATATTGGCGCGGCTTTTCGGGGACATAGCTGCCGTCATAGCGCGCCGAGATCGCGCGGCGCGCGTCGGAGATGGCACTGCCGTCCATCTGTACGCCGTCGGTCCGCATATAGGTGATCGCGCCGTCCTCGTAGAGCGACTGCGCGATCCGCATGGTGTGGCTGGCGGAAAAGCCGAGCTTGCGCGCCGCTTCCTGTTGCAGCGTCGAGGTGGTGAAGGGCGGCGGCGGGTTGCGCGTGCCGGGCTTGGTCTCGACACTGGCGACCGAGAAGCGGCCCGCCTCGACGGCTTCCTTCGCGCGCTTCGCCGTGCCTTCGTCGCCGATCGACAGCCGGTCGATCTTGTCGCCTTCGAAGCGCACCAGCCGCGCCTCGAAGCCGGTGCCGTCCTGCTCCATATCGGCGATGACCGACCAATATTCCTGCGGAACGAAGGCCTCGATCTCGCGCTCGCGCTCGACGATCAGGCGCAGCGCGACCGACTGGACGCGCCCGGCGGATTTCGCGCCCGGCAGCTTGCGCCACAAGACCGGCGACAGGGTGAAGCCGACCAGATAGTCGAGCGCGCGGCGTGCGCGGTAGGCGTCGATCAGGTCGGTATCGAGGCCGCGCGGATGCGCCATCGCATCGGTCACGGCCTTTTTGGTGATGGCGTTGAAGGTGACGCGCTCGACCTGCGCGGGCAGCGCCTTCTTCTTCGCCAGCACTTCCTGGACGTGCCACGAAATCGCCTCGCCCTCGCGATCGGGGTCGGTGGCGAGAATCAGGCGGTCGGCCTTTTTCGCCTCGTCGGCGATCGCCTTTAGCTGCTTCGATTTGTCGGCATAGGCTTCCCACTGCATCGCGAAGCCGTGATCGGGATCGACCGACCCGTCCTTGGGCGGCAGGTCGCGGACATGGCCGTAGGACGCGAGGACGCGGTAGTCCTTGCCCAGATATTTCTCGATGGTCTTCGCCTTTGCGGGCGATTCGACGATGACAAGCTGCATGGGGGTGTGACGCGGTCCTTACGTGTGTGCGTGCGAGGATGGGGAGCCACCTAGCGGCTCGTCAAGCGGGGGCAAGCCTGAAAGCGTCATGGGATCGACAGGGGCGTTTGCGTGTTAGGTCTGGGAAAAGGAGGACAGCTTGGCAGATTTTCCCGCATGGCTCCATACGCTTGCCACCATCTCGCTCGCGATCGGTTTCGCCTGCGCGATCTATATCGCGATCGATGAGGTGCGCCATCCGCAGAAGATGTGGATCATGAATCTGGTATGGCCGCTGACGGCGCTGTTCGGCAGTGTGATCTGGCTGGCATTCTACCGCAGTTTCGGCCGCAACGACGGCAGCCAGAAGGGCGAACCGCCGATGCACATCGCGGTCGCCAAGGGCGCCTCGCATTGCGGGGCCGGCTGCACGCTGGGCGATATCGTCGTCGAATGGGCGGCCTTCGCGGCGCCGGCGATCGCGGTGTTCTTCGGCTGGCACGGGCTGTTCGCGGAAAAGACGTTCGCGGTGTGGATCCCGGATTATATCGTCGCCTTCCTGTTCGGCATCGTCTTTCAGTATTTCACCATCGCGCCGATGCGCGACCTTGGCCTCGGAAAGGGCATCTGGGCGGCGGTGAAAGCCGATACCCTGTCGATCACGAGCTGGCAGGTCGGCATGTACGGGCTGATGGCGGTCGGCCAGTTCCTGTGGTTCAAGCCGGCCTATGGCGGCGTGGCGGAGGTCAACACGCCGGAATTCTGGTTCCTGATGCAGCTTGCGATGTTCGCCGGGTTCGCCACCGCCTATCCCGTCAACTGGTGGCTGGTGAAGGCCGGCCTGAAGGAGAAGATGTAGGAGCGGCGGGAAGAGCGCGCCCTTCCCGCCACGTCCGATCAGATCTCGTTCAGCGCCGCGTCGAAATCGGCGATCAGGTCGTCGGCATCCTCGACGCCGATCGAGATGCGCACGAGGTTGTCGGTGATGCGAAGCGCCTTCTTGCGCTCGTCGGGAACGGAGATGTGCGTCATCGCCGCCGGGCAGCTCGCCAGCGTCTCGGTGCCGCCCAGGCTGACGGCCAGCTTCGCGATCTTCAGCGCGTCGAGAAAGGCGAAGCTCTCCCGCTCTCCGCCCTTCAGGTAGAGCGAGAAGGTCGACCCCGCGCCGGTGCAGTGGCGCTTATAGATGTCGTACTGCGCATCGTCCTTCAAAAAGCCGAGATAGCCGACCTTTTCCACCTTGGGATGGTCTTTCAGGAATTCGCAGACCTTGACGGCGTTCTCGCCGGCCCGGCTCATGCGCAGTTCCAGCGTCTCGAGGCTGCGGCACAGCATCCAGGCGGTGTTGGGGTCGCAGATCGTGCCGATCGTGTTGCGCATCGCGCGGATCGGGTCGAGCGCCTTCTTGGTGCCCAGCACGCCGCCCGCGACGAGGTCGGAATGACCGCCGGCATATTTGGTGAGGCTGTAGACGACGATGTCCGCGCCGTGGTGCAGCGGCTTTTGCCACAGGGGACCGAGAAAGGTGTTGTCGATGGCGATCGGCGGTATCTCGTCCTTGCCGGCGAAGACCTTGTCGCGCGCCGCGGCGACGCCCTCTATATCGACCAGCGCGTTGGTCGGGTTGGCCGGGCTTTCGAGATAGATCAGCGCGACGCGGCTGTCGCCGGCCTGCTCCATCACCTTCTCGATCTCCTCGACGCTCGCATCGGCGGGGAAATCGAGGAACTTCACCCCGAACTTGCCGAGGATGCGCGCGATCAGCGTCTCGGTCGCTGCATAAAGCGGGCCCGAATGGATGATCGTGTCGCCGGGATTGCACATGGCGAGGAACAGCGTCGCGATCGCCGACATGCCGCTGGAGAAGGCGAGCGCCTCCTCGGCCTCTTCCCAGACGCCGAGACGGTCCTCGAGAATCTCCTGATTGGGGCCGTTGAAGCGCGAATAGACGAGGCCTTCGGCGCCGCCCTCGCGCTTTCCGGTGATACCCTCGAAATGGCGCTTGCCGGCCGCGGCGTTGGGAAAGACGAAGGTGGAGGTGGCGAAGATCGGCTGCTTCAGCGATCCTTCGGATAGAGCGGGGTCGAACCCGTGGCCCATCATCAGCGTGGACGGCTTCAGCTTGCGGCCGCCGATTTCCTCGATATCGGGCTTGGGACGGCGGCGCGGGCTGATGCCCGTCATGTCGGCTTCGGTTTCGTCTTTCATGGCGGTTCGATCTCTCTCGCTAGTGGTGTCTGCCCTGCAGCACGGGCCGATGGCGCGAGTGGTATCAAATGAAACCAAACCCCGCCAGAGCGGCGGGGCGGGCTTCAGAGGCCGATGATCGAAATCTGCCGGCCGTAATCCGCTTCGCTCCGGTGCGTGCTGCGCCGATAGCTGAAGAAACGGTCCGGATCGGCGTAGGTATCCAAGCCGAGTGCCTCGACCTGTCGGACGCCGGCTGCGGCCAGGCGGTGCGCGACATAGGCCTCCAGGTCGAACCGGGCATGGCCGGGGCCGCCATCGGCGAAGAAGCGTTCGTTTGCCCGATCCTGCACGCAGAAGCGCTCCACGAAGGGAATATCGACTTCGTAGCTGGCGCGCGCGATGCACGGCCCGACCGCTGCCGCGACCCGATCGACCTTCGCGCCCAGCCCCTCCATGGCGCGGAGGGTGGCGTCGGTGATGCCGCCGAGCGCGCCCTTCCAGCCGGCATGCGCAGCGCCGACGACGCCCGCCTGTCGGTCGGCGAGCAGCACCGGCGCGCAATCCGCGGTCAGGATGCCGAGGGCGAGGCCGGGGCGGTCGGTCACCAGTGCGTCGGCTTGCGGCCGATCGTCCTCGGCGAACGGGGCGAGCACCGTGGCCGCCTCTGCCGAATGGATCTGATAGACGGTGACGAGATGGCCGCCGGGGAGGACCGCCTCCGTCGCCCGGCGCCGGTTCTCGCATACGATATCGGCATCGTCGTCCGAGCCGCGCCCGACATTCAGGCCGGCATGGACGCCGCTGGAGACACCGCCGCGACGGCCGAGAAAGCCGTGGGCGATCCCGCTCAGCGCGCGGGCGCGGATGACCTCCACGCTCATAGCGACAGGGCCATGATGCGGTCGTCGTCGATCGTCTCGCCCACGACGAAATCGTAGCGGCCGACCTCGACGAAGCCGCGGCGTTCGTAGAAGCGCCGCGCGTGATGATTGTCGACATAGACGCTGAGCACCATCCGACCGTATCCCTCGTTGCGTGCGGTGGCGAGCGCCCAGTCCATCAAGGCGGGACCGATGCCGGCGCCGTGGCATTCGCCGAGCACGTAGAGCTGGCACAACTCCACCGTGGCGTCGCCCCAGTCGCCGGGAAAGTCCACCGGCCCGATCTTGGCGAACCCGACGATGCGATCGTCCCGGATGGCGATGCGCACGCGGTAGGCCGGATCGCCCAGATGGGCGATCAGGCCCGCTTCGCCGAATGTGCGGTCGAGAAAAGCGCGGAGATCGGCCGGGGGATAAAGCGTGCCGAAGGTTTCCGTGAAGGAACGGGCGGCCATCGCCGCAAGCTCGGGGCCGTCCGCCGGCCGCGCGTCGCGGAACGCCGTCATGCAAAACCGGCGGGGGCGGGCCAACCGGGGGCGGTGACCACGATCGCCTTGAACAGCTCGCCCATCTGCTGCTTGCCGACCAGCCGCTCGCGATCGGTGCGCATCATCTCCGCACGGTCGGGAGCGGCCCCCGCTAGCGCCTCGGTGCGTTCGTCGATGCCGAGCGCGCGCAGCAGGTCGCCCTGGCCGACGGGACCGTGCACCACGGCATCCTCGGCGCGGGCCGCGGCGGCCAGGGTGCCGAAATCGACATGGGCGGTCAGATCCTGTTCGCCCGGATTCTCGAACGGATTGGCATATTCGTGGCCGCGCACCGCCTGCAGCGTGTCGCCGATGGCCGGGCCTTCATAGCCGTAATCGACGATGATGGCGGCACCGCCCTGCGCCACGATCCGCTTGGCGAGCGCCCGCATCACCGCTACCGCGGCCGGCGAGGTCTCCAGGATCGATCCTGCGGGCGCATCGCGCAGGTGCGGCGGGATGATCTGGTCGAAGCCGCGATCGCCGGCGATCGGCAGGAACAGCGTATCCTGACAGGCGACGAGCCGTTCGCGCCATCCGTCACCGGCCTTGAGCAATTGCCGGACGGGAAGCGCGTCGAAGAATTCGTTGGCGACGACCAGAAGCGCGCCGTCCTCCGGCACGCCGACCAGATCGACGCACCACTGCGCCTCGGGCACGCGCTCCGCCTGCTGCTCGCGCAGGGTCGGGCTGGTTTCGATCAGGTGCACCGGCGGTTGCAGTCCCACTGTCTTCATCGCCCGCAGCGCATCGGCGGCGAGCGTGCCGCGACCGGGGCCGAATTCGACGTAATGCGACTGCGGCCGGTCGGCGCGGTGCCACAGATCGGTGAGCGCCAGACCGATCAGCTCGCCGAACATCTGGCTGATCTCGGGCGCGGTGGTGAAGTCGCCGCGTTCGCCCAGCGGATCGCGCGTGGCGTAATAATGCGCGTTGGCGGCGCCCATAAACTGGGACACGGGGATGGGTCCCGCCAGCGTGATGGCGCGGGCGAGGCGTTCCGGCAGCGCAGGCTCCACGGCGGTCGATTCGGATTCGGTCATGGCCCGCCGTGCTCTACCGGGTCGCCGGGAGCATTTCACCCCGTGATTGGTTGGTTTCCAGCGGGCAGCTCCGTGCTCCCCTGCGAAAGCGGGAGCCCGGAGTGGCAGGCGCCGCATGTGGTGCCCTGGCTCCTGCTTTCGCAGGAGCACGGCTCGTTCAGGCCACGCTTCTGCCGTCCGCGACCGGTTCGGCGCGCTCGCGCCGGCGCTTGGCGGTCGCGATCAGATAGATTCCCGCGACGATCATCGGCAGCGTCAGCAACTGACCCATGTGGATGACGTTCCACAGGAAGGTGCCCTGGAACTGCGAATCCGCCTGGCGGAAGAATTCGACGAAAAAGCGCGCGCAGCCATAGCCGAGCAGAAAGGTGCCGACGAGCTTGCCGGGCTGGTGCCGCGCATCGGTGCGCCAGAACAGGAACCACAGGATCGCGAACAGGACGATGCCCTCCAATCCCGCTTCGTAGAGCTGGCTGGGGTGGCGCGGCGGATCCATGCCGCCGGCGACGGTGCGCGGAAAGACGATCGCCCAGGGAACGGTCGTCGGCTTGCCCCAAAGCTCTCCGTTCACGAAATTGGCGAGCCGGCCGAAGAACAGGCCGAACGGCACGCAGCAGGCGACGTAATCGTGGATGCGCAGCCAGTTCAGACCGTTGCGGCGCGCGAGATAGATGATGGCGAGGCTGGTGCCGATCACCCCGCCGTGAAACGACATGCCGCCGTCCCACAACCGGAACATCTCCAGCGGGTTGGCGATCATCCAGGGCGCATAGAACAGGATATAGCCGACGCGCCCGCCCAGGATGATGCCGAGCGTGGCGTAGAAGACGAGGTCGTCGGCATGACGCCGCGCCATGGGCGCGCCCGGCTGGTCGAGCAGCTTCAACAGATACCACCAGCCGATCAGGATGCCCGAGATATAGGCGAGCGAATACCATTTCAGGTCGAATTCGTACCCGAACAGGTGGATCGGCACGGCCGTCGGGCTGAGGCCCAGATCGGTGAAATGGAGATATTGGCCGGGATCGGCGGCAAGCTGGGTGAGGATCAAGGACGGGCGCTCCGCGAAGGTTGCGCGTCGTCCCATACCGGCATCGCCGCGCGAACCCAAGGTACTTGTGCGGATCATCTGGCAAGCCGCCGCGCGACGCGATAGAGCGTCAGCGGATGGCTGACCGCGACGGACCCCAGCGCACGATCGACCGGCGCACCCTGCTGATCGGCGGCGGCGCCGGACTGGGCCTGATCGTCGCCTGGGCGGTGTGGCCGCGCCGCTATTCGCCCAACCTGACGGCGGCGGCGGGCGAACACATCTTCAATGCCTGGTTGAAGATCGCGGAGAGCGGCGAGGTGACGGTCGTCGTGCCGCAGGCGGAGCTGGGCCAGGGCGTCTATACCACGCTGCCCCAGATCGCCGCCGACGAGCTGGGCGCCGACTGGCGTACCGTGGGGGTCGAGGCGGCGCCGCTCAACGCGCTGTACGCCAACCCGCTGGCGGCCGGCATCCTGTTCGAGGATGCGCTCGGCCATCTGCCCGAAAGCGTGCAGCGCCGCCACGCGGAGCGCAACGCGCTGGTGCTGACCGGCGCCTCGACCTCAATCCGCGCGTTCGAGGAGCCGCTGCGCCGCGCGGGCGCGGCGGCACGTATCCTGCTGTGCAAGGCGGCGGCGGATCGCTGGTCGGTGGACTGGCGGTCGTGCGGGACCGTGGGCGGCTTCGTCGTTCACGATCGCAACCGGCTGCGCTTCGGCGAGCTTGCGGCGGCGGCGTCGGAGTACGAGCCGCCGCGCGACCTCGTGCTGCGCAGCGGGGCGGACAACCGGTTGAGCGGGGCGTCGGTGCCCCGGCTCGACACGCCGGCCAAGGTCGACGGATCGGCCAATTTCGCGGGCGATGTCCGCCTGCCGGGCATGATGTTCGCCTCCGTCCGGCAGGGGCCGGTGGGCGATACCCGGCTGATCCGGGTCGACCGGGAGGCCGCCGACCGGGTGCCCGGCGTCCGCCATATCGTGCAGACCGATTCGTGGGTCGCCGCGGTGGCCGAGACCTGGTGGGCGGCGGACAAGGCGCTCGACGCGCTTGCGCCCCGGTTCGCAACGCGCGGCGCCATTGTCGACAGCGCGTCGATCGAGGCGGCGCTGGCAACTGCGCTCGACGGCGATGGCCAGCGGATCAGCGAAACCGGCGATCTCGCCACGTCCTTTCGCGATGCGCAGATCGTCACCGCCGAATATCAGGTCGGCCTGGGCGTACATGCACCGATCGAGACGATGACGGCCACCGCGGAATGGCGCGACGGGCGGCTGGCGCTGTGGCTGCCGACGCAGGCGCCGGGTCTGGCCCGCGCCGGCGCTGCCCGCGCGGCCGGCATCGACGAGAGCGACGTCGTGGTGCATCCGATGATGGCGGGCGGCTCGTTCGGCGCGAAGCTGGAATATCAGGTGGCCGAACAGGCCGCGCTGATGGCGCGCACGCTGGAGAAGCCGATCCAGCTCACCTGGTCGCGCAGCGAGGATTGCCTGCACGATCGCTACCGCCCGGCGGCGGCGGGACGCCTGTCGGCCAGGCTGGGCCGCAACGGCGCGGTGGAAGGCTGGCTGACGAAGATCGCCGCGCCGTCGGTCGGGCGCGAACTTGCCAATCGCCTGCTGGGCGGCGATCCCGCAGTCGCCTTGTCGCTGTCGCTGCCGGGCGGAAGCGCGGGCGATGCCTCCGCCGTTGCCGGTGCGGTGCCGATCTATGGCATTCCCAACATGGCGGTCGACCATCACCCGGCGGAGATCGGCGTGCCGGTGGGCGCCTGGCGGTCGGGCGCGCACAGCTACACCACCTTCTTTACCGAGAGCTTCATCGACGAACTGGCCCATGTCGCCGGGATCGAAGCGCATAGTTTCCGCATCTCCATGCTGGGTGGACAGCCGCGGCTGGCGCGGTGCCTGTCCACCGTCGCGTCGCTCGGCGGCTGGCGCGGCGGCGTGCCGGGCAGCGGACAGGGCCTCGCCGCCCACGCCTTTCGCGGATCGTCCATCGCCGTGCTGGCGGAGGCGCGCATCGGCGGCGATCAGCGGATCCGGGTCGACCGGCTGGTGGCGGCGGTCGATTGCGGGCGCCAGATCAATCCCGACATGGTCCGGCAGCAGGTCGAGGGCGGGTTGCTCTTCGGCATGGCCTCGGCATTGGGAGCGAGTACGGGCTTTACCGGCAATCTGGCCGATGCGCGCGGTTTTGCCGATCTCCGTCTGCCGCGTCTGGCGGACGCGCCGGAGGTGACGGTGGAACTGATCGCCAGCGAGGCCGATCCCGGCGGCGTCGGAGAAATCGGCGTGCCGGCGGTTGCGCCGGCGATCGCCAACGCCATCTGGTCGGCGACCGGCATGCGTCTGCGCCGTCTGCCGCTGATACCGGGGAGCGATGCGTGAAGCCCGACGACCATCCATCGATACCGCCGCGCAAGATCGGCGTCCTGCTGATCAACCTCGGCACGCCCGACGCGCCCGAACCGCCGGCGGTGAAGCGCTATCTGGCCGAATTCCTGTCCGATCCGCGCGTGATCGAAATTCCCCGGCTCGCCTGGCAGCCGATCCTGCGCGGTGTCATCCTGCGCACGCGGCCGAAGAAATCGGCCGAGGCCTATGCCCAGGTCTGGAGCGAGGACGGCTCGCCGCTTGCCGCGATCACCAAGGCGCAAGCAGAGGCGTTGCAGGGCGCGTGGGGCGGCGGCGTCCTGGTCGACTGGGCGATGCGCTATGGCCGCCCCGCGATCGCCGAGCGGTTGCAGGCGCTGAAGGATGCCGGGTGCGAGCGTGTGCTGTTGGCACCGCTTTATCCGCAATATTGCGCGGCGACGACCGCGACCGCCAACGACAACGCGTTCGCGGCGCTTGCAGATATGCGGTGGCAGCCGGCGGTCCGCACGCTGCCGCCTTATCATGACGATCCGGCTTATATCGACGCGCTGCGGCGATCGATCGAGGCGGATGTGGCCGCGCTCGATTTCGCGCCGGACCTGATCCTCGCCAGCTTTCACGGCATGCCGCAGCGGACGCTGGAACTGGGCGACCCCTATCACTGCCACTGTCAGAAGACGGCGCGGCTGCTGTCCGATGCGCTGGGACGGGAGGTGCGCATCGCCTTTCAGTCGCGTTTCGGCCGGGCGAAGTGGCTGGAGCCCGCGACCGACGCCGTACTCGCCGCGCTGCCGGGCGAGGGGATGAAGCGGGTGGCGGTGGTGACGCCGGGATTTTCCGCCGATTGCGTCGAAACGCTGGAGGAGATCGCGATCCGCGGTCGCGAAACATTCCTGGGGGCCGGGGGAACCGATTTCGCCTGCCTGCCTTGTCTCAACGCAAGCGCGCCCGGCATCGAAATGCTGCGCAGCATTTTGTCGCGCGAGCTTGCGGGCTGGGCGGACCCCGCCTAGCTTCCACGACCTGATTCACTAGGGAGAGGCTATCATGGCGCGCGTCGCGATCGTTACCGGAGGAACACGCGGAATCGGCGAGGCCATCAGCCTCGCGCTCCAGGACATGGGCATGACCGTCGCCGCGAACTATGCCGGTGACGATGCCAGGGCGAACGCCTTTTCCGAGCGCACGGGCATCCGCACCTACAAATGGGACGTCGGTGATTTCGACGCCTGCCAGGACGCGGTGAAGCGGGTCGAGGCGGATGTCGGGCCGGTCGACGTGCTCGTGAACAATGCCGGCATCACCCGCGACGCCACGATGATGAAGATGACCGCCGAGATGTGGGACGAGGTCATCCGCGTGAACCTGGGCGGCTGTTTCAACATGGCCAAGGCGACGTTCCCCGGCATGCGCGAGCGTAAATGGGGGCGGATCGTCAATATCGGCTCGATCAACGGCCAGGCCGGCCAGTACGGGCAGGTCAACTACGCCGCCGCCAAATCGGGTATTCACGGCTTCACCAAGGCGCTGGCGCAGGAAGGCGCGCGGTTCGGCATCACCGTGAACGCGGTGGCGCCGGGTTATATCGACACCGACATGGTGGCGGCGGTGCCCGCCGACGTGCTGGAGAAGATCGTCGCGCGGGTCCCGGTCGGCCGGCTGGGCCAGGCGAGCGAGATTGCGCGCGGCGTCGCCTTCTTCTGTTCGGAAGAGGGCGGCTTCGCCACCGGATCGACGCTTTCGATCAACGGCGGACAGCATATGTATTGATGTATTCGGACCAAGGTTTTGCTGTAGTCCGCCGGGAGGATGGCCGGGCAGTAGTACGACCTTTGCCGATAATTCCAGGGTAGAAATACCCCGAAATAGGCGCCGGCGGGGCATGTCCACACGAATCCGCCGGTGCTATTCCTTTGCCATGAAGGCGAAAGTATTCGGCATCGGGCTCAACAAGACCGGAACAACTACGCTGGGTCAGTGCCTCGCGCAGCTTGGTTACCGCCACATGGGCTATCGCCCCGACTTGCTGCGTGCGCTCTACGACGGGCGGACGGCAGAAATCTTCGCGGAGATCGACCGTTACGACAGTTTCGAGGACTGGCCCTATCCGCTGATGTACCGCGAACTGGCGGTGCGCTATCCCGACGCGAAGTTCATCCTCACGGTGCGGCGTGATCCCGATGTCTGGCTGAAAAGCCTGCGCCGCCATTCGCTGCGGTCGCGCCCGTTCCGCCACGCACGCAAAATCGCTTATGGTTACAACTATCCGCACAGCGCGCCGGATGCGCACCGCGACATCTATTGCCGGCACAATCGCGAGGTTTGCGAGTATCTGGGCGACCGCGTCCGTGTCCTGTGCTGGGAGCGCGGCGACGGCTGGCCCGAACTATGCGGCTATCTGGGATGCGACATGCCGGACGAACTGTTCCCGCATGCCAACGCTGCGGCAGAACTGCCGATCAGGCGAGCCATTCCCAACCGCATTCTGCAACAACTGGAGGCGTGGAACCTGGCGTTGAGCCTGCGGTTGCAGACATTGGGGGCCGCCCCGTCAAAGGCGGCCCCCGCCCTCGATACGCCACTCGAGGGAACTCGCAAGCCTTCGGATCAGCGGCAGTAATCAGGGCGATCCGAGCGGTCGATCGCGCGACCGGCAAGGGCACCGACGACACCGCCGACCAGGGTGCCCGCCGTCTTGTCGCCATAGCGGCCGACGACTTCGTGGCCGGCAAGGCCGCCGGCAATGGCGCCGATCACCGTACCGCCGTCGCCATTGTCGTCGCAGCGCGCGCCGCGGCGATAGGCATAGCGCCGATCGTAGTGCGCACGGCGGTCGTAGCGGTCATAGTTGCGATAATGGCCGCGATCATGCCGATCGTAATGGCCGTAATGGTGGCCACGATGACTCTGGGCGGCGGCAGGTGTCGCCGGGATCAGCGCAGCGGCACTCATGGTGAACGCCGCGCCAAGGAGCGAGAGTTTCTTGAACATGGCTTATACTCCTTACGCTTCAGTCCGTATTCCGTTCGACACCGGCCGAATCGCCGAAATCGATAATGGGGTTATGGCCGATTCGCATTGAGCCGGTGCTGAATGGGCCCGTCATCCACTGTTAAGCATCCGCAACGGGTTTCAGCCCGGCGCGCATCCCCGTAAAGGGCGGTCGATGCGTATCGTCTGGTCCGTCCTGCTGCTGCTGATCTTCATTCCCGGCTATTCGGGCGAGCCGCGCCTGGCGCTGCTCCGCGGCGAGCCGAAGATCGCGATGCGGCCGGTTCCGCTGGTCGCCGATCAGCCGGGGCGCCGGCGGGTGGGGGCGCTGACCTATCTGGGCGGTGTCGAACTGACGAGCCCCGACGGCGCATTCGGCGGCTTTTCGGCCATGCAGATATCGGGCGACACCTTCCTGATGCTGAACGACGGCGGCAATTTCGTGCGGTTTCGCATGGGCAGCGACTGGCGCATGCACGATGCCCGTTACGGCTTTCTGCGCGACGGGCCGGGGACGGGCTGGACCAAGATCCAGCGAGACAGCGAATCCCTGGCGCGCGATCCGGCGTCGGGGTCGCTGTGGGTGGGGTTCGAGGATGCGAACGCGATCTGGCGCTACGACGCCGCCCTTTCGCACGCCACCGGCCATGTCGCGCCGCCGGTCATGCGGAAATGGCCGGGCAGCAGCGGTCCGGAATCGATGGCCCGGATGCCCGACGGATCGTTCATCGTCATTTCGGAAGGCAAGGGATGGCGCAAGGGCCGGGGCAGGGCGGCGGTACGATTCGCCGGCGATCCCGTCGCGCATCCGCGTCGCGGCTATCGCTTCGGCTACATGCCGCCCAAGGGGTACAGCCCATCGGACATGACCGTCCTGCCCGACGGCAGGATCGTCGTGCTCAACCGCACCGTGCGGCTGCCGTCCCTGCAATTTCCGGTGAAGGTGACGCTGATCGACCCGGCGGCCATCGGCCCGGGCAGGCTGGTGCGCGGGCGCGTCATCGCGACGTTCGCGTCCCCGGTGATCGACGACAATTACGAAGCGATCGCCGCAACGCGCGAAGGCGATGCGACGATCCTGTGGATCGCATCCGACGACAATCTGTCGGCGCTTCAGCGAACCTTGTTGCTGAAGTTCCGCCTCGATCCCGGCATTTGAGGCACGAAGCCCCGCCGGATCAGGCCGCGGTCTTTTCCGACAGCTTCCTGGCGACGTCGCGCTTCAGGCGGCGGGCGCGGGTCGACAGCTTGTCCTCGCTGGTCTTCATCAGCCAGTTGTCGAGGCCGCCGACATGTTCGACCGACCGCAGGCCGTGCGTGGAGACGCGCAGCTTCACGCTCTTTTCAAGCGCTTCGGACATCAGCGTGACGTTCTGCAGGTTGGGCAGAAAAAGACGCTTGGTCTTGTTGTTCGCGTGGGAAACGTTGTTGCCCACCTGCCGGCCCTTGCCGGTCAGCTCGCAAATGCGCGACATCGGTTCAATCCTGATCTGGTAATGAACGGGCAGATGCCCGGAAAGTCGGGGCGGATAGCGGCTAATCATCACGCCGTCAACCGATTCACCGCTGGCAGGCAACGGGTTCGGGGGGTGAAACGTTATCGTGCCGTAATGTCTGCAACAACGAAGAAGGACGCGCGTCATGCGGATCATTCTCTTTTTCCTCGGCCTGGTCGCCCTGATCCTGGCGCTGCTGATGATGGTGGGCTGGATTCAGCTCAGCCAGACACGTGAAGCCAGCATGCCGCGTGTCAATGTCGAAGGGGGCCAGACGCCTGAGTTCGACGCCGATGTCGGCGATATCGACGTGGGTTCGAAAAACGAAACGGTGACGGTTCCCGATGTCCGCGTGAACAAGCCGGCGGCGAACGAAACCGAACGCTGAGCGACGGGGACTGGCCCGGACGGGCCGGGGGCGCTAACGCACCGACGATGTTTCCCTTGCCCGAACCGATGCGCCGGGCGTTGCAGGCCGCGCGCGATGCCGCGTCGCAGGGCGAGGTGCCGGTCGGGGCGGTCGTGGTTCGCGACGGGACCGTCATCGCCACGGCCGCGAATGCGCCGCGCCGGCTGCATGATCCCACCGCGCATGCGGAGATTTGCGCGATCCGGGCGGCCTCGGCGCGGCTGGGCAGCGACCGGCTGGAGGGATGCGACCTGTGGGTGACGCTGGAGCCCTGCGCCATGTGCGCCGGGGCGATCGCCCATGCCCGCATCGCTCGGCTCTATTACGGCGCATCGGACCCGAAGGGCGGCGCGGTCGAACACGGCCCGCGATTCTTCGCGCAGCCCACCTGCCACCACCGGCCGGAAATCTTTTCCGGAATCGGCGAGGGCGAAGCGGCGGGGCTGCTGCGCAATTTCTTCGCTGGCCGGCGTTGAGGGCACCCTTCCGCCGTTACCGCCAGCTATCGAACAGCATCCAGTGGTTGAACGCGCCTTCACCGCCCAGCGGCTGTGCCGACAGCACGGGATAGAAATAGAGGAACACCGCGATCGCGGGAATCGCGAACCATTCGTCCGCCTTGGCGAAGCGCCCGCGCGCGAAATGGTGGAAGGCCGCGGCAAGGCACAGGCAGATGATGACGCCGGACAGGTGGTAATAATAATAAAAGCCAAGCGATTTCGGGATGATCGCCCAGATGCCCAGAGAGGCGATCCAGAATAGCGCGAGGGCGAGAGGACGGGCGGCGCGATCGCGCAGCCCGGCGAACAGGCAGGCCGCGACCGCCGCCAGTCCGCCCCACATCACCACCGGATTGCCGATCAGCAGCACGCCGCGCCACACCCCGCCATCGGGTTCGTAGAAATACCAGATCGGCCGGATGACCAGCGGCCAGGTCCACCAGGCGGATTGATAGGGGTGAGACCGCAGCACCTGCGTCTGCGCATCAAACATGGCCTGCTGGAACGGCAGCAGCCAGCGCAGGGTGAGCGGATCATGGGCATAGAAGAATTGCGGCGCGAAGGTCAGGAAATAGACGATGATGCTGGTCCCGCCGATCAGCAGCATCGCAGGGACGGTGCCGGTGCCGCGCCAATGCGGATGGGCGCCGTCGGTAAGGGCGCTGATCGCGGGCCGGCCGGCAAGTGCTGCGTCGCGCCAGCGGACGAGGAGGAACGCGATACCGGCGAAGACGATATACGGCACCGCGGCCCATTTCGCCGCCGTCGCCAGGCCCAGCAGCGTCCCCGTCAGGATCAGACGCGGCTTTACGCACTCGGGCGGCGCCTCCATCGCCCACACGAAGCCTGCGGCCGCGAGCATCACGAACGCGCCGAGATAGATGTCGATCATCGCGATTCGCGCCTGGACATAGACCATCTGGTTGACGGCGATCAGCAGCGCGCCGAACGCGGCGGTGCGCACGCGGGCGAACAGCAGCCACAGCATCCAGTAGCCGGCGAGCACGGTCGCCGTGCCGGCCAGCGTCGCGAAGAAGCGCCAGCCCAGCGGATTGTCGCCGAACAGGGCGATTCCCGCCGCGATGAATTCCTTGGCCAGCAGCGGATGCTCGGTATTGAGCGGTCGGTTCAGCGCCAGCATCGCGCGGGCCGCCGGGACATAGTGAATCTCGTCGAAGACCAGCCGGTCGGGCCAGCCGAGATGCACCAGGAACAGGATCTCGGCGCCGAGGCCGATCACCAGGGCCGCCAGCAGCGGGTCTCGTCGCAGACGGTCCAGCATCGATCGCGGTCCATAGCCGGCCCGGCCAAGGATTGCCATATGCCGCGCCAAGCAGGGCTTGGCTTGACGGCATGCCCGCGCACCCGGCAAAGCGTTCCGCCATGAAGCGCAATACCGGCCAGGACCGCAGCATCACCCAGCATTGGCGCCCCGCGACGCAGGCGGTGCGCGGCGGGACCGCGCGTTCCGAGTGGGGCGAGACCTCGGAAGCGATGTTCCTGACGTCGGGCTATGCCTATGACTGCGCGGGTGATGCCGCGGCGCGCTTCGCCGGCGATCAGCAGGGCATGACCTATTCGCGACTCCAGAACCCGACCGTGGAGATGCTGGAGGAGCGAATCGCGCTGATGGAGGGGGCGGAGGCCTGCCGCACCATGGCGAGCGGCATGGCGGCGATGACGGCGGTGCTGCTGTGCCAGCTCGAACAGGGCGACCATGTCGTCGCCGGTCGCGCGCTGTTCGGGTCCTGCCGCTGGCTGACCGACACGCTGCTGCCCAAGTTCGGCATCGAAACGACGACGGTCGATGCCCGCGACCCCCAGGCCTTCACCGATGCGGTGCGGCCGAATACGAAGGTCTTCTTCTTCGAGACGCCGGCCAACCCGACGATGGACGTGGTCGACCTGGAAGCCGTCTGCGCCATCGCGCGGGAGCGCGGCATCACCAGCGTGGTCGACAACGCCTTCGCCACGCCCGTGTTGCAGAAGCCGATGGCGTTCGGCGCCGATGTCGTCGCTTATTCCGCCACCAAGATGATGGACGGACAGGGCCGCGTACTGGCGGGCGCGGTCTGCGGCACACAGGCGTTCATCAACGACATATTGCTGCCCTTCACCCGCAATACCGGCCCGACGCTGTCGGCCTTCAACGCCTGGGTGCTGTTGAAATCGCTGGAGACGCTCGACCTGCGCATCCGCCGGCAGAGCGAGAATGCGGTGGCGGTCGGCACCTTTCTGGAGGGGCGCGTGCCGCGCATCCTCCACCCCGGTCTCGAAAGCCATCCGCAGCACGAACTCGCACGCAAGCAGATGACGGCCTGCGGCTCGGTCTTTTCCTTCGAGGTCGAGGGCAGGGGGCAGGCGCACGGCCTGCTCGACGCGCTGAAATTGATCGACATTTCCAACAATATCGGCGATTCGCGCTCGCTGATGACGCATCCCGCCTCCACGACCCATTCGGGCGTGGCCGAGGAAAAGCGCCTGGAAATGGGGATCGGCGAGGGGCTGTTGCGGTTCAATGTCGGGCTGGAGGACCCCCGCGACCTGATCGACGATCTCGATGCGGCGCTTCGCAAGGTGGGCTTGTGAAATCGCTGTTCGACAATGTCGCCGAGACGCGCGGCATCGTCGTGCGGGTGTCGGTCAGCTATCTGTCCGAACAGTCGGAGCCCGACCGCGGCCGGTGGTTCTGGGCCTATCATGTACGGATCGAGAATGCGGGCGAGGTCACGGTGCAGCTTCTCACCCGCCACTGGATCATCACCGACGGGCGCGGCGCGCGCCATTCGGTCGAAGGTGACGGCGTGGTCGGCGAGCAACCGCGGATCGAGCCCGGTACAAGTTTCGATTACGTCTCCGGCTGCCCGCTGTCGACGCCGACGGGATCGATGCAGGGCAGTTATCGCGTGCTGGCCGAGGACGGGACGGCGTTCGATGTCGCCATTCCGCAATTTGCGCTCATCGCGCCGGCGGTGACGGGATGAGGGCCGACAACCAGATCCTTCGTTGGTGTCGAGCGACGTCGGGATACCCGACGATCCGCTCCCGGCACGTTTCCCGACTTTGCGCGAAACGAACGGTGGGGATTGGGCAATGAAACGCACGCATCTTCCGTTGAACGGGCTGCGCGTGTTCGATGCGGCCGCGCGCCACCTGTCCTTCACGCGCGCGGCGGACGAGCTGGCCGTGACGCCGGCGGCCGTGGGCCAGCAGGTGCGCGCGCTGGAGGAGACGCTGGGCGTCGTCCTGTTCCGCCGCACCACGCGCGGGCTGGAACTGACGCCGGAAGGCGACGCCGGGCTGGAGGCGCTGCGCGGCGGCTTCCTGCAGTTCGAGGACGCGGTGCGCGCGATGCAGGCGGGCCAGTCGTCGAAATCGCTCGCCATCGCCGCGCCGCGCGACCTGACCGCCAAGTGGCTGATGGCGCGCCTGGCGGAAATTGCATCCAGGGACGGCGAAATCCGTTTCTCGCTGCTTACGGCGGATGAGGATGTGGATTTTACCCAGGCCAATGTCGACCTTGCCATCCGCTGGGGCGACGGGCCCGGCGAACATGAGGGCGAAGCGCTGGAATCGGACGGGATGGTGACGATCGAGCGGCCGGGCGGCGGGGCCGATACCCGCATTTCCTGGCCGGGCTGCATGGCGGAGGAGGGCCGCGCGCTGATCCGGGTGGGCGATGCCGGGCTGGCGATCGAGGCGGCGGCGTCCGGCCTGGGCCGGACCACCGTGCCCGAACTGATCGCCCGCGCCGACCTCGCCGCCGGCCGCGTGCAGGTGGTGGGGGAGGCGAAGCCGTATCCCAAAGGCTATTGGATGGTCGCCCCGCTGCCGCAATGGCGCCAGCAGAAGGTGCGCGACCTGGTGGACGCGCTGGCGCAGTGAACGACACACCGGTGATCGAGACCGCGCGGCTGCGTCTGCGTCGCCTCGTGGCGGACGATGCGGAGGCGCTGTATCCCGGCCTTTCCGATCCCGAGACCATGACCTGGTGGTCGCGCGCGCCGCTGGAATCGCCGGAGTCGACGCGGGACTATCTGGCCACGCGCCAGAAGGACGGATGGCGTGCCTGGGCGATCACGCGCAACGACGACGATCATGCGCTCGGCTGGGTGTCCGTCGGTGAGAAGCGGCAGGGCGGCGTCAGCGAGATCGGATATTTCCTGATCCGGGCGGCCTGGGGATCGGGCCGCGCGCGCGAAGCGGTGGCCGGTGTGCTCGACCAGCTTTTCCGGGTCGAGGAAAAGCGCCGCGTCTTCGCCGACACCGATCCCGACAATGCCGCGTCGCGCGGGCTGCTGGAACGGCTGGGCTTCACGCCGGAGGGCAATCTGCGCGGCGAGTGGGAAACGCATATCGGAGTGCGCGACAGCGTGATCTATGGTCTGTTGCGCGAGGAGTGGCTGGGTGAGCGCGCCTGATCTCGACGATCCGGCGCAGCGGCGCGCTTATGTCCGCGAACTGCGCGGCGTCGGCAGGCCGTTGCGCCTGGCCGCGCTGGCGATCACGCTGGTCGGCGTG
Organism: Stakelama saccharophila; assembly: GCF_032229225.1. NCBI lineage: Bacteria > Pseudomonadati > Pseudomonadota > Alphaproteobacteria > Sphingomonadales > Sphingomonadaceae > Stakelama > Stakelama saccharophila. The sequence goes on from NZ_CP135076.1 coordinate 1,247,743, forward strand.
TTCCTGGCGGTGGCGGCGCGGATGGGGCGGCTGCCCGAATGGATTCCATTACTTGTGATCCTGACCGGCGGCGCATTCATGGTCGCCGCGGTGGTGCAGCGCACGCAATATCACCGCCGGCGGATGCGCGGGGAATAGGGCGGAGCATCGATGTCCTGATCGGGCGGACAATCATTCGCGATGCTACGCGTCGATCGCCTCTTCGTCCATGCGGCCGGCATTTTCCTGGATGAAGGCGAAGCGGTGGGCGGGGTTGTTGCCCATCAGCCGGTCGACCAGGTCCCTTACGCCCGCACGCTCCTCATATTCCTGCGGCAGCATGATGCGCAGCAGATTGCGCGTGCGAGGATCCATGGTCGTTTCGCGGAGCTGCGCGGGGTTCATCTCGCCCAGTCCCTTGAAGCGGCCGACATCGACCTTCTTGCCCTTGAACTCGGTCGCTTCAAGCTCGGCGCGGTGCGCGTCGTCGCGGGCATAGAGGCTCTTCGTGCCGGCAGTCAGGCGGTAGAGCGGCGGCTGAGCGAGGAACAGGTGCCCTTTGCGTACCACGTCGGGCATTTCCTGGAAGAAGAAGGTCATCAGGAGCGTCGCGATATGCGCGCCGTCGACATCGGCGTCGGTCATGATGACGATGCGTTCGTAGCGCAGGTTGGCGGCGTCGCAATCCCCCCGCGTACCGCAGCCGAGCGCCTGGACCAGGTCGGCGATTTCCTGATTGGCGAGGATCTTCGCACTGGTCGCCGAGGCGACGTTCAGGATCTTGCCGCGGATCGGCAGGATCGCCTGGGTCTTGCGGTCGCGTGCCTGTTTGGCCGATCCGCCGGCGGAGTCGCCCTCGACGATGAACAGCTCGGTACCGTCGTTGCCGTCGTTCGAACAGTCGGTGAGCTTGCCGGGCAGGCGCAGCTTGCGGCTGCTGGTCGCGGTCTTGCGCTTGACCTCGCGCTCCTGCTTGCGGCGCAGGCGGTCTTCCATCCGTTCCAGGATCAGGCCGAGCAGCGCCTTGCCGCGCTCCATATTGTCGGTGAGGAAATGGTCGAAATGGTCGCGCACCGCACGCTCGACGAGGCCCGCCGCCTCGGGCGAGGTGAGGCGGTCCTTGGTCTGCGACTGGAATTGCGGGTCGCGGATGAAGACCGAAAGCATCAGCTCACTGCCGGTCATCATGTCGTCGGCGGTGATGTCCTTGGCCTTTTTCTGGCCGACCAGATCGCCGAATGCGCGGATGCCCTTGGTCAGTGCGGCGCGCAGCCCGGTTTCGTGGGTGCCGCCGTCGGGCGTCGGGATGGTGTTGCAATACCAGCTATAGCTGCCGTCGGAAAATAGCGGCCAGGCGACCGCCCATTCGACCTTGCCGTGATTGTCCGGGAAGTCCTGACTGCCCGTGAAGAAATCGGCGGTGGCGCATTCGCGGCCGTTCACCTGTTCCTTCAGATGATCGGCGAGGCCGCCGGGAAACTGGAACACGGCTTCGGCCGGCGTGTCGTCGGTGATGAGGTCGGGATCGCATTTCCAGCGGATTTCGACCCCGGCGAACAAATAGGCCTTGGACCGCGCCAGCTTGTAGAGCCGGGCCGGCTTGAAGTGCAGCTCCTTGAAGATTTCGGTGTCCGGCGTGAAGGACGTCATCGTGCCGCGGCGATTGGGCGTGCCGCCCAGATGTTCGAGCGGGCCGAGCGCCACCCCGCGCGAGAAATGCTGGCGATAGAGTTGCCGGTCGCGCGCGACCTCGACCACCGTGTCCGACGACAGCGCGTTGACCACGCTGACGCCGACGCCGTGCAGGCCGCCGGATGTGGCATAGGCCTTGGCCGAGAACTTGCCGCCCGAATGGAGCGTCGAAAGGATCACCTCCAGCGCCGATTTGCCGGGGAATTTGGGGTGCGGGTCGATGGGAATGCCGCGGCCGTTGTCGGTGACGGTCAGGCGGTTGCCCGCTTCCAGCGTCACCTCGATGCGGTTGGCGTGGCCGGCAACCGCTTCGTCCATCGAATTGTCGATCACCTCCGCGGCAAGATGGTGCAGCGCGCGCTCGTCGGTGCCGCCGATATACATGCCGGGGCGGCGGCGGACGGGTTCCAGCCCCTCCAGCACTTCGATCGAGGAGGCGTCGTAATCGGAGGATGGGGGTGATTTCGCGCCGGACGCGAACAGGTCTTTGTCGGACATGCGCCCGGTATAGGGGCGGGCCGGAGAGCCGTGCAAGCGGCACGGCGCGCCCGTGCCGACACCTTGTCATGCCGGACTGATCAGCCGACCAGCTCCGGCTCGCCACAGCGCATCCCGGTGACGCGCAGATCGGCCTGACCGTAGCGTACGCCGACGGCCCCCGTCGCGAGGTTCAGCACACCGTCGAGCGCCGGCGCCAGCAGGTCGAGCCTGCTGCCGATGGCGCCGGCGACAGGGCCGGCGGGCAGGCGCAGGAACAAGGCGCGGACGGTCACGTCGAGGTTGCTGGCGAGGCTGGTGGTCAGGCCACCGACGGCATGACCGCTGGAAATCGTCCGCACCGCACCCTCGTCGATGTCGTCGGCGGAAAAGCGGACCTGCTGCCAGCGCTCGTCGGCGCCGAGATCGACCACGGCGCGGCCGTCGACATCGACCACCAGGGCATGGACCAGCCGCGCCTCGTGCAGCGGCACCGGCGTGGTGAAATCGTCGAAGCGCTGCTCGTCGATCCGTGCGATCGCGGCCTTGCCGAGCCCCGGTCGGCCGTCGAGGGTGACGCCGCGCCCGCCGTCGCCGCAGGTGATCGCGTTCAGCCGCGCCTCGCCGCTCGCGAGTTCCACGAACACCGGCAGGTCGACGGCGACCAGGCTGCTCAGGCCCGGCAGGGCGACATCGGCGATTTTGGTTTCCAGATAGATGCGCGCCTGCGCCGTGCGGATGACCGGTTCGCCATTGTCGGTGACCGCGATCCAGGGCGCGCTGTCGGGACGTTCGCCGATCCCCAGCATCACCCGGGTTTCGGCGAGGCCGGGAATGCCGGCGCCGACGTCCAGCGCAACTTGACGCTCCCCCGACGACAGTTGCAGCAGGGCGGTGGCGAGCTGCATGGCGTTCACCTTGACCAGCCCCGTGCCGCCGCCGTCCTGCCCGCCCAGCGGACCCAGGTCGATCAGGTCGGCGAGACGGATGGTGCCCGCGCTCGTGCCCGCGGCCAGGCGCAGCATGGCGGACCGCGCGCCGGCGTCCGGCGTGGTGCTTGCGAGCACGCGTATCGCCTGCGCCACGTCGATGTCGCTGTCGAGGACCTGATCGAAGGTGAGGGCCTGTGCATCCACGCTGCTGTGCAGCGCGTCGACATAGGACAGCAGGTCGATATCGGCGCCGGCGAGCGCTTCGTAATCCATCACGCTCAGCGAAATGTCGCTGCCGGTCAGCGCGCCCAGATAGGCGTTCAGCAGCCCGCCATCGAGGGCGAGCAGACGGCTGCCGATGCTGAAGCTCGCCATTTTCGTGCGCGTGGCGGTGGCGGTCCGGGCGATGGGGATGCTGTCCGCGCCGAAGATGCGGGCGAAGAAGGTGGGCGATCGGCTCGACAGGGAGACCCGCACCGCGTCCCCGGATGCGGACGGCTGGAATCGTTCGGCGGGCGCCAGATCGACGGAACGTGAATAGCTGCCCCGGACCGTGCGGACCGTCACGGCCTGCGCCCAGTCGGTTTTCGCCACGATCTGCCGCGCCACGGGCCGGGCATTGGCCGGATCGGCGGTCGCCGCCAGGGCGGCGGCATCGGCCATTCCCTGCAGCTTGCGCGAATCGAGCCGGGCCGAGCCCAGGTCGATCGCCAGTGCGGCGGCACCCAGGATCATCGGCATCGCGCCCGCAACGAGAATGGCGGTGGTGCCGCGACGATCCCGGCGCAGCGTGGCGGGCGGAGTCATCGGATCCCTCCGGGGGCGACGACGGCGCGGCGTTCGACGATGCGGCCGGGCAGGGGGATCAGATCGGTGCTCAGCAGGGCGTCGCCGCCGGTGTCGATCCGCACCGTGACGGTCACCCGGCCGGCATCGTCGGCGACGGTCTGGCTGACGCGGTCGGCGGACAACCCCAGTTCCCGGACGCCGCGCGCCACCACGGCGGCGGCGAGGCTGCGCCGTTCGGGCGTGTTCAGGCCGGCGATGGTCGCGCGCGCGGCATCGTTGGCGATCTGCTGCGCATCATGGGCGATCAGCAGATAGCGGCCATAGCCGACGATACCGGCCAGCAGGCACAGCAATATCGGCAGCACGATCGCGAATTCGACCAGCGCGGTGGCGCGGATGTCGGCGCGGAGTAGCGCGGCGGAGGGAATCGTTCGCATGCCCTGGAGCATGCCGATGCGTGCTTTCGGCCGTGCTAGCGCAGAATCCGCGACGGTTTGCGCGGATTACGCACGTCCGAAGGCCGCTGCACGATATGGCGCGGGCGCGGAGTGCAGCCCTTGCGGGATTCGCGTAACCCGCCCTCCTCTCGGAAGGCGGGTTCCGTCGAATCGTCCTTCCCGCCGTGGCGGGCGGTGCGGGTTCAGCGTACGCGCGGCCCGCCATAGGGCAGCGGCGGCGGCGGGCGGCGATCGCGGCGCGGCAATTGCGCCTGATAGGCATGGCCGCAATGTTCGACGCAATAGGGAAAGCCCGGATTCACCTTTTCGCCGCAGAAATGGAAATCGGGTTCGCCGGGATGGCCGATCGGCCATTTGCAGATGCGGTCGTTGAGATCGAGCAGGCTGGTCTTGTCCGCCACCGCTTCGGACGGGCGTGCGGGAACGAGGCGGCGCGGCGGCGCCGGCGTCGAGGGCGGGCCCTGTTCGCCCGGATTCTGGCGAAGGAACCCGCCGGGCCCGACCGAGCGGGCGATCTGCTGACGCTCAGTCTCCGGTTCCGGTTCCCGGTTTTCGGGGGCGCGGGGCGCCGGCTCCGGTGCGGCGCTTTCGGCCGGCGGTACGGGTGCGGGGGCCGGAGCGGGTTTCGGCGCCGCCCTGGGCGCGGCCGGTTTCGTCTTCGGCTTGGACTTCGCTTCCGATTCGCCCGCCTTTACCGGCGAGGGGCGCGATTTCAGGCCCAGCCGGTGCGCCTTGCCGATCACGGCGTTGCGGCTGATGCCGCCCAGTTCCTCGGCGATCTGGCTCGCGGTATTGCCCGATTCCCACATCTTCGTCAGCGTGGCGATGCGTTCTTCGGTCCAGCTCATAGTGATTCCCTAGTGAAGGTTCGTCATGGGCCTGCCGGTCTTGCAGGTCGAAGCGGCAGCGACTACGCGATGCTGCCATGAACGACCAGCCCGAAACCGGCGAAACCCTGATTTCCGCACCCGGCGTCCCGACGATCCGGAACGTCAATTGGGGCGGGCTCAAGACCCTATATATCAAGGAGGTGCGCCGTTTCTTCAAGGTGCAGCTCCAGACGGTATGGGCGCCGTCGGTAACGACGCTGCTTTTCCTCGTCATTTTCACCGTCGCGCTGAGCGGTCGCGGGCGCGCATCGGTGATGGGCGTGCCGTTCGCCGATTTCATCGCGCCGGGTCTGATCGTGATGGGAATGCTCAACAATGCCTTTCAGAATGCCAGCTTCTCGCTGCTGGTCGGCAAGATCCAGGGCACCATCGTCGACTATCTGCAACCGCCGCTGTCGACCAGCGAACTGCTGATCGGGCTGGTCGGCGGGGCGGTGACGCGCGCTTATTGCGTCGGCGGCGCGGTGTGGCTGGCGATGGCGTTCTGGCCGGGCGTGCATGTCGCGCCGATGCATTTGTGGGCGATCCTGTGGTTCGGCACGCTGGGCGCGGTGTTCCTTGCGCTGGTTGGCGTGCTGACCTCGATCTGGGCGGAGAAGTTCGACCATTCGGCGGCGGTCAACAATTTTGTCGTCGCGCCGCTGACGCTGTTGTCGGGGACATTCTATTCGGTCGAGCGGCTGGCGCCGGCGTTTCAGGTGGTCAGCCACCTCAACCCGTTCTTCTACATCATCTCGGGCTTTCGCTACGGATTTCTGGGCGTGTCGGATTCGCCGGTCGCCGTCGGCGCGGTCGTCGTGCTGGCGATGGACGTGGTGATGGCGCTGATCTGCTACGCGCTGCTCAGGAGCGGGTGGAAGATCAAGAACTGAGCGGGCGGGGCTGAAGGTGGTGCGCTGCCCATGTCTCTGAAGAGTCACGCACTTCATCGAGCAGCAGCGTAACCTGTGAACAGATATGAATGCCAGCCTTCGCTGGCATGACAACGGTGGTTAGTTCCCGGCGTAGTACGTTCTGAGGCGGTGTTGACGCCCCCGTGCGGCGGCTCGTAGATACCGGCTCCGGGCGGCCCGGCTTGGCCGTCCTTTTTTCGTTTCCGGCGCGTGCCGCGCCTTGTCGTCCAAGGAGCAGTTCCCATGACCATCCCCCCGCTCATGCCCGTCTATCCGCGGTGCGATGTGCGTCCGGTGCGAGGCGAGGGCTGCTATCTGATCGGCGAGCGCGGCGAGCGCTATCTCGATTTCGCCAGCGGCATCGCCGTCAACTGCCTCGGCCATGGCCACCCGCACCTGACCAGGGTGTTGCAGGATCAGGTCGCGACATTGATGCACGTATCGAACCTGTACGGCAGTCCACAGGGCGAAAAGCTCGCCAGGCGGATCACCGACCACAGCTTCGCCGACACGGTGTTCTTCACCAATTCGGGCGCCGAGGCGGTCGAGTGCGCGATCAAGACGGCGCGGCGTTATCACCATGCCAATGGCAATCCCGAGCGTCACGACCTGATCACCTTTTCTATGGCGTTTCACGGCCGCACGCTGGGCGCGATTTCCGCGACCAACCAGGCGAAGATGCGCGACGGGTTCGAGCCGCTGCTGCCGGGCTTCAAATATTGCGAGTTCAACGATCTCGAGGGTGCGCTGGCGCTGATCGACGAGAACACCGCGGGCTTCCTGGTCGAGCCGGTGCAGGGCGAGGGCGGCATCCGCGTCGCGTCCGACGCGTTCCTGAAGGGCCTGCGCAAGGCGTGCGACGAGCACGGCCTGATGCTGGTGCTCGACGAGGTGCAGTGCGGCTATGGCCGGACCGGCACCTATTTCGCGCACGAACAATATGGCATCGAGCCCGACATCCTCGCCTCGGCCAAGGGCATCGGCGGCGGCTTTCCGCTGGGCGCGTGCCTCGCCACCGAGGAAGCGGCCAGGGGCATGGTGTTCGGCACGCACGGGTCGACCTATGGCGGCAACCCGCTGGCGATGGCGGCGGGCGAAGGCGTGCTCGACGTGATGCTCGAAGACGGCTTCTTCGATCACGTCAGGCAGATGGGCGAGCGGCTGCGCTCGACGCTCGAACAGATGATCCCCAATCACGACCATCTGTTCGACAGCGTGCGCGGACGTGGGCTGATGCTCGGGTTGAAGCTCAAGGACCCGGCGGTGAGCCGCGATTTCGTCGGCCATGCCCGCGACAATCACGGGCTGCTGCTGGTCGCCGCCGGCGAGAATGTGGTGCGCATCCTTCCGCCGCTGATAATCGAGGAACGCCACGTCGCCGAGTTCGCCGAGAAGCTGAGCGATGCCGCGCGGGTCTATAACCCGCCCGCCGATGACTGACCTGAAGCATCACCGTTTGCCCTGAGCTTGTCGAAGGGCTGCACTTCTCCTTCTGTGCGACAAGAAGGGCAGTGCTTCGACAGGCTCAGCACGAGCGGGTGGGGGAGACCTCCTCATGACTAACTATCGTAATTTCCTGAACTTGTCCGATGCCGGCGGCGACGGGGTCGCGGCGATGATCGCCGATGCGCTCGATCGTAAGAAGGCGCGTGCCGGATGGCCCAAGGGGCAGCCGGATCCCGACGCGCCGCTCGCCGGCCGCACGCTGGCGATGGTGTTCGAGAAATCCTCGACGCGCACCCGCGTCAGCTTCGACATGGCGATGCGCCAGCTCGGCGGGACGGCGCTGGTGCTCGACGCGGCCTCCACCCAGCTCGGGCGCGGCGAGACGGTGGCGGACACCGCGCGCATCCTGTCGGGCTATTGCGACGCGATCATGGTCCGCACCGACGACCATGCGAAGATCGAGGAAATGGCGGAATATGCCAGCGTACCGGTCATCAACGGCCTGACCGACGATTCGCACCCCTGCCAGATCGCCGCCGATCTGCTGAGCGTGATCGAGGCGGGCAAGGCGCTGCCGGGGCTCAAATGGGCGTGGCTGGGCGACGGCAACAATGTGCTGCACTCGATCGTCGAGGCGGCGGGGCTGTTCAAATTCTCGGTGAGCGTCGGTTGCCCGCATGGCTACGACCCGCAGGCGCGCTGGATTGAGGCGGCCAATACGCGGCTGGAGGGCACCAACGCGCGCGTCGCGATCGAGCGCGACCCCGTGCGCGCGGTGGCGGAGGCGGATGTGATCGTCACCGATACCTGGATCTCGATGGGACAGGATCATGCCCAGGAAAAACTCGCGGCGATGATGCCCTATCAGGTCACGCCGGAGTTGATGGCGGGCGCGAAGCCGGATGCGGTCTTCCTCCACTGCCTGCCCGCGCATCGCGGCGAGGAGGTGGTGGCGCAAGTGATCGACGGGCCGCAATCGCTGATCTGGCCAGAGGCGGAGAACCGGCTGCACGCGCAGAAATCGATTCTGCGCTGGTGCTTCGGCCAGATCGGATGAGTTGAACGCGGCCGACAGGGTTCCTACCTCGTCATTCCGGCGTTGGCCGGAATCTCCCGATCTCGGCGCAAACGATGTTGGGTCCCGGCGGGCGCCGGGATGACGAGGAATTTGATTTGACCGTTGAACCCGCTTCCACCCCCGATCTCGACCGGGCCATCGGCTTCACCATTCCCGAGCGCGATGCGCGCGGGCGGATGGTGCGCCTCGGCCCCGTGCTCGAGGAAATCCTGTCGGCGCACGCCTATCCGCCGGTGATCGAGAAGCTGCTGGGCGAGGCGCTCGCCCTGACCGCGCTGCTCGGCACCACGCTGAAGGATGTCGACGGGCAGCTCACCATGCAGGCGCAGACGCAGAACGGCATCGTCGACCTGATGGTGTGCGATTATAAGGGCGGCGAGCTGCGCGGCTATGTCCAGTTCGATGAAGCCAAGCTGGCCGAGGCGCCGGACGATCCCACCCTGTTCGCGCTGTTCGGCAACGGCTTTCTGGGTGTCACCTTCGATCAGGTGACGACCGGTGAGCGCTATCAGGGCATCGTGCCCCTCGACGGCGCCTCGCTGTCGGAGGCGGCGGAAAGCTATTTCGCGCAGTCGGAGCAGATTCCGAGCCTCGTCCGGCTAGGCGTTCGGCACGATGGGGATGGGCGCGTCGTCGCCGGCGGCCTGTTCCTGCAATATCTGCCGGACGGCGAGGAAGGCCGCGACCGCATTCATACCCGGCTCGACCATCCGCAATGGGAGCATGTCGAGGCGCTGGCGGCGACCATGGGCGTGGACGAACTGGTCGACGCCGCGGTGCCGATGGAAACGCTGGTCTGGCGCCTGTTCAACGAGGAGCGCGAGGTGCGGATGCCGAGCGCGGTTCCGCTCGTGCGCGGCTGCCGCTGCGACGCCGCCTATATCACGCAGGTCCTGGCGAAATTCGCACCCGAGCAACGGCGCGAGATGGCGGATGAAAACGGCGTGATCTCAGTGGACTGTGCCTTTTGCGCCAGGCAGTTCCCGGTGCCGCTGGAAACTTTGGCGTCCTGAACATATTGCAGCGCGTCATCGGGCTTCCCATCTGTTTGTGAACGACATCGTTCATTAGCGGGCAGAACCATGCGAAACAGGGCAGGGCAGGTGCGGGGCAAGGGCTTTCGTCGGATCGTGGCGGCGGGCATCGTGGTGCTGGGCTGCGTGGCCGGCGCGGCATCGGCCCAGGCGCCGACGCTGCATGCGGTGGAATCGCTCGATCCCGGCAAATGGCAGTTGCGCGACCTCGACGAACAGCGAGAGGTGCGCACGGTCTGCCTGCCCGATCCGACGGCGCTGATCCAGATCGAACATCGCGGCGGTCAATGCTCGCGCTTCGTCGTGGCGAACGAGCCGCGCGAAGCGACGGTGCATTATACCTGTCCCGGCCGTGGTCATGGCCGCACCACGGTGCAGATGCAGACGCCGCGGCGCATCCTCGTGACCACGCAGGGCGTGGCGCGGGGTTCGCCCTTCCACGCCCGTTTCGACGGCAGGCGGGTCGGCACCTGTCGCTGATCCGGGTCGCGCGTTCAGCTACGGTTTACCCTGTTGGCTTATGATCGTTCCCGCTCCCTGTCGGGTGCCTGTACAGTGTCCAGGGTTACCCCGAATACGCTGGGCCGCCCGTTCCGGGCGGCCCTTTCTTCTTCGGCCGCGGGGCGGCACCGGGATTCGCGCCACGGCCCATTGCGGAGGGCGGGCGCAGGGCCTAGCGGACTGAGGTTATGACCAGAACGGACAAATATGCGGTGGTGCTCGTTTCCGGCGGGCTCGATTCCATGGTTTCGGCGGCGCGCGCGAAAGAAGCGGGATACGGGCTGCTGGCGCTGTCGATCGACTATAACCAGCGGCACCGGGTCGAACTGGACGCCGCCCGGCGGATCGCCGCCATGCTGGGCGCCGAGCGGCACATCATCCTGCCGCTCGACCTGCGCAGTTTCGGCGGGTCGGCGCTGACCGCCGATATCGACGTGCCGAAAGCCGGCGTCGGCGACGACATTCCCGTCACCTATGTGCCGGCGCGCAATACCATCTTTCTTTCGCTGGCGCTCGGCTGGGCGGAGGCGGCCGGCGCGCGCGACCTGTTCATCGGCGTCAATGCGCTCGATTATTCCGGCTATCCCGACTGCCGGCCGGACTTCATCGCCGGTTTCGAGCATCTGGCCGAACTTGCCACAAAGGCGGGGGCAGAGGGCGAGGCGTTTCGCATCCACGCGCCCTTGCAGGACATGACCAAGGCCGACATCGCGCGCGAGGCGGACCGGCTGGGCCTGGACGCGGGGCTGAGCTGGTCCTGCTACGACCCCGGGCCGGATGGGCTGCATTGCGGCCTGTGCGACAGTTGCCGGCTGCGGTCCAAGGGGTTCGCGGAGGCAGGGTTGCCCGATCCGACCCGATATGCCGCCGCGCCATGAGCTACGCCGTCAAGGAAATGTTCCTGACGCTGCAGGGCGAAGGGGTGCAGGCGGGTGCGCGGGCGGTGTTCGTGCGCTTCGCCGGCTGCAATCTCTGGTCGGGCCGGGAAAAGGACCGGGCGAGCGCGATCTGCCGCTTCTGCGACACCGATTTCGTCGGGACGGACGGTGAGGGCGGCGGCCGCTTTGCAGACGCCGCGGCGCTGGCCGATGCGGCGGCGGCGCATTGGGGGCCGGCGCGTGCTGAGCGCATGGCGGTGCTGACCGGCGGCGAACCGATGCTGCAGGTCGACGACGCGCTGGTCGATGCGCTGCACGAAAATGGCTTTCGCATCGCGGTCGAGACCAACGGGACGCTCCCCGTCCATCCCGGCATCGACTGGGTATGCGTCAGCCCGAAGGCGGGCAGCGAGGTGGTCCAGCGTTCGGGCGACGAACTGAAGCTGGTCTGGCCGCAGGCGGGGATCGACCCGGATGCGCTCGCCGACTGGAAATTCGATCACTTCCTGGTCCAGCCGATGGACAGCGCCGAAGCGGAGGCCAATCGACGCGCGGCGATCGCCTTCGTGCTGGAACGTCCGCGCTGGCGGCTGTCGCTCCAGACCCACAAGCTGCTGGGCCTGCGCTAGAGGCGAATGCATCGCCCCGAATGTTTCGGGAGGTACGGAACCGCATTGTGTCCCCGCGAAGAGCGCCATCGAAGTAGTATTTTGATGGGCCCGGTGGCGGGGACGCAGGCTGGGCTCCCGCCTTCGCGGGTCGCGCGGTCGAGCTTACCATTATCTGCAAAGGGCGGGACACTGCCTCGCTCCCGTCGCGGCAGCCATTCGGGGGAGGCGGCCTTCGCACATCACCGCCATATCCGCGTGACATGCCCCATCTTGCGGCCGGGGCGGATCTCGGTTTTGCCGTAAAGATGCAGGTGCGCTTCCGGCTCGGCGACGATCTCTCGCCAGCGCTTCGCCTGATCGCCGATCAGGTTCTCCATCTCGACGCGCGTGCCGGTCACGGTCGTCGCGCCCAGCGGCAGGCCGCAGATCGCGCGGATATGGTTTTCGAACTGGCTCGTCACCGCGCCCTCGATGGTCCAATGCCCGCTATTGTGCACGCGCGGCGCCATCTCGTTGAAGATCGGGCCGTCACGGCCGGCGAAGAATTCGAGCGTCAGCACGCCGACATAATCAAGCGCATCCGCGACGCGCCCGGCCAGGGCGGCGGCTTCGGTCCATTGCGAGGCGACCTGCGGCGGGGCAGGGACGGTCGATCGGGCGAGAATGCCGTCCTCATGCCCGTTGAGCGGCGGCGGATAGCTGGCATGGCCGCCATCCTCCCCGCGCGCGAGCACGATCGAGAATTCGTGATCGAATTCGACGAACCCCTCCAGGATCGCGGGGTTGCCGCCGATCGCGTCCCATGCCGCATCGGCATCGTCGGCGCTGGCGAGCCGGGCCTGGCCCTTGCCGTCATAGCCGAAGCGGATCGTCTTCAGGATCGCCGGGCAGCCGATTTCCGCGATGGCCGTATCGAGGTCCCCGCGCGTCGCGACGTCGCGCCACGGTGCCGCGCGTCCGCCCAGCTTTTCGACGAAGCGTTTTTCCTCCACCCGGTTCTGCGCAATGGCGAGCGCTGCGGCGGAGGGGCGCACCGGTACGCTTTCGGCAAGCGTCGCGATCGGCGCCGCCTCGATATTCTCGAATTCGTAGGTGACGACATCGCACTGTTCGCCGAATTCCGCGAGCGCCGCTTCGTCGTCATAGGCGGCCGCCGTGAAGGCGTTGTTGACGTCGCAGGCGGGGCCGCTCGCCGGCGCGAGGACATGGATGCGATAGCCGAGTTGCGCCGCCGCGACGCCCAGCATGCGCCCCAACTGACCGGCGCCGATGATGCCGATGGTCGATCCGGGCGGCAGCATCGTCATTCGGGTTCGTGGGCCACGCTGTCGGTCTGCCTGGCCCGCCATTCGTCGAGCCGCGCGGCCAATGCCTCGTCGGTGGTGGCGAGGATCGCCGCGGCCATCAGCCCGGCATTGGTCGCGCCCGCCTTGCCGATGGCCAGCGTGCCGACGGGAACCCCGCCGGGCATCTGAACGATCGACAGCAGGCTGTCGAGCCCGTCGAGCGCCTTCGACTGCACCGGCACGCCCAGCACCGGCAACCGCGTCATCGACGCCGCCATGCCCGGCAGATGCGCGGCACCGCCGGCGCCGGCGATGATGACTTTCAGCCCGCGTTCGACCGCGCTTTCGGCATAGTCGTAAAGCCGTTTCGGCGTGCGGTGCGCGGAGACGACCTTGACCTCGTGCGGCACATCCAGCGCGCTCAGCGCATCGGCGGCATGGCGCATCGTCTCCCAATCGGAGGTGCTGCCCATGATGATGCCGACCAGAGGTGTTTCCGCCATCGTCCCGCCTGTTTGCGCGTCAGGAAGCGCTGTTTCCTAAACAAGCGCGCGGGCGAGGGCAATCGAAGTTTCCCGCCTTATGGGACCTGCTTCTTTTCCAGCTTTCGCGCCAGCGTGCGGCGGTGCATGCCGAGGCGTCGCGCGGCTTCGGAGATGTTGAAATCCGTTTCCGCCAGCACTTGATTGATATGTTCCCATTCGAGCGTCTTGATCGACGTGGTGCGCGACGGCAGCGGCGCGGCGACGTCGCCCTCGGTGCGGCGGAACGCCTCCTCGATATCGTCGCTGTTGGACGGTTTGGCGAGATAGTGCGACGCGCCGAGCTTGATCGCCTCCACCGCCGTGCCGATGCTGGCATAGCCGGTGAGGACGACGATGATCGTGTCGGGGCTGTTGGCGTGCAGCGCCTTGACGCAGCCGAGCCCGGATTCGGTGCCGAGCTTCAGGTCGACGACCGCGTAATCGGGCGTGCGCGCGGCGATATGCTCCCGGACCGCCTCCGGCGAGGGCGCGATCGACACGTCATAGCCGCGCCGCTGGAAGGAGCGGCCGAGCGTTCTGGCGAAATCGGCGTCGTCCTCGACGATGAGCAGCGTTCGGTCAGTCACGATCCTCCTCGCCCGGTGGCAGTTCCAGCGCCGAAAGCGGCAGCCGCAACGCGATCAGCGCGCCGCCGCCGGATTGGTTGCGCGCGCTCGCCTGTCCGCCCAGCTTGCGCATCACGTTGACGACCAGGAACAGGCCGAGCCCGCCGGTTCCCGTCTTGGTCGTGGCATAGGGGCGGCCGAAATCCGCCAGCATGTCCGGCGCGAAGCCGGGGCCGTCGTCGGCGATGTCGATCGCGATCGTGCCGTCTTCGCAGGCGGCGGTCACGCGGACGCAGGTGGCGCCGGCCTCTTTCGCATTGTCGAACACGTTCCAGAGAACCTGGCGCAACGCGATGTCCGCGATGATGCGGATGTCCGTGCCTACGGCAAGATCAGCCGCCATCGCCACGCCCGGATTGCGCTGCCGCCATTCGGCGCAGGCGTCGCGGAGGAAGTGGTGCAGGGATGTGATCGTCGGGTTTTCGCCGCGCGCCTCGCCCGCGGAATGCAGGATGCCGCCGACGATGGCCTTGCAGCGCACGAGCGCCCGCTGCATTTCCCGAACCTCTTCGGCAAGATGTGCGTCGCGCATCAGGCGGTCGTCCTTCGCCCAGTCGTTCGCGATCACCGAGACCGTGGCGAGCGGCGTGCCGAGTTCGTGCGCCGCACCGGAGGCGAGCAGCCCCATGCGCACGATATGATCCTCTTCGGCGGCGTGCTGTCGCAAATCGGCCAGGCGGGCGTCGCGGGCGCGCAGATTGGCGTTGATGCGCGTGACGAACAGCACGAGCAGCACGGCGACGAGCGTGAACGCGACCAGCGCGCCGATGATGTAGAGGTCGAACAACCCGATCTTCAGCCGCGCCGGCAGTTCGAGGCGCCGATGCGCCTGGACGAGGAAGACGAAGCAGCCGCTGGTGACCGCGACCAGAATCCAGCTCGACCAGATATCGAGCAGCACCGCACCCAGCACCACCTGCAACAGGTAGAGCGAAACGAACGGGTTGGTGGCCCCGCCGCTCCAGTAGAGGAGCGCGGTCAGCGCGGCGACGTCGAGCAGGAGCGCGGCCAGCACCTCCGCGTTCGAAACGTCGCGCCGACGGCGCAGACCGATCGTGCTGACGACGTTCAGCGCCACCAGCGCGGCGATGACCAGCAGCATCGGCGCGAGCGGTAGCGCGACACCCATGCCGTGACGCACGATCAGCACCGTGGCGAGCTGGCCCGCCACCGCCAGCCAGCGCAGATTGATGAGCTGGCGCATATTGTCGCGCCCGGCGGCCTGGGTCGGCGCCAGCCGGCGAAAGGCGCGGGCGGGGGGCACGGAGATCATCGTCGCCGACGCTAGCGCAATCGCCGCTCGTCCACGACCAGGAAAACCAGCGCGCCGGCGGTCATTGCCGCCAGCGCGAACCAGGTGAGCGCATAGCCCAGATGGTTGTTGGGGAAACTGACGACGGTCAGGCCACCCACCGGCAGGCGATCGCCGCCCCCGCCGGGCCGGGCGTCGGCATCGATGAAATAGGGCGCGACGCGGTCCAGTCCGCGCGCGGTCGCGATCGCGCGGACATCGCGGGAGTACCAGCGGCCGGCCGCCGGATCGTTGTCGCGCAGGAACCCGCCGCCCGGCTGGCTGATACGCAGCAGGCCCGTCACCCGGACCTTTCCGCCGGGTGACGGCGGGGCCGCTGTGCCGGCCGGCACGAAGCCGCGATTGACCAGCACGACGAAACCGCGGTCGCTTTCGAGCGGCGACAGGACCCAGTGCCCGACGCCGAGATCGGTGCTCGCCTGCACGAGCGTGTTCGGCACGTCGAGATACCGGCCCGCAATGCGGACGTGCGCATATTCGGCCGACTTTTCGCTGACCTGCGGCCAGCGGGCGGGGCCTGGCGCGGCCCTCGGCGCGGCATGGATGCGGTGCTCGACCCGCGCGATCAGATCCAGCTTCCACGCGCGGCGATGGACCTGCCAGACACCGAGCGCGACGAAGCCGGCGAACACCGCCAGCCCGACCGCGAAGAGGATGCCGAGCCGAAGGGCGGAGCGCGGCCGCCGTGCCGGTTCGGCCGGTGGAGCAGGGGGCGGCGGCGCCCCACCGGGGACACCGCCGTTCGTCACGGCGCGGCGCTCGTGACGCCCGGGCTCATCGGCATCATATTGTTGTTGAGATGGTACATGACCCAGATCGAGCCCGTCAGCGTGATGACGACGAGGATGAGAGTGAAAATCAGCGCCATCATCGACCAGCCGCCCTCCGACTTCGGATTCATGTGCAGGAAATAGACCATGTGGACCACGATCTGCACCAGCGCCAGGCCGAGGATGACGAAGGCCGCGGTCGTCGGGTTGGCGATCACGTCGGCCATCACCAGCCAGAAGGGGATGGCGGTCAGGACCACCGACAGGCCGAAGCCGATCAGATAGCCCTTGAGCGAACCGTGCGCGCCGCCTTCGTCATGGCTGTGGTGATCGTGATTGGCGGTGTCGGTGCTCATCCCAGCACTCCCATCAGATAGACAAAGGTGAAGACGCCGATCCAGATGACGTCGAGAAAGTGCCAGAACATCGACAGGCACATCAGGCGCCGGGCGTTGGCGGGGATCAGCCCCTTCTGCGCGAGCTGGATCATCAGCGTCACCAGCCACACGATGCCGAACGTCACGTGCAGACCGTGCGTGCCGACAAGCGTGAAGAAGGCGGACAGAAAACCGCTGCGCCACGGACCCGCACCCTCGGCGATCAGGTTCGAGAACTCGAACAGCTCGATGCCGAGAAAGGCGAGGCCGAACAGCCCGGTGATCGCCAGCCACGCAAGCGTCGCGCCGAGCCGCTTGCGCTCCATCGCCAGCATGGCGAAGCCGTAGGTGATGGACGAGAACAGCAGCATCGCCGTGTTCACCGCCACCAGCGGCAGCTCGAACAGTTCGTGCGGGCCGGGGCCGCCGGCGAAGCTGCGACCCAGCACCGCATAGGTGGCGAACAGAACGGCAAAGATGAGGCAATCGCTCATCAGGTAGATCCAGAAGCCCAGCATGGTGCTGGCGCCGTCGGGATGCGCGTGCTCGTCGGTGTCGTAGAAGCGCGGCGGCTGGCCGGTCGCGGTCATGGTCGTGCTGCTCATTGGCCTGCCCCCTTCGCTTCGGCCAGTCGCGCCGTGCGCGCATGTTCGGTGCGCACCACCTCCTCGCGCGGGATGTGGAAATCGCGGGTATAGTTGAAGGTGTGGCCGATCGCGACGGCGATCATGCCGGCGAAGCTGGCCGCGGCGAGCCACCAGATATGCCATACCATCGCGAAGCCCAGCGCCACGCTGAGGCCGGCCAGGATGACGCCGGTGCCGGTATTCTTCGGCATGTGGATGGCCTTGAAACCTTCGGTCGGGCGCTGGGCGCCGCGGCACTTCATGTCCCACCAGGCATCGCTGTCGTGAACGACGGGCGTGAAGGCGAAATTATAATCCGGCGGCGGTGACGAGGTCGACCATTCCAGTGTGCGGCCGTGCCACGGATCGCCGGTCGTGTCGCGCAGCGCCTCCCGGTCGCGGATCGAGACGTAGAACTGCATCAGCATGCAGGCGATGCCGAGCGCGATCAGCACCGCGCCGACGGCCGCGACGATGAAGAAGGGCTGCAAGGTGGGATCGTCGAAGTGGCGCAGGCGGCGGGTCACGCCCATCAGGCCGAGCGCGTAGAGCGGCATGAAGGCGAGATAGAAGCCGATCACCCACATCCAGAAGGAGCGCTTGCCCCATTTCGGGTCGAGCTTGAAGCCAAACGCCTTGGGAAACCAGAAATTGATGCCGGCGAACAGCCCGAACAGCACGCCGCCGATGATCACGTTGTGGAAGTGCGCGATCAGGAACAGCGAGTTGTGCAGCACGAAGTCGGCGGGCGGCACGGCCAGCATCACGCCCGTCATGCCGCCGATGACGAAGGTCAGCATGAAGGCCAGCGTCCACATCATCGGCAGCTCGAAACGGATGCGGCCGCGATACATGGTGAACAGCCAGTTGAAGATCTTCGCCCCCGTCGGGATCGAGATGATCATCGTCGTGATGCCGAAGAAGCTGTTGACGCTGGCGCCCGATCCCATGGTGAAGAAATGGTGCAGCCAGACGAGATAGGACAGGATGGTGATGACCACCGTCGCGTAGACCATCGAGGTATAGCCGAACAGGCGTTTGCCCGAGAAGGTCGACACCACTTCGGAATAGATGCCGAAGGCCGGCAGGATCAGGATGTAGACTTCCGGATGGCCCCAGATCCAGATCAGGTTCACATACATCATGGCGTTGCCGCCCATGGTGTTGGTGAAGAAGTGGAAGTCGAGATACCGGTCGAGGCTGAGCAGCACCAGCACCGCCGTCAGCACCGGGAAGGCGGCGACGATCAGCACGTTGGTGCACAGCGACGTCCAGGTGAAGATCGGCATCTTCATCAGCGACATGCCCGGCGCGCGCATCTTCACGATCGTCGCGATCAGGTTCACGCCCGATAGCAGGGTGCCGATACCGGCTATCTGCAGGCCCCAGATATAATAGTCCACGCCGACGCCGGGCGAGTGCAGGAGGCCGGAAAGCGGCGGATAAGCGAGCCAGCCGGTGCGCGCATATTCGCCGATGAACAGCGAAATCATCGTGATCGCCGCGCCGGACGCCGTCATCCAGAAGCTGAAATTGTTGAGGAAGGGAAAGGACACGTCGCGCGCGCCGATCTGGAGCGGCACGACATAGTTCATCAGTCCCGTCACCAGCGGCATCGCCACGAAGAAGATCATGATGACGCCGTGCGCGGTGAAGATCTGGTCGTAATGCTCGGCGGGCAGATAGCCCTCGTTCCCGCCGAAGGCGATCGCCTGCTGCGCGCGCATCATCAGCGCGTCGGCGAAACCGCGCAGCAGCATGATCAGCCCCATCACCATGTACATGATGCCGATCTTCTTGTGATCGACGCTGGTGAACCAGTCGCGCCACAGCGGCCCCCACAGGCGGAAATAGGTGAGCGCGCCCAGCACCGCGCCGCCGCCCACGGCGACCATGGCGAAAGTGGCGATCAGGATCGGCTCGTGCAGCGGAATCGCATCGAGCGTGAGGCGCCCGAAGATCGGACTGTCGGGGATCGGGGGATGGGTCATGGGTTTCGTTCGCTCAGAGGGACTGGCCGGTCGCGGCGGCGGTGGCGGCGGTTTCGCGTCGGGGCGGCGTGCGGCCGGGCGCCGACAGGCCGGCCCCGGTCAGCGGCGCATTGGCCGCGACCGGTTCGTCGGCCGATGCCGCCTTGTCCTGCATCATGTGACGGCCTGCTTCGTGGGTGCCCGATTTGCCGCGTGCGGTGCGCGCATCCCGGCGCATCATCTCGCCCATGCAGGTCGCGCCGGGTTCGACGCACATGTTGAGGATCGCCGGATAGAGGCCGTCGCCGACCGCGGCGTAACGCTTTACGGGCACGTTCTCGCTCGGTTTCGCCAGGTCGCGATAGGTCGCCCGATCGAGCGACCGTCCGCTGGACTTCGCCTCGGCGACCCACTGGCGAAAACCCGCATCGTCCAGCCCCAGGAAACGGAAGTCCATGCCGGAAAAGCCGTTGCCGCTATAGTTGGCGGAAAAGCCGTGATAGGCGCCGGGTTCGTTGATCACGGCGTGCAGCGTGGTCTCCATGCCGGGCATGGCATAGATCTGCCCCGCGAGCGCCGGGATGTAGAAGGAGTTCATCACGTCGGTCGCCGTGATCTTGAACTGCAGCGGCCGGTCGACCGGCGCGGCGAGCTCGTTCACCGTCGCGATGCCGTATTCGGGATAGATGAACAGCCATTTCCAGTCCATCGCCACCACGTCGACTTCCAGCGGCTTGTTCGCCACGTCGAGCGTGCGGTTGGCGTCGATCCGCTCGATCTTGCGATAGGGGTCGAGCGTGTGCGTGCCCAGCCAGGTGATCGCGCCCAGGCAGATGATGATGAGCAGCGGTGCGGACCAGATCAGCAGTTCGAGCTGGGTCGAATGATCCCAGTCGGGTTCGTAGGTCGCCTCGGTATTCGTGTGGCGATAGCGCCAGGCGAACAGCACGGTCAGCGCCATTACCGGCAGGATGATCAGCAGCATGAGGACGACGGAGATGACGAGCAGGTCGCGCTGCTGCGCCGCAACATATCCTGAGGGATCGAGCACGACGGCGTTGCAGGCGCCCAGCAGCGCCAAGGCCGGCAGGATGAACAATATCCGGGCGGCGGAATTCCGCCGCGAAAACGAATCGTTGATCGGGATCATGGCGCCCACTTAAGAGATTTCCTCCGGCATGCCCATTGGACAGTTTGTCCAATCCTGCCGCAGTTGCGAACATGCTATACCGCAGCGCAACTGGATAGTGCTATAGGCCCGGATGCTGTATGAAGAAAGAGCGTCCATGCCACGTTCTTGCGATTGGGAGTAACGATTGATGACAGCCGGCAGCGAACCCGACTCCGGTGCGATGGAGCGCGACGCGCGACAGGTGAACGTGCGCGACACGCGTGTCGCGCCGGGAGAGATCGCGATCGGCGTGGTCATCGGACGGACGTCCGAATTCTTCGACTTTTTCGTCTACGCGATCGCGTCGGTGCTGGTCTTTCCCGTCTACGTCTTTCCCTATGTCGACCGGTTGACGGGCACGATGTATTCCTTCGGGCTGTTCGCGCTGGCCTTCGTCGCGCGGCCGGTGGGGACGCTGATCTTCATGGCCGTCGACCGGCTGTACGGGCGGGCGACCAAGCTGACGATCGCGCTGTTCCTGCTCGGATGCTCGACGGTGGCGGTAGCGTTCCTGCCGGGATACGAATCGATCGGGATCTGGTCGGCGATCCTGCTGGGGGTGTTCCGCATCGGCCAGGGGCTGGCGCTCGGCGGCGCATGGGACGGTCTCGCATCGCTCCTGTCGCTCAACGCGCCCGAAAATCGTCGCGGATGGTATGCGATGATTCCGCAACTCGGTGCGCCGCTCGGTCTGATCGTGGCGAGCGCGCTGTTCGCCTATTTCGTGTCCAGCCTGTCGGCGGTGGATTTCCTCGACTGGGGCTGGCGCTATCCCTTCTTCTGCGCCTTCACCATCAATGTCGTCGCGCTGTTCGCGCGGTTGCGCCTCGTCAGCACGCCCGATTTCACCAAACTGTTCGAAAGCCGCGACCTGCAGCCGACGCCGGTCGTCAAGACGCTGGAAAAGGAAGGTCGCAACGTCATCATCGGGGCCTTCGCGCCGCTGGCGAGCTTTGCCCTGTTCCACATGGTGACGGTCTTTCCGCTGTCCTGGATCTTCCTGTTCACGGACGAGGTGCCGTCGCGCTTCCTGATCATCGAGGCGGTCGCCGCCTTTTTCGGCCTGGGAGCCATCGTCCTGTCCGGCCATCTCGCCGATCGGGTGGGGCGGCGGACGCTGCTCGCCATTTCCGCGGCGGCGATCGCAGCCTTCAGCGGCTTCGCGCCGCAATTGCTCGATGCCGGCGACGTGGGCGAGATCATCTTCATGGTCGGCGGCTTCATCATTCTCGGCATTTCCTTCGGCCAGTGCTCGGGTGTCGTCGCGTCGAACTTTCCGCGCTCGGAACGCTATACCGGTGCGGCGCTGACGTCGGACATCGCCTGGCTGTTCGGCGCCGGATTTGCGCCGCTGGCGGCGCTGCTGTTGGCGTCGCACTGGGGCATCCTCGCCGCCGGCGGCTATCTGCTGTCGGGTGCGCTCGCGACATTGGTGGCGCTGTGGATCAGCAAGACCCTGGGGCAGGAGGAACGCCCCGAGACCGTGCAACCGCAACCCGCATGATCGCAGGCGCGGCCGCGGCGTCTAACGCGCATCCGGCGCCTGAGGTGTTTTGCGAAGGTGCGCGGCAAGGGCGGCGAAGGCATCGCTTTCGCCCGCCCTCGCCAGGTCCGCTTCCAGCGCGCGGTACAGGGCGAGCAGCCGTTCGCCGAACGCGGTAAGCCGCGCGCCGCTGCGCTTGCCGCCGCCGGCCGTCGTCTCCACCACGCGTTCCGCCCAGCAGCGGTTCATGCCGTCGACCAGCATCCAGGTGCGGCGATAGCTCATGCCCATGGCGCGGGCCGCGCGCGAGATTGATCCAGCCGCGCGGATCGCATCCAGAAGGTCCGCCTTGCCCGGCCCCATGGCGATCTCTTCGCCGCAATAAAGCTGGGCCTTCACCTTCAGCGGACCGATCCGCATCACCGCCTCCCCGTGCTTCGGGTCGCGTCGTCGAACTTGTCGCGCTTGCGCCGGCCGAACAGCAGTTCGCGTTCAAGCTCGCCGCGCAAGGCGGCATAATAGGCATCCAGGAACATCCGGTCGTCAAGCGAATCCGTCCGCCCGAGCTTGCGCCGGATAGCGCCGGCGACAAGGGTGATCGCGTCGGCATCGTCGCGTCGCAGCACGTCTTCCAGTCGTTGCAGCTCGAACTGGCCGTAAGCGGCGAGGTCCTGCGGCGAGAAACGGGGCACGGCGCCGTGTTCTTCGGCCCGGCGCAGGAGGTCGACGCCCATCGCCCGGCGCTGGTTGAACACGACCCAGGTTCCCGCGACGAGGTCGCCCGCGCGCAGCCGGTCCCGGTTGAACAGCGGAAAGAACAGGAACAAGAGCGCCCAGCAGAAGCCGAAAATGGCGACCCAGCGATCGACGAAGCCCTCGATCGCCCCCACGCCCAGAAAGGTCAGGGGCAGGAATATCTCCAGTTCGCGCAGCAGATTGCGCGCGACCACCGCGCCGCCCGTCAGCCGCCCGCCGTCGCGCGCAACGACGCGCATCTTCAGGATCCGCTTGCCGATCGTCGCGGCGCGCCGGCCGCTTTCCATTAGGGTGAAGTAGAAGTTTCGCAGCAGGAAAAAGACGAGGAGCCACAATACCGCGATCACGCCGGGATAGGTCTTCCCGATCGCGCGAAAGGCGAGGACGGCAGCGATGGTCATGGCGACCATCGCGACGACGAGCACCAGGCAGTCGAGCAGGAAGGCACCGGCCCGCGCGCCGGCGCCTGCCAGTTCGAGGCGGAGCGTTACGCCTTCGGGAGTCGTCAGTTCGCGATCGAGGCTGCGCGCGCGATCCTCACGTCCGGTCATGGCGGCGTCCCGACAGGCCGAAATAGGCGATCCAGAGGCACAGCATCACCCCCGCGACGGCGAAACGCGCGGCGTCGTCGGTGACGAGCTGGCGCCCGAATCCTTCCAGCAGGCCGGCGACAAGCAGCATCAGGACCACCCCGATCATCACCAGCGCGGCCCGTTTCCCCGCTTCGGCCGCCGCGCGGACCCGGCCCTCTCGCCCCGGCAGCGCGACCGCGCGACCGATATGCAGGCCGGCCCCGCCGGCCAGAATGATGGCGCTGATCTCCGTCGTGCCGTGGATGGCGAGCCAGCCGGTCAGCCCGACGCCCAGCCCGTGCGGCACGAAGGCGGCATAGAGTGCGCCCAGGATCGCCCCGTTCTGCGCGATCAGGAACATGGTGGGAATCCCGAAGGCGAAACCGAGCGCGAAGGACAGGATGGTGATCTGCGAATTGTGGGTGAACAGGAAGGTGGCGAAGATTTCCAGCCCGCCATGCTGCGGCGGATTGTACAGCGTGCCGCGCAGATAGTCGGCCGACGCCTGCATGTTCCGGCCATTGGCCAGCCCTTCCGGAAGAATGGCGGAAAACCAGGCGGGGTCGGAACGCACCAGGAAATAGGCGGCGACGGCGGAGGCGAAGAACAGCGCGGCGGTCAGTGCCGCTTCGGGTGCGATGGCGCGCACCGCATGCGGCAGATCCCGACGGAAATAGCTCGCGAGCCGGCGTCCCCACGGCTCGCGACAGCCATAAAGGACGAAATAGGCGCGGGTGCACAGATCCTCCAGATACGCGATCATCGCGGCGTCGAGCGAGGTATCGCGCGCGACCGACAGGGCCGACAGCGCGGCGCGGTACAGGCGGGGCAACGCCATCAGGTCGGCATCGGTGAGGCGGCGCAGCGACTTGTGCTCGACCCGGTCGAGCAGATCCTCGAGGCGGCGCCAGTCCGCCTCGCGCTCGGCGCGGAAATGGCGCGCGGCGAATCTGGGCATGGTCGTGTTCATGCGCGCTCCCGCAAGGACAGGTAGCGATCGACCAGGGTCAGCGGCATCGCATCCGGCCGTGCCTGGATCACGTCTATGCCCAGGCGTTTCAGCCGTTCGACGACGATCCGGCGCTCGCGCAGCAATTCGTGCGCGGCATTGGCCCGGACCACGTCGTCGGCCGCGCGCGGTCGGGCGTCGCGGATCGCCTCCAGCTCGACATCGTCGAAGATCACGAAGATCAGGCGATGCCGGCGGGCCACGCGCCGGGCCGCGGCGAGCATCAGTTCGGCGCTGGTCGGATCGGTGAATTCGGTGAACAAAAGGATGATGGAACGGCGGCGCAGCTTCGCGTCCAGCGCGCTGAGGCACAGCGTGTAGTTGCTTTCCTGTGCGCCGTAATCGATCGCGGCGGCGCTACGGTGGATTTCGGCGAAACCGCGGGCATGGGCCACCGTTCCGCTGTCGATGCCCGGCTGCGCGGCGAAGGAGAAGAGGCGCGTGCAGTCCCCGGCCTTCAGCGCGACGAAGGCGGCGAGCAGCGCCGCCGACACGGCATGATCGACACGCGGAACGCCCTGCAGCGGATCCGCCATGGCGCGCCCGGCATCCACGGCCAGCACGATCGCATTGTCGCGCTCGGTACGATATTCGCGCGCCAGCAGGCTGGCATGACGCGCGGACGCTTTCCAGTCGATCGCGCGTCGTTCCATGCCCGGCTGAAAGTCGGTGAGCGCCTGGAACTCGCTTCCGTCCCCGCTTTCCGCGCGCATCCGCGCGCCGAACCGGGTGCTGCGCAGATATTGGCGCATGCCCTGTTCGCGCACCGGGCGCAGATTGGGCAATATCCGTATGACGCGGTCGGAGGTGCGGGTGACCTGGCGCCAGGCGAGACCCAGCGGCCCCCGGCGCCGCGCCCAGATCCGGCGCAGCGCCGCCTGTCCGCGCCGGGTGGCGGCATAATGCAGCGGCGATCCGGGCACCTCCGCCAGCGGCGGGCCGATGTCCGCGGCGTAGTGCAGGCCGTGTGCATCGGCCTGCATGGACCCGTCCGGGCGCAGGATCACCGTATCGCCGACCCAGATCGACGGCGGGGCCGCGAGATCGAGCGTGCGCGGCGGCCGGGGCGTCAGCAGCGCATCGACGAGCGTCAGGATCACGATCAGCGCGATCCAGGCCAGGATCGCAAGCCAGCCGCCCGGCACCAGCACGCCGGCCACCAGCGCCACCGGCGCGGCGCCGGCGACGAGATAGATGGCGCGGCGGCCGGGATAGATCATCGCGGCGCTTCGGTCTGGTCGATCAGGCCGGCAACGACGTCGTCGACGCGCCGCCCGTCGATTTCGGCCGACGGCGACAGGGTGACGCGGTGGCGCAACAGCGGTCGGGCGAGCAGTTTCACGTCGTCGGGGATGACATAATCGCGCCCATCGAGCGCGGCGGCGGCGCGGGCGGCGCCGGCCAGCGCCGATGCGGCGCGCGGCGAAGCACCGGTGGCGATGTCGGGATGCTCGCGCGTGGCGCGGACCAGGTCGACGATATAGCCGATGACCGGTTCCGACAGCCGGATCGCCCCGACCGCAGCGCCCGCCGCGTCGATCGCCTCGGCGTCGGCGACCTGCGCGACGCCGCTGTCCTCGGGATGGGGCGATCCGGAGCGTGCGCCATATTGCGCGACGATGGCGCGTTCGGCGGCGATGTCGGGATAATCGATCGCGATCTTGAACAGAAAGCGGTCAAGCTGCGCCTCCGGCAGGGGATAGACGCCCTGCTGCTCGATCGGGTTCTGGGTGGCGAGGACGGTGAAATGGTCGGACAGCCGTTCGGTGCGGCCGTCCAGCGTGACCGCGCGTTCCTGCATCGCTTCCAGCAGCGCGGCCTGCGTCTTGGGCGGCGTGCGGTTGATCTCGTCGGCGAGGAGCAGCTCGCAGAAGACCGGGCCGCGCGTCAGGGTGAAGGTCGAGGTCTGGAAATTGAACAGGCTGGAGCCGAGAATATCGCCCGGCATCAGGTCGGGCGTGAACTGGATGCGCCCATATTCCAGGCCCAGCGTCCGGGCGAAGCTCTGTGCAAGCAGCGTCTTGGCCGTTCCCGGCGGCCCCTCCAGCAGGACATGGCCGGGTGCCAGCAGCGCCACGGTCAGCAGGCGGACGACGGGCGACTGGCCGAGCACGGCCTTGCCGACCTCGCGGTCGATGGCGCTTCCCAGGTCCCGGACTTCGTCTAACGTCATGCAGTGATTTCCCTTCGCCAGTCGTCGATCGCCCTGCAGGCGTACAGCATTTCGGCTTCGGATCGCGCGGCTTTCGCCCGCGCCGCCAGTTCGGAGAAGCGCGGTCCATTGGGTGTTCGCGCATCGAGAAATCCGCGCAGTTCATCGGGCGACAGTCCGCGCGGCGCGTGCAGCCGGCGCGCGGTACGCTCGGCGACGGCGTCGGCATAATGGCCGCCGGCGCGGTGCGTCTTGCGGGCGAGCCGCGAGAGGGCGGCGATATTGTCCAGCAGCGCGCGCTTGCCGAACGCGATTCCGCGCGGCGCGGCACTCGCCGGTCCGAACCGGGCGAAGCTGGCGACCAGGGTGAGCAGTCCGGCCGCGATCAGGGCCAACGTCACCGCCAGGAAGGGCGGCACGAACATCAACCGCACCAGATTGCGCTCGCCGGGGCGGAAATGCAGCGTCGTGTCGAACAAGATGGCGGAAGCCGAGGATGGCGCAATCGCGTTCAGCATGGATAGCGCGGCCGCCGCGCCCCGCCGATCGCGAAGCGCGTGGTTGTTCACGAGATCGGGATCGGTGAGGATATAGGTGTTGCGATCGCCGATCTGGGCCAGCACCGCCTTGTCCCGTACCGTGATCAGCGGCGTCAGGCCCGGCCCCGACAACGCCTGCACCGCGCGGCGAAAGGGTGGCGGTGCATCACCGGTATAATCGGGCGCGGCGGCGGCCTTTGCCGGCGGCATGCGGAAGATCTTCCAGTCGTCGCGGCCCAGCGCCGGCAGGAAGCCGGCCGGATCGACCATGCCGACGATCGCGACGCGTTCGCTGCCGAAGGAAACGGGCCTGGTCTGCCATTTCGGCAGCACGATCAGCGTCGCGCGGCCCGCCGACCGGCGCTGCGCCATCATCGCATCCAGATCCTCGCGCACCGTTTCGGCTTCCAGCGGCAGGACCAGGAGTCCGGCCGTCGCGACGTCTTCGGCCCTATCGGCAAAGCGCGCGTGGCGGCCGGGCAGCGCGTCGACCAGCGCGTACAGCCCGTACAGACCGTCGCCTGCATGCGAGCGTGCGGGCGGCGGGCGGCCGAAGCGCTCGCCGATGTCGTTGCCGAAGCCGACGGTCAGCAGGAAGGCCGCGCCGAACAATAGGCCGAGGCCGATCAGGACGGCGACGGTGCGGGCGGCGAAGGGGCTGGCGCGATCCTCCACGGTCAGCGCCCACCCAGCGCGAAATCGCTATAGCCGCGCCGTGCCGCGTCCCAATCGCCGCGCAACAGGGGCCGGCCGGCGAACAGGCTGCGTTCCACCGCCGCGACGAGGTGCGAGAAGATGCCGCGGGCGTCGTCGGTGAGCACGGGGTCGCGGGTGATGTCCCGGCTGGTGAGCGAGGGGCGCAGATCCTCGCCGCGCCAGCGTTCGATGTCTTCGATGCTGCGGAACAGGATCAGGTGCACGGCCTCGGCATAACAGCCGCGGGCGGCGAGCATGTCCGCCTCTTCCAGCAGGCGGCGGGCGGTGCCGGGATCGGGGGTCCAGTCGGGTTCGGCCGCCTGTGCCCCGCCGTGACGCAGGTTTCGCCACCAGTGGCGCGCCGGCGGGAAGAAGGTCAGGATCAGGATCGCCGCGAGACCGAGCGCGACGACGCCGAGAATCCACCACCAGCCGTCGCCCACCCAGCGGGCGGCCGATTCGATTCCGTGCAACATGTCGAGAAGCCATTGCGGCGGCGGGTGCCGTTCCGTCTGCCGCACAGGCAGGTCGAACTGGATGCTCTTGTCGGCGAGAAGCCGGTGATGCGCGGCAGCGATCGAGCCGGGCTCGGCACCGGCCGGGGGCGGCGATGCCGCAGCCGTAGCGGCGGGTGAATCCGGTCCTGCCACGATATCCTGCCCCCTGATGCTGCGATGGCGGAACGGTCCATGGTGGTCTTGGAGCAAATCGGGAATTTGCGCGCAACGCTTTTCCTTGCCAAGGTCGCCCCGAAATCGGGGGGAAGAGGGGTTCATGGCCGGAATGATCGTGCTGGGATTTGTCCTGGCGGTGTTGCTGGTGATCGTGCTGGCGGTGGTGCTCGGCCTGCGCGAAGGGCGCGATCGGCCATGGTCGTTCGAGATCGGCGCGGTCATCGGCGGCGCGTTCCGGGCGATGGGCAGGCGGCCGCTGGGGATGTTCGGAACCGCGCTGATCGTGTCGGCGGTGCCGTTGATCGCGCTCTATTTCGCGCTGGGGGCGGTGCGGTTTCAGGACATCCATCCCGCCGCGCTGGGGCCTGCGGTGCTCCTTTACGTCGCGCTGTATCTGGTGGTGGCGGTCCTGGGGGACCTGGTGATCCTGCGCCTGGCCGTGACGGCCCTACGCGGGGAGGCGGAGCCGCCGGCCGAAACTATGCGCAATGTCCTTGCCGTGCTGCTGCCCGCGCTGTTCGCGGCGGTCGTGATGGGGATCGCCATCGCGATCGGTCTCGCCTTCCTGATCCTTCCCGGCCTGTTCCTCATCATCGTGTGGACCTGCGTGATGCCGGCGATCGTCGGCGACGGCACCTCCGTGTTCCAGGCGTTCGGGCGGAGCTACCGGCTGAGCGAGGGCGCGCGCGGGCGGATCCTCCTTCTGCGCATGCTGGTCTGGATCGGCTGGTTCGTCGCATCGCTGGCCGCCGGCATGATCGGCGGGATCGTGTCGACCATCCTTCCGGGGTCGCTGGTGCCGATATTGGTGATCAACCTGCTCAACGGCATGGTGTACGCGGTGCTGCGATCGACGGTGTCGGCATCGGTCTTCCACCATCTGCGCATCGCGAAGGAAGGCGATGACGGCGAGGAACTGGAAGCCGTTTTCGCCTGAACCGGCGACGAGCCGGTTTCCGGCGTGCCGAAGCGGTACGGATGCGAGATGGCATTTGCCACCGGGCCGGATGGAGTCCATGCTCGTTTCATGGAGACGAACCGGTGAACGAACTTGGATGCAACGAAGCGGTGGCACGGCGGACCGGAGCCGGTCGACCGCGCGACCCGGCAAAGGACGATGCCATCCTCGGCGCCGCGCGCGACCTGTTCTTCGAACGCGGCTTCAACGGCAGCACGATCGAGGAGATCGCGCAGCGCGCCAACGTGTCGAAAGTGACCGTGTACAAGCGTTTCTGCGACAAGGAGACGCTGTTCGCCACCTGCGTGCGGGCGGAGATGGCGCGCATGGCGAGCGCCTTCGACGCCGATGCGCCGATCGCCGGCGGATTGGAGGAGCGGCTGAACGCCTTCGGCACTGCGTTGATGAGCTTTCTCTCGCGCCCCAACCATGTCGCGCTCGACCGGGTGATGGCGCAGGAATTCGTGCAGATGCCGGCACTTGCGAAGCGCCTGTTCGAAGCGGGGCCGGCGCAGTCCCGCGCCCGTGTCGCGGAGGTTCTGGCGCAAGCGAGCGAAACCGGTGTGCTCGATTGTCCCGACCCGATCGCGGCGGCGGAGGATTTGATGGCGCTGTGGAAGGGAATGATGGACGTCGAGCTGAAGTTCGGTGTGCGCGATCGCGTGACCGAGGAAGAGATCGTCCGCCGGGTCGAGCATGGAACGGCCACGTTCCTACGCGCGTATGATGGCGGGAAAGGAGCCCGGAAATGAAGCGATACATGGTTCTGGCAGCAGCCGCGGCGGTGATGGTCGGCGGTTGCCAACAACAGGAGGCGGCGGATCAGCCGATCGAGACCGGCAATATGACCGGCGGGCCGGACAATTCCGCCAATATCGCGCAGGAAGTCGCCGAGCTGCCCGACCCGGCGCGCAACGCCGTGATGATCCGGGCGATCCTGGACGCCGGCATGAATTGCGAGGAGGTCACGAAATCGGTCCGGGACGAGCAGGGCAATTGGGAGGCGACCTGCTCGGACGGCGCCACCCACGTCATCGCGATCCAGCCGGACGGTACGGCGAAGGTGATCAGCCCCGTCCGCAAATAAACGGCAGGTTGCGGCAAGGCGGCGATCGCGCATAGTGCGGTCGTGAACGGACTGCACGACAAAGACCCGCAAACGGGGGCGGCCGGGCCGAGCCTGATCGCCCGCCTGACCGCCGGATGGCCTGGCAGGCGGCGGCCGGACGGTGCGCATGACATAGCCGCCCGAACCGACCCCGTGCCGGGTGATCGGCGCATCGGCCTTCCGGTCGCGATCGCGGCCATCTCGCTGGTTTGTGTGCCGGCGGCGACGCTCGGCCTGGCGAATCTGATGACGCGCACGGCCGAACGGCGGACCGAGCGGCTGGAAATCCAGGCGCAACCGATATTGGCGGCGCGACGGGCGATGACAGATGCACGGGTCGCGTTGCGCACGGGGCTTCGGCAACCGGCACCTGCCGCTTTGCTGGATGCGCTGGCTGCCGCATTGCCCGAAGATGCGCGGCTCGTATCGGTCGACGCGGCGGGGAACGGCGGCGTGACGATGCAGGTCGTGACGGATGATCCCGACCAGCTTCGCCGGGCGCTCCGGAGGGTGGAGGCGTTCCACGCCGTCCGCGACCTGTCGCAGCGGCGCGTCAACGCCGCCATGCTCGTCACGGTGCGGGCGCGGATCGGATGAACGGTCGCCAGCGTCTCCTCGTCAGCCTCGCCGGTATCGTGGCGCTGATCCTTGCCGTGCCCCTGACCACTGCTCTCGACCGCCTGTCCTCTGCGCGCTCGGACCTGACGGCGACGCGCGCGGCCGTCGCGACCGCGCCGACAGGCGCCCCGGTCGCTCGCGGCGCGGTGCGGCCTGCGGCGAATCTGCGCGCGGCGCAAGCGGACCTCGGCGGCGAGATACGCGACGAGGTGCGGCACAACGCGGTGCTGCTGGAGGCCCTGCGCGCCGATGGAACGACCGCGCCGCTCGCCGGCGTGTATTTCCAGATATCCGGCGAGGAAAAGGCCGTCATCGCGGTCGCCGACGCGCTTTCCGACCCGCGGACGGGGAGGGTGTTTCACTGGTGGCGGATGGAAGCGCTGGCCGACGGCCAGGTTCGCCTGCGCGCCGTGATGGTGGCGCCGTGGCGGGCATGACGCGCAATTCCCTGCTCATCGCCGCCATTCTGGCGGTCGCGGTGTCGATAACCGTCCTTCTGCTCCTGCCCGCCCAGGACGAGCGGGTGCGCCGGCCGGCGTCGGACGGCCCGGCCGTGACGCTGCCGGCGGACGGGCAAGCGCCGGCGCTGCGCGCGGTCTATGCCCGGCCCCTGTTCGCGCCGTTGCCGGGCGAGGGGGATGCGACCGCCATGCCGGCCGACGCACCGGACCTGGCCGGAATCGTCGGCCGTCTCGATCAGGGCGCGGTGGCGCTCGTGCGCCTGGCGGACGGTTCGGTGCGCAGCCTTGCGCCGGGCGACGCGGTTGGTGGCTGGCGGCTGGTGTCGCTGGCCAGCGACGCCGCCTTTTTCGAGCGCGGGGGCCGGCAGCTACGCGTACCGATCGCCACCGCGCAGCCCGATGGTGCCGATCAGTAGATACCGTCGATTTCCACCGTCAGCCGCGGCGCCGGGGGATTGATGAGCAGGCTGCCGTCATCCGAAAGTTCCTGTTCTTCCTGGCGCAGGCGGGCGTATTTCTGCTTGGCGAGCCTGTCCGCGTCGTCGGTGTCGCGCAGGATCGTGGGGCGCAGGAAGATGAATAGAATCCGCTTGTTGTGTTCCTCGCGCCGCGCACGGAACAGGTTGCCGATGACGGGAATGTCGCCCAGCAGCGGTACACGCTTTTCGCTTTCGGTGCGATCGTCGGAAATCAGGCCGCCCAGCACGATCGTCTCGCCATTGTCGGCGAGCACCTTGGTCGTGATCTGGCGCCGGTTCGTGATCAGGTCGGAGGCGCCGGAGATCGTGATACTGGCCAGCGAGGATACTTCCTGGCTGACGTCGAGGCGCACCACCTCTCCCGCATTGATGCGCGGGATGACCTTCAGCGTGATGCCGACGTCGCGGCGCTCGATCGTGGTATAGGGCGTGACGTCGCTATTGTCGGTCAGGATCGAGCCGGTGACGAAGGGCACGTTCTGGCCCACGACGATCTCCGCAGGAGAATTGTCGAGCACCGTCACCTGCGGCGTGGACAGCAGATTGGCATTGTCGGACGTGCCCAGCGCCTGGACCAGGACCGAAAAATCGTCGCCGATCGCGAGGTTGCCGGTCAGGCCGTTGCCCAGCAGGTTCCCCGCCGGAATTCCCAGCGCACTCAGGATGCCCGATAGCGGTTTGCCCGCGGTGTCGAACGACGTGCCGCCGCCCTCGACTTCGGACAGCACGCCGCCGGTCAGACCGAGCTGAACGCCGAGCTGTTCCGCCTCGTCCCCGCGGATTTCGGCGATCGCGGCCTCGATATGCACCTGCGGGCGGCGCACATCCAGATCATGGATCAGTCCGTCGATCGACTGGATCGCCTTGGGCGTGCCGCGCACGACGACCGCATTGAGCGACGGCGCCGGCTGTACCGTCAGGTCGGGCGTCGAGAACCCTTGTGCGCTTTCGCTGTCGCCGCGCGCGGGGAAGTCGATCGAGCTGGACGGCCCGCCGCCGCCGTCGGACGCCGACTGGCCGTTCAGCAGCCGGTCGGCATTGCCGTTGATGCCGCCGGCCAGGCTGTTCGACCGCGAACTCATCAGCTCGCCGGCGGTGAGGCCGCGGCGCGAATCGAGGCTGCGCGCGACCGGGTTGCTGACCGGTTGTTCGGCGCCCAGCACGCCGCGCAGCACCTCGGTCACCGACTCCGCATCGGCATAATTGAGGCGGAACATGCGGGTGATCGGCGTGGCCCCGCCGGGCTTGTCGAGCGAGGCGGCGATGCTGCGGGCCTGCGCCACCGATGCCGGGGTGCCGCGCACGATCACGCTGTTGCTGCGCGCATCGGCGGCGACCCGGGTGGTGGAATCGTCGCCCATCACCGACTGGATCGAATCCGCCACTTCCGGCGCGTTGCCGTTGTCGAGCTGGATGGTGGTGAAGCTCGACCCGCCGCCGCTGTCCAGCCGGTTCACCAACTGCTGGATGCGCGCAACATTGTCGGCATAGTCGGTGACGACGATCGCGTTGGGCGTGCTCAGCGGTTCGACGCTGCCGAAGGTCGCGACCAGCGGCCGGGCGATGCGCGCGGCATCCTCTGCCGGGACGTTGGACAGGCGGATCATGCGGGTGACGAGCTGTTCGCCGCCGGCGCTGCGGCTGGGCGCGCCGCCGTCGCGCACCGCCACCGTCTGCGGCACGATGCGCCAGGCGCGACCCGATCGCACCGCCGCGAAGCCGTTGGCGCGCAACACCGACTGGAACAGTTCCCAGACGCCGGCGGGCGACAGCGGCTGGGCGGAGGTCACCGTCACCTCGCCCTTCACGGCGGGATCGAGGATCAGTGTGCGACCGGTGAGCCGGGAAATCTGTTCGGCGACCTGGGCGATGTCGACGCCGTGCATGTTGACGACGATGTCGGCCGGCGGCCCATCCTGCGCCGCGGCGGGCTGCGCGATCAGACCGGCGAGCGCCAGGGCGAATATCGGGGTACGAAGCGCGTTCAGCACGAAATTGCCTTCTAACGGATGGGAACGGATAGCGAAATCGTCTTGCCGTCCCGAACGATCTCGATCCGGGCGGTGCCGCTTTGTGCGGCGGAGGCGAATGCCTGACGGGCGGCGGCGCCATCGGTCACGGTCTGACCGTTGACGGAACGGATGACATCGCCCGCCCGCAGGCCGGCCGGGGCGTTATCGCCGATGCGATAGCCGCCATCGGTCGGCGTCGCATCGAAGCGGGACAGAAGCGCATCGGCCGATGGCGCGGAGGGGGTTGCCGCCTGCGGAGCCGCAGGGGAGCCGGAAGCGGACGGAGCATCCCCTCCGCTGCGGTCGGCTGCGCCTTCGGGCAGCGTCGGATCGGGAAAGGCGAGATATTCGGCGTTCCCGCCATTATCCAGGATGACGCGGTCGCGCCGGATGGCGCGAATGGTCGCGCCGGCGAAGCGGTCGCCGACGGCGAAGTCCTTCGGCTCCTTCGAACCGACGGCGATATAGGCGGTCGACAGCGAAGACGGCACCGCGAAGATGATGCCGGTGAGCCGGGCGTCGATACCGGTGGGATCGGCCGCTTGCGCAGGCGATGCCCGGCCGAAGGGTTCCAGCGCCAGCGCCGGGCCGATGTCGGACGAGACGGTCAGCGGCCGGTCCGCCGACGGAACGGTGATCGCGCCGACGCCGGCATGGCCCGCAAGGCGCCAGGTCAGTCCGGCGAGCGCGAACGCCACCGATACCACCATGGCGCCGGCGAGCAGATCCAGGCCCGTGCGAATCTGCCGCGGAGTCGGGCGGTAATCGGCGATCATATCACGGTGTCGCCGATATCGAGGAACCCGTCCAGCGATGCCAGCGCCGCCGTCCCGTCCGCCCGATAGACATCGATGTGGATCGCGGCGATCGCGGGGTCGTCGGTCGCCCGGCTGGTGGTGGCCACCCGCCACCTCCGGCCCAGCATCGGCACCTGGCCCGCATCCGCCTGTTGATCGCCGATGCGAAGTTCGGCCATGCGGTTTTCGGCCACCCACATCGCCGTCGCGCGCAGTTCCATGCCGCGGGTGGAATCGATGTGCGATTCGACGGCGCGGATCAGCCCGACGGTGGCGATCGCCAGGATGGCGAGCGCGACCAGCGCCTCGATCAGCGAAAAGCCCTGTTCGGTCGGTCGCGGGCTCATGTCGCGGGCACCTGCGTGGCGGTCGCGGTCATCCCGTCATAGCGCACGACCCAGTGCTGGTCGCCGCTTTCGATCGTCGCGGTCAGCGGCTGGCCCGAGCCGTCGACACCCAGAATGATCGGCGGGCGCGCCGAGAGCCGGATCACCATGCCGCCGGGCAGCGTGTGGAAACCGGTCGCGTCGTCGGTGCGCGGCACCCAGGCGCCGCCGTCGAAGGTGGCGAAGCCGTAACCATGGTCCCTGGCGGTGAAGGCGATCATGCGGTCGCCCAGCATGGCATCGTCGGCCGCCGCCTGCAGCCGGGTGGCGAGCCGGTGCGCCTCGGCCTCCGCGCTGGGCGCACGCGTCGCGGCGCCGATGCCGAGCGACACGGCACCGGCCGCGACGCCGATGATCGCCAGCACGATCAGCATCTCCATCAGCGTCATGCCGCGCTCGGCCGGCCGGATGATGCGGCCCCCCGCCATGTCGTTCTAGCCGCGCTTCCCGTCGATATCGGCGTCCAGCCCCTCACCGCCGGGCTTGCCGTCCCGGCCGAGCGAGACGACCGAGAAGCCGCCGGGCGCGGGATAGGTATAGACATAGGGCCTGCCCCACGGATCGAGCGGCATTTCCGCCAGATACCCTTCCGGGTTCCAGTTGGGCGCGCCGGTCGCCGGCTTTTCGACCAGCGCCTTCAATCCCTGCTGCCCGGTCGGATAGTCGCCATTGTCCAGCCGGTACATCTTCAGGGCCGAGGAAATGGTGCGGATGTCGGTTTCGGCCACCGTCACGCGCGCCTGGTCCGGCCGGCTGAGAATGCCGCTGCCGACGATCAGCCCGGCGACGATCGCGATGATCGCCAGGACGACGATCATCTCGATCAGCGTCAGGCCGGTTTCGCCATGGGCGATCCGAGGACGCTTGCGGGTTGCCCGGCACGGTGTCACGGTGTCACGGAATTGTTGTAAAACTATGCGCATCCGGGCTCCATGCGATCCGTCCATGAAAGCAATGTTACAGACACGGCCGATCCCGGCGTCACGATAGCGGCCGCGACCGGTTCGCGGTCTTCCGGCATCTGGACGCTTGCCGGCGATCGGCTGATCATAGCCGATAGCGAAGGCCCCGCAACCATTCTGATACCCAGCGAATCGGTGCGGCTGCTGGCGGTCGACCTGCCGCTGAGGTCGCGCGCGAAGCGGCTTCAGGCATTGCCCTTCGCGCTCGAGGACCGGATCGCCGAGAAATCCGATGGCGTGCACCTGGCGCTCGGAACGGCGATCGCGCCCAACCGCTATCTGGCGGGCGTGGTCGCGCATGAGCGGATGCGGCACTGGGTCGAACTGGCGGAAGCGGCGGGACTGGAACGGGCCGCGCTGGTGCCCGATGCGCTCGCGCTGCCGATGCCGCCGGAGGGATGCTGGTCGGTCGACCTGGGGGAGACGCGGGCGGTGGTGCGTTCGGCCGACGGCACCGGTTTCGCCCTTGCCGCGCCGATGCTGTGGACCGCGTGGGAGCGGGCGGGGCGGCCGGCCTGCGTCGAATATGGCGATCCGCTGCCCGAGGACATGGTGGCGGGCGACGTCGCGCGGCCGACCGGGTCGCGTGTCGAGCGGCTGGCCGTGCCGGCGCTCGACCTGCGCCAGGGTGCCTATGCTCGGCAGCGTGCCGTAAGTGATGCGGGGTGGGGCCGGCGCGTTGCGTGGATATTGGGCCTCGGCGCCGTCGCGCATATCGCGATAGCGGGCGCCGACACGCTGATGCTGCGCGCCATCGCCGATCGGCGCGAGGCGGATACGCGGGCGCTGGTGGCGACGATGGCGCCGGGTGCGGGCCTGCCGCAGGACGGGCCGATCGCCGGTGCGGTCGCCGACCTGATCCCGGCTCCGACCGGCGAGCGGCGATTCGTGTCGGCGCTGACGCGGGTATCGGGCGCGCTGACGCCGCTGGCCGGTTCGATCGCGGTGCGCGACCTCCGCTTCGCGGGGGACATGCTGACGATCGACCTGGCGAGTTCTGCGCCGGGAATGGTCGGCCGCATCGACGCCGCCCTGCGCGACGCCAATATCTCGGCGACGGTCCGGCCATCGACGGACGGAGCGATCCATATTACGGCGCAGGCGCTATGAGGGTAATGCGCATCCGCGAGGTCCCCGCGCTGGAAGGGCGTTTTGCTCGGTTCGACGCCTGGTGGCGCGCGCTTTCGCAGCGCGAGCGCGTCCTGCTCGGCACGCTGGCGGTGTTGGTGGCGGCGGTGGTGCTCGTCTTCGGCGTGGTCAAGCCGATCCAGGCGGCGCGGGCCGACGCGATCGCCGACATCCGCACCTATGAGACGCTGAACGCGCGCATCCGGGCCGCGGGGACATTGACCACCGCTCAGGCGCCGCGACGTACCGGCACGCCGGAAAGCATCGTCGCGGCCGCCGCATCCGCCGTCGGTCTGTCGCCGACGACGCAGGGCACGGCGACCGGGATTCGCGCCAGCGTCGCGGCGGCGCCCTATGACGCGGTGGTGCGTTGGGTGGACGATGTAACGCGGTCCAGCGCGCTGTCCGTGACGAATGCGAAGATTTCCCGGTCCGAAGGGGCCGGGCGTGTCGACGCCGTGGTGGATTTCGCGCCGTGACCGATATGGCGATGCCTCCGCAAATCGCGGCGCCCAGGCTGCCCTACGGTTTTGCGCGCCGGAACGGCGTGGTGCTGCGGGACGGCGAAGGCGGCGTGGAATGCGTCCACCGCGCCGATGCGCCGCTCGATGCGCTGCTGGAAGTGCAGCGTCTGGCGCCGGAAGCGCGCTATGTTCCCGTCGATGACGGGACGTTCGATCGGGCGCTCGGCACCGCCTTTGCCGATCGTGCCGGTATGGCCGCCGATATCGACATCGACGAAACCGATCTGGTCAGCCTGGCCGACAGCGCGGCGCAGGTGGACGACCTGCTGGAAAGCAACGACGATTCGCCCATCATCCGCCTGATCAACGCGCTGCTCCTGGAGGCGATCAAGGAAGGCGCGTCCGACGTGCATGTCGAGACGCAGGAAAAGCGCCTGGTCGTGCGGTTCCGTATCGACGGCGTGCTGCGCGACGTGCTGGAGCCGCAGCGCGGGCTGGCGCCGTTGCTCGTCAGCCGTATCAAGGTGATGGCGAAGCTCGACATCGCCGAAAAGCGCATTCCGCAGGATGGCCGGGTGACGCTGCGCATCGGCGGTCACGACGTCGACGCGCGCGTTTCCACGCTGCCGACGCAGCATGGCGAGCGGGTGGTGCTGCGCCTGCTCGAACGCGGCGGGTTGAATCTCGATCTCGCCCAGCTCGGCATGTCGGAGCGTGATCGGAATACCTTTCAGCGGCTGCTCGAGCGGCCGCACGGCATCCTGCTGGTGACGGGGCCGACCGGTTCGGGCAAGACGACCACGCTCTACACGGCGCTGACGCGGCTCAACGACCGCAAGCGCAACGTGATGACGGTCGAGGATCCGATCGAATACGAACTGCCCGGCATCGGCCAGACGCAGGTCAACACCCGTACCGACATGACCTTCGCGCGCGGGCTGCGCGCCATTCTGCGTCAGGACCCGGACGTGATCATGGTCGGCGAGATCCGCGACCGGGAAACCGCGCAGGTGGCGGTCCGATCGGCGATGACGGGGCATTTCGTGCTGTCGACGCTGCACACCAATTCCGCGGTCGGTTCGGTCACGCGGCTGATCGACATGGGTGTGGAGCGCTATCTGCTGGCGCCGATGGTCGTCGGACTGGCGGCGCAGCGGCTGGTCCGCAAACTTTGCCCCGAATGCCGCGAAGAGACGCGCGCGGGCGAGGCGGACGCGCCGCTGCTGGGCAATGCGATCGCGCCGGGCGAGACGATCTGGCGGCCGGTCGGCTGCGAACAATGCCACGACGAGGGCTATCGCGGCCGGGCGGGGCTGTACGAGGTCGTCGCCGTGGACGAGAAATTCCAGGGCATGATCCACGACGGCGCGTCCGAGGCCGAACTGGAGCGCAAGGCGCGGGAGGCCAATCCCGGCCTGCTCGACGACGGCGTGGCGAAGGTGCGCGCCGGGCTGACCACGATCGAGGAAGTCGCGCGCGTCACCCGGGACGAGGGCTGATGCCGGCATTCGCCTATAAAGCCGCCGAGAAGACCGGCGCGCGGAAAAAGGGCATCATCGAGGCGGCGAGCCCGGCGGCGGCGCGCGCGCTTCTGCGTGAGCGCGCGCTTCTGCCGTTGTCGGTCGAAGCGGCGAGCGAGCGGGACCTGAAACCCGGTACGATTCGGCTGCCGAGCCTCAGGCGCAACAAGATGTCGACGCGTCAGCTCGCGACCGTGACGCGGCAGATTTCGACGCTGGTCGGCTCCGATATTCCGGTCGAGGAGGCGCTGCGCCTGATCGCGGCGCAGTCCGAGGTGCCGGCGGTGGGTTCGGTCCTGCTCGACGTGCGCGGGGCGATCCTCGACGGGCGCAGCTTCGCGAGCGCATTGGGGCAGCATCCCAGGGCCTTTCCGGAATTCTACCGCGCCTCGGTCGCGGCGGGCGAGCAGTCGGGCAAGCTGAGCGACGTGCTGAACCATCTCGCCAATTTCGTCGAGACGCGGCAGGGCAACAGCCAGAAGCTGCAACTGGCCTTGCTCTATCCGGCGTTGCTGGCGGTCGTGTCGCTCGGCATGATCGTCCTGCTGATGGTCTATGTCGTGCCCGATATCGTGAAGGTGTTCGTGTCGCGCGGTGCCGACCTGCCGTTTCTGACGCGCGCGCTCATCGCGCTCAGCGCCTTCATCCGCGATTACGGGCTGTATGCGGCACTGGCGTTGCTGGCGGCGTTCCTGGTGTTCGGGCGTTGGGCGCGGGTGCCGGGAAACCGGCTGCGTATCCACCGCGGCTTCACCACGTCGCGCCTGACGCGGCGGTTCAGCCGACAGTTCAACGCGGCCCGCTTTGCCGGCAGCCTGGCCACGCTGGTGGAAAGCGCGGTGCCGCTGGTCGAGGCGCTGCACGCAGCCGCGGCGGTGACGCCCAACCTGTATGTCCGCGAAAAGGCGCTGGGCATCGCCGCGCGCGTGCGCGAAGGCGCGAGCCTGCGCCAGGGGATGCAGGAATCGGAAATCTTTCCCAGCATGCTGACCGCCATCGTCGCCAGCGGCGAATCGAGCGGCAAGCTGGCGCCGGCGCTCAGCCGGGCGGCGGACGAGCTGGAACGCGAACTCGACGCGCTGGTGGCGACGTTGGTGGCGCTCGTCGAACCGATGGTGCTGTTGGTGATGGGCGGGCTGGTGCTGCTGATGGTGCTGGCGATCCTGTTGCCGATCATCAACCTCAACAATCTCGTGACGATGTAGGGGCGCGCGGCCGGATCAATATTCCAGCACGATCTTGCCGAGATGCCCGCCCGATTGTTCGTGGCGAAAGGCGTCGGCAATGTCGCCCAGCGCAAAGCTGCGGTCGATTACCGGCCGGATGTCGAGCGTATCGAGCGCGCGGACCAGATCCTGCTGCTCGCGCCGGTTGCCGACGATCAGTCCGTGCAGCCGCGCCTGTTTCGCCATCAGCCTGGCCGTGGGGACGTCACCGCTCCCGCCGGTCAGCACGCCGATCAGCGCGATATGCCCGCCGATGCGTACTGCGTCGATCGACTGCGGCAGCGTGCCGGGGCCGCCGACTTCGATCACATGATCGACACCGCGTCCACCGGTCGCCTCGCGCACCGCGGCGCCCCATTCGGGCGTCGTCTTGTAGTTGATGCAATGATCGGCGCCCATCGCCCGGACGCGCTCCAGCTTGTCGTCGGACGACGAGGTGGCGATGACGCGCGCGCCCATCGCCTTGGCGAATTGCAGCGCGAAGATCGACACGCCGCCGGTGCCGAGGACGAGGACGCTGTCGCCCGCCTTGATCCGGCCATGGACGACCAGCGCCCGCCACGCGGTCAGTCCGGCGGTGGTCAATGTCGCCGTTTCCGCGTGGCTCCACCCTTCGGGCGCATGGGTGAACCAGCTTGCCGGGGCCACGACGCGTTCGCGGGCATAACCGTCGATGCCGTCGCCTGGCGTGCGGCTGAAATCGGCGATGCGCGGTTCGCCGTCGGTCCAGTCGGGAAAGAAGGTCGAGAGCACATGGTCGCCTGTGGCGAATTCGTCGACGCCGTCGCCGGCCGCTTCGACCACGCCCGCGCCGTCGGCCATCGGGATGCGTCCGTCGGCGGTCGGCGATCGGCCGGAGACGATGCCGAGATCGTGGAAGTTCAGCGAGCTGGCGTGGATGCGGACGCGTATTTCGCCGGGACCGGGATCGCCCGGATCGGCAATGTCGGCGATTTCGAGCGTGTCGAGCGAGGCGGGATTGCGAACCTTGACGGCTTTCATGCGTGATGACCCCATATTCGGGATTCGCGGTGACAACCGAGCCGCGCCCCGCCCGGTTCCGATCAGGCCTGCAGCGTCCGCGCGAACAGTCCGCTCATCCGCTGCCACGCCTTTTCCGCCGCCTGCTGCTCATATGCGGGGGCGTCGATCACCGTCCAACCATGGTCGGCCGGATAGACCGCAATCTCCGCCGGGCGGCCGGCCGCTTCCGCCGCCCGCCGCAGCACCGTCTTCGCCTCCGGATCCTTGGCATCGTCATTTTGCGCGATGGCGAAGAGATAGCTTGCGCGGGTCCGGTCCAGCAGCTTGTGCGGGCTTTGGGAATCGTCCTCCTTCACCAGCCCGGCGCCGTGCAGCGAGGCGGCGGCGCGCACCCGGTCGGGCGCGGCGGCCGCGGTGAAGACGGTGAACGGGCCGCCCATGCAATAGCCGTTGGTGCCGATCCCGCGGGCCGGGTCGACTTCCGTGCGCTCGTCGAGCCAGGCGATCGCCGCGCCGGCGTCGCGCATGATGGCGTCCGGTCCCAGTTCCTTGCGCAT
Source organism: Stakelama saccharophila (assembly GCF_032229225.1). Taxonomy (NCBI): domain Bacteria; kingdom Pseudomonadati; phylum Pseudomonadota; class Alphaproteobacteria; order Sphingomonadales; family Sphingomonadaceae; genus Stakelama; species Stakelama saccharophila. Next base: position 1,289,604 of record NZ_CP135076.1, read on the forward strand.
CTCGCCCGCCTTCGCGAAACCGTCGCTCGCCTGGAAGTCGGCGAAGTCGGAAAAGATCGGTGCCGGGCCGGAACGGTAATAGGGATTGACGACGAGAACCGCATAACCCTGGCCCGCCAGTCGCCGCGCCATGACCTTGAACGCATCGCGCAGCCCCGCAATGTCGGGCCAGGTGAGGATGGCGGGATGCCGTCCCGACGACGGCCGGACGTAGAAGGCGTCCATCTGCCCGTCGGGCGTGCGCACGCGCACCATATCCTCGGCCAACGCGGCGTCGCCATGGGCGGTCGCGGCGCAGGCGGAAAGCGCGCCCATCGCCGCCATCGCGGAGAATTGCCGCCGGTTGCCCGACCAGTCGAAGCCGCCGGAGCGGGCCCATTCGGCCAGATTGTCGCGATCGCACATGTCCGTCTCCTCGACCCGTCCCCCGCAAGCGACACGATAGTAAGAGCTGGGACCGAGTAAAGTTGCGTCGGGAGCGAGCCGGTTCGACCGCGGGTCGTGGGCCTGTGTGGTTCGGAAAGGCGCTGTTTCTGCCGGCCGCGATACCCCTCCACCGCGCTGCGCGCGGTCCCCCTCCCTTTCGAGGATGCCTCTGCGAAAGGCGCGAAACGGAAGCCTCTTTCGTCATGCTGAACGTGTTTCAGCATCCACTTGGCTGCAATAGCAAACGCTTAAGCCAAGCGGCTCGGTGGACCCGGCCTCCGCCGGGGAGACGAGAATGGGTTTCGCAGAGGCATCCTGCGGGGGAGGAATTGTCCGAAGCTGCGATCGGTCTAATCCAGTCGGATCGACGCGCCCGCAGGCAGTCCGGCGAAGGGCAGGGCGCCGGCGCCGGCCGGCGTCATCGTCGCGCGCAGCGTTCCGTCTTCGGCGAGGGTCGCCGTCACGAATTCGCGGCGACGCTGCGCCATGGGGGTGAGGCGCATCCGCGTCTCGTTGCCGATCGGCGTCGCGGTGAACATCAGCGCCGGCACCGGCACGGCCGGGCTGCCCCCGGTCGCGGCGCAGCTTCCCGGATCGGCGGCGACCTGCCCTTCGACTTCCTGGTCGCCGCCACCCAAAGCGACGCGCGGCAGATCGACCTGCATGGTCATGGAACAGGTGAACGGCAGATCGGGGGCCAAAGCCCGCAACAGCGTGGCGTCGGCGGAGCCGCTGACCTTGTCGACGACCATGCGCCCCGGGCGGAACAGGGCGCGGCCGCCCAGATCGGTATTCTCGCCGGTGGCGCGCCAGTCCACGGCGAAGCCGAGGCTGGTGAGCGATCGCAGCGGCGCCCAGTTCCAGCGCACGATGCTTCCCCCCGCCACACCGACTTCGCCTTCCCAGACCGTGCCCGAAATGCCGGTGCGCCAGGGCCGGTTCTTCAGCACCGCGCCGGCCGGCAGCGTCGCGATCATGGCGATCAAGTAAGCCACTATCCCAAGGCCCGCAAACACGATAATACGGCGCCGAGCCACTGCCTTTTGATGATCGGGAACAGGCGATGCATCGCCGTCAGTTGTTACGATGTCTGCGTTCGGGCCTGGTGCTGTCATCGACGGCATGGGCCGCTTCCCCCTTGCTTGCGGACGATGGCGACGACCGTCCCGTGGCGCTGCTGTTGCCGCTCACGGGGCCGCGCGCGGCGCTTGGCCTTAGCATGCGGCAGGCCGCCACGCTCGCGGAAAATGACGGCAAGCTGATCGCCTTCGACACCGCCGGCACGCCGCAGGGGGCGGCCGCCGCCGCGGCCAGGGCGGTGGACCGGGACGCGGCGCTCATCCTGGGTCCCTTGATGTCGGCGGATGTCGCTCCGGTGGTCGGCGCGGCGGGCACCACGCCGGTCATCGCCTTCACCAACGATGCCGCCGTCCGATCGAGCGGCGCCTTCGTCTTCGGCATTACGGCGGGGCAGGTGACGACGGCGATCCTCGGCTATGCGCGCTCGCGCGGGGTGCGTTCGGTCGCGGTGATCGGCGACGGCAGCGCCTGGGCGGACGCCGCGGCGGCGGAAGCCGACCGGTTGCAGGGTACGCTGGGCATGGAAGCCCGTGCGATCACGGTTCGCGCCGATGCACCGCTGCCCCTGGCCGGAGAGGCGCCGGATGCGGTGTTCGTCCCCGGCGGCGGCGAGACCGCGCTGGCGATCGCGCGCAATCTGAAGCCGACCGGTATCCAGCTTCTCGGCACGCTGGAGATGATCGACCACCGCCCCGACGCGTTGGAGGCGCTGGACGGGGCGTGGATCGCGAGCCCCGATCCCAGATCCTTCGGCGGGTTCGCCAACAACTTCCAGGCGCGACATGGCGGCCGGCCGGGCGCCATCGCCGCGCTCGCTTATGACGCCGCGAACATTGCCGCGAAGCTGCGCGCGGCCAACAGGCTCGACCGGGAAGGCGTGCTTGGCAGCGACGGGTTTTCGGCGGTCACGGGCGAGGTGCGCTTTCGCACCGACGGCAGCGTCGCGCGCGAGTTCGCGATCCTGGAAGCGGCGGCGGGCGGCTATCGCAAGGTGGCGACAAGCCGGGGCGCATGATTCCGCACCGCGAACAGGGATTCACGCTGATCGAGGTGATGATCTCGCTCGGCCTGTTCGCGCTGATCGCGGTCGCGGGGCTGGGCCTGGTCGACAGCGTCCTCAACGTACAGGGCAAGACCGAGGCGCATCTCGACCGGCTGGACGCGTATCGCCGCGCGATGTTCATCATCGACAGCGATTTCGACCAGATCGCGCGCGGCGGCATCAGCGGTGATACGGACAGCGTGCAATTCGTGCGCGCGGCGCCGGGCTTCGGAGGGCCGCCGGTGCCGGTCCGGTACGATCTGCGCGGCGGCGCATTGACCCGCATTGCCGGCGCTCGTCCACAGCTTGTCCTTCCCGGCGTTCGTACCGGGCGCTGGCGATATTTCTACGATGGCGCGTGGACCGACCATTGGCCGCCCAATGCGGAGCTGAAGGAAGTGCGGCCCCGCGCCGTGGCGGTGGAGATGCAGGTGGCGCGCGGCACGTTGCGGCGCGTCGTCTCCCTGCCGCATCGGCCCGCCGGGGAAGAGACGGAATGAGGGCCGCCGTTCGCGACGACGAGAAGGGCATGATCCTCGTCAACGTCCTGCTGTTCGTGGCGATCGCCAGCGGCATGGTGATGCTGATGATCAATCGCGAGGAGCTGGCGCTGGACCGCGCGATCCGCGCGCGCGAGGCGGCGCAGGCGCTGTCGGTGGTGCGCGGCGGCGAGGTGTCGGCGATCGTCGCGTTGCGCCGCGACGCGATCGAAGCGCCCGAATCCGATCACGCGGCGGAGCCCTGGGCGGCACTGGCCGAAAGCGGCGCGCCGATCCGCGGCGGCACCTTCGACATGGCCATCGCCGACGCGCAGGGGCGCTACAACATCAACAACGTGATGTCGCCGCAGCTTTCGGACCGGATCATGTTCCGGTCGATCGCCCAGGCGGCGGGACTGAGCGACGAGCAGATCGCCGGCGCGGTCGCCCTGGTGCGCGAATACGGACCCATCACCGACCTGCGCCCCATCCGCCTGTCGGGGATCGAGCCGGAGCGTGCGGCGCGGCTGGAAGCCCTGGTAACGGCCCTGCCGGGGCATACCGACATCAACATCAACGCCGCCCCGCCCGCGGTGCTGACGGTGCTGTTCCGCGATCCGTCGGTCGTCGACCGGTTGCTGGCGCTGCGGCGGCGGCAGGGCTTCATTGCGCGCGCCGATCTTTCCGACATGAACCAGACGGTGCCGGCCGGCGCCGGTTTCACGTCCGACAATTTCTGGGTCCGTACCGCAGCGACGATCGGCGGGACCCGGCAGGAGGAGGCTGCCCTCGTCCAGCGGATCAGGGAGGATAAGCGCATTCGCGTCGCCACCGTCGAACGCTGGCGCAACAGCGCCGTCCCGCCGGAGGTTCCCCCCTTCGCGTCGCCAGCGTCTTGACGCTATAGGGGCCGGCATGACCGACGACATGACCTATGGGCGCTATCTCGCGCTGGACGCGATCCTGGGGGCGCAGCATCCCCTTTCCACCAAGCATGACGAACTGCTGTTCATCATCATTCACCAGACCAAGGAGCTGTGGCTGAAGCAGACGATCGCCGAGATCGCCAAGGCGAAGACGCTGATCGCGGCCGACCACCTGGTAAAGGCGTACAAGTCGCTGGCGCGCGTCTCGCGCATCCAGGCGGTGATGACGCTGAGCTGGGACGTGCTGGCAACCATGACGCCGTCCGACTATACCGAGTTTCGCGGCGTGTTGGGCAGCAGCTCCGGTTTCCAGTCGGACCAGTTCCGCGCGGTCGAGGTGATGCTGGGCATCCGCGACAGCCAGCGGCACGGCCCGCTGACCGCGCAGGCGGCGGTGGAACCCAGCCTGTGGGACGATGCCAACGCCGCGCTGGCGCGCGCCGGCTTCGCCGTGCCGGAGGCGGCGCTTTCGCGGGACTGGTCGCAACCCTATGCGCCCAGCGAGGGGGTCGAGGCCGCCTGGGCCGATGTCTACCGGGACACGGAGCGCTATTGGGATCTCTATCAGCTCGCCGAAAAGCTGGTCGATGTCGATGACGCGCTCGCCACCTGGCGGCACAAGCATGTCTTGACGGTGTCGCGCATCATCGGCGGCAAGCGCGGAACGGGCGGGACGGCGGGCGTGCCCTATCTGCAATCCACCCTGTCGAAGCGCGCCTTTCCCGAACTCTGGTCGCTGCGGACGCGGCTGTGAGCGACGGCTATAAGCACCTGTTCCGGCGCAGCCTGGCGGCAGCGCCCGAGCGGCTGCATTTCGCCGCGCACAGCCATCACCTCTGGCCCGACGCCAGCCATGAAGGGCAGATGGCGGCGTGGGAGGATGCGGCACGGTTCGCCGACCGGAAATGGTCGCGCGTGATGGACGAGGTCTGGCCGGCGGCGCAGCGGCAGGTCGCCGAGGAGCTGTCCCTGCCCGATCCCGACACCGTGGTCTTCGCCGGGAACACGCATGACTTCCTCGTTCGTATTCTCTCCGCCATCGACCGTCGGCCGGTTCGCATCCTCACCAGCGAGGGTGAGTTTCACAGCTTCCGCCGCCAGGCGGAGCGCTGGGTCGAGGGCGGGACGGCGACGGTCGACGCGCTTCCCGTCGGCGAAGACCTGGTCGACCGCCTGCTGGCGCGGGCGGGGGAGCGCGCATACGACCTGATCCTCGTCAGCCAGGTGATGTTCGGCACCGGGCTGGTGGTGCCGGGCATCGAGCGCCTCGCCGCCATCGCGCGGCCGGACGGGCCGTGGGTGGTGATCGACGGCTATCACGGCTTCATGGCGGTGCCGACCGACCTTTCCGCCGTCGCCGACCGGGTCTTCTATCTGGCGGGCGGCTATAAATATGCCATGGCGGGCGAGGGGGTCGGCCTGATGCACGCGCCGCCCGGTTTCGGCCCCCGGCCGGAGGTGACGGGCTGGTATGCCGCGTTCGACGATCTCGCCAGCCCGCCGGGAAGCGTGGGCTACGCCCCCGACGCCCGCCGCTTCATGGGCGCGACGTTCGATCCGTCGGGGCTGTACCGTTTCGTCGCGGTGCGCGACATGCTGGCGCGCGAAGGGCTGGATATGGCGGCGATGGCGGCCCATGCCGACGCATTGAAACGGCAATTGCTGGGCGGGTTGGGCGACACGCCGCTCGCCGGTGCCGAATTGTGCAACCCGCCGGCGGAGGGAAGTGCCCGTTTCCTTGCCTTCCGGTCGCCCGATGCGCAGCGCTGGCAGCAGGCGCTATCGGCGCGCGACATCGTCACCGATGCGCGCGGCGACGTGCTGCGCATCGGCTTCGGCCCATATCAGGACGAAGCCGATGTCGCGGCGTTGTTGCAGGCGCTGGCGCGGCTCTGAGCGGTATCAGGCGTCCAGCCAGCCGCCGGTGAAGCCGGCGCGCTGCAACCCGGTGCGGATGGCGGGTACGTCCCGCATCGTTTTCCAGACGAAGTCGCTCTGGTGATTGGCGATCATGGCCAGGATCGGTCCCTGGTCGATGCCCAGCATATCGTCGTCGACCCAGCCGAGCTGCGGATCGACGGTGCCGCGCGGACCCTTCATCTCCGGCCAGACGAAGCTGGGATTGAAGGCGTCGAGGAAGCCGTATTCGCCGTAGATGCGGCCGTTCTGAAACGAACGGAGCGCCCGCGCGGCAGGCTCGACGATCTCCGGCGCGAAGGGCAGCGAGGCGACGGCCGCGGTCGGCGCGATCGTGCCGTCGTCGAAGGCGTCCGGCATGCTGACGGGGCCGCGGGCCGAATAGGTGCGGAACTGGCGCTGCTCGCCGCGATATTCGTGGGTGCCGCCGCCGGGGCCGTCACACGCCGTCAGGCCCCAGACGTCGCGGGAATAGGACTGCCATCCCATCGGATTGGCGATGGCATAGGCGCGCTGGGCATAGGTCGCGCGGCGGCTGTTCTCGAAATAATCGAGGCCGGCGCCGCGCATCGCCTTGTCTTGGATGTTACGGAAATCGACCCAGACATGGCTGTACTGATGGCCGAAATGCGGGGCGAAGGCGAGGTAGCGCGTGTCCGGCGTCGACCCGCGCCAATCGTCGTCATAGCCCGAGCACCAGACGTCCCACAGGCCCGGATCGATCGCATGGCGCGGCGCACCAAGCGCCAGGATGTTGACCAGCATGCCCTCGTTATAACCGACCCAGGCCGCCGGGATCATGCCGCTTTCCGGATGCCAGCCCATGGAGATGGCGCCCTTGTCGTTCTTGAGGAACGGCCATTCGACGCGGGCATAGATCGCCTGCGCGAGATCGCGGATGCGCGCCTCGTCGGGATGGTCCTGATCGAACCATTGGCCGGCGAACAGGATACCGCCCAGCAGCAGCGTGGTATCGACCGACGACAATTCGGTCTTGCCGTAGCGCAGGCCGGTTTCGAGATCGAGAAAGTGGTAGAAGAAGCCCTTGTGGCCCGCAACGCCGGTTTCGGCCGGGCCCTGAGGCGCGTCGCGGAAGAAGGTGAGGGTCGCCAGCGTGCGCTCGCGCGCCTGGGCGCGGCTGATCCAGCCATTGGCGACGCCGATGGGATAGGCGGTCAGCGCGAAGCCGGTGGCGGCGATGCTTGCGAAGGGCGCCGACGGCCAGCGGTCGGGCGCCAGGCCGTTCTTCGGGTTCGTCGTATCCCAGAAGAAGCGAAAGGTGCGCTGGGCGATATCGTCGAACAGGCCGGTGGCAGCGGACGCGGCGCCGGGGGCCGTCGCGGCCATCGGCGCACATGCGGCGCAGGCGGTGCCGCCGGCCAGCAGTGCCGTGGTGGCGAGAAGGGTGCGGCGATTGATATTCATGTTGGATCTCGCTTGGACAAAGAAAAAGGGCGGAGCGCCAGGGGAAGCGCTCCGCCCAGTTCGGGGAGGAATCAGAAGCTGAAACCAGCCGTCAGCTTGATCGTGCGCGGCGGATTGCCGCCGATATTGTAGCCGAAGCGTTCGCCGAACACCGTCGGCGAAGCATCCGTGCGCGTATCATCGGTGGGGCTACCGTTGTAATCGACATAGTTCCGATCGTTGAACAGATTGATGATGTCCACGCGGAAGCGCAGTCGGCTCTCGTCGTTGATGAGGTGAATGGGCACGTACTTGGTGAGCGCGATGTCCACCTGCCGCTTGCCCCAGCGGTCGCCATTGCCCTCGGCTTCCTTGTCGACGATGACCCGCTGGAACGGGTCCGCGCTGCTGATCACGCCACGGACATAGGTCGGCGATTCGACTGTCAGGCGGCCCGAAAAGCTGAAGTCGAGCGGCAGGTCGACGCTGCCGGCCGCGACGAAGCGGTGCTTCGGAACGCCGAGCGTGCGCGTGAAGGGATAATCCTCCGGATATTCGTAGTCGAACGAGTAGGTGCTGCCGCCATTATCCTCGGCCTCGGTATAGGTGTAGGTGGCGTTGAAGCTCCACGGCGACGACGGCGTGTAGTTCTTCGTGAACTTCAGATAGCCGGAATCCGAATGGGTCTCCAGACCGTTCACGCCGAGCAGGATGCTGCCATAGCCCGTGGGCGAGAAACGGAACGGGGAACTGATCGCGCCCGAATTGGGATCGGGCGTGAAGAACTCGCCATCCGGCGACCGGTTGCCGAGGATGTAGGTGAAGCCATCCTTGCCCACGATCCGCATATAACCGACCTCGATCTGGATCGGGTCGAACGACGTTCGCAGCCCGAGGCTGAACTGGTCGGAATACGGGTTCTTGAGATCGTTGTCGATGAACCGAAGCTCGCGACCGCCGCCGTTATTCTCCGTACCGGCAAGCAACTGCTGCCGGCCGTCTTCGGTCAGATAGACCGGGTCCCATGCCAGACAGGTGGAGCTTGCCTCGGCCGGGGTGCAATCGCTCAGCGGGTCATCGCTGAAGAAGCGGAACGTGCGCCGCGGGAAGGCGCCTCCGCTGCGTTCGAGTTGCAGGAAGTCGAACTGGTTGCGGTCGTACGACCGGCCATAGCCGCCGAAGATGGTGTAGGTGCCGGTCCCGTCGACATCGTAGCTGAACCCGACGCGAGGCTGGAACGCGTTCATGAACGTTTCGCGCTCATCCCCGGTCGATATGAAATCGTTGATGTTGTAACTTGCGTTCACGAGGTTCGGATAGTTTTCCGGCGAAACCGCCGCGACGGCGTCCGCCGGGGTTGCGAAGTCGAGATATGCCGGGTTGCGCTCGAAATCCCAGCGCAGGCCGAGGTTCAGCGTCAGGCGGTCGGTCACTTCCCAGTCGTCCTGAATATAGGCGCCGAACTGGAAATTGTTCGACTTGACCCGGGTATCGCCGATGCCCGTGGCTGCGCCGAATTCGACCTGATACGGAACGGAATCGTTGAAGCCGCTCAGCCCCGGATAGATCGAGTTGTAGCTGTACAGGGGGTTGAAGAAATTCAATTCCTGCGTGTTGAGCTTAATCCACGATGCCTTCACCCCGGTCTTGATCGTGTGGCGATCAAAGCCGGTCCAGGTGAAGTCTTCCTGCGCGGTCCAGCCCTTCTGGCCCTTGTTCTGATAATTCGGGCTGCCGCCGAACTGCAGCAGCGCGAACCGGTTATAGTTGTCGCCATTCTGGTCGATCTGCTGGAATCGATAGCCGTTGGAGAACATCGTCGGCTGCGGCGCCCACTTCACGTCCTGATAGGAGACGCGCAGTTCGTTGACCCAGTTGTCGGTGCTATGCTGCCACCGACCGGCTACGCGCAGTTCCTCCGTATCGACATTGGTCCGCGTTTCCGAAGCGGCGGGACCGGTATTCAGGTTCTGACCGGTTTCGTTGCGGTATTTCGCGGTAACCTCGATCAGATCTGAATCGGTCGGCACGATGTCGATCTTGCCGAAGTACAGGTCTTCGTTGAAGTCCCGGTTGGTTGAACCGAAATAATCCTGATATTCGGACGGCAGGCTGCTGATCGGCGCATCATTGTCCGGCCGGATGTCGACCGGCTGCTGCTGGCGCTTTCCTTCGTAGGATACGAAGAAGTGCATCACGTCCTTGATGATCGGCCCGCCCAATGCGCCGCCGAACTGCATGTCCTGCGTTTCGACCTTGTCGGTTCCGTTGAACTTTTCGGTCGGACGCTTCGCGCGCAGATCCTGATTGGTGAAGTCGAAGAAGCCTTCGCCGTGGAACTCGTTCGTGCCCGACTTGGTCGACGCTGTAATCGCAACCGAACTGACCTGATCGAACTCCGCCTTGTAGTTCGAGCTGAGCACCCGGTACTCGCCGATGGCGAGCTGCGGGAACGGGTTGCCCTGGCTCGAATCCTGGCCGGTGATGCCGTTCTTGAGCACGAAGTCCTTCTGGCTGACGCCGTCGATGAACACGTTCACCGAATTGGACTGCTGCGCGCCACCGCGAATGCTCGAATTGCCGTTCGCGCCGGTCTGGAACTGCACGCCGGGCGCCAGATCGGCGAAGGCCAGGAAATTGCGGTTCACCTGCGGCAGTTGCTCGATCAGGCGCTGCGTGATCGTGACGCCGACTTCGCCGCCTTCGAGCGTCTGAAGCCTGTTGCCGGTCACGATGATGTCGCCGGCGCCGCCTTCGGTCCCGCCGGCCGTGATTTCCGTGCCCGGCTCCGCGCCGTTGGCGGGTTCCTGACCGGTTACGTCGGTCGCCTGGCCGGCGGCCACGTCCAGATCCAACTGTGCGGTCTGCGACACGTTGAGGGTGAAATTGTCCGTCGAGCGAACACCGTTCGCCGTCGTGATTTCCAACCTGTAGGTGCCCGGCCCGATCGCGCTGAAATTATAGCTGCCGTCGGTGCTGGTGGTCCCTTCGCGGCGATAGCCCGTGTTGACGTTGATCAGCGTAATACGGCTGTTGGAAACGGCCTGACCGGCATCGGTGATCGTGCCGCGGATCGACGCCTGGCTCGACTGGGCGTGGGCGGGGACCGCTGCGATGGCACCCATCGCACTGCCCATCATCAGGGCAGCCGCCAACCGTATTGCGCCGCGCCTGCGGTGGGGCATCGGCCCGAATGTAGAAGTAATCGTACGCATTTCTTCCTCCTGGAACACGGTTTTTGCGGGCGGTTATTGTTCCGCCCGTCTGCTTGTGGATGCACGGACCACGAGTTCCGGATGCCGGAACTCGCTGTCGGTATCGTCGTCGCCGTCGACGATGGCGGCGATGCGATTGAGCGCGCTGGCGCCGATATCGGCGATGTTGACCCGCATCGTGGTCAGCCCCGGCGAAATCAGCCGGGCCAGCGGAATGTCGTCGAAACCGGCGATGCCGATCTCCCGTCCGACGGCGATGCCGGCATCGCGCAGCGCAACCAGCGCGCCGATCGCCATCATGTCGTTGGCGGCGAAGACCGCGTCCGCGCCGCGCCGGTCGGCGAGCAGCGCCTCAGCGGCCTTTGCGCCGCCCTCTTCGGTGAAATCGCCCGCGATCACGCGCGGTTCCAGATCGTGCCGCCGCATCGCGCGGCGATAGCCCTGTTCGCGGTCGGCTGCTTCGGCGTTGCAGGCGGCGCCGGCGATGTGGACGATATGGCGGTATCCGGTATCGACCAGGTGATCGACCATCGCCTCGGCGCCGGCTTCGTTGTCCACCCGGATTCGCGGGCGATCGGGCGTGTCGCTGCGGCTGTTGATCAGAATCGCGGGCAGGGACGGGGAAAGCTGCTCGATCAACGTTGCGGTGTCGATATCGGGCGCCATGATGACCAGCCCGTCGACGCGGCCGCGCATGGTGCGCACGGCGTCGACCGCCTGTTCGGGATCGGCGTGCATGTTGGACAGCAGCAGTTGCAGGCCCCGCGCCGACGCGGCCCGGTCCATGCCGCGCACGACTTCGGAGAAGAATTCGCCGTGCAGGTCGGGAAGCATCACGCCGATCGCATGGGCACGCGCCAGCGACAGGCTGCGCGCTCCGGCATGCGGGACATAGCCCAGCTCCCGCGCGGCGACCTTCACCTTTTCGCGCAGTTCCGGGCGGACATTGTCGTGACCGTTCAGCGCACGCGAAACGGAGGCGACGGATACGTTGGCCCTGCGTGCGACATCCCGGATGGTGGCGTGCGCCATGCCCTTTTGGATCCTCCAACTGATTCGGACGCGTGAGCCGCGTTCTTGCTGCGGATTTCGGTGTCGCGCCGAACCATGTCCGCGCCCTTGATGTAACCGGTTACATGATCGTACAGTCGCTCGCAAGAGCATGATTCTCGTCAATGGCGCTGCTAGGCGTCGGCGACTTTATTTCACTTCAGGGAGGGTAGCCGATGGCCCAGCCGCGTATTTCGCGCCGTGCAGCACTCATGGGAGCGGGGATCGTCGCCGCCTGGGCGAGCAGCCCGGCGCGGGCGTTGGTGCGTTCGGTCGTGAAGGAAGGGCTGGCGCTTCCGGACGAGGCCGAAGCGCTGATCGGCCGGATGACGGTGACGGAAAAGGCGGGCCAGCTCACGATCATGGCCGCGGCCTGGGCGGGCGGCACCGCCACCGCGCTCAATCCGCCGGGCGAGGGCGGCAGCTTCGAGGACCAGTTGGAACAGGTGCGGCAGGGACGGCTGACCGGCGTCTTCAACGGCAACGGCGCGGAAATGGCCAAGCGGATGCAGATGGCCGCCATGCGCGAGGCGCGGCTGCCCGTCCCGCTGATCTTCGCCGCCGATGTCATTCACGGATTTCGCACGATCTTTCCCGTCCCGCTGGGCGAGGCCGCGAGCTTCGACACCGAACTCGCGCGGCGCACGGCACGCGCGGCGGCGGAGGAAGCGTCCGCCGCCGGCATCGACTGGACCTTCGCCCCGATGGTCGACATCGCGCGCGACGCCCGCTGGGGCCGCGGCGTCGAAGGGGCCGGCGAGGACGTGCTGCTGGGCATGCGCATGGCGGCGGCGCGCGTGAAGGGTTTCCAGGGCGACGACCTGACCAGCGACGATGCCGTTCTTTCCTGCGCGAAGCATTTCGCGGCCTATGGCGCGGCCGAGGCGGGGCTGGACTACAACACCGTCAATGTTTCGGAACGCGTGTTGCGCGAAGTCTATTTCCCGCCGTTCGAGGCCGCGTTCGACGCAGGGTCGCTGTCGACCATGGCGGCGTTCAATGAACTCTCCGGCGTGCCGGCGACCGCCAATGAATGGCTGTTGCAGGAGGTGCTGCGCGAGGAATGGGATTTCCCCGGCCTCGTCGTGTCGGACTATACCGGCGATCAGGAACTGGTCGCGCACGGCTTCGCCGCCGACGGTCGGGAGGCGACCAAGCTCGCCTTCCTCGCCGGTGTCGACATGAGCATGCAGAGCGGCCTGTATATCCAGCATCTGCCCGATCTCGTGGAATCGGGCGAGGTGCCGATGGCGCGCCTCGACCAGGCGGTCCGCCGGGTGCTTGCCGTGAAGGCGAAGCTCGGCCTGTTCGCCGATCCGTTCCGCCGCATCGCGCCGGCCCGTGAAAAGCAGCGGGTGCTGACGCCGAAGAACCGGGCGCTGGCGCGCGAATCCGGGCGCCGGTCGATCGTCATGCTGAAGAATGAGGGCGACCTCCTGCCGCTGCCCAAATCGGGCAGGCGTATCGCGCTGATCGGCCCCTTCGCCGCCGGGCAGCACGATCTGGTGGGGCCGTGGGTGATCTATGGCGCCGATAGCCAGGCGGTCGATCTCGCCACCGGCGTGCGGCAGGCGGTGGCCGACCCGGACATGGTGACGGTAACGCAAGGGTCGGGTGTCGAGGAAGCGGTGGACGGCGGCATCGACGCCGCCGTTGCCGCCGCGCGGGCGGCGGACGTGGTCGTGCTGGCCATCGGCGAGAATACCGGCATGTCGGGCGAGGCGCAGTCGCGCGCGGCCGTGGTCCTGCCCGAACCGCAGCAGCGTCTGGCCGAAGCCGTCGCCGCCACCGGCAAGCCGGTTGTCGTCGTCCTGAAGAATGGCCGCGCGCTGGCGCTGGAGGGTGCGGTGCTCGATGCGCCCGCCATCCTCGTCACCTGGTTCCTGGGAACCGAGACCGGCCCGGCGACCGCCGACATCCTGTTCGGCGACGAGGGGCCCTCGGCGCGCCTGCCCGTCAGCTTTCCGCAGGTATCGGGGCAGGAACCCTATCATTATGCGCACAAATCGACCGGCAGGCCCAACCCGGACGGGCCGTTGCAGCCGTACAAGGCGCATTATCGCGGGATTTCGAACAGCGCCCGCTTTCCGTTCGGCCATGGCCTGACGTACGGAAAGGTGGTCTATTCCGGCCTTGCGCTCGACAGCGCGAAGATGGGCTGGGACGGCACGCTGACGGTGCGCGCGACGCTGAGCAACCACGGGCAGCGCCGCTGCGAAGAGGTGGCGCAACTCTATATCCACGACCGCGCGGCCACCATCACGCGGCCCGTGCGCGAACTGAAGGGCTTCAAGCGGGTCGCCCTCGCGCCGGGCGAGACGAAGACGGTGACCTTCACGTTGCGGCGGCAGGATCTGACCTTCATCGGTCAGGACATGGAGCCGACGGTCGAACCCGGCATGTTCGATGTCTGGATCGCGCCGTCGTCCGAAGCGGAGGGCGTATCCGGCGAATTCGAGCTGGTGCGCGGCTGACCGGCCCTACACCCTGACGCGTGCTCGCCGCTCTTCTTCCCCCCTCCCTTTCAAGGAAGGGGGCGAGGGGTGGGTGCGAGCGCAGCGAGCTTCAACGCCAGCCGAAGCAAAGCCGGGGCATCGAGCCCCGCCTTCGCTGAACCCACCCCTTGACCCCTTCCCTCGAAAGGGGGGAGATGGACGGGCACCTTCCCAATCCCACCCGTCGTTCCTGCGCAGGCAGGAACCCATGTCTCCCGCGACACCCACACCGCGCCGAAAACCATTTTCCTACACCCGCCGGTCTATGCCACCACCGGCACTGCTCTTTGATATCGGTTATACTCCCCGCGCGCGCACCCGCGCACCCGCGCGCGTTGAGGTGCGACCTTTGCGGTTCTCCGCGAGTTGGTACGGCCGGTTCACCGTCTTCGCGGGACGTTTCGCTCATCCGGAACGACCGATCTCGCGCCAGGCGGCCGGGTTACGTCCGGCGGCCAGCTCCGCGACCACGGCATCATGCGTGCCGCGACGCAGCGGATTGGCGAGCATCACGAGGACGGACAGAAGGAACCCTGCAGCCGGCAGCAGCAGCATGGTCCACCGCATGCCGGCCATGGCGAGCGGCGTCTGTTCGGCATGGGGGACATAGCCGATCGTCGTATAGATCAATCCCATCAGCCCGGCGGCCAGGCCCAGCGACAGCTTCTGTGACAAGGCGGCGACGCCGTAGGACATCGCCTCCACCCGAATGCCGGATCGATGCTCGCCCAGTTCGACCGTGTCGGGCAGGAGCGCCCAGAAGGCGAAATTGACGCCGATGACGGGTGCCTGCATCGCGATCAGCAGCGCCTGCACGACAATCGGGTCGCGCGGGCGCAGGACCGCGAACAGGCCGAGCACGACGATCGCCAGCCCCGCGCTTGCGAACCAGACCCCGCGGCTGCCCAGCCGTCTGGAGACAGCCATCCAGAGCGGTACGAACACGGCGCCGGCAAACCCCATCAGGGCGAGCGCCGTCGATCCGCCCCCGGCGTCGCCCAGCACGTAGGTGAAATAATAGAGGATCGATTTGGTCAGCACGGTGACGCCGATCACGACCGCCGCCATCGCGAGATTGAGCGTGACGAAGGCGCGGTTCGCCGCCAGGACGCGGGCGCAGTCGCGCAGCGGGTGCCGGGCCGTCGTGCGCGGCGCGGTTCGTTCCGGTACGCCGGTGGCCACCAGGATCAGGATCACGGTGGCGACGAGCGCGAAAAGGATCGCGGTCGCCAGGAAACCGGCCGCGCTTTCGGCGTCGCCGCCGACGATCCGCCCGATGCGCGGCGTCGCCAGGGCCACGGCGATCGCCGCGGCGGTGCCGAACAGCATCCGCAGGCCGGAAATGGTCGCGCGGTCGCGGCTGTCGTCGCTGATCCGCGTCGTCATCGCCGAATAGGGGATGTTGACCAGCGCATAGAGCGTCCGGAACGCCAGATGGGTGACGAACGCCAGTCCGACCAGCAACGAAAGCGACAGGTCGGGCGCTGCATAGAGCAGGACGAAGGCGCAGCCGAGCGGAACCGCTCCCCAGCCGACATAGCGTCGATAGCTGTCATGTTCCGACAGGCGCTGCGCCCGGAGGCCGACGATCAGGTCGGCCAGCCCGTCCCAGAAGGATCCCGCCATATAGACCAGTCCGGCGACGCCGGCCGGCAGGCCCAGCGCCTCCGTATAGAAGAAGAAGACATAGAAGATCAGGCTCTGCCAGTAGAGGTTGCAGCCGAAATCGCCGGACGCGAACAGGATCAGGCGTCCTTTGCCGACACGACCGCGCTTGGCACTCACCGGGATCATGCCTGCCGCCTAGCCGCAGGTGCGCGGATTGCGCCAGCGTAAAGCGGCGAGCGATTTACTTTTTGTAACCGTGATGATGGCAGGAACGGTGCACCTCTCCGGCGATGCAGCCAAAGGTTACGGGAGCAGACCAACGTCCATGTCGCCGACCATTCCCTTGATCGCGCCGCGCCCGGTGCCGCTCAGTTCGCTCGCCGAGCGACTGGCGGCGATGGAGGCGCGCGGTATCTATTCCAACGCGGGGCCCCTGGTGCGCGGGTTCGAGGAGGAGGTCGTCTCCCGCTTGTTCGACGGCAGGGGCGCCGGCCTCGCCGTCGCCAACGCGACGCTGGGGCTGATGCTCGCGATCCGCCAGGCGGCGGGCCGGGACTGGCGTGGCGAACGGTTCGCGATGATGCCTGCCTTCACTTTCGCCGCGACCGCGCAGGCGGCGCAATGGGCGGGACTGACGCCGCTGTTCGTCGACAGCGACCCCGACGACTGGTCCGCCGCGGCCGCCGCCGAAGAGGCCGCACTCGCCGCCCACGGCGATCGGATCGCGGTCGTCGTGCCCTATGCCACCTTCGGCAACGGCATTGATCTGGCGCGCTATCGCCGCCTGCAACAGGATCACGGCGTCGCCGTCGTCGTCGATGCCGCGGCGTCGCTGGGCGGGCTGGACTGCGACGGGCATGGCATCGGCACCGGAATGCCGTTCGCCACCGTGTTTTCCATGCACGCGACCAAGCCGTTCGCCACGGCCGAAGGCGGGCTGATCTATTCGGGCGATGTGGGGCGCATCGACGAATTGCGCGACATGGTGAATTTCGGCTTCACCCGTCCGCGGTGCGCGACCCTGCCCGGACTGAACGCCAAGCTGCCGGAGGTGATCGCACTGATGGCGCACGCCAAGCTGGCCGGGATCGACGCGGTGGGCGAGCATCGCGCGGCGCTTGCTGCACGTTATGGCGCGCGTCTCGGCGCCGCATTCGATCGGCAGCGGCCGCTCGGCCGCCGGCCGATGGCCCAGTTCCAGTCGCTGCTGCTGCCCGAAGCGCTGGCGGTGCAGCGCGACGATATCCTGCGCCTGCTGGATCAGGCCGGAATCGGCGCTGCGCATTACTTCGCGCCGCATTGCGCGCAGCAACCGCATTTCCGCCGGACCGCGATCAGCGAACCGACGCCGGTGGCCGATGCCATCGGCCGGCGCATCGTCAACCTGCCGCTGCACGAAGCGATGGCCATTCCCGATGTCGACCGTGTCTGCGACGCGCTGCTCGACGCCTGCGAGACCACGGCGCGGCCGAGCCGCGTCATGGCGCAGGCGGCCGATCCGGCGAAGCAGCGTTTCGAAACGGTGATGATCGGCGGCGGCCCCGCCGGCATGGCGGTGCTGACGGCGGCGGCGAAGGCGGGCCGGCTGGAAGAGTTCGCATCCGGACTGGCGATCGCGGATGCCGGCGACCGACCGGGCAGCGGCAATCTGGGCAATTATGCCATTACGTCCGACAGCACGGCGGAGACGTTTCTGTCGGCGGCGAAAGACAGCCGCTATCCCGAACTCGCCGCGCTCGTCGACCATCCCGCCGGGCTCGACATCGCGCGCTTCTCCGGCGCGCTGGGCGTGCCCCTCGCCAGGACCCGTCCCTTTCTGGAAGGGCTGGCCCGCGAACTGACATCGCTCGCCCGCCGACACGGCGGGGCGGTGGAGACCGGGCTGGAAGCAATCGGGACCAGGCGGCTGGCCGATGGCGGCTGGGTCACGACGCTGCGCGACCGCACCACCGGCGCCGAGCGGTGCTGGCGCAGCGACAACATCGTTCTCGCCACCGGCGGCTACCAGTGCGCGGACAGCATCCGCAAGGCGCGCATCGACGACATGCCGCTGCACGAACTGGCGGGGGACAGGCTGGTGGCGAGCGATCCCGTTCTGCGACTGGGCGGTGTCGACGACCTGCGCGAGCGACTGGCCGGTCTGCGGGCGCCCCGGATCGCGGTGATCGGCGCGTCCACCAGTGCGTTGGCGGCGGTCACGCTGTTGTTGAAGGCCCAACCGGCCCTGCCGCTCGGCGCCGGTGCCGTGACGCTGCTGCACCGACAGCCGCTGCGCCCCTTCTATCCTTCGGTCGAGGCCGCGCGCGCCGACGGCTTCACCGATTTCGGACCGGACGACATCTGTCCTGTCAGCGGCTTCGTTTACCGGTTGGCGGGGTTCCGGCTGGAGGCACGCGAATTGGTGCTGCGCATGTTGGGCATCGGCGGCCGCGTGCCCGATCCCAGGGTCGCGCTGCACCATGTCGCGGTGAAGGACCGGGCGGCGCGGCGGATCGTCGAGCAGGCGGATCTGGTGATCGCGGCGCTGGGCTATCGCCCGCGCGCGCTGCCGCTGTTCGGCGCCGATGGCCGCGCGATCGCATTGGCGGCGCATGCGGCGGGGCGACCGCGCATGGTCGATCAGCAATGCCGCGTCATGGATGCTTCGGGAGCGGCCATTCCCGGCGCGTTCGGCATCGGACTGGCCGCGGGCTTCGTTCCCGA
Source organism: Stakelama saccharophila (assembly GCF_032229225.1). Classification (NCBI taxonomy): domain Bacteria; kingdom Pseudomonadati; phylum Pseudomonadota; class Alphaproteobacteria; order Sphingomonadales; family Sphingomonadaceae; genus Stakelama; species Stakelama saccharophila. The sequence continues at coordinate 1,307,949 of NZ_CP135076.1, forward strand.
AGGCGCGCTGGGCGGGGAGCCCAGCTTCACCGGCAAGGCCAACGGCCTGTGGCTGTGGCAGAACGATGTCGGCCGGCTGGTCGTGGATCAGGTGCTGGCCCGGCGGTCGAACGCCGCGGCGGCCTAGGCATGGTCGCGCCGACGGTCAGCGTCCTGATCGCAGCCTATAGGGGCGCCCCGCTGATCGCGGAGACGCTCGACAGCCTGTACGCCCAGACATTTTCCGATTTCGAGGTCGTGATCGTCGACGATTGTTCCGGCGACGAGACGGCGGCCCTGGTGCGCGGCTATGGCGATCCGCGCGTCCGGCTGATCGTGGCGCCCGAAAATGGCGGCCCCGTCGCCGCGCGCAATCGGGCGTTCGCCGCCGTTCGCGGCCGCTATGTCGCCGGGCTGGACCATGACGATGTCTGCCGGCCCGACCGGCTGGCGCGACAGGCGGCCTTTCTCGACGCAAATCCGGACTTCGTCCTGGTCGCCAGCCATGCCGAGCTGCTGGTCGACGGGATGGTGCGGCCATCGCCACGCGTTCACGGCATGACGCCCGACCAGATCGACTGGATGATGCTGACGCGCAATCCGCTGGTCTGGTCGTCGGTGATGTTCCGCGCGGATGCGGCGCGGCGGCTGGACGTGTTCGAGCGGTGCGATCGCCTCTATGTCGAGGATTTCGACCTCTATCACCGCCTGCGCTCCTTCGGGCGGATCGCCGAGATCGATCTGCCGCTGGTATGCTATCGTTCCCATGCGGGCGGATTGTCCAAACGATTTGCCGGCCGGATGCTGGAAACGGCGAGTATGGTGCTGGCGGAGGCGCAGGACCGCCTGTTCGGCCGCCACGACGCCGACGCGATCGGGTTGTTCATCCGCCACCTGATGGCGCGCGAGCCGGTTCGCGATGCAGCGACCCTGGAGCGGCTGTTTACCGCCGTGGCCGCGTTGCGGCGACAATTCTTCGCCGCAAAGGCGCTCGACGATGCGGCGCGGATGGCCGTGGATCACGACATTTCGCAACTCTGGTGGCGAACCTGTCGCGAGGCGGTGCGATCCGGCGCGATGCCGCTCCGCCGCGCGCTGGCGACGCCGGCGGGACGCGACGCGGTGCGCCATGCCCGGCCCGGAGATCTCCTGATGTCCGAGGTGATCGGCCGGATTCGGGCGGTACGCCAGGCGCGCATACGGGCCTGACGCCCCCCCTTTTATCGCCTTGCGGCGATCAGTCGGATGGCGAACCCGTCGCCCGGCACCCATCCGCACCGGCAACGGGATTTCAGCGTACGCGTTCGGCCTGTTCGTGTTCGATAAGGCCGGGATCGGCGCACAGATCCTGGAACAGCGCCCAGCACAGGAGCATCATCACGAAGACGAAGGGGCAGGCGACCAGGATCGTGAAGGTCTGCAGCGCCGCGAGGCCGCCGACCAGCAGCAACACGGCCGCCACGGCCGCGCTGGCCACAGCCCAGAGGGCGATCAGCCAGCGTTTGGGGCTGATCGCGCCGCGTGACGACAGCGTCGCCAGCACGATCGCGCTCGCATCCGCGCCGCTTACCCAGAAGATCGCGGTCAGCGCCATCACGACCGCGCCGGTGACGATCGGATAGGGGAAGCCCTGCAGCGCGGCGAAGAAGGCGTTTTCCGGCGCACCGGCCGCGGCGATGTCGACCACGCCGCTGGCCTGCAGGTCGATGCCCGCGCCGCCGAACACCACGAACCAGAGCGTGGAGACGAGGGTGGGAATGACCAGCACGCCGAAAACGAATTCGCGGATTGTGCGTCCGCGCGAGATGCGGGCGATGAAGGTGGAAACGAACGGGGTCCAGGAGATCCACCAGGCCCAGAAGAAGATCGTCCAGTTCGACATCCAGTCCTCGCCGCCGAAGGCCGCGGAGTGGAAGCTCATCGCCACGAAATCGTTGAGATAGGCGCCGAGCGACGACGGGATGAGGTCGAACAGGAACACGGTGGAACCGAACACCAGCACGAACAGCAGCAGGAGCCCGGCCAGGATCATGTTGCCGTTGGAGAGCCATTTGATGCCGCGATCGACGCCGCTCAGCGCCGAGATGATGGCGAAGATCGACAATATCACGATGATCACCATGGCCAGACCGACATTGCCGCCGCCGGTGCCTTCGACGGAGACGTGCTGGCTCCAGCCGAGGTAGAGGCCCAATCCGCCCGCGATCTGGAGCGCGCCGAGACCGAGCGAAGTGGCGCCGCCGAATTTCGTCGCCACGATCGCCCAGATGTCGATGGGCCTGCCCCAGCCGCGCCGTTCGATCCGGTCCTGGCCCAGCAGGGCCTGGAACGGCCCGCTGATCAGGTTGCCGCGCCCCTTGCGGAAGGTGGAGTAGGCAAGGGCGAGGGCGAACAGGCCATAGATCGCCCAGGGATGCAGCCCCCAATGGAACAAGGTGTAGGCCATCGACAACCGCCCGGCATCCGCCGTGCCGGCATCGACTCCCCAGCCCGGCGGGGGATTGGTGAAATGGGATACCGGTTCGTACACGCCGTAGAACATCAGGCCGATGCCCATGCCGGCGCTGAACATCATCGCCACCCAGGACGCGGTGGAGAATTCCGGTTCCTCGTCCGGCTGGCCGAGCGGGATGCGGCCCCAGGGGCCGAGGGCGAGGACGAGCAGGAATATCAGGAATCCGGTGGCGGCAAGGATGAAGACCCAACCCAGATTCTGCATCACCCAGTCCAGCGCCCCGCTGGAAATGCGGTTGACGGCATCGGGGGCCAGCGCGCCGGTAATGCAGAAAATCAGAACGAAGCCGAACGAACATGCGAATACGACGGGATCGATGTCGTTGCGCTCCGGCGGGCTGGGGGCTTCTTCCAAACCATGTCTCCCGAAGACGCCGGGTGGCGATCTCGCCTGCCATCGTCCGGCATAGTGAGCATATGTTCGACCATATCGGTCGGCCGGGCGCAAGGCCGATGCCGCAGTGGAAGACACAATGCGGCAAACCGCCCGGCCTCGCTGCTGGCGTTGCGGCGTTACGCATCCGCGCCACGGTGGCGGCGCCTGACGGCCGGTTCGTCAGCATTCCGCAACCATGCGATATTCATATCCCATATGGTGTGCGAGTTGGCTGACGTCGCTGTCCCAGCGGCTGCGCTCCCGTCGATAGATCTCCCACGCCCGGTCCATGCCGCGCAGGGCCACACCCCGGTCCGCCAGCGCGGAATGCACCTCGCCAAGATGTTCGCGCCAATCGGCGTTGGCCCGCGCTTGCGGCTTTACGCTTTCGTCGTGCGAGGGAGCGGTTCGGCGGCACTCGTCGATGAAATGCCGTGCGGCATCGCGCAGGCTCACGAAGCCGCGTGACCGGAGCAATTGGGCATTGCGGTCCGGGTCCAGCAGCGCGTCTGCCAATGTCGTGAGGTCGAGCGCGTGGAAGGCGATCCAGGCGCTGGAAAGTTCGGGCCGGCGCCGCCGGTAATAGCGCGCGATCGGATAGGCATGTTGAAGCTGGATCAACGAAAACAGCCGGTCGCCGAGGCTTTCGAGCGAGTTGCTGGCGGTCGGGTCGGCGCTGCCGGTCGGGAACAATCCGGCCAGTGCATCGGCGATCCGCCCCGTGCCGCCCGTGCCGCCGTGAAGCGAAAGGGCGAAGCTGTCTCGCGCGTTCACGGCGCCGTAGATATTGAGAGTGTAGCTGAGAACCAGCGTGACGATGCTGAAGCCGGCCGCGGCCTCGATGATCGTCAGCAATCGCGCGATCGGCTTGCCGGGCACCAGATCGCCCAGTCCCAGCGTGGCGAAGTTGTAGCCGCTGAAATAGACGGCGGTGATGAAATCGGTCCCGGTACTGCCAGAGGACGCGGTAATTCCGTCGCCGAGCATGGGCAGATAGACGAGCGCAAAGCCGATCGTCAGCAGGATCGCCCAGATCGCCGCGATTCCCATCAGCAGGGCGGGACCGGCGAAAAGCATGACTCGGCCGCGCAGGTGCAGCGCCTGGTCCACGGCGCGGAATATCGGCCAGCATGCCCGGATCAGGCGCGAGGACAGCAGGTTGATATTGGCGCGCGCCATCAGCACGGTGGCGAAGATGTCGGCCAGCGTGATCGCGATCAGAACCGCGCCGCACAGCGTCGCCAGGGCCGGCATTGCACATCTCCGTCTTGCCGCTTCGTCGTCAGCCCTACGCCCGCCCGGCATGGCCGGTTCCGCGCGGCATCGGCAACGCGTCTATAATTGCCGGAAATTTCCCGTTGCGTTCAGCAGGAACACCAAGGTGCCGCCGCACAGGGACGCTGCGATGCGGGCAAGCAGGTACGGGATTCCGGCCGGCCCCGACAGCAACCAGAATAGCGACAGGATCGCGATCAGGCCGATGCAGCCATTGACGACGAAATAGATATAGCCGAGCCAGAGATCGCGCTCACTGCCCGGAAACACGCAGATGCGGGCCAGGGCATAATGCAGCGAATTGGCGCAGAAAAAGGCGAAGGCGGCCGCTGCCATCCGGTTCCAGCCCAGGCCGTCGACCATCAGCCACAGTGCCGCCAGATCCAGCACGAACGCAATGACGGAGGCGACGGCATTGCGGGTGAACAGGGCGAACGAGCGGCGATTGAACAAGCGCTGCGCGAACGGCCCGGCATGTGCCTGATCGGTCTGTGGTCGTCTATATGGCGGCTCGGTCGCGGAGCGGCGGCCGGTACGAGGGGGAGAAACGGAAAGGCTCACGTTGCGGAAACGGCTTGCGGAACGATCTTATCCATCGCGGTGCGATCGCCGCGATCGGGCGGCGGCGTCTATGCCACGCGCCACCGGAAAGCGGGTGCGCGCCGCTGGCATCGGCGTCGTGCATCGAAGGACCGCGCGGCCGCACGGATTCCGACCCGCCGCACCTGTGGGCACCGCAGGTCATGCGCTGGGCACCGGCTTGCAGGAACGCAGCGGAAAGAGCGTCAGAATCGCTATCAATCCCCGAAATAATGCGGCAGCGCCATCGACAGCCAGGGGACATAGGTAACGAAGCCCAGTGCAACGACGAGGGCGCCGTAGAAGGGCCATATCGTCCTGACTGCGCGTTCGACGGGGATCTTGCCCACCGCCGATCCGACGAACAGCACCGATCCCACCGGCGGAGTCACCAGGCCGATGCCCAGGTTCAGCATCAGGATGATCCCGAAATGCACGGGGTCGATGCCCAGCGGGGCGACGACCGGCAGGAAGATGGGCGTGGTGATGACGATCAGCGGCGCCATGTCCATGAACGTGCCGAGCACGAGCAGCATGACGTTGATCATGAGAAGGATGATCAGCGGATTGTCGGAGATCGACGTCATCACCTGCGACAGTTCCTTCGGCACTTCGAGGATGGCGAGCGCATAGCCGAACGCGGTGGCGGCGCTGATGATGAGAAGCACCATCGCCGTTGTCCGCACCGATTGCATCGCGGCGCCGAAAAAGTCCTTCAGGCCCAATGTGCGATAGCCGAAGACGCCGATCAGGATCGTGTAGATCACGGCGATCGCGGAGCTTTCGGTGGCGGTGAAGATACCGCTAAGGATTCCGCCCATGATGATCACGGCGGTCAGCATACCGGGGATCGCGCCGAAGAAGGCGACCATGAACGGCCGCCAGCCGGGAAACACGCCGGCCGGATAGTCGCGCTTCACCGCGACGATCCAGGCGACGACCATCAGCAGCGCGCCGGTCAGCACGCCCGGCACGATGCCGGCGAGGAACAGCGCGCCGATCGACACGCCCGTGCCAGATGCGGCGGCATAGATGATCATATTGTGCGACGGCGGGATCAGCAGGCCGACGATTGCCGCCGTCACCGTGACGTTGACGGCGTAATCGGCGTCATAGCCCTTTTCCTTCATCAGCGGCACGAGCGTCGAACCCATGGCGGAGGCACTGGCGATCGCCGATCCCGATACCGCGCCGAACAGCATCGAGGCGCCGACATCGACCTGGCCCAGCCCGCCGCGCGCGCGGCCGAATACGGCTTCCGCCACCTGCATCAGCCGCCGGGCGATGCCGGCGCGGTACATCAGGTCGCCGGCGAAGATGAAGAAGGGAATCGCCATGAGCGTGAAGACGCTGATGCCCGACGCCATACGCTGCATCGCGACCACCATCGGGATGTCGAGCCAGGCGAAGGTCGCGAGTGATGCGCCCATCAGCGCGAAGGCGACCGGCACGCCCAGCGCAAGCAGGATGAGCAGGGTCGCGATGAGGATCGTCAATGCCATGGGTCAGTCCACGCTCGCTTCGTCTTCGTCGCCAGCGGGATCGCCGCGCAGCAAATGTTCGATGGAAAACAGGATCATCAACACGCCCGACAGCGGCAGCGGCAGATAGGCGACGCCGCGTGACAGGCCGAGCGTCGGGATTTCGTGCTCCCAGGTCAGGCATACGAGTTCGGTGCCCCAGATCGCGAGCGACAGGCCGGCAAGCGCGACCACCGTGTGCACGAACCAGCGCATCGGCCGGCGGACATGCGCCGGCACCGCGTTTTCGAGCGCGGTGATGCGGATGTGGAAGCGTTCGCGCACCCCGGCCGCCGCGGCGAAGAAGACGTACCAGATCATCAGGATGAGCGAGGCTTCCTCGGCCCAGGACGGGCTGGAATGGAGAACATATCGGCCGAACACCTGATAACCGATGATCGCGGTCATCAGGATCAGGCCGACGGCGCCGGCCGCCAGCATGAAATTGCTGCTGCGTTCGGGCCAGCGGCCCAGCGGTTCACGCATCCGCCCCTCCCATCGCCTGGATCTGCCGCACGAGGTCGCGCTCCCGCCCGGTCGTGACGAACCGGTCCCACAGCGGCCGCGTCTTGTCCTGAAACGCCTTGTGATCGACCTCGTTGACCTTCGCGCCGGCGGCAAGCACCGCCCGGCGCGCCGCGACGACGCGCGCGTCCCATAATCTGCGCATGTACGGCACCGATTCCCGCGCGCTTTCCATGATGATCTCCTGATCGGCGCGCGATAGCTTGTCCCAGCGGATCTTCGACATCAGCAGCACCTCGGGCGCCATGACGTGCTGCGTTTCGCTGTAATAGGGCGCCACTTCGAAATGGCGTTCGGACTGGTAGGTGGGCCAGTTGTTCTCGGCACCGTCGATCACGCCCTGAACAAGGCCCTGATAGATCTCGCCCAGCGCCATCGGCGTCGCGTCCGCGCCGAGTGCGTTGACCGTACCGACATAAAGATCGGAATTCTGCACCCGGTATTTGCGCCCGCGCATGTCGCCGGGCGTACGGACGGGACCGTAGGTGTTGTAGAAGCTGCGCGCGCCGGAATCATAATAGCACAGGCCGATCAGTCCGTGCCTGGTCAGCGATTGCAGGATCGCCTGGCCGGGCGGACCGTCGAATGCCCGGCGGCTGTGTTCGATCGAATCGAACAGGAAGGGCAGCGACAGGATCATCGTCATCGGCTCGATCGCGTTGAGCGGCGCGATGTTGACGCGATTGATGTCGAGCCCGCCGAATGCCGTGATCTCCAGCGTGTCGCGTTCGGAGCCCAATTGCCCGCCGGCGAACATCTTGATCGACAACCGCCCGTTGCTGCGCCTTTCGATCAGGTCGCCGAAATATTCGACCGCCCTTACCGTCGGATAGTCGCGCGGATGCGTGTCGTTGGCGAACATCTGCGTCCGGGGCGCGCGATCGCATGCAGCCAGCATGCACAGCGACCCGATCATGAACCCGCGGCGGCCCGTTCTGAGCATATCCCTCCCGTCCGACCGGCGCCGTGCCGATCCCCACTGCCGTTTCTTGCGCGCCGGCAAACTTACTAGCGCCGATGCTGCATCGTACACGACGCATTGTCATCGGACCGTTTCTGCCTTAGGCCTAACGAAACATGACACCGGTTACCAGCCCCTTTTGCGGGTTCGGATGGCCGGGCCGAGCGTGCAGTTGCGCAGGATAAAGGAGAACTGGATGTCGAAAGGGGTTGTGCAGAATCGGATCAGGGCCGGGCTGGCGGCGACGGCGCTTGCCATTGCGTTCGTTCCCCTCGCGGGGATGACGCCGGCGGAAGCGCGGGAACAGCAGGCCCCGGATCGCCAGCGGATACTCGACGCCATGAAGCGCGCGACGAAGTTCATGGTTGAGGATGTGAGCACGCATGGCGGCTATGTATGGTCGTACCTGCCGGATATGTCGCGCCGCTGGGGCGAATTGGAGGCCAGGCCGAGCATGATCTGGGTGCAGCCGCCCGGTACGCCCGACATGGGGAACCTGTTCCTCGACGCCTATCACGCAACGGGCGACGAATATTATTATGAGGCCGCGAAAAAGGCCGCCGACGCGTTGATCGCCGGCGAGATAGCGACCGGCGGCTGGAACTATTTCATCGATTTCGCCGGCGAGGCGTCGACCCGCCAATTCTATGACACCGTCGGCAAGAATGCGTGGCGGATGGAGGAATTCCAGCACTATTGGGGCAATGCCACCTTCGATGACGACGGCACGGCGCAGGCGATGAAGTTCATCCTGCGCCTTTATGCCGAGAAATTCGATCCGAAGTACAAGAGCGAAGTGATGCGCAACATCGACTTCGTGCTGGAAAGCCAATATCCCAATGGCGGATGGCCGCAACGCTGGCCGTTGAAGCACGAGTTCGTGCACCACGGTCTGGCGGACTATACGTCCTATATCACGTTCAACGACAATGTGACGGCGGAAAATGTCGATTATCTGATCGACTGTTATCAGGTCCTGTCGGACCAACGGCTGCTTCCGGCCATCTATCGCGGAATGGACATCTATCTCCTGACGCAGCAGGGTCAGCCGCAGCCGGGCTGGGCCTTGCAATATACGCCGGTAAAGCTGGAGCCCGCGGCGGCGCGCAGTTACGAGCCCAAGGCATTGGCGACGCACACCACCGCATCGGCCGTCGAGCAATTGATGCGCTTTTATCGCCTGACCGGGGACAGCAGATATCTGGCGCGCATTCCCGAAGCGCTCGACTGGCTGGAATCGGTGAAACTGCCGCCGGATCAGGCGAGCCCCAAGGGAGCCTATCCCACCTTTATCGAGATCGGCACGGGCAAGCCGCTCTATCTGCATCGCCGGGGCTCGAACGCCGCCAACGGCGAATATTATACGAGCAGCGAGCCGGATCACGTCATCGGCCACTATTCGTCCTATCGAAATATCGACGTCGCGGCCCTGCGCCGGGAATATGAACGGATGCGGGCGATGCCGCCGGAGGAGGCGCGCAGCGAATCGCCGCTTTTCCATGCGCAGGCCGGGGCCTTTCCGCGCTTCGTGGAAACCGACACGTCGGGGACGTCGGACCTGAATGACGATATGAGCGCAAGGAACACGCAGGCGATCGTCGCCGGGCTCAACGCGCAGGGCTATTGGCCGACCGAACTGAAGGCGACGAGCAATCCCTATATCGGCGATCCATCCGACGCGCCGGCCGACAAGGATTACGAAACGACGCGCGTCGGCGACAGATACGACACGTCGCCTTATTATGCGGACAAGCCCGTCATCGGGATTTCGACGGCGGCTTATCTCAACAATATGGGCAAGTTGATCTCCGCGCTGGAACGGCAGGGCGGCTGAGGGAGACGAAACGATGACGGGTATGGCACTTCTGATCACGCTTGCGCTTCAGGCGGTGCCCGCCGCCGGCCAGGGGCGCGTCATCCACGAAGGCGACACGGTGACGCGCGAAGTGCCACCACATCACGGCACGGGCATGAGCACCGCCTATCGGATCAGCGATCAGATGCCGAACCGGTCGATGGAATTCCGCAAGCGCGTCATGCATCCCGGCGCGAGCATCGGCATGCATGTGATCGCGCATGACGAGGTCTATTATGTCGTCGGCGGCACAGGCGAACTGACGGTCGACGGCAGGGTGTCGACCGTTCGCGCCGGCGATGCGGCATATCTGTACGACGGGAACGATGTCGGCATTCGTCAGACGGGAGACGACGACCTGGTGCTGTTGATCGCGTATCCGCTCCGCGAGCGCGCGGAGTAAAGCCCGGCCGGCTTCCTGCGGACAGGCATACTCACCCGTGCCCGGACGCGTGGCGGAAAAGAGTCGATAGGTGCGTCAAATCCGGGGCTGTGTGAACATCCCCCGGTGCGATCATCCTTCGCCTTGCGCGGCTACGAAAGTGCAGTCGAGGGGGTCGTGCCCGTCGAATCGCGCAGAGAAGCTGTCGCCGACCGACACCGGGTGAACCCCGGTCACCGCGCCGGATGATATCCACAGGCCCGGTTCGATGGCGATGCCGCGCCGCGCGAGCAGCGAGAACAGGAACCGAGCGGCGCCGATCGGGCCGTCCGGCATGGCGGATGCCTTGGCGCGCCCGACCTCTTCGCCATTGCGATAGGAGACGACATCCCAATCGGCGAAAGCATCGTCCTGCCAGTTGGATACCGCCTCGCCGATCAACAGGCCGTAATTGTTGCCGCAGTCGGAGACGGTGACGCCGGGGCCGTGGTCGTTGATGCCGGGAAAGGGCGAACTCGCCACCTCGATGCCGAGATGGACGGCATCGAGCAGCGCCTTCGCTTCAGCAAGGGTGAAATCGACCTTTCCGTGCGGCGGGCGCTTGCCCACGCGCAGGAGGAATTCGGCCTCGCCGGCGGCGAAGCCATCGGCAAAGACGGGCATGGAATTGCCGGCTGCGGCATCGGTGACCGTGAAAATGGGGCCGGCGAGGCGATCCGCCCCATATTGATCGTCGAGGGGCGGCATGATGCGGCCGACCTTCCAGCCCAGGACCGGCCGAGCATCGAGCGCAATCGCTTCGTCCTGGATGCGATAGGCAGCTTCCAGTGTTTCCGGAGCCGAGCCGGGATATTCAGGTAGGACGGTGGCGGAGCGGCGCGCATTGACGAACCGTTCCGCGATCGCCTTGGCGCTCGCGCTCATTCGGCATTTCTCCCTTTCGTCGGTCGGTGCGGATGATTGTCCGACCCGGTGCGGACAGCGATATGGGAAACCGGTGTCACAAGCAAGGGATCGTTCGAGCCCGGTTGTTTTACCCGCGTAAAAGCTTGCTTTCTTTCCGACTCCGCATAAGCCCTGAAGGATATTGCCGTACAAAGCGCTCCGTCACATTGTCCGGGCGTCAGCCTGCGGCGCAGAGGAGGGCGGATGGCCGCAAAGAATAGAGAGAACGGGTCGCAGCCGACGATCAACGACGTGGCCCGTGTCGCCAGCGTCTCGAAAAAGACCGTAAGCCGCGTCATCAACGGATCGCCGCTGCTGAACGACGATACCCGCAAGCGCGTTCAGGAGGTCATCAAGGATCTCGGCTACGTTCCCAATCCGCAAGCGCGCGCGCTTGCGCTGCGGCGCAATTTCCTGATCGGGCTGGTCCACGACAACCCCAATGCGCAGACCGTGTTGAAGGTGCAGCAGGGCATCCTCGAAGCGATCCGCGATACCGAATTCGAGCTTGTCGTGCGCCCGGTCGATCGCGGCATGGTGAACATGCTGGAGGATATTCGGCAGTTCCTGGAGCGGCAGCGGCTGTTCGGCGTGGTGTTGATGCCGCCTATCTCGGAAAACGATTCGCTGGCCGAACTCTGTCGCCAGATCGGGTGTCGCTATGTCCGGATGGGCTCGGCCGAACTCGACCAACCCGGCAACATGGTCGCGTCGAACGATCGGGAAGCGGTGCGCGATGCGATCAGGTATCTGATCGAGCAGGGACATAGCCGGATCGGCTTCGTGTCGGGGCCGCACGGCTTTCGCTCCGCGCTCGAGCGCCGGCTGGGCTTTGAGGAAGCGCTGGAACAGGCGGACCTCAAGCTGCCGCGCAGCATGATCGCCGACGGCAATTACACGTTCGATTCGGGGCTGCTCGCCGCCGAGCGGCTGCTGGATCTGTCGCCGCGGCCGACCGCGATCTTCGCCAGCAACGACGAGATGGCGACCGGCGTGCTGCAGGCGGCGCGGCGGCGCGGGATGGACGTGCCCAAGGACCTGTCGATCGTCGGTTTCGACGACACGCCGATCGCCAGCCATATCTGGCCGCCGCTGACGACAGTGCGCTGGCCGATCGCCACCATGGCGCGCTCCGCCGCGCTGAAACTGACCGTCAGCGTGACCGAAGGCGAACAGGAGGTGGATGAGCCATCGATGTTCCTGTCGACGCTGATCCGCCGCGGATCGGTCGCCCCGCCGCCGCGCGATTAGAGCCGATTGCGAGCTTGGGGAGGCGATCCTAACCGGGGCTTCGCCTGCGCTGTCCCGGCTGAGGGGCCGGCGGGATATTGCTTTGACATAGCCTGAAGTGCGGGGGCCATTGTCAGGGTTATTCGAGTATCGAGCGTTAAATCCGATTCGCTTGCCCTGCGCCTGTCGAAGGGCTGTTCTTCTTCTTCCCTCGAAAGGAGACTTCCGCAAAAGGCGCGAAACGGAAGCCTCTTTCGTCATGCTGAACTTGTTTCAGTATCCGCTTAGCTGCAATATCAAGCGCTTAAGATAAGCGGCTCGGTGGCCCCGGCCTCCGCCGGAGAGACGAGAATGGGTTTCGCAGAGGCATCCTGGGTAGGAGCGCAAGGCTTCGACAAGCTCGGCCCCAACGGTTGTGGGTGTTCGAACGTTCAGCCCAACTGGAATGGGGTGAATCTTGATTGCCCAGCCCGACCATTCCTGTGGTGGCCGATCATTTCCGGAAAATCGTCTTCGGTGGTTTGCGATGGCCTTGCATTGCAATCTGACACCGGTTACCAATCGGGCCAGTCGGAACAGCGGATCGGCCGGGAGAGGACGGGCTTGCTGCCAAGGGCGGCGCGGATGGGCGACAGGTTCGCTCCCGTCGATTCATGCGATCGCGGGCTCGCGGTCCCAATCATGAAGCAGGAGCTGCCATGTTCGAGAAAACCTATCACGCCACCCACCCGGACATGATGGATCGGGTTGAAAATGATGAATTGCGCGACCGCTATCTGGTTCAGGGCATGTTCGCGGACGGCGAGATCAACCTCAATTACTCGCATAACGAACGCTTCGTCATCGGCGGGGCCGTTCCCAAGGGCGGCGCACTGAAGCTGCCCGACCAGACCGAGCCCGAAAGCGCCAGGGGGCATCCGTTCCTCGAGCGGCGCGAAATGGGCGTGGTCAATATCGGTCAGCCGGGCAAGGTCACCGTGGACGGCCAGGGCTTCGACATGGCCAACAAGGATTGCCTCTATATCCCGATGGGATCGAAGGACGTGCAGTTCTCGGGCGATGGCGCGCGCTACTACATCGTCTCGCTGCCGGCGCACAAGCGCTGCGAGGTGAAGAAGATCTCGGTCGCCGAGGCCAATCCGCTGAAGAAAGGCGGGCTCGAGGCGTCGAACGAGCGCACCATCTATCAGCTCGTCATCCCCGGCATCTGCGAAAGCTCGCAGCTGCTGATGGGCCTGACCATCCTGCAGCCGGGCAGCGTATGGAACACCATGCCGCCGCACCTCCACGACCGGCGCAGCGAGATCTATCTCTATTTCGACCTCGATGAGGACGACCGTGTCTTCCATTATATGGGCCAGCCCGATTCGATGCGGCACATCGTCATGGAGAACGAGCAGGCGGTGATCAGCCCGCCCTGGTCGATCCATATGGGCTCGGGCACCAAGGCCTATACCTTCATCTGGGCGATGGGCGGCGAGAATCTCGACTATACGGACATGAACGTCCTCGACATCTGCCAGTTGAAGTGAGCGCGATGACCAGTCCTTTCGATTTGAGCGGCAGGGTCGCTGTCGTCACCGGCGCGAATACCGGCATCGGCCAGGGCATCGCGCTCGCGCTGGCCGAGGCCGGCGCAGATATCGCCGCAGTCGGCCGCACGCCGGCCGAGGAGACCGTGGCCAAGGCGCGCGAGCTGGGGCGCCGGGCCGAGATGGTGTCGGCCGACCTGTCGACCATCGAACCGGTCGCGCGCGTGGTCGACGAGGCGGTCGAAAAGCTCGGCGGGTGCGACATCCTGGTCAACAATGCCGGCATCATCCGCCGCAACGACAGCCTCGACTTCACCGAGGAGGACTGGGACGCGGTGGTCGACACCAATATGAAGAGCGTCTTCTTCCTGTGCCAGGCCGCGGCGCGGCACATGGTGAAGCAGGGAGGTGGCAAGATCATCAACATCGCCTCGCTCCTGAGCTTTCAGGGCGGCATCCGCGTGCCGAGCTATACCGCGTCGAAGAGCGGCGTGGCGGGGCTGACCAAAATCCTCGCCAACGAATGGGCCGCGAAAGGCATCAACGTGAACGCGATCGCGCCGGGCTATATCGCCACCAACAACACCCAGGCGCTGCGCGACGACGCGGACCGGTCGAAGGCGATCCTCGACCGCATTCCGGCGGGGCGCTGGGGCGATCCGAAGGATATGGGCGGCGCTGCGGTGTTCCTGGCATCGAGCGCTTCCGATTATGTCGACGGCCATGTCCTGGCGGTCGATGGCGGCTGGCTCGCGCGCTGACGAAGGGGACGGGCGCGGGCCGCCGCGACATGCATTAGACGGACAGCAGCGAAGCGGACCGCCGAGAGAAGCGGGCGTCGTGATGGCCGAAAAGGAGGGGCTATGGAGACTCGCAATGCGAGGCGAGGTTGGCGGCGGCGTGAATTGATCGGGGCGGCCGCCGGAATGGGCGCGCTTGGCACGATGCCGGGACTGGCGCGAGCGGCTGCCGGCGATCCCGTGGTCACGGCGCCCGGCGGGCGGTATCGCGGCGTTTCCGAGAATGGTCTCAGCGTCTTTCGCGGTATCCGGTACGGACAGGACACGCGCACAAGGCGGTTCCGGGCGCCGCTGGCGCCAGAGCCGAGGCGCGAGGTGCAGAACGCCACCGAATTCGCCGCGTCTTGCCCGCAGGCAAGCAATCACTATGCGAGGCAGAGCGAGGACTGCCTCTTCCTCAACATCTGGACTCCGGGCGCCGATGCGCGCGCGAACCGGCCGGTGATGCTCTACATCCATGGCGGCGCCTATTCGTCGGGCAGCGTCATCGACCCCCTCAACTATGGCGACAGGCTTGCCGCGCACGGTGATGCGGTGGTGGTGACGGTCAATCACCGGCTCAATGCACTGGGCTATTGCTATCTCGCGCGGCTCGATCCGCGCTTTTCGGACAGCGGCAATGTCGGGCAGCTCGACCTGATCCTCGCGCTCAAATGGGTGCGGGAGAATATCGCGGCTTTCGGCGGTGATCCGAACCGCGTGCTGGTGTTCGGCCAGTCGGGCGGCGGTGCGAAGATCGCGACGATGATGGGCATGCCCGCCGCCAAGGGCCTGTTCCAGCGCGCCGCAACGATGAGCGGACAGCAGGTGACCGCTTCGGGGCCGCTCAACGCGAGCGAGCGGACCAGGGCGTATCTCGACGCCGTCGGCGTGGGTGAGGGCGATCTGTCGCCGCTATTGTCGATGCCGGTCGAAAAGCTGATGGACGGCCTCGGCGCGGTCGATCCCGTGTTGGGCGGCCATGTCTATTTCGGGCCGGTGCTCGATATGAAGTGGCTGACGCGCCATCCGTTCTGGCCCGATGCCAATCCGCAATCGAATGCGATGCCGATGATCCTCGGCAACACCCATGACGAGACGCGTGCTTTCATTTCACCGCATGGCGAGAAGGTGCGAGGGCTGACCTGGGATAATCTGCCGAAGCGCATCGCCCCGGAACTGCGCATCGACATCCTGCCCGAATGGGTGGTGGCGCAGTATCGCGAACGCTTTCCCCAAATGTCGCCGACCGAGCTTTTCTATGCCGCGACAACGGCGGGGCGGAGCTGGCGCGGCCAGGTGATCGAGGCCGATGCGCGCGCCGAGGCGGATACGCCCACCTGGGTCTATCAACTGAACTTCCCCTCGCCGGTCGAGCCGGAACGCGGTGCGCCGCATACGCTCGACATTCCGCTGGTGTTCGGCACGCTCGGCGCACCGAACTCGATCACCGGGACCGGGGCGGAGGCGCAGCGGGTCAGCCGGCAGATGATGGATGCTTTCCTCGCTTGCGCGCGAACCGGCGATCCCAATCATTCCGGGCTCGATCACTGGGCGCGCTACACCGTGCCGGATCGGGAAACGATGATATTCGACGCGAATTCAAGGCTGGAGGACGATCCGCGGCGTTGGCAGCGCGAGCTGTTCGCGCGGGTGCCCTACATCCAGCCGGGAACCTGACGGCAATACGCACGGACGATCTCGTCGGGCGCTTGACAAGCAAATTATCTACGATCACTGTCTATGACACCGGTTACTTACACGCAGATGTAAGCGTGCCGGAGGACGACAAAGAAAGAAACGACCGCGGAAAGCGGCGCTGCAGGATGGGAGATGGGCTGAAGGGCTGAGTCGAAAGACCATTCTCCCGCAAAATTTCGCCGGATCGCCTCGGCGCGATCCAGAAAAAGATACCGGTGTCATCGGAAAACGAGCCGCTTGATGCCATGAAAGGGAGAGAGAGATGCGCGGTTGGAAGCGTTCTGAGAGACTGAACAGGATTTCGACGCGGCTGCTCGGCGCTGCATCCGTGGCGGTGCTGGCTATCGGCACGGCGCAGGCGCAGGATCTATCCGCACAAGAGGACCGCGCGGCTTCGCAGGAGGGCGAGGCGAGCGCGAATGCACCGGCAACATATCAGGCGGACGACAGCTATCAGTCGGTCGACCAGGCACCGGAGACGATCGTCGTCACCGGGTATCGCGCCTCGCTGGACGCCGCGCTCGACCTGAAACGGCAGTCCGACTCGGCAATCGACGCGATCGTGGCGGAGGACATCGCGAAGTTCCCCGACCAGAACCTGGCAGAATCGCTGCAGCGCATTCCCGGCATCGCCATCGAGCGCGACGCCGGCGAAGGCCGCGCGATCACGGTGCGCGGTCTCGGCGCGCAGTTCACCCGCGTTCGCGTGAACGGGATGGAGACGATCGCGACCTCGACCGACGGTGCATCGGCCAATCGCGACCGCGCGTTCGACTTCAACGTCTTCGCGTCCGAACTCTTCACCTCGATCGTGGTGCACAAGACGGCGGAGGCGGCGCTCGACGAGGGATCGCTGGGCGCGGTCGTCGATCTCAACACCGGCAATCCGTTGGCGTATGGCCGGGGCGTGACGCTGACCGCCAGCGCTCAGGCGCGGTACAACGACCTCAACGATGATGTAGGGCCGCGGCTGGCGGGGTTGCTCGGCTGGGTGAACGATGACGAGACGTTCGGTGTCTCCGCGTCCATCGCGTATTCGCAATATAAAACGCCGGAACTCGGCAACAACTCGGTCCGCTGGGCGCAGGCTCCGTTCCGGTCGGTCGACGGCGTCGCATGCGATCTGGATTCCCCGACAGGGGCCTGTGCGGAGGTTGCGGACGCGTTTCACCCGCGCATTCCACGGTACGGCCTGGTCGCCCATGACCGCAAGCGGCTGGGCGCGACCGCGTCGCTGCAGTGGAAGCCGACCGACCGCACGACCCTGTCGATCGACGGACTCTATTCCAACTTCAAGGAACAGCGCGACGAGCATTGGGGCGAGGTGCTCTTGCGCAGCAACGAGGACGGGATCGACCTGTCCAATTACGTGATCGACGACGAGAACAACATCATCTCCGCCGACCTGGACAATGTCTATGTCCGTACCGAGCGCTACCACCGCGAGAGCGAGACCGAATTCTACCAATTGTCGGGCAAGCTCGAACAGGAATTCAGCGACCGGTTTTCCGCGACCCTGCGCGGCGGCTTTTCGCAGTCGGATGCGGACATCCCGATCGAAACCTCATTGATGTTCGATAACCGGGACGCGACCGGATACAGCTACGACTATACCGATATGAAGTCGCCGGTGCTTTCCTTCGGCTCTGAAATCGAGGATCCGGGTGCCTTTCAGTTCGCCGAATTCCGCGATCGGCCATCGACGGTTACCAACAAGTTTCGCACCGCCGCGCTGGATTTGAACTGGCAGGTCACGGACGGTTTCGAACTGACCGGCGGACCTTTTTATCGCCGGTTCGATTTCGACACGGTCGGCTATCGCCGCGACAGCACCTATTGCAACGCATTCGCCTGCGAAGCCGGCCAGTACGGCGCGCCGGTCACCGAAGAATTTTCCGACATCTTCCATCTGGGCGAGGCGGGGCAGCCGGAAGGCAACACCAATGCCTGGGTCGAACCCAACCTGCAGGGCGGAACGGATTTCCTCGATCTGTACAATCGAGAGGCGGTCGTCGACGAAGGCGACAAGCGCTCGGTCACCGAGGAATCGAGCGGCGGCTGGTTCCAGGCGAATTTCGAGACGCATCTGCTGGGTCTGCGTGTCACCGGCAATGCCGGTATGCGCTACGCCAATACGGATCAGGCATCGCAAGGCTTCGTCAGCGGCGAATATGTCACCGTGAAACGCAGCTATGACGACTGGCTGCCGGCCATGAACATCAATTTCCATCCGACCGACGATCTGATCGTGCGCGGCGCCATCGCCAAGGTGATGACCCGCCCGTCGCTGGGATCGCTGACGCCGGGAGGATCGGTGGACGAGTTCAACTTCAGGATCTCGTCGGGCAATCCGTTCATCGACCCCTATCGCGCGACCAACTATGACGTGGCCGTCGAATGGTATTTCGCGCCGAGCGCGCTGGCGTCGGTGGCGTTGTTCAAAAAGGACATCGTCAGCTTCCCGTTGGGCAGCACCCGCGAAGGCACCTATGCCTCTTCCGGTCTTCCAACCTCCATCCTGACGCCCGGAACGCCCGTCTATGACGCGATCGTGAACGGAACGGATCCCGACCGCGAATTCGAATTCCGGACCACGATCAACGGGCCGGGGGCGAGTCTGAAGGGCGTGGAACTGGCGCTCAACCTGCCGTTCTCGATCTTTTCCGAATCCTTGCGGTCATTCGGTGTGCTGGGCAATCTGACCCTGGTCGACAGCGATGTGGACTATACGGTCAACGGCGATGTCTACACACGGCCGCTGCTTGGTCTTTCCAAGAAATCGGCCAACGGGACCGTCTATTATGACGACGGCACCTTTTCGATCCGCGTGTCCGGTGCCTATCGCGAGGGCTATCTGACGAGCACGAGCGGCAACAGCAACATCTTCGAAGGTTACGGCAGCTCGTTCAATCTCGACGCCGCGATTCGCTATGCGCTGACCGACCAGATCGAGCTGTCGCTGGACGGTACGAACCTGACCGACGACTATCGATACCGTTTCGTCGATGATTTCGCCCGCCGCAATTATGAGAACAACCATTACGGGCGGGTCATCATGGCCGGGGTTCGTTTCAAGCTGTGACGATCGTTGCGTAGTTTTCCCCAACCTCCCGGCCGGAGCGACCCTGTCGCGCCGGCCACTCTTTTGCCGAGGGCATCGCATGATCAATCGAAGAACCGGGCTCAAGGCGGTGGCGGCGGCCGGGATGTTACGGCTCGTGCCGGGTGTGGCGGCCGCGCAGGGATCGCGCGCGACATCGTCGCTCGACCCCTATGCCGATATGCAATGGGGCCGCGGTTTTGAGGGGCAGCGCAAGGCCGATCTCGGCGACGGCACCTTCCTCAATCCCGTCTTCGCCGGCGATCATCCCGATCCGTCGATTATCCGCGACGGCGACGATTATTACCTGACCTTTTCCAGCTTCGACGCCTATCCGGGCATCGTCATCTGGCACAGCCGCGACCTCGTGAACTGGCGGCCGGTGACGGCGGCGCTGACCGTGCCGATCGGATCGGTATGGGCGCCCGAACTGGTCAAGCATGACGGGCGCTATTTCGTCTATATCCCGGCACGAACACCGGACAAGAAGTCGATCTATGTCATCCATGCCGACCGGATCGAAGGGCCGTGGTCGGAACCGATCGATCTCGACCTGCCCGATCATATCGATCCCGGTCATGCGGTGGGCGAGGACGGCACGCGCTATATCTTCCTGTCGGGCGGCGACCGGGTGAAGCTGACGCCCGACGGTCTCGCCAAGGCGGGCCCCGTCGAGCACGTCTACGATCCCTGGCACTATCCCGAGGACTGGGTGGTCGAAACCTTCGCGCCCGAGGGGCCGAAGATCACCAGGGCCGGCGACTATTACTATATGACGCTCGCCGTCGGCGGGACGGCGGGGCCGCCGACCGGGCACATGGTCATCATGGCGCGGGCGCGGACGATCGACGGGCCGTGGGAGAACGATCCGAACAATCCCGTCATCAAGACGATGTCGGCCGGGGAGAAATGGTGGTCGCGCGGCCATGCGACGCCGTTCGAGGGGCCGGACGGCCGGTGGTGGATGATCTATCACGGCTATGAGAACGGCTATTGGACGCTCGGCCGGCAGGCATTGTTGCAGCCTTTCGAGTGGGGCGAGGACGGCTGGGCGAAGCCGATCGGCGGCGATCTGTCGAAGCCGCTGAAAAAACCGGTCGATCTCGGCGAACTGCCCACCGGCATGCCGCTCAGCGACGATTTTTCGACCGACAGGTTCGGTATCCAATGGTCCTTTTATGATCCCGGCCCGAACGAGAAGGCGCGCGTGCGCCGCGCGGGCAAGGTGATGCATGTCCGCGGCAAGGGCAGAACGCCGTCCGATTGTTCGCCGATCACCTGCATCTGCGGGGATCACGCGTACCGGATGGAAGTCGATGTCGAAGTCGATCCGGACGCCGAGGGCGGACTGCTGCTTTACTACAATCGCCGGCTCTATGCCGGGCTGGGGCTGAACGCAAAGGGCCTGATGATGCACCGCTACGGCCTGCAGCGGCAGACCGGCAAGCCGCCCGCGATCGCGCGCAAGATGCGCGTGGCGATCGAAAACGATCGCAATATCGTGACGATGTACACCAGCGCCGATGGCGGCAAGTCGTGGGAGAAGTTCGACGTCCAGATGGAAGTGTCGGGATACAATCACAACACCGCCTATGATTTCCTCAGCCTGCGCCCCGGCCTCTATGCGGCGGGCAGGGGCGAGGTGCGTTTCGCCAACTTCACCTACAGAACTCTGCCATGATCGATCGTCGTAGCGCACTCATCGGATCGCTCGCCGCCGCGGCCGGCGCGGGATTTGCCGGGCGCGCGGGCGCGCAGACCGCCCCACCGCATATCGAAGGCGGAGACGTACCCGCCTGGCCGCAACCGACGGAGACGATCGATTTGTGGCCGGACGGCGCGCCGGGCGCGCCGGCGACGCCCTTTGAGGAGCGTGTCACCGAGCGCAGCGAGGACGGCGAAGTGAACGACCGCGCGGTGGATCATGTCGCCGTGCCGCGCATGGCGGTGTTCAAGCCGTGGCGGCCCAACGGCGCGTCGATGCTGATCATGCCGGGCGGCGGCTATATCCGCGTGGTCATCGACCGCGAAGGCTATGAAATGGCGCAGTGGCTCGCCGAGCGCGGATTCACCTGCTTCGTGCTGTTCTATCGCCTGCCGGGCGAGGGCTGGGCGGCCGGTCCCGATGTCTCGCTGTCCGATGCGCAGCGCGCAATGCGGCTGATCCGCCACCGCGCCGTCGACTATGCGGTCGATCCGGCGCGGGTGAGCGCGATGGGCTTTTCGGCGGGCGGCCATCTGTGCGCCGACCTCGCGACACGCTTCGATGCGCGGACCTATGACGCGGTCGACGATGCCGACAAGCTCTCGGCACGGCCGCAGGTGGCGGCGCCGATCTATCCGGTGATGACGATGAAGCGGCCTTACGCGCATGAAGGATCGCGCACCGCGCTGATCGGCGCGGATGCCGGAGCGACGCTGGAGACGGCGCATTCGCCCGATAGGAACGTGAAGGACAACACGCCGCCCTGCTTCCTCTGCCATGCCGAGGACGATCCCGCGGTGCCGGTCGAAAACACGCTGCTGTTCCGCGCCGCGCTGAAAGCGAAGGGCGTGCCGGTCGAGACGCATCTGTTCGAACATGGCGGCCACGGCTTCGCCATGCGCCGCGTGATCGGCAAGCCGGCCGGACGCTGGCCCGAACTGTTCCTCAATTGGGCGCGCACGCACGAGGTGCTGATCTGACGGAGGTGTTTTCTCCCGACCGGCGCGGCGCGCTCGCCGGGCTGGCTGTGCTGGCGTTGTTGCCGAGGGTGTTCGCCCCGGCCCGTGCCGCCACTTCGCGCGATGCCGGGCTTGTTGCGCTGCTCGACCGGATCGACGCGGGCGACCCGGTGGCTGGCCTGGGGGCGCTGCGTGGTTTCGATGCACGCGGGCTGTCGCCGGTGCGCCGGCTCGATCTGCTCGCGGTGCGGCAGGGCCTTGCGGTCGATGCGCGGATGCTGGCGCGGTGGAATTGGCTCAGGCCGGGCCGCTCGCCCTATCCGGTGTCGCCGCGTACCGGGAACTGGCGCAAGGTGGCGGAAGGCGGCACCGTCGCAGCCGATGCGATCCGCGCCGATACGCAAATGCTCGACGCAGCGGCGAACCAGGGCGTGGTGCTGCCAAGGGCGCTGCTCGACGAGACGCTACGCGCCGTCGAGGCGGCACGGGGCAGGGCGAGCGGCGAAAGTGCGGCGGCGCTTGCCGGACAGGCGGCAGCGTTGCGCAAGCAGCGTCCCCACGCTCCCGATCATGCCGGCCTGGTGCGCCTGCGCGGCGGATCCGATTATTTCGCGCTGATGCTCGAACGTGCACTGGGCGAGGCGATCGCGCCTGCCGCTGCGCATGCGCGCGCCGAGGCGGCGGCGCGAGCGCTGGCCCGGCGCGCCGACATGCTGTTCGCCAAACTCGGCATGAAGGGCGGCTCGAACGGTGAGCGCTTCCGTGCGTTGGCGCGCGATCCGCGCCACCTCTATGCCGACAGCGGTGCCGGGCGCGATCGGGCGGTGGCCGACATGAATCGCTGGATGGCGCGTGCGCGTCGATGGATGCCGCAGGCGTTCGGCACGATTCCGCCCGCCGTCGATCATGTCGCGGCGCGGCGCATGTCGCGCGCCGACGAGGCGGCGGGGCGCGGCGGCTATCGCACCGTGCCGCCCGCCGATGGATCGGGCGAGGGCGGCTATTACGTCGACCTCGCGCATATCCGGCGCCGGCCCGACTGGACACTTTCCAGCGTGGTGCATCACGAGCTTCTGCCCGGCCATATGCTGCAGATGCCGATCGAAGCGGCGGCCGATCCACACCCATTGCGGCTGTCCTATGCCGCCGCCTTCACCGAGGGATGGGCGATCTATGCCGAGGAACTGATGGCGCATGCCGGCGCGTTCGAGGGAGCGCCCGAGGCGGAACTCGGCTATATCCAATGGGCGCTGTTCCGCGTCGGCCGCGCGCTGGCCGATACCGGCATCCACAGCCGGGGCTGGACGCAAGCGCAGGCGATCGCGCGGTTGCGCGACCTGCAGGGCGAGGGCGTGATCTTCGCGCCCATCGAGGAGGATGTCGCGCGCATCTGCCTCGAACCGGGCATCCGCTCGGCCGAATTTTTGATGGCCGCCTCGCTTGCCGATCTGCGGGACATAGCGGGCGATGTCCGCGACTTTCACGATCATGTGCTGGCGCCCGGATCGCTGCCGCTTCATCTGGTGGAGGCGGTGGCGCGACACGATGGTGCCGGTACGGCCGTGCCGACGACATATTCCGGCCGAGGGGGCGCAGCCTGAAAGTCGTGGGCAAGGCGGAGATGCCCGTGATCCGCACCGGACCCTATGGGTTCGGTTCGCCCCCTGGGCAGACGTGGTGGCCGACCGCGAAGACAATGCGCGGCCGCTTCACATTGACTGGCCGGCTTGGGATTACCACTGTTGGGGAACGCTGGCGCTTTTTGAAGCGCTGATCTGGAAGGCGCCACGCGCCCTAATACCGTATCGAAAGGATGATTATGCAAACCGCGAAAAACGGCGATACCGTGCGTATCGACTATGTCGTGCGCAAGAGCGATGACAGCATTGTCGGCGGCACCGAACAGGACGGGCCGCAAACCGTAAAGATCGGCGGAGCCGAGATCTTTCCGCAGATCGAGGCCGCCCTGGACGGCATGAAGGTGGGCGACGAACAGGTCGTGACGATCGCCGCTGCCGACGCCTTCGGGCCGCGCCACGAAGAAATGGTCATCGATATTCCGCGCGCGAACCTGCCCCAGGATGCCGAGCCGCAACCGGGCATGATGCTCTCTGCCAAGCAGCAAGACGGTTCGACCGCCAATCTCGTGATTACCGAGGTTGGAGAGACGTCGATCACGGCGGACGGCAATCATCCGCTTGCCGGCGAGGACCTGAATTTTGAAGTGACCCTGGTCGAGATCAAAGACGCGGCCTGATCGGCCGCTTTTCCCGCGGAATATTCGTGAAAGGACATGCAGGCGGCCGGTAGGGGACCTGCTCCATCCGGCCCCGCATGCCGCAACGGTCGGGGCGCCGGCGATCAGGCGGTCGGCGAACCGCCGGTCTGCGCGGGCGCCAACGACGTCGATGCCTGGTCGCGTCGCGCATCCCACAACGCCACGAGGAAGATGGCGAAGCCGCCGAGCGCGAGGCCGGCGCCGACCCAGCCCGTGACCGCCCAGCCATAGCCGGCGCCGATGGCAAGCCCGCCCAACAGGGGACCCAATGCGTTCGCGGTGTTGAATGCGCTGTGGTTGAGCGCTGCGGCCAGGGTCTGGGCGTCGTCGGCGACGTCCATCAGCCGCGTTTGCAGAATGGCGCCGAGCCCGCCGCCGCAACCGATCAGGAACACGACCGGAACGACCGTCCAGACGCTGTGCGCCGCCAGCGGAAACAATGCGAGCGCGCCCGCGCTCCACAACAGGGTCGCGCCCACTGCCGGCATCAGCGCGCGGTCGGCGGCCCTGGCGCATACGATGGTGCCGATCGTCATACCAAGCCCGAATACGGCGAAGACGAGCGGGGTGGCGGCCTCCGCCATCCCGGTGACCGCGATCAACGTGGTGGCGAGATAGGTATAGACACAGAACATGCCGCCGAAGCCGATCGCGCCGATGCCGAGCGTCAGCCAGACCTGCCGCCGGCCGAGCGCGCCGAGTTCGCGGAGTGGGCTCGCGCCCGTTCGCGGCAGGCCGATCGGTGCCACCAGCCGTACCGCCAATGCGGTCGCCATCGCCAGCACCGCCACCAGGCCGAAGCCCAGCCGCCAGCCGAATATCTGGCCTATGCCGTTGGCGAGCGGTACGCCGACGATCGTCGCCGCGGTCAGGCCGATCATCACCGTCGCGACCGCCTGTGAACGCCGATCGCGCGGGACCAGCGATGCCGCGAGCAGCGAGGCGACGCCGAAATAGGCGCCGTGCGGCAGGCCGCTCATAAAACGGAAAACCAGCATCCAGCCATAGCTGGGCGCCAGCGCGCTCAGCCCGTTGGCGAGCGCGAAGACGAGCATGAGCGCCATGAGCAGCGTGCGGCGCGCAATCCGTGCCGCCAGCACCGCGATCACCGGTGCGCCGACCACCACTCCCAAGGCATAGGCGCTGATGACGTGCCCGGCGGTCGGCTCGTCGATGTTCAGGCCGTGGGCGAAATAGGGCAGCAGGCTCATCGCCGCGAATTCGGTCGTGCCGATCGCGAAACCGCCCATGGCGAGCGCGAACAGAACGACGGATGCGGAAAAGTCCTCACCGGGAACTGGGGACAAGCGGATCATTGTGCGCTGCAACATCGCAGCAAGATGTTGCCGCTCACGAGCGGCCGCAACTGCGAAGCGGACAAGTATGTCCGCAATCTTCGCAACCGGACGCCGCACCGATCGCACCGACCTGTGCCTGCAAGCCGTTTATGGAGTGGACCGGCGCGGCCGCGGGCCGCGCCGGAGCCGGAGCGCCGCTCAGTCGCAGGTGCCGCCGGCGCTCGCGTCGAGGTCGAGGCAGCGGCCGTCGACATCGCCGCGCGCGAGCGGCAGGTCCACAAGTGCGGCGAGGCTCGGCATGATGTCGACCGTTTCCACGCCGAGCGGTTGTTCGAAACCGGCCATCCCCTTGCGCCAGAACAGGATCGGCACGCGCCGGTCGTAATCCCAGATGCTGCCATGGGTGGCGACATAGCCCCCGGTGGGATCGGGGATCGGCGTGATGCGCGGCTTCAGCATCACGATCAGGTCGCCCGATCGGTTCGGATCGAAGGATGCGCGGGCGCGCTCGGCCAGGCTCCAGGTGACCGGCGGCGTATGGGCGATGGCAACCTGCTCCAGATCCTTCCGGGTGAAGACCGCCGCGACCTGCGGATCGGCGCGGTAGCGCTGCACGGCGGCTGCCAGTACTTTTTCGCGCGTCGCGCTGTCGAGGTCATGATCGATCCAGATGTCGCCGACTCCGCTGCCGTGCAGCGGATTGTCCGCCAGGCCGAGTTCCTGCGCGATGCGCGCGCCGATCAGCTTCGCTGAGATGGAGGGATCGACGCGCTTCGCATCCGGGATGGCGTGCATGCGTTCGCGCTCGGGAAGGTCGTTGCCGCCATGATCGGCGGTCAGCGCCACGACGTAATCGACGCCGGTCGCGTCCAGCACCCCGAAGAAATCGCCGAGATCGCGGTCGAGCGACAGCAGTTGCAGGCACATCTCGCTGCCCTCGGTGCCATAGGTGTGGCCGACATAGTCCGTGGCCGAGGCGCCGATGTCGATGATGTCGGTGGCGGGCCCCCGGCCGAGCTTCATGTCCTGGATCAGCGCAGCGGCGAGCGCCAGCGTCGCACCGTCGAATTCCGGCGAGGCGCGGAAGGCGTGATAATCGCCGGCTGCGCGGGCGAAGCGGCCGGTGCCGACGGTCTTGCCCGCACCGATCGGGATGGCGCGCGAATGCGCCCGGCAGACGGGGGGAAGCTCGAGCGCCGGTTGCGCCCGGGCGATTTCGGCTGCGACGGCCTTGTTGGTGCGGGTCACCGCATCCGGTTCTTCGCGGTCCGCATAGCTGCGATAGCGCTTGCCGTCCCACCACCAGAGTTCGTCGATATCGTGCCCGCCCATCATCACCGCCGCACGGTCCTTGCCGGCGACGGAGACGACGCGCGTGCGCGGGTCGGCGGCTTTCATGCGTTCCCCGAGCGTCGGCACCTTCAGATGTTTGTCCGATACGGTGTAATCGTCGGAATTGCTGCCCGGCACGCTCTCGTCCTCGGCGCAATAGACCGTCTTGTCCTTGCGCGGCGTATCGAGATCGATCCAGTTGTTCGCGATGATGCCGGTACGGGACGGGTGGTCCCCGGTCAGGATGGTGGAGTGGCCGGGGCAGGTCTCGGTCGCGGCATGGCTCTGAAACCCGGACGGGAACACCGCACCTTTCAGAAGACGAGCGAAACCGCCGGAGAAATAGGTGCGATATTCGGCAAAGAGATCGGCGGAGAACTGGTCGACGGAGATGACGACGATCAGGTCGGGCTTGCTCTCGGGCGACGGTACTTCACCGGTGGGTTTCGCGGCCGCCGTCCGGTCTTGCGGATCACTTCGCGCACTTGCGGGCGTGGCCAGCATGGTGGTGAGCGCGAGGGCGGCGGTGGCGGCGAAACGCATGTTCTTTGGCTCCGGACAAGGCTATGATGTCGGCCGCTATGGGCGATCGGATACCCGGACGGCAAGGAGGCTGATGACGACGGCGCGTTTCATCTGGATGACGGTCCTTGCGGCCTTGGCATCTCTGGTGGCCGTCGGGCCGGCGGCGGCGCAGATCGGCGGGCAGGGGCGGCATATCGCGATGCAGATGGTGCCCGAGACGTCGCATCCGGCGCCGGCGAGCACGGTTACGCTCGCCTTCGTCGCGCGGCCGGAGGCGGGCTGGCACGGCTATTGGAAGAATCCGGGGGAGGCGGGCGTGCCGACCACCGCCCACTGGACGCTGCCGGACGGCGTGACGGCCGATTCGCTGCAATATCCGGTGCCGCAGACGCTGATGATCGGCGGCATCATGAATTATGTCTATGAAGGGCCGTTCACCCAGTTCGCCGAGCTGCACATTCCCGAAGGGCTGGCGCGCGGGACCGAGCTGCCGGTCACCGCAAAGCTGGATTACCTCGTCTGCACGCACGAAATCTGCGTGCCGGAGAGCCGGACACTGTCGACCGTGCTGACGGTGGGCGACGGCGCGGTGCCGGCCGATCGGCGCGCCCGGTTCGATCGGTGGCGCAAGGCGTTGCCCAAACCGCTCGGCGCGCAGGCGACCTATCAAATCGCCGGCGATACGTTCCGCCTGTCGGTGCCGTTTCCGCAAGGCGCGACGGCGACGGATGCGTATTTCTTTCCGGAAACGGAGGGCGCGGCCGTCTATTCCGCGCCGCAGACGGTCACGCGCGAGGGCGACCGCCTGATCATCGCGACGAAGGCCGAAGGCGATGTCGATGGCGCCGTCACCGGCGTCCTCAAGGTCGGGCCGGAGCAGGGTTTCGTCGTCACCGCGGAACCGGGCACCGTGGCGGCCGATGCCGGCGACGGCGGGTCCGGCGAGCGCGGTTCGGTGTGGACGCGCGCCCTGATCGCCTTTTTCGGCGCGGTACTGGGCGGCCTGATCCTGAATATCATGCCCTGCGTCTTCCCGATCCTGAGTCTGAAGGCGCTGAACCTTGCGCGCGCCGGCGAGACGCAGGCAGGCGCGCGGGCCGAGGCGCTGGCTTATACCGCCGGCGTGGTGCTGGTCTGCGTGGTGCTTGGCGCCGTGTTGCTCGCACTGCGCGCAGCGGGGGTGAGCGCGGGCTGGGCATTCCAGTTGCAGGATCCGCGCGTTATCCTGTTCCTGTTGCTGCTGGTAACCGGAATCGCCTTCAACCTGGCCGGACTGTTCGAGTTGTCGGCGCCCGGCTTTGCCAATCGCGCCACGGCGAGGGGAAGTGGCGGGGCGTTCGCGACCGGCGCGCTCGCCGCTTTCGTCGCGACGCCGTGCACCGGGCCCTTCATGGGCGTGGCGCTGGGCGCGGCGCTGGTGTTGCCGGCGGTGGCGGCGCTGGCGATCTTCGCCGGTCTCGGGCTGGGACTGGCGCTGCCGTTCCTGCTGATCGGGTTCGTGCCCCGGCTGCGCGCAATGCTGCCGAAGCCGGGCGCGTGGATGGAAACCTTCCGCCACATCCTGTCGGTGCCGATGTTCCTGACCGCGCTCGCGCTCGCCTGGGTGCTGGGGCGGCAGGCAGGCGTCGGCGGCATGACGCTGGGGCTGGGGGCTGCATTGCTGCTCGCGCTCGGCCTGTGGTGGACCGGCCGGCGGCAGATGCGCGGGCGGGTCGCGCAATGGGCGCCGGCACTGATCGCGGCGCTGGTGGCACTGGGCGGGCTTGCGCTGGTGCGCGAAGCCCCGGCGCAAGCGAAAACGGAGAGCGCCGACCGGTTGGGCGCCGAACCGTTCAGCGAGCAGCGTCTGGCGGATCTGCGGGCCGAGGGGCGGCCGGTCTTCGCCTATTTCACCGCCGACTGGTGCCTGACGTGCAAGGTGAACGAGAAGGCCGCGATCGAGACGCAGGCGGTGGCCGATGCCTTCGCCAAGGCGAACGTCGCCGTGCTGGTGGGCGACTGGACCGACGGCGACCCCGAACTGGGCCGCTTCATCGAGCGCCATAATCGTGCGGGCGTTCCGCTGTATCTGTGGTATGATAGCGAGAGCGATGCGCCGCGGGTGTTGCCGCAGATCCTGACGCGGCAGCGGCTGACGGCGTTGCCGGGGGGCTGACACCGATCGGGAGATTGCCGATGAACCGCTCTCTTTTGACTATATTCGCCGCCGCCGCTTCCATCGCCGTTACCGCGCCTGCCGCGGCACAGCAGATCGTGGGCCAGCCGGCGCAGAATTTCCGCCTGACCGACATGCACGGCAAGAACGTCCAGCTCGCCGACTATCGCGGCAAGGTGGTGGTGCTGGAGTGGAACAATCCCGGCTGCCCCTTCGTGCAGAAGCATTACAAGAGCGGGAACATGCAGAAGACGCAGGCCGCGGCGCGGGCAGATGGCGCGGTGTGGCTGACCATCAATTCCGGCGCGCCGGGCAAGCAGGGCTATATGACCGGCAAGCAGGCGCAGGATTTCGTCGACACGATGGACGCGCATCCGACCGATTATCTGCTCGATCCCAAGGGCGTGGTCGGCAAGGCCTATGCCGCCAAGACGACGCCGCACATGTACATCATCGATGCGGACGGCACGCTCGTCTATCAGGGCGGGATCGACGACAAGCCGACCGCCGATGTCGCGGACATCACGACGGCGCGCAATCACGTATTGGCGGCGCTGGATGAACTCGAAGCCGGGATTCCCGTGTCGGTGACGGAGACACGGCCTTATGGCTGCTCCGTGAAATACGCTTCCTGAGCGATCGCATCGGTCGCGGGCAGGAGCCGGCGAGGAAGACCTGTCCGTCGCCGTCGCGGCAGCGCGCGGGCGTGCAACAGCGCCCGCGCCGCATGTTCAGGCCGGCTGGAACGCCGCCGCTTCGGCCGCGCGCTCTTCCTCTTCGTCCATCAGCGCCCAGCCATTGGGGCCGAGGATTTCGATCGGCTTGTAGCGTGTCTTGTACGCCATGCGCGCCGACCCCTTCACCCAATATCCGAGATAGACATAGGGCAGTCCGGCGCCGCGGGCACGCATGATGTGGTCGAGGATGATGAAGGTGCCGAGGCTCGGCCGGGCATCTTCGCTGGCGTCGAAGAAGCTGTAGATCATGGACAGGCCGTCGGCCTGCTGATCGGTGATGCACGCACCGATCAGGCGACCGGGCTTTTCGTCATCGGACGGCTCGCGATATTCGATGACATAAGAGGATACGGGGCTGTGCTCGACCATGTCGGCATAGTCGCCCTCGTCCATCGTCGCCATGCCGCCGCCGGGATGCCGGGCATCGAGATAGCGGCGCAACAATTGGAACTGCTCGTCGGTCGCCCAGGGGCGGCAGGCGGAAATTTCCAGGTCGGCATTGCGGCGCAGGAGCTTGCGCTGGGTCGTGTTGGCCGTGAATGCGTCGGCAACGATCCGGACCGAGCGACAGGCGGAACAGCCGGCGCAACTGGGGCGATAGGCCACCGACTGACTGCGGCGGAAACCGATCCGGCCGAGCGCGTCGTTCAGTTCGCCGGCATGCGGGCCCGTCAGCTCGGTGAACACCTTGCGTTCCTGTCGGCCGGGCAGATACGGGCAGGGCGCCGGGCTGGTGACGAAAAATCGCGGAAATCGAAATGGTGCGCTCACCTGGCCTGGTCCTCTCGACACCCTGCTGATCGGTTGCCTGTCACCGAATATGCAATGCCGGCGAAGGTATGAAAAGGCGATTCACCAAGAAAGAGGGTTAACGGTAACCCTTCGTTGAGATTCGCGCCGATCAGGTGCCAATCAGTCGAGTTCGACCGGGCTGACCGTATAGTTCGCCCCGCGCAGCGCCTTCATCAGCCGGTCGAGATGCGCGGCATCGCGCGTCTCGCACTCGATATCGGTGATCAGTCCCTTTGCCGGCAGCGAGGTGAACACGCGCTGGTGATAAACCTCTATGATATTGACGCCCTGTTCGTGGAAGATGCGTGCGACGTTGAACAATGCGCCGGGCCGATCCTGCAGGCGGATGCGCAGCCGTGCGAGGCGGCCGGAGCGCGCAAGGTCGCGCAGCAGGACATTGGCGAGCAGGCGGGTGTCGATATTGCCGCCGCACAGGACCGTGGCGACCGTCTTTCCCTTGAAGCGCTCCGGATATTCCAGCAGCGCCGCCAGACCCGCGGCTCCGGCGCCCTCGACCACCGTCTTTTCGATCTGGAGCAGCAGACTGACCGATTCCTCCAGCCGGCGCTCGCTGACGAGCACGATATCGTCGACCAGTTCCTTGATGATCCCGGCCGTGATCTTGCCCGGTTCCTTGACGGCGATGCCTTCGGCCAGCGTGTCGCCGGCGCATGGTGCGTCGCCTCCGGTGATGCGGTTGTGCATCGAGGGATAGAGTTCGGCCTCGACGCCCACCACCTCGATATTATGCGGCTGACTCTTGGCGACCGTCGAGATGCCGGAGATCAGCCCGCCGCCGCCGATCGGCACGACCAGCATGTCGATGTCCGGCACATCCTCGATCATTTCCAGCGCCACCGTTCCCTGGCCGGCGATGACGCGCGGATCGTCGAACGGATGGACGAAGGTATAGCCTTCCTCCGCCTCCAGCTTGCGGGCATGGGCATAGGCTTCGTCGAAGGTTTCTCCCTCCAGCACGATCCGGGCGCCGTGCCCCTCGGTCTGGGTGACCTTCACCGTCGGCGTCGGCTTCGGCATTACGATGACCGACGGAATGCCGAGCCGGGTGGCGTGATAGGCGATGCCCTGCGCATGGTTGCCGGCGGATGCGGCGATCACGCCCTTGGAGCGCGCCTCCTCGTCGAGCTGGAGCAGCGTGTTGAGCGCGCCGCGTTCCTTATAAGCGGCGGTGAACTGCAGGTTCTCGAACTTCAGATACACCTTCGCACCCGTCAGGTCCGAAAGCGTCCTGCTGAACAGCGTCGGCGTGCGCACGATCTGATCGCGAATGCGGACATGGGCGAGGCGGACATCGTCGACGGTGACGACGGTGGAAGCGGAATGCGCCGGAGAGGTAGCCATGCGGCGGCACTAGGCGCTCGACGTACCTTGGGCAAGTGGCGACCGGCCTTGGGCAAGTGGCGAGCGGTACGCCGTCGCATCTGGCCAGCCGCGATCGCACGGCCTATGCGCGTGCGGGTTCATAAGGGAGATTGACCAGGTGATTTCGCGTTTCCTCGCCTTCGCCGCGCTGGCGGTGGCCATGCTGGGTTCCGGTTCCGCGCGGGCCGATGCGTTGATCGACAATGTTCGCGGCGAAACGCTCGACAAGCAGGGCGAGGTCGTCCACTTCACCGGGATGCTGATCGATCGGCAGGGCCGGATCGTGAAGCTGCTGCACGAAGGCGACGAACGGCCGCAAATCCTCGACTGGCGCACCGATATGCATGGCCGGATCGTCATCCCCGGCATGATCGATGCCCACGGCCACGTCATGGAGCTGGGTTTTCGGGACCTCTCGCTCGACCTTTCCGATACCGGTTCGCTTGCCGAGGCGCAGGCGAAGATCGCGCGGTTCGCGAAGGAGCATCCCGACCGGCCGTGGATCCTGGGCGGCGGCTGGAATCAGGAGCGTTGGGGCCTGGGCCGCTTTCCCACCGCGGCCGAGCTCGACAAGACGGTGTCGGACCGGCCGGTCTGGCTGATGCGTGCCGACGGCCATGCCGGCTGGGCCAACAGCCGCGCGCTGGCCGCGGCGGGCGTGACGGCGAAGACGAAGGCGCCGTCGGGCGGCCGGATCGAGACGGGGGCCGGCGGGGTGCCGGCCGGCGTGTTCGTCGATGCCGCGACGAATCTGATCGAAAAGGCGGTGCCCAAGCCGAGCCCGCTGGATTACGATGCGGCGTTCCTGCAGGCGCAGAAACATCTGCTGAGCGACGGCATCACGGCGACGGCCGATATGGGTACGACGCTGGAAGACTGGATGGCCTATCGCCGCGCCGGCGACCGGGGCGCGCTTCGCATTCGCATCATGAGCTATGCCCACGGCGTCGACACCGCCACGCTGATCGCCGGGCCGCGGCCGACGCCGTGGCTGTATCAGGACCGGCTGAAGGCCGGCGGCATCAAGCTCTATGCCGACGGCGCGCTCGGTTCGCGCGGGGCCTGGCTGAAACAGCCCTATGCCGACGCGTCGGGCGAAACCGGTATCCAGCTATTGAGCGACGATCAGCTCCTCAACCTGATGAGCCGGGGCGCGATGGACGATTTCCAGATCGCGGTCCACGCCATTGGCGACCGGGCCAACCAACAGGTGCTCGACGCCATCGACGTGCTTTCCGAAACCTATGACGGCGATCGGCGCTGGCGGATCGAACATGCCCAGATCGTCGACCCTGCCGATCTTCCCAAGTTCAAACGGCACGGCATCATCGCCTCGATGCAGCCCACGCATGCGACGTCGGACATGAACATGGCCGAGGCGCGATTGGGCGAGGCGCGGTTGAAGGGCGCCTATGCCTGGCGGACGATGCTCGACATGGGCGTGCCGCTGGCCTTCGGCTCGGACTATCCGGTCGAGGATCCGGATCCGTTTGTCGGCTGGGCCGTCGCCTTCACCCGCCAGAACGCGGCCGGCGAGCCCGCCGGCGGCTGGCGCCCCCAGGAAAAGGTCAGCCGGATCGAAGCATGGCGCGCCTTCACGCTGGGCGCGGCCTATGCGGGGTTCGCCGAGGAGGAATTCGGCACGCTGGCGCCGGGCCTGAAGGCGGACTTCCTGATCGTCGACCGCGATCCGCTGGAGGCGACGCCGAAGGAACTGCGCAACACGAAGGTGCTGGAAACCTGGATCGGCGGTCAGCGCGTCTGGAAGCGGGACTGACGGAAGGCGGGCAGGGACCGCCGTCCGGCCGCCCGCTCAATAGCCGGCATATTCGCCCGTCATCCAGTCGTCGGTGATGAAGACCTTGTCGCCGAGCCTGGCGTGCTCGAACAGGATGCGTGCGAACCCTTCCGGCAGGCCGACACAGCCATGGGTGGCGATGTCGCTTTCGATCTGCGCGCTGCCGTGCAGGGCCACCCCGTCGGTCGTCAGCTTCATCATATAGGGCATGGGCGCGCCCTTGTAGATGTTGGAGACGTGGTCGGCATCCTTCTGCAGGATCGTGAACGAACCGTGTGGCGTCGGCTTGCGATCGTCGCCGTAGATCAGGGTTGAGCGGCCGATCTCGTTGCCGGCGCGATAGACGTGCAGCGTTTCGTTGGCGAGATCGACCACGATGCGCATTTCGCCGTCGGGCACGCCGGCGTCCGACCACATATAGCCGCCCATGGGCAGCTCGCCGTCGATCTGCAGCATGGTTCTGACCGTGAAATTACCCGCCGATGCGGGGCGGGCGAATACCGGGCCGGCGACGAAGGTACCGAGAATGACGATGGCCGCCAGCAGCGCCGCGTGGCCGATCCGGGCAAGATGCCGTGCGATGATAACCATGATCCAGTCCCTGACAATGCTCGATTCCGGCTGAGACATAGGCGATTGCGAGGACGTCGCCAGTGGCGGAATCGCTGGCGTTTCACTATGGCACGTTAACCAAGACGCCTATCCGGCGGTTCTCGTGTGCGGAGTGGGTAGAGGTAAAGAAAAGGCCGCGGCGCCCTCGGCACCGCGGCCCTTGCCCCCCAGCAAAATCGTGAAGGTCAGGCGACCTTGGTCTCTTTGTCGCTCTGTTCGTCCGGATCGCGCAGCACATAGCCGCGGCCCCAGACCGTCTCGATATAATTGTCGCCCTCGGTCGCCATGGACAGCTTCTTCCTGAGCTTGCAGATGAAGACGTCGATGATCTTCAACTCCGGCTCGTCCATGCCGCCATACAGGTGGTTGAGAAACATTTCCTTGGTCAGCGTCGTGCCCTTGCGCAGGCTGAGCAGTTCCAGCATCGCATATTCCTTGCCGGTCAGGTGCACGCGCGCGCCGTCGACCTCGACCGTCTTGGCATCGAGGTTGACCGCCAGCTTGCCCGTCTTGATGACCGATTGCGAATGCCCCTTGGAACGGCGCACCACCGCATGAATGCGCGCGACCAGTTCCTCGCGGTGGAAGGGTTTGGTGACATAGTCGTCGGCGCCGAAGCCGAAGCTGCGGATCTTCGAATCCGTCTCGGCAATGCCCGACAGAATGAGCACCGGCGTCTGCACCCGCGCCACGCGCAGCTTCTTCAGCACGTCATAGCCGTGCATGTCCGGCAGGTTCAGATCGAGCAGAATGATGTCGTAGTCGTAAAGCTTGCCCAGATCGAGGCCTTCCTCGCCCAGGTCCGTCGTGTACACGTTGAAGCCCTCGGTCGAGAGCATGAGTTCGATCGCTTTCGCGGTGCTCGGCTCGTCTTCGATCAGCAGTACGCGCATCGGTTTCCCCTGTCCCGTTGCGGACGCTGTCCCCTGTCGGTCTGCGCCCCGTGCGGAATTCATTAACCTAAACGCTTGTGAAGGCAAAAGGTTAATTTCATCCTAACCAGCGGAAATCCACGAGTCGCGCGGTCCCGAATCGTTACCTAAACGTCTTCGCCCAGGGTTTCGCGAAGGTAAAGACGGCGGATCAGGGTGTAGAACACGACCAGGATCGCGGCGGAGAAGAACAGGCCGAACAGGCCGAACACCACGCCGATGCCGATGATCGCGAACACGGTGATGGCGGGCGGAATCCGGACGACGCGCTGCTGCACCAGCGGCGTGATGAAATTGGTCTGGATCAGCCGCACCACCGCATAGGTGACAAGCGCGCCGATGAGCGGCGACGTGCCCTTGGTGGCGGCAAGGCCGAGCGCCGGCAGCATCGCGGCGGTCGGGCCGACATAGGGGATGAATTCGCTGAGGCCGGCGAGCAGGCCGAGTGCCGCGGCCGACGGCACGCCGGCGATCCACAGGCCGACGCCCACCATCGCGCCCATGCTGAGCATCGAGATGAGCTGCGCCTGCAACCAGAGCCTGAGCGTGCGCGAGGTGTCGTCCAGCGCGTGGGCGAAGGCGTCGCGCTTGGATCGCGGAAAGAGCATCAGGAAGCCGCGACTGTACACCGACGGGTCCGCCGCGAAGAAGATGCCGCCGACCAGCATCAGGATGAAGTTCAGGATCAACTCGCCCGCACCCGTCACCAGTCCGCCGATGTCCTGGGCAACGCGCGAGCCGGCGAAGGCCGCTTCCACGGCATTCACGATCTTGGTCCCGACCGGGGATTGCGACATGTGCTGCTCCAGGTCCGCGATCAGGCCCGGCAGCGCCACCACCAGCGCATTCACCTGCGCGCCGAACTGATAGGCGAACAGCCAGACGAGAAAGGCGATGACCGCCAGTACCGTCAGCGTGCCGGCGGGCACCTGCACGCGCCGCGGCAGATGCAGATAACGGCCGTAGATGTCGGCCAGTGCGTGGATGACGATTGCCACCAGCATCGAACCGAAGGCGAGGATGATCAGGTCCATCGCCCGGTAGAGCGCGACCGTGATCGCGACGAGCAGGATAAGGAGGGCGGCGCGGCGCAGGAAGCGGGCGTCGTCTCCATCGGGCTGGAGGCGTTTCATCCGGCCATTCCATCGCGTGCCGGCAGGCGATGTGCAAGAAAATCGATCAGCGCCTCGACGCGCGCGGGACGGAGCGTGCCGGGCGGCGTCATCAGGTGGAGCCCCACCGGCGGCGGCGCCCATGCTTCCAGGATGGTCTCCAGCGTGCCGCTGGCCAGATCCTCGCCGACGATGAAATCGGGCAGCCGGGCGATGCCGAGCCCGGCGCGCAGGGCGGGAAGCATCGCCGTTCCGCTGTCGCAGCGCAGCGGTCCCTCGGGACGCACCGCCACTTCCGCGCCGCCGGGACCGCGGAAATGCCAGGTCAGCGGATTGGGCGCGTTGGTGTAGCCGAAGCAGGCATGCTCGCCCAGTTCGGCCGGATGTCGGGGGCGTCCGTGGCGTTCCAGATAAGCGGGCGCGGCGACGATATGGATGCGAACGGGCGCCAGACGCCGTGCGCGCAGCGAGCTGTCGGGCAGATCGGCGATCCTGAGCGCGATGTCGAAGCCGTCGGCGACGATGTCGATCTTGGCGTCGGACAGGCTGAGATCGACCGTGATGTCGGGATGTTTCGCCAGAAATTCCGCCACCACCGGCGCGACATGGGCAAGGCCATAGGTCATCGGCGCCGCGACGCGGACGAGGCCCGCCGGCCGCGATGCGCTGTCGCGTGCAGCCTCTTCGGCGCATTCGCCTTCGGTCAGAATGCGCTGGGCGTGCTCCGCCAGCGCCTTGCCGCTTTCGGTGAGCGTCAGCTTGCGCGAGGTCCGGTGGAACAGGCTCGTTCCCAACCGTTGTTCCAGTCGCGCGATCGCCTTCGACACCGTCGCCTTGGATACGCCGGTCGCATCGGCCGCGGCGCTGAACGAGCGGTGCTCCACGACGCGTGCGAAAATGGCCCAGCCGTCGAAGTCGGGAAGCTGCATCGCGAAACGATCCGTTTCCGCTGTTTCCGTTTACGCGCTCACCATGACGCCTATCTCTCAGCCAAGCAATGGAGTTCGTACCATGATCGAGAAACGACCGTTCGCAGGGCTGGGCCATGCCGATCACGGCTGGCTGAACGCCCGCCACCATTTTTCCTTCGCCAATTACTACGACCCGGATCGGATGGGCTGGGGCGCCATCCGCGTGTGGAACGATGACGAGATCGCGGCCGACAGCGGCTTTCCGCCGCACCCGCACCGCGACATGGAGATCATCACCTATGTCCGCACCGGCGCGATCACGCACCAGGATTCGATGGGCAATACCGGCCGCACCGGCGCCGGCGACGTGCAGGTGATGAGTGCCGGCACCGGTGTGCGCCACGCCGAATACAATCTGGAACCGGAGACGACGACGCTGTTCCAGATCTGGATCGAGCCGAAGCGGCCCGGCGGTAGTCCGAGCTGGGGCGCCAAGCCGTTTCCCAGGGATGCGCGCTCCGGCCGGCTGGTGACGCTGGCGTCGGGTTTTGCCGACGATGCGGATGCCCTTCCGATCCGCGCCGATGCGCGGGTATTGGGTGCGACGCTGAAGGCGGGGGACAGTGTCGAGCACAGCGTCGGCGACGGGCGGCACGCCTATCTGGTGCCCGCCACCGGTGCGATCGAGATTGCGACCGGATCGGAAACCGGTGCGCCCGCCCAGCGCTTCGATGCACGCGACGGTGCGGCGCTGTCGGGCGGGCAGACCGTCACCATCACCGCGATCGAGGACAGCGAAATCGTTCTCGTCGATGCGGAATAGCCATCTCCCCTCCTGCTCGCGGGAGGGGGCATTTTGAAGGAGTTTCCCACATGTCCAAAGTTCTCGTCCTCTATTACTCGTCTTACGGTCATATCGAGCAGATGGCCGATGCTGTCGCGCAGGGCGCGCGCGAAACCGGTGCGACGGTCGATATCCGCCGCGTGCCGGAAACGGCGCCGGCCGAGATCGTCGCGCAGGCGGGCTTCAAGACCGAAAGCGAACATCCGGTGCTGGAGGATGTGAACGCGCTCGCCGATTACGACGCGATCGTCGTCGGCGCGCCGACCCGCTTCGGCCGGATGCCGAGCCAGATGGCGGCGTTCCTCGACAAGGCAGGCGGCCTATGGCTGAACGGATCGCTGAACGGCAAGGTCGGCGGCGCCTTCACCTCCACCGCCAGCCAGCATGGCGGGCAGGAGACGACGCTGTTCTCGCTCCTGACCAACCTGCTGCATTTCGGCATGACGATTATCGGCCTCGATTACGGTTTTCAGGCGCAGATGGGCGTGGACAAGCTGCGGGGCGGATCGCCGTACGGCGCCACCACCATCGCCGGCGGCGACGGTAGCCGCCAGCCGGGCGAGGAGGAGCTCGACGGCGCGCGCTATCAGGGGCGCCGCATCGCCGAAACGGCGACGAAGCTGTTCGGCTGATCGAAAGCCGGCAACGAGCGGTGACGACGGGTAGCCGTCGTCGCCGGTTCGTCCTATCTGGACAGCGATGTTCGGATTGGACCCCATCCCCGAAGCGGTCGTTCGCGGCGCGCTGTTGTCGCTGATCGGGCTCGTCTGGATCGTGACGCTGGTGCGGATCGCCGGGCTGCGGACGCTGTCGAAGATGACGGCGATCGATTTCGTCGCGACGCTGGCCACCGGGTCGCTGCTCGCGACGATGGTGTCGAGCAGTTCGTGGCCCGGCTTCGTTCAGGCGTTGATCGGCGTCGCGATGCTGACCGGCTGGCAGTATTGCTATGCCAAGGCGCGCCGCAACGATGCGGTGCGCAACTTTTCCGAGAACCGGCCGATGCTGCTGCTCCGCAACGGCAAATATCTCGAGGATGCGATGGCCGAGGCACGGGTGACGCGCGCCGACATCCTCTCGAAACTGCGCGAGCACAATATCGCCGGCCCCGATCGTGTCGATGCGGTGATCCTCGAGGTCACCGGCGATATCTCGATCCTGTCGGGCGGACATTCTTCACCGGCGGTGCTCGACGATGTGAGGCGCGCCTGATGCTCGAAGACCGCGTCCTGTTCATCGATGCCGAGGCGATCGTGATCGACAAGCCCGCCGGCCTGCCGGTCGATCCGCCGCGCGATAGCACGCGCTCGCTGGTCGACATGATGGACGAGCTGACCTTCGGCTTTCAGCGGCTGCCGACGGCGGTGCACCGGCTCGACCGCGACACTTCGGGGTGCCTGCTCCTGTCACGCAACCCGAAGGCGCAGAAGCGGTTTCACGCCGCGTTCGAGGCGGGGCAGGTGAGCAAGCGCTATCTCGCGATCCTCGATGGCGTTCCCGAAGGGGAGAGCGGCGAGATCGACCTGCCGCTGAAAAAGGTTTCCAGCGCCGCCAGCGGCTGGCGGATGCGGGGCGATCCCACGGGCAAGCCGGCCCGCACGCGCTGGCGGCTGCTGGCAGCGCGGGATGGTCGCGCGCTCGTCGCCTTCCATCCCGAAACCGGACGGACGCATCAATTGCGTGTCCATGCGGCCGAGGGGCTGGGAATTCCGATCACCGGCGATCCGATTTATGGTCGTGCCGAGGCGGCGGTGATGCTGCACGCCGCCGCCATCACGGTGCCGCGCCCCGGCAAGCCCGATATCAGCGCCGAGGCACCATGGCCTGAGCGGTTCTCGGATCTCGGATTTTCGCATGGCTGAGTTCACCATTCCCGACGATGCCATCGTCGACGAGCGCTTCATCGCCGCATCGGGTCCGGGCGGGCAGAACGTCAACAAGGTAGCGACCGCCGTGCAATTGCGCGTCGACGTCTTTCGCCTGCGCCTGCCGCCGCATGCCTATCAGAAGCTGAAGAGCCTGGCCGGAACGCGGCTCAATTCCGACGGTGAACTGGTCATCACCGCGCGCAAGTTCCGGACGCAGGAGGCGAACCGCGCCGATGCGCGCGAACGGCTCGGCGATCTGATCGCGAGGGCGCATGAGCGCCAGGCAAAGCGGGTGAAGACGAAGCCGAGCCGCGCCGCGAAGAAGCGGCGGGTGGAATCGAAGAAGAAGCGCGCGCAGGTGAAGGCCGGGCGCGGGCGCATCACAACGGACTAGGACCTGTCATGTACCAATTCGACATTGCCGGCGGCAGCAAGGCCGACCTCTACCGCGATCTGACGAGCGCGCTGGATGCGCTGACCGACGGGGAGCCGGACGCCATCGCCAACATGGCGAATGCCGCCGCACTGATCTGGCAATATCTGCCCGATCTGAACTGGGCCGGCTTCTACCGCCTAGTCGGCGACGAACTGGTGCTGGGGCCGTTCCAGGGCAAAGCGGCCTGCATCCGCATCGCGCTCGGCTCCGGCGTCTGCGGGTCCGCGGCGCAGACACGCGAGACGCAGGTGGTTGCCGATGTCCAGGCTTTTCCCGGCCATATCGCCTGCGACGCGGCCAGCCGTTCCGAACTGGTCGTGCCGATCGTGCGGGGCGGCCGGCTGCTGGGCGTGCTCGATCTCGACAGCCCGCATACCGGGCGCTTCGATGCCGAGGACGCGGCCGGGTGCGAGGCATTGGTGGCCGTGCTCGCCCCGCGCATCGGGTGACCCGATCCGGGACAGGGGGGCGACGATCCGGTCTGGCCCGGATATGCCGCTGCCGGTAAATTGCGCGTCAACCGGACGGCGAGTCCGACCGGGATGCGTCGCAAGCAAGGGTGGAGGCAGCGATTCCCCTACGGTCTCTGATAGTCGCAGGTTTGCTGAGCGGCCCTCTGGCGCTGGCGGCGCAAGGCCAGGTGATCCGGGACGGTCGCTGGGTCGAACCGGCGCCGGCTCCCACCCCCAGTCCCACGCCCCTGCCCAGTCCCACCCCCAGCCCGACACCGTCGCCGGTACAGGTTGCACCGCCGCAAACTGCCGTGGCCCAACCCACGCCCACGCCCACGCCCACGCCCACGCCCGCGCCGGAGGCGAAGCAACCGCCGCAACTCGCGCTGCCGATCGTGAAGGCTCCGCCGCCCCCGCCGCCTGCGAAGGTGCAAACCGCGCCGGCGCCCATTGCCGCCCCGGCGCAGCAGGTCGCCGGGACGCCGCCCTCCGGTCGAGAGGCGGTGGTCGGCGAGACACCGCCCGAAGCGCCGGTTTCGGTTCCGCCCCGGCCCGTGCGTCGCGCCGCGGTTCAGGCGGTCCGCCCCGTCGACGTACCGCCGGCGCGGGTCGCACGGCAACCGGACATGCAACCGCCCGAACCCGCCACCGATCCGCGCCCGACCGGTCGCCGCGCGGTCTTCCGCCGGCCCGTGCCGGGCGGCGTCCTGCCGCCGGAACTCAGGGCAGCGCGCTTCACCGTGCGGGACTATGACCGCTGGAATCTGGGCGCGCCCGATGCAGGCTATCGCTGGGTTCGGGTCTATGACGACGCGGTGCTGATCGACGACCGCGGTGTCATCGCCGACGTGATCTACGATGTGGATTGGGCGGAAGCGCCGCAATATGCCACAGCGGAGCGGGAGCCGCCGATCGCTCCCGCCATGCCGCCGGGGCCGCCGGTTGCGGGCGCCGCCTGGGCCGAATACGGCGCGGGGGCGCCCGAAGGGATGGCGGAGGACCGTTGGGGGGACGGTCGCCGCCATCCCGACTCTACTAGGGGTGCCGGCTATCCGCCGCCGGGGCCTGCCGATCGTTCCATGCCGCCGGCTCCAGGCCGGCACGAATATGCCGCGCGCACCATTCCGCCGCCCGAAGGACGGGCCCCCGTGGTCAGCAGTTGCGGTCCGGGCTGCACGGTGACGACCAGCACCGCGGGGCGCGGCTATGTCGCGGCCGGCTATTACTACCCGCCCGCGACCACCACGACCGTTACGATCATGCCCGGCGGGCGGCAGACGCGGACCGTGGTCCGCCGCTGACCCCGCACGCGCGAGCGGTACTCAGTCGTCCCAGTCGCGGCCGGCGAAGGCGACGATGCTTTCATGGCCCTGGTCGTCCAGCGCGCCGACGCCGACGAAATTGTCGTCGACGATCACGTTCTTGAGCACAAGTTCGGTCGTCCCGGCGGGCACGTCCTTGTGATGTGTCCAGTCCTGCTTGTCCGCGCGGCGCCAGTGAATGCGGTATCCGGCCGCACCTTCGACCGGTTTCCAGCGGACCGTGGTGTCGGTCGACAGCGCCCCCTCGATCACCGGGTTCTCCGGCGCTTGTGGCGCGCTCGCCAGGCGGGCGAGGGTGCCGACGTTGATCGCCGTGACCTTCGCCAGATAGGCGAAATCCATCTTGTCGACGGTATCGCCATATTCGATGCCGCCTTCGGTGCGCAGGTCCTGGTGCTGCTGCGTGTAGTTCTCCGCGCCGACCGAAAAGCGGACGGCGGGATAGCCGAGCTTCAGGAACGGCTCGTGATCGCCGCCGCGACCGAATCGGTCGGGCCGGTGGACGAGAAAGGCGTCGAGCCCTCCCGGAATCCCTTCCGCGACGCCGTCGATCGCTTTGGCCAGCGCGCGGCTCGGCCCGTCGTCGGCGCCGCCGTCGGCGCGGCGCTGCATCTGTTCCTTCAGGGTTTCCGACGCGCGAATGCCCTCGGAAAAAACGCGGACGCGGTCATCGACCTTCGCGCCGTTCTGACCGATGGTGTTGCCGACGATGTCGTTGTTCAGCACGCCGCTGACGACCCAGCCCTTTTCCCTGGCGGTGTCGGCGAGCAGCTTGCCGCCCCACAGCCCCTGTTCCTCGCCCGACAGGGCGGCGTAGATGATCGTGGCGTCGAACTTTTCCTTCGACAGGATGCGCGCCGCCTCCAATACCAGCGCCACGCCGGAGGCGTCGTCGTTCGCACCGGGGGCGTCGCTGGTAT
The DNA here is from genome assembly GCF_032229225.1 of Stakelama saccharophila. Classification (NCBI taxonomy): domain Bacteria; kingdom Pseudomonadati; phylum Pseudomonadota; class Alphaproteobacteria; order Sphingomonadales; family Sphingomonadaceae; genus Stakelama; species Stakelama saccharophila. The sequence goes on from NZ_CP135076.1 coordinate 1,351,573, forward strand.
AGTCCATCACATCGGAGACGCGGCTGTCGATATGGCCCATCACGATGACCACGCGGTTCGGATCGCGGCCCTTTTGAAAGCCGAGCACGTCGACGACGCGGACACCGTCCGGCGCACGCTCGCCGGTGAAACCGCGGGCGATGTTCGCGACCGTGATGCAGCCGCCGCAATCGTCGGAAATCTTGGTGAGCTGCGCACCGAACCAGTGCCGCGCCGCGCCGATGCCGCGCTCGGGATCGTCCGGGTCGGACAGGGTGTGGCGCGTGCCGAAGCTGACGAGCTTTTCGACCGTCGCCTTCAGCCGCTCGGGATCGGGGGTGTCGCGCGCCGCAGCCGGGGTGGCGAGGGCGAGTAGCGGAAGCATCAGGAAAGCGGTTCGCATGGGGCGCATCGTGGCGGACGGGCCGGCCAATGGCAAGGCGTGACGCATGTGCGGTAAGACGGTATGCCCAGGCGGTTCTTTCCGGCTAGAAGGCGTCCGCCCGCATGCGACCGATCATCCATATCGGCTATCACAAGACGGCGACGAGCTGGTTTCAGCGCTTCGTCTATCCCCGTGTCGCCAGCCACCGGGTGATCGACCGCCGGTTGATCCGCGAAACGTTCCTGGCGCCGCCGGCCTTTTCCTTCGACGCGCACGCCGCACGCGACCGCCTGGGAATCGACGCGGACGACCGACCCGCGATCCTGTGCGAGGAGGATCTTTCCGGCGTGCTGCACAACGGCCTGATGTCCTGCCATATCGCCGGCGTGGTGGCGCAGCGGCTGCACCAGGCGCTGCCGGAGGCGCATATCGTCATCTTCGTCCGCTCGCAGGTCACGGCCGCACTGTCCTGGTATCTGCAATATGTACGCGAAGGCGGAACGGCGTCGACCCGCCGGTACCTGTTTCCGAAGCAGCATCGCCATCTCGGCCATGTCCGTCCATTCATGCTGCCGCATTTCCATTTCGGCCAGCTCGATTATCGCGGCCTGGTGGAACGGTATGACGCGCTGTTCGGCGCCGACCGGGTGACGGCGCTGCCTTACGAGGCGCTGAAACGCGATCCCGCCGCCCTGCTGGCCCGGATGTCCGGCGCGCTTGGTGTCGATCTGCCCGATCCGGAGGCGGCGAAGGTCAATGCCTGCTATCGTCGCGGTCTGCTGCCCATCGCGCGTGCGGCGAACCTGTTCACGCGCCGCAGCGTCATCGACAAGGCGACGCTGGTGCACATTCCTTATTGGTACACCGTGCGCAAGGCGGTGCTGGCTCAGCTCAACCGCGTGCCGTTATTCGGCCCCGCACCGGCGGCGGAGCGCTATCTCGGCCGCAAGACGGTCGACCATATCGCCGGGCTGTTCTGGCGGTCCAATCGCTGGCTGGAAGCGCGCATGGGCGAGGATCTGCGTACGCTCGGCTATCCGCTCGACCCGCCGGAAGACGGGGCGCCGCCGCGTCGCCGCCTGCCGCTGCGCTGGGCGGCGAACTGAGGCTCAGCTCAGCCGGTCGATCGCCTCGCGGTCGAGGTCGCCGGGGATGATCATCACCGGCACCGGCAGCTTGCCCGCGTCCGGGCCGGCGAAATGGGCGACGAGCGGACCGGGCACGCCCTCCGGCGCGGCGCCCAGCACCAGGGCGGCGATGTCCTTGTTGGCCTCGATCATCTCGCGCACGATCTTCGGCCCGTCGCCCTTGCGCACGACGATGGAGGGTTTCAGGCCCGATTCCTCCAGAAGCGTGCCGGCCGCGCCGGCAACCAGCGCCTGCGCGCGCTGGCGGGCTTCTTCCTCCATCGTCGCCATGACGCCGCCCCATTGGACGAATTCGGGCGTGGCGATGAAGGCGAGGATCTCGATCCCGCCGCCGGTTTTCACCGCGCGCCTTGCGGCAAAGCGCAGCGCGACCTCGGATTCCCTGCTTTCGTCGATGACGACAAGATATGTTCGCATGGATAAATTGCTCCTGACCCGCGTTCGATGCCGCGAGACGCGCTCTTTCGCAAGTCTGCGGGCTTGACCACATGCCCCGCGATGGTGATGGAGGGCGCTTCCCAGGACTCAAGCGATCAGGACCGTGAATGTCGATCGAAATCAAGATGCCCGCTCTGTCGCCCACCATGGAAGAGGGCACGCTCGCCAAATGGCTGGTCAAGGAAGGCGACACCGTCTCCGCCGGTGATCTGATGGCGGAAATCGAGACCGATAAGGCGACGATGGAATTCGAGGCGGTCGACGAGGGCACGATCGCGAAGATCCTGGTGGAAGAAGGCAGCGACAATGTGAAGGTCGGCACCGTCATCGCCATGCTCGCCGAGGAAGGCGAGGATGTGGGCGACGTCGAGGCGCCCTCGGGCGGCGACAAGGCGGAAACGCCCAAGCCGGAGAATGACGAAGGCAAGCCCGATCCGACGGACCCGAACAAGACCGGCGACGAGGCGAAGCCCGCCAAGCGCGACGCGGTGCAGGCCGAAGATCATGGCAAGCCGACCGCGAGCGCGCCCGAGACCGCCGAGGCCGGCCCGGCCCCGGTCAAGGACGGGGAGCGCATCAAGGTCACGCCGCTTGCCCGCCGCATCGCCGCCGACAAGGGACTCGACCTGTCCCAGGTGACCGGTTCCGGTCCCAATGGCCGTATCGTCAAGGCCGATGTCGAAGGCGTCGAGCCGAGCGCCGGCAAGCCAGCGGCGCAGGCGCCGTCGGCGGAGGCGCCCGCCGCCGCGCCGGTCGAGCCGAAGGCGGTGTGGTTCGACGATTCGATCCCGCACGAGGAAGAAAAGCTCTCAAACATCCGCAAGACGATCGCGCGCCGCCTGACCGAGGCGAAGCAGACGATTCCCCACATCTATCTGACCGTCGACATCCGCCTCGACGCGCTGTTGAAGCTGCGCAGCCAGCTCAACGAAAGCCTCGCCGCGCGCGAGATCAAGCTGTCGGTCAACGACCTGCTGATCAAGGCGCTGGGCGTGGCGCTGGAGGCCCGCCCGAAGTGCAACGTCACCTTCGCCGGCGACAAGCTGATCAAGTACAGCCGCGCCGACGTGTCGGTCGCGGTGTCGACGCCATCGGGTCTGATCACGCCGATCATCCGCGATGCGGCGAACAAGAGCGTGTCCTCGATCTCGACCGAGATGAAGGACCTTGCCGGCCGCGCCAAGGACAACAAGCTGCAACCGCACGAATATCAGGGCGGCACCGCTTCGCTTTCCAATATGGGCATGTTCGGCATCAAGCAGTTCGATGCCGTCATCAATCCGCCGCAGGGCATGATCCTGGCGGTCGGCGCGGGCGAAAAGCGGCCCTATATCGTCGACGATGCGGTCTCCAGCGCGACGGTGATGTCGGCGACGGGCAGCTTCGACCACCGCGCGATCGACGGCGCGGACGGCGCGGCCATGCTCAAGCTGTTCCAGGAGCTGGTCGAAAATCCGCTGGGCATGATCGCCTGAGCCGATGGCTTGGCGGCTGCCCATCGCGGCGCTCCTGGCCGTGATCGCCGGATTGCCGCTCGCCATCCTGTTCGACTGGGGTGTGCGCGGCGTTTCTCCGGCCGATCCCTATGCGCCGAGCTGGTACGCGCTGCTCGGTCTGGTGGCCTATCCGGTGACCATGTTCGGCATGGCGCTGGGCGGCACGATCGCGTTTCGCATGCGGAAGAATGCCGACCGTCTGGTGCCGGCGACCCTTGCGGGTGCGGTAATCGGGCTGGTGTTCGCTGGCGTTGCGATCGTCTTTGCCGGTGCGCCGGCGGCACCGCTGCGCGTCCTGGCGCTGGGCTATGGCGCAGTCTTCGGCGTGACGGGGGGCTGGGCGTTCCGGCTGTTCTTCCGCATGCAATTTGCGAAGCTGCAGGCGGCGTGATGCGGGGCCTGATCGAAACCGTCCACGTCCTGGCGGGGCTCGGCGCGCCGCTGCTGCTCGGCTGGCTGTCGGCCTGGTCCTATCCGCTGGGGCGGCAGGATATCTGGCTTGTCACCTGGGCGGCGATGGGCGTGACGCTGGTGATGGGCATCGGCCCGATGCGCCGCGCCATCCGTGTCGACCGCCGCAAATTGCGAAAAAGGAACCTGAATGGCTGAGACCCCGCCCGACCGCAATCCCGCGATCCGCGTGACCACCATGCCCGCCGATGCCAATCCATATGGCGACATCTTCGGCGGCTGGCTGATGAGCCAGATGGACATGGCGGCCGGCCTCGTCGCCTCGCGCCGGTCGCGCGGCCGCGCCGTGACCATCGCGGTGGAGGCGATGAAGTTCCACGCCCCCGTGCTGGTCGGCGACGAAGTGTCGGTCTATGCCGAGCTGGTGAAGACCGGGCGCACCTCGATGACGATCGAGGTCGAAAGCTGGCGGCGCGCCCGGCACAGCGAGGATCAGGAGCGGGTGACCCAGGCGCGGTTCACCTTCGTCGCCATCGACGAGGCGCGCAAGCCGCGGCCATTGGCGCAGTAATTGACGTATTCGACAGGAGCATATTGTGGCTGACACCTACGACCTCATCGTTCTCGGTTCCGGACCCGGCGGCTATGTCGCGGCGATCCGGGCGGCGCAGCTCGGCCTCAAGACCGCGATCGTCGAGCGCGAGCGGCTCGGCGGCATCTGCCTCAACTGGGGCTGCATCCCGACCAAGGCACTGCTGCGCACGTCCGAGATCTATCACTATATGAGCCACGCCAAGGATTACGGGTTGAAGGCCGACAATGTCGGCTTCGATCTCGCCAAGGTGGTCGAGCGCAGCCGCAAGGTTTCGGGCCAGCTCAACGCCGGCGTGAAGGGCCTGATGAAGAAGAACAAGGTCGCCGTGCACGAAGGCGTCGGCAAGCTGACGGGCAAGGGCAAGCTGACCGTCACGCAGGGCGACAAGAAGACCGAGCTGACCGCCAAGCACATCATCGTCGCCACCGGCGCGCGCGCCCGCGACCTGCCCTTCGCCAAGGCCGACGGCAAGCGCATCTGGACCTATCGCCACGCGATGACGCCCGAAGAGATGCCGACCAGGCTGCTCGTCATCGGATCGGGCGCGATCGGCGTCGAGTTCGCCAGCTTCTACAATGATATGGGCGCCGACGTGACGATCGTGGAGATGCTGCCGCGCATCCTGCCGGTCGAGGACGAGGAAATCTCCGCGCACATGGACAAGACGCTTAACAAACAGGGCATGAAAATCATGACCGGCGCGGGCGTCGAGAAGCTGGAGACGTCGTCAAAGGGCGTGAAGGCATGGATCAAGGGCAAGGACGGCAAGACCGTTACCGAGGAGTACAGCCACGTCATCGTCGCCATCGGCATCGTCCCCAATACCGAGGAGATCGGGCTGGAGGCGCTCGGCGTAAAGACCGAGAAGGGGCATATCGTCACCGACGGCTATGCCCGGACCAATGTCGATGGCATCTATGCGATCGGCGACGTCACCGGCGCGCCGTGGCTGGCGCACAAGGCGAGCCATGAAGGCGTCGTCTGCGTCGAGGCGATCGCGGGCGAAAAGCCGCATCCGTTCGAGAAGTGGAACATCCCGGGCTGCACCTATTCGCGCCCGCAGGTGGCGAGTGTGGGGCTGACCGAGGCGAAGGCCAAGGAAGCCGGCCACAAGGTCAAGGTCGGCAAATTCCCCTTCATCGGCAACGGCAAGGCGATCGCGCTGGGAGAGGCCGAGGGCTTCATCAAGACCGTGTTCGACGAAACAACCGGCGAACTGCTCGGCGCGCACATGGTCGGCGCGGAGGTGACCGAACTGATCCAGGGCTATGTCGTATCGCGCCAGCTCGAGACGACCGAGGCGGAACTGATGGAAACCGTCTTCGCCCACCCGACGCTCAGCGAGATGATGCACGAAAGCGTGCTCGGCGCATATGGAAGGGCGCTGCATTTCTGAGGTGGGAAATTCTCCCCTCCCTGCGAAGGGTGCCTCCGCGAAACCCAATCTCGTCACCCCGGCGAAGGCCGGGGTCCACCGAGCCGCTCAGCCTAAGCATTTGATATTGCAGCCAAGTGGATGCTGAAACAAGTTCAGCATGACGAAAGAGGTTTCCGTTTCGCGCCTTTCGCAGAAGCCTCCTGCGAAGGGAGCGAGCGCCGGCGTCGGATAAAGCAAGGCATCGAGCCTCGCATTTGCTGACCATCCCTTGCGCGCAGGACCCGTGTGCCCATCGGCATCCGCGCCGCTTCACGCGCGAAACGGGGGGCGACAGCAGCCATCCCGATAGCGCACCTGGGTTCCTTCCCGAGTCTCGTTCGGGGGAGGGGCCGCGCCAGATACGCATGGCGCGGAATTGGCCGTCGCCGTCGGCTGGTACTCAGCCGGTTTCGGCCATTTCGAGGACGCGCACATTGTCGTCGGCGCCCTCGGCCGCCTGCGACGCCGTGCTGCACGAAAGCGTGCCGTCGATCCGTGCACCCGCCTCGACCGAGATGGTCGCGTAGGTGATGTCGCCGGCGACGGTCGCGCCCCGTTCGATCGTCAGTTCGTCGACGGTCATCCCGCCGTCCACGCGGCCGGCGACGCGTGCCACGCCGGCGGTCACGCCGCCCGTCACATGGGATCCGGCGCCCAGGATCAGCGTCCGGCAGTCGATATCGCCCTCGACCCGCCCTTCGATATGCAGGTCCGCTTCCGCGCTGAGATCACCCTTCACGCCGAGATCCGCTCCGAGAACGGAGAGGCTTCCAGGATTTCGGCCTGCCTTGCGCTCACGCTCGGTCTTGTCCTTTTTCTTGATCATCTACCCACCCCTCGACGATTCGCCTGTCTGCTATCATCGGCCGATCGGTATGCCATGCCAAGCGAAGCGAGTCGCGCATTGGCCGCGACATGGCCGTGCTCCATTCCCGCGCCCGGCGCGCGTGCCGGGTGATGCCGTTCGCGGATTTGCGGCGTGCAGCAGTTGACCGTTGCTTATGCCGCCGCTATAGGCGCCGCGACCTCGTCAGGGGGATCGGCATGGCTGATGCTTCGGCAGGTAGGAAATAGAGCTGAACGTTGTTGGAGACGAGGCCCGGGAGGTTCCTGACCGCCCTGGCCTTTGACGCGTTGCACAACCTAGGGCTCCAGCAAAGTAACCGCCAGAACTCTGGTCAAGAAAAGGTGAAGGGCTTCATGCCGACGATTAACCAGTTGGTCCGCAAGGGCCGCGAACCGCAGAAGGCCAAGTCGAAGGTCCCTGCGATGGAGCAGAACCCGCAGAAGCGCGGCGTCTGCACGCGTGTTTATACCACCACGCCGAAAAAGCCGAACTCGGCGCTGCGCAAGGTTGCCAAGGTCCGCCTGACCAACCAGCGCGAGGTGATCAGCTATATCCCCGGCGAGGGGCACAACCTGCAGGAGCACTCGGTGGTGCTGATCCGCGGCGGGCGTGTGCGCGACCTTCCCGGCGTGCGCTACCATGTGCTGCGCGGGGTCCTCGACACGCAGGGCGTGAAGGATCGTCGCCAGTCCCGTTCGAAGTACGGCGCCAAGCGTCCGAAGTAACACAGCCAAAGTAAGCGCCGGACAGGGCGTCCGTCAAAATCGCATTTTGATGGGCCCCCATGGGTTCCGGGTAAGCTGAATTAGTCCAAGGAAACAGAAATGGCTCGTCGTCGTCGTCCCGAAAAGCGGGAAATCCTGCCTGATCCGAAGTTCGGAGATATCGTCCTTTCCAAGTTCATGAACTCGGTGATGCTGGACGGTAAGAAGTCCACTGCCGAGCGCATCGTCTATGGCGCGCTCGACACCGTCGAGGCGCGCGCCAAGAAGGAGCCGCTCGCGCTGTTCCACGAGGCGCTGAACAACATCAAGCCGGGCATCGAGGTCCGCAGCCGCCGCGTCGGCGGCGCGACCTATCAGGTTCCCGTCGAGGTGCGTCCCGAGCGTGCGCAGGCGCTTGCCATCCGCTGGCTGATCGGCGCTGCGCGTGCGCGCAGCGAGCACACCATGGCGGCCCGCCTGTCGGGCGAGTTGATGGACGCTGCCAACAATCGCGGCAATGCCGTGAAGAAGCGCGAGGACGCGCACCGGATGGCCGAGGCCAACCGCGCCTTCTCGCACTATCGCTGGTAAAGACTATATTGGGGTGAGGCTTTCGGGCCTCATCCCGACCTGCCGTCCGCCCTGGGCTTGTCGAAGGGCCGTCCTTCTTCCGGATGAAGAAGGGAAGACGGGGCTTCGACAAGCTCAGCCCGAACGGGTTGGGTTAGGCCCGATACATAGTTGGGGTACGCCCGACACATATTCGAATAGCCGGATTTGCCGGCGCACGGAGTTTACAATGGCCCGCAAAGAACCGCTCAGCACCTATCGCAATATCGGCATCATGGCGCACATCGATGCCGGTAAGACGACGACGACCGAGCGCATCCTGTTCTACACCGGCAAGTCCTACAAGATCGGCGAAGTGCATGAAGGCACCGCGACGATGGACTGGATGGAGCAGGAGCAGGAGCGCGGCATCACGATCACGTCTGCCGCGACGACCTGTTTCTGGAACGACCACCGCATCAACATCATCGACACGCCGGGCCACGTCGACTTCACGATCGAAGTCGAACGCAGCTTGCGCGTGCTCGACGGCGCAGTCGCGTGCTTCGACGGCGTTGCCGGCGTGGAGCCGCAGTCGGAGACCGTGTGGCGCCAGGCGGACAAGTACAAGGTCCCGCGGATGTGCTTCATCAACAAGCTCGACCGCATGGGCGCGAACTTCGAATATTGCGTGAACTCCATCAAGGAGCGTCTCGGCGCGACCCCGGCCGTGCTCTACATCCCGATCGGCATCGAGAGCGATCTGCGGGGCCTGGTCGACCTGGTCGAGCAGCGCGCGATCATCTGGGAATCGGAAGGTCTGGGCGCCAAGTTCAACTATGAAGAGATCCCGGACGACCTGAAGGACAAGGCCGCCCAGTATCGCCAGGAGCTGATCGAGCTTGCCGTCGAGCAGGACGACGAGGTGATGGAACAGTATTTGGAAGGCAACGAGCCGGATTCGGCGACGCTGAAGCGGCTGATCCGCAAGGGCACGCTGGAGCATGCGTTCGTGCCGGTGCTGTGCGGTTCGGCGTTCAAGAACAAGGGCGTGCAGCCGCTGCTCGACGCCATCGTCGACTATCTGCCGAGCCCGATCGACGTGCCGGCCATCAAGGGCGTGAAGCCCGACAGCGACGAAGAGGACAGCCGTCCGTCGTCCGACGAGGCGCCGTTCTCCGCACTCGCGTTCAAGATCATGAACGACCCGTTCGTCGGCTCGCTCACCTTCGCCCGCATCTATTCGGGCAAGCTCGAAAAGGGCTCGGTTCTCAACTCGGTGAAGGACAAGAAGGAAAAGATCGGCCGTATGCTCCTTATGCACGCCAACACGCGTGAGGACATCGACGAGGCCTATGCCGGCGACATCGTCGCCATCGCGGGGCTGAAGGAAACGACGACCGGCGACACGCTGTGCGCGCCGTCGGCGCCGATCATCCTGGAGCGGATGGAGTTCCCCGAGCCCGTCATCGAGCTGTCGGTGGAGCCGAAGACCAAGGCCGACCAGGAGAAGATGGGCGTCGCGCTCAACCGCCTGGCCGCCGAAGATCCCTCCTTCCGGGTGTCGACCGATCACGAATCGGGCCAGACGATCATCAAGGGCATGGGCGAGCTTCACCTCGACATCCTGGTTGATCGCATGAAGCGCGAGTTCAAGGTCGAGGCGAATGTCGGCGCGCCGCAGGTGGCGTATCGCGAATATCTCGCCAAGCCGGTCGAGCTGACCTACACGCACAAGAAGCAGTCGGGCGGTTCCGGCCAGTTCGGTGAAGTGAAGGTCCAGGTGAAGCCAGGCGAGCGTGGTTCGGGCTTCCAGTTCTTCGACGAGATCAAGGGCGGCAATATCCCGCGCGAATATATCCCGTCAGTCGAGAAGGGCTTCAAGGAAACGGCCGAGACCGGCCATCTGATCGGCTTCCCGATCATCGATTTCGAGGTTCACCTCGTCGACGGCAAGTATCACGACGTCGACTCCTCGGCGCTCGCGTTCGAGATCACGGCGCGCGGCGCCATGCGCGAAGTCGCGCAGAAGGCCGGCATCAAGCTGCTCGAGCCGATGATGAACGTCGAGGTGGTGACGCCGGAAGATTATCTGGGTGACGTGATCGGCGACATGAACAGCCGTCGCGGCCAGATTCAGGGCACCGACTCGCGCGGCAATGCCCAGGCGGTGCACGCCATCGTGCCGCTGGCCAACATGTTCGGCTATGTGAACGAGCTGCGTTCGTTCACGCAGGGACGTGCCCAGTACACGATGCAATTCTCGCACTATGACGAAGTGCCGCAGAACGTCGCCGACGAAGTGAAGGCGAAGCTGGCATAACGTTCGGGAAGGCGTTAAGGGGCGCGCTTCCGCGTGGTCCATCTCGATTCGGATTAGCGTAGATCAAAAGGTAGGATATAATGGCGAAAGCAAAGTACGAGCGGTCCAAACCGCATCTCAACATCGGCACCATCGGTCACGTCGACCACGGCAAGACCACGCTGACGGCCGCGATCACGAAGGTGCTCGCGGAGACGGGCGGCGCGACGTACACCGACTATGCCAATATCGACAAGGCACCCGAAGAGCGCGAGCGCGGCATCACCATCTCGACGGCGCACGTCGAGTATGAGACCGAGAACCGCCACTATGCGCATGTCGACTGCCCCGGCCACGCCGACTATGTGAAGAACATGATCACCGGCGCCGCCCAGATGGACGGTGCGATCCTGGTGGTGTCGGCCGCCGACGGCCCGATGCCGCAGACGCGTGAGCACATCCTGCTCGCCCGCCAGGTCGGCGTGCCCGGCATGGTCGTGTTCATGAACAAGGTCGATCAGGTCGACGACGAAGAGCTTCTCGAACTGGTCGAGCTGGAAATCCGCGAGCTGCTCTCCAGCTACGAATTCGACGGCGACAACATTCCGATCATCAAGGGTTCGGCCCTGGCCGCCATCGAAGACGGCGACGCCAAGATCGGCAAGGACGCCATCCTCGAGCTGATGCGCAACGTCGACGAATATTTCCCGGCCCCCGAGCGTCCGCTGGACAAGCCGTTCATGATGCCGATCGAAGACGTGTTCTCGATCTCGGGTCGCGGTACGGTCGTCACCGGTCGTATCGAGACCGGCGTCATCAAGGTCGGCGAGGAAGTCGAGATCGTCGGCATCACCGACACCCGCAAGACCACGGTCACAGGCGTCGAGATGTTCCGTAAGCTGCTCGACGAAGGCCATGCCGGCGACAATGTCGGCGCCCTGCTGCGCGGCGTTGCCCGTGACGACGTGGAGCGTGGCCAGGTGCTCGCCAAGCCGGGTTCGATCACGCCGCACACCGAGTTCAAGTCGGAAGTGTACGTCCTGTCGAAGGACGAGGGTGGCCGTCACACGCCGTTCTTCGCGAACTATCGTCCGCAGTTCTACTTCCGCACGACCGACGTGACCGGCACCGTCGAGCTGCCCGAGGGCACCGAGATGGTCATGCCGGGCGACAATGTCGCGCTGGGCGTCAAGCTGATCGCGCCGATCGCCATGGACGTCGGTCAGCGCTTCACCATCCGCGAGGGCGGCCGCACCGTCGGCGCGGGTGTCGTGAGCAACATCGACAAGTAATCGACGCCCGCAAGGGCCGAGAGTAAAGAGCCCGGCTTCTCCTTGGGGGAGGCCGGGCTTTTTGTTTTGCGGGGCTGTGGCGCGCCGCTTATGAAGCAGACAAGCCGTTCATGGTCTGTTGAGACAGCGTTCGGACCAAGCGATAAAGTTTCATGCTCACCACCGATCACCTGCTCCTTCGTCGCCCGAGGGGGTAGCTTTTTATGTGCGAGCGAGGCTCGCTGCGTTCTCGGAAGGAAGATTTCAGAACACCGAGCATCGGACCATACCCGTTTGCCCTGAGCCCCTCGAAGGGCTGTTCTTCCTTTTGTTCGCAGCAGGCAAAGCCAGGGCTTCGATAAGCTCAGCCCGAACGGCGGGCACATCCAGATTAATGCTCGACACGCCAAGATATGTTTGCTCGGCACAGAGTCGCACAGCCGTTGCAGCGGCAATGTCTAAAGGAGCATCCCGCACGAGCGCATGGGCGAACAAAATCTCTCATCCGGGCTTGATCTGCCCTTCGCTTCGCTATAGAGGCGCGCCTTCACATTTGGTTTTGAACAGCAAGAGGCGGCCTTTCAGCCGTCGCCCCGGCACATGCCGGCGTGGCGTTTGAGAGAGCCACCCCGCTCTTTCGCATCGGTAGGGACATGGAAGCTCAGAATATCCGCATTCGCCTCAAGGCGTTCGATCATCGCGTGCTCGACCAGGCGACCGGCGATATCGCCGATACCGCACGGCGCACCGGCGCCCTCATCCGTGGCCCCATTCCCATGCCGACGCGCATCGAGAAGTTCACGGTGAACCGCGGCCCGCACATCGACAAGAAGTCGCGCGAGCAGTTCGAGGTCCGCACCTACAAGCGCATGCTGGACATCGTTCAGCCCACGCCGCAGACCGTCGATGCGCTGATGAAGCTGGATCTGGCCGCGGGTGTTGATGTCGAGATCAAACTCGCGTAAGGACGCGGCTTCTCGACGATAAAGAGATTCGGGCGGAAGCTTTCCGTCGTCCCCGCGAAGGCGGGGATCCATGTCTCTCTCCGTATGTCGGGCCGCAAATCTCGCGGCGCAGCATTCGGATGGAGGGATAGGCCCCCGCCTCTGCGGGGGCTGCGAACGAAAGGCCCCAGGCTTTTCATTCTTGGGATACCGCCAGTGTCTTCGGACGCTGGGTCTGCGTCCCCCGTCATGCCCGGTTCGCCGGGTGCCAGCCCGGGACGGGGCACGCATCGCACATATTGGGCTGAGGCACGCCCGCGGGGGATGGTCTTCCGCGGGCCTCTGTATGGGAGTGAGTGGATCATGCGCACTGGCGTGATCGCGAAGAAAATGGGGATGACCCGCCTGTTCCAGGACGACGGCCGGCACGTGCCGGTGACCGTTCTGGCGCTCGAAGGCGTGCAGGTCGTCGCCCGTCGCGAAATGGACAGGGATGGCTACACCGCCGTTCAGGTTGGTGCCGGCACCGCCAAGGTTAAGAACGTCGCGAAGCCGCAGCGCGGCCATTTCGGCAAGGCCGAGGTGGAGCCGAAGGCGATGCTTTGCGAGTTCCGGGTCGAGGAAGACGGCCTGCTCGACGTGGGCGCCGAGCTTTCGGCCGACCATTTCGTCGCCGGTCAGATGGTCGACGTTTCGGGCCGCACCCAGGGCAAGGGTTTCGCCGGCGCCATGAAGCGCTGGGGCTTCGGCGGTCTGCGCGCCACCCACGGCGTGTCCGTTTCGCATCGTTCGCATGGTTCGACCGGTAACCGGCAGGATCCGGGCCGCGTCTTCAAGAACAAGAAGATGGCCGGCCATATGGGCGACCGGAACCGCACGCAGCAGAATCTCGAGATCGTGTCGACCGACGTCGAGCGCGGCCTGATCTTCGTGAAGGGCTCGGTGCCCGGTCACAAGGGCGCCTGGCTGATCGTCAAGGACGCGGTGAAGGTTCCGCGCCACGCCGACGCGCCGTATCCGGCGGGCCTCAGGGCCGCCAATTCCAACGATGGCGCTTCCGCCGACAAGCCCGCTGATGAAGCGGCGCCTGCGGAAGCGACCGAAGGCCAGGAGGGCTGATAACGTGAAGGTCAAGGTTCAGACCCTCGACGGCAAGGCGGCGAAGGGCGCCGATATCGACCTGAAGGACGATATCTTCGGCCTCGATCCGCGTGCCGACATTCTCCACCGTGTCGTCACCTGGCAGCTCGAAAAGCGCCGGGGTACGGCCCGCGGCGCGCGCGAGCGTTCCGACGTCGCGCGCACCGGCAAGAAGTGGGGCCGTCAGAAGGGCAGCGGCGGCGCCCGTCACGGTGACAAGCGCGCCCCGATCTTCATCGGCGGCGGCAAGGCGCACGGCCCGCGCGTTCGCGACTTCAATCCGTCGCTGAACAAGAAGATCCGCGCGCTCGGGCTGAAGATGGCGCTTTCGAGCCATGCCAAGGCGGGTTCGCTGGTCGTTCTCGAGTCAATCGAGGTGAAGGACGGCAAGACGAAGGCGCTCAAGGGCGACTTCGCCAAGCTGGGCTTCGGCGGCAGCGCGCTGGTCATCGACGGCGAGGCGGTCGAGACGAGTTTCGCCCGCGCGGCGCACAACCTGGCGGGCGTCAACGTCCTGCCGGCGGGCGGCGCGAACGTGTACGACATCCTGAAGCATGACACGCTGGTGCTGACGCGCGCCGCGGTCGAGAAGCTGGAGGCGCGGTTCAATGGCTAAGAAGCCTGCCAAGCAGGCGGTGGACAACCGCCATTACGACGTGGTGCTCGCGCCCCACATCACCGAGAAGTCGACGCTGGTGAGCGAGGCGAATGCGGTGGTGTTCAAGGTGGCGAACGACGCGACCAAGCCCGAGATCAAGGCAGCGGTCGAAGCGCTGTTCGATGTCTCGGTCACGGGCGTCAACACCATTGTCCAGAAGGGCAAGACCAAGAAGTGGAAGGGCGCGCCGTATCGCCGCTCCGACATGAAGAAGGCGATCGTGACGCTGAAGGACGGCGACTCGATCGACGTGACGACGGGGATCTGAGGCAGATGGCACTCAAGCATTACAATCCGACCTCGCCGGCGCGACGTGGACTGATCCTCGTCGACCGTTCCGGCCTGCACAAGGGCGACCCCGTCAAGGCGCTTACCGAGGGCAAGCGTAAGTCCGGCGGCCGCAACAACAAGGGTCACGTGACGTCGCGCGGTATCGCCGGCGGCCACAAGCAGCGCTATCGGTTCATCGATTTCAAGCGCCGCAAGTGGGACATGGAAGCGACCGTGGAGCGGATCGAATACGATCCTAACCGCACCGCCTTCATCGCCCTGATCAAGTATGAGGACGGCGAACTCGCCTATATCATCGCGCCGCAGCGTCTGGCCGCGGGCGACAAGATCGTCGCCGGCAGGAAGGTCGACACCAAGCCGGGCAATGCGATGGAGCTGGGTCAGATGCCGGTCGGCACCATCTGCCACAATGTGGAGATGAAGCCGGGCAAGGGCGGTCAGATCGCACGCTCCGCCGGCACCTATGTCCAGGTCGTCGGCCGCGACCGCGGCATGGTGATCGTCCGCCTGAATTCGGGCGAGCAGCGCTACGTCCATGCGAATTGCATGGGAACGGTCGGTGCCGTCTCCAACCCCGACAACGGCAACCAGAACTTCGCCAAGGCCGGTCGCACCCGCTGGAAGGGCAGGCGTCCGCTGACGCGCGGTGTCGCGAAGAACCCGGTCGACCACCCCCATGGTGGCGGTGAAGGCCGGACTTCGGGCGGTCGCCATCCGGTCACGCCGTGGGGCAAGCCGACCAAGGGCGCGCGCACGCGCAACAACAAGCAGACCGACCGCATGATCATCCGGTCGCGTCACGCGAAGAAGAAGGGTTAACGGCAATGGCTCGTTCTGTTTGGAAAGGCCCGTTCGTCGAACTGAGTCTGCTGAAGAAGGCGGAAGCCGCGCAGGAAGCCGGTGGCCGTGCGCCGATCAAGACCTGGTCGCGCCGCTCCACCATCCTGCCGCAGTTCGTCGGGCTGACGTTCAGCGTCTATAACGGCCGTAAGTTCGTGCCGGTTTCGGTCAACGAGGACATGGTCGGCATGAAGCTGGGTGAGTTCGCGCCGACGCGTTTCTTCCCCGGCCACGCCGCCGACAGGAAGGGTAAGCGCTGATGTCGAAGCAAGCAGCTCCGCGTCGCGTCGGCGACAATGAAGCGCTGGCGGTCGGCACCACGATCCGTGGTTCGGCCCAGAAGCTCAATCTGGTCGCCGGTCTGATCCGCGGCAAGAAGGCGGAAGAGGCGATGAACATCCTGGCGTTCTCGTCGAAGGCGATGGCCGTCGACGCGCGCAAGGTGCTGGCATCGGCGATCGCCAATGCCGAGAACAACCACAATCTCGACGTCGACGCGCTGGTCGTCGCCGAAGCATCGGTCGGCAAGTCGCTGACCATGAAGCGCTTCGCGACGCGCGGCCGTGGCAAGTCCACGCGCATCCTGAAGCCGTTTTCGCGGCTCCGGATCGTCGTGCGTGAAGCGGAAGAGGCATAAGTCATGGGTCAGAAGAGCAATCCGATCGGCCTCCGGCTCCAGGTCAACCGCACCTGGGACAGCCGCTGGTTCGCCGAAGGCCATGATTACGGCCGCCTCCTCATGGAGGACCTGAAGATCCGCAAGTACATCCTCGAGAAGGTGCCGCAGGCTGCCATCTCGAAGGTGGTGATCGAGCGTCCGGCCAAGCTGTGCCGCATCTCCGTCTATGCCGCGCGCCCCGGCGTGATCATCGGCAAGAAGGGTGCGGACATAGAAAGGCTTCGTCGCACGCTGTCCGACATGACGCAGTCCGACGTGAGCCTGAACATCGTCGAGATCCGCAAGCCGGAAATCGACGCCAAGCTCGTCGCGCAGGGCGTCGCCGACCAGCTCGAGCGCCGCATCGCCTTCCGCCGCGCCATGAAGCGCGCGGTGCAGTCGGCGCTGCGCCTGGGCGCGGAGGGCATTCGGATCACCTGTTCGGGTCGCCTCGGCGGCGCCGAGATCGCGCGGACCGAATGGTATCGCGAGGGCCGTGTGCCGCTGCACACGCTGCGTGCGAACGTCGATTACGCCGAAGCGACCGCCTACACCGCCTACGGCGTGTGCGGCGTGAAGGTGTGGATCTTCAAGGGCGAGATCCTGGGCCACGATCCGTTGGCGCAGGACCGCCTGATGATGGAGGCTCAGACCTCCGGCGTGCGTCCGGCGCGCTAATCAGGGACTAGGAAAGAGCAATGCTGCAACCGAAGCGCACCAAGTTCCGCAAGGCGCACAAGGGCCGTATCCACGGCGCCGCCAAGGGCGGCACGAGCCTGAATTTCGGCTCGTACGGCCTGAAGGCGCTGGAGCCGGAGCGGGTCACCGCCCGCCAGATCGAGGCCGCCCGTCGTGCCATCACGCGCCACATCAAGCGTCAGGGACGCTTGTGGATCCGCGTGTTCCCGGACGTGCCGGTGTCGAAGAAGCCCGCCGAAGTCCGTCAGGGCAAGGGCAAGGGCAGCCCGGAATACTGGGCCGTCCGCGTGAAGCCCGGCCGTATCCTGTTCGAGCTGGACGGCGTCGCCGGCCCGCTGGCGGCCGAGGCGTTCGAGCGCGCGGCGATGAAGCTTCCGATCAAGACCCGTGTGGTGGCCCGCCTCGGCGACCACTCGCACAAGGAGGGTTGAGGACAATGACGAAGGTATCCGATTTTCGGGCCAAGACCGACGACCAGCTTGCCGAGGATCTCGGCAACCTGAAGCGCGAGCAGTTCAACCTGCGCTTTCAGGCCGCGACCCAGCAGCTCGAGAAGTCGAGCCGCGTCAAGGAGGTTCGTCGCGACATCGCCCGCATCAAGACTCTGCAGAACGAGCGCCAGCGCTCGGCTGCCAAGTAAGGGACGAACTGACATGCCGAAGCGCGTGCTGACCGGGATGATCGTCTCGGACAAGACCGACAAGACGGTGGTGGTGAAGGTGGAGCGGCAGATCAAGCATCCGCTCTACGGCAAGATCATGCGCCGCTCGAAGAAATATCATGCCCATGACGAGGGCAATGCGTACAAGGCCGGCGAGACCGTGCGGATCGAAGAGATCGCGCCGATGTCGAAGCTGAAGGCCTGGAAGGTGATCGAGCGGGTGAACACCCACGCGACGCCGGAACGGGCCACGGCCGAGGGTTGAATTCGAACTGAACCCCGTTTGCCCTGAGCTTGTCGAAGGGCTGCACTTCCTGTCGGAAGGAAGAACGGGACTTCGACAAGTTCGGTCCGAACGGGCCGGGCGGAATTAGGAACTTCCGGGCGGGTCCCGGAAAGCCATTTGAGAAGGAATTGGATCCATGATCCAGATGCAGTCCAATCTCGACGTCGCGGACAATAGCGGCGCGAAGCGGGTGCAGTGCATCAAGGTGCTGGGCGGCTCCAAGCGCCGCTTCGCCGGCGTGGGCGACATCATCGTCGTGTCGGTGAAGGAGGCCGCGCCGCGTGGTCGCGTCAAGAAGGGCGACGTTCACCGCGCGGTGATCGTGCGCACCGCCAAGGACGTGCGCCGTCCCGACGGCTCGGTCATCCGCTTCGATTCGAACGCGGCCGTGCTCGTCAACAAGAACGAGGAGCCGATCGGCACCCGTATCTTCGGCCCCGTCGTCCGCGAACTGCGTGCGAAGAAGCACATGAAGATCATCTCGCTCGCTCCGGAGGTGCTGTGATGGCTGCCGCCAAGATCAAGAAGGGCGATCAGGTGATCGTCCTGTCCGGCAAGGACAAGGGCCGCACCGGCGAGGTCGTCCGGTCGCTGCCGCGCGAGGACAAGGTCGTCGTGTCCGGCATCAACGTCGCGGCCCGGCACCGCAAGCCGAGCCAGGAAAATCCGCAGGGCGGTATCGAGCGCCGAGAGGCCCCGATGCACGTCTCCAAGGTCGCGCATGTGACCAAGGACGGCAAGCCCACCCGCGTCCGCTTCGAGGAGCGCGACGGCAAGAAGGTCCGTGTGGCCGTCAAGACCGGGGAGGTCATCAATGGCTGACAAATACGTGCCGCGCATGCGCAAGCGCTACGACGACGAAATCGCCAAGGCGATGACGGAGAAGTTCGGGTACAAGAACCGCTTCGAGGTTCCGCGCGTCGAAAAGATCGTGCTCAACATGGGCGTGGGCGAAGCGACCCAGGATCGCAAGAAGGTCGATCAGGCCGTCGCCGAGATGCAGTTGATCGCGGGCCAGAAGCCCGTGGTGACCAAGGCCAAGAAGTCGATCGCGCAATTCAAGCTGCGTGAAGGCATGGCCATCGGCTGCAAGGTCACGCTGCGGCGTGAGCGCATGTACGAATTTCTCGACCGTCTGGTCACGATCGCGATGCCGCGCATCCGCGACTTCCGTGGCCTGAACCCGAAATCGTTCGACGGTCGCGGCAATTATGCGATGGGGTTGAGGGAACAGCTCATCTTCCCCGAAATCGCATATGACCAGATCGACAAGGTCCGCGGCATGGACATTATCGTGACCACGACCGCGAAGACTGATGATGAAGCACGCGAACTGCTGCGTCTGTTCGGCTTCCCGTTCCCGGCCGAGGCCGACGGTGAAGCGAAGCAGGCGGCATAAGGAAGGAAGAACTTAAGTCATGGCGAAACTGAGTTCGATCAACAAGAACGAGCGTCGCAAGAAGCTGGTGAAGCAATATGCCGGCAAATATGCGAAGCTGAAGGCTATTGCGGACGACGAGAGCCTGGAGTTCCAGGATCGTTGGATCGCGCGTCTGAAGATGGCTGAGCTGCCCCGCAACGCGAATCCCACCAGGATCCGCAACCGGTGCGAGGTGACGGGCCGTCCGCGCGGTTACTACCGCAAGTTCCGTCTCGCGCGCGTCATGCTTCGCGATCTTGCCAACCGCGGCATGATCCCGGGCGTCGTGAAGTCGAGCTGGTAAGGATCACAAGATATGGCATTGACCGATCCCCTGGGTGATATGCTCACCCGCATCCGCAACGGCCAGCGCGCGCGTATGGACAGCGTGCTCACGCCCGCGTCGAAGCTGCGCAGCCGCGTCCTCGACGTGCTGCAGCGCGAGGGCTTTATCCGTGGGTATAGCGAGGAGCAGATGGGCCCCGCCGCCGGTATCCGCATCGAATTGAAATATTTCGAGGGCCAGCCCGCGATCAAGCGTATCGCGCGCGTCTCGAAGCCCGGCCGCCGCGTCTATTCGGGTTCCAGGGAACTGCCGACGGTGCGCAACGGCCTGGGTATCACCATCGTATCGACGCCGCGTGGCGTTCTGTCGGACGCGGAAGCGCGCGAGCAGAATGTCGGTGGCGAAGTTCTGGCGGAGGTGTTCTGATGAGCCGCATCGGCAAAAGGCCGGTCGCGATCCCCAGTGGCGTGACCGCGAACATCGCGGACGGTATCCTGTCGGTGAAGGGCCCCAAGGGCACCCTGTCGCTGAAGCTTGCCGACAATGTCAGCTATGAGGTCAAGGACGACGCGATCTCTGTGCAGCCTGCCAACGATACCAAGAAGGCCCGGTCCTTCTGGGGCATGCAGCGCACCATGGTGCAGAACCTGGTCACCGGCGTGACCGACGGGTTCTCGAAGCGCCTGGAGATCAACGGTGTCGGCTATCGTGCGAACATGCAGGGCAAGAAGCTGAAGCTTCAGCTCGGCTTCAGCCACGATGTCGAGATCGACGTGCCGGAAGGCCTCGACGTCAAGACGCCCGACCAGACCACGGTCGAGGTGTCGGGCATGGACAAGCAGAAGGTCGGCCAGTTGGCCGCGGAGATCCGTCGCTGGCGCAAGCCCGAACCCTATAAGGGCAAGGGCGTGAAATATGCCGGCGAGTATATCTTCCGCAAGGAAGGGAAGAAGAAGTAATGACCAAGGGTCTGTCTCTCTTTCAGAAGCGGCGTCGCCGCAATCGCAGTGCGCTGGCGAAGCGCGCGGGCGGCCGTCCCCGGCTGTCGATCCACCGTTCGGGCAGGCATATCTATGCCCAGGTGATCGACGATAGCGCGGGCAAGACGGTCGCCGCCGCCTCCACGCTGGAAAAGGCCGAGCGCGGCAAGAACGGCGCGAATATCGACGCCGCCAGGGATGTCGGCAGCCGCGTTGCGGAAGCTGCGAAGAAGGCCGGCGTCACCAGGGTGGTT
This sequence comes from Stakelama saccharophila, assembly GCF_032229225.1. Taxonomy (NCBI): domain Bacteria; kingdom Pseudomonadati; phylum Pseudomonadota; class Alphaproteobacteria; order Sphingomonadales; family Sphingomonadaceae; genus Stakelama; species Stakelama saccharophila. The sequence continues at coordinate 1,372,232 of NZ_CP135076.1, forward strand.
TTCGATCGTGGCGGGTTCCTGTTCCACGGTCGCGTCAAGGCGCTCGCCGATGCGGCGCGTGAAGGCGGATTGGAGTTTTAAGGCATGGCGGAAGAAAACACGACGGGCGAAGGCAACCAGCCCGAGCAGACCATCGCTCCCGAAACCAAGCCGCAGGAAGTGACGCACAAGGCGCAGGAAACGCAGCCTTCGGGTCGCGGTCCGCGCGGTGGTCGCGGCGGCGGCGGTGGCCGCGGTCGCGGCGGTGATCGGGGCGGTCGGGGTCGGCGCGACGATCGTCGCGGCGGGCGCGGCGGCAGCGACGATGGCGAGGAGCTGATCGAGAAGCTCGTCCACATCAACCGCGTCTCCAAGACGGTGAAGGGCGGCAAGCGCTTCGGCTTTGCGGCACTCGTCGTCGTCGGCGACGGCAAGGGCCGGGTCGGCTTCGGCCACGGCAAGGCGCGCGAGGTTCCCGAGGCGATTTCCAAGGCGACCGCGTCGGCGAAGAAGAAGATGGTCCGCGTGCCGCTGCGCGAGGGTCGGACGCTGCACCATGACGGCCGTGGTCATTTCGGCGCGGGTCGCGTCTATGTCCGTGCGGCGCCGTCGGGCACCGGCATCATCGCCGGCGGTCCGATGCGTGCGGTGTTCGAATCGCTGGGTGTCGCGGACGTGGTGACCAAGTCGGTCGGCACCTCCAATCCCTATAACATGATCCGCGCGACCTTCGAGGCGCTGGGCGACCAGTCGAGCCCGAAGGCGGTGGCGCAGCGCCGCGGCAAGAAGATTGCCGACCTGCTGGGCCGTGGCGGTTCGCAAACGGCCGAGGCGGATGCCGCGGCGGTGACGGAGTAAGCCACCATGGCGAAAAAGGACGAGACGAAGACGCTGAAGGTGACCCAGACCGGGTCGCCGATCCGCCGCGAAAAGCATCAGCGCGCCACGCTGATCGGCATGGGTCTCAACAAGCGTCACAAGACGGTCGAACTGGCCGACACGCCGGCGAATCGCGGCATGATCCGCAAGGTCGCGCATATGGTGTCGGTCGAGGGCTGACGGTATTTCCCTCTCCCGCTTGCGGGAGAGGGCGGCCGAGCCCGGCGCAGGCCGCGTGAGGTCGGGAGAGGGCTGGGTCGTGAAGGGTTGCTTCGGGGTTTCCTTGCGATCCTTCACGACCCAGCCCTCACCATCGCCGGGCCTGTCGGCCCGTCTCTCCTCTCCCGAGGGGAGAGGATAATTTCAGCGCGAACACAGCGAAAGCGAGTGCAGACATGAAACTCAACGAACTAAAGGACAACAAGGGCGCCCGGCAGGACCGCGTGCGCGTCGGGCGCGGCATCGGCTCGGGCCTGGGCAAGACCGCCGGTCGCGGCCAGAAGGGTCAGAAGAGCCGCGAGGGCGTCGCCGTAAAGGGCTTCGAGGGCGGTCAGATGCCGCTCCACATGCGCCTGCCGAAGCGCGGCTTCAACAATCCCTTTGCCAAGGACTTTGCCGAGGTAAATCTGGGAGCGGTGCAGAAGGCGATCGACGCCAAGAAGCTGGACGCGAAGAAGGATGTCGACCACGCGGCGTTGAAGGCCGCCGGCCTGGCGCGCGGCGGCAAGGACGGCGTCCGCCTGCTCGGCAAGGGCGATTTCTCGGCGAAGCTGAAATTCGTCGTCGCCGGCGCGTCGAAGGGCGCGAAGGAAGCGGTCGAGAAGGCCGGCGGATCGGTCGAGGTGGTCGAGCGCGTTTCCGCTGCCGAGAAGGCCGCCGCCAAGAAGGGCAAGGGCGCGAGCGCCAAGAAGGCGGGCTGATCTTCCGCTGCTCGCGACTTCCGGCTTAGACAAGCCGGGTCGGATGACTATATGGAGCGGCGGGGTCGGGGGACGATCCCGCCGCTTTTCTTTATTCGGGACGTGTAGACGATAATGGCAAGTGCCGCCGACAATATGTCCGCCAGTCTGAGCCTGGCCAATTTCAGCAAGGCCACGGAACTCAAGAAGCGCCTGTGGTTTACGCTCGGGGCGCTGATCGTGTTCCGTATGCTGAGCTATGTGCCGCTGCCGGGGATCGACCCCAGTGCGCTGGGCCTGCTCGCGCAGAACACCTCGGGCGGTGTGCTCGATTTCTTCAACAGCTTTTCGGGCGGTTCGCTGAAACGCATGAGCGTTACCGCGCTCGGCGTGATGCCCTACATCACGGCGTCGATCGTGGTGCAGCTCGCCACCTCGCTCAGTCCGCAACTCGGCGCGATCAAGAAGGAAGGCGAATCCGGGCGCAAGCGGCTGAACCAATATACCCGCTACGGCACGGTGGGCCTCACCGCGGTCCAGGGTTATTTCCTCGCCGTCGGCCTGGAAACGCTGGGCGCCAACCAGGGGGTGCAGGCCGTGGTCGACCCCGGCATGCTGTTCCGCGTCGCCGCGGTCGTCAGCCTGGTCGGCGGCACGATGTTCCTGATGTGGCTGGGCGAACAGATCACCAGCCGGGGCATCGGCAACGGCATCTCGCTGATCATCATGGCCGGCATCGTCGCCAGCATGCCGACCGCGCTGGTGCAGTTGTTCGAAGGCGGCCGCGCCGGGACGCTCAACCCGATCACCATCGTCGCCATCATCCTCGCAGTGGCGGGCATCGTCCTGTTCATCTGCTTCATGGAGCGCGCGCAGCGGCGGATCCTGATCCAGTATCCCAAGCGACAGACGCAGCGCGGGATGCAGGCGGAACGCAGCCACCTGCCGCTGAAGATCAACACCGCGGGCGTGATTCCGCCGATCTTCGCATCCTCGCTGCTGCTGATGCCGCTGACCGTTAGCCAGTTCGCCGGCGGCCATGTCGCGGGCGAGAGCATGTGGGGCGACGCCATCATCACGCTCAACCAGTATCTGCAGCACGGATCGCCGATATATATGCTGCTCTACGGCGCGGGCATCATCTTCTTTTCCTTCTTCTACACCGCCGTGGTGTTCAATCCGGAGGAGACGGCCGACAATCTGAAGCGCTATGGCGGGTTCATTCCCGGCATCCGGCCGGGCAAGAGTACAGAGACCTATCTCGATTATGTGCTGACCCGCATCACCGTGATCGGCGCGGCCTATCTGGCCTTCATCTGCCTGGTGCCCGAATATCTGGTTTCGGCGATGTCGATTCCCTTCTATCTCGGCGGCACGAGCCTGCTGATCGTCGTCAACGTGACGATGGACACGGTGGCGCAGATCCAGTCGCACCTGCTGGCGCATCAGTATGGCGACCTGATCAAGAAATCGAAGCTGAAGGGTCGCCGCGGCCGTTGATCCGCCACGCCCTGCGCCAAGCGAGAATAGGGGGACGTTTTCGTGAATATCATCCTGCTCGGGCCGCCGGGCGCCGGTAAGGGAACGCAGGCGAGCAGGCTAGAGGCCGATCGCGGCATGGTGCAGTTGTCGACCGGCGACATGCTGCGTGCCGCGGTGAAGGCGGGTACGCCGACGGGCCTTCAGGCGAAGAAGGTCATGGATGCGGGGGAACTCGTCTCCGACGAGATCGTCTCGGGCATCATCGGCGATCGGCTGGACCAGCCGGATACCGAGAACGGTGTGATTTTCGATGGCTATCCGCGCACGGCGGCGCAGGCCACGGCGCTGGACGAGCTGTTGGCAGAGCGGGGCCGCAAGCTCGATTATGTGATCGAACTCAAGGTCGACGAGGATGCACTGGTCGACCGCATCGTCGGCCGCTTCACCTGCGCGACCTGCGGCGCGGGCTATCACGAGCGCTACAAGCAGCCGAAGGTCGAGGGTAGCTGCGACGTCTGCGGCGGTCACGAGTTCAAGCGGCGCCCCGACGACAATGCGGAGACGGTGCGCACCCGCATGGCCGAATATCGTGCCAAGACGGCGCCCATCCTGCCGATCTACGAAGCGCGCGGCCTGGTGCGGCGCGTCGACGGCATGGCCGATATCGACACGGTGACGCGCGAGATCGAGGCGGTTCTCGATGGAAGGGCTGATTCGGGATCACCGTCGCCCCGAATTTGATCCGGGGGCAGGCAACGGACCGTGCCGCTTGCAGCTCCGGATTCCGGCCTTCGCCGGAACGGCGCGGGGGCGGTGATGAGGTGGCGCTGGCACACGCCGCTTGACAGTGGCGGCCGCGGGGCCTAATTGGGCGTCATTCTGACACACCGGTGATTCCGGCGGCGCGTGCTTGCGTTCGCCGGCATCGTGCGTTTCGGGATTGTCAACGCGACGAGATGGGGTGCGAGCTGCCATGCGGCGCCCCGTGGAGCTGGGAGAAACAAGTACATGGCACGTATCGCGGGTGTGAACATCCCGACCAACAAGCGCGTCGTAATCGCGCTTCAGTATATCCACGGCATTGGTCAGACCAAGGCCAAGGAGATCACGAGCAACCTGAAGATCGCGCCGGAGCGCCGGGTTCAGGACCTGACCGACCAGGAAGTGTTGCAGATTCGCGAAGCGATCGACGGTGGTTACACCGTCGAAGGCGATCTGCGCCGTCAGACCGCGATGAACATCAAGCGGCTGATGGACCTGGCCTGCTATCGCGGGCTGCGTCATCGCAAGGGTCTGCCGGTCCGCGGTCAGCGCACGCATACCAATGCGCGCACCCGCAAGGGCAAGCCCAAGGCGATCGCCGGCAAGAAGAAGTAATTCGCGCGGAGCGCGAATTACTCCGCCGGAGGCAGGTTCAAGGCGAGCCGCCTCCCGGTCTCAGGATTTACAGGTCAGGAACAACAAATGGCACGTGAACCGCAGCGCATTCGCAGGCGCGAGCGCAAGAACATCTCGGCGGGCGTCGCGCATGTGAACGCCAGCTTCAACAACACGATGATCACCATCTGCGATGCCCAGGGCAACGCGATTTCGTGGTCGTCGGCCGGCATGATGGGTTTCAAGGGGTCGCGCAAGTCGACGCCTTACGCCGCCCAGGTCGCCGCCGAGGATGCGGGCAAGAAGGCTGCGGACCACGGCGTCCGCACACTCGAGGTAGAGGTCAAGGGGCCTGGTTCGGGCCGCGAATCGGCGCTTCGCGCGTTGCAGGCGGTCGGTTTCCAGATCACCTCGATCCGGGACGTCACCCCGATCCCGCACAATGGCGTCCGCCCGTCCAAGCGTCGCCGCGTCTGATTTTTTCGTTCCACATCTGCCCCCTCATCGCGCGCACTGAGGGCGGCGGGTTCAGGACATCCCGGCGGGAAACGCGCCCGTTCCCGCCCACAACCTAGGGGAAGCCCGTGTCTGTCAACGCAAAGAACTGGCAGGAACTCAAGAAGCCCAACGGCCTCGAAAAGAAGTCCGGCGGCGATTCCAAGCGCAAGGCGACGTTCGTCGCCGAGCCGTTGGAGCGCGGATTCGGCCTGACGCTCGGCAACGCGCTTCGGCGCGTGCTGCTGTCGTCGCTTCAGGGTGCGGCCGTCACCTCGATCAAGATCGAGAATGTGCTGCACGAATTTTCGAGCCTCGCAGGCGTTCGCGAGGACGTGACCGACATCGTCCTCAACGTGAAGCAGATCGCGCTTAAGATGGAAGGCGAGGGGCCGAAGCGGCTTCAGCTTTCCGCGACCGGTCCGGCCGAGGTGAAGGCCGGCGACATCGCCGTTTCCGGCGACATCGAAGTGCTGAACCCGGATCTGGTGCTGTGCCACCTGGATGACGGCGCGACGCTGAACATGGAACTGACCGCCGACACCGGCAAGGGATATGTCCCTGCGGTGGCGAACCGGCCCGCGGATGCGCCGATCGGCCTGATTCCGGTCGATTCGCTGTATTCGCCGGTGCGCCAGGTCAGCTATAAGGTCGATCCCACCCGCGTCGGCCAGGATCTCGATTACGACAAGCTGACGCTGACGATCGAGACCGACGGCACGATCGGACCCGACGATGCGCTGGCTTATGGTGCCCGCATTCTCCAGGACCAGCTCGCGCTGTTCGTGCATTTCGACGATTCCGCGCTGGCTGCGGCCCAGCCCGCCGGTGCGGCGCAGCCGGGTGGTGCCGCCGAAGGCGAGGGCGATACCGCGCAGATCAATCGGTATCTGCTCAAGAAGGTCGACGAGCTGGAACTGTCGGTGCGGTCGGCCAACTGCCTCAAGAACGACAACATCATCTATATCGGCGACCTGGTCCAGAAGACCGAGGCCGAGATGCTCCGCACGCCGAATTTCGGCCGCAAGTCGTTGAACGAGATCAAGGAAGTGCTCTCGTCCATGGGCCTGCGGCTCGGTATGGACATCCCCGGCTGGCCGCCGGAGAATATCGAGGAAATGGCCAAGAAGCTCGAGCAGGAAATCCTCGGCTAACAGTCTGCCGTCTTGTGCTCCTGCGAAGGCAGGAGCACAGGGCGTCGAGCGAAACAGCCTGCAGCTCTGGACTCCTGCCTTCGCAGGAGTAAGGCGGCGGAAATACGGGTTCCGAACTATTTCGGAACGACGGCAATATGGGTGGCCACCGTCCCACCTGGTCTGGGGTACCTGGAAGGGCGATGGGCGTCCTTCGCGCGGCCCCTTAACGAACGAAGGAAAGAATCATGCGTCATCGTATGGGCGGCCGTAAGCTGCAGCGCACCTCCAGCCACCGTCAGGCCCTGTTCCGCAACATGGCCGCGGCGCTGATCAAGCACGAGCAGATCACCACCACGCTCGCCAAGGCGAAGGAGCTTCGCCCCTATGTCGAAAAGCTGGTGACGCTGGGCAAGAAGGGCGGCCTGTCGAACCGTCGTCTCGCACATGCGCGCCTGCTCGACGACGCGCAGCTCGCCAAGCTGTTCGACGTGCTGGCCAAGCGCTATGCCGATCGCAACGGCGGCTATACCCGCATCATCAAGGCCGGCATCCGCGCCTCGGATGCGTCGCCCATGGCGATCATCGAATTCGTCGACCGCGATGTTGACGCCAAGGGCCAGGATTCCGGCCCGGTGATGGGCGACGAGGATTTCGAAGACGTGGCGTAAGTGATTGATCCCAACCGTTTGTGCTGAGCTTGTCGAAGCACTGCCCTTCTTCTTGACTATCCCGAAGAAGAGCAGCCCTTCGACAGGCCCGGGGCGAACGGCGGCGTTCGGGCTTCGAACCCGCTTGAGAAGGAGGTCGGCCCTGCTAGGGTGCGGCCTCTTTTTCGTTCGGGGGGAATCCGATGCGCCGCCTCAGTCTGCTTGCCCTGCCGCTTCTCTTTGCCACCGCGCCGCATGTCGCGCTCGCCCAATCCAGTTCGGAGACTTCGTCCACGATGACCGCACCGCTCGATTATCCCGAAACCCGCCGCGGCGACATTGTCGAGGATCATTTCGGGATCACGGTGGCCGATCCCTATCGCTGGCTCGAAAACGATGTGCGCAACGATCCGGAGGTCGCCGCCTGGGTGGCGGCGGAAAACAAAGTCACCGACGCTTATCTGCAAACCCTGCCCGGCCGCGATGTCTTTCGCCGGCGGTTGAAGGCGTTGATCGATTACGAACGCTTCGGCCTGCCGGTCGAACGCGGCGGGCGCTATTTCTATAACCATAACAGCGGTCTGCAGAACCAGGCGGTGCTGTTCGTGCGCGATTCGCCGAACGGCGAGGGGCGGGTGCTGCTCGATCCCAATGGCTGGTCGAAGGACGGCGCGACCGCGCTGGCCGAATGGGTGCCGTCGGAGGACGGGACGAAGCTGCTCTACGCGATCCAGGACGGCGGCACCGACTGGCGCACGATCAAGGTGCTGGACGTCGCCACCGGCAAGCCGCTGTCCGACAAGGTCGAGTGGGTGAAGTTTTCGGCGCTGTCCTGGGCCAGGGACGGATCGGGATTTTACTATTCGCGCTTTCCAGAGCCACAGGCGGGCGAGAAGTTTCAGGCGACGAACGAGAACCAGGCGGTCTATTTCCACAAACTGGGCACCGCGCAGTCGGCCGACCGGCTGGTCTATGCCACGCCCGACCATCCCAAATACGGCCACGGCGCCTATGTCACCGATGACGGAAACTGGCTGGTCATCATCACCACGGAAGGGACGGACAATCGCTACGGCGTGACCGTGCTCGATCTGACCCGCCCCGACGCCAAGCCGCGCACGATCATCTCCAAGCTGGAAAACGAATGGTCGCCGGCGGGCAATATCGGCTCGAAATTCTACTTCCTGACCAACAAGGACGCGCCGCGCGGACGGATCGTCACCATGGACGTCGCGGCCACCGATCCGCTGGCGACCGTCGCCGAACTCGTGCCGCAGACCGAGGCGACGCTGCAGGGCGCCAGCATGGTGGGCGGCACCCTGTTCGCCAACTATCTGAGCGACGTGAAAAGCGAGGTGCGCCGCTTCGCACCCGACGGCACGCCGAAGGGCGAGGTGCCGCTGCCCGGCATCGGCACGGCAAGCGGCTTCGACGGCGAGCAGGGCCAGACGGAAACCTTCTACGCCTTCACCAGCTTTGCCCGGCCCGCGACGATCTATCGCTACGACATCGCAACCGGCGAGGTGACGCCCTGGGCGCAGCCGGAGGTCGCCTTCGACCCCGAGCAATATGACGTGCGGCAGCGTTTCTACACGTCGAAGGACGGCACCCGCGTGCCGATGTTCATCGTCCATAAGAAGGGGCTGAAAACGCCCGCGCCGACGCTGCTCTACGGCTATGGCGGCTTCGATATTTCGCTGACGCCCGCCTTTTCCGCGACCCGGCTGGCCTGGATGGAACAGGGCGGGGTGCTGGCGGTCGCCAACCTTCGCGGCGGCGGCGAATATGGCAAGGCGTGGCACGATGCCGGACGGCTGCACAACAAGCAAAACGTCTTCGACGATTTCATCGCCGCGGCCGAGGACCTGATCGCCGAAGGCGTGACGACGAAGGACCAGCTCGCCATCCAGGGCGGATCGAATGGCGGATTGCTGATCGGCGCGGTCACGAACCAGCGGCCGGACCTGTTTGCCGCCGCGCTTCCCGAGGTCGGCGTGATGGACATGCTGCGCTTCGACCAGTTCACCGCCGGGCGCTATTGGGTCGACGATTACGGCTATCCGTCGAAGGAGGCGGACTTCAAGGTCCTCTACAAATACTCGCCCTATCACAATATCCGCTCGGGCGAGGACTATCCGGCGATCATGGCGCTGACCGCGGACACCGACGACCGCGTCGTGCCGGGGCATACGTTCAAATATACCGCCGCGCTCCAGCATGCCGATATCGGGACCAAGCCGCACATCGTCCGCATCGAGACGCGCGCCGGCCACGGCTCGGGCAAGCCGACCGACAAGATCATCGAGGAATATGCCGATATGTGGGCCTTCGCCGCGAAATGGACGGGGATGAAGGTCACGGCGAAAGAGTAACCGATTTTCTGTCGTCATCCTGAACTCGATTCAGGATCCAGAGCGGCTCTGTCCACTGGGCTCTGGATTCCGACCTTCGTCAGGATGACGAAAGGGCCATCGTTCAGCGTCGCGACAGCCGCCGCCGAATACGCTATATAGGATCGAGACCTTTCGGGAGTCGGACGATGCGGATGGTTCGGACATTGGGTGCAGCCGCGGCGAGTGTCGCGATGCTGGCGACGGCGGTGCCGGCGCAGGCGCAAGGATGGCGGCACCATCGCTATCATCATTATCACGGCCATCGCGGTGGCGGGATCGACGGCGGCGACCTGCTGCTCGGCGCGGTGATCGCGGGCGGGGCGATCGCGCTCGCCTCGTCGATCGACCGCGGCAACGATCGCTACGAACGCGTGCCGCCGCCCCCACCGCCGCCGCCGCGCGATTACGGCTATGAAGACGGCGGCTATTACGGCGCTCCCGACAGCGACTATCGCGAGGGATATCGCGACGGGTACGGCGATGGCTATGGCGACGGCTATCGCACCGCGCCCGACATCTACGGCGCGCCGGGATACTGATCCGCACCGGCGCTCCGCCCGCTTTACACGCGCGGCGCGGCTTTCTATCGCGCATCCATGATCGCGCAGCCCCCCGAGTCCATCCTCATCGTCGATTTCGGCAGCCAGGTGACGCAGCTTATCGCGCGCCGCGTGCGCGAAGCGGGCGTCTATAGTGAAATCGCGCCCTTCAACATGGCCGAAGAGGCGTTCGAGCGGCTGAAGCCCAAAGGCGTCATTCTCTCCGGCAGCCCCGCCTCGGTCGCGGAAGAAGGCAGCCCGCGCGCGCCGCAAGTGATCTTCGACAGCGGCCGGCCGATCCTCGGCATCTGCTACGGTCAGCAGACGATGATGGCGCAACTCGGCGGCGCGGTCGAAATGGGCGATTCGGGCGAGTTCGGCCGCGCCTTCATCGCCATCGAGAATAGCTGCGAGCTGTTCGACGGCATGTGGCGCGAGGGCGAGCAGCACCAGGTATGGATGAGCCACGGCGACAAGGTCACCGACCTAGCGCCGGGCTTCCGTGTCGTCGCGACCAGCCCCGGCGCGCCCTTCGCGGTCATCGCCGATGACGAGCGCCGCTATTACGGCATGCAGTTCCATCCGGAAGTCGTGCACACCCCCGACGGCGCGAAGCTGATCGCCAATTTCGCGCGTCACGTCTGCGGACTGGCGGGCGACTGGACCATGGCCGAGTTCCGCGATGCCAAGATCGCCGAGATTCGAGAAACTGTGGGCGACGGCAAGGTGATCTGCGGGCTGTCGGGCGGCGTCGACAGCGCGGTCGCGGCGGTGCTGGTCCACGAAGCGATCGGCGAACAGCTTACCTGCGTCTTTGTCGATCACGGCCTGATGCGCGCCGGTGAGGCCGAACAGGTGGTGAGCCTGTTCCGCGGCAGCTACAATATCCCGCTCGTCCATGTGAACGCCGAAACGCTGTTCCTGAACGGTCTGTCGGGTGTCACCGACCCGGAGTTGAAGCGCAAGTTCATCGGCAAGACCTTCATCGACGTGTTCGAGGACGAGGCGAAGAAGATCGGCGGCGCTGATTTCCTGGCGCAGGGCACGCTCTATCCGGACGTGATCGAAAGCGTCAGCTTCACCGGCGGGCCGAGCGTCACGATCAAGAGCCACCACAATGTCGGCGGCCTGCCCGAACGCATGAACATGAAGCTGGTCGAGCCCTTGCGCGAACTGTTCAAGGACGAGGTTCGCGCGCTGGGCCGCGAACTGGGCCTGCCCGAAGTGTTCGTCGGCCGCCATCCCTTCCCCGGCCCCGGCCTCGCCATCCGCATTCCCGGCGAGGTGTCGAAGGAACGCTGCGACATATTGCGCAAGGCCGATGCCATCTATCTCGAGGAAATCCGCGCCGCCGGGCTCTACGATGCGATCTGGCAGGCGTTCGCGGTGCTGCTGCCTGTGCGCACGGTCGGCGTGATGGGCGACGGGCGCACCTACGACCACGTCCTTGCTCTGCGCGCGGTAACGTCGACCGACGGGATGACGGCAGAGGTCTTTCCGTTCCCCGGCGATTTCCTGTCGCGCGTGGCGACCCGCATCGTCAACGAAGTGCGCGGCGTGAACCGGGTGGTGTACGACTACACCTCCAAACCCCCCGGCACGATCGAGTGGGAGTGAACCGGAATCAGGGAACGCGCGGGGCGCGTTCACCCGGTTCACTCGGCGGCTGAAAGCCGCCGCAAAGGCCCGGACTCGCCCCGATCATCCGGTCAGCATCCTCCCCTCCCGCTCGCGCTGAGTCTGTCGAAGCGCCGTTCTGCTTGAGTCGCGCCCGATTGCGCCGACGCTCTCCACCTGTCGCGGCACCGGCCGAGCGGAGCATCGCAGCGCGCGCAGCCCCTTTCTTCGCGGCGCGCCAGCGTATATGTCGGGTGAACGGAATTTACCGCCGCCGCCGCAGCGGCCGCCCGCAATGCTGGACCTGGGGCAGGTGCTGACATATCGCGCGGGTGAGCGGCAATTTGGCCGCGCGGCGCCGCCGACCCATAGCGATAAGGATATGACCCGATGACCCACGCCAATCCGCTGATCCGAAACGTGCTGTGGCCGTTGACGCTCGCGATCTTCGCCGTCGCGGGATCGATGGTGTTCAAGTGCATGACGCCCTTCGTCGCCGTCGCGGTCGTCGCGGCAGTCACCATGGACGTGCGCCGCGGTGCGTTGACGGCGGCGGGCTGCTGGGCGCTCAATCAGGCGTCGGGCTATTGCCTGTCGGGCTATCCCGTCGACCAGTATTCGCTCGGCTGGGGCGCGGCCCTGGGTGGCGGCACGATGCTGTCCTACCTTGTCGCGCGCTGGATGACCGGCGGCGAAGGCGCCACGTTGGCGCGTACCGCGATCGCGGCCGTTGCCGCCTATGTCGCCTATGAAGCATCGCTCTACGCCGTGGCGCTGGCATTTGGCGGGGTGCACACCTTCACCGCCGACATCGTGCTGGGCCTCGCCGTGAACAATGCGGTCTGGCTCGCCGTGCTCCTCGCGGCGCAGCGGGCATTGTCGGCCAGCTCGCCGCGTCTGTTCGGCAAGCCGCTCCGCCTCGCCTGATGGCGGGTGCGCGACCCCGCATCGTATCGCTGCTGCCCAGCGCGACGGAGATCGCGTGCGCGCTGGGCTTTCGGGACGCGCTGGTCGGGCGCAGCCACGAATGCGACTGGCCCGAGGGAGTGTCCGACCTGCCGGTCGTCACCCGCAGCAAGCTCGCCAAGGGGCTGCGGTCCGGTGCGATAGAGGCGCGGGTGCAGGCGATCGTCGGCGCGGGCCTGTCGGTGTACGAGGTGGACACCGATCTCCTGCGCGCGCTCGAACCCGATGTGATCCTGACGCAGACGCAATGCGCCGTCTGTGCCGTCACGCCGGACGATCTGCAGGCCGCGCTCGATGACTGGACGGGGGCGGCGCCGCGCCTGATCAGCCTGGCGCCCGATGATCTGGACGATGTGTGGCAGGATTTCCGCAACGTCGGCGCGGCGCTTTGTGCCCAGGATCGGGCGGAGCGCGTGATCGGCGATTGCCGCGTGCGGCTCGATGCGGTGCAGGCGGCCGTGGCCGATCGGCCGCGTCCGCGCGTCGCCGCGATCGAATGGATCGACCCGTTGATGGTTGCCGGAAACTGGGTGCCCGAACTGATCGCGCTTGCCGGTGGCGAGAGCCTGTTGGCGACGCCGGGCGAGCATTCGCCGGCGATCGCGTGGGCCGACCTGGTCGAGGCCGATCCGGACGTCGTCGCCCTGATGCCGTGCGGCTTTCGCATTCCGCAGACGCTGGCCGAACTGGACGCGCTGACCGGGCGGCCCGAATGGCGCGACATGCGTGCGGTGCGATCCGGACGGGTCTTTGCCACCGACGGGCAGTATTTCTTCAACCGGCCGGGACCGCGCCTCGTCGAATCCGCGGAAATTCTTGCCCAGCTCATGCATTCGGACCTCCATGCTTTCGGCCATGGTGGCGAAGCCTGGCGCCGGGTCGCGGTGCAGGATCGCGAACCCGCCTGGCAATCGGGAGGATGACGATGGCGAAGATGTGGAGGATGCTGGCGGCGGCGCCGGTGATCGCGGCGCTGGCGGCCTGCGACGGCGCGCAGGATCAGGGGGCGGAGAACATGGCTGCAATCAATGCCGCCGATGCGCCGCCGACCGCCGATGCGCGTGACGCAAATCTGATCCCCGAACGTTTTCTCGGCGAGTGGGACAGCAGTGAAGAGGCCTGCCGCGACGAAAGCTCGGAGATGCGGCTGGTCGTGCAGCCGCAGCACCTGCAATTCTACGAAGGCAGCGCCAGGGTGCGGTCGGTCGGCCCGGCCGGCGGAGACGGCATCGCGGTCGCGGCGACCCTGGATGCGGAGGGAATGACCGAGGAGCGCCGGTTCGACCTCGCGCTCGAACCGGATGGTCGGCTCGCGGTGACCACCGGCGGTTCGACCATGGTTCGGGTGCGGTGCTGAATCCATCGGCGCGATGGCTGATCGCCGGAGCCGTGACCGTCCTGCTCGGCGGCTGCGGCGGCTATTTCGGCGGCAATGACGAGGCTCCGGTCAACAGCCATGCGGTCGCGAAGGCGGGCGATGGCGGGGACGGCGCCACCGACGACGGGCAGGAAGACGACGGCCCCCCGATCGTCTATCCCACGCCGGCCCCCGCCGGCACCGTGACCCTGCCCGAGCCGCCGCGCGAGGGGCGCTGGACGTTGCAGGACACGCCGGACGGGCCGGGCGCCGTGTTCGGGCGCCTCGGCGGCGAGGGCATGATGGCCGTGACCTGCGAACGATCGCGGCATATGCTTCGGGTGCGGCGAACCGCGGTTGAATCGAACCCCGATCCCGTCGTGGCGCTCAATCTGTCGCTGCCGCAGGGGCGCACCCTGGTCCGCGCCTTTCAGGAACAGGACAACGCCTATCGCTATACCGGGCGGATGCCGCTGCGCCAGCCATGGCTGGACGTGCTGCTGGCCAGTTCCGGTACGCTGGAAAGCGATCTCGACGGCAAGGCGCCGCTTTCGGTGCCGGTGTCGGATGACTTGAAGCGCGTCGTGCTCGCCTGTCGCGGCACGCGCGGAACCGAACGAGGCCAGCCATCATGAGCATCACCCTGTACGGCATTCCCAATTGCGACACGATGAAGAAGGCGCGGGCATGGCTGGACGATCATGCCGTCGGCTATGCCTTTCACGATTACAAGAAGGCCGGCGCCGATCCCGCCAGGCTGACGCTTTGGGCCGATCACGTCGGATGGGAAACGCTCGTCAACCGGCGCGGCACCACGTTTCGCAAGCTTCCCGACGACGCCAGGGAGGGTCTCGATCAGGATCGGGCGGTCGCGCTGATGGCGCAGCACCCGTCGCTCATCAAGCGGCCGGTGCTGGAATATCCCGGCGGTATCCTCGTCGGGTTCGATGCGGAGCGCTACGCCGCGGCGCTGCTATAGCCGGCCCGGCCACGGCGCCGTTTCGCGCGGCTGGATTTCCTGATCGCGGACCTATAAGCGCGGCGACATGGCTGCGCCATCCGATCCGCTGCGCGTTCGCGCCGAACATATCGGCCTGTTCGAAACGGGCATCCTGCACGGGCATGTGGAGGATGCGACGACGCTGAACGCCGACCTGAAGGCCGCGATCGCGCAGCGCCGCGGGCAGGACGCAGGTCTCAACCGCTCCAACGTGGGCGGCTGGCATTCCACGACCGATATGCTGTACTGGGGCGGCCCGGCGGCCGAGCGGGTGTGGGACACCGCCCTGCGCATGGCGAAGCGCCTGTCCTATTTCGAGGCGCGCGATCCCGACAGCGTCGCCTGGTCGGTACGCATGTGGGCCAATGTCTCGCCGCCCGGCGCGCTCAATATGAGCCACGCCCATCCCGGCGTCCTGTGGGCCGCGGTCTATTATGTCGACATGGGCGAGGAGCCGGGCGGGAGCGGCGGCGGCGAACTCTATTTCGAGGATCCGCGCTTTCCCGTACCGCTGATGACCTTTCCCGGCTTTCGCGCCGTCGGCGTGGACGGCCGGCCGCAGCAGAACGAGCGGCGGCTGACGACCAGGGCCGGTGATCTCGTGCTGTTCCCGGCCTGGGTCCGCCACGGCGTCCGCCCCCATTGCGGCAGTCGTGAGCGCATCTCCATCGCCATGAACATCTACGGCAAGGAAAAATAGGGCAGGGGGCCTATCCCTCCCAGCGGAACACCGCTTCCAACGGCTTGCCGAACACCTGCGAAATGCGAAAGGCGACCTCCAGCGAGGGTGCGTATTTGCCCGCCTCGATCGCGGCGACGGTCTGCCGCGTCACGCCGATCCGCTCGCCCAGCTCGGCCTGCGTCATCTCGCCGGCGAGGAAACGCAGCGTGCGGATGTCGTTGGAAATGGGCGGTCTAGCCATGCCAGCCCCGGCGATAATGCCAGGCTTCGCTGGCATAGCGGACGATTTCGGCGATCACGAGGATGCTGACGAGCAGGTTTGTGATCTGGAACAGGCTGATCCCGGCCAGCATCAGCGCCACGGTGACGCCGATGCCGGATGTCAGGACCCAATAGGCATGGGCCTGCGCTGTCCGGGCGACCAGCCGATCGCGCTCGTCGGGCGGCGCGGTGGCGTCGCGCGGCGCCGAAATTGCTGCGCCGCCTGCGCCGATGGTTGCGAGCAGGGCCATCAGCACACCCATGCCGATCAGCGGTGGCACGATCGACCAGACCGGTCCGTCCCAGCCGTTCCGGCCGGTCACGCCCGCGAGCAGGTAGCAATAGATCGCATAGCCGCCGGCCGTGGTGGCGAGCAGTGCCCAGGCGAGTTTTTCCCGAAAGGCCATCACCGACTCCTGTGTTCGATACGTTGGCCACGATGTTAATTAAAGATAACATGATGTCAAGCCTATATTGCAAAGACCGCCTGTTCGCTTGGCGCAAGCGGGGCGAGCGCCTACAGCGCTGATCCATGTCCACCACTTACACGATCGACACGTCGACAAGCCGTGCGACGCCGGTTTCCGCGCCGATGAAGCGGCTGACGGTGCCCGCGATCCGCAAGCGCAAGGGTGCCGACTCCGAACCGCTGGTGATGCTGACCGCATATACCGTGCGCATGGCCCAGTTGATGGACCCGCATTGCGACATGCTGCTGGTCGGCGACAGCCTGGGCCAGGTGATCTACGGCCTGCCCTCGACGGTGCCGGTGACGCTGGAGATGATGGCCGGCCACGGTGCGGCGGTGGTGCGCGGCAGCTATCACGCGCTGGTCGTCGTCGACATGCCGTTCGGCAGCTACGAGGCTTCGCCCGAAAAAGCGTTTGAAAGCGCGTCCTGGCTCCTGAAGCAGACCGGCGCCGCCGCGGTGAAGATGGAAGGCGGCGAGGCGATGGCGGATACCGTCCGCTTCCTTGTCGAGCGCGGCATCCCGGTAATGGGCCATGTCGGCCTGACGCCGCAGGCGGTGAACGTCCTGGGCGGCTATGGCGCGCGCGGCCGCAGCGAGGCCGAGGCCGAAAAGATCGTCGGCGATGCGAAAGCGGTGGCGCAGGCCGGCGCCTTTGCCGTGGTGGTCGAAGGCGTGGTCGAACCCATCGCCGTTGCGATCACCGACGCCATTTCCTGTCCCGCCATCGGCATCGGCGCGTCGGCCCGGTGCGACGGGCAGGTGCTGGTGGCCGAGGACATGCTCGGCCTGTTCGATCGCACACCGCGTTTCGTGAAGAAATTCGACGATCTGGCCGGCCGCATTTCTGCCGCGGTCCAGGCCTATGCGGGCGATGTCCGGTCACGGGCGTTTCCCGGTGCGGATCAGATCTACGCACCCAAAAACTGATCTAGGTTTTCACATATGTCGCGGTTAAGGTCCGCGACCTTCCCGCCCCAATGGAGTCCGTCTTGGCGCTTACCCCCCAATCCAACGAAGCGTTCCAGCGCGAAGTCGACGAGGAACTTCGACGCGAGCAACTGACCGAATTCGGCAGGCGTTGGGGCCTGTGGATCGGGCTGCTGGTGGTGCTGTTGGTGGCGGCGCTCGGCGGCTGGTTCTATTGGCAGCACCGCCAGAGCGTCCGCGCCGGGGAGCAGGGCGTGGCCTATGACCAGGCGCTGAAGGGGCTGCGCGACGGCAATGTGGACAAGGTGATGCCGTCGCTCACCGAGCTGTCGGACAGCGATGTCGACGGGTACAGCGCCATGGCCCGCTTCGCCCGCGCCGATGCGCTGATGAAGAAGGACGATAACAAGGGGGCGGCCGCGATCCTCGGCACCATCGCTGCCGACGCATCGCTGGCTCAGCCCTATCGCGATCTCGCGACGGTCCGGCGGACGGCGATCGAATTCGACACGATGAAGCCCGATGCGGTGGTGCAGCGTCTGCGTCCGCTGGCGACGAAGGAAAGCCCCTGGTTCGGCAGCGCCGGCGAACTGGTGGCGATCGCCTATCTGCGTCAGGGACGCAGCGATCTGGCGGCGAAGATGTACAGCGATATTGCCGCGGCGTCGGGGGTGCCCGATTCGATCCGGCAACGTGCGGTTCAGATGGCTGCTGTATTGGACGGCGCGACGAAGAACGGCGCCGCCAAGGGTGACGCCGGCGACAAGCCGAGCGAATCGAAGGACAAGAACGCGCAATGATGAACAAGCTGAAGACCTCCGCGGCGATTGCTACGCTGGTCACGCTGGGCGCATGCGGCATTTTCAAGGGTGGCGACAAGCACACGCCCGTATTGGGCGACCGGGTTCCGATCCTGGCGTCCGAGACCGAAATCAACGTGGACGAGACGATCGCCGACGTGCCGGTAACGGTTCCGGCCCCCCGCGCCAACGATGCCTGGACGCAGCCGGGCGGCGATGCGGCGAAGGCGATGGGCGCGCTGGCGCTGCCGGATCAGCTCTCGCGCGCCTGGAGCATCCGGGTGCCGGGCGGATCGAAGCGCAGCCACTTTGCCGCCGCGCCGGTGGTCGCGGGTGGCCGTCTCTACGTCATGGATACCAATGGCGCGGTACATGCCGTCGATGCGCAGAGCGGTGCGACGGTGTGGACGAAGCAGACCGCGCCGGGCGAAGAGAATGCGAATGCGCGCTTCGGCGGCGGCGTTTCGTTCGATGGCGGCCACGTCTTCGCCACCAACGGCCTGGGCGAGGTCGTGGCGCTCGACGCTGCGACGGGCGATGAGATCTGGCGGGCGAAGCCGGGTGGTCCGTTGCGCGGCGCGCCCACGCTCGCCAACAACAATGTCTATGTCCTCAGCCAGGACAATCAGCTCTTCGCCCTCAGCCAGAGCGACGGCAAGGTGCAGTGGACCCAGTCGGCTTCGCTCGAATCGCAGGGCGTGTTCGGCGTGGCCGCACCCGCATCGGCGCGCGGCACGGTGGTCGCCGGGTTCTCGTCGGGCGAACTCAACGCCTATCGCTATGAAAACGGCCGCAGCCTGTGGGGCGACGTGCTGTCGCGCACGCGCATCTCGACCTCGGTATCGTCGCTGGACGACATCGATGCCGATCCGGTGATCGACGGCGACCGCGCCTATGCGGTGGGCCAGGGGGGGCGCATGGTGGCGCTCGACCTGCTGAGCGGCCAGCGGCTATGGGAACAGAATATCGCCGGCATCGCCACGCCGTGGGTCGCGGGTGACTGGATCTATCTCGTCACCACCGATGCGAAGCTGCTCGCGATCGCGCGCGACAGCGGCAAGATCCGCTGGGTCAGCCAGTTGCGCGCCTATGGCGACCCCGACGACAAGGAAGATCCGATCGACTGGTACGGCCCCGTGCTTGCCGGCGGCCGACTTGTGCTCGTCAGTTCCGACGGTGAAATCACCAATGTCGCTCCGGCAGACGGCACCGTGCAGGCGTCGGTCGACACCGGTTACGACTTCTCGTTACCGCCGGTGGTGGCCAACAACATGCTGTACGTCCTCGCCAATAACGGTACGCTGACCGCATATCGCTGATCCGGCGCGCGACCTGCGCCGGCACGGGAACATTTGCATGCCGCATCCTATCGTCGCCATCATCGGCAGGCCGAATGTCGGCAAGTCCACGCTGTTCAACCGCCTGGTGGGAAAGCGGCTGGCGCTGGTCGACAATCGCCCCGGCGTCACCCGCGATCGCCGCGAAGGTGACGCCAGCCTGCTGGGGCTGGATTTCCGCATCATCGATACCGCCGGCTATGAGGACGAGGATCCCGACAGCCTGCCCGGCCGCATGCGCCGTCAGACCGAATCGGCGGTGCAGGGCGCCGATGTCGCCTTGTTCATGATCGACGCCCGGACCGGGCTGACCCCGCTGGATGAAGAGATCGCCCGCTGGCTCCGTGCGGCGGAGACGCCGGTCATACTCGTCGCCAACAAGGCCGAGGGCCGCGCCGGTGAGGCCGGCATGCTGGACGCGCTGTCGCTGGGCATGGGCGATCCCGTCGCGCTGTCGGCGGAGCATGGCGAGGGCGTGGTCGAGCTGTTCGAAGCGCTGCGCCCGCTTGTCGAGGCGGCGGAAGCAGCGGCGGACGTCGAGGACGCCGACGCACCGGACGCACCGTTGAAGCTGGCCGTGGTGGGGCGCCCAAACGCGGGCAAGTCGACGCTGATCAACCGCATGCTGGGGCAGGACCGGCTGATCACCGGGCCGGAAGCGGGCATCACGAGGGATTCCATCGCCACCGACTGGGCATGGCAGGGCCGCCCCGTCCGCCTGATCGACACGGCGGGCATGCGCAAGCGCGCCCGCGTCCAGGAAAAGCTGGAACGGCTGGCGGTCGCCGATGCGCTGCACGCCATTGATTTCGCCGAAGTCGTCATCCTGCTGCTCGACGCGACCAAGGGGCTGGAGGGACAGGATCTGCGCATCGCCGACAATGTCCTGAAGGAAGGCCGCGCCCTCATCATCGCGCTCAACAAATGGGATGTCGCCGAAGATGCCAGCCGTCTGTTCAACGGCGTGAAGGCGGCGCTGGAGGAGGGCCTGTCGCAGGCGCGCGGCATTCCCGTGCTGACCGTGTCGGCGATTACCGGCAAGGGCATCGACACGCTGCTGAAGGTCGCGTTCGAAACGCGCGATTCGTGGTCGCGGCGGGTGTCCACGGGCGCGCTCAACCGCTGGTTCGAACGCGCGATGGAGGCCAACCCGCCGCCCGCGCCCGGCGGCAAGCGGATCAAGCCGCGCTATCTGACGCAGATCAACAGCCGCCCGCCCAGCTTCGCCCTGTTCGGCACGCGCGTCGACCTGCTGCCGGACAGCTACAAGCGCTATCTGATCAACGGCATCCGGCGCGAATTCGATTTCGGCGCCGTGCCCGTGCGGCTGATGCTGCGGGCCGCGAAGAACCCTTTCGACAAGCAGGCATGACCGTCCGCGTGGAGGCACGCGGCATGCGCTGCCCCTGGCCGGCGGTACGGCTGGCGCGCGCCCTCAGAACCGCGCCGCAGGAGCGCGAGTTCGAGGTCCGTGCCGACGATCCGGCGGCGGCTTCGGAAATGCGTATCGTTGCCGAAACGAACGGTGCTGCGCTGTCGGTTGTCGGCCCGAATCATTTTCGCATAGTGCGGCTGTAGCGGTCCCCGCGCGCCCCTTTCGTCAACCGCCTGTTTACGATCCGCGGGGTAGAGCGGCGGTTCTGGACACGCGCATTTCGGAGGACGCAGATGAACGACATGAGCGGAGGGGTGTCGCTGGTGAACTGGACCGCCTTTTCCCAGGCGCGTTCGGAACTCGGCGCGAACTTCGTTCGCATCCTCGGCTATTTTCGCGAAGACGGCGTGAAGTCGGTCGAGCAGATCGAAGCAGCGATGCGCGCGCAGAATGCGGCCGCGCTCGTCATCCCGGCCCACACGCTCAAGGGCGAATCGCGCCAGTTCGGGGCCGATCCGCTATCCGACCTGGCCGAGACGATCGAGACGATCGCGCGCGATTGCGTCGAGCGGCACGACACGCCGACCGAGGCGCTGCAATATGTCGCGCAACTGCGGCCGCTGTTCGAAAACACGCTGGCCCTGCTGGAAAAGGAGGCGAGCCCGCTCGTTGCGCGCCGTCAGGGCTTCGGCCGCCGGGTCGCCGGCATCTGACGCGGCGCCGACGGCTGGCGCCTTCATTCGTCGGCTTCGGACCTGGCGTTGAGCTGGATATAGTTTTCGAGGCCCATGCGTTCGATCATTTCGAACTGCCGCTCCAGCGTGTCGACATGCTCTTCCTCGCTGGCGAGGATCTCCGCGAACAGATCGCGGCTGACATAGTCGCGCTTTTCCTCGCAATATTGAATCGCATCGCGCAACAGGGGCAGGGCCTCCATCTCCAGATCGAGATCGGCCTTGATGACCTCTTCCACCGTCTCGCCGATGCGCAGCCGGCCGATATTCTGGAAATTGGGCAGACCGTCGAGGAAGAGGATGCGCTCCGCCAGCTTGTCGGCGTGCTTCATCTCGTCGATCGATTCGTCATATTCGAACTTGGCGAGGCGGTGGACGCCCCAATGATCGAGCATGCGGTAATGCAGGAAATACTGGTTGATCGCGGTCAGCTCATTCTTGAGCGCCGTGTTCAGAAATTCGATGATCTTTTCGTCGCCCTTCATGGCCGCGCCTCCGGTTCGTTCGCCCCAGGGCTAGACCGGGCGCGGGGGCGAGACAAGGTACGGACTCAGGCGGCGGTGCGTTCGTCGGCGATGATCTCGCGCGCGAATCGGACGCACTGGCCGCATTTCGCCTGACGGCCGAGTGCGCGATAGGCCTGGCACGCGCTCATCGCGCCGGCCCGCGCGGCGGCGCGGACATCTTGTTCGCGGATGGCATTGCAGACGCAGACGACCATGAATGAATCCCTCGCTGTGCCCAACCGCAATAGGGATAATGCGAGTGACTTGCAATCCCTATTGCGTGGCGCTCGCAATAAAACGAGTCCCCGGATCGGTCGGCGCGGCTATGCTTCGCCCCGCATGGGTTGCGCACGCCCTCGCGCCGCCGAGCGCCACAGCCATTCCAGCGGTCCGTAGCGAAAGCGGGCCAGCCACGGTTTCGACCAGCCGAGCATCGCGGCGCAGACGGCGATCACGACGACGAGCAGTTCCGCACGGGTCACCCGGCCGAACCAGCCGAAGCCATAGCCGTAGAACAGGGTAGTGCAGATCAGGCTGGTGCAGAGATAGTTGGTAAATGCCATGCGGCCGGTCGCCGCGATGCGCGTCGCCAGTGTGCCGCCGGGCCGAACAGCCAGGATGATCAGCGCGGCCCATCCGGCGATCATCGGCGGCCGCAGCGGCACCGTCAGCGCGATAACGCCCATCGCTACCGCGCGCATGGTGTAATCGCTCGCCATCAGCCAGACAGCGATCGCGCCGTACCCGGCGATGCCGATCGCGAACCCCGCCAACGCCACCCGGCGATAGCGCGCTGCCGGCCATTCGCCGCCCAGAAAGCCCGATTTCAGCGCCGCCATTCCCAGCAGCATATAGCCGAGCGTTTCCGGCCCGACGAAGATCGCGCTCGTGACCGGCGTCGTGAAATGCGCCCGTAAGCGGTCGAGCGCGATCGGGCCATAGCCGCCGCGCATCAGCGCCAGCCGCGCCTCGGTCCACGACGCCGGCGGCACGCCGAAGCCGCGGACCATGCTGTCCCATGCCTGCTGCGCACCGGGATCGGCGGCGGCTTCGCGCAGCGCCCTGGCGGTCGCGTCGATACCCAGCGGCACGGTCGCCGCGATCGCCCACTGGATCAGGATCAAGGTCGCCGCAGCCGAGATCAGCCGCTCCGGAGACCGCCCGCGAAAGGCATAGGCGATCATGCCGATCACCGCATACAGCGTCAGGATGTCCCCCCACCAGATCGCCCAGAGGTGGACGAGGCCGAAGACGAGCAGCCACACCATGCGCGAATAATGCACCCGGGCGGGATCGAGCCCGCCCGCTTCCGCCCGCTCCACCACCAGCAGCAGCGACGCCCCGAACAGCAGCGAGAACAGCCCGCGCATCTTGCCGTCGACCAGGATGAAATCGGCGACATAGACGGCGAGGTCGAGTCCCTGTGCGCCGCCGAACGCGCGCGGGTTCATATAGGCTGGCTCCGGCATGGCGAAGCCGGTGATGTTCATGAACAATATGCCCATCACCGCGACGCCGCGAACGATGTCGAGGGTGACGATGCGATCCGGTGCCGTGGTCGCCATGGCGGCGGTCTATCGGCGCCGGCGGGGCATGGTTCAGTGCGCGCCCTTGCCGACCAGCTTCATCGCCGTCCAGTCGCCGATCGCCGCCGTATCTGTCGGCAGCATGTCGAACGATCGCCCGGTTTCACGCACCACCGATTCGTCCAGGCCGCTGCGCCATGCCACCCAGACGAATCCTGCCGGGGTCAGCAGTTCGTGCAGCGCATGTACCTCCTTCGACAGCGCGTCGCGCGCGTCGACGAAGATCGCCGCGCCCTCGATTCCCTGCGATGGTGCGACGAGTTCCTCCAGGTCGTTGCCCGGCGGGTCGATGGCCGACCGGATAGGCGCCGGCATGTCGCGGAACCAGACCTTCATGCCGCGCTCGAAACCGAGCTGGCGGGCGAGGGTGGGGTGATCATCGGTCATGGCGCGTCCTTTTCATGGTCAGGCGATACCCGCGACTACTGCCGGAACGGTCCGGCGGTTCCCCCGCGGCGGCTCAGGCCAGCGCCGCATCCTCGCCCATCAGCTTGGGGAAGAAGCCTTCGTGCGCCGCACGCAGCTCGTCGATCGTCACGACCGCGTCGGCATCCTCCAGCTCGAACACGATCCGGTCCTTGATCGTCCGGCCCAGCAGATCGACGACGACATCCGCCTTCTCCGCCGCTTCCATGAAGTCGGCGGCGAATTCGTCCCGCACCGTCACGACATAGACGCCCTGATCCTCGCCGAAGAAGGAACCCGCGACGCCGAAGGGCTGCGCCTCGGTGATCATCGCGCCGATGTTCGAGGCCAGCACCATTTCCGCGACCGTGACGGCCAGGCCGCCGTCCGACACGTCGTGACAGGCGGTAACCCAGTCCTGTTCGATCGCGGTGCGGATCAGGTCGCCGGCGCGGCGTTCGGCATTGAGGTCGACCGGCGGCGGCGGCCCTTCCTCGCGGCCATGCACCTCGCGCAGCCACAGCGACTGGCCCAGATGGCCCATCCGGTCACCGATGACGAGGATCGCGTCGCCGGCATTCTTGAACCCGATGGTGCACGACTTGCCCCAGTCGCGCAGCAGCCCGACGCCGCCGATCGCGGGAGTAGGGAGGATCGCCGATCCGCCGCCGCCGCCATCTTCCTTTGGCGCCTTCGACTCGTTGTAGAGCGAGACGTTGCCCGACACGACGGGGAAGTCGAGCGCGGTGCATGCCTCGCCCATGCCCGCCAGGCAGCCGACGAACTGGCCCATGATCTCGGGCCGCTGCGGGTTCGCGAAGTTCAGGCAGTTGGTGATGGCGAGCGGCTTTGCACCCACCGCGCACAGGTTGCGCCAGGCTTCCGCCACCGCCTGCCGGCCACCCTCCACCGGGTCGGCGAAGCAATAGCGCGGCGTGCAGTCCGTCGTCATCGCCAGCGCCTTTTGCGTATCGTGCACGCGCACCACCGCTGCGTCGCCACCGGGGCGCTGCACCGTGTCGGCGCCGACCATATGGTCGTATTGCTCCCAGATCCAACGCCGCGAAGCGATGTCGGGCGATCCCATCAGCGTCAGCAGATCGGCCTTGATATCGCTCGATTCGGGCACCTCCGGCATCGTCGGCACCACCGTTGCCACGTGCGGACGGTCGTAAAGCGGTGCGTCGTCGGCAAGCGGCGCCAGCGGAATGTCGGCGACGGTGTCGCCCTGCCATTTCAGGATCATGCGCCCGGTATCGGTGACGCGCCCGATGACGGCGAAATCGAGTTCCCATTTGCGGAAGATCGCCTCCGCCTCGGCCTCGCGGCCGGGCTTCAGCACCATCAGCATACGCTCCTGGCTCTCCGATAGCATCATCTCATAGGGCGTCATGCCCGCTTCGCGCTGCGGCACATCGTCCATCACCAGTTCGATGCCGACCCCGCCCTTCGACGCCATCTCCACGCTCGAGGAGGTGAGGCCGGCCGCGCCCATGTCCTGAATCGCGACGATCGCGTCCGAGGCCATCAGTTCGAGGCACGCCTCGATCAGCAGCTTTTCGGTGAACGGGTCGCCGACCTGCACGGTGGGGCGCTTTTCCTCACTGTCCTCACCGAAATCGGCCGAGGCCATGGTCGCACCGTGAATGCCGTCGCGGCCGGTCTTCGACCCGACATAGACGATCGGATTGCCGACGCCCGAGGCCGCCGAATAGAAGATCTTGTCCGTATCGGCGACGCCCACCGTCATCGCGTTGACCAGGATGTTGCCGTCATAAGCGGAGTGGAAATTCACCTCGCCGCCGACGGTCGGCACGCCGACGCAATTGCCGTAGCCGCCGATGCCGTGGACGACGCCGGCGATCAGGTGGCGCATCTTGGGATGATCGGGTCGGCCGAAACGCAGCGCGTTCAGGTTCGCCACCGGCCGCGCGCCCATCGTGAACACGTCGCGCAGGATGCCGCCCACGCCGGTCGCCGCGCCCTGATAGGGCTCGATATAGCTGGGATGGTTGTGGCTCTCCATCTTGAAGATCGCCGCCTGGCCGTCGCCGATATCGATCACGCCCGCATTCTCGCCCGGCCCGCAAATGACCTGTGGTCCGGTCGTCGGGAGCTTTTTCAAGTGGATGCGGCTCGACTTGTACGAACAATGCTCCGACCACATCACCGAAAAGATGCCCAGTTCGGTCAGGTTCGGCTCGCGCCCCATGGCGTTTAGGACGCGTGCATATTCCTCCGGGGAGAAACCGTGCTCGGCGACGATCTCGGGCGTGATGGCGGGGCTGGTCTCGGTCATGCCCCAGGCATTTAGCGAGAGGCGGGAAAAGGGGCTAGGGCATTTCTGGAGGGGGTGGGCGGCTCGCCGCGGCGCGGCCTTTGCACTTCAGCGCTCATCGGCTAAAGCGCGCGCTTTCCAACACTAGGCCAAATCCATGACGCTCTACGCCCGTTTCGCTGCCCATCTCGATGCCGTGCTCGACCAGCTCGCCGCCGACGGTGTGCTGCCCGACGGCGTCGAGCGACGCAACGTGACGGTGGAGCCGCCGCGCGATCCGAGCCACGGCGACCTCGCCACCAATGCCGCGATGGTGCTGGCCAGGCCGGCCGGAACCAACCCGCGCGCGCTCGCGGAGCAGGTCGCGGCCGGGCTGGCAAAGCTGGACGAGGTCGAATCGGTCGCGGTCGCCGGGCCGGGCTTCATCAACCTGACGCTGACCGACGCGACGTGGCGCGAGGAACTGCGCGCGATCACCGACGAAGGCGATGGTTACGGCAAGTCCGGCATGGGCAGGGACGTCACCGTCAACGTCGAATATGTCTCGGCCAACCCCACGGGGCCGATGCACATGGGCCATTGCCGCGGCGCGGTGGTGGGCGACGCGCTTGCCAACCTGCTGGAATTCGCCGGTCACAAGGTGATCCGGGAATATTATGTCAACGACGCCGGCGGCCAGGTCGACGTGCTCGCGCGTTCGGCGCACCTTCGCTACCGCGAGGCGCTGGGCGAGGATATCGGCGCGATCCCCGACGGCTTCTATCCCGGCGATTATCTGAAGCCCGTCGGCCGCCACCTCGCCGGCGAATATGGCGACGCCTATGTCGGCAGGCCCGAGGCGGAGTGGCTCGCTTTGTTCCGGGCCGAGGCGGTCGCCGCCATGCTCAAGATGATCAAGGCCGATCTGGCGCTCCTCGGCATTCATCACGACGTCTTCGCGAGCGAGGCCGAGCTGCAGAAGGCCGGCAAGCCCGAGGCGGCGGAGAAATGGCTGCGCGAACGCGACCTCGTTTATGACGGCCTGCTCGAAGCGCCGAAGGGCGAGACGCCCGAGGACTGGGAGCCGGTCGAGCTGCCGCTGTTCCGCTCGACGAAGTTCGGCGACGACCAGGACCGGCCGATCCGGAAGTCCAACGGAAGCTGGACCTATTTCGGCGCCGACCTCGCTTACCATTACCAGAAGGCGCAGGAAGCCGATCAGTTGATCGACATCTGGGGCGCCGATCATGCCGGGACGGTCAAGCGGATCGTCGCCGCCGTCGCCGCCCTGACCGAAGGCAAAACGCGCTTCGACGTGAAGCTGATCCAGATGGTGCGGCTGCTGCGCGGCGGCGAACCGGTGAAGATGTCGAAGCGCGCGGGCAATTTCGTCACGCTCGCCGATGTCGTGAACGAGGTCGGCAAGGACGTCGTGCGCTTCACCATGCTGACGCGCAAGGCCGACGCGCAGATGGATT
This sequence comes from Stakelama saccharophila, assembly GCF_032229225.1. Lineage (NCBI taxonomy): Bacteria > Pseudomonadati > Pseudomonadota > Alphaproteobacteria > Sphingomonadales > Sphingomonadaceae > Stakelama > Stakelama saccharophila. Next base: position 1,399,818 of record NZ_CP135076.1, read on the forward strand.
TCGACTTCGCCAGGGTGGTAGAGGCGTCGAAGGACAATCCGGTCTTCTATGTCCAGTATGCGCACGCCCGGATCGCCTCGCTGAAGCGCAAGGCGGCGGCGGAGAATATCGCGGCCGATCGTGCCGACCTGTCCCTTCTTGATACAGCGGAACTGGCGCTGGTGAAGCGCGCCGCACAGTTCCCGCGCACGGTGGAGGGCGCGGCGGCTGCACGCGAACCGCACAGAATCGCGTTTTTTCTCTATGACCTGGCGGCCGAATTTCACGCGCTGTGGAATATGGGCAACGACGATCCGGCCCGTCGGTTCGTGCGGTCCGACGACCCGGCACGGACTGCCGCGCGCCTTTTCTTGGCGGACGCGATCGGGCAGATAATCCGCAACGGTCTCGGCATCATGGGGGTGGAGGCCGTCGAGGAGATGCACTGATGACCGACACCGGCGCCGACGGTGATCACGACCTTCGCGAGGAGGATCGGCTGCCCTGGCTGGAAAGCGTGGCGGAAGAGCGCGACGAGGGACCCTCGGCCTTGCGCGTCGCGGCGCTGGTGGCACTCGGCCTGGTCGTCATCGCCGCGCTCGTCTTCGGCTATCTCATGTACCAGCGCAGCCGCGGCGGCCATGGCAGCGGCCAGCTGATCCAGGCGCAGGAGGGCAGCTACAAGGTGCGGCCCGAAGAAAGCGGCGGCATGAAGGTGGCGGGAGAGGGCGATACGCGCTTCGTCACCAGTGAAGGCGGCGCGGCCCGCGGTGCGCTGGACGTCGACGCCCTGCCGGAACAGCCCGTCGACGGCCGCCGCGTGGCCGAACCGCAGGCGCCCGCCGGCAAGGGGGAAAAGACGGTCGTGGCCGCGGTGCCCGGCGATAGCAAGAACCTGGAACGCGCCCCGAAAGCACCGTCCCGGTCATCGACCGCGGGCACCGCACCGGGCGGCGGCGGATCGGTGATCCAGCTCGGTTCCTTCCCCAGCGAGGCGCGCGCGAACCGGGCGTGGAAGCAGTTTTCCGAGCGCTTCAAATATCTCGCCGACCTCGGCTCGTCGGTGCAGAAGGCCGAAGTGGACGGCAATACCGTTTACCGGCTGCGGGTGAATGCCGGCAGTGCCGGACAGGCGAAGCAGTTGTGCGGCAAGCTGAAGGTCGCCGGCGAGGCATGCTATATCCCGGCGCAGTGACGTGCCGGTGGAATCGCGGCGCCGGCGTTTGCCTCTCCCTATTGCCGCGCTGATTTGCTAGCGCGGCGGGCATGAAGCCCGTTATCTACGGCCTGTCCGGCCTCCAACTGACCGCCGACGAACGCGCCTTCTTTCGGGAGGCCGATCCCGTCGGCTACATCCTGTTCCGGCGCAACGTGGCGGACCGCGCGCAGCTTCGCGCGCTGACGGACGATCTGCGCGCCCTGTCGGGCCGTGACGACCTGCCGATTTTGATTGATCAGGAGGGTGGACGCGTGGCGCGCATGCAGCCGCCGGAATGGCCCGCTTTTCCCGCCGGACCCGCTTTCGATGCGCTGTACGAGAAGGCCCCCGCCTCGGCGATCCAGGCCGCCTTTCTGAACGGACACGCGCTGGGTATGATGCTGGCGGAGGTGGGGATCACGGTCGATTGCCTCCCGCTGCTGGACGTGCGCCGGGCGGAGACCACGCCGGCCGTGGCGGAACGCGTATATGGTGCCGATCCGATGCGGGTGGCGGCGCTCGGCCGCGCGATGCTGGACGGTCTGCGTCGCGGCGGCGTCGTGGGGGTGGTGAAGCACATGCCCGGCCACGGCCGTGCGCAGGTCGACAGCCATTACGAGCTTCCCGTCGTGACCGCGGGCGAGGACGAACTGGCGTCGGACATCGAACCGTTCCGCACGCTCGCATCGGCGCCGATGGGGATGACGGCGCATGTCGTCTACCAGGCATGGGACACGGACCGGCCGGCCACCCTGTCGCCGACCGTGATCGAGCGCATCATTCGCGGCCGCATCGGCTTTGACGGCCTGCTGATGACCGACGACATCGACATGAAGGCGCTGACGGGGTCCGCCGGCGAAAAGGCGGCGGCGGCGATCGCGGCCGGCTGTGACGTGGTTCTGGACTGCTGGGCGCGCATGGACGAGATGACGGACATCGCCGAACGGACCGGAACGCTCTCTTCCGGCGGCCGCGATCGCCTCGACCGGGCGATGTCCGGCTTGGCAGAGGCGCGCCGGGAGGCCGATCTTGCCGACCTGATCGCCCGCCGCGACGAATTGCTGGCCATTACCGCGGACTGACGCCGGGGTGGCCGCGACGGCGCGCGGGGACCTTTCCGCGCGGCCGGGCTTTGTTCGGGCATGGGCAGGTATCAGGGATCGGCGGCGGCAGGCAGGGTGCGCGGCGCCGTGCTGTCGATCGTGCTGTCCGCCCTGCTCGGCTACGGCCTGATCGCGGGGCTGAACGTTTCGCTTCCCCAGGTGACCAGCCGCGCGCTCGACGTCTTCCGCGTGTCGCCGCCACCGCCACCGCCGCCGGAAAACCCGCCGGCACAGCCCAGGCCGAAACCCGATCCCCGGCCCGAAGGCGCGGCGTCGCCGCCCAACATCCATTCGAGGCGCACCGAGGTGACCGCGCCGGAGCCGGAGATACGGCTCGATACCGAAAGCCTCGTGACGGTCGCGCCGGAACCCGGTGCCGGCAAGGACGCGACCGCCGGCAATGCCGATGTGCGCGGACCGGGGACGGGAAGCGGCGGACAGGGCGAAGGCACCGGCAGCGGCGGATCGGGCAGCGGCGCCGGCGCCGGGGGCGGGACGCCGCCGCGCCAGATCGGCGGCAGGCTGCGCACGGCCGACCTGCCGCAACCGGTGATCGACGCAGGGATCGGCGGCACGGTCGAGGTGTTGTTCACCATTCACCGCGACGGCAGCGTCAGCGATTGCGGCATCCGCCGGTCGAGCGGATCGCGCGCGCTCGACGTGACGACCTGCCGCCTGATCGAGCAGCGCTACCGCTTCACGCCCGCGCGCGATGCGGCGGGCCGTCCGATCGAATCGAAGATGATCAAGCGCGAACGGTGGATCATCGAATAGCGCGCTTGCTCTTGATCGCCGCGGTCGCTTTACTCCGGGGATGGACGAACAAACGGACGAAGCCGGTCACCTGACGCTGGACATAGACGGCTGGGAAGGGCCGCTCGACCTGTTGCTGGCGCTGGCGCGGTCGCAGAAGGTGGACCTCCGCGAAATCTCCATTCTGCAGCTCGTCGAGCAGTATCTGCGCTATGTCGCGGAGGCGCAGACGCTTCGCCTCGAACTGGCGGCCGATTATCTGGTGATGGCGGCCTGGCTCGCCTTTCTGAAGTCCGGCCTGTTGCTGCCGCGCGATCCGGAGGTCGAGCCGAGCCCGGAGGAATTGGCGCTGCGCCTGCAATTGCGGCTGGAGCGGCTGCACGCGATGCGCGAAGCGGGCGCGCGGCTGATGGCGCGCGACCGGCTGGGCCGCGACGTATTCGCGCGCGGGCGCCCGGAAGGGCTGCGCACCGTGCGCCAGACGAAATGGCAGGCCGAAATCTATGATCTGATCGCCGCTTACGGCCGGGTCAGCGCGCGCACGCGACCGGTGATGCACGTCGTCGCCCGCCGGCCGGTGATGACGCTGGAAACGGCCATCGCGCGGGTGGAGGCGATGCTGGGCGAACGCATCGACTGGTCGACGATCGAGAGCTTCCTGCCCGCCGGCGCGGAGCCGGGCTTTCGCAAATCGGCGCTGGCCTCCAGCTTCGTCGCGGCGCTGGAACTGGCGCGGCAGGGCAAGCTGGACCTGCGGCAGAAATCGACCTTCGCCCCGCTTTACGTGAAGGCCGCGCGGTGACGCCGCCCGATGACCTGATGCGCGCGGTGGAGGCGGTGTTGTTCGCGGCCGAAGCGCCGCTCACCGTCCACGAGATCAGGGCGCATCTGGGCGATGCCGAGGTGCGTCCGGCGCTCGACGCGCTCAGCGATCACTATGCCGAACGCGGCGTTCGCCTGGTGCGTCGGGGCGAGCGCTGGCATTTCGAAACGGCGGGCGATCTCGCCCACTTGTTGCGCCGCGACCGGGAGGAGCCGCGCAAGCTGTCGCGGGCGGGAACCGAGACGCTGGCCATCATCGCCTATCACGAGCCGGTCACGCGCGCCGAGATCGAGGCGATCCGCGGCGTGCAGATCTCGAAGGGAACGCTCGACGTGCTGCTGGAGACGGGCTGGATTCGTCCCGCCGGGCGGCGCGAAGTGCCGGGCCGGCCGCTCACTTATGTGACGACGCAAGGCTTTCTCGACCATTTCGGCCTGGCGAGCCGGCGCGATCTGCCGGGGATCGACGATCTTCGCGCCGCCGGACTGCTCGATCCCGTCGATCTCGCGCTGGACCGGGCCGAGTCCGGGGACGAGCCCGATCGGGACGGGGTAGAGAAGGAATCCTCGTGACCCGATGGCGTTGCGGTCCGCATGGCGGGCGCCGCATGGATTGCGCCAGCGACGCCGTTCGCCGTTGCTGATTGCCGAGATAACGCGTAGATAGGGGCTGAACGCGAGGAGATTTTCAATGGGTAGCTTCAGCCTTGTACACTGGCTGGTTCTGGCGATCGTGGCGGTGCTTCTGCTCGGCGGCGGGCGCTTTTCCAACCTGATGGGCGACGTCGCGCAGGGTATCAAGAACTTCAAGAAGGGCATGGCCGACGACGAGGAAGAGCAGAAAAAGGAACCGTCCCGCATCGATGCGAAGCCGGTTGCCGATCCCGATGCCAGCTACGACCGAGAGGCGCGCCGCGAAGAACGTTGAGCCGCCGGGCCGCAGCGCCCCGTTTCAGGCACGGATATAGATGCTCGACATTGCCCCGACCGAATTGCTGCTGGTCGCTTTCGTGGCGATCATCATCATCGGTCCCAAGGATTTGCCGAAGGCGATGCGCGTGGCCGGCTATTGGGTCGGTCGCGCCCGCGGCGTCGCGCGCCAGTTCCGCCAGGGCTTCGACAACATCGTGCGCGAGGCCGAACTCGCGGAGATGGAGAAGAAGTGGAAGGAAGAAAATGAGCGGATCATGCGCGAACATCCGCCCGAATCGCTTCTGACCGCCGAATCGAACGGATCCGCTGCTTCCGTCTCCGGCGGCGGCGATACCGCGCGGGCGCCGGACGACGCCGCGGGACAGGAATCGGACGGCGGGCAAGCGGCCGCACGCGCGCCGGGCGCCGACACGCCTTCCGATACCTCCGATGCCCCGGCCCCCGATGCCCCGGCTTCGGACGGGCGCGCTCCGGGTGACGGGAGCGACGCCGCCCGATGAGCGATGAGGATTACGACATCGACGAAAGCCAGGCGCCGCTTCTCGACCACCTGATCGAACTCAGGCGGCGGCTGCTTTACTGTATCGCGGCGTTGCTGCTCACCTTCATCGCCAGCTACGCCTTTGCCGAGCAGATCTTCGCCTTCCTCGTTCAGCCCCTGGTGCATGCCGGCCAGGAACAGATTATCTTCACGCAGATTTTCGAGGCGTTCTTCGTGCGGATCAAGGTGGCCTTCTTCGCCGCCCTCATGCTGTCCTTTCCGGTGATCGCCAATCAGTTGTGGCAGTTCGTGGCGCCCGGCCTCTATCGGCGGGAGAAGCGCGCGCTGCTGCCCTTCCTGCTCGCCACGCCGCTGTTGTTCCTGCTGGGCGCGGCCATGGCCTATTACATCGCGGTGCCGGTCGCGTTGCATTTCCTGCTCAGCTATCAGGGCAATTTCGGCGGGATCGACCAGAAGGCGTTGCCGTCGGTCGGCAATTACCTCGATTTCATCATGCAGTTCCTGTTCGCATTCGGCATCGCCTTCCTGCTGCCGGTATTGCTGATGCTGCTGGAACGGGCCGGGATCGTTACCAGGGCACAGCTCAAGAGCGCGCGCCGTTACGCGATCGTGGGCGCTTTCGCCATTTCGGCCGTGCTCACGCCGCCCGATGTCGGCTCGCAGCTTCTGCTCGCCCTGCCGCTGGTGGGTCTGTACGAACTGGGCATCATCGGTATCTGGTTTACCGAGAAGCGGCGCCGGGTCGAGGCGGAACGCACGAACAGCGCCTGAGGGCGAGCGCTGTCAGCTTTGCACAGGAGCAGCCTGAACTTTTCGGGAGGTTCGGCATCTGTATCCCCGCGCAGGCGGGGATACAGACCAGGCCCCCGCCTGCGCGGGGATACAAGGAAGGCGGGCGCGGGGAAGGCGGCGGTTGTCAGTATATGGCTGATCCGCCCGAAAAGCCCGGCAAAGCGTTCAAAGCTGATCGGACTTGCCCCTGGGTCGCAAATCGCTCCGGCGCGGGACGAAGCAAAAAGGGCCGCGGCGAAGCGCGGCCCTTTCCGTGCGATTATTTCGCGTCGTTCGCCGTGTCCGCGACGGTGTCGCCGGCCGACTGGACATCACGGCCCACACCTTCGACGGTGTTGCACGCGCTCACCAGGATCGCCGAGGCGACGAACGCAATTCCGATAATCTTACGCATGACATTCTCCGCTGTGCTGGAACGTGGGTTCCGGCATACGGAATGCGCGAACGCCGGTTTTCGTTCCGTGTCGACAACGGAATATGAACGGGGAAACGGTCGGCGCCGGCGCAAAAAATTTTGGACCCGAAAGCGCCACCGGGGGGGGGAGGGGGTCGACGCTTTCGGGCCCATGTCTTGGATAGCGAGAGCGGGGGGGCATATTGTCACTATCCACACCGCTCAACGCCTTCCAAAGCGGTACGGTTCCCGGCCGATGCAAAAAATTTCTAATTGGGGTCGCGCACTAAAATCAAGATTTCATAGGCACCTACGAGCGGATCGTGATGGAGCGTGCCGCGTAGCTGCCGCGCCAGCCCGGCAATGATGCGGCCATAGCGCGTATCGTTCAGATGATCGAAGCGCGGCCCCTCCGTCAGGGCCGGCGAACTGACCCGCAGGATCGCGCAGCCCGCGTCCGGCGCCGGTTTCAGCGAGATGCTCACCGTCGTATTCCGGTCGCACTTGATCGCCAGCTCGACCAGTTCGGTCAGCAGGAACGCCACCGCCACGGCGGTGTCCTGCGACACCAGGAAGGCATCGAGGTCGAGCGCGATGCCCACCTGCGCGGCGCTTTCCGGCGCGGTCGCCCGCAGGTTGGAGGCGAGTTCGCCGACGACGGAGCGCAGTTCGAGGCCGTGATGCTCCTCGATCTCGGCGTAATGGTGCCGATGCACCACCGCCAGCGCGTCGACGCGGCGCTGGATGGAGGCATAGGCCTCGGTCGCCTCGTCCCCCTTCGCGCTGCGCGCATGAAAGTTGATGAGGCTGGCGATGACCTGCAGGTTGTTCTTGACGCGGTGATGGACCTCGCGGGTCAGGCGCGTCTGCCGCACCAGCCCTTCGGCCAGATTGGCCTCATGGTCGCGAACGGTGCGGCTGATGTCGCGGAAGGTATCGCCCAGTTCGCGCAGCTCCTGCGCCGGCACCGCGCCGGGAAGCGGCGGGTCGATGATCTCGCCCGGCTTGAACGCGCCGACGCGCGCGCGCAGCCGCCGCAGCGGACGGATCAGCAGCCGGTCGACCACGAACCAGCCGATGCCCGCCGCCGCCGCCCACATCAGGAGCGGCAGCAGCATGGTGACGATCACCGGAGAGGTGATCGGCGCCGACCGCACCGACATGGCGAGGGAAAGATTGCCGACCCCCAGCGCGACATTGCGCCGCTCGCGCCGGTCCAGCGGCCCGCGTGACGGCAGGCTCTCCAACACCAGGGATTCGGCGCCGCGCTCCAGCGTGGCGGAATAAGGCGGCACGAAACCGCTCGGCCGCGCGACCCGCGACAGGAAGCCCGTGGGAAAGAAGGCGACGGCCCGCGCGCCGTGCCGGGTGCCGCCCACCGCGAGCAGGAGTCCGCGATCGCGCAGCAATGTCGAGCTGATTTCGTCGCCCGCCGACTGCCGGATCCGATCGGCGCGGATCGGCGTGCCGCACAGCAATGTGCCGCGCGCGTCATAGATGGCGAATTTCGTGCCCGCGGCGAATTGCTGGGCGAACACGCCCTGGACGCGGGCGCAGGCGGGCCGGTCGTTGGGATCGGCGTCCAGGGTGTTGAGCGCCACGCGCAGCGCCGTCATGTCGCCGATCAGCTCGTTGGACAGCGCGCGCGACCCCTCCGCCGCGGCCACGCGCAAGCGCGCCCGCGCCTCGACATCGGCGAGGCGCGTGGTCTGCAGAGAGGCGAAGAACACGATGACGGCCAGCGGCAGCAGCGCGCCGCTGAGAATCAGAAAGATCTTCGCCCCGGTCGGGATTCCGGCCAGTGAAGAAGCGATGCCTCGCCGCCCGGACCGAGGCCGTTCGTGCGCTGTCATCGCGGCCCGCTTTGTTATTTCAGCTTGTCGAGCAGGTCGAGCATCTCGTCAGGCACATCCTCCGACACCGCCTCGCGATAGACGTTGCGCAAGGCGGAACCGACGTCCTTCTTCTCCCGCTGGGCTTTTTCAGTCCTTCGCTCGACTGCGTCCTGCAGATCCTTGTTTCGATCGTCTTCCGACCGCACTATCTTCCCCCTCGGCGGCGATCTTCCCGTGGAAAACCGCAACGAATGAACATTTCGCACGCCTTATCGGCATAAACCGTGGCCGCCGACAACCGCGAAAACGGAGCGTGTTTGATGGGATGAAACCAAAGTCCGTCTCGTTTGTTCCATGGGTCGGTGCAAAATCGGGGAGGGCGCCTCTTCCGCCATGCGCCGGCCTTGAACGAATTGATGTGAACCCCGACAGTTACGGCGGTTCAACGGAGGAGACATATCCGCTCATGTCGCTAGGACAGCAGCTCGCACCCCATCTTCCCTTCCTGCGTCGCTACGCCCGCGCCCTCACCGGCAGCCAGGCCGAAGGCGACCGCTACGTCCGGGCCGCGCTGGAGGCGATCGTCGCCGCGCCGGAGGAATTTCCGAAATCGGTCGATCCCCGCCTGGGCCTGTACCGCATGTTCCAGGGCATCTGGTCGTCGACCCATCCCGAGGAATGGGCCGCGAGCGCCGATGACGGCGATCAGCCGGAAGCCATCGCGCGGGCGCGCCTCGCCCGCATCGCGCCGATGTCGCGCCAGGCGCTGCTGCTGACGGCGATGGAGGGCTTCACCACCGAAGACACCGCCTATCTGCTGGAAAGCAGCGAGGACGAGGTCGAGAAACTGATCGACGACGCGCTCGGCGAGATCGAACAGCAGACGCGCTCGCGCGTCCTCGTCATCGAGGACGAGCCGATCATCGCCATGGATCTGGAAACCATCGTGCGCGATCAGGGGCACGAGGTCACCGGCGTCGCCGTCACGCGCGACGAGGCCGTGGCGCTGGCGATGGAGGACCGGCCGGGCCTGGTGCTTGCCGACATCCAGCTTGCCGACGACAGCTCCGGTATCGACGCGGTGAAGGACATCCTGGCCGAATTCAACGTGCCCGTGATCTTCATCACCGCCTTTCCCGAGCGCCTGCTGACCGGCGAGCGTCCGGAACCGACCTTCCTGATCACGAAGCCGTTTCAGCGTTCCACGGTGAAGGCGGCGATCAGCCAGGCACTGTTCTTCGATCAGGAAACCGTACCGGCGGCCTGAACGGGATACGGATCCGAAGCAGGTACGGACCCAAAACGATTCTGGGGGGTTGATGGCCCATGGCCGAAGACAATCGTGAACAGCATGTCGATACGGACCGCGCGCGAGCCGGGTCGACTCCGCACATGACGCGCTACATCCTCGGGATATCGATGGTTCTCATCGTCATCGTGATGGCGCTGGTGCTCTACTTCTATTGAGCCTCTTGCAGGAACACTGGCAATCGGCCCACCGGCCGCCTATTTGCAATGGTGGCCGGTGATCCGCGCCCGACAACACAACAGAAACGAACAGGACGGAATGAAGGGATCCGAAAACCGGAGCGAGCAAGAGGCGGGCGCGGAGCAGGAGCATGTCGCTCTGCCCGATTCCGAGTTCAAGGAACAGCTCGCGCTTGTCATTCCGCACCTGCGCGCCTTCGGGCGGTCCCTGTCTGGCAACCGCGATGTCGCGGACGATCTGGTGCAGGAGACGCTGCTGAAGGCCTGGGCGGCGCGAAAGCGTTTTCAGGCGGGTACCAACATGCGCGCCTGGACCTTCATCATCCTGCGCAATCTCTATCTGTCGCAGATGCGCCGCGCCCGCTTCAAGGGCGAATGGGACGATCTCGTCGCCGACCGGCTGCTGGCCGCGCCGGCGAGCCAGGATCGCCATGTCGACCTGGCCGACATGCAGCGTGCGCTGCTGCATCTTCCCCAGCCGCAGCGCGAGGCGCTGATCCTGGTCGGGGCGGGCGGTTTCGCCTATGAGGAGGCGGCCGAAATCTGCGGTGTGGCGGTCGGCACGATCAAGAGCCGCGTCGCCCGCGGCCGCGTTGCGCTCGAAAACCTCCTGAACGACGGCAAACTGCCGCCGCGTTCCGATCACGAGCCGGGCGATACCGGCGCGCTCGATTCGATCATGGGCGAGGTGGACGATCTCAGCCGCGATCGGTGAGGCCGTGTCCGGCGGCGGTGCTGTCGCCTGGCGCGAAACCGGCGCGCCGCAGTCAGTTGAACCTGGTCTTGGCCTTGGAATCGATGCGGTTCAGGCAAGCGATCATGTCGTCGGGCAGCCCCTCCGCAGCCGCATAGATGTCGCGCAGCGCAGTGCCGACGGCATCGCTCGTGCGCGGGGCCGCCACCACGACAGGGCTTTTCGGGGCTTCCCGACGCGAATTGGGAGGCATGTTGCTCATGTCCGATGTAACGACCCAATGACGGATTTGTTGCCGTTCACAATGTATTTGCGACAGGCTGCGGCTGTCGGTGGTATCATCCGGCCATGATCGCGCCGGATCTGCAGGGCGCGATCGACCGGGCGGAAGCGCATTCGCCGTTTCTCAGTGGACTTTTGCGGCGGGAAAGCGCGCTGCTCGATCGTCTCGATTCGGCGCTCGACGACCCGCTGGCGGCGATCGCGGCCGGCCCGGACGCGCCAACCGCGACGCGGCTGCGCGTCGAGCGGCGGCGCCTGGCGCTGCTGACGGCGCTGGGGGATCTGTCGGGGCGCTATTCCTTCGAACGGACGACGCGGCTGCTGAGCGACTTTGCCGACGATGCGCTCGACCGTGCGATCCGCGCCGCGATCGCGGAGCGCACGCCCGATGCGGAGCCGGTCGGCATGACCGCGGTCGCGCTCGGCAAGCAGGGCAGCCGGGAACTCAATTATTCCTCCGACATCGACCCCATCCTGCTGTACGATCCGCAGCGATTGCCCACGCGGGAACGCGAAGCACCCGAAGACGCCGCCAACCGGATCGCGCGGCGGGTGCTCGAACTGCTCCAGACGCTCGACGGCGACGGCTATGTCCTGCGCGTCGATCTCCGGCTGCGGCCCCAGCCGGAGGCGACGCCGATCGCGCTGCCGGTCAATGCCGCCATCGCCCATTACGAATCGCAGGCGCTTCCGTGGGAGCGCACCGCCTTCATCCGCGCGCGGACGGCGGCGGGAGATCGCGCGCTCGGCGACTATTTCCTCGACGCGATCCAGGGTTTCATCTGGCGGCGATCGCTCGATTTCGGGGCGATCGGGGAAATCATGGCGATCACCAAACGCATCCGCGATCATTATGCGCAGGGCCAGGCATTCGGCCCCGGCTACGACCTGAAGCGCGGGCGCGGCGGCATTCGCGAGATCGAGTTCTTCGCGCAGGTGCATCAACTGATCCATGGCGGCCGCGACCCGGAATTGCGCGCGCCGGCGACGCTTGACGCGCTGGCGGCGCTGGGCACGGCGGGGTGGATCGGTGCCGATGCAGCATCGGCGCTGGCCGACGCCTATCGCCTGCTGCGCACCATCGAACACCGCGTGCAGATGCTCGACGACCGGCAGGAACATGCCCTGCCGCAGGATGCGGAACGCCTGGCCGATGTCGCGGGGCTTCACGGTTGCGGCGACGCCGACGCGCTGCTCGATCTACTGCGTCCCCATGTCGAGCGCGCGGGCCGCGAATATGACGCGCTGGACGAGGAAGAGGGCGGCGGCCTGCCGCGCGACGCGACGGGGCTGGAACATGCCTTGCGGGACAAGGGGTTCGCCGATTCGAAGGATGCCGTCCGCCTGATCGGGAAATGGCGCGCCGCGACCTATCCGGCCTTGCGTAGCAGCACGGCGCAGTCGGCGCTGGAGGGCGTGTTGCCCGCCCTGGTCGACGCCATGGCGCAGGCCGCCGATCCGCGCGCGGCGCTGTTGCGCTTCGATGCCGTGGTCGCCGGCCTGCCCAGCGCGATCAATTTCCTTCGCCTGCTGGAGGCGGAGCCGGCGCTGGCGAAGCTGCTCAGCACCATATTGTGTCATGCGCCGACGCTGGCCGCGATGCTGGGGCGGCGGGTGGAACTGCTCGACGGCCTGATCGACGCCAGCGCACTCGATCCGGTCGGCGATGTCGAGACGCTGATCGCCGCGATGGCGGTGCCGCCCGACCGCGACTATCAGGACGTGCTCGACCATGTCCGTCGCTTCACCAATGAACAGCGTTTCGCCCTGGGCGCCCAGATCGTTTCGGGCGCCAGCGACCCGCTATCGGTGTCGGCAGGCTATGCGCGGCTGGCCGAAGCCGCGATCGGCGTATTGGCGGATGCGAGCACGGCCGAATTCGCGCAACGGCACGGCCATGTTCCGGGCAGCGAATTGCTGATCCTGGCGCTGGGCCGGCTGGGCGGTGCGGCGCTGACCCATGCCAGCGATCTCGACCTCATCTACGTCTTCACCGGCGATCACCGGGCGGAATCGGACGGCGACAAGCCGCTCGGCGCCGTGACCTATTACAACCGCCTGGCGCAGCGCATCACCGCCGCTTTGTCCGTTCCGACGGCGGCGGGGCCGCTCTACGAGGTCGATACGCGGTTGCGGCCGTCGGGCGCGCAGGGGCCGCTCTCGGTGTCGCTCGACGGCTTCGCCGCCTATCAGCGTGACGAGGCATGGACCTGGGAGCATATGGCGCTGACCAGGGCGCGGCCGGTCTATGGCTCCGCCGCCGGGCGGCAGGCGCTGGGCGGTATCATTCAGGCGGTGCTGGACGGCGGTCGCACCCCGCGGGACATCGCCGGTGACGCCGTGCGTATGCGGCGGGACATGGCCTTGCACAAGCCGCCGCTCGGCCCGCTCGATGCCAAGCTGCTGGATGGCGGACTGGTCGACCTCGAATTCGCCGTTCATGTTCGGCAGTTGATCCACCGACAGGGATTCGATCCCCATCTGGGCCGCGCGATCGAGGCTCTCGTCGCGGCGGACCTGCTGCCGGCGGAGATGCTGCCGGCATATGATTTCCTCACCCGCTTGCTCGTGGTCCTGCGGCTGGTCGCGCCCGACGCGCAGCCGCCCGCTCCGGCGACCCGAGGGCTGGTGGCCGATGCCGTGGGGGCGGCCGATTGGGACGCGGTGCTTGAAACGTTCGAGCGGACCCGGCAACAGGTTCGCGCCTGCTGGCAGGCGGTCGAGAATATGCGGACGGAAGATGAAGGCGATGGCGATCGGCGAGGGTGATCCGCTTCCGGCGGTGACGCTGGAGGGTAGCGACGGTACGGCGGTGGACCTGCGCGATTATCGCGGCAAGCCGCTCGTCCTTTATTTCTATCCGCGCGACGATACCTCGGGCTGCACGCGCGAAGCGAGCGAGTTCAGCGCCGCGCTGGACCGGTTCGATCGCGCCGGCGTCCGGGTGCTCGGCGTGTCGAAGGACAGCGCCGAAAAGCACCGCAAGTTCGCCGCCAAGCACGATCTGACCGTGCCGCTCGCCACCGATGCCGACGGGTCGGTCTGCGATGCGTTCGGCGTGTGGGTGGAAAAGAACATGTACGGCCGGAAATCCATGGGGATCGAGCGGTCGACCTTCCTGTTCGACGCCGGCGGCGCGCTGGTGAAAAGCTGGCGCAAGGTACGCGTGCCGGGCCATGTCGACGCCGTTCTCGAAGCGGTGGAGGCATTGCCGGCGGCATGACGCTGGCGCGCGCGATCCGCGATGTCCTGACGACGGCCGACCCGCGACGGAAGGTGAAACTGGCGCGAAGCGCGGCGCGGCGGTGGCGCCGGGGCGACCTCGACCATGCCTTCGACGTCGCCATGCCCGACGCGCCGGGCCGTCCGCGGGAACCCGAACTGCTGCCGCCCAGCCGCATGCCCAGGCGGGGCAAAGGCGGGTCCGAGCGCGGCCGGATCGCCCTGCTTCATGCGCTGGCGCATATCGAGTTCACGGCGATCGACCTGGCCTTCGACATGGCGGGCCGCTTCGGCTGCGATTTTCCGCGCGGCTTTGTCGACGACTGGATGTCGGTGGGCGCGGACGAGGCGATGCACTTCGCGTTGCTCGACCGGCGGCTGCGGTCCCTCGGCAGCCGGTACGGCGCGCTGCCCGCGCATGCCGGCCTGTGGGAGGCGGCGGAAAGCACGGCGCACGATGCGCTCGCCCGGCTGGCGATCGTGCCGATGGTGCTGGAAGCGCGCGGCCTGGACGTGACGCCGGCCACCGTTGCGCGGGTCGAGGCGCAGGGCGACATCGCCACCGCGCGCATCCTCCAGCGCATCTATACCGACGAGATCCGCCATGTCGGACTGGGCACGAAATGGTTCGAATATCGCTGCGCCGAAGATCGAATCGATCCCGAAACGTCATGGCAAAAGCTGGTGAAACGGTATTTTCGGGGACAGATCAAAGCGCCACTGAACGATTCAGCGCGTGCGAGCGCCGGTTTAACCCGCTCTTATTACGACAGCCTTGTTCGCTAAGGATTTTCTGACCACTATGATGGGTGTCACGGCGCGGGTGGGGCTGCGATCGAGACAAACTTGAAGCAGGTGCCGATACGGCCAAGCTGCAACAAATACGGTCGCGGGGTACAATGAACATCAATTCGGGTCGCAAACAGAACGTATCGGTTGCCGATCGGTTCCGTCGAATTTTCAAGACACGCGATTTCATCTTCCACGACGGGCGAGATCTTCGTCGTTTTACCTTTTCCGGAACAAAGCAGGGCCTGATGGCCGCTGCCGCGGCAGTGACGATCGGCCTGTCGGGCTATGGCGCCGTCGCGATCACGGCGGATGCGGTCGCGTCCGCTTCCTCGCCGGACGGGCGGATCGCTTCCATGCAGCAGCAGATGACGGCGATGCAGGCGAAGATGGCGGCGGTGACTGAGGCCGCGCAGCAGCGCGCCGCCTTGGTGGAGAAGCGCCAGGCGCTGATCGCGGCGGTGCTCGCCGGGCGTGAGGATCCGGCGAAGTTCGACATCGCGACGAACCTGACCGGCACCGACCTGGCGCTCGCCGACCAGATCGCGCCCTTCGGCCGGATCGAGAAGCGCCAGGCCGACCTGGCCATGAAGGCGCGCAAGACCGCCGAGGCGCGCTATGCGGTCATGTCGAAGCATCTTCGCAGCCTGGGCCTGAACCCGAACCGGTTCGCCCCGGCGATGGGCGGCCCCTACGAACCGGTCGACGTCAACGAACAGATCGCGCAGCGCGGCGCCGACAAGCAGTTCCGCTCGCTGTTCGCGGCGTGGAAGAAGCTCGATTCGCTGGAGCAGGCGGTGATCTCCATTCCGTCGCTCAAACCCGTCGACCATGTCCGGTTCTCCAGCATGTTCGGAGTCCGCAGCGATCCGTTCAACGGCAGCTCGGCGATGCACACCGGGGTCGACATTCCGGGCCCGCGCGGCACGCCGGTCTATGCGACCGCCGACGGCATCATCGATCGCGCCGGCCGTGCCGGTGGCTATGGCAACATGATCGAGATCAATCATGGCCGGGGCATTCAGACCCGCTACGGCCATCTGTCGAAGATTCTGGTGAAGGATCACGAGCGGGTCCATCGCGGCCAGGAAATCGCGCTGATGGGTTCGACCGGCCGCTCCACCGGCAGCCATCTGCATTATGAGGTTCGCATCGACGGCCATGCCGTGAACCCGGTGCCCTATCTCGAAAAGGCCGCCTATCTGGCCGATGTGCAGGATTCGGCCGAGCCGGCGCCGACGAAGGTTGCGGCGATCGGCGGTCCCGCCGACTGATCACCGCTTCCCGAAAGGGGCGGACAAAGGGGCGCGCGTCGGTTGCCGATGGCGCCCCTTGCGCTTATCTGGACGGGTATGACGGATACACGCACAACCGACCTGTCGCTGACCCAGGCTGCCGCCGCGCGGGTTCGGACCATCGCCGAGCGGCAGGAAAAGCCGGCGATCCTTCGCCTGTCGGTGGAGGGCGGCGGTTGTTCCGGCTTTCAGTACCGGTTCGGCCTGGCCGATACGGTGGAGGCGGAGGATATCGTCGCGGAAACGGACGGCGTGCGCCTCGTCGTCGATCCGGTCAGTCTGGATCTCGTGCGTGGTTGTTCGGTTGATTTCGTCGAATCGCTGGGCGGCACGGCCTTCCGCGTCGAAAATCCCAACGCCGCCGCCGGGTGCGGCTGCGGTTCCAGCTTCGCCGTCTGAGGCCGCGCGCGCCGGTGAAGGTCGTCAGCTACAATGTCAACGGCATCAAGGCGCGCCTCCCGCGCCTGCTGGAATATCTGGGCGAACAGAGCCCCGACATCGTCTGCCTGCAGGAACTGAAAAGCTCGGACGAGACCTTTCCCGAAGCGGCGATCCGCGATGCCGGCTATGGTGCGGTCTGGCACGGCCAGAAGGGGTTCAACGGCGTTGCCGTCCTGGCGCGCGACCGTGATCCCGTGGAGCGCAAGCGCGGGCTCGACGGCGATCCCGACGACACGCACAGCCGCTATCTGGAGGCGGAGGTCGACGGGCTGGTCGTGGCGTCGATCTACCTGCCGAACGGCAATCCCGTTCCCGGCCCGAAATTCGAATACAAGCTCGCCTGGTTCGACCGGTTGATCGATCGTGCGGCCGCGCTCTTCGCCGAGGAACGTCCCGTCATCCTCGCCGGCGACTATAACGTCATTCCGCATGACGACGACGTCTTCTCGCCCCCCGCCATGGCGAACGACGCCTTGATGCAACCGGAATCGCGACGCGCCTATCGCCGGCTGCTGGCCGGGGGCTGGACCGACAGCCTGCGTACCCGCTTTCCTGCGGGCGGCGTCTGGACGTTCTGGGACTATCAGGCCGGCGCCTGGCGGCGCGATGCGGGCTTTCGCATCGACCACCTGCTGCTCAGCCCGATCGCCGCCGACCGGTTCGAGGATGCCGGCGTCGACCGCGACTATCGCGGCCGGGAAAAAGCGAGCGACCACGCGCCCACCTGGGTGCGGATCCGCAATCCGGCGTAATTCGCCAAGTCTTGGCGTAATGGAACGGGCGGGAAGACCCGTTACCCAGGAATATCACGCTATTTCAACCTCCTGAGTGTCTGGCATACCTAATGCACCAATACAGTGCCGGCGCCGTTGCCGGCACGGTATGGGAGGATTCGATGCAACGCATGATATTGGCAATTGCTGCCGCGACCCTGTGTGCGGGCGCTGCCCACGCGGCCGATCGCGACGATGCCGCCAAGGCAAGTTCGGCAGCAGCAACGAAGGCGCAGCAGCACGAGACCGTTTCCAGGGACACCAGGGTTTGTGTCAGGATCGAACCCGTGACGGGATCGCGCCTGCGGCGCACGATCTGCCGCAAATATGGCGAGTGGCTGAAGCGGGGCATCGACCCGCTGGCCGATGAATGAACGCGCGGGGAGGGGGCGCTTTCGTCCCCTCCCGACGGCGTCACAGGCGCTTTTCGTAAATCTGATAGATGCGGTTCACACGGCTGTCGATCGTCTCCGCGATCGCGATCATCCCCTGGTTGTCGTCCAGAATCCAGCCGATTTCGCCGCGCCGCGCGCCATATCTGTCGACCGACGCCCGGCGGATATATTCGATCATCATGAAGGCGAGCTGGCTCGCCATGCGCGAGGATTGCAGGCGCTTCACCACGCCCATCAGCGGCACCCGCATGGTGCGCACCCTGGGCCGGCGTAGCCACAATAGCAGCTTTGCCCAGCCGAAGGGGAAAAGCGAGCCTTTGAGCGGGGCAATGGCCTCGTTCAGATCGGGCAGCGTGATCATGAAGGCGACGGGTTCGCCGTCGAGTTCGGCGATGCGGATCAGATCCTCGAACACGATGGGCTTCAGCTTCTTGCCGACATCGTCGATTTCGGGCTGGGTGAGGGGGACGAAGCCCCAGTTGTCCGACCAGGCGTCGTTCAGGATGGCGAGGATGATCGCCGCTTCCCGGTCGAATTTCGACTTGTCGACCTTACGGATGACGATGCGGCTGTTGCGTTCGCCGGCGGCGACGATCCGCTTCACCAGCGGCGGAAATTCCTGTGTGATGTCGAGTTCATAGGTCAATAGCTGCTTGACCGCGCCGTATCCCGCCGCCTCGATCCAGCCCTGATATTCGGGGCGGTGATGCCCCATCATTACCGTGGGGGCATGGTCGTGCCCCTTGATCAGCAGGCCCGGCTCCTCCCAGATCGACAGGCTGATCGGGCCGATCGCGCGGTCCATGCCGTGCTCGCGCAGCCAGCCTTCCGCCGCCGCGATCAGTGCCGCCGCGCTTTCCTGGTCCTCGGCCTCCAACATGCCCCAGAAGCCGGCGCCGGGGCCGAAGCCCTGCTCCGCCGGCATGGTGAGCGCCAGCGTATCGATATGCGCCGAAATCCGCCCCGTCTGCCGGCCGTCGCGCTGGGCGAGGAACAACTGCGCCTCGGCATGGCTGAACCAGCCGTTCTTCTTGGGATCGATGGTCCCGGCCACCTCGCCTCGCAGCGGCGGCACCCAGTTCGGGTCATTTCGATTCACGCGATAAGCGAGATCGATAAAAGCCTTGCGGTCCGCGTTGGTTTCGACGGGCCGGATGATTAGATTCTGTGCCAAGAAACGCCTCGAATTTTGTACGGAGCAGTCCCGCCTTCGCGCGGCGCTGTCAACCGGCGAGCGGGGCTGAGCCGAACGGGAACCCTCAAAATGCCTCCATATCGCCACTATCTAGGGGCAGATATGCAATCCATGGAAAGCTCTCTTCGCCTTGATGGCGGCGCCACCGCGGGCGTGCGGGACGGTCATCCCCGCACGGCATCGCCCCGCGCTGCCGACGACAAGCAGATGTTGCGTACCGCGGCCGAGCTGACGCGCGACATCAATGCGGTGCGCCCCGGCATCTATTGGACGGACCTGATCGCGTCGGTCGCGATCGGCTATGGCGCGCTCTATCTGGCGGCGACGCTTGCCGCTGTCGGCTGGGCGGTCGTCGCGGGCGTCGTCGCGGTGCTGGCGCTGTACCGCGCGCTCAGCTTCATCCACGAACTGACGCATGTGAAGCATGCCACGCTGCCCGGTTTTCGCCTCGGCTGGAACCTGCTCGTCGGCATTCCGATGCTGACACCGTCCTTCCTGTATGAAGGCGTGCATAACCTGCACCATGCAAAGACGCGCTACGGCACGGTCGAGGATCCCGAATATCTGCCGCTGGCGCTGATGAACCCCTGGACGCTGCCGACCTTCGTCCTGGTCGCCGCGCTGGCGCCCGTGGGGCTGCTGATCCGCTTCGCGATCCTGTCGCCGCTCTCGCTGGTGATTCCGTCGCTGCGCCGGGTCGTGGTCGAGCGCTATTCGTCGCTGTCGATCAATCCTTCCTTTCGCCGGCGGATGCCCGGCGGGGCGTTCGCCGCGCAGTGGGTGCGCATCGAGGCGGCGGCAAGCCTGTGGGCGATCACGCTGCTGGTTCTGGTGGCTACCGGCAACCTGCCGCTTTCCGCCTTCGCCGTGATGCTCGCCGTGTCGTCCGGCGTCGCGGTGATCAACCAGGTGCGTACCCTCGTCGCCCATCTGTGGGAGAATGAGGGGGAGGCGATGAGCGTCACGGCGCAATATCTCGATTCGGTGAACGTGCCGCCGCCGGCCGTGCTGCCGATGCTGTGGGCGCCGGTGGGCCTGCGCTATCATGCGCTCCACCATCTCCTGCCCAGCCTGCCTTACCATTCGCTCGGTGAGGCGCACCGCCGCCTTGGGGCCGCGCTGGACGAGCAGTCGCCCTATCACAAATCGAGCCATACCGGTCTGCCGGCACTCACCCGGCGGCTGGTGATGAGCACCCTGCGCGGTCGCTGATCCGCGTCGGCGGCGGCCCCGGCCCCGGCCCCGGCCCCGGCGACGAACGGTGGCACGCCGTCGGCTTTTGAACTTTCCTACAGGTGGTGCGCCGTGGCACGTTCCCGGCGCTGATTGAAAAGTTGGAATGAATTCCCTCGCGCGCGCCTACGCACGCACGCGCACGCGTTGAGGTGCGACTCTGTCCGACCTTTGGCGGATTTCCGCAGGGGGCAGGTGACAGCCGGAGCCGCGCCGCGGCTATTCCTCGGTGCGGAACAGCACCGCCTCGCCGATCAGCAGGAACAGCAGAAACGGCGCCCAGGCCGCCAGGAACGGCGGATATGCGCCCAGATTGCCCATCGCCAGGGCGAAATTGTCCGCGACGAAATAGGCGAAGCCCAGGGCCATGCCGATCACGGCGCGAATGAACAGTTTGCCCGACCGGGCGATGCCGAACGCCGCCACCGCGCCCAGCAGCGGCATCAGCACCGACGACAGCGGCCCCGAAAGCTTGTGCCAGAGGCTGCCCTTCAGCGCTTCGCCCGGACGGCCGGCCGCCTCCAGGTCATTGATCGCGCCGTTCAACTCGGCAAAGGTCAGGCCTTCCGCGTTCACGTTGGCGAGTGTGAACTGCTCCAGCGTCACGCCGTCGCCGAATCGGACCGGGCCGATGTTCCGGGTCTCGCCGGTCGCGGCGTCGAACCGCTTGGCGTCGAGCAGGATCCAGCCGTGGCTGGCGCGCAGGGCTCGCGGCCCGGACAGGATCGCCTCCAGCTTGCCTTCTTCGCGGTCATAGATTTCGACGCCCGACAGCCGCGGCGTGCCGCCGCCGATGGCGTCGGCGATCTGGCGCACATGGATCAGGTCGCCATTATCGCGGACCCAGACATTGGAGCGGTCGCCGCGGTCGATGGGCAGGGGGCCGTATTCCACGTCCTGCCACTGGTCTAGCGTGGCGGTGGCGCGCGCGACGACGCGTTCGTTGAAAGTGAAGGAAACGATCGCCACCCCCAGGCTGGCGATCAGCAACGGCGCCAGCACCTGATGGGCGGACAATCCCGCCGACTTCATCGCGATCACTTCGCTGTTCTGGTTCAGCGTCGACAGCGTGATGATGGTGCCGAGCAGGACCGAGAAGGGCAGGAATTGCGCGATGATCTGCGGCGTGCGCAGGCCGATATAGCGCCAAATCTCGCTCTGGCCATTGCCCGCCACGGCCAGAATGTCGCCGGTTTCGCTCAACAGGTCGAGCGTCTGGAGGATCATGACCAGTCCGGCGAGTATCGCCAGCGTGCGCACCAGGAACAACCGCACCATGTAGAGGGAGATGGTGCGAGAGGGGAAGAAATCGGCCTGGCTCATGCCGCGCGCCTCCGACCCGGCAGGCGTCGGGCGATCGCCCGGCCGAGTTTCGATGCGCCGCGTTCCAGCGATCCGATCGGCTGCCCGCCCGGCACATGGGCGATCACATAATACATGCGCAGGATGATCGCGGCGAAGACGAGGAACGGCCCCCACAGGGCGATGACCGGATCGACCCGGCCCAGGCCGCCGATCGCTTCGCCATATTCATTGACCTTGTGATAGGTGATCACCATCACCAGCGCCAGAAAGACGCCGAGCGCCGATGTCGATCGCTTGGGCGGCACGCCGAGCGCGAGCGCCAGGAACGGCAGCAGCAGGATAGTGGCCGCCTCCACGACGCGGAAATGGAAATTGGCGCGGCTCTTCAGCCGGGTTTCCTCGGGTCGTTCGGGATTGTGGCCGACCCGGACGAGTTCGGGCAGCGTCAGTTCGCGATTGCTGTCGCCGCGATTGCGGAAGTTCTTCAGCGTGGGCAGCGGAATGGTCAGATCGTGCGAGGTGAAGGTCAGCACCCGCGGGCTGGCGAAACCCGGCGCGTAATGGATCAGCGTGCCGTTGGTGAGGCGGAAGATGATCGTGTTCGGATCGTCCGTGGCAAGGAACTTGCCCCGCTGCGCGTTCACCGCGATCCAGTTGCCGTCCTCGGGCGTGGTATAGACGAAGATGCCCTCGAGATCGCTGCCATTGTCGTGGCTTTCGTCGATGCGCAGGGTCATGGCGTCGCCGAAATGGGTGAATTCGCCGATCTTGATCGACGCGCCCAGCGCGCCGGAGCGCAGCTCGAACTGCAGCCCTTCGTAATTATACCGCGCCCAGGGCTGGACGAAGCCGACAATGGCGAGGTTGAGCGCGGCGAGCGCGAAGGCGTACATGAACGGCACGCGCAGCAGGCGGCCATAGCCCATGCCGACGGCCCGCATGACGTCCAGTTCGGACGTGGTGGCCAGCCGCCGAAAGGCGAGCAGCACGCCCAGCAGAAGGCCGATGGGGATGCCGAGGCCGAGATATTCGGGCAGCAGGTTGGCGAGCATGCGCCAGACGACGCTGACCGGCCCGCCTTCCTCCGCGACGAAGTCGAACAGGCGGAGCATGCGTTCCAGCACCAGGAGCATCGCCGCGATGATCAGGGTGGAGATCAACGGGACCGCGATCTGCCGGGCCATGTAGCGGTCGATCGACTTCATGCGGGAATGCGGCCTCTTCGCGGGCGGGCGGTGCGGCGCCCTGACGGATGCGGGCGGCTATAGCGGGGCTCGCGCCTTTCGTCAGCCCCCGGCGACGCCGGTCCTGCGCGGCGGCTCGGTCTCAATATCCTGGCTGGCCTTGTCCAGCGCACGATCGAGCGCACGGGTGAGGCCGGTGATGGTGAACGGTTTTCGCAGGACGACATGCTCGTCGAGCACGGCGCCGTCGGCGCTGTCGCCCGCATAGCCGGTGACGAAGATGATCCCGACCCCCGACAGGGTGCCGCGCAGGTCGGCGACCATCTCCGGCCCGGTCTGGCCGGGCATCAGCACGTCGGTGATCAGGCAGTCGATATGCGGCATCGATCCCAGGACGTCGCGGGCGTGCAGGGGCTGGTCGCACGCCACCGGGCGATGGCCGAGTTCGCGCAGAATGCTGACCGTGGCGGCAAGCACGCGCGGATCGTCTTCCACCACCATTACGTCCAGGGCGCGACCCGGTGTCGTCGTTTCGCCGTCGTCCGGGTCCCGCCCGATCTCGCTCGCCGCTTCGCCCTCGTGGCGGGGCAGGAACATCGTCACGGTCGTGCCGGCGCCGGGCGTCGAATCGATGGTGATTTCCCCGGACGACTGGCGGACGAAGCCGAAGATCTGGCTCAGGCCGAGGCCGGTGCCCTTGCCCACCGGTTTCGTGGTGAAAAAGGGCTCGAACGCGCGTTCCACGACGTCGGCGGGCATGCCGCAGCCGGTATCGCACACGGCGATGGTGACATAGTCGCCGGCCGAGCACTGCCCGATCTCGCCGGCGGTCAACGATCGGCCGCCGGTCTCGATGGTGAGCGTGCCCTTGCCCTCCATCGCATCGCGTGCGTTGACGGCCAGGTTGAGGATGGCGTTTTCCAGCAGGTGCCGGTCGGCCCAGGTACACCAGCCCAGTTCGGCGTCGCGCGTCCGCACCGAAATCGTGTCGCCGATGGTCCGGTCGAGCAGATCGGACATGCTGGCGATCAGATCGGCGGAATCGATCGATTCGGGCATCAGCGCCTCGGCGCGGGCGAAGGCGAGAAGCCGGCGGGTGAGAGCGGCGGCGCGCCGGGCGCCATCCATCGCGTTGTCGATATGGCGGCGGGTGACCTGCGGATCGAGCTTCACATGCCGCCGAGCCAGTTCCAGGCCGCCGATCACGACGGCGAGCATATTGTTGAAATCGTGCGCGATACCACCGGTGAGCTGGCCGACGGCTTCCATCTTCTGGACCTGGCGCAGCTTTTCCTCCGCCGCCTGCCGCTCGGCCGCCTCTTCGCGCAGCTGGGCGGTGGCGCTGGCGACGGCGGCTTCCAGTTCTGCGGCGCGTTCGCGCTCGGTCGTCGCTTCGGCGTCGGCGGTGGCCCGCGCTCGTGTCGACTGCACGACCTTCCATGCGAGAAAGCCTGCTCCGACGACGATCAGAATGCCGAATGCGGCCAGCATCTTGGTGATCGAGGTCGACTGGGCGACGGTCGCGCTGGCCGCTTCGCTGTGCGCCTGCAACAGTTTGCGTTCGAGCGCCATCAATTCGTCCAGGCGCCGTTGGAGCCGGCGCAGCGCCGGGGTATCCCGCGCGGCGTTGTAAAAGGCGAAAGCCTCCCGATTGCGGTCCTGTTGCGTGTAGAAGGCGATGCGATCGAGTTCGTCGCCGCGCTGGTAATAGGCCTTACGAACCCGGTCGACCTGGGTGGAGACGACCGGGTCGCCATGGGTCACCTGATCCAGCCGGTGAAGTTGACCTGCCGCCTTCAGCCACCGATCGGAATAGACCTGTCCCATCTGGCGTTCGCCGGAAATGACGTACCGGCCCAGTGACGCCTCCGCACTCGCCATGGTTTCGGACAGCGAGCGGGCCAGGATCATGACTTCATAGCTGTGCGACTGCAGCGCCAGCGCCCGATCGCGTTCCCGGTCCGCGGTCCGGATCGACAATATCACGGCGGTGAGCACGGCCACGCCGAGCACGGCGATGACGACCATCGAAATGGTACGCCAGCGACGCCCCCAACCGCCGTCCTGGTCAACCTCCGCCGCTGCGATATCGGTCATGTCGGGTGCGATTCTACGGAGAAGGTATCGGCTTGCAAAGCGAATTGGCGTTTGAACCGATTATCCGGGAAGAACGCCGGTGGCCTCGCCGGCGGCGCGAAACATGGCGAGCACCGCGTCGATCTGCGCGTCGCTATGTTCGGCGCAAAGCGAGCAGCGCAGCAGATAGGTGCCCATCGGCGTGGCCGGCGGCCGCGCCATGTTGACGTAGAGGCCGCGGTCGAGAAGCGTCTGCCACATGGCGACGGCCTGTTCCTGATCCTCCAGCATGACCGCGACGATCGCGCTGTCCGGCGTTTCGGTGCCGAGGCGAAAGCCCATTTGGACGAGGCCGCCGTGCAGCCGGCGGGCATTCTTCCAGAGCTGCTCGCGTTTCCCGTGGGCGTGCATCAGCTTGCGGACCGAGGTTTCGGCCGTGGCGACGACGCTCGGCGGCAGGCTGGCGGTGAAGATATAGGGGCGGCAGGCCAGCCGGATCGCCTCGAACTTCGGATGATCCGATACGCAGAAGCCGCCCACCGTGCCGACCGACTTGGAAAAGGTGCCGACGACGAAATCGACCTGGCCTTCCAGCCCCTGCTCCTCATAGACACCGCGGCCGTTGGCGCCGAAAAAGCCCATGGAATGCGCTTCGTCGACCAGCACCATGGCGCCGTGCTTCTTCGATGCCGCGACCATTTCCTTCAGCGGCGCGATGTCGCCGACCATGGAATAGACGCCTTCGAGCACGACGAGCTTTCCGGCGTCGGCGGGCAGGCGGCCGAGCCGCTTGTCGAGATCCTCCACCGAATTGTGGCGAAATCGGACGATTTCCGCGACACCCTGCTTGCATCCGTCATAGATGGAGGCATGGCTGTCGGCGTCGAGAATGACATATTCGCCCTTGCCGGCGAGCGTCGAGATCATGCCGAGATTGGCCATATACCCGGTCGAGAAGACGATCGCGCCGGCCATGCCGTAGAAGTCGCGCAACGCCTGTTCGACGCCCATATGATCGCGGAACGTGCCGTTCAGCATGCGGCTGCCGTTGGTGCCCGATCCGAACTGGTCGAGCGCGTCCTTGCCGGCCCGGATCACGTCCGGGTCGAACGTCATGCCCATATAATTATAGGTGCCGAGCAGGATGGTGTCCTTGCCCCTGATCACCGCTTCGGTGGGCGATTTCACCGCGTCCATGACGATGGAGAATGGATCGGTAACGCCGGAATCGAGCAAGGCCTGGCGCTCCGCGATCAGGGCATCGAACTTGCTCATCAGGTCGCGATCGGGCGCGGCGGGAGCGGAGTCGGCAGGGCGGCGGTGATCGGCTTGCACGGCTTCGGTCATGGTCGATTGTCCTTTGCCGTTCGCCCTGAGCTTGTCGAAGGGCTGTTCTTCACCTTCGGCGCGGAGAGAAGAACGGTGCTTCGACAGGCTCGGCACGAACGCAGTGTCAGTGTCAGTCCCGTGTCTGCTTCAGCTTTTCGACCGCATCGACGAGCTGGCCCACGGTCTCGATTTCGGCCTGCATGTTCATGGTGATAAGGATGTCGAATTCGTCCTCGATCGCGGCGACGAAGTCCATCACCGTCAGGCTGTCCCATTCCAGGTCGTGCTGAAAGCTGGTCGCCTCCGTCAGCGTCACGCCCTTCTTGTTGAACGGTGCGATCAGCTCGGCGACTTTATCGAAGGTTGCTTGGCGGTCGCTCATGAACGTCTTTCTCTTTCGCGGATGTCAGGTGCGCCGATGCCACGCAATTGCGGCGCGATTTCGGCGTCTTTCCGCCCGGCCCTATAGCAGGCCTTGCGCACGATACCATGCCGCGGTTCGCGCCAGTCCTTCCGGCGTCGGCACTTCGGGTCGCCAAAGCGTTGGGTCGGGGCGCTTTTCCGGGTCGATGCACCAGTCGGGATGACAGAAATAGGATACCCGGTCCGACGTCAGTTTCGCCTTTTCGCCGCGCAGCAGCGCGTCGCCCCTGGACGCCAGCGACAATATGGCTCGGGGCAGGGGGAGGGGCAGCACGCGCCTGCCCACCGCATCGCCGACCGCGCGGGCGAAGTCGCCGTGCGTCCAGCCGCGCTCGGCGCCGTCATCGACTTCGAGGATCACCCGGCCGGGATCGTGCGTGGCAAGGGTCAGCAGCAACCGGGCGAGATCGCCCACCTCGATCAACGACATGCGGCCCGGCGGCGGCAACAGCGCGAGGCCGTAGCGGGCGAGGCGGAAGATGTCGCGCATCTCCATGTCGCCGGGGCCATAGATGGCGGGCGGGCGAACGATGGTCCAGGCGCGGTCCGAATCCGTTACGGCGCGTTCGGCGCCGGCCTTCGACCAGCCATAATCCGACAGTCCCGGCTCCCGCGCTGCCAGCGACGAGACATGGACGAAGCGCGCCACCTCTGCGCGCGCCGCGGCGTCGAGCATCGCCTGCGTTCCGGCCGCGTTGCCGCGCATGAAGCCGTCGCGGTCGCGTGCATTCACCACGCCGGCGACATGAATCAACGCATCGGCGCCGGTCGCCAGTTCCTCCAGCGCATCCGGTGTGGACAGAGAGCCCGGCACCCAGGTCACGCCCTCGCGCGCGTTCTGCGGTCGGCGGGTGAGGGCACGGATCCGGTGCCCCGCCGCCAGCGCCAGCCCGATCAGGCGGCCGCCGACGAACCCGGTGCCGCCGGTGAGCGCCAGTGTCGTCAAAGCACCGCCATGTGGCTGCGATGGACGAGCGCGGAACGGGGTGAATAGCCGAGGATCCGGGCGATGTCCTCGCTCCGCCTGCCGACGATGCGCTGCGCATCGACATAATCATATTCGGCCAGCCCGCGGGCGATCTTGTTGTGCTTCGAATCGACGATCGACACCAGATCGCCGCGCAGGAACTCGCCCTCGATGCGGATCGCACCGGCGGGCAGCAGGCTGTTGCCGTTCTGCAGTGCCTCGACCGCGCCCTGGTCGATGATGATCGTGCCTTCCTCGGTCAGCCCGCCGGCAAGCCAGGCCTTGCGCGCGCCGGCATTGCCGGAACCGACGAAGACCGAACCGTGCCCGCTCTCCTCGAATGCCTTAAGCGCGTGCATCTGCTTGCCCGATACGATGGCGAGATCGGCGCCCACGGTCGTTGCGATGCGTGCCGCCTCGATCTTCGACACCATGCCGCCCGATCCCATGCCGGAAGCCGAACGCGAGTCGGCCATGCCGGTGATGCTCTCGTCGATCTCCTCGATCACGGGGATCAGTTTGGCATCCGGATTATGGGTCGGATTCGAATCGTACAGGCCGTCGACATCGGACAGCAGGATCACGCCGTCGGCATTGGCGGCCTGCGCCACGCGGGCGGCGAGCCGGTCATTGTCGCCGAAGCGGATGCGCTCGGTCGCGACCGTGTCGTTTTCGTTCACCACGGGCACGACGCCCAGGCCGAGCAGACGGCCAAGCGTGGCGGATGCGTTCAGGTAGCGGCGCCGGTCCTCCATGTCGCCCAGCGTGACCAGCACCTGGGCCGCGGAAAGGCCGCGATCGTGCAGCAGTTCCGACCACATATGGGCAAGCGCGATCTGGCCGGTGGCGGCGGATGCCTGCGCGTCCTCAAGGCTGTTGCGACCGCCGCCGGGCAGGCCGAGCCGCCGTGCGCCGATGGCGATGGAGCCGGAACTGACGATCGCGACCTCCTGGCCGGCCTTGATGCGTTCATGCACATCGTCGATCAGGGTTTCGAGCCATTCGCGGTGCAGTTCGCCGTCGGGATCGACAAGCAGCGCCGAACCGACCTTCACGATCAGCCGCGGGCAGTTCTTGGGAGAAAAGCGGTCGGCTTCGTTCAAACCGTGCCTCCTGCGTTTCGAGGTTCAAAGTTCAGATCGGCGACCATTCTATCGGTTCCGCCGGGTCCTTGTCGTCGGGTTTCTGCGCGTCATCGTTCCTCATCGGCCCGAGTGCCTCGATCAGGCGGTCGAGCAACGCTTCCATCCCCGCGCCGGTGGCGCCGGAGGCGGGCAGAACCTCCGCACCGCTGGCATCCGCCAGTTCAGCGCGCAGGGCGTCGGTGAGTTCCGCGTCGAGCAGGTCGGTCTTGTTGAGTACGAGCACCTCGCGCTTGTCGGCGAGGCCGGCGCCGTAGGATTCGAGTTCGTCGCGCACGGTACGATAGGCCTGTGTAAGGTCTGGCGCGTGCGCATCGACCAGGTGCAGCAGCACCTTGCAGCGCTCGACATGGCCCAGGAACCGGTCGCCGATGCCGACACCATCGGCGGCGCCCTCGATCAGGCCTGGAATATCGGCAACGACGAACTCGCGTCCCTTGTGCTTCACCACGCCGAGCTGGGGCCGGGTGGTGGTGAAGGCATAATCGCCTACCTTCGCCCTGGCATTGGTTACGGCGTTGACGAAGGTGGACTTGCCGGCATTGGGCAGGCCGACGAGCCCGATATCGGCGAGCAGCTTGAGCCGCAGCCATATCCAGGCTTCCTCGCCGGGCCAGCCGGTGCCGTGCTGGCGCGGCGCACGATTGGTCGAACTCTTGTAGCTCATGTTGCCGCGACCGCCGTCGCCACCGCGCAGGAAGACCTCGCGCTGGCCGACGCGGGTGAAATCCATGAGGACATGCTCCTTGTCCTCGCTGATCACCTGGGTGCCGACGGGCACTTTGATGACCAGGTCCTCGCCGCCCGCCCCGGTGCGGTTCGCCCCGGCTCCGCCTTTGCCGCGCGGGGCGCGGAAATGCTGGGTGTAGCGAAAGTCTATCAGGGTATTGAGACCGGGCACCGCCTCGAACACGATATCGCCGCCCTTGCCGCCGTCACCGCCGTCGGGGCCGCCGAACTCGATATATTTCTCGCGCCGGAAACTCACCGCACCGGGGCCGCCCGCGCCGGAGCGGACATAGATCTTCGCCTGATCGAGGAAATGCATGGGGGCTTACTTAACGATATGTGCCGGTTTCGCCAGTGGTGGCGTTTCGGTGCCGTGCCCGACGCGAACCAGCCGTCATCCCGACGGAAGTCGGAATCCGTTCAACGCCACGCGTGAGATTCCAGCCGAGCGCGAATGGATGCCGGATCACGTTCGGCATGACGATAGCGGGGGCATCGGCCACCATCGTTCAGTCGGCATGCTCACCGGCGCGCGACGCCAGCAGCGCCTGGCACGCAAGGTCCCGCGCCTTTTCGCGTGGCAGGCCCAGGGCGCGGGCCATCGGCCCGCCCAGCAGCGCATCTCCCAGCGCCATCAGGACGAGTTGCAGCGTCTCCTCGTGGATCGACATGCTCGCTTCCGAATGCCCTTCCGCCAGATCGTCGACGAGCTTGTGGATCGCCTCCAGAATGGGGTCAAGCGCATCCTGGTTGCCGGACAGGATCATCCAGCTCGCGAGCGCGCCGGCGCCCTCGCTGTCGAACGCGTCGAAGGTGAGGTCCACCACCTCGCGCGGATTCTGGTCGCCGGCACGGGCCTTCATCGCCGCGGCACCGATGATCGCGGTGATCGTTTCTGCCATGCTTGCGATCAGCGCTTTCTGCAACCCGGCGGCCGAGCCGAAATGATGGAGCAGATTGGCGTGGGTCCGCCCGATACGTGCGGCTACCGCCTTCAGTGTAACTGCTTGCGGTCCGTCCTCGATCAGGATGGCGCGAGCAGCTTCCAGCGCGGCGATGCGCGCTTCCTGCGGTGAGAGGCGTTTGCGAACGGTAGCGGGCATGAGGGAGCGGATCTGGCCTGATCGGGAAAACCCGCTTGTGGCGGAAAACGCGCCTGAACGCAAAGGCCGCCGCTGTGCCGGCGGGGAAGGGCGGCGGCCCGATTCGGAATCGAATCAGGCCGCCAGCAACCTGCTGCTCGTCGCCACTGCGCTGTCGGCCGCGTTACGGCGAGACGCCAGGGGCAGCACATATTCGGTGCAGTCGACCCAGGCACCGCGTCCGCGCGAATACCGGCGGGCCGATCCCGAGGACGCGAAGCCCAGCTTGCGCAGCACGGCGCCCGACGCCGGATTGTCGACATGATGCCCTGCGGTAAGTTCGGCAACGCCCAGCATGCGGGCGACCGCGATCGCCGCGTGCCCCGCCTCGGTGGCATAGCCGCGTCCCCATGCGCGGGGTGTGATCCAGTAGCCGAGTTCGTTCGGGCGATTTTCGTACGGGCCGAAGCCGATGCCGCCCACGATCGGGCAGGCGCCATCCTCGTGCGAGCAGATGAGGAAGGAGGCGCCGTGCCGTTCGGCCTGCTGCGCCTCGATAAACGCCCGAGCATCGCCCAGCGCATAGGGCCAGGGCGCACGGCCAAGGTTGTGCACGACTTTCCGGTGGGCGATGGCGACGGCGAGTTCATCGGCGTCTTCGGCCCAGCCTGGCCGCAGGGTCAGACGCGGGGTACGCATGAACATGGGTACTCTCCTCGTATTTCTGCGCGTTCATGCCCGTGTTCAATGACAGGATGACGACGCAACAGGGAGGGAGCACGAAAAAAAGGGAGCCGGGGCGACCCGTCTCCCTTCTTGGTTGGTTCCGCTCTCGGAACCCGGGTCACCCTGGTGGGCAACCCGGTCGGTTGCCCGTTATTCGGCGGCGTCCGCCATAATATCCACCGACGCGAATTTGCGGCCGAGCTTGCCTTCCTTGAAGGACACACGACCATCGGTAAGCGCGAACAGGGTATGGTCCTTGCCCATGCCGACATTCGTGCCGGGATAGAATTTGGTGCCGCGCTGACGCACGATGATGTTGCCGGCGACGACGGCTTCGCCCCCGAACTTCTTCACGCCAAGGCGACGGCCTGCGGAATCGCGACCGTTACGCGACGAGCCGCCTGCTTTCTTATGTGCCATTGTCTAACTCCTCGAAATCTCGGGTGCGGCTCAGGCCTTGTCCGCCTCGGGCGCTGCCTCTTTCGGCGCGGCCTTCTTCGCGGCAGGCTTCGGCGCGGCCTTCTTGGCCTTTTCCTCACCGATTGCGGTGATCTTCAGGATCGTGTGCTGCTGGCGGTGGCCGGCCTTGCGACGATAATTGTGCCGACGGCGCTTCTTGAAGATGACGACCTTCTCGCCCTTCGCCTGCGCCACGATCTCGGCCGCGACGCTCAGTCCGTCGACCGCCTTCAGGTCGCTGCCGTCGCCGGCGAGCAACACATCATCGAGCTTGACCGTTGTGCCGGCCTCGCCGCCGATCTTCTCGACGACGATCTTGTCTCCTGCGGCAACGCGATACTGCTTGCCGCCCGTGCGCACGACTGCGAACATGGCCCTCTTCACTTCCAAATACATGTGTCCGCGCCGAATGCACCGTCGCGGAAAGAAGGCGCCGACTATGCCGAGAGCGCCAGATTGTCAACCGACGCCGCGCGAAAAAGCTCGGACGCCGCCGCGTCTAATGACGATGTTCGCGTCGCAGGCGGTAATGCCCGTCGGAATAGGCATCGAACAGGCCGGTGATGGCGGGGTGATCGACCGGCTCGTCGCTATGGTCGGCCACCAGGTTCTGTTGGCTGACATAGGCGACATAGTCGCTTTCCATATTCTCCGCGAGGATATGGTAGAAGGGCTGGTCCTTCCGGGGGCGGGCATCCTTGGGAATGGAATCGTACCATTCCTCGCTATTCGCGAAGACGGGGTCGACATCGAAGATCACGCCGCGGAAATCGAACATGCGGTGCCGCACTACGTCCCCGACATTGAATCGGGCATGGGAAACAGGCGGCACCGAGGTGCCGATCCCGGCGAACACATCTGATTTGCGGGCAACGGTCATGACACCAATCTAATGTCTTTGCGGCAACGCACAAGCTGCACCTTGTAAGGTGCGAATCTTTCCGTTAATGCCGCGCGCTCACCGACCAGCGCCGCTGCATCCGATACCGGATCAGCCGGTGCGAAGCCCCCCGCGGAGAGGTGCCGGAGTGGTCGAACGGGGCGGTCTCGAAAACCGTTGAGCCCGCAAGGGTTCCGAGGGTTCGAATCCCTCCCTCTCCGCCACTACCCCGTTTCTGGCGATTCGCATCAGTCCCGCGGACTTGGCTAAGCCCCGAAATCCAATGTCCGTCGCATCAACGCTACCGTGATTGTTCAAAGGCCTCCGGCTGCAAGGAGGCGTGTTCGAGGCATCGGCCCGAAGTTGCGGTGTCGCGGTTGGCAATGCGAAACCGCGCACCGCTTGGGCGCGGGAAAAGCCCATCTGCTGACGCGCTTGGCCCGACAGGACAGCGGGCCGGCCGCCATGGACAAGCCTTGGTACGATCATGCTAAGCTGCCGGACATGACCAATACGCCGACGTTTTGCCGCCGCCTCGCGCTTCTCCTCATCACACTTACAGCCATCGCGATGCCTGCGATGGCGCAGGACGGGCGGCTCGCTGCGGCGCGCACCGAGGCCGCGCCGACCGGTGAACTGACCATCGCAACGCGAGAGGCGCCGCCATTTGCCATGAAGGGATCGGATGGCGCCTGGGGCGGGCTGGCGATCAACCTGTGGCGCCAGATCGCGCAGGATACCGGCATCCGCTATCATTTCGAACAGACCGACCTGGACGGCATGGTGCAGGGCGTGGCGGACGGACGATACGATGCCAGTGTCGGTGCGCTGACGGTGACGCCAGGGCGCGAGCAAGTGGTCGATTTCACCCACCCCTATTACACCACCGGCTTCGGCATCGTGACTGGCGAGACGCCGTCCAGTTGGCTCCTGCTGGTGCGCAATTTCTTCACCTGGAGTTTCCTGTCGGCGGTTCTGCTGCTGGCGGGTGTGTTGCTGGTCGTCGGTTTTCTGTTCTGGCTGGCGGAACGCCGCCACAATCGCGACGAGTTCGGCGGCAAGCCGCTCGACGGGATCGGGTCCGGCTTCTGGTTCTCGGCGGTGACGATGACGACCGTGGGATATGGCGACAAGGCGCCGCGCACGCTTGCCGGCCGCATCATCGCGCTCGTGTGGATGTTCGCCGCGATCATCATCATTTCGACCTTCACCGGCCTGATCGCCTCCTCGCTGACCGAGGGGCGCCTCTCGGGCAAGATTACCGGCCCCGACGATCTGGCCGGGGTCGCGGTCGGGACGGTGCCGGGATCGGCGGCCGAGGAATGGCTGAACGACCGCGGCGTCGGGTTCCGGCCGTTCAACGGGATCGACGAAGGCCTGAAGGCCGTGCGGTCGGGTAATATCAGCGCGTTCGTGTATGACCGTCCGCTGCTCGTATCGAAACTGAAACAGGGCGATACCGCCAATGACCTGAGGCTTGTACCGGCGACGTTCGGCCGCCAGGATTATGCCTTCGCGCTTCCACAGCACAGCGCGATCCGGGAAAAGCTGAACCGCGCACTGCTCGCGCGGATCGAAAGCAGGGCCTGGGCCAGCAACGTGCGTCAGGTGCTGGGACGCGAGTGACCCGGCCCGTTTGGAAGGGTTCGCCTCCGACGCCGCTAACCGGAACCGGCGCAAGCGAACAGAGCCGATCCGCGCCGTGAACGCGTCCGCCGACTCCCGCGTCCCCTACAGCCGTGCGTAGTTGGCGATCACGTCGCGGACGATATCGCGGCGGGTCCAGGTCGTGACATTGTGGCTGGCGCTCTCTCCGCTCAGCGAGGCTGCCAGATATTTGCCGCCGGTCGCGATCTCGCCGTCGCCGTCCTTCAATTGCACGCGGTATTCGAACTGCGAATCGTCTTCGCGCGAGATGCGCAGCACCACCTCGTGCGCGTTGGTGGTGAAATCGGCGCTGGCGCCGCGGTTGCGCACACGGTCCGCGACCATCGCGAGCGCCGGGCGCGCCACGTCGTGCAACCTGCGCGCGGCATCGTTGGCGTCCGGCGTGACGAACAGGGCGTCGATCGCCTCCTCCAGGTCGTGATTGTCGGTAATATTGTGCGCGTGCGCGATCAGCGTCGGTTCGGAGGACAGCGCCTTATAGAGGCCGTAGCAAATGAAGAGCATCACCACGGTGAAGGGAAGCGCAGAGACGATCGTCGCCGTCTGCAACGCATCCAATCCTCCGACCAGCAGAAGCACCGCCGCCACCGCGCCGGCGGTGAACGCCCAGAAGATGCGCTGCCATACCGGTGGATTTTCCGCGCCGCCGGATGTCAGCATGTCGATCACGAGCGCACCCGAGTCGGCCGAGGTGACGAAGAACGTCACGACCAGGAGCGTCGCGATGCCGGTGGTGATATAGGAAAGCGGCAGGTTCGCCAGCATGGAGAACAGGGCGACCGGCATGTCGTTCTTCACGAGCTGCGCAATGGGCGCGATGTGGTTCACTTCCTGCCAGAGCGCCGTGTTGCCGAAGACCGTCATCCACAAGAAGGTGAAGGCAACAGGCACCAGCAACACGCCGGAGATGAACTCGCGGATCGTACGGCCGCGCGACACGCGGGCGATGAACATGCCGACAAACGGTGACCAGGCGATCCACCAGCCCCAATAGAACAGCGTCCAGTCGCCCAGCCACGCATTGGGTTCATACGCGTACATGCGGAAAGTGCGCGGAATGACATTGCCGAGATAGGTGCCGACATTCTGCACGAAGGCCTGCAGCAGGAACACGGTCGGCCCCGTCGCCAGCACGAACACGAGCAGCAGCACCGCCAATCCGATATTGATCTCCGACAGCCGCTTGATGCCCTTGTCTAGCCCGAGCACGGCCGATGCGGTGGCGCAGAGCGTAATGGCGATGATCAACAACACCTGGAACCAGGCTGCGACCGGCGCACCGAACAGCCAGGCGAGCCCGGCATCGACCTGAAGCACGCCGATGCCGAGCGATGCAGCGAGGCCGAACATGGTGCTGATCACCGCAAAGATGTCGACCGTATGGCCGATCGGACCGTGCACCTTTTCGCCGATCAGCGGATAGAGCGCCGAGCGGATGGTGAGCGGCAGTCCGCGGCGGAACGCGAAATAGGCGAGCGACATGGCGATCACCGCATAGATCGCCCAGGCATGCAGCCCCCAGTGGAAGAAGGTCAGCATCAGCGCCTCGCGCTCCGCATTGACCGTACTGCCGCTGCCGACCGGCGGGTTCACGTAATGCGAGATGGGCTCGGCAACGCCGTAGAACATGATGCCGATGCCCATGCCGGCGCTGAACAGCATCGCGAACCAGGATCCGTAGCTGTAATCAGGTTCCGAACCGTCCGGGCCAAGCCGGATATTGCCGAAGCGGGTGAATGCGAGAAAGACGACGAACACCAGAAAGACGGCCACCGCCGAGATGTAGAACCAGCCGAAATACGCCACCGCAAACGCCTGCGCGGCCGTGAATGCGTCACCTGCGGCGTCGGCGAATGCAACGCTGAACACGAGGATCGCCGCGATCAAACCCGCGGAAATATAAAGAACGGGGGGATTGGCTTCGATACGGAAGCGCCTTGCAGGCGCCTGGCGATCGCTCATTGCTGTTCCTTCCAGTCGTTCGCGAAGGCGAGAGATGCTCCGTGACGGATCTATGGGGGCCGCTGCCTGCTGCTGCGCAATCGTACCGCATCCTGTGTGGCACGGTCCGGCGATTGCACCTGGTGACGCTGGCCCCCGTCGCAACCGGCTAACGAACGGCGCGCGGGGATGCAAGGCGGCCGCCCCGTATCGGAACATCGCAGGCTGGCGCGCGATCGCGATTGTCATGCAACTGTCACATTCGCTAAGGGCGGCGCTCATGGTCGCGAAGAGGAGGGCCGGATTCGCCAGATTGCAGCCTTGCCGTATCGCACCGAAGGTGTGGCGATCGATGCGCCGGTGCGCATCCTGCTGATTACGTCGCGCGAAACTCGCCGCTGGGTGATTCCGAAGGGCAACATACCCGGCGGCCTGTCGCCGCATGCGGCCGCGGCCGAGGAAGCGGAAGAGGAAGCCGGCGTTTGCGGATCGGTTTGCCCGACGCCGCTGGGATCGTACCAGTACCGCAAGCGACGCGGCAACGGCGCGTCGCTGATGGTCCATGTCGATGTCTTTCCGCTGGCGGTCAGCCGGGAGCTCGACCGCTGGAAGGAAAGCCATGAGCGTGAACGGCGGTGGTTCACGCTGGCCGATGCGGCGGAAGCCGTGGAAGAAGAGGATCTCCGCGACCTGATTCGTTCGTTCGCGGCCTCGGAGTTCAAGGCGATCACGCAGCGGGCGGGAATGTTCGCCACGATGGGTCGCAAATCCAGGATGGGTGACATGTTCGCTTGGTTTCAACGGCTGCTGCCGAACAAGGGTAATTTCTTCGAGCTTTTCGAGGCGCATGCCGTGACGATCGTCGCGGGCGCCGACGCGCTGTCGCGGGTGCTGCAGAACGGATCGGATTCCCGCGATCATATCCGCGAGGTCATCGAACGCGAACACGACGCCGACGACATCATCCGGGAAATCCTGAAGGAGGTGCGCCAGACCTTTTTGACGCCGTTCGATCGCAGCGCCATCATCTCTCTCATCGGCGCCATGGACGATGCCATCGACGAGATGCAGGCCACGGTGGGCGCCATCGATCTGTACGAGGTGGGCAGTTTCGAGCCGGAAATGCGCGATATGGCGGCGATCATCGTCGACAGTGCGCGGCTGGTGGCCGAGGCCATGCCGCTGCTGCGCGACGTGGCCCGCAACGGCAAACGCCTGCACGAACTGACCGAGCGGGTCGTGCGGATGGAAGGCCATGCCGACGACATCTACGGCGCCGGCGTCAAGAAGGCGTTCAAGGAGGACGGGCCGAAGGACCCGCTGCGGTTCAGCGTGAAACGCGAAATCTACAAGCATCTGGAGCGCATCGTCGATGCGCTGGAGGATGTCGCCAACGAGATCGACGGCATCGTCATCGATCACGCCTGAGTTCGAGCGCTTCCCATGCATTCCCTCGCCCTGCCGCTGCTGATCGGCCTGATCGCCACGGCGCTCGCCTTCGATTTCCTGAACGGCTTGCACGACGCTGCGAACTCGATCGCCACCGTCGTCGCCACCCGCCTGTTGGGGCCGGTGCAGGCCGTGGCATTCGCCGCCGCGTTCAATTTCGCGGCCTATTTCCTGACGCTCGCCTTTCCCGAACTGCACAAGGTGGCGCAGACGATCGGGGAAGGGCTGATCGACAGGGATCTGGTGACGCCGGCGGTCGTGTTCGGCGCGCTTGCCGGCGCGATGTTCTGGAACATCGTCACCTGGGTGAAGGGCATTCCGTCATCGAGCAGCCATGCGCTGATCGGCGGCCTGGTCGGCGCAGGCGTCGCGCATGCGGGTATTTCCGGCATCGAATGGGCGGGCCTGAACAAGACGCTGATCGCCATCGTGCTGTCGCCGACGCTCGGCATGATCCTGACGATGATCGTCATGCTGGTGACGAGCTGGGCGCTGCGGAACGCCACCGCGCGCGGCGCAGAGCGGGGCTTCCGGTTCCTCCATCTGCTGTCGTCGGCCGCCTATTCGCTCAGCCACGGGCTGAACGACGCGCAGAAGACGATGGGCATCATCACCGTGCTCCTATATTCGACCGGTTATCTTTCCGGGGAGTTCGCGATCCCGCATTGGGTGGCCATCAGTTGCTATATCGCGATCGCACTCGGCACGCTTTCGGGCGGCTGGAAGATCATCGAGACGATGGGTTCGCGCATTACCAAGCTGTCGCACCATCAGGGATTCAGCGCGTCGGCGGGCGGCTCGGTGATCCTGTTCACGGCGTCCCTGCTCGGCATTCCGGTATCGACCACGCACACCATCACCGGCTGCGTCATCGGTGCGGGCTCGGCGCGCCGTGCTTCGGCGGTGCGCTGGGGCGTGGCGCAGAATGTCGTCATCGCCTGGGTGGTCACCATCCCCGCCTCGGCGGTGGTGGGAGCGCTTTTCTATCTGGCCACCCGGCTGTTCTGAAGCAGCCGCGAGGCGCAGCAGGAAGCACGGTCCCTGACGGATTTCGGATCGCGCCTTCCGCATTGCGCAGCACTGCTTTACTCCGGCCCCATGCGTCCCGATATCCTCAACCCGCTCTTTGCCGAGACGACCGCGCTCAAGGGCGTCGGGCCGGCGCTTGCCAAGCCGCTGGAGCGGCTGGGGCTGGCGCGGGCGGTCGATATCGCCTTTCACCTGCCGACCGGCTGGATCGACCGCTTTCCGCGTGAAGAACTCGACATGGCAGATGCGGGCCGCGTCATCGCGATCACGCTGACGGCGGTCGAATACAAGCTCGGCGGAACGCGCCGCTCTCCGATCCGCGTGCATGCCACCGATGCGGCGGGCAATCACGTCTCCCTCGTCTATTTCGGCGGTAATTCGGGCTGGGTGAAGAAGCTGCTGCCGCTGGGCGAGAAGCGGCGCGTATCGGGCAAGCTGGAGATGTACGGGCAGGAATTGCAGATCGTGCATCCCGATTATGTCGTGCCGCCCGAGGAAGCCGAAGACCATCGCGAGCGCGAAGCGATTTATCCGCTATCGGAGGGTATCACCTCGAAGCGTATCGCCGCGCTCGCCGAACAGGCGATCGCCCGTGCGCCCGAACTGCCCGAATGGATCGAACCGAGCGTCAAGGCGCGGCACGGCTGGCCGGACTGGCGTGATGCGCTGAAACGCATTCACGCCGATCCGGCGGATGCGAAGGCGCGCGAGCGGCTTGCCTATGACGAGATTTTCGCCAACCAGCTCGCGCTGCTGCTCGTGCGTGGCGAGGCGCGCAGCAAACGCGGGCGACCGCTGGCGGGCGACGGGCGCCTGCGCGACCGGCTCGACCTGCCTTATGCGCCGACAGGCGCGCAGGCGCGGACGATCGCCGAGATCGAGGGCGACCTGGCGCAACAGCGCCCGATGCTGCGCCTGCTGCAGGGTGATGTCGGGTCGGGCAAGACGCTGGTCGCGGCGATGGCGCTGCTGATGGCGGCGGAGGCCGGGGCGCAGGGCGCGCTGCTCGCGCCGACCGAAATCCTCGCGCGGCAGCATTACGAAACGCTCAGCAGGATGTTGGCGGGGGTCGGCGTCAACCTCGCCATCCTTACCGGGCGCGACAAGGGGCGCGCGCGCGAGGGCGTGCTGATGGGCCTCGCCGACGGGTCGATCGACATATTGATCGGCACGCACGCGATCTTTCAGGAAGGCGTCACCTACAAGAGTCTAGGGCTGGCCGTGGTCGACGAGCAGCACCGCTTCGGCGTCGCGCAACGGATGATGTTGCAGGCGAAAGCGGAACGCCCGCCGCACCTGCTGGTGATGACCGCGACGCCGATCCCGCGCACGCTGACGCTCGCCCAATATGGCGAGATGGACGTCAGCCGCCTCGACGAGATGCCCCCGGGGCGACAGCCGGTCGAAACGCGCGTCGTTTCG
Organism: Stakelama saccharophila; assembly: GCF_032229225.1. NCBI lineage: Bacteria > Pseudomonadati > Pseudomonadota > Alphaproteobacteria > Sphingomonadales > Sphingomonadaceae > Stakelama > Stakelama saccharophila. The sequence goes on from NZ_CP135076.1 coordinate 1,439,747, forward strand.
GAAGAGCGGATGGATGCAGTGGTCGACGGGCTCGCGCGGCACCTGTCGAACGGGGGGCAAGCCTATTGGGTGTGCCCGCTGGTCGAGGAAAGCGCCAAGAGCGACCTCGCCGCCGCCGAGGACCGCGCCGCCGTGCTCGCCAAGCGGTTCGGCGACCGCGTCGGACTGGTTCACGGCCGCATGAAAGGGCCTGCCAAGGACGCGGTGATGGAGCGCTTCGCGAGTGGCAAGCTGGGCGTGCTGGTCGCAACGACGGTGATCGAGGTCGGCGTCGACGTGCCCAATGCGACATTGATCGTAATCGAACATGCCGACCGGTTCGGGCTGGCGCAGCTCCACCAGTTGCGCGGGCGCGTCGGGCGCGGGTCGGGCAAGTCGATCTGCCTGCTGTTGCGCGGCAATGCGCTCAGCGAGACGTCGCGTGCGCGGCTGGCATTGATGCGCGAGACCAACGACGGCTTCCGCATCGCGGAGGAGGACCTGCGGCTGCGCGGCGCGGGCGAACTGCTCGGCACGCGGCAGTCGGGGGAGATGGAATTCCGGCTGGCGACGCCCGACAGCCTCGGTGCGTTGCTGCCCGCCGCGAACAGCGATGCGCGCCTGCTTGTCGAGCGCGACGGCGGGCTGGAGGGGGAACGCGGTCAAGCGGCGCGGATCGCGCTCTATCTGTTCGAGCGCGACGCGGCGGTGGGATTGCTGCGTTCAGGATAACGGGCGTTAGCCCTTCGGTCGATTTTGCGCGCACCTGCGGGATTTCCTGTGCGACATCGCCGCTTATTCCTGATCGGGTTCGCTGAAGCACCACATCGAATCCTGCCGGGCGAGCGCCACCAGCCCCAGACCGTGCCGCCGTGCATGGTCGAGCGCCATGGTCGTCGGCGCGGAAATGCCGACGAGCCAGGGCATTCGGGCGACCAGCGCCTTGTCGGCCATTTCGAAGCTGATGCGCGACGTGACGATGGCGAAGCCCCCCGGGCGCTCTTTCTTGCCTTCCAGCGTGCCGATCAGCTTGTCGAGCGCATTATGGCGTCCGACATCCTCACGAACGTCGAGGATGCGGCCGTCCTCCGCGCACCAAGCAGCGGCGTGGGTCGCGCCGGTCTGCTGCCCCAGCGGCTGATGATCGCGCAACCTCGCGAGCGCCAGGCGGACGGCTTCGCGTGGAAAAGGCATCGGGACGGGGCGGGGCGGTAACGACCGCTGCAGCGATTCCAGGCTCGCAATGCCGCACAGGCCGCAGCCGGTGTCGCTGCTGCGATGCCGAACGCGATCACCGATCCGTGTTGCCGCTTCACGGCCGACGGTGATGCGCAGGATCGTGCCTGCCGGTACGTCTGCAATGTCCGTATCGAGAATTTCGTTGGCGTCGGTCACAATCCGCTCCGTCATCGAGAACCCCAGCGCGAAGTCGTTCAGATCGCGCGGCGTCATCATCATGACGGCGTAGCCGATGCCGTTATATTCGACCGCGACCGGGGCCTCGGTGGCGATCGCCCGGGGCGTCGGCAGCGCTTGTCCGTCGCCGATGCACAGGCCGGTTTCGGTTCTCATATCGCTCACAGCGCAGCGAGATCCTCGGGAGTGTCCACATCGCGGATGGGCGTCGGCACGGAGATCGGAATTGCGCCCACCGTTCTGGCGAATGCGCGGATCGATCGATGCTCCGCTGTTCTGAGCCATGATGCAAGGGTGGGAGCCAGGGTGGCCGGCCAGCGCCCGAAGGCCGGATGTTCCTCACACCAGCACGCAGCGGGCCTGAGCGCCTCGAACAGTTCGTGTGGGGGGCAGGGGACATCGCAGGGTGCCGTGAGGACGGACTCCATCCCGTTCTCGCTCGCATGTGCCAGAGCCCCGGCTATGCCGCCGAGCGGACCCAGCCCCGATGCCGGTCGATCCGGTACGCAGCGCAGGTCGTGGCGGTCGCGTCCGACGATCACGACCCGGTCGCAATGTGGCCGAAGAGCATCGGCTGCGTGTTCGATCAGCGATTTTCCACGCCACCGCGCGAGAGCCTTGTCCGCGCCGAAGCGCCGCGCCTGCCCGCCGGCCAGCAAGGCGCCGAGCGTTCGCCTCATTGCTCCGGGCGCACGCGTACCGGCACCGACTTGCCCGCAGGCACATGGCTTTCCAGCGCATGATGTTCGAGTGGGATCAGCACGTTCAGTTCGGGATAATATCCGCCGATGCTTCCTTCGGGAATATTGTACGACACGACCTGCAGTCCGCCGACCGACCTCGCGACCTGATCGTCGGCATCGCTTTCCAGTGTCACCTTGTCGCCGGCCCGCAATTGCAGCCGATCCATATCCGCCTTGTTCATCATCACCACGTCGCGCGTGCCGTGAATGCCGCGGAATCGATCGTGATAGCCGTAGATGGTCGTGTTGAACTGGTCGTTCGATCGCAGGGTGACGAGCGCGAATCGGCCTTCCCTGTCTTCGAACCCGCGGGCATTGAGCGCGCGCGGAACATTGAATTCGGCCTTGCCGCTTTGCGTATTCCATTCCCGATGGGCGGCAGGATTGCCTTTCCAGAATCCGCCGGGTTCGAACATGCGTTCGTTGAAGTTCGAGAATTTGTCGGGATAGGTGTTCTCGATGGCGTCGCGGACCAGCCCGTAATCGCCGACCCACGCGTCCCACGGCACGTTGGGATTGTCCTTCAGGGTCGCCTTGGCGATCCCGGCGACGATGGCGGGTTCGGACAGCAGGTACGGGCTTGCGGGTTCCGCCTTGCCGACCGAGCCATAAATATGGCTGAACGAATCCTCCATCGTTACCACCTGCGCACCGCTTTCCTGCATGTCGCGCTCCAGGCGGCCCAGGCACGGCAGCAGCCAGGCGTCGGCACCCGGCGACAGGTGCGACTTGTTGAGCTTGGTCGCGATGTGAACCTGGATCGGGAGGTTCGACCATCCTTCGACCATCTTTTTATGCTCGGGCGTGGCGCGCAGGAAGTTGCCGCCGAGCTGGATGAATCCCTCGCACGTCCCGTCGATGACGTGACGGCAGCTTTCGACGGTATCCCATCCCCTCCAGTCGGGCGGATCGAAGTCGTAGAGTTGTTTCAGACGGTCGTTGGGCGCCAGTTCCGGTTTTTCGGTGATGCCGACGGTGCGCTGGCCCTGGACGTTGGAATGGCCGCGGACCGGACCCGGCCCGGCGCCCGGCCTGCCGATATGGCCCCGCATCAGCAGCAGGTTCACGAGCATGTACAGGCTGTCCATGCCGTAGCGGTGCTGGGTGATGCCCATGCCATAGACGGCGATCAGCGCCTTGGACTTCAGGTAGACGCGCGCGGCGTCTTCGATCGCTTCGCGGGTCAGGCCGCTTTCGCGCGTCAGATCGTCCCAATCGGCGTTGCGGGCGAAATCCGCCACCTCGTCGAAACGGACCGTGTGCTGCCGGATGAAATGGTGGTCGAGCACCGCTTCCTTGCCCTCGGCCCGTGCGCGGTCGTCGGCCTCCACCGCGATCTTGATGATGCCGAGGATGGCGGCGATGTCGCCGCCGGGACGGACCTGATGGTATTGGGTGGATATCTGGGTCGATCCGCCGACGGTCATCTGCACCGGATTCTGCGGATCGGCGAAGCGCTCCCAGCCGCGTTCCCGCAACGGGTTAAAGGTGACGATCTCGACCCCGCGCTTGCGCGCCGCCTTCAGCGTGTGGAGCATGCGCGGGCTGTTGCTGCCGACATTCTGGCCCCAGCAGAAGATGGCGTCGCAATGCTCGTAATCGTCCATCTGGATCGTGGCGACGGGCGAGCCGGTGGCGTTCTTCAGCCCGACCGACGTGGTCTCGTGGCACATGTTGGAGCTGTCGGGCAGGTTGTGCGAGCCGTAGAGCCGGGCCATCAGCGAATACATGTAGGAGGCCTCGAGGCTGGCGCGGCCCGAGGCGTAGAACACGACCTTCTTCGGATCGACCGCCTTCAGCCGCTTGCCGATCGCGTCGAATGCCTCGGCCCAGCTCACCGCCACATATTTGTCCGTGGCCGCGTCGTATTTCATCGGATGGGTGAGGCGGCCGGCCTGTTCCAGGTCGTGATCGCGCCATTCGCGCAGTTCGCTTACGCTATGCTGCTGAAAGAAATCGGGCGTGTTGCGCAGACTGGTCAATTCCCAGGCAGTCGCCTTCGCCCCGTTTTCGCAGAATTCCGCGATATGGGGCCTGGCCGGCTTGCCCCAGGCGCAGCTTACGCACATCGCGCCTTCGGGCTTGTTCTGCCGCCGCAGCGTATCGAGCGCGTCCGGGCCGATCCGTTCTTCGGGCAGGACACGGGCCAAGCTCTTCATGGACCCCCAGCCGCCGGCTGCGCCCTTGTAATCCTTTACCGTCAACCGATCGTCGCGCTTCGCCATTTCAATCTCCCCTTCGTCATGCGGCTTCAACCCGAGGACGGCGGAAACGTTGCATGGCCGCGACGCCTTAGCACTTTGTTAACCGTCGCGGCGCTATGCGGCGAAGGTGATGCGAACCGACCGATCCCATCCGCTCCACTCCGCGGAGCAGGACGAGCGATTGCCGCTTGCCCTGGGCATGGCCATCGCGATGCTGCTGTCGGCCGTTCTGTGGACCGGTGCGCTGATCGTCATCCTGTAGCGGGCGAGCGGCTGGGGTCGAGACAGGCAAGCCCACTTCCCGCCACCGAAGATTTGCTTGGGCGCTGCCGGCTGGACGCGCCGGCCCGACACTCCCATGTTGCGTCGGACGGGGACGGCGGCCTAGATGCCTGCCTGCCGCCAGCAACCACCGCAATGACGAGAGCCTTCATGAGCGCCACGCACAAGACCCGCATGCTGATCCTGGGCTCCGGCCCCGCCGGCCTTTCCGCCGCCATCTACGGCGCGCGCGCCGGCATGGAGCCGATCCTGGTGCAGGGCATCCAGCCCGGCGGGCAGCTAACCACCACGACCGATGTGGAGAACTATCCCGGCTTTCGCGACGTCATCCAGGGACCGTGGCTGATGGAGGAGATGCAGGCGCAGGCCGAGCATGTCGGCACCAAGCTCGTCTGGGACACGATCACGCATGTCGATCTGTCGCAGCGGCCGTTCCGCCTGACCGGCGACAGCGGGGACCTGTACGAAGGCGACGTGCTGGTCATCGCCACCGGCGCGCAGGCCAAATGGCTGGGCCTCGACAGCGAAGAGGCGATGAAGGGCAAGGGCGTTTCCGCCTGCGCCACCTGCGACGGCTTCTTCTATCGCGGCAAGAAGGTGGCGGTGATCGGCGGCGGCAACACCGCGGTCGAGGAGGCTTTGTACCTGACCAACCATTCGCCGGACGTGACGCTGATCCACCGGCGCGATTCGCTGCGCGCGGAAAAGATCCTGCAGGAGCGGCTGTTCAAGAACGAGCGCATCACTGTCCTGTGGAACAAGCAGGTCGAACGCTTCGTCGGCGGCGGCACGCCGGAAGGGCTGGTCGCGCTGGAGCTGAAGGACACCCATACGGGCGCGCTCTCCACGCTGGAGGTGGAAGGCGGCTTCGTCGCGATCGGCCACCATCCAGCGACCGAGCTGTTCCGCGGCCATCTGGCGCTGGACGGCGACAGCTATATCACCGTCGAGCCGGGGTCGACGCGCACCAGCGTGCCGGGCGTGTTCGCGTGCGGCGACGTGATGGACAAGGTGTACCGCCAGGCCGTGACGGCGGCCGGCACCGGCTGCATGGCGGCACTCGACGCCGAACGCTTCCTGGCCGAGGCCGAGTTCGAGGACGTCGCCGAAGCGGCGGAATGAGCCGCCCGCGCCGCCGGATGATTCGGCGGCGGCAACGCGGCGGTGCGCGCGCTTAGCTTCACACAATTCGCGGTGTTTCTTTAGGAAGGTTGCGGAGGCGCGCAGCTTTGTTGCGCAGGTCTTCGTGGGGAGCGGACGCTGAGAAAGAGCGGGTCCGTGCGGTATAGCGCGGGCGCCGGGGTGTAGGAAAGCGGCGCGCCGGGTGCGTGCCGGATGGGCGAAGCGGCGTTGCGGGTGTGGCGCCCGTCAATGGGGTTCACACACGCCGAGCCTTCGCGGCGATATTCCTGCGAACGCGGGAATCCAGAGCCTATGCCCGTGCCGGTAGCCCTGGGCTCCTGCCTGCGCAGGAGCACGGCGAGGGGCGAGGCGAAGGTCGGGCGGGGGCGTTCAGGTATCCGCGTCCGCGCGCGCCTGATGCTCCTTGAACAATTCGATGAATTTCGGAAACACGCCCGCTTCGTAATAGGCGAGCAGCGGCAGGTCGGTCTCGGGATCGACCCCGGCCTCGCGCGCGTAGCGGGCGATCAGCCGATCGCTTTCGGTTTCATATTCGCCCGGCGCGACTTCTACGGCGGGGTAGCTGGGCTTGATCCCGGCGTCGGTGAGGCGGCGGCGGAGATCGGCTTCGGTGTCGTCGCCCTTTTCGAACACGGTGAAGTCGAACCGGTCGTCGAGGCCCATCTCATTGAGCGCGATGCGCAGCTTCAGGCAAAAGGGACAGGTTTTGAGCAGCCAGGCGCGGGGGCGGAAGGTGGTGTCGGGCATGGGGTGGCTTCCGGTAGGCGGGAGTGTTGAAGGAGAAAACGCCGGAAGTCAGGTGAAAGTTCGCAGCAAAAAAATTATAGGGCTTCGAGTTTGTCGTTGATTGCAAAAACCAACTCATAAGCCACTATCTTAAATGCATCCTCATACTCTACGTAGTAATCCAACTCCTTGATAATGTCGCGCTCGCCATGCGCGATCTTATTTCGCCGCCTTACCAATGTTTCTAATTTTCGATTATGAAGCGGTAGTGATGGTGTGACTAGGTCAGCATCATATAATAGTTCGATCAGCTTATCGGGCCAGAGATTTGAATCGGTCTCTACCTCAGGAAATGATGGAGACGACTTCAAATGTTCATCTGAAAACTTAACTATCTTCTGCAATAGTTCTTTTCTTGGAAGGTCACGTATCTTCTTGAGATTTTTGCTTACAGCAAAGCACTGAACAGGAAACGGAAACTCGTCACACTTTTTTCCGGAGCGCTTGAGGGTGTCGTAATATACCGTAAGCGCAAATTTGCAGAAACCTTCGTAGTGGGCATAGAGTAGCGTCCATGCTGCGCGGAACAGAACGGTTCGCTCCCGTGCTTGAACCGCCCTGTTTGCAAGTAGCAATCTAAGAGTGGCAAGTTCTGTCTCTCGCCAATCCAGATCACGCTCAATTTCCTTTATTGGACTCATTCCGGAAAGAAATGTTTCCCAACTACCTCGATGCGCGCTTCCATCTTCATCTTTGAATTCGCGCCCGGGCCGGTAGCGTCCCGAAATTCCTCGTCTTCAAACGCGTTGTTTAATGTTGCTTGCAGATCCTCCGGCGAACGATCGGTTAATTCTTTAAAGCGCGGCGAGAGTGCGCCACACACAGCTTCGAAATAAGCGGGAGCCAACCGTCCGGTGGCGCTCCCGTCTCTCCAGCGAGAAAACGCGGAGTCACCAAACTTGTCCGCGATGAAGTCGAAAAAGTATCTGAAATGATCTTCATTAAAAATATGACTCTGGTCTTCTTCGAACAGGATTTCTTCCATGTATGCATCGAGCCATTCTCGGACATTGCCGGAGAAGTGATCCCGATATTGCTCTACTGCAAAAAAGCGAAGCACCAGTTCTTCATCAGCCCGTTGCTCGCGATCCGTCTCGGGAATCCGATTGGTGGCGGTGACGAATCCGCTATGTGATGCAAGCGATTGGAGTCTGGTATAAAAGTCCGCACCTCCGGAGATCATCCGGCAGGAGCAATTGCGAATTTCTTGCGGAGCCAAAAGCGATCCGCCCGTATTGAGACGCTTGAACATCTCATATTTTACAAAATCGCTCCCGCTTTTCTTGATTATGATTGCTCGTATTGGAGTCCTTTTTAACCCCAAGCGAATTGATGTCGCAAAATCTTCGAATTTCATTCCGTTGAGATCATCGAGGATGTCGCATCCCTCAAGGATTAATTCTGGTTCTTCAATGGCGTCGTGATCCATGAATTGAATCACTGAGCTAGTTCGCTGAAGGCCATCTATAAGCTCGAGAACGCCTTCATTATCCTCGATGAGGAAGATGGGAGGAATAGGGAGTTTGAGCAGTATAGACTCGATGAGCCGAGACCGCTGCTCGTTACTCCATCTAAACAGCCGCTGATACTCTGGGCGGATAACGATCTCGCCGTCTTTGTGGAGATTGAGCAATTCTCCGAAAGAGAAATCCACAGCTTCCGTTCGGATTTCATTATTCTCGATGGCGTCCAAGACCTTCCCCATACCGCTAATTCCCAGTCAAAATCGTCATCAGAGTAGTGCCAGAAATTTGGAAAACAACGGGTTCCTGAGAGTCGCCTCTCATTCCACCGTCACAAAACTATCCATCACCCGTTTGCGGCCGGCCTTTTCGAACTCGATTTCGAGCTTGTTGCCTTCGATTTCCTCCACCCGGCCATAGCCGAATTTCTGGTGGAAGACTCGGCAACCGACCGCAATATCGTCGCGGCCCTTGTTGCCGAGGCTGACGGCGCTGGCGCGCGCTTCCATCACGCGGGCCGGTTCGCGGGTGAAGGTGCGGCTGGTCCATTCGCCGCCGATCTTGCCCGCCGCGCGCTGCCAGCCGGGGCCTCGTCCGGTGCCGCGCGTGGTGTCGGCGAAGGGGTCGCTATGTTCGGACCAGTTGGCGCGCCACAGGCTCTCGCCGCCGGTCATCGTCGTTTCCTCCTCGATATGCTCCCTGGGCAGTTCGCCGACGAAGCGGCTCGGCAGGCTGGAGTTCCACTGGCCGTAGATGCGGCGGTTGGCGGCGTGGAGGATGACCGCGCGGCGGCGCGCGCGGGTGATCGCGACATAGGCGAGGCGGCGCTCCTCCTCGAGGCTGGCGAGGCCGCCTTCGTCGAGCGCGCGCTGCGAGGGGAACAGCCCTTCTTCCCAGCCGACGAGGAACACGGTGTCGTATTCCAGTCCCTTGGCGGCGTGGATGGTCATGATGGTGACCTTCGCGTCCTCGGCGAGCGCATCGTTGTCCATGACGAGGCTGACATGTTCGAGGAACGCGCCGAGACTTTCATATTCCTCCATCGCGCGGACAAGCTCGGTCAGGTTTTCGAGGCGGCCGGCGGATTCGGCGGATTTGTCCGCCTGCAGCATCGCGGTGTAGCCGCTTTCGTCGAGGACGATGCGGGCGAGTTCGGGGTGGGGGATGGCGTCGGCGAACGGCGTTCCGGCTTCGCCGGCCCCTCCACCACCCGGCTGCGCCGGGCGGTTCCCCTCCTCAAGCGAGCTTGGCGAGGAACTGAACGCCATGTCGCGCCAGCGGGCGATGTCGGCGATGAAGGCGGCGAGGGCGTTGCGGGCGCGGGCCTGTAGCTCGTCGGTGCCGATCAGGCGCGCGGCGGCGGTGAGGAGGGGGACGCCCTCGGCGCGCGCGAGGCTGTGGATCTGCGCCACCGCCTTGTCGCCCAGGCCGCGCTTGGGGGTGTTGACGATGCGTTCGAAGGCGAGGTCGTCGGCGGGCTGGTTGATGATGCGCAGATAGGCGAGCGCGTCGCGGATTTCGGCGCGTTCGTAGAAGCGATACCCGCCGATGATGCGGTAGGGCAGGCCGATCGAAATGAAGCGGTCCTCGAACTCACGCGTCTGGTGCTGGGCGCGGACGAGGATGGCGATGTCGTCCAGGCTCTTGCCGGCGCGCTGGCACGCCTCGATCTCCTCGCCGACGCGGCGGGCCTCTTCGGGGCCGTCCCAGACGCCGAGCACCTTCACCTTTTCACCGGCGTCGAGCTCGGTCCACAGCATCTTGCCGAGGCGGCCGCCATTGTTGGCGATGACGCCGGATGCCGCGCCGAGGATGTGCGGGGTGGAGCGGTAATTCTGTTCGAGGCGGATGACGGTCGCGCCGGGGAAGTCGCGCTCGAACTTCAGGATGTTCTCGACCCGCGCGCCGCGCCACGAATAGATCGACTGGTCGTCGTCGCCGACACAGGCGATGTTCTTTCGCTCCTGGGCCAAGAGGCGCAGCCAGAGATACTGGACGGCGTTGGTGTCCTGATATTCGTCGACGAGGATGTATTTGAAGCGCTGCTGATACTGTTCGAGGACTTGCGCGTGCTCCTTGAGGATCACGAGCATGTGGAGGAGCAGGTCGCCGAAATCGCAGGCGTTGAGCGTGCGCAGGCGATCCTGATATTGCTGGTAGAGGTCCTGCCCGCGACCATTGGCGTAAAGCTCGGACTCGCCGGCGTCGAGGTCCTTGGGCGTCAGGCCCTTGTTCTTCCACCCGTCGATCAGCCCGGCGAGCTGGCGCGCGGGCCAGCGTTTCTCGTCGAGATCGTTGGCGGCGATGAGTTGCTTGAGCAGGCGCTTCTGATCGTCGGTGTCGAGGATGGTGAAGTTGCTGTGCAGCCCGACCAGCTCGGCATGGCGCCTGAGCATCTTCGCGCCGATCGCGTGGAAGGTGCCCAGCCACGGCATCCCCTCGACCGCGTCGCCGACGAGGTGGCCGACGCGCTCCTTCATCTCGCGCGCCGCCTTGTTGGTGAAGGTGACGGCGAGGATCTCCGACGGCCATGCCTTGCGCTGGTAGAGGATGTGGGCGAGGCGGCGGGTCAGCGCGGCGGTCTTGCCCGTGCCCGCGCCGGCGAGGACGAGGACGGGGCCGTCGGTGGTGAGCACGGCCTCGCGCTGCGGTTCGTTGAGGCCGCGGAGGTAGGGCGGTTCGGACGGGGTGGGGGCAAGCTCGGTCACGCGTGAACAGTTAGGGAACGAGCGCGCGACGGGCAAGCATGGGATGACGAAGCGCAACGTGCGGTGTATTATGTCGCTGTCACAGGAGGATTGGGATGGACGAGGGCGGACGGTTTCGGCGGCGGCTGGTGATCGCACTGGCGCTCGCGGCGCTGGTGACGTTCGGCTGGGTCTGGCTGCGGACCTCCGGCATCGTCGGGGGCGGCGGATGCGCGCCGGAACGCCAGGTGGAGCGCGATGCCGGCGGGACGGTCACGCGGATCACCACGCGCGAATGCCCGCAGGAATGACGCGCCGCGCCGAAGTGATTGCGCGACATACCGCCGACATGTTTTGAACGCAAAGCGCTGATAGCGCGCGGTGCACGCATCGCGGCGTCCGCGCGCCGTCCGCTTGTCGAGATCGAGGTTTCTTGGTTCAGCTTCCCCGACTGCTGCAACACTTTCCGGACGCGGTCCGATCTCGGCTGGGAACCCGCCTGTCGGGGGCGCTGCTGGCGCTGCTGATCGAGATATTGCTGGCGTTGCTGCTGCTGACGCTCGCGGGTCCGGCGATGCGCGAGGAGCCGCCGGAAAGTACGGTTCTGCAATTCTATACGCCCGAGGATGCCGTCGAAAAGAATGCCGATGCGGGCAAGCCGACACCGGCGGACGCTGATCGCGCCCAACCCGAACCGGCGGAGCGGTCCGAGGCAGCGCAGCCGCAGCCGCAGCCGGAGCGGCAGCCGATGCCACCGCAGCCCCCGCCGCCCGAGCCGCAACCGGAGCAGGCGAAGGAGCCGCCGGCCTTCATCCCGATCTCGCCCGACCAGATGGCGAGCATCGATCTTTCCAATCGCAACCCGTCAAAGCCGAAAACGGCGCCGGCGCAGCCTTATGGGCCGGTGGCGAATCCGCTCTATGCAGCGACGGCGGGCGATACGCCGCGCGTGGCGGGCTCCGGCCCGCATGGCGAGCCGTTATATGCCGCATCCTGGTATCGCGAGCCGCGCGACGATGAACTGCGCGGCTATCTGTCGGCGGCGAAGGGGCCGGGCTGGGCGCTGATCGCGTGCAAGACGGCGCCGCGTTTCCGGGTGGAGGATTGCGTGTCCGTGGATGAATATCCCGACCATTCGGGGATCGCGCAGGCGGTATTGGCGGCGGCATACCAGTTCCGCGTGCGGCCGCCGCGCATCGGCGGCAAATCGCAGGTCGGCGCCTGGGTGCGCATCCGGATCGATTACGACCTGCAGCGCTCGCCGAGCGGTGCGAATTAGGATCGGGCGCGGCGCAACAGCGTGATCTTTGCCTTGCCGTAACTGCGGGCGGCGTCGACCGCGAAGCCGGCAACCTCGACGTTTTCGCCGCGGCCGGTTTCGATGCTGATCCAGCTATGATCGCCGACCCAGCCGAGGCGCTCCAGCCTGTCGAGTGCGACGCTGCCCGCGCCGGTTTCGTAGGGCGGGTCCATCAGGATCAGGTCGAGCGGTTCCGAAGCCGGACCCAGCGCCATGACCGACTGCGCGCGGATGTCCGCGCCGTGCGCGCCGAGCCTGAGGACATTGTCGCGGATCGCCTCTATCGCCGCCTGATCCTGCTCGACGAACAGGCAGGTCGCCGCGCCGCGCGACAATGCTTCCAGCCCGAGCGCGCCCGAGCCGGCGAACAGATCGGCCGCGCGCAGATCCTCGAAACTGCCGAGGCGGCTGGCGAGCATGGAAAATAGCGCCTCACGCGTACGGTCGGCGGTGGGACGCGTGGTGGCGCCGCGCGGGCTCGACAGCGGACGCCCGCGCCACTGGCCGGCGATAATCCTCATTTGCCGGTCTGGCGGCGGCCTGGGCGCGGCGAGCGGTCCGGTCGCTTACGGTCGCGGCCGTCCTCGTTCTTCCGGGGTGGGGCGAGCGTCTTTCGGAACACGACCAGATCGTGGCGGCGCACTTCGGTGACGCCGCCCGAGGGCAGGTCGGCCAGCTCGAAAGGGCCGTAGCGCGTGCGGATGAGGCGGTTCACCTCCAGCCCGAGATGTTCGAGAACGCGGCGGACCTCGCGATTCTTTCCCTCGGTGAGCGTCATTTCGACCCAGGTATTGGCGCCGGTGCGGCGTTCGAGATTGGCGTCGATCCGGCCATAGCGCATGCCGTCGATTTCCACCCCCTCGATCAGGTCCTCCAACTGCTCCTGGTTGACCTGGCCGAAGGCACGGGCGCGATAGGTGCGCTCCACCCCCGAGGACGGAAGTTCGAGCTGCCGCTTCAACTCGCCGTCCGTGGTCATCAGGAGCAGCCCCTCGGTATTGTAGTCGAGCCGGCCGACCGGCATCAGCCGGGGCAACCCATCCGGCAGGACGTCGTAGATCGTCTTACGCCCCTTGGGATCATGTTCGGTGGTGAGGCAGCCGGTCGGCTTGTGGAACAGGAAGAGGCGCGCAGGCGCCGGCGCGGCGACGGCCTGTCCGTCGACGGTGACGCCGTGCAGCGAGGCGACGAGCGTGGCGGGCGTTTCCAATACCTTGCCATCGATCGCGACCCGGCCGTCGGCGATCATGCGCTCCACCTCTCGCCGCGACGCGATTCCCGCACGGGCGAGCAGTTTGGCGATGCGCTGTGCTTCCTTGGCCGACGAACGGGGCGCAGGATCGTTCGGTTGCCGGGCGCGGGCTTTTTTGGGCGTGACAGTCATAATGGCCGCGGTGATAGAGTGTTTGTGCGTCGGTGCAAAAGCTTTGCTGCGCGCAACGATCCTGCACCTGTCGAGTTGGTTCGATCGGAACCGAAACGGTTGCACGATCCAGGGAGCGTGAGCGAAGTCCATGTTGTTCGGAAAGAAAAAGCGGCGGATAAACAACATCCTGATCGTCGAGGATGAGCCGCTGGTGGCGTTCGACACCGAGCATTTCCTGGGCGATGAAGGATTTTCGATCGTCGACACGACCGATTCGGTGATCGAGGCCAGGTCGGTGCTCGAGGGGCCGATGCCGGTGGATCTCGTGCTGGTCGATGTCAAGCTCAACGACGGCAGTGGCATCGACGTCGCGCAAGCCGCGCACGCAGCGGGCGTGCTGGTGCTGTTCGTGACCGGCAACTGCCCGGCCGAAGCGCGGGAATTGGCCGCGGGATGTCTGTCGAAACCCTATACGCAGCGCGACCTGATGACGGCGATCGACGCCATCGAGGCCGTGGCGGAGGGCAGGAAGCCGAAGAAGCTGCCGGCCAATTTCAGCCTGTTCGACGCCGCAGCCTAGCCGGGCGACGCGTGTCGTCCCATCTCCCCTCCCCCTCAGGGAGACTTCTGCAAAAGGCGCGAAAGTGGAAACTTCTTTCGTCATGCTGAACTTGTTTCAGCATCCACCTGGCTGCAACAGCAAACGCTTAAGCTAAGCGGCTCGGTGGACCGGGCTTCCGCCGGGGAGACGAGAATGGGTTTCGCAGAATTCTCCTAGAGGGAGGGGAGGAGGCGATTCCCCGTGGCGTCGAGCCGCTATTACCTCCGCCAGACGCTCCAGGCTCTGTAACGTACCGGGACGCTGCGAATGTAGAGCGTGCGCGGGTCAGGGTTCCATCGCCACGCCGGGCGGCACATCGAGGCGGAAGGCCGCGCCCTGGGCGCCGTCATCGCGGCAAATCGTTCCGCCGACGCTGCGCGCCATCGCGTCGATCACGCGCATGCCGAGGCCCGTGCCGCGCACCTTCCCGTCGGCGGGCATGCCGATGCCGTCATCCTCGACGCGCACGGCGAAACCTTCGCCCGCGCCTTCCACGCACACGCGCACCTCTCCGCTCGAATTTCCGGGATAGGCGTATTTGATCGCGTTGCTGGAGAGTTCGGCGACGATGATGCCGATCGAGATGGCATGATCGGGCTTTACCACGAGCGGCTGCGCCCTGAGCACCAAATCGGGTGCGCCGCTGCTCAGGCTGCGCCCGATGTCGCGCAGGAGGTGGTCGAGATATTCGTCGAGCCGCACCGAATCCGGATGGTTCGACGTATAGAGCCGGCGGTGCACCTGGCCGATGGCGTCGATCCGTCCCTGAATGGCGATCAACGCCTCGCGCGTTTCGTCGCTGCACCCGGCCACGAGCTGCATGTTGACGAAGGCGGAGACGAGCTGAAGGCTGTTGGCGACGCGGTGATGGACCTCGCCCAACATGGTTTCGAGGCGCGCAAGGCTTTCGCGCAGTTCGCGTTCGGCGCGGCGCTTGTCCGCTTCCAGCGCGACCTGGCGAACGGCCTGTTCGAAACTGCGCGACAGGAGGTCGAAAAAGGCCTCGCCCACCGTCTTCACGACATAATCGGCGGCGCCCGCCTTCAGCGCCGCGACCGCGACGCGGGTTTCGTCCGATCCCGTGACATAGACGACGGGCGGTGCGTCCGGCCGTTCGCGGATGGTGGCGAGAACCTGGAGCCCGTCCTGGCCGGGCATGTAATGGTCGATGGCGACGAGGTCGAACCGTTCCGCATCAAGAAGCGCCAGCCCCTCCGGCCCGTTGGCGGCGGTGCGCACATGGAAACCGCGTCGCGTCAGCGCTCGCTCGGCCAGGCGGCGCAGGCCCGCGTCATCATCGATATAGAGTATGCGCACGGTATTCCCCGTGTCCGGACGCTATTGCGCGAAGTCCGGCATCTGGATGACGGACAGGAACAGGCCGAGCTGGCGGATGGCATCCGCGAAGCTTTCATAATTGACCGGCTTGGTGATGTAGACGTTGCAGCCGAGATCGTAGCAGCGCTGGATTTCCACCTTGTCGTCGGTGGTGGTCAGGACGACGACCGGGGTCCGGTGCAGCGTCTCGTCTTCCTTGATCCGCTCGAGGATGTCCGTACCGCTCATGTCCGGCAGGTTGAGATCGAGCAATACCAGCGCGGGGCCGTTCAACGTCGGTCCGTCGGGCGCCTCGAACAGGAATTTGAGCGCCGACGTGCCGTCGGCGAAATGCTTTATTTCGTTGGAAATGCCGGCGCGGCGGATGTTCTTTTCGATCAGGCGGGCATGGCCTTCATCGTCTTCGATCATGACGATGTTCACGGCGGGATATCGGGTACTCATACTTCCCTTCGTTACGATGCGGATATGGCCAGCGGTAGTGAAAGCCTGAAGGTGGTGCCGCGGTCAAGTTCCGATTCTACCTCGACGGCCCCGCCCAGACGGTAAATCAGCGCACGCACATAGGCCAGCCCCAACCCTTCGCCCGGTTGGTCCTGCGCGCCCGAGCGGCGAAACAGCTCGAAAATACGGCCGTGGTCGCGCTGGTCGATGCCGCGGCCATTGTCTTCGATCTCATAGACGGCGCGAGCGCCCTCGACCCTGCCGCGGACGGTCACCTCGCCCGCCCGGTCGGGGCTGAGATATTTGACGGCGTTTTCCATGACGTTGGAGAAGATCTGCTCGATCGCCAGACGGTCGCTGACGATGTCGGGCAGTTCCTCGATCGTGATGGTCGCGCCGGCCGTGGAGGCGCGCTGGTGCAGGCTGTCGGCAATGTCCTCCACCAGGGTGCCCATCGCCAGTTCCTCGGGCGCGAGCCGACGCTGGCCCTGCCGCGAAAGCTGGAGAATGGCGTTGATCAGGCGGTCCATCTTCGCCGTGGAGGTGCGGATGAATTCCAGCGCCTCCGGCAGATCCTCCTCGACGGCGCGGCGAGCCTCCTGGCTGGCGAGATCGGGATGCTCCTCGAACAGCGTGTCGAAATAGGCCGCGATGTCCTTGCGCGCGGTTTCCAGTTCGGCGGTGAATCCCATGACGTTGACCAGCGGCGAGCGCAGGTCGTGCGACACGATATAGGCGAAGCGCTGGATTTCCTGATTGGCGCGCTGAAGCTCGCCCGTGCGTGCGTCGATTTCGGCTTCCAGATTGCTGTTGAGGCGCTCCAGCTCCGCATTGCTGGCGTGCAGGGCTTTCGATGCGCGGCCGAGGATGACGAGCACCGAGGCGGCAATGGCGATGATCAGGGCCGCGGTGATGGCGAGTACGATGTAGAGTGTGGTGAGCGTTTCGCGCTGGCGGATATTGCGATCGCGCAGCAGCGCCTGCTCCTCGTGCAGCATTTCGTCGACGATCGCGCGAAAACGCCGGGTGATGGCGGTGGAATCGTCGTTTCCGAAGGCGCGGACAGCTAGGCGGCGGCGGCCCGATTTCACCAGCGCAACAACGTTCGCGAGATGCGCGCGCCGCTGTTCCGACAGGTTGCGCAATGCGTTCAGCCGCGCCTGTTGCGAGCCGTTGTCGTTCGTCATTTCGTCGATCCTGGCGATCAACGGCCCGACCTGGGCGGCGGCATCGACGAAGTGCCGGCGATAGATGTCGTCCCCCTGGAGCAGATAGCCGCGGCGCGAGGTCTCGATCTGTTCGTTGAGGGCCGAAAGCGCGTTCACGCGGGCCTCGACCTCCAGCGTGTGTTCGACGAGGTCGCCGTCGGCGGCACTGCGATTCTGAACCCAGACGGCGGCGACAAGGGCGCCGACCAGCGCCAGCAGGCCGATCACGATCAACACGACCAACGGGCGCGAGCGGAGAGTGACGGCGGTCGGCAGGGCGGTGCGCGCGCGGGCGCCGGGGGCGGGGGACTGGGTCATGCCCTCGCGAAGCCATGAAGCGCGCCGCAAATCAAGGGAAAGCTGCGCCGGCCTCAGGCGAGCCGCGCCTCGACCGCGTCGTGCGGCACGGCCATGTTGCGGTCGGGAAGCAGCGCCGACGGGGCGATGACCAGCGGCACCCGCGCGAACCCCTTCTGCGATCTGCTCCGCCGAGGCGAGTTGTCCGCGGGTGGGCGTGAGCGCGTTCGTGGCTGTTCCTCTCCACCTTTTCCGCTAGTGTCGCGCCAAACGAGTTCGGGGAGCAAGTGGTTAATGCGTGAATCGGGCGCCGAGGGCGGAAGCTGGATCGACGGTGTGAAGCCGTATCTCGAAAAGGCGCCGCTGGCGGCCCTCGCGCTGGGCATCTCGTCCGGTTTTCCCTTTGCGATGATCGCCGCGACGCTGACCACACGGCTCGCCCAGGCCAATATCGAGAAATCGACGGTGACGGCGTTCAGCCTCGCCTTCCTCATCTATTCGTTCAAATGGTTGTGGGCGTGGATCGTGGACGGGGTGCATATCCCGCTGCTCGGGCGGCTGGGTCAGCGCGTGTCGTGGTTGCTTTTCACCGGCGCGCTGGTGATGGTGGCGGTCGCCAATCTCGCGGTCCAGCAACCGACAAGCGATATCGAGGCGACCGCGATCGCCGCCATCCTGGTCGCCTTCGCCAGCGCGACGTTCGACATCGTGATCGACGCCTATCGGATCGAAATCCTCGAGCCGCGGCAGCTCGGCGTAGGATCGGGAATGTCGCAATATGGCTGGCGGATCGGGTCGGCCGGGGCGGGCGCGATCGCGCTGGTCGTGGCGGCGCGATATGGTTGGGAAGCTGCCTATCTCGCCTGCGCGTTGCTGGCGTTGCCCGCGATGATCACCGGACTGTTGCTCGGTGAGCCGAAGCGGCACCGCGATCCCGTCGAGCGCAAGGGGGTGCAGGCGATGCTGCACACGGTATGGGACCCGATCGCGCAGTTCTTTTCGCGCGAGGGCGCGATAATCGTGCTGATCTTCATCCTCGTTCACAAGATTGGCGACACGCTCGCCAATCTGACCTTTCGTCTGTTGTTCGACGATCTCGGCTTTTCGAACGACGAGATCGCCTTTTTCGACGTGGGACTGGGTTTCTGGGCGTATCTGATCGGCATCTTCGTCGGCGGGATGCTCTATGCGCGGATGGGGATGAAGCGATCAGTGCTGTTCGCCCTAATCCTGATGGCGATCTCCAATCTCAGCTTCGCTGGGTTGGCAGCGTTGGGCCATTCCAACTGGGGCATGGGCGGTGCGATCGGGTTCGAAAATTTCGCGAGCGGATTCGGCGGCGTGGTCGTCGTCGCTTATTTCTCGGCGCTGTGCGACCTGCGGTTCACGGCATTTCAATATGCGCTGATCTCAGCAGGTGCGGCGATCGTCGGACGGTTCATTACCGGAACGACGGCGGGCGCGTTGATCGAGTGGATGGGCTATGTGAACTTCTATCTGCTCACCACCGTCGTCGCGTTGCCGGGCGTGATCCTCTATGCCTGGATGATGCGCAGCGGGCTGGTCGATCGTTCGATCGGCAGCGCGGGCACGCAGGGCGATGGCGATGTCCGCGCCGAGAAGCCGATCGAGCAGTCCTAGAACGGCCGCCCGGCATCCGCGAAGGCGTCTGCGACGAACTGCACGCTCATGAACAGACCCGGCGTCGTTCGGCAGCCGGTGAGGTCTGCGAGCAGCATTTCGGCGGCGGGCGCATTGTCGGTGGCGCGGGCCAGGATCGCGAGCAGGGCCGCTTCGTCCGCAGTCATGCGGCAGCAGCAGCGCGGGGCGATGTTGATCGGGCGGGACGAAGCCTGGGACAATTCGAACACCAATGTGCGCAGCGCCGTAAGCGGGCGGCGATAATGCTGGCCGAAGGTGAGGAACATCGCATGCTGGGCGTGCGCATCGTCCAGACCGTTCGCCCCCATCTGCCGGATCGCGAACAGGGCGAGGCGGGCGCTACGCGAGTCGGGCTGGCGATGCGGCAGCGTGGACGCGAGCATGGCGAGCGGCTGGGGGCTGTTCATCGTCATGCGGCGCAGCCTCGCCAATCCGTTATTGCAAGTCAATAGCAACAAGTACTCAGTCGGGGCATTCATCGTTTTCGCGGAGCACTTCGCCGGCGAGGTAGAGTGAGCCGAGGATGCAGACCATCGGCGGCGACTCGTGCGCAGCGGCGGCGATACCGTCGATCGCGGCGGTAACGTCGGGGGCCGTGCTGGTGGCGGCGATGCCGAGGTCGTGTGCCAGGGTCGCCAGCATATTCGGTGCGTGGTGATCGTGGCCGGGCACGGGGATGGCCGTGAGCGACTCGGCCAGCGGAACGAACGGCGCGAGCAGACCGGGCGCATCCTTGTTCGACAGCATGCCGAGGATCAGGTGGACGCGGGCACCCCCGGCGCGCTCGGCAAGTGCATTGCTGACCGCGGCGGCGGCGGCCCGGTTGTGGCCGCCGTCAAGCCAGACGCTGCTGCCGGCCGGCAGGCGATCGGTGAGCGGGCCCGGAGCCAGGCGCTGCATCCGCGCCGGCCAGCGCGCGTCGGTCGCGGCGGCTTTCAGCGCGGCTTCGCTGACGCGAACCCGGGACTGCGCGCGAAGCATGGTGAGGGCGAGCGCGAGGTTCGCGCCCTGATGGCCGCCGACGAGCTGCGGAGCGGGCACGGTGAGCGTGCCGTGCCGGTCGGAGAGGGTGACGTGCTCCGGCGTGCGGGTGAAATTCCAGTCCTTGCCGCCGGCGATCAGCGGCGTGCCGCGCGCTTCGGCGACTTCGCGGACGGCGGCGGCGATATCTTCCGGATAGGCGAGGGTGACGAGCGGGCTGCCAGACTTGGCGATCCCGGCTTTTTCGCGCGCGATGCCGAGCAGCGAATTACCGAGAAAGGCTTCGTGGTCGATGCCGAGTTGGGCGATGCCGCAGGCGGCGGGGGCATCGACCACATTGGTGGCATCGAGGCGTCCGCCCAGGCCCACCTCGATGACGCACGCATCGGCGGGCGTGCGCGCAAAGGCGAGGAATGCGGCGGTGGTCGTCACCTCGAAGAAACTGGCGCCGACGTCGCCGCCGCGGTCGAGCACTTCTTCGAGCAGGACGGCGAGCGCATCGTCGTCGATCAGCCGCCCGGCAAGGCGGATACGCTCGTTGAAGCGGACGAGATGCGGGCTGGTGAAGACGTGCACGCGTTTGCCGTCCGCCTCCAGCGCGGCCCGCAGAAAGGCGCAGGTGGAGCCCTTTCCGTTGGTGCCGGCGACGTGGAAGACCGGTGGGAGCTTGCGGTGCGGGTTGCCGACGCGATCCAGCAGGCGGGTGATGCGGTCGAGGCCGAGAATGTCGGCGCCGGGGCCGAGCTGCGACAAGCGGTCGAGCTGGCGCTGGACTGCCGGAGCGGCCGAGACGGCGTGATCAGGCATATTTAAGCCCTCTCCCCGCCGGGGAGAGGGTTTGGGAGAGGGGCAGT
Source organism: Stakelama saccharophila (assembly GCF_032229225.1). NCBI lineage: Bacteria > Pseudomonadati > Pseudomonadota > Alphaproteobacteria > Sphingomonadales > Sphingomonadaceae > Stakelama > Stakelama saccharophila. The sequence goes on from NZ_CP135076.1 coordinate 1,460,501, forward strand.
CGGAATGGCCGACAAAATCGCTTCGCTGACTCCGGCAAGGTTAGTCATGATTTCGTGATTGGTGAAGCGGAGCACCCGATAGCCTTGTGATTCGAGATGGGCGGTGCGGTTGGCGTCGCGCTCAGCATCGGTGTGGGTGTCGCCATCGACTTCGATGACGAGCTTGTGCGATCTCGCCGCAAAATCCACGATATAGGGGCCGATGACCACCTGGCGGTTGAACTTGACGCCGTTCAGGCGTTTACCGCGAATAGCTTCCCAGAGCCGACGCTCCGGCTCCGGCATTTCGCTTCGCATCGCTTTTGCGTTTTGGAGCAGGCGTTCGTTCGTTTTCGGCACTGCCCCTCTCCCAACCCTCTCCCCGCAGGGGAGAGGGCTTTTCTCCCTTCTACGCCGCCTCTGTGCGGCCGTTGCAGAGGAAGCCGATCAGCTTGCCGAGGGTTTCGCGCAGGTCCTTTCTGTGCGTCACCATGTCGATCAGTCCGTGTTCGAGATAATATTCGCTGGTCTGGAAATCCTCGGGCAGCTTTTCGCGGATCGTCGATTCGATCACCCGCCTGCCGGTGAAGGCCAGCGTCGCGCCCGGTTCGGCGATGTGCACGTCGCCCAGCATCGCATAGGCCGCCATCACGCCGCCCGAGGTCGGGTCGGTGAGGACGACGATATAGGGCAGGCTGGCGTCGTGCAGCATTTCGATCGCGACGGTGGTGCGCGGCATCTGCATCAGGCTCAATATGCCTTCCTGCATCCGCGCGCCCCCGCTGGCGGTGAAGACGATATAGGGGGCCTTGTCGGCGATCGCGGCCTCGACGCCGGCGATGAACGCCTCACCCACGGCCTGACCCATCGAGCCGCCCATGAAGGCGAAATTCTGTACGCCGACCACCGCCTTGCCGCCCTCGATCGTGCCACGGGCGTTCAGGAAGGCGTCCTGATCGCCGGTCTGCGCGCGGGCCGCCTTCAGGCGTTCGGTATAGCGCTTGGAATCGCGGAACTTCAGCGGATCCTCGGCCACCCTGGGGCTGGGAAGCACCGTGAATTTCTGCTCGTCGAACAGATATTCGAAGCGCAGTTGCGGGCCGATGCGGCCGTGATGTTCGCAATTGGGGCAGACATGGAGGTTCTCCTCCCACTCCTTGCGGAACACCATCTGGCCACAGCCCTTGCACTTGTACCAGAGGTTATCGGGCGTCTCGCGCTTGGTGATGAAGGGGATCGCGTTGCGGACGCGGTTGAGCCAGCTCATGCGGTTTCCTTTGCTGCGGCGCGGATCGCGGCCGCCAGTGTCTGTACATAGTCGCGCACCGGACCTGGTGCATCCTCGCCGTGCTCGGCGATCCGCTCGACGATCGCCGAGCCGACCACCACGCCGTCGGCGACCCGCGCGATGGCGGCGGCCTGTTCGGGCGTGCGGACGCCGAAGCCCACCGCCACGGGCAGGTCGCTCGCTACCTTGAGCGCGGCGACCGCCGTCTCGATCGTGCCGGCCGCGGCCTGTTGCTTGCCGGTGATTCCGGCGACCGAGACATAATAGAGAAAGCCGCCCGCGCCTTCCAGCACCGCAGGCAGGCGGCACGCATCGGTGGTGGGCGTAGCGAGCCGTACGAGGTCGATCCCCGCATTTCGCAGCGCCGGGCCGAGACTTGCATCCTCTTCCGGCGGAATGTCGACGCAGATCACGCCGTCGACCCCGGCGGCGCGTGCAGCCTCGGCGAACCAGTCGGCACCACGTCGTACCATGGGATTCGCATAGCCCATCAGCACCAGCGGCACGTCCGGATGGCGGTCGCGGAAGGTGCGGGCGGTGGCGAGCACGTCCGCGGTGGTGGTGCCGGCGGCGAGGCTGCGCAGATCGGCGGCCTGGATCGCCGGACCGTCGGCCATGGGATCGGTGAACGGCATGCCGAGTTCGATGACGTCGGCGCCGCCTTCGACCAGCGCGTCGAGGATCGCCGGCGTCGCCGCGGGCGAGGGGTCGCCGGCGGTCACGAAGGTCACGAGCGCGGCGCGATTTTCGTCGGCGGCCCCGGCAAAGGCTTGGGCAAGACGATCGGTCATCACCGGATGCCCCGCCTCGCGCGGCGGCGGAGGAAATGGCGGGTGACGAGCGCCGATCCCAGGATGGCGACGAGGAACAGGATCACCAGCACGGTCGCGGAGACGGTCGAGGGCGAGAGGCTGAACAGCCCGTTTTCGGCCAGGTTGAAGACGAGGATGCCGGCCAGTTCGATCACCAGGAACCAGCCGAAGAAATTGACGAGGAGGAATTGCAGGCGGCTCATATCGCGACTCCCAGGGCTTCGGCGACGGTGAAGATGTCCTTGTCGCCGCGGCCGCACAGATTGGCGAGGATGACCTGATCCTCGTCCATTTCCCGTGCCTTGGCGGCGACCGCTGCGATGGCGTGTGAAGGTTCCAGCGCCGGGATGATGCCTTCCGTGCGGCACAGGAGCTGGAAAGCGTCGAGCGCCTGCTCGTCGGTAACCGCGGTATATTCCACCCGGCCGATATCCTTCAGCCAGGCATGTTCGGGACCGATGCCGGGATAGTCCAGGCCGGCGCTGATCGAATGGGCCTCGGTAATCTGACCGTCCTGCGTTTGCAGCAAATAGGTCTTATTGCCGTGAAGCACGCCCGGAAAACCGCCGGCGAGGCTGGCGGCATGCTTGCTGTCCAGCCCTTCGCCCGCCGCTTCGACGCCGAGCATCTTCACTTGTGCATCGTCTAGAAAGGGATGAAACAGCCCGATCGCGTTCGACCCGCCGCCGATCGCGGCGACGAGCAGGTCGGGCAGGCGACCGGTGCGCGCCTGCATCTGCTCGCGCGCCTCTCGGCCGATCACGCTCTGGAAATCGCGAACAAGCTCGGGATAGGGGTGCGGGCCGGCGGCGGTGCCGATGATGTAGAAGGTGTCGTGAACGTTGGCGACCCAGTCCCTGAGCGCTTCGTTCATCGCGTCCTTCAGCGTCTTCGCGCCCGACTCCACCGCGCGAACCTCCGCGCCCAGCAGCTTCATGCGGAATACGTTGGGCTGCTGCCGCGCCGCATCTTTGGCGCCCATATAGATGACGCAGGGCAGGCCGAAGCGGGCGGCGACGGTGGCGGTCGCCACCCCGTGCTGGCCGGCGCCGGTTTCCGCGATGATGCGCGTCTTGCCCATGCGTTTGGCGAGCAGGATCTGGCCGATGCAGTTGTTGATCTTGTGCGCACCGGTGTGATTGAGTTCGTCGCGTTTGAACCAGACAGCCGCGCCCTTGCCGGGCGCTGCATCCGCGCGCAGCGCCTCGGTCAACCGCTCGGCATAATAAAGCGGGCTGGGGCGGCCGACATAATGTTCGAGCAGGTCCTCGAACTCCGCCGTGAACGCCGGATCGGCCTTCGCGGCGCGATAGGCGCGGTCGAGTTCGAGGATAAGCGGCATCAGCGTCTCGGCGACGTAGCGGCCGCCATAATCGCCGAAATGGCCCCGTTCGTCGGGCTGAGTGCGGTAGGAGTTCGCGGTCATCATGTCCATTTGCCGTTCGCGTGCAGCGAAGTCGAGATGCCTGTCCGTGTGCCGCGATGGTTGCCGGACGCGGATGGATCAGGCCGCAGCGGTCGCTTGGAGGAATGCGGCGATCTTGTCCACCGCCTTGATGCCCGGGGCCGATTCCACGCCGGAGGAGACATCGACCAGCGGCGCCCCGGTGCGGTGGATCGCCTCGGCGACGTTGGCGGCATCCAGGCCGCCGGACAGCGCCCAGGGAAGCGGGTGGCGAAACCCTTCCAGCAGCGTCCAGTCGAAGCGCAGGCCCATGCCGCCGGGAAGGGCGGCATCGTCCGGGGTTCTGGCGTCGTAGAGGACCCGGTCCGCGGCCTGGGCATAGCGGCGGGCGGCGTCGAGATCGGCGCGAGTCTTGACCGCGACCGCCGACCAGATTTCCCGGCCTGTCCGGCCGCGGATGGCGGCGGTGCGCTCCGGCGCGGTGCGGTGAAGCTGGAGCGCATCGAGTTTCGCAGCGGCAATGGCCGCGTCGAGCAGGTTGTCATCGGGGTCAACGAATACGCCGACCTTACGGACGTGCGGCGGCACCCGCGCGGCGAGCGCTGCGACCGCGTCGAAGCTCACATGGCGCGGCGACGGGGCAAAGAACACGAATCCGACATGGCTTGCGCCGCCACGCACGGCCGCATCCAGCGTATCGGGCGTGGACAGTCCGCAGATCTTCGCATCGGTCGCCATGCCAGCCCCCATCGGGGCTTCGGCCGCGCTTGGCAAGACCCGGCGGCGTGATCATGCGGGGAACGGAACGGGCGATCCGCGGGTTCAGGTTTGATCGAGCCGCCCAACGGGCGGTGCCGTGAAAGGAAGATCTCATGCTCTGGACGATCGCCGTCATTCTGCTGATATTGTGGCTACTCGGCTTCTTTGCCTTCCATGTCGCGGGTGGGTTGATCCATCTGCTGCTCGTGATCGCCGTGATCGTCGTGGTGTGGCAATTGATCGCGGGCCGGCGACGGCTTTGACCGGCCTGCGCCGGGGGTGCGCTAGAGCGTCGCCTCGATCGCGCGGGCGGCCTCGTCCGGATCGTCGGCCTGGGTGATCGGGCGGCCGATGACGAGGACCGAGGCACCGCCGTCCAACGCTGCGCGGGGCGTGACGACGCGCTTCTGATCGGCGGACTTGCCGGCGGCGGGCCTGACGCCGGGGACGACGAAGAACCCGTCCTTCCAGGCCTTGTGCGCGGCCGACACCTCCTCGCCGGAACAGACGATGCCGTCGACGCCCGATTCCCGTGCGAGTTCGGCGAGACGCAACACCTGTTCGTGCGGGTCGGCGGCCAGGCCGATCGAGCGCATATCGGCACCGTCGAGGCTGGTGAGCATCGTCACCGCCACGACCTTGGTGCCGGCGGCGGCCGCCGCCTTGGCATCCTCCAGCATCGCGCGGCCACCGGCGGCGTGGACCGTCAGGATCGCGGGGTCGAGCGGGCGCAGCGCCTGGATCGCCTTGGCGACCGTGTTGGGAATGTCGTGCAGCTTGAGGTCGAGGAAGACCGGCAGACCGACTTCCGCCATCTCGTGAACGCCGTGACGGCCGTTCGCCATGAAGAATTCGAGGCCGAGCTTGATGCCGCCGACATGCTGTTTCACGCGCGTCGCAACCGCCTTGGCGCGGTCGATATCGGGAGTGTCGAGTGCAACGTAGATCGGTGATTTCACGCGCTGCGCCCTCCGGTGCCGGAGGAAAATAGCGGGCCGTCATCCGCGGGCGTCGCGTCGGCGGCGGGCGCGGGATCGCCGGGCTCGGCAGTGGCCGGCTTCGATTCGTGCAGGGCGCGCAGTTCGGTGAGCGCACGCTCCGATGCCGCGAGCCGCTGCCGTAACCGCCAGCGTACGGTGTAATAAGCGAGCAGCATCGGCACGAAGCCGATCAGGAACGTGACAAGCAGCAGCAGCGGCAGGTTCACGTCCGCGACCACCCCGCCCCAGAGACGGATCTCCACCGGGACCCAGTTGTTCAGCGCGAAAGCCGCGGCCAGGCCGATGATCAGCGCCCAGAACAGGGTCTTCAGAAACTGCATGCCGTCGCTTCTCGCCTCCCGGTGTTTTCGCGCGCCCGCCACTCTAGGCGGGGAGGGCGCGGGGGGGAAGGGGTGGGACGCGGGGAAGGTCGGCTGAGGAGACGCGGACGAGCGATTCCCCCCCCCGCGAGCTTGCTTGGGGAGGAGTCCGCGTCAGCCGATTTCCTTGCGCACTGCCGCGATCAGGCCGGCGGCGTTGGTCAGGCGGGTTTCCTCTTCGTCGAGGATGGCGTGGAAGGCCTCGCGCTTCAGGCGGGCGACATGGCCCGCTTTCATGCGGCTGCCGGAGGGGAGGGTCGACAGGACGATATCGATCAGACGGTCGGCCCCGTGGAGACGGCCCCAGAGATAGTCGTTCTCGCGATAGCCGCGGCTGAAGAACGCGCCGAAGCTGTTGAACTGGATGCCCTTCAAGGTCGCCTCGGCCCCGCCCTCGCGGATGGCGGTGGCGTCGTCGGGGGAGATGCGATCGACGCGGATGGGATCGAATTCGTCGAGCCCCTCGCCCTGGAGCAGCGGCAGGGTCGCGATGTCGAAGAACGGAAAGCCGAGATAGGCGAGCAGGATCGGGCGGCGCAGTTCGCGCGACAGGGCGCTCAGGCCCCGCGACAACAGATCGTCGGTGCGGGCGTCGAGCGCGGGCAGGTCCATGCGATCCGCCACGCGGTCGAGCAGCGGGCCGGCATCGCCTTTCAGGTCGCGGACCTCCGGCTTGAGGTCGGCAAAGGTCTCGCGCCGCTCGCATTCCAGATAGGCGGCGAGCGATTCGTAGACGGCGTCGCGGATGGGCGTCAGCTCCGCCTGGGAGTGCTCCTCGTCAAGCTCGGTGAGGCGGCGGGCGACGAGGCGCAGGCGGCGAATGCGAAAGGCGAGGTCGTGGCTGCGCAGGAAATCGAGCGTGGCAGGCGCAGCATTGTCGCCGCCGCTCGCGCCGAAATCGTCGTAGCCGCGATCGCGCACCGCCTTGTTCACCGCTTCGTGAATGGTGCGGCGATGGTCCGGGCCGGGGCGGTCGGCCACCGTGTGCAGCAGCTCGGTGATGCGGTCGATCATGTTGTCGACCTTCAACAGACCGTAGGAGGTGTGACCGTAGCCCGCCTTCGCCGCCGCCGCCGTCTGGGCGCGGCGGCGCCAGGAGACGATGCGCTTGGGCGTCGGATAGTCGAGGAACAGCGTATAGCCGAACAGCGACACGACCTGGGTTTCCACCTCGGCGCGGATCTTCTCGACGATGGCGAGCATGCGCGTGATCCGTTCGGACCGATCGGCGAGGTCTTCCAGATTGTCGCGAATGGGTTGCTGACGCGGCAGTTCGGACAGCGCGCCGATGATCGTCTGGAAAAAACCGGGCGCATCCTTTTCCCGCCTGGATGCGCCGAAGCGGTGGCCGGGCGTCGGGTCGATATAGATGAAGCGGCGATCGACCTGGCGGCGGGCGGGGCGTTCGCGCAGAGCCGCGATCGCCGGGCGGAACGGAGCGTTGGCGAGCACCGAACCGTCGATCAGCGCCGCCTTGTCGACCGCACCGATGGCGAAATGGCGCGGAAGCGCATGTTCGAGGAACGCCTCGCGGTGCGGCCAGTCGACATTGCGGTCGGCCACGACCTTGTCGAGTTCGGCAATCGTGAAGGGTGGGAAGGCGCCGGGAAAGCTGGAGGTCGCGCGTGCGGCGAAGGCCAGTTCGGCCGGATGTGCCAGCGCATCGCCCATATGACCGCGATCGGTGAACGAGCAGACGAGGCGGTGCTCGGTCTCGACCACTTCGGGCGGGGAGTTGAGGCGCAGCCGTTCGGGATGGCCGGCGAAATCGGTGATGGTGACGAACAGGTCGAGGGGCTGGCCGGGCGGGAGCAGGCGCGGATCTTCCTGCGTCTTCGCCATCGCGTCGAGCGCATCGAACATCATCGTCAGCATCTGCTCGCCGCCGAAGGGCGGCTCGAACCAGCGCGAGCGGACGAAATGTTCCAGCTTGGCGCGCACCTCGTCGCGGCTTTCCGGGTCGACCGTCTCGTCGACATTGCTGCCGCGCCCGGCCACCATCCAGGCGATGGGCAGCGCCCAGAATTTCGTCATCTTGCTCGACGGCGCGCGTGACGGGGCGAGCAGCGCTTCGACATCTGCCTTTTCCAGCCACATTGCCGTCAGCGGCTCGAGCGATTGGCCGGTGGTGATCGCCTGGGCCAGGAATACGCCGTTGATGCCGCCCGCGCTCGCGCCCGCGACGATGTCGACCATGACGCGCAGGCGCAGCCCGGCGGTGTCGGCAATGTTTTCGAGCAACGCGCGATAGACCGCCTGGCTGCCGCTTGTCGGCGGTTCGTCGTCGCAGAAGGCGCGGCTGGCGCGGGCGAGGCGCCAAATCTCCTTGGTGATGCCGTGCATGTAAACGGCGAGGCTGATGCCGCCGTAGCAGACCAGCGCCAGCCGTAATTCCTTGTCGCGCATCCTGCCCCGCCCGTATTCCTATGCGGGGGCCAGCCTAGCCCAGATCGGCAGGTGATCGGAAGCGGTGCGTGCAGCCGCGCTTTCATGGACCCCCGCTTCCAGAATCGTCAGGTCGCGCGAGGCCATGATCCGGTCGAGCGTGGCGACCGGCCGGCGCGCGTGAAAGCTGCGGCCGCATGGGGCAAAGGCGAAGTCGCGGCCGAAATCGCGCAGGCAGCCGCGCGCGGTGCTCCATTCGTTGAGGTCGCCCATCAGCACGGCGGGCAGCGGCTTCGCGCTGGCGGCGATGTGCGAAAGAATGGCGTGCGCCTGCCGCCGCCGCCAGAGGCCGGAAAGGTCGAGATGCATGCCGATGATGCGCAAAGGGACGCCATTCACGCGGAGATCGGCCATCACCGCGCCGCGCGGTTCCAGCGCGGGCAGGTGGATCGGCTCGCAATCGAGGATATGCGCACCTTTACGCACCAGGATCACATTGCCGTGCCAGCCCATGCTCATCGGGCGCATGGTCACGGGCACCGGTTTCCAGTCGGTATGTTCCTCCAGCAGATGCGGGGCGATGACGCTCATCCGCCTGCCGAAACGGCGGTCGGCCTCCTGCAGCGCGATCACGTCGGCGTCGATCTCGTTCAGGACATGCAGCGTGCGTTCGGGATCGCGCCGGCGATCGGTGCCGATCGACTTGTGCGTATTGTAGCTCGCGACCTTGATCATCGTCGGTCAATTATCGCTTCGTACGGGCAGAGAGTTCCCGCCGTCATGTCAGGCGGGCCGTTTCGGCAGGCGAATGGTGGCGACCAAACCGCCGCCGTCGCGGTTGGCGAGTACGATCTCGCCGCCCGCCTCCCGCACGATTGCCCGGGCGAGGGCGAGGCCCAGGCCGATGCCGCCGGTTTCGCGGTTGCGCGAACTTTCCAGCCGGGTGAAGGGATCGAACACGGCGGCGAGCTTGTCGTCGGGGATGCCGGGGCCGCGATCGGCGACGGCGATGCCGACATGGCCGTCATCCTGATTCAGCGCGACCTCGGCCGCGCCGGCATATTTGACCGCATTCTCGATGAGGTTGCGCAGTGCGCGACGCATCAGCGACGGGCGAATGCGGACGAGGATGCGCGGCGTTTCCTCCGCCGTCACGTCGGCGCCGATATCGCGGAAATCCTCCACTACCGCATCGACCAGCGCCGACAGGTCGACCTGCGTGGCGGGTTCGCTGGGGCGGCCGAGCCGGGCGAGCGAGAGGATGTCGTCGAGCGTTCGGTTCATTTCGTCGATGGTGTCGGCCATCTTCGCGCGGTCGCCATCGTCCTCGACCGATTCGATGCGCACGCGAAGCGCGGCCAGCGGTGTCCGCAGGTCGTGGCCGATCGCGCCCAGCATCCGGTCCTTTTCGTCCAGCATGGCGGCGACGCGGTCGGAAAGCTGGTTGAAGGCGATGATCACCGCGCGAACGTCGCCGGGGCCACGTTCCTCGACATCGGTGCCGGGGGTAGAGGGATCGAAGGTGCGCGCGGCGGTCGCCAGGTCGCGCAGCGGACGGGCGATGCGACGGCCGATCCAGAACATCGGGATCAGGGTGACGAGATAGATGACCAGCGTCTGGGCGATGAGCTGCCAGAAGATGAAATTGCTGCTGTCCGGCCAGGGGGTGCGGACGTTCAGCCAACCGCTGCCGGGGACTTCGACGGCGATGCGCAACTCGGTGCCGACACGGCGCAGGCGCTCGGCCCGGCGGCTGTGACGATGGCGCAGGCGCGGGTCGTCGGCGCGCAGGTCGCGGATTTCGGTGGCGATCGCGCCGGCGGTGAGGTTCGCTTCGGCCAGGCCGTCGCGGATGCCCTGCTCGACCTTCGGCGCGTCGTGATGGGTCACGGGGATGCGGCTCCTCGTGTCGATGCGGGTCTGGCGCAGGCCGCGACGGTCGACGACCGGTTCGCCCGAGCGCAGGTTTTCCATCGAATCGATCACGCGGTTGACGGCGGGCACGGTGAACTGGGCGTAGCGAAGCTGGCGACGGCCGTTGAGGAGCAGGGCGAAGTTGATCGCCTGGGCCACGAACAGCAGGATCGCGACCAGCAGCATGAGCTGGCCCGGCAGGCTGCGCGGCCAGAGTGAGCGGGTCACAGCCGCGTCACCTCCGCCGCCAGCGTATAGCCGCCGCCCCACACCGTCTTGATGATCGCCGGATCCCTGGGATCGGCCTCGATCTTCTTGCGCAGGCGGCTGACCTGATTGTCGATGGCGCGGTCGAACGCGGCAGCTTCGCGCCCCTGGGTGAGGTCGAGAAGCTGGTCGCGGGTCAGCACCTGGCGCGGTCGCTGCACCAGCGCGAGGAGCAGATTGAACTCCCCCGTCGACAGCGGGACCGAAACACCCTCGCGATCGACGAGCGCGCGTTCCCCCGTCTTCAGCACCCAACCGGCGAAGGAATAGGCGCCGGCCTCGGGCGCATTCTGGCGTGTCCCGCCGGCGGCGAGGCGGCGCAGCACGACCTTGATGCGCGCGGCGAGTTCGCGCGGGGAGAAAGGCTTCACGACATAATCGTCGGCGCCCATTTCCAGCCCGACGATGCGGTCGGTCTCTTCCGATCGGGCGGTGAGCAGGATGACCGGCGTCTCGCTGGTCGCGCGGATATGGCGGCATAGCGACAGGCCGTCTTCGCCCGGCATCATGATGTCGAGGACGACGAGGTCGATCGCATAGGCGTTGAGGCGGTCGCGCGCGGTGGCGGCATCGCCCACCTGCGTCACACGGAAACCCTGTTTGGTCAGGAACTGGGCGAGCGGTTCGCGGATGGAGCGCTCGTCGTCTACCAGCAGCAGGTGCGGGGTTTCAGCCATATCGCTCGCGGTAGCCATAAACGGGGGAAACGAAAAGAGGGCCGGGCGAGCAGGGAGCACTCGCCCGGCAGGTCGGGGAGGAGACTTAATCGGCGGGCGGCGGAGGCGGCGGGCCGTTGCGGTCGCGCATTTGGTCGCGGGCCTTCATCTTCGCGCGGACCGCGTCGTGTTCGGCCTTGTCGATGCGGCCGTCCTTGTTGGCGTCGGCCCTGGCGAAGCGATCCATCGCGGCCGCGCGGAATTCGGCCTGGCTGATGGTGCCGTTCTCGTCGGTGTCGAGCTTCGCCATCATTCGCTCGCGCATCTGGTCGCGGCGCGCCTCGAACTGCGCCTTGGCAGCCTGTTTTTCAGTATCCGACAGCGCGCCGTCCTTGTTGGCGTCGAAGCGCTGCATCATGCGTTCGTGCATCCCGCCGTGGCCGCGCTTGCCGCGATGTTCTTGCCATTTGGCGCGGGCGGCCTGCTTTTCCTCGGCCGAGACAGTGCCGTTACCGTCGGTATCGAGCCGCGCGGTCATCCTGGCCTTGCCCGCCTGACGCTCCGCGTCGGAGAGCTGGCCGTCGCCATTGGTGTCGAGCCGCTTCATCCAGCGACCGCCATGCTTGCGGTGATGGCCGCGCATGCCCTTGTGGTGGCGTCCCATCTCGTCCGCCGAGAGCTGGCCGTCCTTGTCGGCGTCCTGGCGGGCGAACCGGGCATCGGCCGCGGCGATGGCTTCGTCGCGGGTGACGATGCCGTCCTTGTTGGCGTCCGGGCCGAAATGATGGCGACCGGCGGGCGCGGGCTGCTGCTGCGCCGCGACAGCGACGCCGGTCAGCGACGTGGCGGCGAGTGCGGCCGAAATGATCAACTTCTTCATGACTGCGATAATCCTTTCCGAGAGCGCTATGCTTGCGCTTCGGTGCCCTTTCTGGGGGAAGGTTGTCGCGCGAGTTTGTCAGGCGTTCGGAAAAGTGTCGCAAATTGTCGCAAGCGGTTCTCCCGGTGGGGCGGAGGTCGGCCGCTGCTGTGGCTTATCGGTCCGATGATTTCGCCGTCTGGCCGAACAGGATCCTCTTCTGCTCGTCCGTCATCCCGCTCTCGCTCGCCGGGCGGATCTCCTCGCCCTTGGCATAGGCGGCGAGCGTGGCGGGGCGGTCATGGATCGCGTCGAACCAGCGCTTCACATTGGCGAAGTCGTTCAGGTCCTGCCCTTGCGCTTCGTGTGGCACGATCCAGGGATAGCAGGCCATGTCGGCAATCGAATAATCGCCGGCGATGAAATCGCGGCCCTCGAGCTGGCGGTCGAGCACGCCGTACAGCCGGTTGGTCTCGTTGACATAGCGGTCGATGGCGTAGGGAATCTTCTCCGGCGCATATCTGTTGAAATGGTGGTTCTGGCCCGCCATCGGGCCGAGGCCGCCCATCTGCCACATCAGCCACTGGATGACCTGATAGCGCCGGCGCATGTCGCTGGGGAGGAATCTGCCGGTCTTTTCCGCCAGATACATCAGGATCGCACCCGATTCGAAGATGGCGACGGGGTCGCCGCCACCGACGGGATCGCGGTCGACGATCGCCGGCATGCGGTTATTGGGTGCGATCTTGAGGAAATCGGGTTTGAACTGATCGCCCGCGCCGATGTTCACCGGGTGGATGTCATAGTCGAGGCCGGTCTCTTCCAGGAGCATCGTGATCTTGTGGCCGTTGGGCGTCGGCCAGTAATGCAGATCGATCATAGGTGTGTCCCTTGCAGTGAAGCGTCCGCGAAACATGGGAAGAGTCGCGATCGAGGCAAGGCGCGGCGGCGCTCGGATCGTCTTTGACGGAGAGGATGTTTTACCGCGTGACGCATGGCCCGCCGTGCCAAACCCTCAAATAAGGTGATGTGCGCTGCCCCGCGCGATACGTTCGAGGAGAGCGCGATCGCCACCGCACCCGATGTCGAGGCGCTCGTCGACCGGCGGCGCCTTCCGCAGGCGGGCGCGAATGGCTGGCGGCGAAGTTCCCCGCCGTCGTTGAAGGTGCGCTCATTGGCTGAGTAGTTCCTGATCCACTGTTTCTGAAATTCGGTTTAGTCCGGCCAACCTCCCATCGTCGGGTGTTGTATTTCGGATACGTGCAGTATTTCAGGGCGATATACGGCGTTCGACATGTCTTGACGCGAGCCCGATTGCAGGCTCTATTCGAGCATAGGGTATGCAGCACAACGATGTTGCGGCCAATGGGAGAGGAATGATGCTTAAGCCGACGCTTCTTTCGGCCTGCGCGGGCTCGGCGCTCATGCTCGCGCTCGCCGCGCCCGTGCATGCACAGGACACGGACGACGCCGGGCAGGCAGCCGCCGAACCGTCGGCGCAGGGCGAAACGGGAACGCCGCTTGCCGGGGATGAGGCCAATCCACCGATGTCGCAGGACATCATTGTCACCGCGCAGGGACGCCGTCAGGTGCTGGCCGACGTGCCGGTCGCCATTTCGGCGGTAAATGCCGAGAGCCTGGAGAAATCGGGAGCCAGCGACATTCGCGAGCTGAATCAGCTCGCGCCGTCGCTGCTGGTGTCCTCGACGGGTAACGAAGCGAATGGATCGGCGCGCATCCGCGGAATCGGCACCGTTGGCGACAATCCGGGCCTGGAAAGCTCGGTCGCGGTCTTCATCGACGGTGTCTATCGTTCGCGCAGCGGCAATGCGCTGGGCGAACTGGGGCCGATCGACCGGGTCGAGATCCAGCGCGGTCCCCAGGGCACGCTGGGCGGGCGCAACTCGTCGGCCGGGCTTATCAGCATCTATACCGCGCCGCCGGAATTCGACTTTTCGGGCTATGGTTCGGCCAGCTACGGCAATTACGACCATTACCGGTTCGAAGCAGGCGTCAACGCGCCCCTGACGGAGACGCTCGCGGCGCGGATCGACGGCGTCTATGCCAAGCGCGACGGCTTCTATACCGATGTCGTCAACGATACCGACGTCAACAACAAGGACCGGTATCTGGTTCGCGGCCAATTGCTGTTCGAGCCGAGTTCGGCCATCCGGCTGCGGCTGGTCGGCGACTATTCGAAAAAGGACGAAGCCTGCTGCGCGGCCACCTTCGTCCAGCCGGAATTTGCGCCGCTCGCGCGCCTTGCGGACGATATTTCGGTTCTCGATACCAACAACGCGCCATTCGATTATCCCGGTACGCAGACGCCCGCACTGACCAGCACGGCCAATCCGATCATCCCGATCCTGCTCGGCCTGGGGCAGGATCCGCGCGCGCTCAATCAGAGCACCTTCGACCGCGACATCTATATGTCACCCGGCCGTTCCTTCGCCGGCCAGACCGAGGATTACGGCGTCTCGCTGCAGGGCGATTTCGAGTTCGGCGACGTCAACCTGACCTCGATCACGGCGTACCGCGAATATTCCAACTTCCAGGGGTCGGATACCGACTATACGCAGGTCGACATCCTGTACCGTGCGCCGAACGAAAATGGCGGGGCGCGGGCGTTCAAGACATTTTCACAGGAGTTTCGGCTTTCGGGCACGCTGTTCGGGGACAAGCTGGACTGGCTGGTCGGCGCCTATTACGCCAACGAAAAGCTGGAGGTGCGGGACAATCTGCGCTTCGGCAACCAATATGGCGCGTTCGCGCCGTGCCGGATCGTCAACGCGGTCAACCCGGCGCTGGCATCACCCACGAGCACCGGCTGCCTGAGCGCGACGGGCCGCGCCATCCTGTCCGCGGCCAATGGCGGCGCGGGCGCGTTCGGCCCGGCCACGCCGCTGATCTTCGCCGGGCTCGACACGCTGGCGCAGATCAACGACCTGGGCTCGGACGTCGACATCTATAATCAGGACAGCGAGAATTTCGCGCTGTTCACCCACAACATCTTCCATGTCACCGACAAGCTGGATGTCACGCTGGGCGTGCGGTACACGAACGAGACCAAGGATTTCCACTCCTCCTTCACCAACGACAACATCTATTGCCCGATCAATCGCGACCTTTTGTCGCCGCTACTCGCCAATGCCGCGCTGGCGCCGCTGGCGGGGGGCATCATCTCGCTGTCGTGCCAGGGCAATTCGACGTCCGAACTGGATGGCCTGGAACTGTCGGACAAGCGCAAGGAGGACGAATTCACCGGCACGGCGGTCGTGTCCTACCGACCGGTGGAGGACTGGATGGTCTATGCCAGCTATTCGCGCGGCTACAAGGCGGGCGGATTCAATCTCGATCGGTCGGCGCTCGGCAATCCGCTGTTCAACCCGGCGACCAACGGTTCGACCGCCAATCTGCAATTCGGCGCGGAAACGGTGAACGCCTATGAAGTCGGCGCGAAATATGGCGGGCGCAATTTCAGCTTCGGCATCGCCGCGTTCCGCGAGGAATTCGACAATTTCCAGTTGAACACCTTCAACGGATCGGTGTTCCTGGTGCAGAACATCAACGCCTGTTCGACGGATTTAAACGGGGGCGACACGGACGCCGACGCTTCCACCGGGTCCTGCTCACCCGACGACGTTCGGCCGGGCGTGATCTCGCAGGGCGTAGAGCTGGAAAGCGCGATTACGCCGGTGCGCGACCTCAGCGTGACGATGGGCATCACCTATGCCGACACCAAATATCGCCACGACCTGATCGGCACCAACAACGGCGCGCCGCTCGATCCGGCGCTGCGGCTGCTGCCCGGCGACAATCTGTCGAACGCGCCCGAGCTGACGGGTACGGCCTCGCTGTCCTACACGCCGCCGATCGGAAATTCGGGGCTGTCGGGGCTGTTCTACGTGAACGCGCGCACGGTCGACGACTACAATACCGGGTCTGATTTGCTCTATGGCAAGGAGCAGGACAGCTATACCGTTGTGAACGCCAGGATCGGGCTGCGCGGGCCGGACCAGGCCTGGTCGATCGAGGCCTGGGCGCAAAACCTGTTCGATACGCAATATACGCAGGTCGCATTCAACACGCCATTTGTGGCGTCGCAGCAGACCTATTCGGCCTATCTCGCCGAACCGCGGACCTATGGCGTCACGGTGCGCGGCAAATTCTGATCCGGGGGCGATCTTTCACTATTGGCGGGCGGGCGTGCTGCTGAAGCGGCGCGGGACGGCTAGTGCGGTTCCCTACCCGCATGGAATCGTGTTCCTGCGAAAGCAGGAACCCAGGTCGCAAGCGCCGCCAGGAGCACATAGGCAGTGAGGCACCTCATCGGGAAATCACCTGCCCCGCGCGTTGCACCGAGCGGATTCGTACCATTGGCCGCGAATCCGCCCGTGTCTCGTCCCCGTGAACGGGAGGGGTCACGCATCCAGGATGCGGTCGTCGAACATGCCAAAGGCGATGGTCGAGGCGTAAAGCGCGACCGCGCGCTCGCGCTCCATCGTCGAGGCCCATTTGCGCAGGTCGAAGGCGGCATTTTGCGCCGCCATCAGCGCCTGGCTGGCGACCAGCGGGTCGATGGCGCGGATCGAGCCTTCGCTGATGCCGTCGATAATCGTGCCGGCGAACCGCCGGGCGATGCGATTGGAGCGGTCGATCATGCCCTGGCGCGCACGCAACGGCAGGCCGGACAATGCCGTCGTGCGCAGAAGCGGGCCATGTTCGGAAAACTGCACGTCGAGCAACGTCGCGATCATGCTCGACAGGCGCTGCCAGTGCGTGCCGCCGCCGGCATCGGCCTCTCGCTGCGCCTCCGCAATAGTGTCGAAGCTGCGCTTGTAGCATTCGATCACCAGATCATCCTTGGCGTCGAGATGGTGATAGAAACTGCCCTTGGTCACGTTCAGTTCCGAGGCGATCTTCTGCACCGACGCGCCGCGATAGCCCAGTTCGTTGATGAGGCGGGTGGCCGCGACGAGGAAGGATTCGCGGCCCGGCTCCGGCTCTTCATACGCGACGTTCAGCAGGTTCGGCTGCCATTTCGCGTCGGCCGGGGCGATGCCATAGCGGAACACGTCCATCAGCCGCGCCTCCACCCGGTCATACTGGTCGAGCGCGTAGCGGTCGAGCCAGGCGGCGAGCCAGAAGATGTTCTCCAGCAGGACATGGGCGCGGGCGCCCAGCAGATCCTTGTGCTCGCGCGATTTCTCCTCGCCCCACAACTGGCGCGCGGTGCGGAATACGCGCTGCCATTTGCGCAGCAGTTCATTCTTGACCGGTCCTTCCATCGCGCGGAGGTCGGACAGGATGGCGTAGGAGGTTTCCTCGCCGCGCTCGATGCGCGCCAGCCGGGCCATGTTGGTCGAAAGCAGCCTGTCGACCCGCTGTTCCGGCGTGGGCTCCGCCATCGCCTCGTCGAGCATGGATTGCAGGTAGTCGAGCGTATAGTCGAAACACGCCGCCGCCAGGTCTTCCTTGCGCTTGAAATAATAGGTGACGCTGGTGGTGTTCAGCCCGACGCGGCGCGCCACGTCGGCGAAGGTCATGCCCTTCGCGCTCTGTTCGTTGATCGCGTCCGCGGCCGCGGCGAGGATGGCATCCCGCTTGGCCTGAAAACGCTTGGTCCCCTTTTCCGCCGCCGGTGCGGCAGCCTCCGCTGCAGTCATATGTCCAGTTTAGCAAAACGGGTTCGAAGCGACAGCATTTTTTGTGCCCGCGAACCGACAGGGTTTCGCAGCGTCGGACAAGGCATGGAAAGATGTTCGATGCGGGTTTACCGAATATCGGGTACGGTCTAAGCGGAGATGGAAGGGCCGCGAACGGCCGACCATGGAGAGATGCGATGGATTTCACCCTCACCGAGCGGGAAACCTGTTTCCGGGATCGGGTGCGGGCGTTCATCGACACGCATATCCGGCCGCGCCAGGACGACTATGCCGCTCAGGTGCGCGAGGGCGAGCGCTGGAAGGTGATTCCGGTCGTCGAGGAAGTGAAGGCTCTCGCCAGGCGCGAAGGGCTGTGGAATTTCTTCATGCCGCCGGATTCGGGACAGCAGCATGTCGATGACAGCTTTGTCTTCGAGGGCGAGCAGCTCACCAATCTCGAATATGCGCTATGCGCCGAGGAGATGGGCCGGATCGGCTGGGCGAGCGAATGCTTCAACTGCTCCGCGCCCGATACCGGCAATATGGAGGTGCTTCACCGCTACGGCACGCGCGAACAGAAGGAGCGGTGGTTGCGGCCGCTGATGGAGGGCGAGATTCGCTCCGCCTTTCTGATGACCGAACCGGCGGTGGCATCGTCGGATGCCACCAATATCGAGACGTCGATGGTCCGCGACGGTGATCACTATGTCATCAACGGCCGCAAATGGTGGTCGAGCGGCACCGGCGATCCGCGCTGCAAGATCGCCATCGTCATGGGCAAGACCAACCCCGACGCCGCGCGCCATGCGCAACATTCGCAGATCCTCGTGCCGCTCGATGCCGAGGGTGTCACGATCGAACGGATGCTGAGCGTCTATGGCTATGACCACGCGCCGCACGGGCACGGCGAGGTGGTGCTGAAGGACGTGCGCGTGCCGGTCGGCAATGTCCTGCTGGGCGAGGGGCGCGGGTTCGAGATCGCGCAGGGGCGGCTGGGGCCGGGACGCATCCACCATTGCATGCGCACCATCGGCGTCGCGGAGGAGGCGATCGCGGCGATGGCCGGGCGGCTGGTGTCGCGCATTGCGTTCGGCAAGCGCATTTCCGATCATTCGGTATGGGAACAGCGTATCGCCCGCGCGCGCATCGATATCGAGATGACGCGACTTCTCTGCCTCAAGGCCGCGGACATGATGGACAAGGCGGGCAACAAGGCGGCCAGACAGGAAATCGCGATGATTAAGGTGCAGGCGCCGGCCATGGCGCTGCAGATCCTCGACGATGCGGTCCAGGCGCATGGCGGCGCGGGCGTGTCGGGCGATTTCGCCCTGGCGAGCGCCTGGGCGAATGTCCGCACGTTGCGTTTGGCCGACGGGCCCGACGAGGTTCACAACCGCGCCATAGCACGCGCCGAATTCGGGAAATATGGCGAGTTAAAGGTGGATCGGCCGAGCTAGGTCACAGCGATCGTTCGGGCTGCGCTGGTCGAAACCCCGCCCTTTTTCGCGACGGTGAAAGGAAGAACAGCCCTTCGACAAGCTCGGGGCAAGCGGAATGAGAGGAATGGTCGTGAAGGCAGCCGTGCTTGAGATGCGGCGAGTTCAAGTTGGGTCGGCGGAGCTGGAGCATAGCAACCGTTTGGGCTGAGCCTGTCGAAGCCCGGCACTTTATCGAACCAACGGTGAACGATTGCCCCACGACAGGTTTGGGGCGAGCGGATCGAGAGGAGTTGGCGTGAAGGCAGCCATATTGCACAAGGCGAAGCAGCCGCTTTCCATCGAGGACATCAAGCTGTCCGATCCGGCGCCGCGCGAGGTGCTGATCCGCACGATCGCGTGCGGCGTGTGCCGGTCGGACCTGCACTTCGTCGACGGCGCGTTCCCGCATCCGGTGCCGACGGTGCCGGGCCACGAAGCGGCGGGCGTGGTCGAGGCGGTGGGAAGCGACGTCGCCAATCTGAAGGTCGGCGATCATATCATTACCTTCTTCACCGTCTTCTGCGGCAGTTGCGAGTTCTGCACGACCGGACGTCCGTCGCTATGCGTCAATCCGGCGACCAAGCGGGCGAAGGATGCCGAACCGCGGATCAGGCTGGCCGATGGTACGCCGGTAACGCAGTTCCTCAACCTGTCGGCCTTTGCCGAAATGATGCTGGTGCATGAAAATGCCTGCGTCGCGATCGCGAAGGAAATGCCGCTGGACCGCGCGGCGCTGCTCGGCTGCGCAGTGATTACCGGCGCGGGATCGGTGTTCAACGACAGCAAGGTCAAGCCCGGCGAGAGCGTCGCGGTAATCGGCGCGGGCGGCATCGGCTTGTCGGCGATCAACGCGGCTAAGATCGCGGGGGCGGGGCGGATCGTTGCGATCGACCCGGTGCCGGAAAAGCGTGCGCTCGCCGAGAAAATGGGCGCGACGCACAGTTTCGACGCCAATGCCGGCGATCTCGTCAGGCAGGTACTCACACTCACCGAGGGCGGCGCCCATTACGCGATCGAGGCGGTGGGGCGATCGGACACGGCGGAGCTTGCCTGGAATATCCTGCGACGCGGCGGCACGGCGACGATTCTCGGCATGATCGCGCCGGGAAACAGCGTGAGCATAGCGGGGCCGAGCTTTCTGACGGGCAAGAAGATGCAAGGTTCGCTGTTGGGCTCGACGCAATTCCCGACCGACCTGCCGCGGCTGGTGCAGATGTACCTCGACGGCAAGCTCGACCTCGACTCGATGGTCGCCGAGACGATCCGGCTCGAGGACGTCAATGGCGCCTTCGACAGGCTGCGCGAAGGGAGCGCGGTACGCTCCGTGATCGACTTCTCGTGAGCGAGCAGGCCAACACTCCGATGACCGGGACCATGGCCGTGCCGCCGGATGACCCCGTCGACATGTCCGCGCTGGAACGCTGGATGAAGGCCCGGATGCCGGGATTTTCCGGTCCCGTAAGTCTCGCCAAGTTCAAGGGCGGCCAGTCGAACCCGACCTATCGGGTCGATACGCCGGGCCGGCGCTACGTTCTGAGACGCCAGCCGTTCGGCAAGTTGCTGCCCTCCGCCCATGCCGTGGACCGGGAATATCGCCTAATCGCGGCGCTCCATCCGACGGGATTTCCCGTGCCCAGGCCCTATTTCGGCCTGTGCTCGGACGATTCGGTGATCGGATCGATGTTCTACGTCATGGAACTGGTCGAAGGACGCACGATCTGGGACGGAACGCTGCCCGGCCTGACGCCGCCCGAGCGAACCGCGCACTACCACGCGATGATCGACACGCTCGCCCGGTTGCACACGATCGATTACGTGGCGGCAGGGCTCGGCGATTACGGCAAGCCGGGCAATTATTTCGAGCGGCAGGTGGGGCGCTGGACGCGACAGTATCGCGCCAGCCAGACCGACGAGATCGAAGCGGCGGAAAAGCTGATCGACTTTCTGCCGCGCACGGTGCCGAAGCAGGACCGCACCGCGATCGTCCACGGCGATTACCGCATCGACAACATGATCTTCGCGCCCGACGCACCTAATATCCTGGCGTTGCTCGACTGGGAGCTTTCGACCCTGGGCGATCCGCTTGCCGACTTCGCCTATTTCGCGATGAACTGGGTGACCGAGCCGGAGGGGCGTTCGGGCGTGATGGGACGAACGGGACCGGAAACGGGCATCCCGACGCTGGAGGAAGTGACCGAACGCTATTGCGAGAGGACCGGCCGCGACGGGGTGCCCGATCTCAACTGGTATTTTTCCTACAATCTCTTCCGCCTGATGGGGATCGTGCAGGGGATCAAGAAGCGCTGGCTCGACGGCAACGCATCGAATGCAAAGGCGGCGGCGACGGCTGCACGCGTGCCGGGGCTGGCCGAAGCGGCGTGGGAGTTCGCAAGGAAGGCGGGGGCTGAGTAGCAGATTCGATCCCGTTCGTTCCGAGCGACGTCGAGGAACGGGATGTGGCGACGTGCCTCGACTTCGCTCGACACGAACGGAGAAGGTGAATGGGACTGTTCGACCTGACCGGCAAAGCCGCGATCATCACCGGATCTTCGCGGAGGATCGGCAGGGCGGCGGCCGTGGCGCTCGGCGAGCGGGGGCGAAGGTGATGATTTCCAGCCGAAAACAGGCCGAGGTCGTCGCGTTCCTCGCCTCCGATGCCGCCAGGTACTTCAATGGACAGGCGATCGCTGTCGATAGCGGCCTGTCCTCCAGCCATCCGGTGACGCGCCAGCAATTTGGCAAGACGGCGGTTTAGCTGGCCTGCCGCTGCAGGCAGCGCGGTCGGACAGCCTTTACATTGTCATAAATGAGGGCGAGGCTGCGCCATGGCTATCGCATTGGCTTTGCTCGCCTCCTCGCTTTTTCAGCAGCCGCCGGCGGCGCCCGTTGCGCCGGGGCGTGCGGGACAGCGGCTGATCACCTACACGTCCGGCGCCGTGCGCTGCGGCGGCGAAGGCGTGACGCCGCTGTGGCGCGAGCCGGTGGTGCCGAACGGCGCCTTCATCCGCGGGCGGAGCGATGACGCGCTGTCGCCGCGAAGGCTTTCCTTCCGGATTTCGCGAACGGGCCGGCCGCTGGGCATCGCCGAAGCGGATGACCGGAGCAGGCGGAATTCACACACGGACGTCGCTGCTTCCCTGGCCGCGTGGCGCTTCGAGCCCGGGCAGGCGCGCGGCGACTGCACCGTCACCTTCGTGCCGCAGGCCTATGCGCCCGACGCTGCCCCGCGGGGCGAAGCGATGCGTTATGCGGCCCTGCCGAACATCGGCGGGCCCGGCTTGAACGTATGGCCGTCCTTCGCGCCGGAGGAATCGAACTGCAACGACGAACGTCCCGCGCGGCGTGTGACCGTCTATCCCGACTTCAAGGATGTCGAGCAGGAGCCGGGGCGGCTGTCGACCAGCTTCTTCACCTTCGACACGACCGCCGACGGCAAGCCGCGCAACGTGGCGCTGATCGGATCGGATGGAAATCGGGAGCTGAACGAGGCGGGCCTGCAGGCGATGCGGAAATGGCGGTTTGTAAGCGGCAAGGCCTATCATGGCTGCCGCTATTTCTTCTGGCGCGGCGGGACGCCGGCCGTACCCGCACCAGAAATGCCGTCCGGAGCGCGGTTTTCCGCGGCGGATACATGCGTGGCCGAGGGGGAGTGGGACCATCTGCCCTCGTTGGCGCAACACTATCCGAACGCATTCCGCAGACGCGGGATCGAGGGATGGGCGATCATACGCTTCGATGTCGCCCCCTGGGGCGACACGGGCGATGTCGAGGTGTTGGCGAGCGAGCCAGCCGACGCGTTCGGCGACGCGGCGCGCGAGATCATCGCCCAGGGCAGGCTTGGCAAAAGTGACGTGAATCGCGTCGGCTGTGTCGAACGAGTCCGCTTCGCCATGCCGGCGGGACTAGCCAATGTGCAGGCCGAGCGCGACTGACAGCAGGCTATTCGCGCAGGCGGATCAGCCCTTCCTGCGTCACATCGGCGACCAGCGTTCCGTTGGCGGCAAAGATGCGGCCGCGGTTGAAACCGCGGGCATGGCCCGACCACGGGCTGTCGCACGAATAGAGCAGCCATTCGTCGGCGCGGAATCCTTCGTGCAGCCACAGCGCGTGGTCTAGGCTGGCGGTCTGCATCCGGTTGGTCAGCCAATTGATACCGTGCGGCAACATCGCCGTGCCGAGCAGCGCCATGTCGGAGGCATAAGCGAGCATCGCGCGGTGCATCGCCGGGTCGTCGGGCAGCGCGGACGAGACGCGGAACCAGCTATGCTGGACCGGCTCGCACTTGTCGGGCGAAAACCAGTTGCGCGGGTTGACCGGCCGGATCTCGATCGGGCGCGGGCGCAGGAAGAAGGCGCGCATCCGTTCCGGGACCCGGTCCTCGATCTCGGCGCGCAGCTCGGTTTCGGACTTGAGGTCGTCGGGGCCGGGCACGTCGGGCATCGTGTCCTGGTGATGCAGTCCGTCTTCCGGCGCCTGGAACGAGGCGGCCATGTTGAGGATCGGCTTGCCGCGCTGCATCGCGATCACGCGGCGCGTGGCGAAGCTGCGCCCTTCGAAATCGCGCACGACGCGGTAGATGATCGGATAATCCTCATTGCCCGGCCGCATGAAATAGGCATGAAGCGAATGGGCGATCTTGCCGTGCTCGTCGGTCGAACGCTGCGCCGCCTGGAGCGCCTGCGCGATCACCTGACCACCGAAGACGCGGCCGACGCCACCCGGCTGGCGCGCGCCGCGGTACAGGTCGGTATCGATCTCCTCGACATCGAGCAACTCGACAAGCTGCTTCGTGAGTGCTTCGGGCGTGGTCGGTTTTGCGGGTGCGTCTGCCATCAATATCCTGCTGCGCGTGCCAGTTGATCGGCATGATAATTGGCATCGCCGAACAGTTCGGCAAGGACGCGCGCGCGCTTCATGTAGAAGCCGATGTCATATTCGTCGGTCATGCCGATGCCGCCGTGCATCTGGACGCCTTCCTGCACCGACAACGTGGTTGCGAGCGCGGTCGTCGCCTTGGCGACCGACACGGCGGTTTCCGCTTCGTCGGAGCCGGCGTCGAGCAGTTGCTGCGCTTTCAGCACGGCGGCGCGGGCGACTTCCATCTCCGCATAGACGTGCGCGGCGCGGTGCTGGAGCGCCTGGAAGCTGCCGATGTGCGCGCCGAACTGCTTGCGCTCCTTCAGATAGGCGACCGTCATGTCGGCCGCGCCGCCGCCGACGCCCAGCATTTCGGCCGACGCACCGGTGCGGCCGGCGGCGAGCAGCGCCTTGAGCGGGAGGGAACCCTGATCGACTTCGCCGATAACGGCATCGGCATCGACCTCCACCCCGTCGAAGGTGAGATGCGCAGCGAGGCTGGAGTCGGCGAGGCGGCGCGGGTCGGCCGAAAGATTCGCGGCGTCCTTTGGCACCGCGAAGAGGGTGATGCCTTGTTCGTCTTCCGCCGAACCCGCGGTGCGGGCGGCGACGAGGATCAGGTCGGCGACATGGCCGTGGGCGACGAATTGTTTGGTGCCGGTCAGTCGGAACCCGTTGCCCGAACGCTCGGCCCGCATCGCGATCCCGGTGCCGTGTTTCGCTTTTTCATCAACCGCGATGGCGGCGACGGTTTCGCCCGAGACGATGCCGAAAAACCAGCGGTCGCGCTGAGCGGAATGGTTGAGCGCCGCCACTGCCGCCACCGAGGTTGCCAGAAAGGGCGAGGGGGAGAGGTTGCGGCCGATTTCCTCCAACACCACGCCCGCTTCGATATGGCCGAGGCCCAGGCCGCCGTCCCCCTCCGGGATCAGGATGCCGGTGAAGCCCATTTCAGCGAACTGTTTCCACAAGTCGCGGCTGAAGCCGGTCGGGTCGCTCGTGTCGCGCAGGCTGCGCAGGTGCTTTACCGGAGCGTGTTGGGCGACGAAATCCCGCGCGGTATCGGCAAGCATGGTCTGTTCGTCGTTGAGATAGAGGGGCATTTTATTACTCCCTCTCCCCGCTTGCGGGGAGAGGGCCGGGGAGAGGGGCAGTCTCTCTATTCCGGCCCATTGTTTTTGTTGAGACTGCCCCTTTCCCAACCCTCTCCCCTGAAGGGGAGAAGGCTTATTGGCTCGGCAGCTCCAATATCCGCTTGGCGATGATATTGAGCTGGATCTCGCTCGTTCCGCCCTCGATCGAATTGCCCTTGGTGCGCAGCCATGCGCGCGCCGCCGCTCCGCCGTTCGATTGCATGCTGTCCCATTCGAGCGCGTCCGAACCGCCCGCCGCCATCATCAGCTCGTGGCGCGTCTTGTTCAGCTCGGTGCCGTAATATTTCATCATCGAGGGCTGCGCGGGATGCGCCTTGCCGGCTTTCAGCTCGTCGATGAAACGTTCGGACATGGCGGAGAATGCCTTGGCGCGCACCTCGAACAGCGCGATCTGCGCGCGTAGCAGCGGGTCGGCGAGGCGGCCGCTTTCGTCCAGGCCGACCATGGCGATCGCGCCGTCGACCAGCGGATTGCCGCCGCTCGACTGCAATCCCATGCCGGAAATCATCTCGCGCTCATGGCCGAGCAGATATTTGGCGACGTCCCAGCCCTTGTTGAGTTCACCGACCAGATTCTCCTTCGGCACCTTCACATTGTCGAAAAAGGTTTCGCAAAAGGGCGAGTAGCCGGAAATGAGCAGGATCGGCCTGGTCGAAACGCCTTCCGATTCCATGTCGAACAGGAGGAAGCTGATGCCGCCCTGCTTGCTGGTCCTGTCGGTGCGGACGAGGCAGAAGATCCAGTCGGCCTTGTCGGCATAGCTGGTCCAGACCTTCTGTCCGTTGACGAGGAAATGGTCTCCCCGGTCTTCGGCCGAGGTTGCGAGGCCGGCGAGGTCGCTGCCGGCGTTCGGTTCCGAATAGCCCTGGCACCAGCGGATTTCGCCGCGCGCGATCTTCGGCAGGTGTTTCAGCTTCTGCGCCTCGGTGCCGTATTTGAGCAGCGCCGGGCCGAGCATCGAAATGCCGAAGCTGTTGAGCGGATTGCGAGCCTTGATGCGCCGCATCTCCTCGCGCAGGATCTTGGTTTCGGCCGGGGAAAGGCCGCCGCCGCCATATTCGGTCGGCCAGTCGGGCACCGTCCAGCCGCGCTCGGCCATCGCATCCATGTACCACTTCTGGTCGGGGTTCTTCGCATAGTCCGCGCGGCGGCCGCCCCAGTTGATATCGGTGTCGCTGCGTACCGGCTCGCGCATCGAGGCGGGCACGTTTTCCTTCAGCCAGGCGCGCGTTTCGGCGCGGAAAGTTTCGAGACTGCTCATCGGTCAGTTCCTGCTGAAATCGGCGGCGAGGCGCGCGGCGTTGATGGCGCCGTCACGCGCTTCGATCGGCGCGATCGCCGCCTTTGCGGGGATGACGGGGGTGGAGCGGAAGTGCATCAATTGAACCGCTCCCCCTTCTCGGCCTTTTGCCTGAGGAGCGGGGACACGTCGAAGCCGTGCTTTTCCAGCCCCTCTACGATGGTCTTGAGGCCCACCGTGTCCGCCCAGAACATCGGGCCGCCGCGATAGACCGGCCAGCCATAGCCGTAGATCCACACCACATCGATGTCGGAGGCGCGCTGGGCCTTGCCTTCCTCGAGGATCTTCGCGCCCTCGTTGACCATGGGATAGAGCGTGCGCTCGATGATTTCCTGCTCGGTCACGTCGTGCTGCCGAGCGCCGGTTTTCTTGCGGAAATCCTCGATGATCTCGGCGACGCGAGGGCTGGGCGTCGGATTGCGCCTGTCGTCATAATCGTAAAAGCCCGCCTGTCTTTTCTGGCCCCAGCGCCCCTCGGCGCACAGCGCGTCGCGAATGCTCTCGATCCGTTCGGGATCGCGGTGCCAGCCGATATCGACGCCGGCGAGGTCGGACATCTGGAACGGCCCCATCGGCATGCCGAATTCGACATGAACCTTGTCGATCTGTTCCGGCGTTGCGCCTTCCATCAGCAGCTTCTGCGCCTCGACCTGGCGCGGCATCAGCATCCGGTTGCCGATGAAGCCGTGGCAGACGCCGGCGACGACCGCGACCTTCCGGATCTTCTTGGCGAGCGCCATGACGGTCGCCAGCACGTCCTTCGCGGTCTTGTCGCCGCGCACGACCTCGAGCAGCTTCATGACGTTGGCGGGCGAGAAGAAGTGCATGCCGAGCACATCCTCGGGCCGCGATGTGCTGGCGGCGATCTCGTTGATGTCGAGATAGCTGGTGTTCGAGGCGAGGATCGCGCCTTTCTTGGCGGTCTTGTCGAGCCGGCCGAAAATATCCTTCTTGACGTCCATATCCTCATAGACCGCCTCGATGATGAGGTCGCAGTCGGCGAGCGCGTCGAAATCGAGCGTCGGGTTCAGGAGCCCCATCGCCTGTTCGACCTGATCGGCGGTGATGCGGCCTTTTGCAGCGGTATTTTCGTAATTCTTGCGCATGACGCCGGTGCCGCGGTCGAGCGCTTCCCGGTTCATCTCGACAATGGTAACGGGGATGCCAGCCGACAGGAAATTCATCGAAATGCCGCCGCCCATCGTGCCGGCGCCGATCACACCGACGCGGGCGATGTCGCGCTTCTGGACATCGTCGGGCACGTCGTCGATCTTCTGCGCCTTGCGCTCCGCGAAGAAGATGTGGCGCTGTGCGGCGGATTGCACGCCCATCATCAGCTTCATGAATTCCTGGCGCTCGAACTCGATACCCTCCCGGAACGGGACCTCGGTGGCCTTGGCGACGCAGGCGATGTTGGCGGCCGGCGCGTCGAAGCCGCGGAAGCGGCGGGCGTTCTTTTTCCTGAATTCCTCGACCGCTTGGCGGTCGGGCTTTGCCTCCTTAAGGCTGGCGCGCGGCAGCGGGGTCTTGCCGATCACTTCGCCCGCAAAGGCCAGCGCGTCCTCGATCAGGCTGTCTTCGCCGGCAAGGCGGTCGATCAGGCCTGCGTCCTTCGCCTTCTGCGCCGGGATCGGATCGCCCTTGGCCGTCATTTCGAGCGCGAGCGGAACGCCGGCGATGCGGGGCGCGCGCTGGGTGCCGCCGGCGCCGGGGAGCAGGCCGAGCTTCACTTCCGGAAAGCCGAGTTTCGCCGAGGGCACGGCGATGCGGTAGTGGCAGCCGAGCGCGACCTCGCACCCGCCGCCGAGCGCAGTGCCGTGGATCGCGGCGACCACGGGCTTGTCGCACGCCTCGATCATGTCGACCAGCATGGGCAGCGCCGGCTCCTGCATCGGCTTGCCGAATTCGGTGATGTCGGCGCCGGCGAAGAAGGTCCTGCCGTCGCAGCGGATAACGACCGCCTTCACCGCGCTGTCGCCCTGCGCTTCCTTGATGCCGGCTTCCAGTCCCTGGCGGACGGCGGCACTCAGTGCGTTCACGGGCGGGTTGTCGGAAATGACGACGAGTATGTCGCCGTGCCGTTCGGTGCGGATGGGGGATGTCATGTCTGGCTCTCCTGATTCTTTCCGTCATCCCCGCGAAGGCGGGGATCCAGATTGTTCGGACGGAGCGGCAAAAGCGCTGCCGCTGTGCGTCTGGATTCCCGCCGTCGCGGGAATGGCGAAGGTGAGTGTTCGTCTCACGTCAGCGCCGAATAGATCAGCGTTTTCAACTCGCGGCGAATGGGATGGGCGTTCGACGGGCTCACCTGCGTCATGAAGACCATGTGCAGCCGTTCGACCGGATCGATGAAGAAGGCGGTCGAGAACAGCCCGCCCCAATAATATTCGCCCGCCGAGCCGGGGATCATCGATTTCGCCACGTTCTGCGTCACCGCAAAGCCCAGCCCGAAACCGGCGCCGGCGTTCGTCGCCTCGCTGAACATCGATCGCGACATGCTCGACAGGTCGGAGTCTTCCGGCAGGTGGTTCATCGTCATCAGTTCGATCGTCTTGCGACCAACGATGCGCACGCCGTCCAGTTCACCGCCGTTCAGGCACATGGTGCAGAAGCGGTGATAATCGAGCGCAGTCGACACGAGCCCGCCGCCGCCCGATACCAGCCGCGGCATATGCGCCCAGGCGGAAGATTCGCCGCGATCGTACATCACGCGACCCTCGCCGGGCGCGAGCGTGTAGCAATCGGTGAGGCGGTCGAGCTTGTCCGCTGGCACCTGAAAGAAGGTGTCGTTCATGCCGAGCGGCCGAAAGATCTTCTCGGCCAGGAACCGGTCGAGCGGCAGCCCCGACACGCGCTGGACGACCGCGCCCAGGATGTCGGTCGACACCGAATAATTCCACGCCTCGCCGGGCGGGAATTCGAGCGGCAGCTTGGCGATCGCCGCGACGAATTCGTCGAGCGTCAGTCCGCCATGCCAGTTCTCCAGCTTGCCCTCGCGCATCGCCGCGTCGATGTTCGAGCGGTTCTGGAAGCTGTAGGTGAGACCCGAGGTGTGGCGCAGCAGATCGATCATCCGCATGGGCTGCGCCGCCGGTCTGGTGACGAAAGGCACGCCGCCCCCGCCGCCGTCATAGACGCCGATATCCTTGAATTCGGGAAGGACGTGGTGAACGGGCGTGTCGATCGCGATCTTGCCCTGCTCGACCAGCATCATGAACGCGATCGAGGTGATCGGTTTGGTCATCGACGCAATGCGGAACAGCGACCCTTCGTCGATTGCCCCGCCGCCTTCGCGCGCTTGGCCCTGATGCGAGAAATGGACGATCTCGCCTTCGCGTGCGACGAGCAACTGCGCATTGGGCAGCTTGCCCGAATCGAGATAGCGTTCCTTCACGAAGCCATCGATCCGCGCCAGCCGTCCGCTGTCGAGACCATGCTTGTCGGCGCGTGCGATTGTCATCAGGCTTTCCATACCCCAGGTTCGAATCGCGGTCGAGGCGCGATCCGGTTTTCTTCGCATTATCTATTGCCTTGAGCGCTGCATGAATCAACACTAACGTTCGTAAAAACGGCTTGCGGAAGCAAACCCGACATTCAAGATCGTGAGAGAGGACGCCTTGGCCACCGCACCCCTGATCGAACTCGATCCATCCTGGCCCAGGCTCGACCTTGCCCAGGCTCAGGAAATTCTCTGTGCGCCGGGACAGCGCTTCGAGATGGAAACGGTGGACATTCGCGGCGTGCCGACGCGGGTATGGAAGAATGCGCCGCCGTCACTCGCCGCGCTGATCCAGTTGTCGCGGGCGCATGGAGCACGGCCCTTCACCATCTATGAGGACGAGCGCGTCACCTATGACGCCAATTACCGTGCGGTCGCGCATCTCGCGGCCCGCCTGCGCGAAATGGGGGTGGGAAAGGGGGACCGGGTCGGCCTCGCCATGCGCAACCTGCCCGAATGGCCGGTCATCTTCTTCGCCGCGACCAGCATCGGCGCGATCATCGTGCCGCTGAACGCATGGTGGACGGGCGCCGAACTGGAATATGGCATCGCCGATTCGGGCGCGAAGATCCTGTTCCTTGACGGGGGGCGGCACGGGCGGCTGGCCGAGCATTATCGGAACATGGCGCAGCTCGAACGCGTCTTCGTGAGCCGTACCGATGCCAAGCTGGAGGGGCGGTTCGGCCATTTCGAGGATCTGATCGGCGGGGCGAAGACATGGGCCGACCTGCCCGAGATCGCGTTTCCGCAGGTGCGGATAGCACCCGACGACGATGCGACGATCTTCTACACCAGCGGCACGACCGGGCACCCCAAGGGGGCGCTGGGCACACATCGCAACATCATCACCAACATCTTTTCCGGCGGCTATGCGGCGGCGCGATCCTTTCTGCGCCGCGGCGAACAGCCGCCCGAGCCGGAGCCGCGTACCTCGCTGCTCGTCATTCCGCTGTTCCACGTCACTGCGTGCAGCGCGGGCATGATGACAACGATCGCGAGCGGCTCGGCCATGGTCTTCATGTACAAATGGGATCCCGTCGCGGCGATGGAGATCATCGAGCGCGAGAAGGTGGCGGTGACGGGCGGGGTTCCGACCATCGCCTGGCAGTTGCTCGAACATCCCGATCGCGACAGGTACGATCTCTCCAGCCTCGAGAATATCGCCTATGGCGGCGCGCCGGCAGCGCCCGAGCTGGTCCGGCGCATCTATACCGAATTCGGCGCGCTGCCCGGCAATGGCTGGGGCATGACCGAGACGATGGCGACGGTGACCAGCCACGGGGCGGAGGATTATCTCAACCGTCCGACGAGCTGCGGCCCGCCGGTGCCGGTCGCCGACCTGAAGATCATGTCGCCGGAGGGGGACCGCGAATTGCCGGTCGGCGAGGTCGGTGAATTGTGGGTCAAGGGGCCGATGGTCGTGAAAGGATATTGGGAAAAGCCCGGCGACACGGCCGAGGCATTCGTGGACGGCTGGGTGAAGACCGGCGACCTCGCCCGGCTGGACGAGGAGGGGTTCTGCTACATCGTCGACCGGGCCAAGGACATCATCATCCGCGGCGGCGAGAATATCTATTCGTCCGAAGTCGAGGACGTGTTGTATTCGCATCCCGCCGTCACCGACGCCGCGCTGATCGGCGTTCCGCACCGCACGCTGGGCGAAGAGCCGGTGGCGGTGGTGCATCTCGCGCCCGGCACGACTGCGAGCGAGGCGGAATTGCAGGACCTGGTGCGCGAACGGCTGGCGGCGTTCAAGGTGCCGGTCGCCGTGCGGTTTTCCGACGCGGTGCTGCCGCGCAACGCCAACGGCAAGATCATGAAGCGTGAGCTGAAGGCGTGGTTCGCGGCGGAACAGGCGGCTTGAAGCCATCAGGCAGGAGCGGTAGCGAGCCCCGACGGGACAGGGGCGGCGATTTCACCTCCGGCGCGGCGTTTCAGCAAGGAAAACGAGGCCAGCTTTGATCGTCATTCCCGCAAAGGCGGGAATCCATATTTCCCGCGGCTGCTCGTCCAGAAGGCCAGCCAATGTGGATCCCCGCCTCTTCGGCGATGACGGTGGGGCATGCATTCCGTCATGCTGAATTTGATCTGCTCGAGCCGAACGGCGGCCCGGCATGCAGAGCCGCCATCGCTTCCGTTCCGTTTCCTGGTATTCGGCTGGCGTTGAAGCTCGCTGCGCTCGCACCCACCCCCGGCCCCTCCCTTGAAAGGGAGGGGAGGAGATGCGGTGCCGGAGGGGGGATTCGCTGCTTTCCCGAACGCTGCGGAAAACCGCCAAAGGTCGCACAGAGTCACACCTCAACGCAGGCGTGCGTGCGCGCGGGTGCGCGCGCGGGGAGTATAACCGATATCAAAGAGCGGTGCCGGTGGTGGCATAGACCGGCGGGTGTAGGAAAATGGTTTCTGCGCGGTGTGGTGCGGCGAGAGACAGGGGTTCCTGCCTTCGCAGGAACGACGGGTTGGAAGGTGGTTCTATTTCCCCTCCCTTTCGGGCGAGGATGCCTCTGCGAAACCCATTCTCGTCACCCCGGCGGAGGTTGGGTCTACCGAGCCGCTTAGCTTACGCGTTTGATATTGCAGCCAAGTGGATGCTGAAACAAGTTCAGCACGACGAAAGAGGCTTCCGTTTCGCGCCTTTTGCAGAAGTCTCCTTGAAAGGGAGAGATCAAGGGGTGGGTTCAGCGAAGGCGGGGCTCGATGCCGCGGCCTTGCTTAACGGAATGAAGATCCAACCGGGCGGAACCGCCCCGGGACCGATCCTAATCGTGGGCCGCGCCGATGACGCTTTCCACGGCGTGGTGCCAGCCGTCTAGGCGGCGTTGGCGGGCCTGCTTGCCCATGGCCGGTTCGAACATGTCGGTCGCGCCGCGCATGGCGGCGGCGGCGTGGAGGTCTTCGAACCAGCCGCAGCCGACCCCGGCGAGCATCGCCGCGCCCAGCGCGGTGGTTTCGGCGAATTGCGGGCGTTCGACGGGTATGCCGAGCATGTTCGACAGGTCCTGCGTCAGCCAGTCGTTCGCGACCATGCCGCCATCGACCTTCAGCCGCGCCCAGTCGGCGCCGTCGGCGGCGAAGGCCGTTTTCAGGTCGACGGTCTGATGTGCCATCGCCTCCAACGCGGCGCGCACGATATGGGCGCGGCCGGTGGAGAAGCTGAGGCCGGAAATGGCGGCCCGCGCCTCCGGCTCCCACCAGGGCGCGCCGATGCCGCTGAGCGCGGGGACCAGATAGACGCCGCCATTGTCCTTCACGCTGCGCGCCAGTTCCTCGGTCGCCGCCGCATCGCCGATGAGCCCGACCGAATCGCGCAGCCACTGGATCAGGCTGCCGGCGACGAAGATCGAGCCCTCGATCGCATAGGTACGCTTGCCGCCGAGCTGCCATGCCACGGTCGCGAGCAGGCGTTTGCGCGACTTTGGCGGCGTGGTGCCGGCATTGGCGAGAAGAAAGGCGCCGGTGCCGAACGTACCCTTGGAGTCGCCCTTTTCGAGACAGGCCTGGCCGATCGTGGCGGCCTGCTGGTCGCCGGCCAGGCCGCAGATCGGAATCTCGCCGCCGAAAACGGTGGTGGTGCCGAAATTCCCCGCGCTGTCGACGATTTCGGGCAGGGCGGCACGCGGCGCGCGGAACATCGCAGTGAGGCCGTCGTCCCAGCTTCCGCTGCCCAGGCCCATCATCAGCGTGCGCGAGGCGTTGGTGGCGTCGGTGACGTGCAGGCCGCCGGTCAGCTTCCAGACCAGCCAGCTTTCGACCGTGCCGATGGCCAGGCGGTCTCCGGCTTCGGCGACTTCGGCCAGGTTGTCCATCGCCCAGGCGATCTTCGAGCCGGAGAAATAAGGGTCGAGCAGCAATCCGGTGCGGGCCTGCACGGCGCTTTCCTCTCCGCTTTCGCGCAGCTTGCGGCAATAAGCGGCGGTGCGCCGGTCCTGCCAGCCAATGGCGGGCGCCAGCGGCTCGCCGGTTTCCCGGTCCCAGAATATCACGGTTTCGCGCTGATTGGCGATACCGATGGCCGCGATACGGTCCGTGCCCCCGGCGGCATCCACCACGGCGCGGCCGCAGGCGACGGTTTTTTCCCAGATTTCCGCAGCGTCATGTTCGACGCGGCCCGGTTCGGGATACTGCCGAGTGAGGTCGGCCGATCGCGCGCCCAGGCACCGGCCGGAGGGATCGAACAGCATCGCCCGGGTGGAGGTGGTGCCTTCGTCGAGAACCAGGATCAATTCCGCCATGCAGCCGATCGTAGCCGGGATTACAAGCGCATGGAACCGCGCTAGACTGTCCGATCGCAGGACAGGGACAGCATGTGAACGACGAATCGGGCATCAGGGAGGGAGAGCGCGGCGGCGCGCAGGCGTGGGACGAGCCGGCGGCCGAGGAACAGGCGCTGCGGACCCAGGCGATGCACGACGCGATCGCCGCCGAGGAACTGCGCCGCGACCGGTTGCTGGCCGGCCTGACGCTGATCGCCGGTATCGGCCTGTTGCTGGCGCTGCCCTTCGCCTTGCAGGCGGGGTCGGAATTCTTCCTGCCGCTGACGGCGGCGATCGTGGTCGCGATCGCGCTGGTGCCGGTGCTGGAATGGCTGGAACGGCACCGGGTGCCCGCGCCGCTGGCATCGCTGACCTGTGTGCTGCTGTTCCTTGTTCTCGCCAATGTCGCGCTCGCTTCGATCGTCGTGCCGGCCTGGGGCTGGGCGCAGATCCTTCCCGACCGGATCGACCAGATTCAACGCAATGTCGCGCCGCTGATTGACTTCTATTCGAATCTCGAAAGTTTCGTGAACCGCGTGATCCAGAACATGGCGACGGCCCCGGCCCATCAGGAGCAGGTGATTTCCGCCGCTTCGCCGCCCCGGTCGCTGTTCGATCTGTTCGCGACATCGGCGCCGTCGGCGCTGATCGAGATGTTCTTCGCCATCCTGGTGATCTTCTTCTTCCTGTCGGGCTGGACCCGGCTGCGGCGCAGCGCGATCACCAGCCGGACGAGCTTCGACGGCGCCATGGCGACGGCGCGCGTCATCCAGGACGTGGTGGACGATACCTCCGCCTATCTGGGCACGATCACCGTCATCAATATCTCGCTGGGGCTGACGGTGGCGCTGGCCCTGTGGGGGGTCGGGATGCCGACGCCGCTCATGTGGGGCGGGCTGGTCGCGGTGTTCAACTACATCCCTTATCTGGGCCCGATCGTGGCGGCGTTGCTTCTCGCGATCGGCGGGCTGATGACGTATAACGACCTGTGGTGGGCGCTGCTGCCCGCCGTCATCATGATCGGCGCGCATCTGATCGAGGCGAATCTGATCACCCCGCTGGTGGTTGGCCACCGCCTGACCATCAATCCGATCCTGATACTGATCTCGCTGAGCTTCTGGGGCTGGGTCTGGGGGACGCCGGGAGCGCTCCTCGCGGTGCCGCTGCTGATCATCATCCAGACGGTCGTGGAAGCGGCCGGAAAACCGGATATTGCCGGATTCCTGTTCGAACACGGCACGCTGGTGCACAATCCGCCGGCCACGGAAAAGACGCCGGCTGAAAATGGTGCGCAATCCGGTTGACACCCCGGAATCGCTCCTCTAACAGCCGCCTCCTCGCTAACATGCGGGTGTAGCTCAGTTGGTTAGAGCGCCGGCCTGTCACGCCGGAGGTCGCGGGTTCAAGTCCCGTCACTCGCGCCATTTCCCGAACGGGAAGGGCGACCCTTATCCCACCGCGGAAATTGGACGGACGCTACGGAAAGCTGATGCTTTCCGTTCGTTGGCAAGGCATGGCCGCCTGTCGGCGGCGACAACCAAAGCGGGAGCCAACAGCATGAGCGACGAGTCGCTGCACGCGGGCCGGCTGATCGCCTCGGACCGGGTCGAGGGGACAAGTGCCTATAGCCGTGACGGTGAAAAGCTGGGGCAGGTCGAACGGTTCATGATCGACAAGGCGTCGGGCCAGGTCGAATATGTCATCCTGTCCTTCGGCGGCATCCTGGGGCTGAGCGGACATTATTATCCGTTGCCGTGGCAGGCGCTGACCTATGATATCAGCCGGCGCGGCTACATCTTGAACGTGACGCGCGCAGAGGTCGAGGACGGACCCAGATACCAGTCCGATCCACCGCAGTTCGATGAGGAATATGGCCGTATGCTATATGGCCATTACGGGTTCACCTACATGTGAGCCCGGCCCCGTCAGGCGCGCCAGCGACCCGTTTCCATCCAGCGGAGGAGCGGGCGCAGCGGCGCGATCCAGATGATGCCGGCGACGGCGTACACGATCGTCTGCAGCGGCCAGGCCAGCCGGGAGATGCTCGGCGACAGGCTGCCGACAAGAATCGCCCAGATGATGACGAGGCCGAGGATCAGGAGGGCGCCGGCCGGTTTGCGCCAGGTGGGCTGCATCAATTCCTCTCTCTGATCGAGCCGGCCTCGGTTATGACCGCATGCAGGGGCACGTCCCAGGGATCGGGCCGCAGCCGGTCGACCTGCTGCACCTGCCAGGCGACGCCGATGCGCAGGGCATCGTGATGTTCGGCAAAGGCGCGGTCGTAATGGCCGGCGCCCTGGCCCAGGCGGTTGCGGGCGCCGTCGAAGGCCACGAGCGGCGTCAGAACGATATCGGGCGCCACCGGCCGGTCGCCCGTCGGCTGCTGCAGGCCGAACGGACCGTCGGCCAGTCCGTCGTCGGGGTGCCAGGCGAGAAAGCGCATCGGCGCCTTCTTGCCCGCGACGTGCGGTAGTGCAAGCGTTGCGCCCGCCGCAACGGCTGCGTTCGCCAGAGGCGCGGGATCAGCCTCGCTGCCGATGGGATGATAGGAAGCGACCGTGAGGCCGGCCCGGAGCAATGCCAAGAACCAGTCCGGCACGACGATCCGGCCGCCATGTTCGGCGACGAATCGGTCGCGCTCGGCCCGCATGCGGGCGCGGAGGGCGGGCTTGTCCATCGGCTGCTTCGTCATGTGGCGGGACCACCTTGGGCCGTTTGCTCGAATATCCTCTGACGCCAGTAACGTCAGGTGGGCGCCGTGTGCATCGGGCCAGGACCCGAACAGGGACAGCTCCCTTGGATGTTTCTATCGCCTCAGGGATAATCGCTAAAGCTCGTACCGGGCAGTGCCCGCCACGGGCCAATCTAGGAGGTCGCGCTTTCGTCCTCAAGGGTCGCCGCAACGGCTTCGAGCCGATCGGCGATGCGATCGAGCATTTCGTCGGGAATGCCCGCAGGCGGATTGCGCCGCGCCTCCGCCACCTCGTCGGCGAGCATCAGGGCGATGAACATCATGGTCCGTTCGGCCGACAGCCCGCCGGAGGCCCGCGTCGCACTTTCCGAATGCGCGTCGAGCATCGCCGCCAGTTCGCGCAGTTGCGGTTCCTCGCCGTCGCGGCAGGCCACGGTATGCGGGCGTCCGGCAACGGTGAAGGTGACCTCGCCCATTACGCCTCGTCGCCCTTGCGCTCTTCGCGTTCGAGCAGGCCGTCCAGCGCCTCGACCGCTTCGTTCATCCGCTGGCGCAATCGCGCGTGCCGCCGCGCGATTGCGTCGGTAGCATAGGCGCGGGCGGCGGCCGCCTTTTCGATGCGCGCGACGGCGCGCTCGATCCGTTGCATGCGGGTCTGACGCGAGTTTTCCGACATGCCTCCAGAGATATGCCGAGTAGGGCCGGCGGGCAAGCACCGCTCGCCGGTTGACGAGAGCGGCTCGGCCCCGCAAAGGCGTGCGCGATTGATGAAGACTCGCCGGTGCATCGCCCTTTTCCCCAGCGCGCCGGTCGCCATGCCGTCTGCGGAGAGCCCGATGCCCGTTACCGACACCGACCTCGCCAATGCGATCCGCGTCCTGTCCATGGATGCGGTCGAGGCCGCCAATTCGGGCCATCCCGGCATGCCGATGGGCATGGCCGATGTCGCGACGATATTATTCACCCGCTATCTCAAATACGATCCGGCCGATCCGGCATGGCCCGACCGCGACCGCTTCGTGCTGTCGGCGGGGCACGGGTCGATGCTGCTTTATTCGCTGTTGCACCTGACCGGCTATGCACGGCCGACGATCGAGGACATCCGCAATTTCCGCAAGGTCGGCAGCCCGTGCGCCGGCCACCCGGAGAATTTCGAGCTGCCCGGTGTCGAA
Organism: Stakelama saccharophila; assembly: GCF_032229225.1. NCBI lineage: Bacteria > Pseudomonadati > Pseudomonadota > Alphaproteobacteria > Sphingomonadales > Sphingomonadaceae > Stakelama > Stakelama saccharophila. The sequence continues at coordinate 1,498,235 of NZ_CP135076.1, forward strand.
TGCACCACCGGGCCATTGGGGCAGGGGCTGGCCATGGCGGTCGGCATGGCGATGGCCGAGCGGCACCTGAATGCCGAATTCGGCGACGATCTGGTCGATCACCGCACCTGGGCGATCGCCGGCGACGGGTGCCTGATGGAAGGCATCAACCATGAGGCGATCGGCCTTGCCGGCCATCTGAAGCTCGGCCGACTGATCGTGCTGTGGGACGACAACAGGATCACCATCGACGGGTCGACCGAGCTTTCGACCAGCGAAGATATTCCGGCGCGCTATGAGGCGACAGGCTGGCATGTCGTGGAATGCGACGGGCACAATTTCGCGGATATTTCTCGCGCGTTCGACGCGGCGCTGAAGGACGACCGGCCGTCCCTGGTGCGCTGCCGCACGATCATCGGCAAGGGCGCGCCCAACAAGCAGGGCACGGCCAAGACGCACGGCGCCGCGCTGGGCGAGGACGAGGTCGCGGCGGCGCGCAAGGAGCTTGGATGGGACGCGCCGGCCTTCGAGATTCCGGGCGATATTCGCGACGTCTGGCTGCAGAACGGCAAGAGCCGCGCCGTGCCGCATGCCGATTGGCAGGAGCGTCTTGCAAGCCACGGAAAGCGCGAGGAATTCGAGCGGCGCATGGCGGGCGACCTGCCCGAGGGTTTCTCGGTCGGGGATCATGTCACCAAGCTGCTGGGCGAGCCCAGGACGGTGGCGACGCGCAAGGCGTCCGAACTGGCGCTGGAGGCGGTCAACGCCGCCCTGCCCGAAACGATCGGCGGGTCCGCCGACCTGACGGGGTCGAACAACACGCTGACCAGGGACCTCGGCACGTTCGACCGCGACAATTACGGCGGTCGCTACGTCTATTACGGTATTCGCGAGTTCGGGATGGGCGCGGCGATGAACGGCATGGCGCTGCATGGCGGCGTCATTCCCTATGGCGGGACGTTCCTGGTCTTTTCGGATTATGCGCGGCCGGCGATCCGGTTGTCCGCGCTGCAGCGCACGCGTGTCGTCTATGTGATGACGCATGATTCGATCGGGCTGGGCGAGGACGGCCCGACGCACCAGCCGATCGAGCATATGATGAGCTTGCGGGTCATCCCCAATCTCGACAGCTACCGCCCCGCCGATGCGGTCGAGACGGCGGAGTGCTGGGAACTGGCGGTCGCGCGCAAGGACGGGCCGTCGCTGCTCGCCCTTTCGCGCCAGAATCTGCCGCAATTGCGCGACGAGGCGGACGAGAATCGCTGTGCGCGCGGCGCGTATCGGTTGCGGGCCGCGAAGGCGGAGCGGCGCGTCGTCCTGATCGCCAGCGGGTCGGAGGTTTCGACCGCGGTCGAAGTGCGCGAAAGGCTTGAAGCGCGCGGCATCGGCGCCGATGTGGTGTCCATGCCGTGCTGGTCGCGCTTCGACGCCCAACCCGAAAGCTATCGCGAGGACATCCTGCCCGACGTCACGCCGGACAAAATCCTCCGCGTGTCGATCGAGGCGGGAACGACGATGGGCTGGGAACGCTACACCGGGGCGAACGGCCTGCGCTTCGGCCTCGATCGCTTCGGCGCGTCGGGACCGGGGGCGCGGTTGTACGAGCATTTCGAGCTTACCGCCGAGGCGGTCGAAACGAAGATCGCGGCGGCCGTGGGAAGATAGAATCGGTTTGGGCTGAGCCTGTCGAAACCCTGCATTTTCTTTGCTCGGGCGAAGAAGGACGGCGCTTCGACAAGCTCAGCGCGAACGGTAGGGTGATATTCCGCCGAAACGGAAATCGACGAGCAGGAGAATTATATGACGAAGGTAGCGATCAACGGGTTCGGACGCATCGGCCGCCTGGTGGCGCGCGCGATCCTGGAGCGTCCCGATTGCGGGCTCGAACTTGTGACGATCAACGATCTCGCCGACGCGAAGTCCAATGCCTGGCTGTTCGAGCGCGATTCGGTCCATGGCCGCTATCCCGGCAAGGTGGAGGTCGACGGCAACGACATCGTCATCGACGGCAAGAAGATCCACGTCACCGCCGAGCGCGACCCGGCGAACCTGCCGCACAAGGACAATGGCGTCGATCTGGTGCTCGAATGCACCGGCTTCTTCACCGACCGCGACAGCGCGCAGAAGCATATCGATGCCGGCGCGAAGAAGGTGCTGATCTCCGCGCCTGCCAAGAATGTCGACCTGACGGTGGTTTACGGCGTCAATCACGACAAGCTGACCGACGATCACCGGATCGTGTCGAACGCGTCGTGCACGACCAACTGCCTGGCGCCGGTCGCCAAGGTGCTGAACGACGAAATCGGGATCGAGCGCGGCCTGATGACGACGATCCACGCCTATACCAACGACCAGAAGATCCTCGACCAGATCCACAAGGACCTGCGCCGCGCGCGTGCCGCCGGCATGTCGATGATCCCGACCACCACCGGCGCCGCCCGCGCGGTGGGCGAGGTGCTGCCGGAACTGAAGGGCAAGCTCGACGGCTCGGCGGTGCGCGTGCCCGTGCCGGATGGCAGCCTCATCGACCTGACCTTCACGCCGAAGCGCGACGTGACCAGGGACGAGGTCAACGCGATCCTGAAGAAGGCGGCGGAGAGCGGCCCGCTGGCGGGCGTGCTCGCCTATACCGACGAGCCGCTGGTCTCGATCGACCTGGTGCATACGCCGGCGTCGTCGACGGTCGACAGCCTGGAAACCGCGGTGCTGGACGGCAAGCTGGTGCGCGTCGTGAGCTGGTATGACAATGAATGGGGTTTCTCGAACCGCATGGTCGACACCGCCGGCGCGATGGCCAGGCTCGGTTGAGCAGGCTCGCCGGCATTGCCCGCCATGGCCGCCCGCGCGGCCCCATGGAAACGCTCGATGCGGTCGAGATTACCGTGGACGGCGGGCTTGCCGGCGACTTTCGCGGGAGCGTGAAGCCCGGCGGCAGGGGCCGGCGGCAGGTTTCGCTGATCGAGGCGGAGGACTGGAACGCGGCGATGGCCGAACTTGGCCACGGTCTCGAATGGTGGCACCGGCGCGCCAACCTGCTGGCCGAGGATTTCGACTTGCCGCAGATAGCGGGGACGCGGATCCGCATCGGCGAGGCCGTCATTCTCGAAATTACGCAAGAATGCACCCCGTGCAGCCGCATGGAGGAGGTCGCGCCGGAATTGAAAACGGCGCTGACGCCCGGCTGGCGCGGCGGTGCGCTCGCCAGGGTGATCGCGCCCGGCCGCATCGTGGTCGGCGATACGATGGCGGTATTGGACTAGATCGTATTCCTGCGAAGGCAGGAATCCGGGGCTGCAAGCGACGCGCTTGATGCTCTGGGCTCCTGCTTTCGCAGGAGCACGGAACGGGAAAGCCCAACGTTCCTGCCCGCAGGAGCGCGGGGATATGCAGAAGGCACGAGGAAGGGACGAACATGGCTCGCAATTTCAAGACGCTGGACGACATGGGCGATGTGCGCGGCAAGCGCGTGCTCGTGCGCGAAGACCTGAACGTGCCGATGGCCGACGGCGCGGTGACCGACGATACGCGGCTGAAGGCGACGATCCCGACTGTCACCGAACTCGCCGACAAGGGCGCGATCGTCCTGCTGCTCGCCCATTTCGGGCGGCCGAAGGGCGAGCGCAAGCCGGAGATGTCGCTGGCGCTCGTCACCAGACCCTATGAGCAGGTGCTGGGCCGGCCCGTCCGCTTCATCGACGATTGCGCGGGCGACGACGCGGAACAGGCGGTCGCGACGCTGGGCGAGGGCGATATCGCGATTCTCGAAAACACGCGCTTCCATGCGGGTGAGGAGAAAAACGATCCGGCGCTGGCCGACGCCATGGCGAAGCTGGGCGATTTCTACGTCAACGACGCCTTTTCGGCGGCGCACCGCGCGCATGCTTCGACCGAGGGGCTTGCGCACAAGCTGCCGTCCTTTGCCGGGCGGGCGATGGAAGCCGAACTGGACGCCCTCGACAAGGCGCTGGGCGATCCCGAACACCCCGTCGCGGCGGTGGTCGGCGGCGCGAAGGTTTCGACCAAGCTCGACGTGCTGAAGAATCTGGTCGGCCGCGTCGATCACCTGATCATCGGCGGCGGTATGGCCAACACCTTTCTTGCCGCGCGCGGCGTTGATGTCGGCAAGAGCCTGTGCGAGCACGACCTGACCGATACGGCGGAGGCGATCATGGACGCCGCCGACAGCGCGGGCTGCACCGTGCACCTGCCCTATGACGCGGTGGTCGCGAAGGAATTCAAGCCGCATCCCGAGACGCGCACGGTGAATGTGCACGAGGTCGCGGCGGACGAAATGATCCTCGACATCGGACCCGCAGCGACCGAGGCGCTTGCCGATGCGCTCAAGACCTGCAGGACGCTGGTGTGGAACGGCCCGCTGGGTGCGTTCGAGACACCGCCGTTCGATGTAGCGACGGTGACGCTCGCCAGGACGGCGGCGGCGCTGACCAAGGAAGGCCAGCTCGTGTCGGTTGCCGGTGGCGGCGACACCGTCGCGGCGCTCAACCAGGCCGGCGTGGCGGACGATTTCAGCTTCGTTTCGGCTGCGGGCGGGGCGTTCCTCGAGTGGATGGAAGGCAAGGAACTGCCCGGCGTCGCTGCGCTCGCCGGATAGGCGTCAGTCCGGATCGCTCGCGCCGCGGTCGAACAGCAGGAATATGACGAGCGCAATTCCGCCGATCGCGGCGCCGGTGAGCGCGCTGAGCGTCCAGCCGCCATGCTCGAAGGTAGCCGAGCCGATCAGCGAACCGCTGGCGCCGACGACGAACATCACCGTCATATAGGCCGCGTTGACGCGCGCGCGGGCATCGCTCGAAAGCGCGAAGATGATCTTCTGCCCGGTGATCTGGTTGAGCTGCACACCGGTGTCGATCAATATCGCGGCGATGACGAAAGCGGCAACGCTGGTGGCTGCGACCGCAACGTCGGCGCCGATGAAGGACAGCGTCAGCATCAGGAGCGCGCCGAACGAGGTCCACCACATCAGGCCGCGATCGGCGAGGCTTCCGGCAAGCGGCGCTGCCAGCGCGCCGCCGGCCCCGGCCAGCGCGAACCAGGCGACCTGCTGCTGCGTGAAGTCGAAGTTGCGCAGGAGTTCGAGCGGGGCCGCGGTCCAGAACAGGTTGAACGCGGCGAACAGCATCGCCTGATAGAAGGCACGCAGGCGCAGTGCCCGGTGGCGGCGGAGCTGGCCCCATACCGAACCGAGAATGGCACCGTAACCGAGCTTCGTTTCCGGCTTGCGGGTGGGGCAGACGAACCACAAGGCGATGCCGATCGCCGCCATGAGGCCGGCCGACAGAAGGAACACCGCGCGCCAACTGATCGCATCGGCAAGGAAGCTGGCGACGGGACGCGCGAGCATGATGCCGAACAGCAGGCCGCTCATGATCGTGCCGATGACGCGGCCCTGCCGCTCCTTCACCGCCAGGTGCGAGGCGAGGGGAAGCACCACCTGCGCGCCGGTGGCGCAGATGCCGGTGATGAGCGAGGCGGCGAGAAACGAGACGGGACCGTTCGATGCCGCGATTCCGAGGCACCCCAGAATAGCGCCGGCGGTCGACAGCAGCGCCAGGCGCTTGTTTTCGAACAGGTCGCCGAGCGGCACGAACAGGGCGAGCCCCGCGCCGTAGCCGAGCTGGGTAAGGGTGGTGATCGCCCCCGCCACGCCGGGAGAAAGCCCGATTTCCGGGCCGATCGTGTCGATGAGCGTCTGCGCGTAATAGAGATTCGCAACCATCGCCCCGCAGGCGGTGGCCAAGAGGAGGATCAGACCGCGAGACAGGTTGCGCTGCGATTCCGGGGGGCTGGTGCCGTGCATCGCCCCCATAGAGGAACGGACCGCCGATTCCGCAAGCAATATCCGCTGCATATCGGCATTGCCGGACTATCGACGAGTGAGTATCACGCGCTCACAACGTCGATAATCGAAAAGACTGGGGAAGGGAAACGATGACGCCGACCGTGAAGGCCATTCTGGACAAGTACGAATCCGATTGTCCCGGCACCAAGGGCAATATTGCCCGTATCCTGATGCAGGGCAGGCTCGGCGGCACCGGCAAGCTGGTCATCCTGCCGGTCGACCAGGGGTTCGAGCACGGCCCGGCGCGCAGTTTCGCGGTCAATCCGCCGGCCTATGATCCGCATTACCATTATCAGCTCGCGATCGATGCGGGCCTTTCTGCCTTCGCCGCGCCGCTGGGTATGCTGGAAGCGGGCGCGGACACCTTTGCCGGCCAGATCCCGACGATCCTAAAGCTCAACAGCGCCAATAGCTGGGCGACGACCAAGGATCAGGCGGTCACCGGGGGCGTGGACGACGCGCTGCGGCTCGGCTGTGCGGCGATCGGGTTCACCGTCTATCCGGGCTCGGAACATTTCTTCGAACTCGCCGAGGAAATCCGCGAACTGTCGCTGGAGGCGAAGTCGGTGGGCCTCGCCACCGTCATCTGGTCGTACCCGCGCGGCGGCGAGTTGTCGAAGGCCGGCGAACTGGCGCTCGACGTCGGCGCCTATGCGGCGCACATGGCGGCGCTGCTCGGCGCGCACGTCATCAAGGTGAAGCTGCCGAGCGACCATATCGAGCAGAAGGATGCGAAGAAGGCGTACGAGAATTTCGACGCCTCGACCCAGGCGAAGCGCGTCGCGCATGTCGTGCAGAGCTGTTTTGCGGGGCGCCGGATCGTCGTGTTTTCAGGCGGCGCGGCCAAGGGGGCGGACGCGGTCTTTCAGGACGCGCGCGACATTCGCGACGGCGGCGGCAATGGATCGATCATCGGCCGCAACACCTTCCAGCGCCCGCGCGAGGAAGCGCTGGCCATGCTCGACAAGATCGTGCGGATCTACAAGGGCGAAGAATAGATCCTCCCCCGCAGGGGGAGGGGGACCACGCGACTCTGTCGCGGGGTGGAGGGGTATCCCGGTTCGCAATTGGCGAGCGAGATGCCCCTCCACCACCGGCCTGCGGTCGGCGGTCCCCCTCCCCGAGCAAGCTCGGGGAGGATCAGCCGCCCGCCTGGCGCACCATTGCTTTCAGCGTTCGCGCGTCGTGGATGGCATGGGCGTCGATGTCGTTGTTGAAATAGGCCCAGACGGAGCGGCCCGCCTTCGCCTGCCCGACCAGCCAGTCGCTCCAGTCGCGTAGCCCTTCGTCGGAATAGCGGCCGTGATATTTGCCTTCGCCGCCGTGAAACCGGACATAGGCGGCCCGTCCCGTCGCCCAGCGCGGGCTGGCGGAGCCGGGCATGTCGTGAACGCAGAAGGAGGCGCCGTGCCGATCGAGCAGCGCCAGCACATCGTCGGTGTACCAGCTCTTGTCGCGAAACTCGAAGACATGGCTATGCTTTTTTGGAAGTAGCGCGAGGAAATCCGCGAGGCGGTCGCAATCGAGCCCGAAGTTCGGCGGGAGCTGATAGAGGATCGGTCCCAGCGTCTGGCGCAGGCGCCGCGTCGGCGGCAGCATCCGGGCGAGCGAATCCTCGCTGTCCTTCAGCTTTTTCATGTGGGTGAGGTAGCGGTTGGCCTTGACGGCGTAGCAGAATCCCGACGGTGCTTGTCGAAGGTTTCGGCCTTGGGCAGGCGATAGAAACTGTTGTTGATCTCGACCGTGTCGAAATGCTCGGCATAAAAGCCGAACCAGTTCTTGACGGCGAGCTTTTCGGGATAGAACCGACCACGCCAGTGACGATAATTCCAGCCCGAGCAGCCGATGCGGATCGCGGACGCGCCGGGCCGAGGGGAAGAAGGCATATGACGATCTCCGAACAGGACGAACCGCAGGGTAACGCGCTGGAGGGCTTCGCGGCCCAATTCCGTCGGGAGGAGGCGGCGCGCGCGCCATGCCAGCTCTATCTGATCTCGCCGCTCGACATATCGGGCGATTTCGCCGAGCGCCTGGCGCGCGCGCTCGACGCCGGGCCGGTCGCGGCGTTCCAGTACCGGGTCAAGGATATGGACCAGCACGCCGCGGCGCGCGCGGCCGAGCCGTTGCAGGCGATCTGCGCCGATCACGACGTCGCCTTCATCGTCAACGACAGTATCAGCCTGGCAAAGCGGCTGGGGGCCGACGGCGTGCATCTGGGCCAGGGCGACGGCGATCCGCGCGAGGCACGGCGCAGCCTCGGCCCCGAGGTGCAGATCGGCGTGACCTGTCACGACAGCCGACACCTCGCCATGGAGGCGGGCGAGGCCGGGGCGGACTATGTCGCCTTTGGCAGCTTCTTCGCGACGACGACCAAGGACGTGGAGCACCATCCCGATCCGTCGATCCTGTCCTGGTGGTCGGCCCTGTTCGAACTGCCGAGCGTGGCGATCGGTGGTATCACGCCGGACAATTGCCGACCGCTGATCGAAGCCGGGGCCGATTTCCTGGCCGTGTGCGGCAGCGTGTGGAACGGCGACGAGGCGGCCGCCGTCCGCGCCTTTGCCGAGAAGCTCGACGCCTGACAGCTTCAGAGCCGATATCACCTGCCGGAAACAAGCGTGCCGGATTTCGTTTGAAGCACCGACCATTGGCGGTTGGGGAGTATCAGTATGCGCGGCGTTCTTATAGCGATCACGACGATTGCCCTGACGGCGGCCGGCGGGGTGGCGAATGCGGGCACGGCGCCTGCGCGGCCGGTTGCGGCGTCGCCCGACAAGATCGACTGGACGACGCTGCATGTGCAGGTGATCCTCGATCATCTCGGCTTCGGGCCGGGCGTGCTCGACGGCAGAATGGGCCAGTCGCTTCATGCCGCGCTCGAAGGCTTCCAGGAGTCGCGGGGGCTGCCCGAAACGGGCGAGATCGACCGGGCGACGTTGCGCGCCCTCCATCGCTATCGCGCGTGGCGGCCGACCAGGACGCTGACGCTGTCGCGCAAGGCGCTGGCGGGACCTTATGTCAATCCGCTGCCCGACGATCCGAAGGAGCAGGCGAAGCTGCAACGACTGGGCTATCGTTCGCCGATGGAAAAACTGGCCGAGATGTTCCACACCACGCCGGAGGTGCTGCTGGAACTCAACAGCCCGCAGACGATGCTGACGCCGGGCACGAAGGTGGTGTTCCCCAACGCGCTGCCGACCTCTCGCGCCTATCCGCAGGACCTGGAGCCGCAATGGCGGGATACGCTCAACATGCTCAATGTCGAGGCCGACGTGCCCACCGCGGATCATATCGTGGTCGACAAGTCCGACGGGGTGCTGCGCGTTCTCGACAAGCGGGACCGGCTGCTCGCGCAGTTCAGCGCAACCATGGGAAGCGAGCACGATCCGCTGCCGATCGGTCGCTGGACCATCAAGGGTGCCGACTACAATCCCGAATTTGCCTATGATCCGGACCTGTTCTGGGATGCGGATTCGAGCGAGGGCGAGGCGAAGCTGCCGCCGGGACCGAATGGCCCGGTCGGCGTCGTCTGGCTCGATCTGTCCAAGGAGCATTACGGCATCCATGGCACGCCCGCACCGGAAACGATCGGCCGGGCGGAGAGCCATGGCTGCATTCGCCTGACCAACTGGGACGCGGCGCGGCTCTCGCTGATGGTGAAACCGGGTACGCCGGCGATCTTCCAGCCGTGATCCTGTCCCGCCTCGGCTGGGCGGTGGCCGGGCTGTTGGTGTTGATAGTCATCCTGTTCGTCGCCACCACGCGCGTCGAGATCGCCCCTTTCGATACGCCGTCCAAGCGGCAGCCAGCGGACGGGGTGAACGACGCCGATATGTCCGCGGACGGGCAGGCGGCGGACCGCGGCGATGGTTCGGGCATGCTCGTCGTGCCGGTGGCCGGGGTGGCGCGCCGCGACCTCACGCCCAACTTCGCCGATCCGCGCGAAGGCGGCGCGCGGCGGCACGAGGGCCTCGACATCATGGCCGACAGGGGCACACCCGTGCTCGCCGCCGCGCCGGGGCGGATCGACAGGCTGTATTTCAGCGAAGGCGGCGGCGGGGTCACCATCTACGAACGGTCGGCGGACGGCAGGCGGACCTATTATTACGCCCATCTCGACCGCTATGCGCCGGACCTGCGCGAAGGACAGCGGGTCCGTGCCGGCCAGTGGATCGCGAATGTCGGCGACAGCGGCAATGCGGGTGCCGGGAATTACCATTTGCATTTCGGCGTGTGGCGACGCGCGCGAGGGGATGGATGGTGGCGGGGAACGCCGATCGACCCTTATCCGCTGCTGGTGTCGGAACCGGCCGGCGCGCACTGATCGAGCGCGCACGGCGGAGCGGATCGGGCGGTGCGCGGCGCAACCGGCGTCGGCGGGATTGCCCTCTGCGTCGCCACCCTCTAAATGGCCGGCCACGAGGCGGCTTGTCGTGAGCCGCCGCAACGCTCTTTCCAACGGGTAGACTCATGAAGATCAGCGGCGTGGACATTCGTCCCGGCAACATCATCGAATATGAAAACGGCCTGTGGCGGGCCGCCAAGATCCAGCACACCCAGCCCGGCAAGGGCGGCGCGTACATGCAGGTCGAAATGAAGAACCTGATGGACGGCCGCAAGACCAACGTCCGTTTCCGCTCGGCCGAAACGGTCGAGAAGGTGCGGCTGGACACCAAGGATTTCCAGTTCCTGTTCCAGGACGGCGAGATGCTGACCTTCATGGACAAGGACACGTTCGAGCAGATCACGCTGCCCACCGACATGCTGGGCGACGCCGCGGCGTTCCTGCAGGACGGGATGGACGTGACGCTGGAACTTTACGAGGACAAGCCGATTTCCGTGCAACTGCCCGACCAGATCGAAGCGGAGATCGTCGAAGCCGATGCGGTGGTGAAGGGGCAGACGGCGTCGTCTTCCTACAAGCCGGCGGTGCTCGACAACGGCGTGCGCATCATGGTGCCGCCGCATATCAGCTCCGGCACGCGCGTCGTCGTTGACGTGTACGAACAGGCATATGTGAAGCGGGCGGACTAGTTTCCCCTCCCGCCTGCGGGAGGGGTCGGGGGAGGGCCTGACCCCGCACATCCCGCGTCACGAATTTTCCCTCCCCCAGCCCCTCCCGTAAGCGGGAGGGGGGAGAGCATCATGGTTTCGCATTCGGGTCTTCTTACCATCATGGAGCGCGCCGCGCGCAAGGCGGCGCCGCGGCTTCGGCGCGACTTCAACGAGGTTCAGCACCTGCAGGTCAGCCGCAAGGGGCCGGCGGACTTCGTCTCCATGGCCGACAAGCGGGCCGAGCAGACCATTTTCGAGGAACTGCGCAAGGCGCGACCCGACTGGGGTATGTTGCTGGAAGAGGGCGGCAAGATCGAGGGCGACCCCGACAAGCCGCGCTGGATCGTCGATCCGCTCGACGGCACGAGCAACTTCCTGCACGGCATTCCGCATTTCGCCATTTCCATCGCGGTGGAAGATCCGCGCGGGGCGGGCGGTCAGCCGGAAATCACCAGCGGGCTCATCTATCAGCCGCTGACGGACGAGAGCTTCTGGGCCGAAAAGGGGCGGGGCGCCTGGTTGCATGACGGGCGGCTGCGGGTGTCGGCGCGCCGGCATCTGGACGAGTCGCTGATCGCGACCGGAATCCCGTTTCTCGGCCACGGTGATTTTGCCGAGTGGACCCGGATCTTCGGTGCCGTGGCGCCGGAGGTGGCGGGCATTCGCCGCTTCGGGTCGGCCGCGCTCGATCTCGCCTGGGTCGCGGCGGGCCGCTATGACGGCTTCTGGGAGAGCGGGCTGCAGCCCTGGGACGTGGCGGCCGGACTGTTGCTGGTGCGCGAAGCGGGCGGTTTCGTCACCGACTTTCGGGGCGGCGACCAGGCGATGACGCGCAAGCAGGTGCTGGCGGCCAACGACGCGCTGCATTCGAAGCTGCACAAGCTGGTGGCAGGGGCGCTGCGCAACAAATAGGCGGCGCATCCGCCGGCGACGAACCGCGCCGTCCGCCTTATTCGTCCTCGTTCCAGTCGATATGGCTCTTGAAGGCATCGAGCAGGCGGACCCAGAGGCGGAAGTCGCTGACGAAGTTGTTCCGCGCCACGCCGCCATTATTGAGATTGAGGTCCATCTCCAGCCGAGGATCGTTCTGGTCGTCGATATAGGCCTTGGCGAAGCGCTTTTCCCGGTTCCACTGGTTGATCAGCGAGAGGGTGCGCGGTTCGGACGTGGCGAAGCCCGCATAGAACTGGATGGTGCGGCAGTCCTTTCCGTCGGTGCAGTTGTTGAAGAAGATGGTGAAGCGATTCTTCGATCCCTCGCTGGTGATGAAGGGATCGCCGCTGGCCGAATATTCGATCTCCGCGTCATAGCCGTCGGCGCGAAGGATCTCGCTGATGGCTTGCGGGTCGGCCGTGATGTTGTGAATGAGCGCGAGCGAGGGCTTCGTCGCGGTCGCGGGCGCGGGCGAGCGGCTGGCGTTCTGTGCGGACGCGGTGGAAATGCTCGCGGAAAACGTCAAGGCGACAGCCAGGATTGCGGCTTTCATGTCGCGATCCCCTTCAAATACAGAAAATCGAAACGATATCGTACAGCGTCGGGCGCAGATGATGAACCGCCTTTTCGGCGTTCCGGTCCGCCATCTGGGCGAACCGTCGCAAAATTGGCGCGAGATTCTGTCCCCGTGGGCCTTGCCCGGTACGGGGCAGCGTCCTAGAAGCGCCTCAACTTTACCGCAACCGCGAGATGACCTTGTTCGATCTGTCGCAATATCTTCCGATCCTGATCTTTCTCGGGGTCGCGCTGGCGCTTTCGGTCGCCTTCGTCGTCCTGCCGATGATCGTCGGCCGGCTGACCGGCGCGCACAAGCCGTATCCGGAAAAGCTGACCGAATATGAATGCGGCTTTCCGGCGTTCGAGGACCCGCGCAACCAGTTCGACGTGCGCTTTTACCTCGTCGCGATCCTCTTCATCATCTTCGATCTGGAGGCGGCGTTCATCTATCCGTGGGCGGTAAGCGTGTTCGACATCGGCTGGACGGCCTGGTTCTCGATGATGGTGTTCATCGCGGAACTTGCGCTGGGCCTTGCCTATGCCTGGAAAGTGGGAGCGTTGGAGTGGGAGTAGAATTGAGCCCTCCGCCCGAGGGAAAGCTGCCCGACCAGCAGTTTTTCAATGATCTGAACGGCGAACTGACCGACAAGGGGTTCCTCGTCACCTCGACCGAGGAGCTGTTCCAGTGGGCGCGCACGGGCTCGCTGTGGTGGATGACGTTCGGCCTCGCCTGCTGCGCGGTGGAGATGATCCACGTCAACATGCCGCGCTATGACATGGAGCGGTTCGGCGCCGCGCCGCGTGCGAGCCCGCGCCAGTCGGACGTGATGATCGTCGCCGGCACGCTGTGCAACAAGATGGCCCCGGCGCTGCGCCGCGTATATGACCAGATGTCGGAGCCGAAATACGTCATCTCGATGGGTAGCTGCGCCAATGGCGGCGGCTATTATCACTACAGCTATTCGGTGGTGCGCGGCTGCGACCGGATCGTGCCCGTGGATGTCTATGTGCCCGGCTGCCCGCCGACCGCCGAGGCGTTGCTCTATGGCGTGATGCAGTTGCAGCGGAAGATTCGCCGCGCAGGGACGATCGAGCGATGAGCGAAATCGGGAACAATATCAGCCGTTCGCTTCGAGCGCAGTCGAGAAGCGTTTCCCTGCGGCGGCGTGTCTCGACTTCGCTCGACACGAACGGTGGAGATTGGGTATGAGGGCGCCTGCTCCCAAATACGCCGCCAATGACGGGGTGATCGACGCCGCGCGCTCGGCGCTTGGTGACATGCTGGTCGATGCGCGTGAGCGCGTGGGCGAGGTGCAGTTGCACGTCGCGCGCGAGCGCCTGGTCGAGGCGATGATCGCGCTGCGCGATGCGTCCGGCCTCGAATATCAGCAGCTCATGGAAATCGCGGGCGTCGACTATCCCGAGCGCGAGGAGCGGTTCGAGATCGTCTATTGCCTGCTCAGCCTGACGCGAAATCACCGCCTGCACGTCCATGTCTCCACCGACGAGGTGAAGTCGGTGCCGTCGGTGACGGGCATCTGGCCGGTCGCGGGCTGGCTGGAACGCGAAGTGTACGACATGTACGGCGTGCTGTTCGACGGCAATGCCGACCTGCGCCGCATCCTGACCGATTACGGCTTTCGCGGCCATCCGCAACGCAAGGACTTCCCGCTGACGGGCTATGTCGAGCTGCGCTATTCGGAAGAGGCGAAGCGCGTCGTGTACGAACCGGTCGAGCTGGCGCAGGATTTCCGCACCTTCGACTTCATGAGCCCGTGGGAAGGTGCCGAATACATCCTTCCGGGCGACGAGAAGGCGCATGAACCGGAAGCCAAGGGCGCGCCGACGCCGCTGACCGCCGACGAGCAGAAGAAGGCCGACGATGCGCGAGAGGCGAAGCCGAACGCTCCGGAGCCCGCGACCACCGATTCCCCGGCGCAGACCGGGGCCGGCAAGCCCGATCCGGGCAACCGGCCCGAGGAAAAGCCGGACGATCCCGATGTGGTGCCCAGCAAGGGGCAGAATCAGTAATGGCTGAATATGTTGAAGAGATGCTGGGTGAGACCGATCGCGCCGACCCGAGGGCGGGCGATGTCGAGATCCAGAACTACACGATCAATTTCGGTCCGCAGCATCCGGCGGCGCACGGCGTGCTGCGCCTCGTCATGGAACTGGATGGCGAAATCGTCGAGCGGATCGACCCGCATGTCGGCCTGCTTCACCGCGGCACCGAAAAGCTGATCGAATACAAGACCTATGCGCAGGCGCTCCCGTACATGGACCGCCTCGATTACTGCTCGCCGCTGTGCATGGAGCACAGCTTCGTGCTGGCGGTCGAGAAGCTGCTCGATCTGGAAGTGCCGTTGCGTGCGCAGTATCTGCGCGTGTTGTTCGCCGAGCTGACGCGCATTTCGAACCACATGCTGAACCTCGGCAGCCACGTGATGGACGTGGGCGCGATGACGCCGAACCTGTGGATGTTCGAGCTGCGCGAAGACTGCATGAACTTCTTCGAGCGGGCATCGGGTGCGCGCATGCACTCCAACTATTACCGCGTCGGCGGGGTGCATCAGGATGTGCCGCTGAAGCTCCTGACCGACATCGGCGAATGGCTCGACACGCGGCTGCCCAAGCTGTTCGGCGACGCCATCAGCCTGGTCGCGGAAAATCGCATCTTCAAGCAGCGCAACGTCGACATCGCGGTGGTGAGCCGCGACGACGCGATCCGCTGGGGCTTTTCCGGTCCGATGATCCGTGCTGCGGGCATCGCCTGGGATATCCGCAAGTCGCAGCCCTATGATGTCTATGATCGCATGGACTTCGAAATCCCGGTCGGCACCAATGGCGATTGCTACGACCGTTTCATGGTGCGGGTCGAGGAAGTGTACCAGTCGGCGAAGATCATGAAGCAGTGCCTGGCGGAAATGCCCGAAGGCCCGATCATGACGATGGATCGCAAGGTCGGCCCGCCCAAGCGCGGCGAGATGAAGCATTCGATGGAAGCGCTGATCCATCACTTCAAGCTCTATACCGAGGGCTATCACGTTCCCGCGGGCGAGGTTTATGTCGCGACCGAAGCGCCCAAGGGCGAATTCGGCATCTATATGGTGTCCGACGGCACCAACAGCCCGTACCGCTGCAAGATCCGCCCGACCGCGTTCAGCCATTTGCAGGCGATGGATTTCATGTCGAAGGGGCACATGCTCGCCGACACCACCGCCATTCTCGGCGCGATGGACATCGTTTTCGGGGAGTGTGACCGGTGACGATGGGAACCGCGCACAAGATGCTCTGGCTGCTGAGTCCGCTTCTCCTTGTGTTTGGATTGGTGGAACTGGTCCTCATCGAGCCGCTGGCCATCGGGCTGCTTTCGATTTCCACTGGCTCCGCGCTAATCGCGGTCGCCGTCGCAACGAACAAGAAGCGTAGCAATGGCTGAGAAACCTCAACTCCCCGACGAAACGGAAGTCCGCGCGCAGTGGAGCGATTTCGCCTGGACGCCGGAAAACGCCGCCAAGGCCAAGGAAATCATCGGCCGCTATCCGCCGGGGCGCCAGCAATCGGCGTCGATCCCGCTGCTCGATCTCGCCCAGCGACAGGTGGGGGCCGCGACGAACACGCAGGGCTGGTTGCCCGTTCCGGTGATCGAATATGTCGCCCGCGAGATCGATACGCCCTATATGCGCGTGTTCGAGGTCGCGACCTTCTATACCATGTTCAACCTGGTGCCGGTGGGCAAGTATCATGTGCAGGTGTGCGGCACGACGCCGTGCATGCTGCGCGGATCGGATGACGTGTTCGCGGCGTGCAAGAACAAGGGGCTGGCGCGCGGCAAGACGACGCCGGACGGGCTGTTCACGCTGACCGAGGTCGAGTGCA
This sequence comes from Stakelama saccharophila, assembly GCF_032229225.1. Taxonomy (NCBI): domain Bacteria; kingdom Pseudomonadati; phylum Pseudomonadota; class Alphaproteobacteria; order Sphingomonadales; family Sphingomonadaceae; genus Stakelama; species Stakelama saccharophila. The sequence continues at coordinate 1,514,499 of NZ_CP135076.1, forward strand.
TGGGCAATTGCGCCAATGCGCCGATGATGCAGATCAACGACGATAATTACGAAGACCTCGATTACGACAGCACGACGCGCATTCTCGATGCGCTGGCCGGCGGCGAAACGCCCAGGCCGGGACCGCAGGTCGACCGCCAGACTTCCGCGCCGCAGGGCGGCCCGACCACGCTGAAGGCGATGGCCGAGGAAAACCATGATTATCGCGGGGAGTGGGCATGAACCTGCTGATCGCCATTCTGGTCGGGGTCGTCGCGGTCGTCATCCTGGTGGCGCTGTTGAAGCTCGCGCTCGGGCTGATCGTGCTCGCGATCGGGGTGGGGCTGGCCGTGCTGGCCTATTTCTTTGCCGAAAAGCTGATCGGGAGGGGACGATGAACCGCTATTCCGTCATCCCGGCGAAGGCCGGGATCGCCATGTTTCATCCCGCACCCCAGCGGCTGGAGACCCCGGCCTGCGCCGGGGTGGCGAACGGAGTTCGTCATGCTCGCTGACAAGGACCGCATCTTCACCAACGTCTATGGCTATCAGTCGTGGCAGATCGGTGCCGCGATGAAGCGCGGCGACTGGGACAACACGAAGAAGTTGCTCGAAATCGGGCAGGACGACATCATCGACCGGGTGAAGGCGAGCGGATTGCGCGGGCGCGGCGGCGCGGGATTTCCGACCGGTGTGAAATGGGGTTTCATGCCCAAAGAGCCGAAGCCGGATCGGCCCAGCTTCCTCGTCATCAATGCCGACGAATCCGAACCCGGCAGTTGCAAGGACCGCGAGATCATCCGCCACGATCCGCACAAGCTGATCGAGGGCGCGCTGGTGGCGGGCTTCGCGATGCGTGCGCGGGCGGCGTACATCTATATCCGCGGCGAGTTCATCCGCGAGGCGGAGAACCTGTTCGCCGCGGTGGCCGAGGCATACGACAAGGGCTTTCTCGGCAAGAATGCCTGCGGATCGGGCTATGACTTCGACGTTTTCGTCCACCGGGGCGCGGGTGCGTATATCTGCGGCGAAGAGACCGCGATGCTCGAAAGCCTGGAGGGCAAGAAGGGTCAGCCGCGGCTGAAACCGCCCTTTCCGGCGGGCGCGGGGCTGTATGGCTGTCCGACGACGGTCAACAACGTCGAATCCATCGCGGTGGTGCCGACGATCCTGCGGCGCGGGGCGGAATGGTTCGCGAGCTTCGGCCGCGAGAACAACCGCGGCACCAAGCTGTTCCAGCTTTCGGGCCACATCAACACGCCGTGCGTGGTCGAGGAGGAAATGTCGATTTCCTTCCGCGAGCTGATCGAGCGGCACGGCGGCGGCATACGCGGCGGCTGGGACAATCTGCTCGCGGTGATTCCGGGCGGATCGTCGGTGCCGCTGGTGCCGGCCGAGCAGATCATCGACGCGCCGATGGATTTCGACGGGCTGAAAGAGCTGAAATCGGGCCTCGGCACCGCGGCGGTTATCGTGATGGACAAGTCCACCGACATCGTCCGCGCGATCAGCCGGATCAGCTATTTCTACAAGCATGAGAGCTGCGGCCAGTGCACGCCGTGCCGCGAGGGCGCGGGCTGGATGTGGCGAGTGATGGAACGGCTGCGCACCGGCGATGCCGACGTCAACGAGATCGACACGCTGTGGGAGGTGACCAAGCAGGTCGAGGGCCACACGATCTGCGCGCTGGGCGATGCCGCCGCCTGGCCGATCCAGGGCCTGATCCGCCATTTCCGCCCCGAGCTGGAACGCCGCATCGCCGAGCGCCAGGCGCCGGGTGGGGCCGAACCGATGATGGAAGCTGCCGAATAATGCCGAAGGTAACCGTAGACGGAACCGAGATTGAGGTGCCGCAGGGCGCCACCGTGCTGCAGGCATGCGAGCTTGCCGGCAAGGAGATCCCGCGCTTCTGCTATCATGAGCGGCTGTCGATCGCCGGCAATTGCCGCATGTGCCTGGTCGAGGTGAAGCCGGGGCCGCCCAAGCCGCAGGCGAGTTGCGCGCTGCCCACGGCCGACGGGCAGGAGATCCGCACCGATAGCGCCATGGTCAAAGCCGCGCGCGAAGGCGTGATGGAGTTCCTGCTCATCAATCATCCGCTCGACTGCCCGATCTGCGACCAGGGCGGCGAGTGCGACCTGCAGGACCAGGCCATGGCGTACGGCAAGGGCTGGTCGCGCTATGACGAGAACAAGCGCGCGGTCACCGAGAAATATATGGGGCCGGTCGTCAAGACGATCATGACCCGGTGCATCCATTGCACCCGCTGCGTGCGCTTTGCCGAGGAAGTCGCGGGCGTCGAGGAAATCGGCGCGATCTATCGCGGCGAGGACATGCAGATCACGTCCTATCTCGAAGAGGCCGTGCACAGCGAATTGTCCGGCAACGTCAACGACCTGTGCCCGGTCGGCGCGCTGACGCACAAGCCTTATGCGTTTGAATATCGTCCTTGGGAACTCGGCAAGAGCCTGGCGATCGACGTGATGGATGCGGTCGGCACCAATATTCGCCTCGATCGGCGTGGGCGCGCCGTGCTTCGCTGCCTGCCGCGCGTCAACGACGAGGTGAACGAGGAGTGGGCGCACGACAAGACCCGCTATCATGTCGACGGTCTGATCCGGCGGCGGCTCGACCAACCCTATGTCCGGCGCGACGGCAAGCTGGCCGCCGCAAGCTGGGAAGAGGCGTTCGACGCCATAACCGAGGTCGCAAAGACCGCGAAATCGAATGTCGCCGCGATTGCCGGCGATCTCGTCGATTGCGAGACGATGTTTGCGGCCAAGGCGCTCGTCGGGGAAATGGGCTCGTCGCTGCTCGAAGGGCGGCAGACGGGCATGGATTATGACGTGTCGAGCCTGTCGGCGGTCAATTTCAACACCACCATCGCGCGGCTCGAAGAGGCGGATGCGATCCTCGTCGTCGGCTCGAACGTCCGCTGGGAAGCGCCGCTGGTCAACACGCGCATCCGCAAGGCGGTGCGCAAGCAGGGTGCGAAGGTGTTCGGCATCGGTCCCGAGGTCGACCTGACCTACAAGGTCGAATGGCTGGGCAACGATCTGTCGCTGCTCGGCAAGCTGCCCAAGGCGGCGAAGGACGCGTTCGCGGACGCCAGGAAGCCGGTGGTGATCGTCGGCGGGGCGGCGCTCGCCGGCGGACATGGCGGCGCACTGGCGCTCGCCAAGTCGCTGAAGCTCGTCCGCACACTGGAAGACGGCACGACGTGGAACGGGTTCAACGTGCTGCACATGTCGGCGGCGCGGATGGGCGGGCTGATGCTGGGCTATGCGCAGGCGGGCGGCCTAGCCGACATTATCGCGGCGAAGCCCAAGCTCGCCTTCTTCCTGGGCGCCGACGAGGTCGATTATTCGCGCTTCGCCGATAGCTTCAAGGTCTATATCGGGCATCACGGCGATGCCGGGGCGCATGCCGCCGACGTCATCCTGCCGGGCGCGAGCTATGCCGAGAAGCCGGGCACCTATGTGAACCTGGAAGGCCGGGTGCAGCGCGGCGACCGCGCGGTGTTCCCGCCGGGCGACGCGCGCGAGGACTGGACGATCCTGCGCGCGCTTTCGGAGAAGCTGGGCCATACCCTGCCGTTCGACACGTTCGAGGAACTGCGCGCGCAGATGGCGGCCGATGCGCCGGCACTGGCGAACGAAGGCCTCGCCACGTTCGAATGGAACCCGCCGGCGCTCGACAAGAAAAGCGAGGGCGAGGTCGCCTATCCGATCCACGACTTCTATCTGACCAACGCCATCTGCCGCGCCAGCCCGACGATGCAGCGCTGCTCGGCCGAACTGGTCCACGGTGAAGACTTTGCGGAGGCCGCGGAGTGATGGCAGCGATTTTTACCAATACCGTTCGCTTCGCGCGTAGTCGAGAAGCGGTAAAGCAGCGTCCGGCTGACGTGTCTCGACTGCGCTCGACACGAACGGGTGAGGGGGGAGTGAAGTGACAGCCTTCTTCGAATCCCTGGGGATGATGCACGGCTGGGCATGGTTCCTCGCGACCATTGTCGGCATCCTCGCCATCGCGTTGCCGGTGATGTTGGCGGTCGCCATGGTGATCTATGCCGACCGCAAGATCTGGGCGGCGATGGCGCTCCGGCGCGGGCCGAACGTGGTCGGGCCGCTGGGATTGCTCCAGTCCTTCGCCGACGGCCTGAAGGTCTTCCTTCAGGAAACGATCATTCCGTCGGGCGCGAACAAGGGCATCTTCCTGCTCGCCCCGATCATCACCTTCACGGTCGCGCTGATCGTATGGGCGGTGGTGCCGTTCCAGCCCTATGTCGTGCTCGCGAACATCAATGTCGGCCTGCTCTACGTGCTCGCGGCCTCGTCGCTGGGCGTGTACGGCGTGATCCTGGCCGGTTGGGCGTCCAATTCCAAATATCCCTTCTATTCGGCGATCCGCGCGGCGGCGCAGATGGTGTCCTATGAGGTCGCGATCGGTTTCGTCCTGATCTCGGTCGTGCTCTGGTCGGGCAGCTTCAACCTGACGGAAATCGTCGAGGCGCAGCGTGATATCTATGGCCTGGGCATCCTGAACGGGTTCGGCTTCAACATCCTGCTGTTCCCGATGGCGGTGGTGTTCTTCATCTCCGCACTGGCGGAGACGCAGCGCCCGCCGTTCGACCTGACCGAGGCGGAATCGGAACTCGTCGCGGGCTATCAGACGGAATATTCGTCGATGAGCTTCGCGCTGTTCTGGCTGGGCGAATATGCCAACGTCATCCTGATGTGCGCGCTGAACGCGATCCTGTTCTGGGGCGGCTATCTGCCGCCGCTCGACATTCCGTTCCTCTACGCCGTGCCCGGCATCATCTGGCTGCTGGCCAAGATGTGCTTCTTCTTCTTCCTGTTCAGTTGGGTGAAGGCAACGGTCCCGCGCTATCGCTACGACCAGTTGATGCGGCTGGGCTGGAAGATTTTCCTGCCGCTGAGCCTGGTGTTCGTGGTGCTGATTTCCGGTTTCCTGATGCTCACCCGTTACGGAGTTCCCGCATGAGTGTCGCGCAGACGATACGATCCTTCACGCTTTGGGAGTTCATCGGCGCGCACGCCAAGACGCTGAGCTACTTCTTCAAGCCCAAGGCGACGATCAACTATCCATATGAGCACAACCCGGTAAGCCCGCGCTTTCGGGGCGAGCACGCGCTGAGGCGCTATCCCAACGGCGAGGAACGCTGCATCGCGTGCAAGCTGTGCGAAGCGATCTGCCCTGCGCTCGCCATCACGATCGAGGCCGAGCCGCGCGATGACGGATCGCGGCGCACGACGCGCTACGACATCGACATGACGAAGTGCATCTATTGCGGTCTGTGCCAGGAGGCGTGCCCCGTCGATGCCATCGTCGAGGGGCCGAATTACGAATTTTCGACCGAAACGCGCGAGGAATTGATCTATCAGAAGGACAAGCTCCTCGAAAACGGTGACCGTTGGGAACGCGCGATCGCGGCGAACCTTGCCGCCGACGCGCCGTACCGTTAAGCGCGCCGTGACTATCGATTCCGTTCCGTTCGGGCTGCGCCTGTCGGTGCCCTCGTGCACCTGGCGGCCCATACGGAGTTCAGGGGGCATGTTCGTTCAGTGATCCAAGCAATCGCCTTCTACCTGTTCGCCGCGGTGGTGCTGATCTCCGCCGCGATGACGATATCGGCGCGCAACCCCGTGCATTCGGTGCTGTGGCTGATTCTCGCCTTCTTCAACGCCGCCGGCCTGATGGTGCTGGTCGGTGCGGAGTTCATCGCGATGCTGCTCGTCATCGTCTATGTCGGTGCGGTCGCGGTGCTGTTCCTGTTCGTGGTGATGATGCTCGACATCGATTTCGCCGAGTTGCGCGCAGGCTTCGTCAAATATTTCTGGATCGGGTTCACGCTGGCCGTGGCGCTGGTCGCCGAGATCCTGATCGCCGTGGGCGCCTGGACGGCCGGCGGCATCGATATCGCCAGGCGCATTGCGCCGGTCGATCCGGCGGTGCCCAATATCGAGGCGATCGGGCGCCTGCTCTATACGCGCTATCTTTTCGTGTTCGAAGGCGCCGGGCTGGTGCTGCTGGTCGCGATGATCGGCGCGATCGTGCTGACGCACCGGCAGCGCGCGGGCGTGCGGCCGCAGAAGATCAGCCGCCAGATCAACCGCCGGTCGAAGGACGCGATCCGCAATGTCGATGCGCCCGTGGGGCAGGGGGTGGAGCTGTGATCGGCCTTACGCACTATCTCGTCGTTTCGGCGATCCTGTTCACCATGGGGGTGCTCGGCATCTTCGCCAACCGCAAGAACCTGATCGTCATCCTGATGGCGATCGAGTTGATCCTGCTGGCGGTGAACCTGAACCTTGTGGCCTTTTCCGCCTATCTCCACGATCTGGTGGGGCAGGTCTTCGCCATGTTCGTGTTGACCGTAGCCGCCGGCGAGGCGGCGATCGGGCTGGCGATCCTGGTGATCTATTTCCGTGGCCGCGGCTCGATCGCGGTCGATGACGTCAACCGGATGAAGGGGTGATCATTCGGTGATCCAGCTTATCGTATTCCTGCCGCTGCTCGCTGCCGCTTTCGCCGGGCTCAGCAATCGCGCCTTCGGGGCGACGCTGCCCAAGATCGTGACGACGGGCGCCCTGTTCATCGCCTGCGCGCTGTCCTGGCCGATCTTCATCGGTTTTCTGCAGGGCACGTCGGAGCCGAGCGTCGCGCCCATCGCGACCTGGATGATGTCGGGCGATTTCGACGTTTCCTGGGCGCTGCGCGTCGATGCGCTGACGGCCGTCATGCTGGTCGTGGTGACCACGGTGTCCTCGCTCGTCCACCTGTATAGCTGGGGCTATATGGACGAGGACCCGGATCAGCCGCGTTTCTTCGCCTATCTGTCGCTGTTCACCTTCGCCATGCTGATGCTGGTGACGGCGAACAACCTGATCCAGCTCTTCTTCGGCTGGGAAGGCGTCGGCCTGGCATCCTATCTGCTGATCGGCTTCTGGTTCCAGAAGGCGAGCGCGCGTGCCGCGGCGATCAAGGCTTTCGTGGTCAACCGGGTGGGCGATCTGGGCTTCATGCTCGGCATCTTCGGCACGTTCCTGGTGTTCGGCACCGTCTCCATCCCCGAGATTCTCGCCGCCGCACCCGGCATGGCGGGGTCGACGATCGGCTTTCTGGGCCTGCGTGCCGACACGATGACGGTGCTGTGCCTGCTGTTGTTCGTCGGCGCGATGGGCAAGTCGGCGCAGATCGGCCTGCACACCTGGCTTCCCGACGCGATGGAAGGCCCGACCCCGGTGTCGGCGCTGATCCACGCAGCGACCATGGTGACCGCGGGTGTGTTCATGGTGTGCCGCCTGTCGCCGATGTTCGAAACGAGCCCGGTGGCACTCGGCGTCGTCACCTTCATCGGCGCGCTGACCTGCTTCTTCGCGGCGACGATCGGCACGGTGCAGACGGACATCAAGCGCGTGATCGCCTATTCGACGTGCAGCCAGCTCGGCTACATGTTCTTTGCCGCCGGCGTCGGCGCATATGGCGCGGCGATGTTCCACCTGTTCACGCATGCCTTCTTCAAGGCGCTGCTGTTCCTCGGCGCGGGCTCGGTCATCCATGCGATGCACCACGAGCAGGACATGCGCTATTACGGTGCGCTGCGAAAGGAGATCCCGGTCACCTTCTGGGCGATGATGGCGGGCACCCTGGCGATCACCGGCGTCGGCATTCCTTTCCTCGACATCGGCTTTGCCGGGTTCCACTCCAAGGATTCGATCATCGAGAGTGCGTTCGCCGCGGGCGGAATGGGCGCGTATTGGGCCGGCGTGATCGCCGCGCTGCTGACGAGCTTCTATTCCTGGCGGCTGATGTTCCTGACGTTCTGGGGCAAGCCGCGCTGGGCGGGTTCGGAGCATATCCAGCATGCGATCCACGACGCGCACGGCCATCACGAGGCGGAAGATGCGCATGTCGAACATCCGACGCGCGAGGTGGAGGACAATCCGCAGGCCGAGGATGCGGGAGCGGAGCCGCACGAGGCCGGCCCGCGCAAGACCGACATGCCGGGTGGAACGGGCGGATATCATCCGCATGAAAGTCCGTGGATGATGCTGGTGCCGCTCGTCGTCCTGTCGATGGGGGCGGTGTTCGCCGGCGTGTTCTTCCACCAGTTCTTCATCGATCCGGAGGCCGGCGCGAATTTCTGGAAGGGCAGCCTGTTCTTCAACGAGCATCTGGCGCACGCAGCGCACGAAATCCCGGAATGGGGCAAGCTGGCCGCGACGATCGTGATGCTGATCGGATTGGTGACGGCCTGGTACGGCTATATCCGGAACAAGGAGTTTCCGGCGCGCACGGCGGATCACTTCCGCGTCCTGTACCGCTTCCTTCTCCACAAATGGTATTTCGACGAGATCTATCATTTCCTCTTCGTGCGTTCCGCGTTCGCTTTCGGGCGGCTGTTCTGGAAGCGCGGCGACGAGGGCACGATCGATCGCTTCGGGCCGAACGGCTCGGCGGCGCTGGTGGCCTTCGGCAGCCGGATCGCCGGACGCGTTCAATCGGGATATCTCTACGCTTATGCATTCGTCATGCTGATCGGGCTCACCGCCGCGGTTACCTGGGCAATCACGCGGTAAGGATGGCAATGCGATGAACGGTTTTCCCATTCTTTCCGTGATGCTCGCCGTGCCTGCGGTCGCGGCGGCCATCTGTCTGTTCCTCGATGCGAAGTCGGCGCGCTGGCTGGCGCTGGCGGCGACGCTAGTCAATCTGGCGCTGGGTGTGCTGCTCTGGGCCAATTTCGACATCGGCGGCGCGCAGTGGCAGTTCGTAGAGCATTCCGACGCGCTGTTCGGGACCTTCACCTGGTCGCTGGGCATCGACGGCTTCGCCCTTCTGCTGATCATGCTTTCGGTGTTCCTGATGCCGATCTGCATCGGCGCGAGCTGGGAAGCGATCCAGAAGCGCGTGCCGGAATATATGGCGCTGTTCCTGCTGACCGAATTGCTGATGATCGGCACGTTCGCGGCGCAGGACCTGTTCCTGTTCTACATCTTCTTCGAGGCCGGCCTGATCCCGATGTATCTGATCATCGGCATCTGGGGCGGCACGAACCGGATCTACGCCAGTTACAAATTCTTCCTCTATACGCTGCTCGGGTCGGTGCTGATGCTGATCGCGATGCTGTGGATGAGCCAGAATGCGGGTACGACCTATATTCCCGACCTGATGGACCACGATTTCCCGGTTCATGCGCAGACCTGGCTGTGGCTCGCCTTCTTCGCCTCTTTCGCGGTGAAGATGCCGATGTGGCCGGTCCACACCTGGCTGCCCGACGCGCACGTCCAGGCGCCGACGGCGGGCTCGGTGATCCTGGCGGGCGTGCTCTTGAAGCTGGGCGGCTACGGCTTCCTGCGCTTTTCGCTGCCGATGTTCCCCGAAGCCTCGTCGCAGCTCATCTGGCTCGTCTTCGCGCTGTCGGCGGTAGCGGTGATCTACACCTCGCTCGTCGCGTTGGTGCAGCAGGACATGAAGAAGCTGATCGCCTATTCCTCGGTCGCGCACATGGCGATCGTCACGATCGGGCTGTTCGCCTTCAACCGACAGGGGATAGAGGGCGCGATGCTGGTGATGCTGGGCCATGGTCTGGTGTCCGGCGCGCTGTTCCTGTGCGTCGGGGTGATCTACGACCGGCTGCACACGCGCGAGATCAGCCGCTATGGCGGGCTGGCGATCAACATGCCGCGTTATGCGACGCTGTTTCTGCTCTTCACCATGGCCTCGATCGGCCTGCCGGGCACGAGCAACTTCGTCGGCGAATTGCTGGCGCTGATGGGCACCTATCAGGTATCGACCTGGATCACGCTGCTGTGCGCCACCGGCATCATCCTGGGCGCGGCCTATATGCTGTATCTCTATGCCCGCGTGGTGTTCGGCGATCTGACCAAGGAAGATGTGAAGGCGATGCCTGATCTGAGCAAGCGCGAGATCGCGCTGCTGGCGCCCGTCGCGGCGGTCGTGTTGTGGATGGGCGTCTATCCCGAAAGCTTCCTCGCGCCGATGCGCGACGACGTCGCCATCCTGTTGCAGCGGATCGACCGCGCGCAGCCGGAAGGCGATTCCCGGCCCACCGCCGGAAGCGGGGTTGCGCACGCGGCCGAAGCCGGTCACGGGGAGGCGCACTGATGTCCTACGCCTCGCAACTGGTGATGACCCTGCCGGAGGTCGTGCTGTCGCTCGGCGCGCTGGTGCTGATGCTCGTCGCCGCCTGGGGCGGGCAGCGGTCCGCTTACGGCGTGAGCCTGGCGGCGGTGGCGCTGCTGGCCGGCGCCGCCATTGCGCTGATCGGTCCCGCGACCGGTGGCGGGGAAGCCTTTTACGGCCTCTACCGCGCGGATGCCTTTGCCGGCTTCGCCAAGCTGCTGATCTACATCGCCGCCGGCGTGTCGATCCTGATCGCGCCGCGCTTCTTCGCCGCGACCGGCGGGGACGACCTGCGGCCCGAATATCCGGTGCTGATCCTGTTGTCGGCGGTCGGCATGGGCATCATGGTATCGGCAGCCGATCTGTTGACGCTCTATGTCGGTCTCGAACTGCAGAGCCTTGCCGCTTATGTGCTGGCGAGCTTCATGCGGCGCGACACGCGTTCGGCCGAGGCCGGCCTGAAATATTTCGTGCTCGGCGCGCTGGCGAGCGGGATCCTGCTCTACGGCATCTCGCTGGTCTACGGCTTTACCGGAACGACGCTGTTCGACGACATCGCCGTGCGCTATGCCGCCGGAATGTCGACGGGCATGCTGTTCGGCCTGGTCTTCGTCTTCGCCGGCATCGCCTTCAAGATTTCCGCCGTGCCGTTCCACATGTGGACGCCCGACGTCTATGAAGGCGCGCCGACGCCCGTCACGGCCTTCTTCGCCAGTGCGCCCAAGGTCGCGGCGATGGGCCTGGCACTGCGCGTCGCGGTTGAGGCGATGGGTCCGGCGCTGACCGAGTGGCGACAGATCGTGATCTTCGCGGCGCTGGCGTCGATCTTCCTGGGCGCCGTGGCGGCGATCGGGCAGACCAATATCAAACGCCTGCTCGCTTATTCCTCGATCAACAATGTCGGGTTCGCGCTGATCGGGCTCGCCGCCGGAACGCGCGAAGGCGTCGCGGCCGTGCTGGTCTATATGGCGATCTATGTCGTGATGACGCTGGCGAGCTTCCTGGTCGTGCTGCAGATGCGCGGGCAGGACGGCAGGCCGATCGAGACGATCGAGAGCCTGTCGGGCCTGTCGACCACGCGGCCGGGCCTTGCCTGGGCACTGCTGATCGTCATGTTCTCGCTTGCCGGCATCCCGCCGATGTTCGGCTTCTACGCCAAGTTCGTCGTGTTCAGCGCGGCGGTGCAGGCGGGGCTGTTCCCGCTGGCGGTGGCCGGCGTCGTCGGTTCGGTGGTCGGCGCCTATTACTATCTGCGGATCGTCAAGACGATGTTCTTCGATGCGCCCGCGCCCGAATATGCGCCGATGGAAAGCCGGATGGAGGGCGGTCTGCTGACGATCGCCACGATCTGCATCTCGCCGTTCGCCTATCTTGCCGTTCCGGCCCTGACGGCGTGGTCGCTGGCCGCTGCGCAGGCGTTGTTCTGACGACGATCCGCACGCTCGCAGAGACGGGCTCGACCAACGCCGATCTCCTCTTGCTCGCCCGGGAGGGCGCGGCGGAGGGGACGTGGCTCCGCGCCGAGCGGCAGACCGCCGGGCGCGGTCGGCAGGGGCGGCAATGGGCCTCGCCCGCGGGCAATTGCTATGCGAGCACCCTGATCCGGCTGCGACCTTCCGATCCGCCGGCTGCGACGCTGGCGTTGACGGCGGCAATCGCGCTGCATGAGGCGGTTGCCGTCTATTGCGACAGCCCGATCCGATTGAAATGGCCCAATGACCTGTTGCTGGACGGCGCCAAGCTTTCCGGCATTCTGCTCGAGCGCGCCGGCGACGCCGTCGTGATCGGATTCGGCGTAAACCTGGCGCACCATCCGCAGGGACTGGAGCGCGCGGCAACCAGCCTTGCGGAACACGGCATGTCGATCGACCCGGCGATGTTCGTGGAGACGCTGGCCGAAAGCGTCGCCCGCTGGCTTTCGCGTTGGCGGGGCGAAGGCATCGCGCCGATTCGCAGTCGCTGGCTGGCCTGCGCGCATCCGCCGGGGACCGCGCTCACCGCCCGGACCAGCGACGGAGCGAGTGTCGACGGGTTGTTCGACGGGCTGGACGGCGACGGCGCATTGATCCTGCGCTTGGCCTCGGGCGAACGCCATGTCATTCACGCAGGCGATGTCTTCCTGATCTGAAGACCGCCGCCAGACAGAGGAGAGCGATCGTGCTGCTCGCGATCGATGCCGGAAATACCAACATCGTCTTCGCCCTGTTCGAGCCGGGCCCGGAGCCTGGCGATCCGGGCCGGATCCGCACCCGCTGGCGCATCACGACGGATCCGCGGCGGACGGCCGACGAATATGCCGTCTGGCTCAGTCAGCTCCTGCAGCTCGAAGGGTTCGAGCGCGGCGATGTGAACGACGTCATCATCGGCACGGTCGTGCCGCGCGCGCTGCACAATCTGGAGGTGCTGGCGACGAAATATTTCGGCGTGACCCCCGTTATCGCCGGGCAGGGCGATGCCGGCTGGGGGATCGCGCTCGACGTGGACGAGCCGCAGAGCCTGGGCGCCGACCGCGCGCTCAACATGATCGCGGCGCATGCGAGCCATGGCGGTGACCTGCTGATCATCGATTTCGGCACCGCGACGACGTTCGACGTGATAGATTATCGCGGCGCGTACAAGGGCGGCATCATTGCGCCGGGCATCAATCTGTCGCTCGATGCGCTGGTCAGCGCGGCGGCGAAACTGCCGCGGATCGCGATCGACGAGCCCGCGACCAATTCGGTCATCGGGCGGAACACGGTCGACCAGATGCAGATCGGCATCTATTGGGGGTATATCGCGATGATGGAAGGCCTCGTCGCGCGCATGAAGGCGGAGATCGGAAGGCCGGTAAAGGTGGTGGCGACGGGCGGCCTCGCGGTCCTGTTCGAGCGGCACACCGATATCTTCGACGCTGTCGAAACCGATCTGACGCTTCAGGGATTGGCGATATTGCGGGCACGCGCCCATATCTAGAACCGAACGGCGCAACGATGGACGCCGGCAACGCAACAGGAACTCTGTGACACCAGGCAAGGAACTTCTCTTCGTCGCGCTCGGCGGGTCGGGCGAGATCGGCATGAACGTCAACTGCTATGGCACCCGCGGCCAATGGGTGATGGTGGATTGCGGCATCACCTTCGCCGATCCCGGCTATCCGGGCGTGGACGTGATCCTGCCGGATCTCCGCTTCATCGAGGAACAGCTCGACGGGCTGACGGGGATCGTCCTCACCCACGGCCACGAGGATCATATCGGCGCCATTCCCTATCTGGCGCTGGATCTGGGCGTGCCGATCTATGCTTCGCCGTTCACCGCGGGGCTGGTGCGGTGCAAGCTGGAAGAGGAAGGCATAGCCGACGAGGTCGAGCTGAACGTCGTCGATCCCGGCACCGATTTCGAGGTCGGCCCGTTCGGTATGCGTTTCGTCCCCGTCGCCCACTCCATTCCGGAGGGTAACGCGGTCCTCATCACCTCTGAATATGGCACCGTGCTGCATACCGGCGACTGGAAGCTGGACGACGCGCCGGTGCTGGGCGACGTCGCCACCGCCGATACGCTGAAGGCGATCGGCGACGACGGTGTTCTCGCGCTCATGTGCGATTCGACCAACGTCTACAACGCCGAAGCGTCGGGACCCGAGGAAAGCGTGCGCGCGGGACTGGCCGAGGTCGTGGCGGAGGCGCGCGGCCGCGTGATGGTGACGACGTTCGCGTCGAACGCCGCGCGGCTGAAGACGCTGGCCGACGTGGCGCAAGACACGGGTCGGACGCTGTGCGTTGCCGGCCGCTCGCTCAACCGTATCCTGCGCGTGGCGCAGCAGACCGGTTATCTGAAGGATTTCCCGCGCACTGTCGATTTCGACACGGCCATGGACCTGCCGCGCGAAGACGTGCTGATCATCGCCACCGGCGGGCAGGGGGAGCCGCGCGCGGCCCTGGCACGCGTGGCCGAGGGTACGCATCCGATCGCCCTGGAGGCCGGCGACCGGGTGATCTTCTCGTCCAAGCAGATTCCGGGCAACGAGGTGGCGATCGGCCGCATCCAGAACCAGCTCGCCGCGCGCGGGGTGGAGATGATCACCGAGCGGCAGGCGCATATCCACGTCTCCGGCCATCCGGGTCGCCCGGAGCTGAAGGCGATGTACGACTGGATACGGCCCGACATCCTGATCCCCGTGCATGGGGAGATGCGACACCTGATGGAACATGCCCGGTTCGGCCTCGCAAACGGCATTCCGCAGGCGCTCGTGCAGACCGACGGCGATATCGTGCGGCTGGCGCCCGGTAGGGCGGAAAAGGTCGCCCACGCTTTTGTCGGGCGGCTCGTGCTGGATGGCGACGTGATCCTGCCCGCCGATGGCGGCACCATCAACGAGCGCCGCAAACTGTCCATCAACGGCCAGATTTCGGTGGCGGTCGCGCTGGATGCGGGCGGGCGCCTGGCCGGGGACCCGCAATTCCGGATGGCGGGCGTGCCGGTGGAAGAGGATCGCGACGAATTCCTGAACGAAACCGCCGATGCCGTGCGCCGCGCGCTGGAGAAGCGTTCCGGCGACCTCGAGGCGACGCGCGAAAGCCTGCGCCTGGCGGTGCGGCGGACTGCCCGCCGCTGGACGGGCAAGAAACCGGTGGTCGACGTTCTGATCGTCGAGGTCTGAGCGCGTGGCCTGGCAGTCGATGCTGGCGGTCTATGTGCTGTTCTGGGTGATCACCGCCTTCGTGGTGCTGCCGTTCAACGTGCGGACGGACCCGGCGGCGGGGGACGAGCATGTGCCGGGACAGGCCGACAGCGCGCCGGCGACGGTGCCGTTCCGCCGCATCCTGCTGCAGACGACGCTGGTATCGGCCATTCTGTTCGCGCTGTTCGCCCTGAACTACAGCTATGGCTGGGTCACGGTCGCGATGCTCGATTTCAGCGCCGGGTGATCAGGCGCGCAGGCGTTCGATCGCCTGGGCCAGCGCGACGTAGAGCTTGCCCATATCCGACGACAACAGCGTCACGCCCATCGGCGTGCCGTCGCGCAGCGCCAGCACGTGGCGCAGCATGGCCTCGAAATCGTGGATGTAGCGGTTGACCTGTTCGCGGAATTCCGGCTCATCATTGTACATCCGGCCGATTTCGCGTGCTTCGTGGGGCTCCAGCAGGCGCACGGCGCGGCGGGTGAACACGCCGCGATCGCCCTTCAGATAGGCGGCCCAGGCGCTGTCCGAAACCTCGTGGCTGAACGTCTTGGTGATGTCGATCGAAGCGGAGTTGAGCGCCTCGATCAATAGCGAAACACGGCGCGCGAAGCTGTCGCGGTCATTCTCTTCGCGCTCGGCGCGCCCCTCCTCAATCCGCGCTTCGACCGCCGCCGTGGTCTCGGACAGAGCCTGCATCTGGCGCGCGAGCCGTTCGGAGGCGGTGGCGGCCGCGGCGACCGCTTCTTCGGTCGTGCGGTGCAGATCGGCGATCTGGCGACCGACCGTCGTTTCCGCCGCGCGGCCGAGCGCATCGGCGCCTTCCTGTTCCAGCTTGCGCGCGGCGGCGGGAATGACGCTGGCGAGCGTGGTGCGGGCCTGATCGCTGGCCGTCGTCGCGGTTTCGCGGATGCGCAGCAGCGAATCGACCAGTTGCGGCGCCGCTTCGTCGGCGAAGCGCCGCGTGCTCTCGACCGTGGCGTCGACGATCTTCTGCACGTCGGCGATGCGATCCTTGCCCACGTCCAGATTCTCGAGCAGCGATTCGGTTACGGCGGCAAGCGTGTCGCGCTGGGTGCCGACGACCCCGGCGATCGCCTCGATCGCGTCGTGCGTGCTTTCCGCCGCCGTGACGAGTGACAGCAGCTCCGGCTTGGCGCTGGCGACGATCGAGCGGCTCTGGCCGATGCGCTCGTCGAGCCGCTGAAGCGCGCCGGGAAGCGTCTCGTCCATCTCGCGCGCCGCGGCGTCCAGGGCGACGAGCAGATTTTCCGCCGTCGCGATGACCTGTCCCGCGGTTTCGTCGCCGCTCTGCATCGAATGCGTCATGGCATTGGCCGATTCGGTGAGGGCGCTGAGCGAGGCGGCAAGTTCCTGCGTCCGCTTCATGCCGTCGCCGTGCAACTGCTCGAAGCGGGAATCGGCTTCGGCGGCACCGCTTTCCAGCGTTTCGAACAGCACCGCGCCGCGCTGCTGCTGCTCGCCGAGCTGTTCGGCGATACGGGAAATGGCGGCGTCGACGCCCTGGATGCGTTCGGCCAAAGCGGCGACGCCTTCTTCGCCGGCCCGTTCCATCGCGCCCTGGTTGCTGGAGATCATGGCAAGCATCGCCTCGCCTTGGGCGGTGATGCCCTGGCGCGCCTGCTCGACCGCGTCGGCGGCGCGGTCGAGCACACCGTCGACGGCCTGCGACATTTCCGCCGTGACCTTTTCCAGCCGGGCGCCGGCGGTTTCGCTGGTCGCTTCCATGCGGGCGATGTGCGCGGCAAGCCGCTCGGCCGCGCCGCCGGAGACCTCGTTCGCCTCGCGCCCGCGCTGTGCGAGCGCGGCAAGCTGGGCATCGAGCGCCGCGGCATGCTTGCTGGCATTCAGACCCGATTCGTCGAGCGTGCGCGCCAGGGCCTGGGTTTCCTCATGCGCACGGGGCAGGGATGCGAGGACCACGTTGAGCGACTTTTCGGCATCGCCCGCGGCCTGGCCGAGGGTGCGGGTGGAACGGTCGATGGCGTCGGCCTGGTCGCCCATGCCGTTGCTGACGGCGCGCAGGCGTTCCGCGGCATCGTCGCCCAGCGACAGCAGATAGTTGGTCTGCTTGGCGAGTTCGGCGCGATTCTCCTCGATCTTTTGCGACAGGGTGGCGACCATGCGCTCCAGGCTGATCGCCTCCGCACGCATGGCGCGCGCGGTCGATCCGAAGCGCCGCGCCTCCGCGCGGCTCGTGCGCAGGGCGAGCAGCCACAGGATGCCGATGAGCGTGGGCGGAACGCACAGCGCGGCGATGAACTCCACGATCGCGACGGGCGCCATGGGGCGGCTGATGGTCGGCCAGGCGAGGTAGAGCATGCCGCCGAGCCACGCCGCGGTGGCCAGGGTCGCGAGGACCGGCATGATCCGGTCCAACCGTCCGGTCGACTCGTGTTCGTCCGGCTCCGCATGGTCGAGGTCCGAAAACCCCGCCTCTTCGGCCTCGACCGTTTCGTCGAGAGCGGCGTTGCCGGCCGCTTCGATTTCCCCGTCGGGGCTTTCGGACCCCGCCTCGTGCCCGGGCCTCAGCCCGACGATCTTCGACACCCCGCTCATGGCCACTATGTCTATCACGTTTCCCTCGCCGGCAAACCGTTTTGCGACACACCGCGTTAACCCGAGGCGTGATAGCGGTGGAGCATGGCTTACGATCCCGGTGCAATCGATGCGACTCTGGCGGCCGCGCTGGGCGACGAGCCCGGACTGATCGCGGAATTGCGCCTGGCCTTTCTCGAGGGCGTGCAGGAACATCTCGCCACGCTTTCCTCGGCGGCGCGGCAGGAGGAATGGGATTCGGCCGCGATGCGCATGAAGGGACTTGCCGCCAGCTTCGGTGCGGTGCGGCTGATGGCGCTGGCCACGGAAGCGACCGCGTGCGCCGCCGGCCACCGGGAGATGGTCCGCCGGATCGAGCGCGCCGTATCGCGGCTGTAGGGTCCGGCCGCGCTATTTCTTGCGGCTGAATTTCTGGCGGCTGAGTTCGCGCATCGCCGGTCGAGCCCGTCAGCGTCAGGGATACGTGCGATCCTTTAGCAGGGCGCGCAACTGTGGTGGCGGCTCAGTCGATGCCGCGCGCTTCGGCCCGCGCTTCCAACAGCGCCCACAGCCCGCGATGCTGGGCAAGGAGCTGATCGGCGCCGAACAGCATCGCGCGTTCGATGGCGACACCGTCCGACAGCGCGGCGAGCAGCGCGGCCGCTTCATGCTCCGGTGGCAACGTGGATTGCGGCGCGGCCACGCCCAGGCGGAGCGCGGCGGCGTCGAGTAGCCGGCGGATTTCCTGCCATTCCAGGGCGAGTACCACGGCCGCGCCCAATGCACAGCCCTTGCGTTCCGATCGTCCGAGCGTATCGAGGGCGTGGCGCTGCGCGGCACTGGCGGCTTCCGCCTCCGCCTGGCCGGGGGTGCTCGGCACCGGACCGGCGGCAGCGGCAAGGTTCGCCAGATAGCTTCGCTCGATCGCGAAGGCGTTCGCCGCAGCGATCAGCCAGTCGCGGGCGGGCGGGCCGGGCATGTAGTCGGCCGCATGTTCGATGATCCCCGGATAGCGTCCGTGCAGCGCACATAGATGATGCACGGCGTCGGCGCGATCGCGTGCGGGGCAGTCCCGGCCGATCAGGTGTTCGACGAAGGGCTGGGCCGTGGTTCCATCGGCGCGCACCAGTGCGCGGACCGTTTCCCAGGCGCCTCCGAAACCGGCGAGTCGGGCGGGTTCGCTGACCATGATTCTCCTGTGCCGTCCTCCGGACGATCACCGCGTCGTCCGGTCCGGCCCTTGTGCGCCACCTTGTTATACCGAAGCACGTAAAAAGCTGGTGAACGTCCCGCTAAGGAATTTGCGTGGATCAGGCGGCGGCGACCAGGACGGTCTGCACCGCATCGACCACAACATGTCGCCGCACGGGCGCGAAGGCGACGCGGACGGGCATTGTCTCCGTGCCGCGTACCACCAGGCCGGCCTCGATCCGCATCGGCTCGCCACCGTCCAGAATATGCTCGATCGCATCCGCAACGCGGCTGCGCGAGGATAGATCGAACAGACCGGCATAGCGGACGTTGCGCAACATCTCCGCCGCTATGCCGGTCATCCGGGTGAGGCTTTCCGTCGGCCGGGCGATATAGCCGCGGGGATTGATCCGCGCCTTGGCGATGTCTTCGAGTTCGGCAAGCGCCATGTCGACCGATTGACGGGCCGAGAATGCGAGGTCGCGCTGATCCTGCACCGAAATGTCGGTGCCGACCAGGGCCACGCCGTCCGGGTAGGGCGCGAAGGCGAGCGAAAGGCTGCGGCTTCCCGTGTCGTCGAGCCGCAGGTCGATCCGCTCCATGGTGCCGCTTGCCCGGATCCGGCGGGCGGTGTCGTCCAGATATCCGCCGACCGGTTCGGGCAGCGCCGCTGTCAGGGACATCCCGGCGACGCCAAGATCGCGGCCGAAATAGGTGCGCGCCGCACGATTGACCGTGACGATGCGGAGTTCGCGGTCGAGCAGGATGGCGATGTCGCGCATGGCATCGAGCACGACATCGCGTTCGTTGATCAGCCGTTCCTGCGGAGAATCGGGCGACTGCAATTCGCGGAACTGTTCGATTGACGACAGTGCGAGGCGCGGGCGGCCGCGATGCAGGATATAAACGGGGTGCCGCCTGGCCTTATCCTGCCAATAGCCAAAATTTCGCACGAGTTGCGATGCCGTCGCCTGGTCCTGCCGCGATTCGGCCCCCGGGGCCGGGTGTGATCCGTAATCTCCTGATTTGCGCGATGTCATCCGGGCCTCCCTTGCTGCACGAAGGGCTTCTAAAGGCCATGTCGGCGGGGCGTCGGACAGCGGCGCTGTCTCCGAAACGGCAGGGAAAGGCGCGCGGTCAGCAGGTTGCGCGGATCATTGTGTCCATTTTGGACAGGCCAGCCGCCCGGCAGCCTTGCCGTTCGCGCAAAGCACGCATTTCACGCAGTCCCGTAAGCGCTGCGCGTTAGCGATAGATTGCGCCACCGGCCCTAGCATCAGGACATCGGCACAGCGTTATGCACTGGCGCCGAAAAAGAATTTCCGGTCGGCACCCCGGTTCTTCACCGCCGGTCGGAAAGGAGGTTTCGCGAACTCACCCATCGTCGCGAAGCTTCGCGTACCCGGCGCCGGTGTTGGTCCTCTCGGCGCCGGGTACATTTTCCTACTGGTCGAGGAAGCTGCGCATCTTGCGGCTGCGCGAGGGATGCTTGAGCTTCCTGAGCGCCTTCGCCTCGATCTGGCGAATACGTTCGCGCGTCACGCTGAACTGCTGCCCGACTTCCTCCAGCGTGTGATCGGTGTTCATGCCGATGCCGAAGCGCATGCGCAGCACGCGCTCCTCGCGCGGGGTGAGGCTGGCGAGCACGCGCGTCACCGTTTCCTTCAGGTTCGACTGGATCGCCGAATCCACGGGAATGACCGCGTTCTTGTCCTCGATGAAATCGCCGAGATGGCTGTCCTCCTCGTCGCCGATCGGCGTTTCGAGGGAGATCGGCTCCTTGGCGATCTTCATCACCTTGCGCACTTTCTCCAGCGGCATCGAAAGGCGTTCCGCCATTTCCTCGGGCGTCGGTTCGCGCCCCTGTTCGTGGAGGAACTGGCGGCTGGTGCGGACCAGCTTGTTGATCGTCTCGATCATGTGGACCGGGATGCGGATCGTGCGCGCCTGATCGGCGATGGAGCGGGTGATCGCCTGGCGAATCCACCAGGTCGCATAGGTCGAGAATTTGTAGCCGCGGCGATACTCGAACTTGTCGACCGCCTTCATCAGGCCGATATTGCCCTCTTGAATCAGGTCCAGAAACTGCAGCCCGCGATTGGTGTATTTCTTAGCGATGGAGATCACCAGGCGCAGATTGGCCTCGACCATCTCCTTCTTCGCGATCCGCGCCTCGCGCTCGCCCTTTTGCACCATGTTGACGATGCGGCGGAACTCGCCCAGCGCCATGCCGGTCTGTTGCGAGATTTCGGCGATCTCGGTGCGGATGCGGTCGACCGCATCGCCCTCATTCTCGGTGAACGCCTTCCACTTCTTGTCGATGCCCGCGACCGAGCCGAGCCATCCCTCGTCGAGTTCGTGATCGACATAGGCGTCGAGAAAGTCCTTGCGCTTGACCTTGTGGCGCTCGGCAAGACGCAGCATCTGACCGCCCAGCGCAGTCAGGCGCCGGTTGAAGCTGTAGAGCTGGTCGACGAGATATTCGATCTTCGCCTGGTGGAACTGGACGCTTTCGACCTCGGCCGTCAGGTCCTCGCGCAGCTTCTGATATTTCTTTTCCTCGGCCGCGGACAGCTCTCCGCCGGAGGCCATCGCGTCGAGCCGCTTCGACTGCATGGCCGAGAACTTCTTGTAGATCGCGGTGATGTTCGCGAACTTCTCGAGCGCCTGCGGCTTCAGCGTCTCTTCCATCTGGGCGAGGCTGAGGGTGTTGTCCTCCTCGTCGTCATCGTCGTTGCGCTTGGCACGACGTTCCGTCATCGAGTCCTCTTCGTCGTCTTCGGACTCGTCCTCGACTTCGTCCTCTTCCTTGAAGGAAGGACCGGCGGTCTTTTCGGAGATTTCGCCGTCGCCGTCCGCCTCGTCATCGTCGGACATGGCCTCGGGCGCGGGATCCTTGGTCAGCATGGCGTCGAGATCGAGGATCTCGCGCAACTGCATTTCGCCTTCGTTGAGCGCGTCGGACCAGCCGATGATGGCGTTGAAGGTAATGGGACTTTCGCAAAGCCCCAGGATCATCGTGTCGCGACCGGCCTCGATACGCTTGGCGATCGCGATCTCGCCCTCGCGGCTGAGCAGTTCGACCGCGCCCATCTCGCGCAGGTACATGCGCACGGGATCGTCGGTTCGATCGACCGTTTCCTTCTTCTTGGTCTCGGTCGCCGGCTTCTTCGCCGTGGCGCCGTCCTCGGCGTCGATTTCGTCCGGCGTGTCGTCGTCGCGGTCGCCGTCCTCGCCGGCTTCCTCGTTCTCGACGACATTCACGCCCATCTCGTTGAGCTGCGCCATGATGTCCTCGATCTGCTCGGAAGACATCTGGTCCTGGGGCAGCATCTCGTTGAGTTGGTCGACCGTGATATAGCCGCGCTTCCTCGCGCGGGTGATCATCTTCTTGATCGAACCTTCGTTGAGGTCGATCAGCGGCGCGTCGCCTTGATCCTGATTTTCAGCGACATCCGCCGTATTCGCCTTCGCCATCAATAGCCCTCGATTACGCGATCGTTTCGCCTTCTTCGTCGTCGAGCATCAGATTTGCAAGACGCGCTTCCAGCATTTGTCGTTCCTTTACCAACGCTACCTGCCGTGCAAAGGCTTCGTCCGTGAAGCCCGACTGCACCGCCGCCGTCGCTTCCGCAAGCGCAGCATCCACCGCGGGCCGCGCGACCAGCACCGCGATCGCCTCGTTCAGGTCGGCGCGGGCCCTGTCTTCGTCCCCTCCGACTTGCGTGAACGAGAATGGTAGCGTGTCGGCCCTGAGCAGATCGCCAGCGATCTGGTCGAAACCGGACGTGGCCAATATGGTGCGTAACCGCTCGCCATCAAGCGCCTGATCTTCCAGCGCCACGTCGATGACCGCCTCGAACAGCCGCCCCAGGGCGCCGTCTGCCATCTTGAGCGTGCCGAGCACCTCCATGTGCCGCGCGATCTCGGCCGGATGCCGGATGAGGCCGGCAAGGATCGCCTTGGCCAGGACCCGGTCGATGCCGCCGGAATGCACGTTGCGCGCCTCGGCCGAGGGCGGTGGCTCGGGCGGTTTCCACGGTCCGCGGCGTTGGCCGGCAGGGCCGGGCTGTCGCTGCTGATATTGCCGGCGGGGCGGCGGCGCGAACAGCCGGTCGAAACGGCGGCGGAACTCGGCGAGATATTCTGATCGCACGATCGGATCGCCGATCGCCTGCGCGTGCTCGGTGAGGCGGCGGCGCAGACCCGCGCGCGCCTCGGGCGTTTCGATCGGCTGTGCGGCGAGTTCGTGTGCCCAGATGCGCTCGACCAGCGGTTCGGGCTTTGCAAGCAGTTGCTCGAAAGCGGCGGGACCACGCTGGCGCACGAGATCGTCGGGATCGAGTCCCTGCGGCAGTACGACGAAGCCGAGACTGCGCCCCGGCTGGAGCAGGGGAAGGGCGCGCATCGCAGCGCGCATCGCTGCCTTCTGCCCGGCCGAATCACCGTCGAAGCAGAGCAGCGGCACATCGGCCATGCGCCACAGCCGCTCCAGTTGCTGCTCCGTCATCGCGGTGCCGAGCGGGGCGACGGATTCCTCGAAGCCGGCCTGGGCGAGCGCGATCACGTCCATATAGCCTTCGACCGCGATCACGCGGCCGGCCTTGCGCGCGGCGGCCTGTGCCCGGTCGAGATTGTAGAGGTTGCGGCCCTTGTCGAAGAGCGGCGTCTCGGGCGAATTCAGATATTTGGGCTCACCGTCGCCGATGATGCGTCCGCCGAACGCGATCACGCGCCCGCGCACGTCGCGGATCGGGATCATCAGGCGGCCACGGAACCGGTCGTACGGCTCCTTGCCCTCGACCTGGATCAGCATTCCCGCCTCGACCAGCCTGGCGTCGCCATAGCTCGACAGCGCATGGCGGAGCCTGGAGCGCGAATCGGGGGCGTAGCCGAAGCCGAACCTGCGCGCCGTCTCCGCACTGATCCCGCGCCGTTCGAGCACCGCACGCGCTTCCGCGCCCGCCAGGCCGTGCAATTGCTCGGTAAACCACTGCGCGGCGTCGGCCATCAGGTCGTGCAGCCCCTTCTGCCGCTCGGCCCGCTCGGCGGAGCGCTTGTCGGGGGCGGGGACCTCCATCCCGGCGGCGGCGGCGAGTTCCTTTACCGCATCCATGAACGGCAGGCCGCGCTGGTCGGTCATCCAGCGAATCGCATCGCCATGCGCGCCGCAGCCGAAACAGTGATAGAAGCCCTTGTCGTCGTTGATCGTGAAACTGGGCGTCTTTTCCTGGTGGAACGGGCAGCACGCCTTGTACTCGCGCCCGGCGCGCCGGATCTTCACCGACTTGCCGATGAGCGAGGACAGCGTGATGCGCGAACGCAGTTCGTCGAGAAAGGCGGGGGTGAGGGTCACGGGTTCCCCTCCCGCTTGCGGGAGGGGTTAGGGGAGGGCAGTTCGACCAATACGCGCTCAATTTCGCTCACCACGCCTCCGACCCGCTCCATCACATCGTTGTTCCAGAAACGGATCACCCGATATCCCTTGGCTTCCAGAAACCGCGTGCGCTCGCGATCCTGTTCCGATTGCCAGCCATGTTGCCCGCCATCGACCTCGACAACGAGCTTAGCACCTCGCGCCACAAAATCGCAGATGAAAGGACCGACAGGAACCTGGCGGTTGAACCGGACGCTGGCGATCTGGCGCGCACGAAGATACTGCCACAGCTTTCGCTCTGCCGGCGTGGCTTCGCGGCGAAGATTGCGCGCTTTGGTTCGGGTCTCCATTCCCTCCCCCGACCCCTCCCGTGAGCGGGAGGGGAGAATGTCTGTTAATTCGCCAAAGACGCCTTCACCAGTCCGCTCGCCTTGCTCATGTCGAGCTGCGTGCCGTGACGCGCCTTCAGTTCGGCCATCACGCGGCCCATGTCCTTCATGCCCGTGGCGCCGACATCGGCCTTCACCTGTTCGATCGCGGCCTTCGTCTCGGCCTCGTCCATCCGGGCGGGAAGGAAGCGCTCGATCACCGCCACTTCCGCCGCTTCCGCCTCGGCCAGTTCGGCGCGGCCGCCCTTTTCGTACATGTCGATCGATTCGCGGCGCTGTTTGACCATCTTCTGCAGCACCTCCGTCACCAGCGCGTCGTCGTCGGCGACCTCGCTGCCGCGGGCTTCGATGTCGCGGTTCTTGATGGCGGACTGGACCAGGCGGATGGTGGCGGTGGTCTGCTTGTCGCCGCTCTTCATCGCGGTGACGAGCGCGGCTTTGATATCGTCGCGGATCATGGCTTTGCTCTCGTTGGAATCGATGCTGCGCGCGATGTAATGCAAGCCGAGGCAGTTGACGACCCCGCCGCAGCGCTCTAGCGGACACCGCTTAGCGACATCGCCGGAACCTTGCTTTTTAGGAGTGCCCGCCACCATGGCCGACGCCAAACGCCACCCCGTGCCCGAAGGAGCGACGGGGG
Source organism: Stakelama saccharophila (assembly GCF_032229225.1). NCBI lineage: Bacteria > Pseudomonadati > Pseudomonadota > Alphaproteobacteria > Sphingomonadales > Sphingomonadaceae > Stakelama > Stakelama saccharophila. The sequence goes on from NZ_CP135076.1 coordinate 1,539,466, forward strand.
TATTGGTTCTGGCGAACGGAGACGTGCTGTGGGGCAGGGGATTCGGCGCGGAAGGCGCGGCGGTCGGCGAGGTCTGCTTCAACACCGCGATGACCGGCTATCAGGAGGTGATGACCGATCCCTCTTATGCCGGGCAGATCATCACCTTCACCTTTCCGCATATCGGCAATGTCGGCACCAATGCCGAGGACATCGAGGCGAACGACCCGCACGCGCTGGGCATGATCGTGCGCGAGGACGTGACCGAGCCGAGCAATTTCCGCTCGGTCGATAGGCTCGACCAATGGATGGCGACGCACGAGCGTATCGGCCTTTCCGGCATCGACACGCGCGCGCTGACCCGGCGTATCCGGGCAGGTGGTGCGCCCAGCGGCGTGATCGCGCATTCGAAAGCGGGGCGGTTCGACATTCCCAAGCTGCTCCAGATGGCGCGCGACTGGCCGGGGCTGGAGGGGATGGACCTTGCGAAAGAGGTCACGACCGAGACGCATTACGGCTGGGAAGGCGGCGTGTGGCGGCTGGGCTTCGGATATGAGGGCGAGGGGGAACGTGTCTCGACTTCGCTCGACACGAACGGAGAAGGGCGCGGCGCCTCCGCAAAAGAACCGCTGGTTTCGAGCGAAGTCGAGAAACCCGAGGCTGGTATCCGCCCCCATGTCGTCGCGATCGATTACGGCGCCAAGCGCAACATCTATCGCAACCTGGTGAAGGCCGGCGCGAAGGTTTCCGTGCTGCCCGCCACCGCCAGCTTCGACGATGTCATGGCGCTGCAGCCCGACGGCATCTTCCTGTCGAACGGCCCCGGCGATCCGGCGGCGACGGGCGAATATGCCGTGCCGGTGATCCGCAAGCTGATCGAGACCGGACTGCCGATCTTCGGCATCTGCCTAGGTCACCAGCTCCTCGCGCTCGCGGTGGGTGCGGAGACGACCAAGATGTTCCAAGGGCATCGCGGCGCCAACCATCCGGTCAAGCGGCTAAGCGACGGCGTGGTCGAGATCACCAGCATGAACCACGGCTTTTCGGTAAAGGGCGATACGCTGCCCAAGGGTGCGCGCGAGACGCATGTGTCGCTATTCGACGGCTCCAACGCCGGGTTCGAGCTGACCGACAAGCCTGTCTTCGCCGTCCAGTACCACCCCGAAGCCAGCCCGGGACCTCAGGACAGCTTCTACCTGTTCGAGCGGTTTGTGGGGATGTTGGAGGCAAGTTCGTGAAGGTCATGCGAACGCGAGAGTACGGCGAAATCGCGCTGTATATAATCTACCGTAACGCGATGATAGACGGGCACACTATCTCCAAAGAAGAGGACATTTTGGCTGGATTGGGCGAGCTTTCCAATGCTCCCCAATTGCGCCTAGCGCTAAATAGTCTTCTAGATCGTGAGCTGGTTGTAGACCCTTTCGATCGATCCCGAAAAAATCACGAAGTGCAATATTTCATGCTCACTGATGCCGGAATTGATCTTGTCGAACAGCGTCTTCACGAGGAAGAGAATTCGGCCCCAGCGTTATTTCGCGATGGTGAGTTTGGCGCGTTTGAAGAAGATTGGGTTAGCGTAACGATCGACTTTGATGAAGTTGCGCCTGCATCAGATAGATTCGTATCTAAATCAGACAATGAAGCGGCGTATCAAGAGGCCATCGGAAGTTTGGCCAAACTAGAAGACGAGCTAGCTACCAGCAATGAGGCAGGCTCGATATTCGGAGACGAAAAACCAGTCGTTGAAACGGAAGTTTCGGTGCTTTTTACCTTGCTCGACAAAGGTCGGGTCAGAGCAGTGCCGGTAATAGAATATGCTAAACGCTGCTTAGGCTGGATAGCCGAAAAGGCAGGGGCAGCCTCGATTGGTGAATTAGCAAAACAAGCTCTGCTCGCTATCCTACATTGGTTGTCTCACTAATGCCCAAACGCACTGACATTTCCTCCATCCTCATCATCGGTGCCGGTCCGATCATCATCGGGCAGGCGTGCGAGTTCGATTATTCGGGTACGCAGGCGATCAAGGCGCTGCGCGAGGAGGGTTACCGGATCGTCCTCGTCAATTCGAACCCGGCGACGATCATGACCGATCCCGAACTGGCGGACGCGACCTATGTCGAGCCGATCACGCCCGAGATCGTCGCCAAGATCATCGAGAAGGAACGACCCGACGCCGTCCTGCCGACGATGGGTGGGCAGACCGCGCTCAATACCGCGCTCGCGCTCGACCGCGACGGCACGCTGGAAAAGTTCGGCTGCCAGATGATCGGCGCCAATGCCGAGGCGATCGACAAGGCCGAGGACCGCGAGAAATTCCGCGCGGCGATGGATAAGATCGGGCTCGAAAGCCCGCGCGCCGCGATCGCCGCCGCGCCCGAGATCACGGACGCAAACGGCCGCGTCGTCGGTTATGACCGCCCACGCGGCGTCGTGCGTGCGATGGAGCTGATGGATGAGATCGGCTTGCCCGCGATCATCCGCCCGGCCTTCACGCTGGGCGGCACCGGCGGCGGCGTCGCGTATAATCGCGAGGAATTCGAGCATTATGCCCGCACCGGCATCGAGGCGTCGCCGGTCGGCCAGATCCTGATCGACGAGTCGCTGCTCGGCTGGAAGGAATATGAGATGGAGGTGGTCCGCGACCGCGCGGACAACTGCATCATCATCTGCGCGATCGAGAATGTCGATCCGATGGGCGTGCATACGGGCGATTCGATCACCGTCGCACCGGCGCTGACGCTGACCGACAAGGAATATCAGGTCATGCGCAATGCCAGCCTGGCGGTGCTCCGCGAAATCGGCGTCGAAACAGGCGGTTCCAACGTACAGTTCGCAGTGAATCCGAAGGACGGCCGGCTGGTCGTCATCGAGATGAACCCGCGCGTGTCGCGCTCTTCGGCGCTGGCGTCGAAGGCGACGGGCTTCCCGATCGCCAAGGTCGCGGCGAAGCTGGCGGTGGGCTACACGCTTGACGAGATCGACAACGACATCACCGGCGTCACCCCGGCATCGTTCGAGCCGACGATTGATTATGTCGTGACCAAGATCCCGCGCTTCGCATTCGAGAAGTTCAAGGGCGCCGAACCCGTGCTCGCCACCGCGATGAAATCGGTGGGCGAGGTGATGGCGATCGGCCGCAACATCCACGAATCGATGCAGAAGGCGCTGCGCGGGCTGGAAACGGGGCTTGCGGGCTTCGATCCCGTGGAGCGGCTGGTCGGGGCGACGCGGCCGGTGATCGAGGCGGCGCTGGCCAAGCCGACGCCGGAGCGGTTGCTGGTAACGGCGCAGGCGCTGCGCGAGGGTTTCACCGTGGCCGAAGTGCAGGCGATCACGAAATACGATCCCTGGTTCCTGGAACGTATCGCCGAGATCGTGCGGGCCGAAGAAGCGGTGTGCCGGGACGGTCTGCCGCAGGAGGCGGCCGGTATGCGCAAGCTGAAATCCATGGGCTTTTCGGATAAGCGGCTGGCGGCGCTGGCGCTGCAATCGGCCAATCTGCGCCACGGCAGCGAGGACGCGATCGCGCGCGGATCGGGGCTGATCCACGAAGCGGTCAAGGCGATGACCGGCGGCGTGACCGAGGATGAGGTGCGCCGCGCGCGGCACCGCATGGGCGTGCGGCCGGTCTATAAGCGCATCGACACCTGCGCGGCCGAGTTCGAGGCGAAGACGCCGTACATGTATTCGACCTATGAGGCTCCCAGTTTCGGCGCACCCGAAAACGAGGCGATGCCCAGCGACCGAAAAAAGATCGTGATCCTGGGCGGCGGGCCGAACCGTATCGGACAGGGGATCGAGTTCGATTATTGCTGCTGCCACGCCTGTTTCGCGCTGGAGGAAGCCGGGTTCGAGACCATCATGGTCAACTGCAATCCCGAAACGGTGTCGACCGATTACGATACGTCCGACCGGCTGTATTTCGAGCCGCTGACGGTCGAGGACGTGCTGGAGATCCTGCACGTCGAGCAGTCGAACGGTACGCTTGCCGGCGTGATCGTCCAGTTCGGCGGACAGACGCCGCTCAGCCTCGCCCGTGCGCTGGAAGAAGCGGGCATCCCGATCCTGGGCACCGCGCCGGATGCGATCGACCTGGCCGAGGACCGCGAACGCTTTGCCGCGCTGGTGGCGAAGCTCAAGCTGAAGCAGCCCGACAACGGTATCGCGCGCAGTCGCGAGGAGGCGATCGCGGTGGCCGAGCGCATCGGCTATCCGGTGCTGACGCGGCCGAGCTATGTGCTCGGCGGGCGCGCGATGGAGATCGTGGATTCGACCCGCCAGCTCGAGGAATATATCGAGACGGCCGTGCAGGTGTCGGGCGAGAGCCCGGTGCTGATCGACCAATATCTGCGCGATGCGATCGAGGTCGATGTCGACGCCGTCGCCGATGGCAAGGATGTCGTGGTCGCTGGCGTGCTTCAGCATATCGAGGAAGCCGGTGTGCATTCGGGCGACAGCGCCTGCGCCATCCCGCCGCACAGCCTTCCGCAAGACATCGTCGCGGAAATCGAGAAACAGACCGAGGCGCTGGCGCGTGCGCTGAAAGTGCGCGGGCTGATGAACATCCAGTTCGCGGTTAAGGCGGGCGAGGTCTATCTGATCGAGGTCAATCCGCGTGCCAGCCGCACCGTTCCCTTCGTCGCCAAGGCGATCGGCGCGCCCATCGCGAAGATCGCCGCGCGGGTGATGGCGGGCGAAAAACTCGCCGACCTGCCGACCATCGACCGCGCGATCGACTATGTCGCGGTCAAGGAAGCCGTCTTTCCCTGGGGGCGCTTTCCCGGCGTCGATCCCGTGCTGTCACCGGAAATGAAGAGCACCGGTGAAGTGATGGGAATCGATGATGATTTTGCCGTCGCTTTTGCCAAATCCCAGCTCGGTGCCGGCGTAACGTTGCCGGAGCGGGGGACGCTGTTCGTCAGCGTGAAGGACAGCGACAAGCCGGTGATCGTCGCGGGGGTCCGGATGCTCGCCGAGCACGGCTTCACCATCATCGCCACCGGTGGCACGGCGGACTATCTGGAACGGCAGGGTATCGCGATCGAGCGGGTCAACAAGGTGGCGCAGGGGCGCCCGCACATCGTCGACCGGATCCTGGACGGGCGGGTCGACCTGGTCTTCAATACGACCGAGGGATGGCAGTCGCTTCAGGATTCCAAGTCCATCCGCGCATCCGCCGTCAGCCAGAAGGTGCCCTATTTCACCACGGCACCCGCCAGTAATGCCGCGGCGCAGGCGATCGTGGCGCTGTCGCAACACTCCCTTGAAGTGCGGTCGTTGCAAACCTATTATTCGCGTTCGCACAATTGATTTCCCCCAACTCGGTTTAATGTGCGAGCGGCTCTGCGGCGAGACGCTTGAGCCGGGGGACCGTGAGACAAGGATTGGAAGGTTATGGCGACGGTCGAAAAGGTGCCAATGCTGGCCGAGGGCCACGCAAAGCTGACCGAGCAGCTCAAGGCGCTCAAGGCGGAACGCCCGCAGGTTGTGGACGCGATCGAGGAAGCGCGTGCGCACGGCGACCTTTCCGAAAACGCGGAATATCATGCCGCCAAGGAGCGGCAGGGGCAGATCGAAGCGTCGATCGCCGATATCGAGGACAAGCTGAGCCGCGCCCAGGTCATCGACCCCAGGGATCTGTCGGGCGACAAGATCGTCTTCGGTGCGACCGTGACGCTGCTCGACGAGGACGACAAGCCGATAAAGTACCAGATCGTCGGCCCGACCGAGGCCGATGCCAAGGCGGGGCGCATTTCCTATAATTCGCCGATGGGGCGCGGCTTGATCGGCAAACGTGTCGACGACGAGGTCGAGGTGACGGTGCCGTCGGGCGACCGCTATTACCTCGTATCGAAGATCGAGTTCATCTGACCGGATGCGCGCATTTGGCGCGCCTGTAACGCTCGGAATCGCGATGCTCACGGCCGTCGTGAGCATCGCGTTCCTGTTTTCGGGGGCGATCGACGCTGCGGCCATATGGGGCGGATTCATCCCGGCGCGGATCGGCGGCACGTCCCTGTTCGAGAGCTATTACCGACTTGCGCCGGCCGGTTTAACGCCGCTGACGGCCACGCTGGTCCATGCCGGGCTCCTGCACCTGGGGTTCAACATGGTGATGTTTCTATATACCGGCCGCGAAAGCGAGCGGGCGCTGGGCGGTACGGGCATTGCCATATTGTATCTGGCGGGAGCCTATGCCGCGGCGGCGGCGCAGTGGCTGGCCGGTCCCGATGTGCAGACACCGATGATCGGTGCGAGCGGCGCCATCTCCGCGATCGTGGGTGCCTATTCACTGCTTTATGGCCGGATGCGAGCGCGTGCGATCGGGCCGATACCGGCGCGGGCGGTGCATGTGCTGTGGCTGGCGGCGGCGTGGACGGGCCTCAACCTGCTGATCGGGATACTCAGCGCCGATACGGGGATGCCGATCGCGGCCGCGGCGCATGTCGGCGGGTTCGCCGCCGGCCTGCTGCTCGCGCGGCCGCTGCTGTCGCTGCGTCGCCGCTGGGTTTGAGCGGCTTGGGGCGTTACCGATCCGTTCGTGCTGAGCCTGTCGAGGGACCGCTCGTTCTTTCCACCCGCGCAGACCTTCAAGTTCAGGTCCGCGGAGCGACGAACCCGTCAGAGGCGAATGCTATCAGCTTTGCACACGATCAGCCTGGACTCTCGGAGGTTCGGAACAAGGGCGGGAAGGCACGACGCTCTGCCTGATCCGGTCCAAAGGGTTCGGGATGACGAAAAGGTGCGCCCTTTCGTAGAGGTTCCGCGGAGGCGGGCTTGGTTGGGCCGTTCGGAAAAACCAGCCGGCGCATCCCGCCTTCGCGCGGGAATGACGAGAATAGCGAAATCTTGCTCGCGCGGCCCGCGGCTTCATTGTGCCGAGGCTGGCCTAGTCCTCCCGCGTCAGGCCGGTTTCCGGCTCGAACAGGCGGTGGAGATGGGCCACGACATATTTCATCTCGGCATCGTCGACGGTGCGCTGTGCCGCGGCGCGCCAGGCCTGTTCGGCGCTGGCATAATCGGGGAAGATCCCCACCATTTCGATTTCCTTGAGATTCGTGAAATCGAGCGTGGTGGGATCGCTGACGCGACCGCCGAACACGAAGTGCAGCTTGGTCATACGGCCTCCGGAAGGAGAATGAGGGGAATCGGCGCCAGCGAATAGCCGCTGACGCCGATCACGCAATCCCCGAAGGGCAAGTTTCTGCGAAGCTCAGGCGGTTTTCTTGCCCGAGACCGCCGATTTGCCGGCGTCGCCCGCCGCCTTTGCGACGTGGCCGAAGATCGAGGAGGCCTTGCTCTTCGCCGTGCCCTTGTCGGGCGCAAGCGCTTCGAACTCTTCCTTGCCCGCGTCGCGCGCCGCGGCGGCTGCGGCGGTGGCGCCCTGGATCAACCGCTTGCCGGTGGAGCCGAACATTTCGGTCTCGCGCTCGGTACGGGGCAGAAGGACACCGGCCAACAGTCCGACGGCCGCACCGCCGACGAGCATGGCGAGCGGATTGCCGTCGAGGCTGTCGCCGGCATATCTGGTCGCCTTCCGACCCGTTTCGCGGGACTTGCCATAGGCCTTGCTGGCGCGGTCGCGAGTCTTGCTGATCGTATCGTCCGCCTTGCCGCGGATGCCGGATTGCGAGCTGTTGGCATTGGGCGTCTGCGTATCCGTCATGTCGGACTTTCCTTTCTTGCGGGCCTCGTCACCGGGCTCATGGGATTCAAACTCTCGAAGGGGCGGGGCGGTTTCACGACCCTTTATCGCACCGGCGGGCCAGCAGGCGCTTTGTCAGCCACGCACCGGCCAAGGCACCGGTCAGTGCGAGGGCAAGGCCGGGTCGCCGGCGCAAGGCCCACACTCCGCCGACGGCCAGAGCGCCGGCCTTCGACTTCGCGGTCGCCCCGGCTTGCGCCGCCAGGCGTTTCGGGCGCAACCGGTCCTTCAGCACATTGGCGGTCAGCAGGACGTCGTGCTTCGCCTCGCGCGCCTGTGCGGCGGCGGCATGGACAGCGGTTTCGTCGCTCACATTTCCTCCCGCTTGGTCGAGGCGGTGACCTGCTGCATCCGTCGTATCGCCGCGCGAACCAGAAGGCCGGCGGTCGCAAGCGTAACGCCGATCACGATGACGATCGACCAGACGATGCCGACGACAGGCATCAGCGCGATGATCAGGCCCACCAACAAGGCGATCAGCGCGGCATTGGCCAGCACCGCACCGGCGATGCCGAAGGCCGCCGCCATCTTCGCGGCATCGAGCCGGTCGCGCAGAAGCGTCTTGTAGAAGCCGATTTCGGCACGCGCCCAGTCCCTGCTTTCGCGGAACAGTTGTGCGATCAGCGCGCCGGTGCCGAGTTCTTCGGGATTCCTTTCGTTCACGTCGCTGCCGAGCCGGTTCAATCGGCGCCGTCGTGATCGAAGCCCGACTTCAGGATCCGGGCGAAGACGAAGCCGAGGGCGGCCGCCGTGCCGATGGCGACGGCGGGACTCTTGCGAACGAAGTCGCGCACGTCATCGAGCAGTTCGTCCACCTCCCTGCTTTCCAGGGTGGCGGCGAAGTCCGATACGGAACCCGCGGCCTGACGCGCATATTTTCCGTATTCGGCGCCGAACCGTTCGTCCACGGAACCGGCCGCCTCCTCCATCATTCTGGACACGTCCCTGAGCGTGCCCGTCGCTTTCGTCTTGCCCTCGCTTGCGTAGCTGCGCGCCTTGCCGGCGGCTTCGCGCGACGCCTTGGATGCTTCTTCCTTCACCATGTCCCTGGCGCTCTTGCGCGGCATATCGCTGCCTTCGCCAGCCGTCTTCGCCGGATCGGCGGGCTTCGGACCGGTCGCCTTCGGCTGCGGCGGCTTTGGCGCCTTTGGCGGCTTGGCATCACCCGGACCGTCCTTGACGGGCGCGGCGGGAATCTTGTCGTCGGCCATATAGAAACCCTTTCATCATTCAGGCGAAACAACCTCGAAGCAGTCGCGTGGTTCCATCCGCAGATGCGAATTGCCGACGCACCCGGTAATGGCTAGAGCCACGCCCGAATTCGCGCCGCCAACAGATATCAGGTAGGGAGATCGTTTCGTGACCGCAATTATCGACATTCATGGCCGCCAGATTTTTGACAGCCGGGGCAATCCGACGGTCGAGGTCGACGTTCTGCTGGAAGATGGCAGTTTCGGCCGTGCCGCCGTGCCGTCTGGCGCCTCGACCGGCGCGCACGAGGCGGTGGAGCGGCGCGACGGCGACAAGTCGCGTTACCTGGGCAAGGGCGTCAGCCAGGCCGTCGAGGCGGTCAACGGAGAGATCGCCGAGGCATTGCTGGGCTTCGAGGCGGAGGACCAGGGCGATGTCGATGCGGTCATGCGGACGCTCGACGGCACCGACAACAAGGGCCGCCTGGGCGCCAACGCGATCCTGGGCGTCAGCCTGGCGGTGGCGAAAGCCGCGGCCGAGGCACGTGGCCTGCCGCTCTATCGCTATGTCGGCGGCGTCGGCACGCATCTCCTGCCGGTGCCGATGATGAACATCATCAATGGCGGCGAGCACGCCGACAACCCGATCGACTTCCAGGAATTCATGATCATGCCGGTGGGCGCGGACAGCATCGCCGAGGCGGTGCGCTATGGTTCCGAGATCTTCCACACGCTGAAGAAGGGCCTGAGCGAGAAGGGGCTTTCCACCTCCGTGGGGGACGAGGGCGGCTTCGCGCCGGCGCTGGGTTCGACCACCGACGCGCTCGACTTCATCATGCGGTCGGTCGAGGCGGCGGGCTACACGCCCGGCGACGACATCATGCTCGCACTTGATTGCGCCTCGACCGAATTCTTCCGGGACGGCGCCTATCACATGGAAGGCGAGGGCAAGACGCTGAGCCCCGACGAGATGGCGCAATATCTGGATGATCTGGTCGGCCGCTATCCGATCCTGTCGATCGAGGACGGTATGGCCGAGGACGATTTCGAAGGCTGGAAGGCGCATACCGACCTTTCCGGCGGCAAGGTCCAGCTCGTCGGCGACGACCTGTTCGTCACCAACCCGGAGCGCCTGGCCGACGGTATCGAGCGCGGCCTGGCCAATTCGTTGCTGGTCAAGGTCAATCAGATCGGGTCATTGTCGGAGACGCTGGAGGCGGTCAGCCTGGCGCAGCGTTCGGGCTATACGGCCGTCATGTCGCACCGTTCGGGCGAAACCGAGGATGCGACGATCGCGGATCTCGCCGTCGCGACCAATTGCGGGCAGATCAAGACCGGTAGCCTGGCGCGTTCTGACCGGCTCGCCAAGTACAACCAGCTCATCCGCATCGAAGAGGAGCTGGGCGACGTGGCGCGCTATGCCGGGCGCTCGGTGCTGCGCGGCTAGAACCTGCGAACCGTTGGCGACGGGCCGGTCTGCGTCAGCAGCAGAGCCCTCGCCAACGAGTAGGCCCAGCGTCAGTACCCCTAATCGAAGGCGAGGGGGCGAATCGATCCGCGGAGCGGGCGGGGCGCCGTGCTTCGGCGTCGATGCACAGCGAAAATCCTTGATTTACCGGCCGTGTCGGGCGAATATCAGATATGCCCCGTTCCGCTCCCCTGACGATGCTGCGCCGCGCGAGCTTGCCGGCTGCGGCGATCGTTTCAATGGTCTTTTTCGGCTATTACGCGGTACTCGGCCCGAACGGCGTTCTGGCGTATCGCGATTATCAACATCAACTCGCGCAGCGGGAGGCGCGGTATGCGCGGCTCGATGCGGAGCGCGCCGATCTGCGCAACCGCAAGAAGCTGCTCGATCCGCGCCACGTCAATCCGGACCTGGCCGACGAACTGGTGCGCAAGGAGCTGAACGTCGTCCATCCGGACGAGAAGATCATTCCGCTCAACTGACGCACATCGTGCGTTGAACGTCATCGCGATCCGCGCGTTGGCGTTGCAGTGAGGCTTATAACCTGATTATAGGCTCCATCGTCCTTCCCAAGGAAACGAGGTTTAGCAAATCGTGGCCAAGGCACCGGCACGCAGCCGTAAGAGCACCCCCCCCAAGCCCAATCGCGAACGGCCGGACGAGCCCAAGCGATACGAGGCATCCAAGGAAGAACTCATCGAGTTCTACAAGAAGATGCTTCTCATCCGCCGTTTCGAGGAAAAGGCGGGCCAGTTATATGGCCTCGGCCTCATCGGCGGCTTCTGTCATCTCTATATCGGGCAGGAGGCCGTGGCGGTCGGTCTGCAATCGGCGCTTGCCGAAAAGGACAGCGTCATCACCGCCTATCGCGATCATGGCCATATGCTGCTGTGCGGCCTGCCGCCGAAGGACGTCATGGCCGAGCTGACCGGCCGCGCCGCCGGCATCTCGAAGGGCAAGGGCGGCTCGATGCACATGTTCTCGGTCGAGCATAAATTCTATGGCGGCCACGGCATCGTCGGCGCCTCGGTGCCGCTGGGCGCCGGGCTGGCCTTCAGCCACAAATACAATGAGGATGGCGGCGTGTGCCTCGCTTATTTCGGCGACGGCGCGTCCAATCAGGGCCAGGTTTACGAAGCCTTCAACATGGCCGAGCTGTGGAAGCTGCCGATCATCTTCGTGATCGAGAACAACCAATACGCGATGGGCACCAGCGTCAATCGCTCGGCGGCCGAGGACCAGCTCTACAAGCGCGGCGAATCCTTCCGCATTCCCGGCCTGCAGGTCGACGGCATGGACGTGCTGGCGGCGCGCGGCGCGGCCGAGACGGCGCTGGAATGGGTGCGCAGCGGCAAGGGGCCGATCATCCTGGAGATGAAGACCTATCGCTATCGCGGCCACTCCATGTCCGACCCGGCGAAATATCGCAGCCGCGACGAGGTGCAGACGATGCGCGAAAAGTCCGATCCGATCGAGCGAGTGAAGCGCGAACTGGCGGAAGCCGGTATCAGCGAGGACGATATCAAGACCACGGAGAAGGAAATCCGCCGAATCGTGAACGAGGCCGCGGACTTTGCGGAATCGACGCCCGAACCCGAGGCGGGCGAACTGTATACCGACGTTCTGGTGGAGTCCTACTGAGATGGCGATCGAACTGAAGATGCCGGCGCTGTCGCCCACGATGGAAGAGGGCACGCTGGCGAAGTGGCTGGTGAAGGAAGGCGATACCGTCGCGGCCGGCGACATCATGGCCGAGATCGAGACGGACAAGGCGACGATGGAGTTCGAGGCGGTCGACGAGGGTACGATCGCCAAGATCCTGGTCGATGAAGGCACGGATAATGTGAAGGTCGGCGCCGTCATCGCCATGCTTGCGGAGGAAGGCGAGGACGTGGGCGATGTCGAGGCGCCCGAGGCCGATACCCCCGACAAGAAGGAAAAGGCGGGCGAGAGCGACACCAAGCCGGCCAAACCCGAAACCGAGAGGAAAGAAGCGCCGACGAAGCCGGAACGCCTCGAGTCCGAGGCGCGGCAGCCCGATCCGGAAGTGCCGGAAGGCACCGAGATGGTGAAGATCACCGTCCGCGAGGCGCTGCGCGACGCGATGGCCGAGGAGATGCGCAAGGACGAGCGCGTCTTCGTGATGGGCGAGGAAGTCGCGGAATATCAGGGCGCCTACAAGGTCACGCAGGGGCTGCTCGACGAATTCGGCGACAGGCGCGTGATCGACACGCCGATCACCGAATACGGCTTTGCCGGTGTCGGCACCGGTGCGGCGATGGGCGGCCTTCGCCCCGTGGTCGAGTTCATGACGTTCAACTTCGCCATGCAGGCGATCGATCATATCGTGAACTCCGCCGCGAAGACGAACTACATGTCCGGCGGCCAGATGCGCTGTCCGATCGTATTCCGCGGGCCGAACGGCGCCGCGAGCCGCGTAGGCGCGCAGCACAGCCAGAATTACGGTCCCTGGTATGCCAGCGTGCCGGGCCTGGTCGTGATCGCGCCCTATGACGCGGCGGATTGCAAGGGCCTGCTCAAGGCCGCGATCCGCAGCGAGGATCCGGTCGTGTTCCTGGAGAACGAACTGGTCTATGGCCGCAGCTTCGAGATCCCGAAGCTGGACGACTATGTCCTGCCGATCGGCAAGGCGCGGATCATGCGGGAAGGTGCGGACGTCACCATCGTCAGCTATTCGATCGGTGTAGGCGTATCGCTCGAAGCCGCCGAGAAGCTGGCCGAGGAGGGGATCGACGCGGAAGTGATCGACCTTCGCACGCTGCGCCCGCTCGACAAGCAGGCCGTGCTCGACAGCCTGAAGAAGACGAATCGCGTCGTGGTTGCCGAAGAAGGCTGGCCGACCTGCTCGATCGCCAGCGAAATCGCGGCGATCTGCATGGAGGAAGGGTTCGACGATCTCGACGCGCCGGTGCTGCGCGTGACCAACGAGGACGTGCCGCTGCCCTATGCCGCCAACCTGGAGAAGATGGCGCTGATCGACGCCGACCGCGTCGTCGCGGCGGCGAAGAAGGTCTGCTACGTAGAATAGACCGCCTAGCCGGTCCGCAGCGGGACGCGTTCGGAAGAGCGCGTCCCGCCTGTCCGATCGTCAGAGCCCGTCGGCTGAATCGCAATTTTGCTTGGGTGGAAACTGATCTTGCTGATCGGGCAGGGTCAGGTCGTTCTTGCGCGCCCGGTACATGGCGGTGCGGGTAAAATGCTGCGGTAGATCGAGCATCGAGAACGGGATGCTCGAGAACAGAGGCTGATAATCATAGGTGACCTGAACGTGGAATAGCAGTTCGTTCTTCGGCAACACCTTGTTCAAATCGGCGGTTTTCGAGTCCTGCCAGCAGCCAAGGACCGGTTGTGCCTGAGCGAAGGCTCCGTCGAAGCGCTGCCACAGTATCTCATTCGTCGTTTTCCCGCTGCCGCTCTTGTCGACGCCCCGCACCGCCGTGATGACGATCCGGCCGTGTTCGCGCAGATTGAACGGTTTGGCGGTGACGTCGAGCGCGTTGAACAGATCGTAAATCTGCCCTTCGTTCAGCCCGATGCGTCCTTGCCCGCTTTGCGCTATGAGGTCGGCTGCCATCGACGCCAGGCGTTGCACCCGATTGTTCGCGATGATGTAATTGCCCATTTCGAGGCCGCTGAGCGACAGCCCCAGCAAAAGGGGTAGGCCCAAGGCGAACTCGATCATCGCCACGCCTTTCGTGGCGAGCAAAACCGCGTTCAAGCGATTGCGGCACGCCCGGTACATCATTCGTCTAAATCCTTTCGGCGTACCGATTCGTTTCGGACGACGGTCGTTGCGCTGATCGTGATGGCATCTTGGAGGCCGAGCGGGCGGGCAAGGAAGTCGAACAGGATTTTCTTGGGATAAATGGCAGTATAGCTCACCACGTCTCCCGGCCCTCCGAGTGTCCCTTCGATCGGCTCCGCCGGATCCCACTCGCCGTTCCGATTCCGATCGACATAAGGCTCATTCAGGTCGTGTTGGCCGTTGCCGTCCACATCGTCATAGCTTTCCGGATAGGAAGTGCTGAAGTCCCGGTACACCTTGGTAACGATGGTCATGGATCGACCGTCGGCCAGCGGAAAATCTTCCATCGATTTTATGATGCTGTCGCGGAGAACGGCGTCGCGCTCTTCCTCTGATGTTTCCAGCGAGGCGGTCGCGATGCGCGAAGCGTCGATCACGGCACCGTCGAGCACCGTTCGGGCGAACAGCAGATGCCCGAGTTCCAACGTGCCGCAAATCAACGTCAACAGCGCGGGAAGGACGATCGCGAACTCCACCGCGGTAACCGCACGGCGATCGTGGCGAAGAAGAGGGCGGGCGGTCATTGGACGAGATGCAAGTCGACCAGCTCGGTCGCGACGTCCTGAAAGGCCTTGCGCAATTCGTCGGTGCTGCTCGTCCTATATACATGCCCAGGTGCGCAGTTATCGAAAAGACCGCCGCCATCGGTCGCCAGCGCAATGATATACACTTCCGGCGGATTGGCCTCGCGGTGGATGTTCGAACAGGTCTTGGAGAACCGCAGCTCCGATTGCTTTTCCACATTTACCTGATCGCCGGGAACCAGTCCGTCGGTCCAGCGGCCGTACCAGGTATAGGTCCGGTCCTTATAGCGGTTGTGCTCCTCGGAGATCTCGTTCTGGCCATCGGTCATGAAGACGATCGCGCGGCGAGGCAATTCGTTGGTGGGCTTGTCGCGAGGGAAGGCGTCATCTCGAACAAGCAGACGAAACCCCCACAGCAGGCCACTGTGGTGCAGTGTTCCGTTGGCAGGATAAATCGCGCCGTTCTCCTGGTCGATATAGTCGTCATAGTCCGACTTCGGCCGATCATATTGCACGAGCATCGCTTCTTGCGGACATTGCCAGTTGGGCGACGGAATCGGCGTTTTGTTGTAATAGGAGCTGGTGGTGCTCCCGCCCTTCGGATTGACGACGGCATCCGTCGCCTGTTTCCAGGACGACAGTTGCGGCAGGTGCGAAGGATCGACCGCCCAATCGTTGCTGTGGCTCTTTCCCGGAGTCGGCTTGACGTACCCGTTGCCATTTTTCTTGCGGATTACATCGTTATAGCTGCTATCCGGTCCGTCTTCGTTCAGGTCGATATAATATTCGAAAAAGTAATCCCTATAGGCGTCGGTATTGGCAAGAATCTTGGCTACTGTCTCCCCTGCGGACCCGGTGTATCCGCCAGTAAGAAGATACCGGTTGTCACCGCCCTCGTAATTTAGCGCTTGATAATATCTACTTTCGGGATCGAGTTTTTGGGCCTGTGTCACGGAATTCTTATTGATGTTGGGAATCCACAGCGGCGGCATGAAGAAGGGACGCACCGGATCGCGCCCGTTCTCACCCGGCAGCGAGCGGGTCAGATCCCAGGCGCCGGGATCGGAATCTTCGATGTCGTTGTTGACCTTTGGGATCGTCGGATCGGCCATCACGCAGCCCTTCCAGGCAAGCTTGTTGGCCGGCCACTCGTGCCAATATTTATTGTATTGGGGATTGCTCAAATAGGTAAAGCCGTCGAGCGGTTCGATGCCGTTCGACTTCAACGGAATGCTAGCTTTTTCGAGCAGATGTCCGACGTTTACGGTGATGTCGTACGGCAGAAAGCCGATCGCCAGGTCCTCGCGCTTGTCACGGCCCTGGTACAGAACGTCCAGGAAGTCGTGCGCGGCGCTCTTCAGGGCCGTCATGCGCGTACCGCCGTTCAATCCGTTGCGCATCGAGCCCGTATTGTCGAGGATGACCATCACCTCCAGCGGCCTGGGCTGCAATTCGGCCTTGGCCTCGGCCGCCACGGAACGGCGATCGATGCCGAAAATGCGCATGAAAGTCATCGGCACTTCGGCCGTTGCCGTGAGGGTGGTGACGTTCAGTTCTCCGCGCCGGGTAAATTCGGGCAGCACCTGCAAATTCTCTACGCCCATATACGGCGGAGAATCCGGGAAATTGCCGTAGAAATAGGAAAGCGCCTGTTGATCGCGCGAGGTCGGACTGTCGTCGGTAATACCGAATGCGCGCGCGCCAGCGAGCGCACCAGCGTCGACACCGGCCTGCAGTTGCGATTTGACGATGTAGAGGCGTCCCGTGTCGACCGCCGCGCCGATTACCGCAAGAACGGGAAGCAATGCCGCCGCCATGAAAGGCAGCGCGGATGCGCGACGATTTGACGCCAGGCTGGCAAGCTTGCGAAGATACCATGCGGCGCAGCGCGCCGCGGCGTTCGTCACCGACATCTGCAATTCCCATCCTTTGGTCCATCGGTCGCCATAGCGGGTCCTGCTTTCTCGTCGGTTGTGACAAATGGTTAATATCGAATAGGAAAATATCTGGTGACGGCTTCAGCAACCGCGGAACTGATCGAGAACCCGGAATTCGCACTGGCGCTCAGCTATGTGCCGCCTGCGGCCCAATCCGGGGTCGCCGCGCTGTTCGCGCTGGACGGCAAGCTGGCGGAGGTCGTGCGCACCACGACCGAGCCTGCGCTCGGCCAGATGCGGCTTTTATGGTGGCGTGATACCGTTCTGGATCTGAAGTCCGGCCGGGTCGCGGCGGTTCCGGCCGTGGAAAATATCCATCGATATGCCCTCCCCCAGGGTGCGGATGTGCAGACCGATCTGGTCGCCGGAATCGCGGATGGCTGGTCGGTCCTGATCGAGGAGGAAACGCTGGGCCGGGACGCGCTTATGCGGTTTGCACGATTGCGCGGCGGCAATCTGTTCGGATCGGCGGCGGCCCTGTGTTCGGTGGAGGATGACGGGCGCCTCCGCAAATGCGGGCAGGGCTGGGCGCTGGTCGACCTGGCGCGGCACAGTCGGTCGAGCGCGTTGGCCGACGCCTGCCTGGAAATCGCCCGGCCGCTGCTTCGCTACGGGCTGAGGGGCAGGTTGCCCCGCGCGGCGCGCGGTCTGGGGGCGCTGGCGCATTTGGCCGAACGGGATTCGCGCCGTCCGCCGTCCGACCCGGTGCAGGTCGGCGCGCCGGGCCGTGTGGGCCGCATGTTGTGGCACCGCCTGACCGGAATGTGATCGCTTGTCCGCATGGCCGGGTCTGCTAGGCTGCGGCTTCGGGGGACGCATGTGGCGATATCTGGTCGGCGGATTGGGAGCGATGTTGATGATCGCCGCCGCGGTGGTTCTGTATCGTGGTGAAGCGCGGCCCGGACCGGAACCGCTGCCGCTGAAGCCGCCGCCGCACCCGGCGGCGGACGATGCGAAGCCACCGCGCGTCGCCGATATCGAACCGCCGAGGGCCACCGAGAAGACGCGGGAGGAAAAGCGCTTTGATCGCTATGACGACAATGGCGACGAGTGGATCACGCGCGCGGAGTTGCTGGAATCGCGTCATACCCGGTTCGGGCACCTGGACAGTGACGGCGACGGAGTGCTGTCCTTTCGCGAATGGGCGCACACGACCTATGACAAGTTCGACAAGGCCGATGCCGACGATTCCGGCAGGCTCAGCCGCGCCGAGTTCGCGACGACGCGGCGCGACTGAGCGCTGTCAGGCCGCGAGCCAGTCGCCCAGCGCTTCGCGGGCGCGGGCGGTGTAGAGTTTCTTGCGCTCCGCCTTTTTCGCTCGCTGGGTGATGGGCGGGAACAGGCCGAAATTGACGTTCATCGGCTGATAGGTTTCGGCTACCGCACCGCCGGTGATATGACCGAGGAGTGCACCCAGCGCGGTCTCGGGCGGCGGCGGCATCATCAGCGCACCGTCATGCTCCGCCGCGGCGAAGCGGCCGGCGATGAGGCCGATCGCGGCGCTTTCGATATAGCCCTCGCAGCCGGTGATTTGCCCGGCGAAGCGGATGTTCGGGCGCGCCTTGAGCCTCAGCGTCGAATCGAGCAATTCGGGCGAGCGGATGAAGGTATTGCGGTGCAGCCCGCCTAGCCGCGCGAATTCGGCATTCTCCAGCCCCGGAATGGTGCGGAACAGCGCCACCTGCGCGCCATATTTCAGCTTGGTCTGGAAACCGACGATGTTCCAGAGCGTGCCGCTGGCGTTATCCTGGCGAAGCTGCACGGCGGCATAGGGCCAGCGCCCGGTGCGCGGATCGTCGAGCCCGACCGGCTTCATCGGCCCGTGGCGCAGCGTATCGATCCCGCGTTCGGCCATGACCTCGATCGGCATGCAGCCGTCGAAATAGGGGGTGTCCTTCTCCCAGTCCTTGAACTCGGTCTTTTCGCCGTCGATCAGCCCTTGCACGAAGGCGACATACTGGTCCTTGTCGAGCGGGCAGTTGATGTAGTCCTTGCCTTCACCTTTGTTCCAGCGCGACTGGAACCAGGCCATGTCGAAATCGATGCTTTCCCGATAGACGATGGGCGCAATGGCGTCGAAGAAGGCGAGGCTTTCCGCGCCGGTCGCACCGCCGATCGCTTCGGCGAGACCGGGGGCGGTGAGAGGGCCGGTGGCGACGATGGTGAGCCCCTCGGGCGGGAGCGTCTCTATCTTTTCCCGCACGAGCGTGATGTTGGGATGGTTCTCCAGCGCTTCGGTCACGCCCGCCGCAAAGCCGTCGCGATCGACCGCGAGCGCGGAACCGGCGGGAACCTTGTGCTTGTCGCCCATCGCCATGATGAGCGAATCCAGGCTGCGCATCTCGGCATGAAGCAGCCCGACGGCGTTGCTTTCCGCATCGTCGGAGCGGAAGCTGTTGGAGCAGACGAGTTCGGCGAGACGATCGGTGTGGTGCGCCGGCGTCATCTCGCCGCTCCCGCGCATTTCCGACAGGCGCACGCGCTTGCCGGCCTGGGCGAGCTGCCACGCGGCTTCGGACCCGGCAAGGCCGCCGCCAATGATGTGGATGTCGTGATTCGGCTGGGATTGGCTTACGTTCACAAAATTCGCGATCATTCTTGTTGAAAGTTGCGCGGCTCCGATCATTTGTTGCCGCCGCCGTCAATGATAGGGATTGCCGGCCATGTAGGACAGGGGGAGCGATGCGGATTCTGTGGGGCGCCGGATTGATTGCGGGCGCGAGCTATTGCCTGGCGGCGTGGTTCGGCTGGGCCGGACCCTGGGTCACGGTGTGGAAAGGGGCGGGCGTCGGCCTGCTCGCGGCCTGGGCGACGGCGCGGGCGCGGACGGTCGATGACGGCCTGCTGGCGCTGATGCTCGTCTTTTATGCGACCGGCGACGTGCTGCTCGACGTGGTCGGACTGGCGATCGGCGCCATCGCATTCCTGATCGGCCATCTGTTCGCGATCGCGCTCTTCCTGCGCAATGGCCGCGCGCGGCCGAGCGGGAGCCAGAGGCTTCTCGGCCGCCTGCTGGGGCCGCTGACGGTGGTGATCGCCGTCGCGCTGGTGTGGCGTACCGGCAGCGAAATGGCGGCAGGCATTTATGCCGGCGTACTTGGTGTCATGGCGGCGACGGCGTGGCTGAGCCGCTTTCCCCGCTATCGAACGGGCGTCGGCGCGATATTGTTCGTGGCGTCCGACCTGCTGATCTTCGCGCGTGCCGGGCCGCTGGGCGAGACCGTCGTGCCGACGCTGCTGGTCTGGCCGCTCCATTTCGGCGGCGTCGCGTTGATGGTGTGGGGCATCCGGGCGGTACGTCGCGCACCCTTTCCAATCTTCGCCGGACGCTGAGGCGGCGGCCTTCGTTCTTTTGTCCCTCAGGGGGGCGTTCGGTTCCTGTTGTTTCTTGCTGAGGGCTTGGCCGCCTGCTCCGCTCCCTTGCAGGGGCGGGGGCGAGCGAAGCGAACCTTTGCGTCCCGATCAAGCAAAGCCGAGGCATCGAGCCTCGGCTTTGCTGGACCCACCCCTTGATCCCCTCCCTCGAAAGGGAGGGGGAAGGAGATGGAATCGTGGGATCGGGGGGTTGCTAGGCCGGAATCCGTCCGCGCAGACCGAATTTGATGCGGGTCAGCCCCGCATTCCTCGGCGGCGTGCATCTTGCTCCGGCGGTGCCGGTGTCAGCCGGCGACCGGTAATTTCACGCGGCCGTCCTCGTCGCGTTCCAGCGGGCTGTAGGCGATGATCGTGTCGAGCCGCAGCTTGCCGTAGAGATGCGGAAAGCGGTCGCCGCCGCGTGATTCCTCCCAGCGGACCTGCTTGCCCAATATTTCTAGATCGACCTCAGCGATCCAAAGGTCGGTCTGGTCGGCGAAATGCCTGTCGACCGTCTCGGTGAGCTGATCGGCGGTGGACAGGTGGATGAAGCCGTCCCGCCGATCGACCTCGGCGCCTTCGAAGCGGTCGGCCTCCAGCGCCTGCATCTGTTCGTCGGTCAGGACCTTATAGGCCGCGTCCGGGGTCATTCCTCCTCCTCTGAGCCAGATTCGTCGACGCGCTCGTCAAGTGTTTCCGGCCCCGTGCCGTCGTCCACCCGAATCGAATCGTCTTGATCGTCCGAAGGTGCCTGTCCGGCCCGCTCCTGCGCAACCAGTTCCTCGGCCTCGTTCTCGGGTTCCTCTTCCTCATCGATGCGTGCGGCGGAGACGACATGCTCGTTCTCGGCGACGCGGAAGATGGTGACGCCCTGGGTGTTGCGGCCGGCGATGCGGATGTCGCCGACGGTGGTGCGGATGAGCTTCGCCTGGTCGGTCACGAGCATGAGCTGTTCGCCGTTATGCGCCGGGAAGCTGGCGACCACGGGGCCGTTGCGATCCGACATCACGATGTTGGTGATGCCCTGTCCGCCGCGGCCGGTGCGGCGATATTCATAGGCGCTGGTGCGCTTGCCGAAGCCGTTGGCGGTGACGGTGAGGATGAATTCCTCGTCGCGCTCGAATTCGGCCATGCGCTCTGGCGACAGCGTGACCTCGCGCTCGCCCTCCTTCCACGGCGCGGCGCGCAGATAGGCGTCGCGCTCCTCGGTCGAGGATGCGAAGCCGCGCAGCACCGACATCGAAATGACCTGATCGTCGCCGAGCAACCGGATGCCGCGCACGCCGGTCGCGGTGCGGCTCTGGAATTCGCGGACATCGGTGGCGGCGAAGCGGATCGCCTTGCCGTCGCGCGTGGCGAGCAGCACGTCGTCGGTTTCAGTCAGCAGCTTGACGCTGATCAGCCGGTCGTCGCTGTCGTCGTCGAACCGCATCGCGATCTTTCCGTTCGAGGGCACGTTGGTGAACGCATCCATCGAATTGCGGCGCACGGTTCCGCCCGCAGTGGCGAACATGACGTGCAGGTTCGCCCATTCGGCCTCGTCCTCGGGCAGCGAGAGGACCGTCGAGATGGTTTCGTCCTTTTCGAGCGGCAACAGGTTCACCATCGGCCGCCCCCGGGTTGCGGGGCCACCTTCGGGAAGGCGCCAGACCTTCTTGCGATAGACCTTGCCGGCCGTGGAGAAGAACAGCACCGGCGTGTGCGTCGAGGTGACGAACAGGTTGGTGATCGCGTCCTCGTCTTTGGTCTGCATCCCCGCGCGCCCCTTGCCGCCGCGCTTCTGCGCGCGGAAGGTCGCGAGCGGGGTGCGTTTGATATAGCCCTGCATGGTCACGGTGACGACCATGTCCTCGCGCTCGATCAGGTCCTCGTCCTCGATGCCGTCGGCGGCGGCGGTGATCTCGGTCCTGCGCGGGGTGGCGAATTCGTCGCGCACGGCGACCAGCTCGCCGCGCATGACTTCATAGAGCTTGGCGCGGTTGCCGAGGATTTCGAGCAGTTCGGTGATCGATTCGGCGAGTTTGGCGAGTTCGTCGCCGATCTCGTCGCGGCCGAGCGCGGTCAGGCGGTGCAGGCGCAGGTCGAGAATCGCGCGGACCTGTGTTTCGGACAGCGTATAGGTGTCGCCCTCGACCTCATGCTCGACCGCTTCGACCAGGCGGATATAGCCGGCGATTTCCGCGACCGGCCATTCGCGCGCGAGCAGCGCGGCGCGGGCGTCCGCCGGCGACGCCGAACCGCGGATGATCTTCACCACCTCGTCGAGATTGGTGACGGCGATGACAAGGCCGAGCAACACATGGGCGCGGTCGCGGGCCTTGGCGAGTTCGAACTTCGAGCGGCGGGTGATGACCTGTTCACGGAAGTCGATGAACGCTTCGAGGATTTCGCGCAGGTTGAGCAGTTCGGGGCGGCCGCCGCGGATCGCCAGCATGTTGGCGGCGAAGCTCGACTGCGCCGGCGTGTGGCGCCAGAGCTGGTTGAGGACGACCTCGGGCGTGGCGTCGCGCTTCAGCTCGATGACGATGCGCACGCCTTCGCGGTTCGATTCGTCGCGAATGTCGGCGACGCCCTCGATCCGCTTTTCCTTGGCGGCGTCGGCGATCTTTTCGACCAGACCGGCCTTGCCGACCTGGTACGGGATCTCGGTAAGGACGATCGAACGCCGGTCGCCGCGCGCTTCCACATCATAGCGCGAGCGCAGCATCACAGAGCCGCGGCCGGTCATATAGGCCGAACGCGCGCCCGACCGGCCCAGCATCATCGCGCCGGTGGGGAAGTCCGGGCCGGGGACGATTTCCAGCAACGCCTCGTCGGTCACCACTTCGCCGCCGGTCTTGGCGTCGACGATCGCCAGGCAGGCATTCATCACCTCGCCCAGATTGTGCGGCGGAACGTTGGTCGCCATGCCGACCGCGATGCCGCCGGCGCCATTGACGAGCAGGTTGGGAAAGCGCGCCGGCAGCACCTGCGGCTCGGTTTCCGAACTGTCGTAATTGTCCTGGAAATCGACCGTGTCCTTGTCGAGATCGGTCAGCAGCTCGTTCGCCGATTTCGCGAGGCGCGCTTCGGTGTAGCGCATCGCCGCCGGCGGATCGGGGTCCATCGATCCGAAATTGCCCTGGCCGTCGATCAGCGGCACGCGCATCGACCAGTCCTGCGTCATGCGCGCGAGCGCGTCGTAGATCGCGGTGTCGCCGTGCGGGTGGTATTTACCGATCACGTCACCGACGATGCGCGCCGACTTGCGATAGGGCCGGTTGTAATAAAAGCCGTTCTCGCTCGCCGAATAGAGGATGCGGCGGTGGACGGGCTTCAGGCCGTCGCGGACATCCGGTAGCGCGCGGCTGACGATCACCGACATGGCATAATCGAGATAGCTCGCCTTCATCTCGTCGACGATGCTGACGGGGGAAATGTCCGATGGGTCGGCGAGCACGGTCTCGTCGGTCAAGATTTCACGCTTTCAGGTAATGGGTTCAGAAGATGAGGCCGGTCTAACGCCTTCGGCTGCAATTGTCACGCGCGCGTATGTACGCGCGTGCGCGCGTGAGCCGTGGTGCTCAGGGGGCGATTTCCTCGCCGTCCCACGCGAACAGCCTGCCCGAATCCTGCGGCTTCAGGCCGTCGATGACGTCGAGGAGCTGGAGGGCCGCGCGATCCGGTTCGAACAGCTTGCCGGGCGCGACATTGGCCTGGAACGGTTCGGACAGCGGCGTGTCCACCGTGCCGGGATGGAGGCCGACGACGATCGAGCGATTGTTCGCGCGCTTCGCCTCGATCGCCGCGGAGCGGATCAGCATGTTGAGCGCCGCCTTGGATGCGCGGTAGCCGTACCAGCCGCCCATCCCATTGTCGGAAATGCTGCCGATCCGGGCGGAGAGCGCGGCGAAGACGGGCGCGCCGTCGCGCGGCAGCAGGGGCAGGAAATGTTTGGCGACGAGCGCCGGACCGATGGCGTTGACGGCGAATTGCCGAGCCAGCCATCCGGCGTCGAGGTCTTTCAGCGCACGCTCCGGCCCGTGCACGTCGTCGTGCAGGATACCGGTGGCGACGATGACGAGCATGGGGGCCGGTCCCGATGCCACGCGCTGCGCGGCGGCGGCAATGCTCGCCTCGTCGCCCAGGTCGAGATGCCGGTCGCCGCCGAAGGAACGGGCGAATTGCCAGATTTTCGCGAAGGCGCCTTCCTCCTCCAGCGCTGCGACGAAGGCGCGGCCGATACCGCCCGAAGCGCCAATGATGACGGCCGACCCGGTCATGCGCGCAGGAATTGCCAATGATCGTCGGTGCTGGTCCCGGCGTCGTAGCGATAGCCGGCGCTGTCGAATTGCTTCATCGCTTCCACGTCGCGCACGCGGTGTTCGCAAAGCCAGCGCGCCATCATGCCGCGCGCCTTCTTGGCATGGAAGCTGACGATGCGCGGCCCGTCCGGGCCGGGTTCGCGGAAATCCACGTCGACCACGCGAATGCCGGCCGGCAGCCGGCCTTTCACCGCGTGCCAATATTCGTTGCTGGCGAGATTGAGGACCGTGTCCGATCCTTCCGCGCGAACGTCGTCCGCCAGCGCGTTTGCGATCCTATCGTCCCAATAATGATAGATGTCCTTCACCCGGCCCGGCGCCCAGCGGGTGCCCATTTCCAGGCGATAGGGCCGGATTTCGTCGTGCGGACGCAGCAGGCCGTACAGGCCGGACAGGATGCGGACGTGATCCTGTGCGAAGTCGATCGCCGGCGCGTCGAGCGTCGCCACCTCCAACCCGGTATAGACATCGCCGGCAAAGGCGAACAGGGCGGGGCGCTCCGGCGCGTCGGCGAATTCGCGGAAACGTTCGGCATTCAGCTTCGCCAGCTTGTCCGAAATCTTCATCAGGCCGCCGAGCTTCTTCGCTCCCAGCCTGGCGGCAGCGGCAGCGAGCTTGTCCGCATCTTCGCGGAAGCGCGGCCGGGTCGGCGCGATATCGGGCAGGGCGCTGCTGTAATCGAGCGTCTTGGCAGGAGAAAGGGTGACGATCATGGTGGTCGCAGGCCTAAGCACAGCAGCGCTCATGCGTCAAAATGCAACGAAGGCGTTCAAATCGCGTTCAGACCGGAATTGGTAAACAGGTCGTCCTGGTGCGTCTTGAATGGCCGCCGAGCGCCGACTATTCGTGCGCCGAGGCTGCGACCGCACCCTTGAACAAGGAGAGTTTTCCCCATGAAATTCGCTTCCAAGGCCGCACTGGCCGTTGCGCTTGCGACCGGTATGGCGTTGCCGGTCATCGCGACCCCGGCCGACGCCGCCGTCAAACAGGACAAAGACGAACAGAAAGAGGCTCCGCTGCAGGTCGGCAAGGAGTTCCGTGAGGCTGCCGTAGCCGCGCAGACGGCGCTGCAGTCAGGCGATACCGCCACGGCCAAGACACAGATTCAGACCGCCGCGTCGCTCGCCAAGACACCGGACGAGAAATATTTCCTCGCTTCGCTTCAGCTCCCACTCGCCGCGCGGGAAAATGACGAAGCGATGATGAAGACCGCGCTCGACGCGCTGCTGGCCAGCGACCGCGTCCAGCAGGCCGACCGCGCGAAATACAATTTCTATCGCGCGCAGATCGCCCTCAACGAGGACGACAACGCGGCCGCGATCACCTATCTCAACAAGTCGAAACAGCTCGGCTATTCCAACCCGGAAATGCCCCTGATGCTGGCGCGCGCGCAGATCGACAGCGGCCAGATCCAGCCCGGGCTGCAATCGTTGGACGAGGCGATCGCCGCGGAGAAGGCCGCCGGCAAGGAAGTGCCCGAATCGCAGTACAAGTTCGGCTGGTCGCAGGCCTATAAGGCCAAGGACATGGCTGCCGCGACGAAATGGCTGATGCGCTGGATCGATGCGTATCCGACCGCGGAGAACTGGCGCCAGGGCCTTGTCGTCTATCGCGACGCCATCTCGCCGTCGGCCGGCGGGCTGGACAAGCCGGCGCGGCTCGACTTCTTCCGCCTGATGCGGGCGAGCGACGCGCTGGCCGGTGACAGCGACTATACCGAATATGCCGATCTGACCAACCGGATGGGACTGCCCTATGAAACGATCGCGGTGATCGATCAGGGCCGCGCCGACGGCAAGATCTCGTCCAGTTCGTCGGCGTTGAACCAGCTATATACCGAGGCCAAGGGCGCGGTGAAGAACGACAAGTCGCTGGATGCGCTCAGGAAGGAAGCCATGGCTTCCGCCAAGGGCAACCTGGCCGCGCAGACGGCCGATGCCTATCTGGCCGACGGTCAGCCCGCCACGGCGGTTGAACTCTACAATACCGCATTGCAGAAGGGCGGCGTCGAAGCCGATGTGATCAACACGCGCCTGGGCATCGCCTATGCCAAGGCCGGACAGACGGCGCAGGCGGAACAGGCCTTTGCCAAGGTGAACGGCACCGGCGTGCGCGGCGACATCGCCGATCTGTGGGAGCTTTGGCTCGATAACCGGTCGGGCGCGGCGGCGGGCGCCGGCACGATGGCGGGTGCTTCGGCAACGACGGGCACCACGGCGGCGACCCAGCCCACCGGCAACTGATCTATCTGCACGCTCGGCCGTGCGAAACGGGGCGGGAAGCGGCGATGTCGCTTCCCGCCCTTTTTTGCGGGGTCGTGCGCGCCCGATCGCGTCAGTCGCGGACCGGGATACCAGGAAGTTGCTTCGAGGTGCGGATGGTGAGCGACGTCTTCACGCTGGTGACGTTCGGCGCGGTGGTGAGGCGGGTGGTCAGCAGTTCCTGAAAGCTTTTCAGGTCCGCCGCCACGATCTTGAGGATGAAATCGATTTCACCATTCAGCATGTGACATTCGCGGACTTCGGGAATTTCGGCGACATGGTCCTCGAAGGCGTCGAGATCGCTTTCCGCCTGGCTGCGCAGGCTGACCAGCGCGAATACGGTGATGGTGTAACCGAGTGCGAGCGGGTCGAGCTGGGCATGGTAACCGTGGATCGCGCCCTCTTCCTCCAGCGCGCGGACACGCCGCAGGCATGGCGGCGCCGTAAGTCCCACCCGTTCCGCCAGTTCGACGTTGGTCATACGGCCGTCCTCCTGCAGGAGCGCCATGATCTGCCGGTCGATCCGGTCAAACGCCATTTTCTGTTCCCCCATAGCCGCCGCAATGCTTTCCTTCTTCATTTCCGGGCCATAGCATAATTTAATTGCTTGCAAACGCAATTGTCCCACAATGCGACGTGCCCAAAATCGCGGTTTCCCAAGCCGCGGGGACGCGGTAGGACAAGCATGTGGCGCGGATGGTCGTGCCGGAGCGAGGTCCCATCTTTGCGGTTCGACGACAGCCTGGAAACGGTTCTGGCAGGCGATGCTTCCACCAATCCGGGGCGGCAGTCGCTGTGGCTGCAATTGGTCGACCTGATTGGTCGGCGCAAGGCCGCGCCGACGGATGAGGCGCTTTCCCGGCTGACCGCCTTGCGCGATTCGGTGCCGCTGCCGGTGCGCGCGGCGAGCGCACGGGCGCTGGAATTGGCCGATCCGCCGGCATCGCTGGTGGCGATTCTCGCGACCGACAATCCCGCCGTGGCGGGTCCGGTGTTGCACCATGCGCGGTTGAGCGACGCCGAGTGGCGCCAGTTGCTGCCGCAACTGCCATCGGTGGGACGCGCGATCCTGCGCGGGCGGAAGGACCTGTCGAGCGCGGTGCGTCGTGCCCTGGACAGTTTCGGCTCAGCCGACTTCGTGCTCGACGACGCACGGGAAGCGACGCAGGCAGGCGGCGCGGCGACAGGAGCCACCGATTCCGCGACGGTTGCGCCGCCGGCGCCGGAGCGCACCGCCTCCTTCGCTTCGGTCGGCGCGATCACCTCCGACCTCCCCATCGTCGCCGAAGCACGGCGACAGGGTGGCGATGCCGCCGCCGGTCCGGCAAGAGTCGCGGGGCGCGGCGGGCCGGAACATGGGCCGTTTACCATTCCCGAAGTTATGGCCCGGATCCAGGCCTATCAGCAGCGGCGCGAAGCCGGCGCGACGCAGGCCCCGCCGTCGCCCGACGCAGATGTCGCGGATCCCGAACGGTTCACCTTCGCCTGCGATGCCGCGGGCGTCGTCTATGCCGTTGACGGGATCGAGCCGTCGACGCTGGTGGGGCTGTCGCTGGCGCTTGCGGGCCCGTCGGGAATGTCGCGGGTCGATGCGGCGGCCGCGGGCGCGTTTCGCAGCCGGTCGCCCTTCGCCAATGCGCGCCTGGTGATCGAGGGGCGGGCGGCCTGTGCCGGTGACTGGCTGATCTCCGCGACGCCGGCCTTCGATCCGCATAACGGCCGGTTCACGGGCTATCGCGGCAGCGGCCGGCGGCCGCGCCGCGACGAGCGGGCGGAAACGCCGCGCAAGGACGTCGCCGCGGCGCAGTCGCTGCGCCAACTCGTGCACGAACTCCGCACGCCCGCGGGCGCCATCACCGGCTTTGCCGAGATGATCGAGCAGCAACTGTTCGGCGCCGTGGCCGAACCCTATCGCCGCATGGCGCGGGACATCCTGACCGATGCGCGGGAATTGCTGGGGGTCATCGAGGATCTCGACCTCGCCGCGCGGATCGAGGTGCAGTCGCTGGAATTGGCGGCGGAACAGGTGTCGCTCACGCCGCTTCTGATCCGGATCGTCACCGATCTGGAGCCGCTGGCCGTCATGCGATCGGCGCGGATCGCACTACCCGACGCGGATTACCGTGTCGCGGGGGATTCGCAGGCGATCGAGCGCCTTTTCGCGCGCCTGCTGGCCACCCTCGTCGCGTCGGCCAGCAACGAGGCGATCGCCATCGAGGCGCATGCCGAGGACGACCGGATCCTCATCACGTTCGACCGCCCGTCGAGCCTGCGCGGCTATCCAGGCCAGGCCGACGCGGTGGACGAGGAATATTGCGACGACCATGCCCTGCTCGGCATCGATTTCGCATTGCGCCTGGCGCGCAATCTGGCGCGTGAACTCGGCGGCAACCTGTCGTTCGGCGATCGCTGCTTGACTTTGCAACTGCCGAGCGCGGAGGATCGCAGGGTGGACGAGGCGCAGAAGAACTGACCGGATGCGGGGGACGGCAACGCCCGCGCGAACGGCAGGCGAGATTTCGCCGCCGGCCAAGGCCGAGTTCCTGCGATGGCCGGAAGCATTCGGCAGCCGCTTCTGCCTGTTCATCGACACCGAAGAGGAATTCGACTGGTCCCGCCCTTTCGACCGGAACGCGCGGGAAACCACCGCCGTCGCGGCGTTGCCGGATGCGCACCGCCGATTGCGCGACGGCGGCGCGGCCCCGGCCTATCTGGTCGATCACCCGATTGCGACCGCGCGGCAGGCGATCGACGCGATCGGACCGCTTGTCGAGGCCGGGGCTTCGGTAGGGGCGCAGCTTCACCCCTGGGTGAACCCGCCGTTCCAGGAAACCGTCGATCACCACAACAGCTATCCCGGCAATCTTCGCCCGGCGCTGGAGATGGCGAAGCTGGATTTGCTGAGCGAGGCGATCACGACGAATTTCGGTCGGCGGCCGCGCATCTATCGCGCCGGACGCTATGGCATCGGTCCTGAGACGCTGGCGGGGCTGGCGCATCGCGGCTACCGCATCGACAGCTCGATGCGCGCACGATACGATTATCGCGCCGCCGGCGGGCCGGGCTTTGCACGGATCGGCAACCGTGCGTTCCGGCGGGACGGCATCGTCGAACTGCCGCTTACGACGATTTTCACAGGGATGCTGCGTGCGCTGGGGCCGGCGCTCTATCCGATGCTGGGACCGGTGCCGAAGGGCAGGGGCGCCTTCGCGCGCGCCCGCTTGTTGTCGCGCGTGGCGCTGACGCCGGAGGACATGCCGCTGGCCGAGGCGACCGAAGCCATCCGCATTGCCGCGGGCGAGGGCATCCGCCTCTTGAATTTCAGCTTCCATTCGCCGTCGCTCGTTCCGGGTTTCACGCCCTATGTGCGCGACCCGGCCGATCTGGCGCGCTTCCATGGCTGGTGGGACGGGGTGCTCGCCGAACTCGCGCGGCTCGGCTATCGCTCGACAAATGAGGCGGAACTGATCGAAGCGATCGACGCGGCGGGTTGAGCGCCGTTCCGGCTTGCGGGGCGGGGCTCCGCTCGGCTATCGCCGCTGCTGGCGCTGGGGGCCTGTAGCTCAATCGGTTAGAGCTGGCCGCTCATAACGGCTAGGTTGCGGGTTCGAGTCCTGCCGGGCCCACCAGCGCCGCTGCGGTCTGCCTATTTGTTCCAGCTTTCCCGGGTGCGGGCGACGCCCTCCATGGTCTGCTGGACCTTGGTATCGAGCGCATCCTCGCCGCGATCCTCGCTGAGGCCGGCGGTGCTGTAGAGAATGCGGATATAATCGGCGGTCTTATCCTCGGGCAGGACCGCCTTGTCCGGCGCGCGCGATTCGAAGTCCATCTCCGCGCCCATCAGCGTCTGAATCGCCTTATAGTTGCCGGGACACAGCGCATCGGGCTTCATCCCGATCTGGTCGAGGAAATAGGTCGCGAAGGTCTTCGCCCCCTCGTCCCAGGCGGCGGCGTCGCTTCCGCCGGCCTGCATCATCTGCACCCGCTTGTCGGCGAGATCGGCGATGGCGGCGGACGAAAAGCCGTTATAGGTCGGCTGCACGTCGACTGATGTGCAATCCGGCTTTTCCGGCTTCGCGGCCGCGGCCTGCTGGTCCGCGCCCGAACTGTTGCAGCCGGCGAGCAGCGCCAGGCCGGCGATCGCGGTAATGGAGCGTTGCATGATGGTCCTCCCCCTTCGGTTTACGGAAGGGGGCAGCATAACGATGCGAACCGCGCTGTCACGATGACGTTGCTCCGCGCGCGGTGAGCGTGTAGCAGCGCGACGGTCGGGGAGTAGCGCAGCCTGGTAGCGCATCTGCTTTGGGAGCAGAGGGTCGCAGGTTCGAATCCTGTCTCCCCGACCAACAGATATTTCTGCTTATATTCGATGATCGATACCGGCGTGCTCCGCCATATGCTCGAAAACACGACGCTGTCTGTCGCCGTGCCGCCGAACGGCGTGCCGTGATGATTGGCGTCGCCGGGAAAAAATCGTGTCGATCAATCCGGCGACGCCGTTTCAGGCCCTTGCCGTGATGCGTCAGACCCGTGCCGTCCCTTCGGCCCGCAGGGTACGCGCCGCCGCGACCATCGCATCGATCGACGGGCGTACCTCCTCCCATCTGCGCGTCTTGAGTCCGCAATCGGGATTTACCCAGAGCTGCTCGGGCCGCAGATGGCGCTGCGCGAGGCGGATCAGGTGAACCATCTCGTCCTCACCGGGCACACGCGGCGTATGGATGTCATAGACACCCGGCCCGATCGCCGCCGGATATTCGTAGCGGGCGAAGCCTTCGAGCAACTCCATCTGCGACCGCGCCGTTTCGATCGAGATCACATCGGCATCCATCGCGCCGATATCGGCGAGAATGTCGTTGAATTCCGAATAGCACATATGCGTGTGAATCTGCGTCCGGTCCTCGACCCCCGAAGCGGCGAGTCGGAAACAGTCGACCGCCCAGTCGAGATAATGCCGCCACGCATCGCGCCTGAGCGGCAGGCCCTCACGAAGCGCCGCCTCGTCGATCTGGATCGCCTTGCAACCGGCGGCTTCCAGATCCCGCACCTCGTCGCGGATGGCGAGCGCGATCTGGCGGCAACTGTCCTCGCGCGGCTGATCGTCGCGCACGAAGCTCCAGTTGAGGATCGTGACGGGACCGGTGAGCATTCCCTTCACCGGCCTGTCCGTCAGGCCCTGGGCATAATGCCACCAGTCCACCGTCATCGGCTCTGGCCGCGAGACGTCGCCGAACAGGATCGGCGGGCGCACGCAACGCGAACCGTAGGATTGTACCCAACCGCCCGTGGTGAAGGCGAAACCCGACAGCTTCTCGCCGAAATACTGGACCATGTCGTTGCGCTCGAACTCGCCATGGACGAGCATGTCGAGCCCGACCTCCTCCTGCCAGCGGATCGCGCGTTCGGTTTCGGCGCGCAGGAAGGCGTCATAGCCGGCAGCATCCATTTCGCCCCGGTTGTATGAAGCGCGTGCCTTGCGCACCTCACGCGTCTGCGGGAAGGAGCCGATCGTCGTCGTTGGAAAGAGCGGCAGGTTGAGCGCCTCGGCCTGCGCGCGCGTACGTTCGTCATGCCCGGACTTGCGCTGGCGCATGTCGGGCGTTGCCTGGTGGACGCGGGCTGCGACCGCGCTGTCGTGGATGCGCTGCGACCGCTTGCGCGAGACCGATGCCTCGGTCGACGCGGCAAGGTCTTTCGCCACCGCATCGCGGCCTTCGTTGAGCGCGGTCTTGAGCGTGGTCAGTTCGGCGACCTTCTGCGCGGCAAAGGCGAGCCACTGTTTCACCTCGTCATCGAGCTTTTGCTCCAGGTCGAGATCGACCGGCACGTGGAGCAGCGAACAGGACGGCGCGACAACGATGTCCCGCAACGCCGCGATCGGTTCCAGCCGGTCGAGCAGCGCCGCGAGATCCGCGCGCCAGACATTGCGGCCGTCGATCACGCCGAGCGAGAGCAGCAGTGACTTGGGCGCGATCCTGACCAGCCGGTCGAGCTGTTCGGGCGCGCGGACGCAATCGATGTGCAGCCCCGACACCGGCAGCGACGCGGCGAAGGACAGATTGTCGCCCAATCCGCCGAAATAGGTGGTCAGCATCAGTTTCGGCCCCGAGCGCGCAAGCTTGGCATAGGCGCGGGTGAGGGCGCTGCGCTGGCGGTCGTCGAGGTCGGTGACGAGGATCGGCTCGTCGATCTGCACCCATTCGGCGCCGGCCTGCCCAAGATGACCGAGGATCACGCGATAAAGACCGAGCACCTCCTCGAGATAATCGAACGGGTCGATGCCATGCCCCTTGGCCAGGCTGAGCCAGGTGATCGGACCGACGATGACGGGCCGGGTTTCGAACCCCTGTGCCTTCGCCTCGCGATAGGCATCGACAACGCCCAGCCGGCCGAGCGCAAGATGCTGTCCGGCATGGAGTTCGGGAACGATATAGTGGTAGTTGGTATCGAACCACTTGGTCATTTCGCAGGCGGTGACGCTGTCCGCGCCGCCGGTGCCGCGCGCCATCGCGAAATAGGTCGAAAGGTCGGCGGTGCCGTGCGGGACGCCGTAGCGATCGGGAATCGCGCCAAGCATCGCGCTCATGTCGAGCATATGGTCGTACAGCGAGAAATCGCCCGACGGCAGCCAGTCGACGCCGAGTGCATTCTGTCGCGCCCAGGACGCGGTTCTGAGGCCGGCTGCGGCCCCGAGCAATTCTGTCTCGTCCGATTTTCCCGACCAGAATTTTTCGAGTGCGAATTTCAGCTCGCGGCGCGGCCCGATGCGTGGAAAGCCGAGGGTGGCGGTGGTGACGGTCATATTCTTCAACCCCGAAGATGAAGGCGGGGGCGATAGCCGGACACCGTCACGCGTGACCGGAAGCGGGCCGGCCACGACTGTCAGGAGACCAGACCGGGCACCCCGCCGGTGGACGTTATGGCGTCGAAGGCAGGTCTCCTGGCTCGCGGGTCATAGCGGACGGTCCGTCTTCCCGAGGCTTTGCGCCCCAGTGACATGGATGGACCGCCGCTCGCCGCTTACAGTTGCGGGGGCAGCGCCGGATTTGCACCGGCTTCCCGTCTTAGCTCCGGTGTGGCCATGCCGACCGGAGAACCTCGACCACCGCAATATCGCGTAGTGCGGTGGCCTGCGTCAAGCGTCATATAAAGATTTCTTTATATCTTCGGGTGAGGGTGCCCGGCAACGGTCATGGGATACGCCGGCTTACGGCGCCAGCGGGCCCAGCGCCTTCTTCAGCGGATCCAGCCACGGCTCGAACGGTTTCCAGCTTCCCACGCCGCTCTTGTTGATCGGCCGGCGCACCTGTTCGGAACTGGCGGTCCTGACGGCGCGGTCGGTCTTATGGAATTCCAGGCAGGCCCGCTCGAAGGGAAGCCCGACGAAATCGAGCATCCGCCGCACCTGGCCTTCCAGATCGTCCAATACGTCCTCATGGACGACGCGGAGAACCCTGCCCGGCAGGACCCGGTCCCAATGGTCCATCAGCGCGACATAGTCGCGGTAATACCGGCCGATTTCGTACAGGCCGTAGGTGAATTCCTGGCCTTCCGCGAACAACTGCTTGAACCCGGAAAAACAGCAATCCATCGGCGCCCGCCTGGCGTCGATGATCTTCGCATTGGGCAGGATCAGGTGGATGAGACCGATATGCCGGAAATTGTTCGGCATCTTGTCGATGAAGAAGGGCGCGCCGCCGCGGTGGATGCGGGTGTTCTCGATGAACTGTTCGCCCATTTCGCGAAGCTGTTCGGCCGACAGTCCGGCTAGATTGGCGGGATAGTGGCCCTGTCCGCCGCCCTTCATCCGCCCGCGCAGCCGGTGCGCCAGCGACAGGATGTCGGGCAGCTCCATCGTGCCATCGACCTGGCTGTGCGAGGCGAGGATCTGCTCGATCAGCGTCGACCCGGCCCGCGGCAGCCCGAGCACGAAGATCGGATCGGGGGCGGGATCGCCCATGCCCGCCTTTGCTGCGAACAGGTCCGGCGTGCAGAATTCGCGCTGCAGCGCCAGCTCCGCCGACATGGCATCGGCGTCATAGCGCGATTGGCGGCGTTTCAGATCGTTGCCCTGCGCATAGAAGCGGAAGGATTCGTCATATTCGCGCCGGTCTTCATGTGCCTTGCCCAGCGCGAAGGACAGGTTCACGCGGTCCATGAAGCCCAGATCGGCGCGACCGACCTGATCGTGCATCTGCGCGATCTCGGCATCGGTGAAGCGATAGGTCTTGAGATTGGCCAGCGAATACCAGGCGTCACCATGTCCCGGTATCGCCGCCGTTGCGGCGCGGTACGAGGCGACCGCCGCGTCATGCTCTCCGCGCGTCTTGAGCGCATGGCCCCTGGAAGTCAGCGTGGCCGGGTCGTTCGGAAGCTTCGCCAGCACCCGGTCGAATAGGGCGAAGGCGCGCTCATAATCGCCGGTCTGCATCGCCTCGATCGCGAGTTGCGACTGGAACAGCGGGTTGTCGGGATCGCGCTCGTACAGCGCTTCCGCCTGGGCGAGTGCAGCGGCGAATTTTTGCCGTTTCCTGAGAAGCCGGATCCAGTCGAGGCGAAGCTGGACATTGTCGGGTTCGAACGCGACCGCGCTTTCCAGCAGGAAATCGGCATCGTCGAGCACACCCAGCCGGCTGCCGATGTCGGCGAGCAGGCGCATCGCCTCGACATGATGGGGATGGGCCTGGAGGAACCGTCGGCACAAGGCTTCGGCCTTCAGCACGCGACCTTCGTGGATCATGTTGGTGACGGCGACCAGATCGCGCGG
The DNA here is from genome assembly GCF_032229225.1 of Stakelama saccharophila. NCBI lineage: Bacteria > Pseudomonadati > Pseudomonadota > Alphaproteobacteria > Sphingomonadales > Sphingomonadaceae > Stakelama > Stakelama saccharophila. The sequence goes on from NZ_CP135076.1 coordinate 1,574,784, forward strand.
CAGCGATGAAAGCCTGTCGGCCTGTGCCCGCGCGGCCGCTGCTTCGCCGTGCCGCCCGCGCGCGGCGAGCAGGTCGGCCTGCCACTTCCAACTCGCGTGCAGCGCCGGATTATAGCGGCAGGCGCGGCGATAGGCGGCGATGGCGGCGTCGCTGTCGCCGGTATCGCGCGCGAGATGCCCGCGCTCCTGCCAGGCCCGCCCATAATCGGGCGCGATCGTCAGCAGCCGGTCCTGAAATGCGCGCGCATCCTTCTGCCGGCCCGCGAAGCGCGCCGCGACGGCTGCGACATAGAGCGTGTCGACATCGTCCGGCGCCCGACCGAGCACCGCCTCGGCACCCGCCAGCGCATCGGCGTGGCGGCCGGCGCGCAGGGCCTGGCGCGCGGCGTCCAGCGCCTGAGCCTTTTCCGTTTCCTCAGCCATCGGCCTTGCCTCGTGCCCAAATACAAAGCGGCGGGCAAGGCCCGAAGGCCGCCCGCCGCTCCTGATCGAAGCGCGGATGCGCTTAGTAGGTGTATCCGACGCGGATACCGACCGTCAGCGGACGGTTGATGGTCACGCGCGGGCGATCGAAGTAGAAATTGCCCGAGATCTCGGCGCGTTCGTCGCTGAGATTTTCCCCGAACAGCTCGGCAGACCAATGGTCCTTCTCGACGCCGGCGGTCAGGCTGAACGTAGTGTAGCTGTGGAGCTTCAGTTTGTTGATCTCGATGATGTCGGTGTATTTCGACGCCGAATGCTTCACCTGCGGCATGACGTGCGCGCGCAGGCCGGTATCGCCCAGATCCCATTCGTAGCGAATCCGCAGATTGCCCTGGAATTCCGGTGCGAAGGCGAGCGGCTCGCCCTTCTTCACATCGTTGGTCGGGGTCAGCACCTTGGTGATCTTGGTATCGAGGAACGAGAAGGCACCCGCCAGGGTCAGGCCCGGCACCGCATAGGGGGCATAGGCGAAATCCCCCTCGACGCCCTTGATCTCCGCATCGGCCGCATTGTCCGAGAAGAACAGGTTGGTGATGCTGGGATCGAAGATCGTCGTCTGCAGGTCGGAGACATCGACATAGAATGCGCTGCCGTTCAGGCGCACCTGCCGGTCGAACAGGCTCGTCTTCCAGCCGATCTCGTAATTCTGCACATTGTCGGTGTCGAGCGCATACGGCACGACATAGTCGCCGGGGCCGTTCGCGCCGCCCGGACGGTTGAGCAGGCCGGGCCGGAACCCTTCCGAATAGGTGGCGTAGAACAGCAGATCGCTGGTCGGCGTATAGGTCAGCGTACCCTTGAAGATCACGCCCTCGGTCTTCGCCTTGTCGGGGTTGCCGTCGGGATTGTCGGGCCCGTATTTCTGCGAAAGATTGGTGCCGCCGCAGCCCGGAATGTTGGTCTGCTCGTCCACTGGCACGCCGACATTGGCGCCGAATACGGGCGAGTTGCGTTTGCAGAAGGCCGACGTGGCCGCACCTTCCAGATCGACGGAGACGTTATAGTAACGCGCGCCGCCGGTAATGGTCAGCGTGTCGGGAATGATGTCGAACGACGCTTCCCCGAACAGGCCGAACTGCTCGTCGGTGCGCTTGACGTCGTTGCGGAAACCTACATCGGTGGGAAGCGGGCCGGGATCGCTGTAATAGCCGGGATAGGCATTTCCGGTCGTGCCCGTCACCTCGGTATTGGTGAACGGATAGATGTCGGAAAAGCCCGGCGTCTCGCCGTCCAGGCCGACCGCCCGGTCATCGGCGTAATAATAGTCGTTGCGCTCCTTCAGAACGGTGTTCGAATAGAAGCCGCCGCCGGTGAAGCGGATACGCTCCTCTTCCGGCGTGTTGAAGCGGAATTCCTGCGTGAACACGCTGGTATCGGTGTCCGACGTTACGGCAAGGTCCGGCTCGTAGCACGTCGGGTTGGCCGGCTGATCGCCCGGCGCGACATAGCCGGGATAGGTGACGGCCGTGTCGCACATATAATAGGGAATGTACTGGCCCACGAACAGATAGTCGGAATAGCCGACATTCTGATGCGTTTCGCGATCCGTATAAGCGCCGGTGTAAACCAGATCGAGCGCGGCCAGGCGACCCTCGACCGTCCAGGCCGTGTTCGAGAAGTCGTCCTTCATGTAATCGTCCGAATAGCGCTGGATCGACGGGTCATCCAGGCCGAGTTCGGGGTCGGCGAAGAAAACGCCGTCGGTGTCCAGCCCCTGACGGGTATGGGCCACGGTCACGCGCCAGTCGGAATTGAATTCGTAGCGCGCGGACGCGCGAAAGCCCGAATATTGTGCGGTGTTGAAATCGTCCTCGACAAGCCGCGCATTGTCCGCCGCCAGGAAGTTCACGTCGTTGTCGATATAGGCGAGCGAATCCGGATCGGACTGGAATCCGGCACGAACGTCGCTTACCGGCACGCCGTTATAGCGTTCCGTGCCGGCCGGGCGGAACCGCGCGCTGTCGCGCAGGGTGCGGGTGCCGTGCACATTGTCGATATAGCCGCCCTGATGGTCGAGATAGACCACGCCGCGCACCGCCAGCTTGTCGGTGACGGGCACGTTCAGCATGAACTCCGCCTTGTAGCTTTCGTCGCCACCCTTGGTGAAGGACGTCTCGCCCTTCGCATAAGCCTCGAAGCTGTTGACCGGCTTATTGGTGATCAGGCGCACCACGCCGGCCTGCGAGCTGGCGCCGAACAATGTGCCCTGCGGCCCCGAAAGCACCTCGATCCGGTCGAGATCGGCGGCATAGACGTCAAGATTGCGGCCCGGCTGGGTCAGCGGCTGCTCGTCGAGATATACCGCGACGTTGGGCGCCAGGCCCGCGACGCCGGCGGTCGTCAGGTTCGGCGTGGTCGAGGCGAGCCCACGGATATAGATGGTGTTCTGCCCCGGTCCGCCGCCGCCGGCGGTCACGTTGGGAAGCTGGGTCAGGTAATCCTGGAAATTGGAAACGCCGAGCTGACCGAGTTCCTCCCCGCCCAGCGCCTGCACCGCGACCGGCACGTCCTGCAGGTTTTCACTGCGCTTCGTCGCGGTGACGGTGATTTCCTGGATGCCGCCGGTACGCTGCTGAGCCGCCGGCTGACGGGCGGTGCCCGCCTGCTGGTCGCCTTGCTGCGCGTCGTTGCTGGTCTGTGCGGCCGCTGGCGTGGCGATCGCGGCCAGCAGCGCGGTTGCGGATACGGTCGTGGTAAGTCGATTCATTCTGTCTATCCGGTTTGTTTGGCGTGACGAATACGGGTTCAATGCTGCGCAAAGCGCAGCGAGAAGTGGTCCATCGCAGAACAGTCAAGTCGCGAGCAGGTCCACAACAATGAGATGAGGGGGCGCTTGCTATCAGAGCACGGCGCTTACACAAGGCGAGCTTTGCAAATCGCGACAATTATCCGATCGCTTGTTGTTTTTGTGCAACAATTATCCTGCGCATGGCGGATTTCGGCACCAGCGGAAGAAACTACTTGGCAGTTGTACGAATTCCCACCGTGTGATTGCGATGGGCGATCCATGTTCTCGATCATGGGGGCTGCGCCCGCGACCCGCCCAGCGGCCACGCCGGAAAAGAAAATGTTGCGCCGCAGCAATGCGTTGCAACCGGCCGAATAGCCGATTGGCGCAGAGCGCTTGCGGAGCAGCGCGGCCTCGCCTAACTGGATGCAGAACGGTTGCGTCCAGTAATTGGAACGCTATCCACCTCGTCCGATTTGGTGGCGAGTGGGCAACAGGGAGCCGCAAAGGGATGAGCGCCGAGGACGATCGGGACAACGAAAACCGGGATGCGCAGCCGGATTCGGGCCGCGACGATGAGTCTTCGGAGCAGAAGCCGGACAAGCCGCCGATCTACAAGCGGCCGTTATTCTGGATCATCGGCGGTGCGATCATCGCGGTCGTGATCGTCGGTGCCATTCTCTATTATCTTCACTCGCGCAAATACGAGTCCACCGACAACGCGTTCGTCGATGCCCATATCCTTCGCCTGCAGCCGCAGATATCGGGGCGGCTGACCTGGGTCGCGGATGCCGACAACCGGCACGTGAAGGCGGGCCAACTGCTCGCGAAGATCGAGCCGACCACGCCGCTGGCGAAGTTGCAACAGGCCAGGGCGGGTCTTGCCGAGGCGGACGCCGCGGTGAAACGGGCGCAGGGTAGCCTCGTCGCCGCCCGCGCCCAGGTTGAACAGGCCCGCGCCAACGCGGCCGCCCCACGAGCCGAAGCGGCCAATGCGGCGCGCGATCTCGCCCGCTATCGGGATCTGGAGGCCATAGACGACAATGCGGTGGCCGCGACCCAGCTCGATGCGGCCAGGGCGCAGGCGCGCTCGACGGCTGCACAGGCCGAAGCCGCACAGCAGCAGATCGCAACGGCCAGGGCTCAGGTGGTCGTGGCGGAGCGCGCGCTAGACGCGGCCCGCGCGCAGCGAAAGGCGGCCCAGGCCCAGGTGACCCAGGCCCGGGACACCGTCAGCGACCTGACGGTATCCGCGCCGATTGCCGGGCAGGTCGTCAATCGGTCGGTTACGACGGGCAGCACCGTGTCACCGCAAACCCAGCTCATGGCGATCGTGCCCGATCACGTCTGGATTACCGCCAATTTCAAGGAAACGCAGATCACCGAGATGAAGCGGGGCGACCCCGTCGACATCAAGGTCGATGCCTTTCCCGAGCTTCACTTCCACGGCCATGTCGATTCGATTCAGCGCGGCGCGGGCCAGGCATTCGCCCTGCTCCCACCGCAAAACGCCACCGGCAATTTCGTAAAGGTGGTGCAACGCGTGCCCGTGCGCATCGAATTCGATCGCGAAGCGGGCGGTGCCGACTGGCGCAAATATCCCATCGGCCCCGGTATGTCCGCGGTCCCGACGGTGAAGGTGCGCTGATCCGATGGCGAGCGCCGCCGCCCCGTCGCACGCATGGAATTCGGAACGCTCGGTCGCGGGGCGCAACAACCCGTGGGCGATCGTCGCGATCATCAGCCTGCCGACCTTCATGGAAGTGCTCGACACATCGATCGCGAACGTGTCGCTCAACGAGATCGCCGGCGGCCTGTCGATCACGCTGGACCAGGCGACGTGGGTGCTGACCAGCTATCTCGTCGCCAACGCGATCATCATTCCGATCTCCGGCTGGTTGTCCGACGTGATCGGCCGAAAGCGCTATTTCATGATTTCCGTCGCGCTGTTCACGATCGCATCCTTTCTGTGCGGCATCGCGCCGAACCTGCAGTTCCTGGTCATCGCGCGGATATTGCAGGGTATCGGCGGCGGCGGGTTGGCGCCGGTCGAACAGTCGATGCTCGCGGATACCTTTCCCCCGGAAAAACGCGGCATGGCATTCGCGACCTTCGCCATCGTCGTGGTGGTCGGGCCGGTGCTGGGACCGACGCTGGGCGGCTTCATCACCGATACGGCGAGCTGGCACTGGATCTTCCTGATCAACGTACCGGTCGGGATCGCTTCGTTGGTGCTGACACAGTTGTTCGTCGACGAACCACAAATCCTGATCGACGAGCGCAAGGCGCGGCACCGGCGCGGCATCCGCATCGACTATATCGGCTTCGCCCTCGTCGCCGCCGGGCTCGGCTTTCTGGAACTCACGCTGGACCGTGGCGAGCGCGAGGCCTGGTTCGACAGCAGTTTCATCCTGACGACGGCGTTGGTTTCGGCGGTCGCGCTGGTCGGGCTGGTTGCGTGGGAATGGCGGCACAAGGATCCCATTGTCGACATCAAGCTGTTCCGGAACCGGAACTTCGCCATCACCAACCTGATCATGTTCACGACCGGCATGATTCTGTTCGGCACGACGCAGCTCATTCCGCAGATGCTGCAACAGGTGCTGGGATATAGCGCGACGGACGCCGGTCTCGCGCTCACCGTCGGCGGCATCGCCACGCTGCTGGCCGTTCCGATCGCGGGGCGCCTGACCGACAAGGTGGACGTGCGGATGCTGCTCTTTCCCGCACTGATCGTGCAGGGACTGGCGCTGTACAACCTGTCACTGCTGAACAGCCATATCGCGTTCATGGATGCCGCCGTCGCCCGCATGTACCAATCGGTGGCGCTGCCCTTCCTGTTCGTACCGATCAACGCCGCGGCCTATGTCGGCTTGCCGCAACGCGCGACGGCGCAGGCGTCGAGCCTGTTGAACGTGTCGCGGAACCTGGGCGGAACGGTGGGAATCTCCGCGGCCCAGACATTGCTGGCCAATTATCGTCAGGTCGAACAGTCCCGCCTGGTCGAGGGTCTGAATCCGCTCAATCCGAACTATGTGGAATGGATGAACCGAGCCGCCGCGATGGTGGGCGAAAGCATGGAGGCGCGCATGGCCGTACTCTATCAGATCGTGCAGCAACAAGCGGCGATGCTGTCCTTTCTGGATACGTTCCATACGTTCATGCTCTTCGTCTTCGTGGTCAGCCCCGTGGCCTTGTTCCTGAAAAGCAAGCGCGGCGCGAAGGCGCCGGCCGGAGCCCATTGATGCCATATCCGTACCACCGCTTTTCATCGCTGCGACCGGCTGTCGCGCTGACGGCGTTCGGCTCGGCCCTCGCCGCCTGTACGGTGGGCCCCGACTATCATGCCCCGGACGTCGCGGTGCCCCCGCATTTCAGCGAGGCGGCGCGGCCGGGCGCCTCGGCGCGCGACGTCGATCTGGAGCGGTGGTGGCGAAGTTTCGACGATCCGCAACTGAACGACCTGGTCGCCACCGCCCTGTCCGAAGGGCTCGACATGCGCATGGCGGCGTCGCGCATTCGGCGCGCGCGCTATGCGGCGGCGCTGGCGCGGGCGCAGTTTCTTCCGCAGGTCAATGCGAATGCCGGCGCCACGCGGATGGACTTTTCCAAGAATGCAGGGTTTTCGTCCCTGGCGCAGTTGTTCGGCGGCGAGGGGGGCGACGGTGGCGGCATCGCGCTGCCCGGTGGCGGGATCACCACCTATTCCGCCGGTTTCGACGCGAGCTGGGAACTCGACCTGTTCGGCGGCGTAAAGCGATCGGCCGAGGCGGCACGGGCGCGGCTGGACGCGGCGCGCTGGAATTCCCGTGACGCCAGCGTGACCCTGGCCGCGGAGGTGGCCGACAGCTATCTGCAATTGCGCACGCTCCAGCACCGCGAGGCGATCCTGCGGGACGAGGCCGCCCGGCAGCGGCGCCTGTCGGCGTTGCAGCAGCACCGCGCGGCGGTCGGCCTGACGCCCGAGACCGATCCGATCCGCCAGCGCGCCGCCTTGTCCGCGACCGAGGCGGCGATCGAGCCGGTGCTGGTGCAGGAGCGCATCCAGATGCACGCGCTTGCGCTGTTGCTCGGCAAGCCGCCCGGCGCGCTGATCGACACCCTGTCGGCGCCCAATCCGACCGCCGCGACACCGCCGGTGGTGCCGCCGGGCCTGCCGTCGGAATTGCTCCGGCGGCGACCGGACGTTCGCGCGGCCGAGCGCCGGCTTGCCGCTGCGACCGCCGATATCGGCGTGGCGGTGGCGGACCTCTATCCCAAGTTCAGCCTTACCGGCGCGGCGCAACTCATCTCGACGAGCCTGTCCTCGCTGCTGGAAAGCGACAGCCTGCAGACGCGGGCGGCCGGACAGGCGGTGTTCCCGATCCTCGATTTCGGGCGGGGCCGCGGTCAGGTCCGCCTGCGCGAGGAGGACCGGGAACAGGCCTATATCGCCTACCAGCAGACGGTCCTGACCGCGCTGAAGGATGTCGAGGATGCGCTCGCCCGCGTCGCAGGCGAACAGCGCCGGCGGCAGCGGCTGACGGAATCGCTTGCGAACGCCGAGCGCGCCGAACACGCGGCGGCGGCGCGGCAGCGGGCGGGCCTGGCCGACATCTCGGCCGTGTTGCAGGCGCAGGCATCGGTGCTAGAGCAGCGCAACCAGCTCGCGCAGAGCGACGGCGCGCTGAAACAGGCACTCGCATCGCTTTACAAGGCGCTGGGCGGCGGCTGGAGCGAGGCGACGCTGGATCGCCTGGACGGGATGCAGCGCACACCGCTTGACGCGCCGGATCAACCCTCGTAGGAGGCGCGCCTTCGCAGCAACGCAACGACGGCCCCTTCGTCTAGCGGTCCAGGACGTCGCCCTCTCACGGCGAAAACACGGGTTCGAGTCCCGTAGGGGTCACCAACGCGGCTGCAAGCTCCCTAATTCGCAGATCGCCGTTCGACGAACCGGCCAATGGGTGCGCCGCGGGCAGGTGCGGGCGGGCCGACCTACCGGTGTGCGTTTTGCGATGGTTCTTCAAGGGTGATGGCGGCGCAGGGATACGATCGCCGTCCCGCCGCGCGCCACAACGCCCGTGCGCGCGAGGATGTCCAAGGCGCGCTGCACCTGAGCCGGCCACCCATCCGCCCGAACGCGCCACTGCGGCACGGGCTCGAAGAGGAGGTCGGTTGGCTCGCGGCGGCCGCCTCGATTCGCTCGCGCAGGTGGACCTTAAGTCTGCTACAGACCCAAATACCGTCCTAAGCCGCCGCCTTCCGCCGCTCCGCCATCTCCGCGTTGAGCATCTCGGCCAGCAGGAACGCCAGTTCCAGGCTCTGGCTCGCGTTGAGGCGCGGGTCGCAGTGGGTGTGGTAGCGGTCGGCCAGTGCCTGTTCGGTGACGGCGACCGCGCCGCCGGTGCATTCGGTGACGTTCTGGCCGGTCATTTCGGTATGGATGCCGCCGGCATAGGTGCCCTCCGCGCGGTGGACGGCGAAGAAGCCGCGCACCTCGTCCAGGATGCGGTCGAAGGGGCGGGTCTTGAAGCCGTTCGCCGCCTTGACGACGTTGCCGTGCATCGGGTCGCAGCTCCACACCACCGGATGCCCCTCGCGCTTTACCGCGCGGACGAGGGCGGGGAGGTGCTTTTCGATCTTGTCGTGGCCGTAGCGGGTGATGAGCGTCATGCGGCCGGGGATGCGCTGCGGGTTGAGGGTGTCGAGCAGGCGCAGGGCTTCGTCGGGGTCGAGGTTCGGACCGCATTTCATGCCGATGGGATTGCCGATGCCGCGCAGGAACTCGACATGGGCCGAGCCTTCGAAGCGGGTGCGGTCGCCGATCCACAGGAAATGGGCGGATGTGTCGTACCAGTCGCCGGTCAGGCTGTCGGCGCGGGTGAGGGCCTGCTCATAGGGCAGGAGCAGCGCTTCGTGGCTGGTGTAGAACTGGGTGGCCTTTAGCTGGGGCACGCTGTCGGCGTCGATGCCGCAGGCCTCCATGAAGTCGAGCGCTTCGCCGATGCGGTCGGCGGTCTCGGCATATTTCTTCGCCCAGGGGCTGGCGCCGAGGAAATCGTGCGTCCAGCGGTGGACCTGGTGGAGATTGGCATAGCCGCCCTGCGCAAAGGCGCGCAGCAGGTTCACCGTCGCCGCCGACTGGCTGTAGGCGCGGATCATGCGCTGCGGATCGGGGGCACGGGCCTCTGCGGTGAAGGCCATGTCGTTGACGATGTCGCCGCGGTAGCTGGGCAGTTCGATGTCGCCCTGGCGCTCGGTGGGGGCGGAGCGGGGCTTGGCGAACTGGCCGGCCATGCGACCGAGCTTCACCGTCGGCAGCTTCGAGGCGAAGGTGAGGACGACCGCCATCTGCAGGATGACGCGGAAGGTGTCGCGAATGTTGTTGGGGTGGAACTCGGCAAAGCTCTCCGCGCAGTCGCCGCCCTGGAGCAGGAAGGCGCGGCCGGCGGCGACTTCGCCGAGATCGGCGGTGAGGTTGCGCGCTTCTCCGGCGAAGACCAGCGGCGGACAGGACGAAAGCTGTTCGGTGGCGGCGGCGAGGGCGTCGGCGTCCGGATAGGCGGGGAGCTGGCGCGCCTCCGCCTGCATCCAGCTTGCCGGGGTCCATTCGGGAGCGTCGGGCGCGGCGATGTTGAGCGCGACATACCAGTCGGCATGGTGGGCGATGCCGTTGGCGGCGATCTGGTTGACGACCTTGGCATTGGCGCGCTTGCCGTCCTCCTCCCAGCCCTGAACGGTGCTGCCGGGGGTGTCGAACCACGCGCCGAACGCCGCGCGGGTGATGGAGCGCTCCTCGCGGAAGCGGCGGATCTTGGAGCCTGCTAGCGTCGTCATGCGCGAGGGGTTACCCTAAAGGGGTAATGGTGCGCAAGAGGGGTTGGGCGATTTACCCCAGGTTGTGAACGGAAGGAGGGAAGTGAAGAAGGAAGAAGAAGCTGGATCCCGGATCACGTCCGGGATGACGGGAAGGGCGGCGGCGGGGAGTGGCCGGCCGGGCGGCGGCCGGTCAGTAGCCGGCGTTCAGGTCGACGACGTTCCGCATCTCGCGGCCCTCGCGGAAGGCCTCGAGATTTTCGAGGAACAGCGTCGCGGCGCGCTGGAACATCTTCGTCTGGCTACGACCCGCCAGGTGCATCGTCATCAGCACATTGGGCGCGGACCACAGGGGATGGTCCTCGGGCATCGGCTCGGGCGTGACGGTATCGAGGAAGGCACCGCCAATGCGGGACTTTTTGAGCGCCTTGATCAGTTCGTCCTGGTCGACCATGTCGCCGCGCGCGATGTTCACGAGCCAGGCGGTCTTCTTCATAGCCTCCAGCTCGGCCGCGCCGATCAGGGCATGGGTCTCGCCCGTCGAGGGGGCGGCGAGAATCACCCAGTCGAACTCGACCAAGCGCTCGCGCCACTGGTCCGGGGTGAGCGTGCCGTCACGGCCGGAGCGGGTGACGCCGGTCACCGTCACGCCGAATGCGGCGAGCCGGTCGCCGATCGCCTTGCCGATGGCGCCATAGCCGATGACGAGCGCTTTCGTATCGTACAGCTCGACCTTTCCGGGGGCGTCGGTCAGCCATTCGTGGCCGTCGGCGTGGCGGACGACGTCGTCATAGCGCTTGGCCGCGACGAGGACGCCCATCACCGCATATTCTGCGACCGCGATGGTGTTGATGCCGACGCCGTTGGTGACGATGGTGCCGCGCTCGCGCAGCAGATCGAGATCGAACGGGTCGACGCCGGCATAGAGGGTGAAGAGCCATTTCAGCCGCTCGCCCTTGGCGATGGTTTCCGCCGTGTGTTTCGAGCGCTGCATGTCGACCCAGGCAATGTCGGCATCGACGATCATCTCCTGCGCCTCTTCGCGAGACTCGAACCAGCGGATGTCGAGGCCGCCGGGCAGCTTTTCCTCGAGAAGCGGGCGGGCGAGGGTGGGCAGGACGGCTTTCATGTCCGCTTGGCTATCGCCGGATGCGCCGCGCGGCAAGCGGGTTGTCCCGCCGGGGCTCGCGCTCAGACCTGCAGGCCGGTGGCGTGCTGGGCGGCCTGCAGCATGGGCGCGGCGAGCGCATCGGCACGCTCGGCACCGCGTACGAGATGGGCCGTGACGGCGTCCGGATTGTCGAGCAAGCGCGTCAGGCGGTCGCGGATAGGGCCGAGCCGCGCGATGGCGAGGTCCGCGAGCGCGGGTTTGAACGTGCCGAAGCCCTGGCCGGCATATTCGGTAACCACCGATTGCGGCGTGCGGTCGGCAAGGGCGGCGAAGATCGTGACGAGGTTGCGCGCCTCCGGCCGATCGGCAAGGGCATCCATGGTGTCGGGCAGCGGGGCGGGGTCGGTGCGCGCCTTGCGGAATTTCTGCGCGATGGCGTCGTCGTCGTCGGTCAGGTTGATGCGCGTCATGTCGGAAGGGTCGGACTTGGACATCTTCGCCGCGCCGTCGCGCAGGCTCATGATCCGCGGCGCCGCCTTCGATACGAAGGGTTCGGGCAGGGTGAACAGTTCGGTGTCGAAATCGGTGTTGAATTTCGTGGCGATGTCGCGGGCCAGTTCGAGATGCTGTTTCTGATCCTCGCCCACGGGAACGTGCGTGGCGTTATAGACCAGGACGTCTGCTGCCTGGAGCACCGGATAGGTGAACAGGCCGACGCTGGCGCCTTCCCGGTTCTTGCCGGCCTTGTCCTTCCACTGCGTCATGCGGCCGAGCCAGCCCATGCGCGCCGTGCCCTGCAGAATCCAGCAAAGCTCCGCATGGGCGGGCACGCGCGCCTGGTTGAACAGGATCGCCTTGTCCGGGTCGATGCCGGCGGCGAGCAGGGTGGCGGCCATCTCGATCGTGGTCCGCGCGCGTTCGGCGGGCGGAATCGCCACGGTGAGCGAGTGCAGGTCGGCGAGGAAGAACAGGCAGTCGCCACCTGTCGCCGCGACATCGTTTTGCATCGCGACCCATTGCTTGATCGCGCCCAGATAGTTGCCGAGGTGCAGATTGCCGGTGGTCTGGATGCCGGAGACGATGCGCATGATGGTCCTTACGAATTGGCGGGGCGGCGGCGCAGCATCGCGGTGAGATCCGCAATGCGATAGGCGCCGGTGGCGATGCAGGCGAGCGCATAGACCGCGACGCCGCCGCCGACCAGTAGCGTCAGACCGGTCACCCGGGCAAGCAGGTCGCCGGTCGTCCATGGCGCGATGAAACCGTCGAGGAAGAACAAGGCGACCCCCATCAGGAGCGCGGCGAGGAGCAGCCGCGGCACGCGGCGGCGCAGCCGGGCATCGGCTTCCATCTGGCCGCGCGCGCGCAGCGTCCGGTAGAGCAGCACCGCGTTTACGGTGGCCGCGATCGCCGTCGCCAATGGCGGGCCGATATGGGCGATCAGCGGGATGAGGATGAGGTTGCCGACGATATTGACGCCGACCGAAATGGTGGCGAAGCGCACCGGCGTCCTGGTATCCGACCGAGCATAGAATGCGGGGGTCAGCACCTTTACCAGCACATAGGAGGGCAGGCCGAGCGAGAAGGCGGCAAGCGCCCAACTGCTGCGTTCGCTGTCGATCGCGGTGAATTGCCCGTGCTGGAACAGGCCGGCGAGGATCGGCTGGGCGGAGACGAGAAAGGCGATGGTGGCGGGCAGCGTCAGGAACAGAGCGAGTTCGATGCCGCGATTCTGCGTCTCTCTCGCTTCCGCTTCCTTGCCCTGGCCGATCAGGCGCGAGATGGTGGGCAACAGGATGGTGCCGAGACCGATCCCGATCAGGCCGAGCGGCAACTGGTTCAGCCGATCGGCATAATAGATGTAGGAGATCGAACCCGCATCGAGCAGCCCGCCGGCGAGCGCGGTGGAGATCAGCAGGTTGATCTGCGTGGCGCCGGCACCGGCGGCGGCCGGCAGGATCAGCGCCATCAGTTCGCGCACGTCCTTGTCGAAACGCGGGCGGCGCAGGCGCAGGCTGATGCCGGCCCTGCGACAGGCGAGCATCAGCCAGCCGAGCTGCAACATGCCGCCGATGGTGACGGAGATCGCCTGGACGCGCGCGGTCTCGTACGGGCCGTCGCCGTGGAAGAACCACAGGCCGGAAATCATCGCGACGTTGAGCAGGATGGGGGCAGCGGCGTTCACCCAGAACTTGTCGAGCGAATTGAGGATCCCACCCAGCAGCGACGCTAGCGAGATCAGCATCAGATAGGGGATGGTGAAGCGCGACAGCGTGACGGCGAACGCGAACTGCGCGCGGCTGGGATCGTCGAACCCGCCCGACAGCGCCCAGGTGAGCGGCCAGGCGGCGGCCAACATCACCAGCGTCATCACTACCAGGATCGGGAACAGGACCGCCAGCGCCTGTTCGGCGAAGCGGAGGCCCGCACTCAGATCGTCGGCTTCCGCCACCTTGCGGTTGAACAGCGGGATGAAGGCGGCGGAAAAGGCACCCTCGGCAAAGAGCGACCGGAACATGTTGGGCAATCGGAAGGCGACGAGAAAGGCGTCGGATGCGAAGCCCGCGCCGACGAACGTCGCCTGGAGCGTGTCGCGCCCCAGGGCGAGTATGCGGCTGGCGAGCGTGAGCCCGCCAACCGACCCCAGGGCGCGTGTCAGGTTCACGCTATATCGTCCCGGTCAGGGTGCGGTTCAGGCCTGGCCGATATCGGCGCCCGATGCCTGCAGGTTGAAGCCCTGTTCCTGCGCCTGCTGCTGGAACAATGCGTTGAAGTCGATCGGCTCCAGCATCAGCGGGGCGAAGCCGCCGTCGCGCACCGCATCGGCCAGCACGCGGCGGGCGAACGGGAACAGGATGCGCGGCGCTTCCGCCAGCATGAAGGGGCGGACATGCTCTTCGGGCACGTTGCGCAGGCCGAACAGGCCGGCATAGCTGAGATCGACGAGGAACGCGGTCTGCCCCTCGACGGTCGCCTTCGCCTCGATCTTGAGAATCACCTCGTGCACGCCGTCGCCGACCTGATTGGCGCCGATGTTGAACTGCACGTCGATCTGAGGCTGGCCGTTCTTCTGGAACACCGCCGGCGCGTTGGGATTTTCGAAGGACAGGTCCTTCACATATTGCGAAAGCACGTTCGCCATCGGCGCGTTTTCCGCCGCGGTGTCGGCGCCGTTGGGCGCAGTGGAACCAGTATTCGCGCCGTTTTCCTGCTCGGCCATGCAATGTCCCTTTTCGTCGGATGGTGCGGTGATTGCGATGATCGCCCGCCTGTCGCGGCTGCGACTAGCAGCCGGTCCGCCCAAGTTCAATGCACCCCGCGCCGTGGCATTTGAATCACCGCGGCCAAGCGCCTATGTATTTGGGGACAACCTCGGAGGAATAGTGCTTTACATCGTTCTCCTCGCCATGGTCGCCGCGTTCCTGGCGCTTCGGCTGTATTCGGTGCTCGGCAAGCGCACCGGACACGAACAGCCGCTGACCAAGCCGGCCGAAGAACGCGTCGGCGCGCGACCGGTCGCGCGCACCATCGACATGCCGCAACAGCCGCGTGACGAGGCCGGCCGCCGGCTCGATCCCGGCGCGGAAAACGGAATCCGCGCGCTGGTCGCGGCCGATTCCTCGTTCGACGTGGCCCAGTTCCTTGACGGTTCGAAGGCGGCCTATCGCATGGTACTCGAGGCGTTCTGGAAGGGCGATCGCAAGACGCTGGAATGGCTGGCCGGCGATGATGTACGCCGGGCGTTCGAAAGCGCGATCGACGAGCGGGAAAAGGCGGGCCACACGCTCGACAACCGGCTGGTGTCGATTGAGGAGGCGAAGATCCTCGATGCCGAAGTCCATGGCCGCGAAGCGCGGGTGACGGTGCGATTCGACGCCGATATCGCGGCGGTGACGCGCGATGCCGACGGCAATGTCATCGGCGGATCGATGAGCGACGCCGTCGAAACCCATGATATCTGGACCTTCGGTCGGACGCTGGGCAGCGACGACCCCAATTGGAAACTGATCGAGACAGACGAGGTCTGACGGGCGGAGCCGCAATGCGATTTGGGGGGGCAATCGCGCTGGCGGCGCTGCTTGGGGCCTGTTCCGGTTCGATGGTCCCGCCGGGCGAGGGGGCCGGGGCGCCACCCACTGCCGCGCCCGCCAATCCGCCCGCCCGCACGCCGCCGCCGGCGATGCCGATGGCACCCATGGCCGCACCCGCCGCACCGGATGGCGCCGTCACCGCGCTGGCGAGCGGCATCGTTGCCGGGCCGCCGACCATTGATTTGCCGATCGGTTCCGACGGCGCCGCGCGCGCGCTGGAGGCGTTTCGCCGATCATGCCCATCGCTGCTGCGCGGCGGCGACAAATCCGGCCTGACCGGGGGCGCGGACTGGCGGACGGTGTGCGACCGGGCCAGGCACGCGACCGACGCCGGCCGGTTCTTTACGGAACAGTTCGAAACGGTGCAGGTGGGGCGGGGCGACACCTTCGCCACCGGCTATTATGAGCCCGAGATCGCGGCCTCACGCAAGCGCCGCGCCGGCTATGCGACGCCGATCTATGCCCGACCGGCGGACCTGATCGACGCCGATCTCGGCCGTTTTTCGGATTCGCTGGCCAAAAAGACGGTGCGCGGGCGGGTTTCGGGCACGAGCTTCGTACCCTATTACGATCGGGCGGAAATCGAGGGCGGCGCACTGGCCGGTCGCGGGCTCGAACTCGCCTGGGCGGCGGACCCGGTGGCGGCGTTCTTTCTGCAGATCCAGGGATCGGGTCGGCTGCGCCTGCGCGATGGTTCGGTCATGCGGGTCGGCTATGCCGGGCAGAATGGCCGCGATTATGTGAGCATCGGCAAATTGATGCGCGAGCGCGAACTGTTGGCGCCCGGCCAGGCGTCGATGCAGGGAATCGTCGACTGGTTGCACCGCCACCGGCAGGCGGGCGCCGCGCTGATGCGCGAGAATAAGAGCTACGTCTTCTTTCGCGAACTGACGGGTCCGGGGCCGATCGGGGCGATGGGTCTGCCGGTGACACCGCGCACGAGCATTGCCGCCGACCCCGCCTTCGTGCCGATGGGCGCGCCGGTGTTCCTGTCGCTCGACCGGTCGGATGCGACCGGCCTGTGGGTGGCGCAGGATACCGGCGGGGCGATCAAGGGCGCCAACCGGTTCGATACATTCTGGGGCGCGGGCGAGGAGGCGCGCGCGATCGCGGGCGGCATGTCGGCGCGCGGGACCGCCTTCGTACTGGTGCCGCGTGGAACGCTGGCGAAATTGCAGGCCGATGGCCGGACGACGCCTTAGCGACGCCGAGCGCGCATTGTGGCAGCGGGTAACGTCCGGGGTGCGGCCGCTGGAGCCCGGTCGGCCGGCGACGCCGACTGCACCGGCGAAGGCGCGGGCGCGCGACGTGGCCGCGCCCGTGGCGCCGTCGCCCAGGATCGCGCCGGCGCCCGTCGCCACGCGCGCGGTGCCGGGGCTGGACGGCGGATGGGACCGGCGCATCGGCAAGGGGCGGATCGAACCCGATCGCACGATCGACCTGCATGGCCACAGCCTGGCCTCCGCCCATGCGATGCTCGATCGCGGCCTGGCCGAGGCGATCCATTTGGGCGAGCGGGTGATCCTGCTCGTGACCGGCAGGGCGCCGAGGGGCGAGGGCATGCGGCCCCATGTTCGCGGCTCGATCCGCGCGTCGGTGGAGGACTGGATCGCGGTGTCGCCGCACGCCGCGCGGATCGCCGCGATCCGGCCGGCGCATCCGCGCCACGGCGGCGCCGGCGCACTTTACGTCATTCTTCGGCGCGCGCGAACGACCGGCTGATCGACACGATTCCGCACCGGCATTGAGCCATGTCCATGCCGGACTGGCTGCGCGATGCCGAGGTCCGCCTTACCGCCTGAAGGCCCGTGCGAGGATGTCGGCATAGATCCGGCTCAGCCGGTCCAGGTCGGCCACGGCCACGGCTTCGTCCAGCTTGTGCATCGTCGCGTTGACCAGGCCGAATTCCACCACCGGGCAGAGCTGCGACAGGAAGCGCGCGTCCGACGTGCCGCCGCCGGTCGACAGGGTGGGACATGTACCCGCTTCCGCCTGGATCGCGTCGGAAACGAGATCGGAAAACGGGCCGGGCTCGGTCAGGAAGGCCTCGCCGGAAATGCGCGGGGTAACGGTCGCTTCGGGCGCATGGGCATGGACGGTGCGCTCGATCAGTCGGGCCAGGTCCTCACCGCGATGGAGGTCGTTGAAACGGATGCTGATGCGGGCGGAGGCAGCGGCGGGGATGACGTTATGGGCAGGATTGCCGACGGCCAGGTCGGTGATCTCGATATTCGAGGGCTGGAACCATTCGGTGCCCTGGTCGAGCGGGAGGGCGTCGATGGCGGCGAGCGCGCGTACCAGTTTCGGCACCGGATTGTCGGCGAGATGCGGATAGGCCACGTGCCCCTGCCGGCCCGGCACGTCGATCCAGATATTGACCGATCCGCGCCGGCCGATCTTGATCGTGTCGCCCAGTCGATCGACCGAGGTCGGCTCGCCCACCAGGCACAGGTCGGGAATGAGCGAGCGCCCGCGCAGGCGGTCGATCAGCGCGCGGGTGCCGTGGATGGCGGGGCCTTCCTCGTCGCCCGTGATGATCAGGCTGAGCGTGCCGTTCCCCGCCGCCTGGCGGGCGACAGCGGCGACGAACGCGGCGATCGCCCCCTTCATGTCGACGGCGCCGCGCCCGTAGAGCAGGCCGCCGCGGATGTCCGCCGCGAACGGGTCGCTCGACCAGCCTTCGCCGGGCGGCACGACGTCGAGATGTCCGGCAAAGGCGAAGTGCGGCGATCCGGTGCCCCGCACCGCGAGCAGGTTTTCGACGGGTCCATCCGGTGCTTCGCCGGCATGGAATCGCTCGACGGCGAAGCCGAGCGGGTGCAACATCGCCTCCAGCGCGTCGAAGACGGCGGGTCCCGCCGGCGTTACGCTTTCCGCGTCGATCAGTCGGCTGGCGAGGGCGACGGCGTCGCGAAGCATCGATTCATCAGTCATGGAGGGGGCATTGCCCAAGCTAGATCTCGATACAATCCCGCAAACCAACGCCACCGGCTATCCGCCCGAATATGCCGGTGCCGTCGCGGGGCGCTGGTATCGCCGGCTGGCGCCGGCCGCCGGGCTGGAGGATTTCGGCGTCAGCCACGTGACGCTGAAACCCGGCGCCTGGTCGTCGCAGCGCCACTGGCACGCCGGCGAGGACGAGTTCGTGGTGATGCTGTCGGGCGAAGCGGTGCTGGTCGACGACACCGGCGAAACCAGGCTTCGCGCCGGAGACTGTGCCGCCTTTCCCAAGGGCGACGGCAACGGCCATGTGCTGCAGAACCGCAGCGGTTCGGAATGCGTGTTCGTGGCGGTCGGCCGGCCGTCGAATACCGCCTGCCACTATCCCGACGTCGACATGCAGTTGGTGCCGGGCGAGGGGTTCCGGCGCCGCGACGGCAGCGCGTTCTGACGCGGGCGAGTCAATCGGTTCCCTCGTCCTTCGACGAACCGGACGGCATGGCGATGCCGAGCGCGAGGCCGATGGCGATGCCGACACCAATATTGTCCATCGCCACACCGACGGCGACGCCGATCGCAACGCCGATACCGATATTCCTGCCGGAACCCGCGTGCCGCCGCTTCATTGCGACGCCGGCTGTTCGTAGCGTTCGATCACCCAATCCTCCTCCTGCGCGCCGGCGATCCAGTCCTGCATGAAGGGATGGGCGATCACCGCCTGCATATAGGCCGGGGCGAAACGCGCGACCGGCAGCGAATAGGTGATGATGCGGGTGACGACGGGCGCGAACATGATGTCCGCCGCGCCGAATGCGCCGAACAGGAAGGCACCGGCGCCGCCATAGCGTGCCCTGGCCTGCGCCCATAATTCCATAACGCGCTGCAATTCCGCGACGACATCCGCGTCGGGCTGTTTCGGCGCGAAGGTCTGGCGGATGTTCATGGGATGCTTGCTGCGCAGCGCGGGAAAGCTGGAATGCATTTCCGCCGCCATCGAGCGGGCCATGGCGCGGGCTGCGGGATCGTCGGGCCAGAAAAGGCGGTTGCCGGTCTGGTCGTTGAGGTGTTCGATGATCGCCAGGCTGTCCCACACCACATCGTCGCCGTCCCACAGCACCGGCACCTTGCCGGAGGACGGCGCGAACTCGTCGCCCCGGCGGCGCTTTTCCCAATCCTGATCGTAGAGCGGAACGACCGCTTCCTCGAACGGAAGGCCCGACTGCTTCATGGCGAGCCAGCCGCGCAGCGACCAGGAGGAATAGGCCTTATTGCCGATGATGAGCTTGCGCATGGCACCGGCATAGCGGTGCGACCGGCGCGGAGCAATCCGCGCCGGATGCGGGTCAGTCGGGCTGGTCGGCCGCCGGGACCGGCGTCAGCGCATAGATGTCGAGACCGTCCGGATCGCTGTGCGGGACCACCAGTCGCCACTGGAACGGGCCGACCCGTTCGACGACGCCGGCGATGTCGCGATCCGGCTGTGCGCCGTAGCCGAGCGAATTCTCGCCCGGCGCGTCCTGCTGCGCGCCGAGGAAGACGAGCCGGTTCGCATCTTCGTCGTGATACAGCCAACCGGCGGGAAGATCGGTTCCGGTCTGTTTCAGGAAGCTGAGATGCTCCGGCCCGTCGCTTTTCACATAGCAGAAGAAGGGCGGGAAGGATTCGAAGCCGCGCCGGTTGGCATAGGCGCCCAGCCGGATGACGCGGCAGCGATAGGAACCCGGCGGCAGCGCCGGGTGATCGAGCGCGCCGTCGGCCTGCGTGAACGGCGCTTCCTTTTCGAGCGAGGCGGCCTTGTGCTTCTCCGCAAGGGCCAGCGCATCGCTCCAGATGCGATCGAGTTCGGCGAGCCTGGCCTCGTCGTCGGGACGGATCGTCGCACGCCAGCCCGTTTCCTCGATCGCCGCCGCGGAGACCGGCTCGACCGTATCCGTACGGGACGCCATATTGGCGCAGCCGGCCAGCAGAATGCTCGTCAGGAGCGCGGAAATGTGCGCGCGCATCGCCGTCTATCCTTTTCGCAAAGGGCGTTAGAAAAGGATTAACGCCAACATGGTAAAGAAAGGGTTAACGGTGGATCGGATCACGGCAGCGGGCCGGACCGGGCATCGATCCCGTCGGTGCCACCGGGCTCCCGCCTTCGCGGGAGCGCAAGGAAGGTGGAGTTGGAACGAGACTCTTCCTGGGCCGGCTCAAGGGGCGGTACGACGTTTACAGTCGGCCGAACCTACCTCTGAACGGCGTTAGAGGATCGCTTCGAGGACGACGGCGCGCAGATCGGCGATGCCCATTCCCTTCTCGCTCGACGTGGCGAGGATGTCGGGATGGGCGGCTGGACGCTTGCGGACTTCGGCGGCGGTCCGATCGATCGTTTCGGCGAGCGCGCTCGCCTTGATCTTGTCCGCCTTGGTGAGGACGATGCGGTAGCTGACCGCCGCCTTGTCGAGCATGTCCAGAATGTCGCGGTCGATTTCCTTCACGCCGTGGCGCGAATCGATGAGGACCAGCGTACGCTTCAGCACGGCGCGGCCGCGCAGGAAATCGTTCACCAGATAGCGCCACTTCTTCACCACGTCCTTCGGCGCCTTGGCGAAGCCGTAGCCCGGCATGTCGACGAGACGGAAGGTCAGGGGATCGCCTACGTCGAAAAAGTTCAATTCCTGCGTGCGGCCGGGCGTGACGGACGTGCGCGCCAGGCTGTTGCGGCCGGTGAGCGCGTTGATCAGCGACGACTTGCCGACGTTCGAGCGGCCGGCAAAGGCGATTTCCGGCACGGACGGATCCGGCAGGAACTGAAGCTGCGGCGCGGATTTCAGGAAGGTGATCGGGCCGGCGAAGACTTTCCGCGCCTGTTCAATCGGTTCGGGATCGAAGCTCATGTCGGTTCTGCGCGACGGCCGGTCCGGCGGCGGACGGACGTCCGGTCGAACGTCGCATCCGCCGTGCGGTTCATTCCGCCTTCGCCTTTTCCTTCTGCTGCTTGAGCTGCGGATGGCGGCTGTAGAGATATTGCTGCTGCGCGATGGTCACCAGATTGGACGTGATCCAGTAGATCTGCAGGCCGACCGCGAACGGCGCCATCACGAACATCAGCACCCACGGCATCAGGCCGAAGATCTGCTTCTGCGTGTCGTCCATCGGCGCCGGATTGAGGCGGAACTGAAAGAACATCGAAATGCCGAGCAGGATCGGAATCACGCCGATTGCGATGAAATGCGGCGGGGTGAAATCGAGCAGGCCGAACAGGTTCACCGGCGTCAGCGGATCGGGCGCGGACAGATCCTTGATCCACAGAACAAAGGGCTTGTGGCGCATCTCGATGGTGAGCTGCAGCACCTTGTAGAGCGCGAAGAAGACCGGAATCTGCAGCAGCGTCGGCGCGCAGCCGCCGAGCGGATTGACCTTTTCCTCCTTGTAGAGCTGCATCATCTCCTGCTGGAGGCGCGGCTTGTCGTCCTTGTGGCGTTCCTGCAGCGCCTTCATCTTCGGCTGGATCGCGCGCATGCCCGCCATGGAGCGGAACTGGCGCTGGGCGATCGGGAACATCGCGCCGCGAATGGTAAGCGTCAGCAGGATGATCGCGATGCCGAAATTGCCGACATGGCGGAACAGCCAGTCGAGATAATAGAAGATCGGCTTTTCGACGATTTCGAACCAGCCCCAGTCGATCGCCTTGTCGAACAGCGGGACGCCGGCACTCTGATAATGCTGGAGGAGCGATACCTCCTTGCCGCCGGCGAAGAAGCGGGAAGTGTAGCTCGTCTGCTGCCCCGGCTGGAGCAGCCTGGGCTGCGTCGGGGTGTAGTCGCTCTGGTAGGTCTGGTTGGCGCCGGAGCGGAACTGGGCGCTTACCGGGCGCGACTGATCGGGGACGAGCGCGGTCAGCCAGTATTTGTCGGTAAAGCCCATCCAGCCGCCGGTGGTGTCGAACGCGGCGGGCTTTTCGTCCAGGTCGTCGAAGTCGATGTCGTAATCGGCCGCGCCGCCGTGAACGGCCATCGGCCCGGTATGGATCGTCCAGGTATCGGCGTCTTCGGACTCGCCGCTGCGGTTCACCAGCGCATAGGGGCGGACCTGCACGGGCGCGTTTCCGGCATTGGCCACGGTCTGCTTGACGGTGAACATATACTGATCGTCGACGCCGATGGTGATGGCGAAGCGCTGGCCACGGCCGTTTTGCGCCGTCAGCGTGACCGGACGACCCGGCGTCAGTATCTTGCTGTCGGCCTGCCACACCGTGTCGGGGCCGGGCGGGACGATTCCCTGTGCCCGCCAGCCGAACCCGGCGAAATAGGCGTGGGGGGTGCCGGCCGGCGACAGCAGGCGGATCGGCGGCGAATCCTCGGCGATGGTCTGGCGGTATTCGGGCAGGACGAGATCGTCGATCCGCGCGCCCTTCAGATTGATCGAGCCTTTGAGATGCGGCGTGTCGATCCGCACGCGCGGCGTTTCCGCGATCACCTTTGCCCGGTCGCGGACCACCGCGGGCGCTTCGGCGGTGGGGTCCGCCTTCGGGTTCGCCTTCGGCTCCATCTCGGCGCCGCTCTCGACCGTCGTCGGCCGCGGGTTGGAGGGGAAGAAGCGATCCACGATCGGCTGCCACGCGAACAGCACGAGCGCGGCGATCACCGCGAAGAGGATGAAATTCTTCTGATCGTTCTTCACTCTGATCCCCGCAACCCTCTTTGACCTATGGCACCGGCCCGCATGTTCACGGGACCGGATCGTGCCCGAATCCGCCCCATGGATGGCAGCGCGCGATGCGCCGGATCGCCAACCAGCCTCCCTTCAGTGCGCCATATCGACGCAGCGCCTGAATCGCATAGCTGGAACAGGACGGCGTGTAGCGGCAGGTTGGCGGCATTACCATGGATGGTCCGAGCTGCCAGCCCCGCGCGAGCAGGATAAGCAGCCTGGCGATCACGCGTCTGCTCCGTTCCGCGTGTCGGCCCCGCGCCGGGCGATCTTCGCCAGCGCCTTGCGCAGTTCGGTGCGAAGCTGATCGAAGGCGCGCTCGATACCGGAAGCGCGGCCGATCAGGACGTGATCGGCGCCGGGATGGCCGCAGGTGGGCAGGATTTCCCGGGCAAGCGCGCGAAAACGCCGTTTCATGCGATTGCGCACGACGGCGTTCCCGACCTTTTTCGACACGGTGATGCCGATCCGCATGGTCGGATCGTCGTCGCGGCGGTCGCGCACCAGCAGGACGAATCCCGGCATCGGCGCACGCGCGCCGCGATTGGCCGCGAGAAACTCGCTCCGCCGCTTGAGCCCGGTTACGCCGACAGCTTCTTGCGGCCGCGCGCCCGGCGCGCCCGGATCACCTTGCGACCGCCCGGCGTCGCCATGCGGGCACGGAAACCGTGCCGGCGTGCACGCACGAGGTTGCTCGGCTGAAAGGTCCGCTTCATCACTCATTCCTCAAGGATCGAAACTAAAAGGGCCGCCCCGACGGGGGACGACCTGCTTGGCCGCAGCCCTTACGCAAGGACGGGGCCCAAGTCAACGCGCGGCTTTCTTCGCCAGGTTGCGCCGCCGCCGGGCGCTGCGGCGGCGCAAGGCGCGGTCGGCCAGATGCCCAAAGCGCGGCCAGCGCAGCTTGGCCCGCACGAAGACGCGTCGTGCCCAGAGTGAGTTGCGCAGAACGAGGACAAGGCCTCCGGCGAACACGAATATCCCGCCCGGACCGGGAATGGCGCCGACCAGCGGCGACAGCAGCATGACCAGGATGCCGGTGCACAGAAGCAGAAAGCGGATCATGAAGCCGAGGCGGGAAGCGGAGGATGCACAGACGCTATCTGGTGCACCGGGGCGCCCTGCGCAACCGCGCTCGCGACGGAGCGAGCGTGGCGGACGGCCCATGGTGGCGCGTGCCGGCAAACGCGCTATGCAGGGCGCGAACAGGGGGGAATCGATGGTCGCGATCGTATCGACGGTAGCCTATCTGGGGCTGGAGGCGCGGGCGGTGGAGGTGCAGGTCCAGGTCGCACCGGGCGTGCCCGCCTTCGTGGTGGTGGGATTGCCGGACAAGGCGGTCGCCGAAAGCCGTGAGCGGGTGCGTGCCGCCATCGCCGCCATCGGCCTGTCGCTGCCGCCGAAGCGCATCACCGTGAACCTGTCGCCGGCCGACCTGCCCAAGGAGGGATCGCATTACGATCTGCCCATCGCGCTCGGCCTGCTGAGCGCGATGGGCGTGGTCGATGCCGAGACGCTGGCCGGCTATGTCGTGGTCGGCGAGCTGGGCCTGAACGGGCGCATCGCGCCGTCGCCCGGCGTGCTGCTTGCCGCGCTGCATGCCGGCGAGCGGGATCGGGGGCTGATCTGTCCGGTCGAGCAGGGGGCGGAGGCGGCCTGGGCCGGTTCGGTC
Source organism: Stakelama saccharophila (assembly GCF_032229225.1). Lineage (NCBI taxonomy): Bacteria > Pseudomonadati > Pseudomonadota > Alphaproteobacteria > Sphingomonadales > Sphingomonadaceae > Stakelama > Stakelama saccharophila. The sequence goes on from NZ_CP135076.1 coordinate 1,599,302, forward strand.
GAGGTGCTGGCCGCGCCCGATCTCATCGCGCTCACCAATCATCTGAAGGGCGAGCAGTTGTTGCCGGCGCCGCCGGCGGGCGAGATGATCGCGGCGGAAACGGGGCCGGACCTGAAGAAGGTCAAGGGCCAGGAAATCGCGAAACGGGCGCTGGAGATCGCGGCGGCGGGCGGTCACAACCTGCTGATGGTCGGGCCGCCCGGTGCGGGCAAGTCGCTGCTGGCGTCCTGCCTGCCCGGCATCCTGCCCCCGCTCGATGCGGCCGAGGCGCTGGAAGTTTCGATGGTCGCGTCGGTGGCGGGAACCATGACGGACGGCAAGCTGACGCGCCGGCGGCCGTTTCGCGACCCGCATCACTCGGCATCCATGGCGGCGCTGACCGGTGGCGGGCTGAAGGTGAAGCCGGGCGAGGTGAGCATGGCGCATCTGGGCGTCCTGTTCCTGGACGAACTGCCGGAATTCCAGCGGGCCGTGCTCGATTCGCTGCGGCAGCCGCTGGAAACGGGAACGGTGAGCGTCGCCCGCGCCAATGCGCATGTCACCTTTCCCGCACGGGTCCAGCTCGTCGCGGCGATGAACCCGTGCCGCTGCGGGCATCTGGGCGATGCGGCGCTCGCCTGTTCGCGCGCGCCGAAATGCGCGGTCGATTATCAGGCCAAGGTTTCCGGCCCGCTGCTCGACCGGATCGACCTTCATGTCGAGGTCGATGCGGTGAGCGCGGCCGACCTGGTGCTGCCGCCGCCGGCCGAAGGTTCCGTTGAGGTGGCCGCGCGGGTCGCCGCCGCACGCCAGGCGCAGACGCAGCGATACGAAGCGGCGACAGCGCGGACCAATGCCGAAATCGACGGCGATCTGCTGGAAACCGCGGCGACGCCCGACGAACCGGGCCGGGCGTTGCTGGCGCAGGCGGCCGAGGCCACGCGGATGTCCGCGCGCGGCTATACGCGGGTGCTCCGGGTCGCACGCACGGTTGCGGATCTGGCAGGCGCCGACGAGGTCGCCCGCATCCATGTGGCCGAAGCGCTCAGCTATCGGCGGCAGGCCCCGCGAGCTTGAAGAAACGCAACGGTGGCGAGCTGCCGTTTATTTCCCCTCCCTTTCTAGAGACTTCTGCGAAACTCCCCGTCATCCCGGACTTGTTCCGGGGGCCACGGAGCCACGAACCCGTATGGTGCCGGTTTGCTGCGCCGTGGATGCCGGAACAAGTCCGGCATGACGAAAAGAGGCCTTCTTGCAAGGGAAGGGAGGACGGCCATCATTGGGTCGGGCTGGGCTATCGCCGGCGGGCACCGGAGTTGATCGCCGCCGGCGGCTCGGGAACGGACATCTTGCGATGGTGTCGCCGATCGTCTAGCGCACCGGCGAGTGCCCCTGTGGCGGAATTGGTAGACGCGCTCGACTCAAAATCGAGTGCCGCAAGGCGTGCTGGTTCGACTCCGGCCAGGGGCACCATTCCCGTCGAATACTATCCATCAGGTCGATATGCCGCCGGCATCGGCGCTGTGGCCCGGCGCGGCATGCGTTCGGCTTTACGCCGGCTACCCGAGCAATGGTGCCCGTGTTCCTGCGTTCGCAGGAGCACAAGAAGGGTGATCCGGCCCGACCGGAAAACGCACTTGATGGATATCTTCTCTTGTTACATCGGCAAAAGCTTGTCATTTGTCTGACTAAATCACGGTGACGCGAGAGGGTAGGCGCATGCGAGGAAGGAATATCGGGCCGGCGGTTCTGACGGCGGCGCTGGCAACGGTGGCGCAGCCGGCCGTCGCCGCGGACGCGGTTCGCGCGCCGTTCGGCAAGCTGGCGGATGGCACCGCGATCGAAAAGGTGACGCTGACGAACGACAACGGCATGTCGGTGACGACGATGGCACTGGGCGCGTCGGTGCAATCGCTGAGCGTGCCCGACCGCGACGGCAAGCGTGCGGACGTCGTTCTCGGCTATGACACGCCGGCGGAGTACCTCGCCGACCCGCAATATTTCGGGGCGACCGTCGGCCGCTTCGCCAACCGTATCGACAGGGGCCGCTTCCCCCTCGACGGCAAGCAGTATCAGCTCGAGATCAACGACGGACCCAACTCGCTGCACGGTGGCAAGCAGGGCTTCGACAAGCGCGTGTGGGAGGTCGCGTCGGTGGAGAGCGGACCGACCGCGAGCGTCACCTATCGCTATGTCAGTGCCGATGGCGAGGGCGGCTATCCCGGCACCGTCACGGCGACGGCGACCTATTCGCTGGGCAGGGACAATGCGCTTCACGTGACCTATCGCGCGACGACCGATGCACCGACGATCGTCAACATGAGCAACCACAGCTATTGGAACCTGGCCGGCGCGACGTCGGACACCGGATCGATGGACGATCTGCTGACGATTGATGCCTCGGCCTTCACGCCGGTGAGTGGGACGCTCATCCCGACCGGCGAGATTCGCCCCGTCGCGGGCACCCCGTTCGATTTCCGCAAGCCGACCCGCATCGGCGCGCGCGTGCGCGACGGATCGAGCGAACAGCTTCGCTATGGCCATGGCTATGACCACAATTTCGTGATCGACGGCGATGCGGGCACGATGCGACGCATGGCGCGGGTGGAGGATTCGGGCTCCGGCCGGGTGATGGAGGTCTGGTCGGCAGCGCCGGGCCTGCAATTCTATTCCGGCAACTTCCTGGACGGCACGACGCTGGGCAAGGGACAGCACATCTACCGCGAAGGCGATGCACTGGTGTTCGAGCCGCAGCTTTTCCCCGACGCGCCGAACCATCCCGATTTTCCCAGCGCCCGGCTCGACCCTGGCGAAACCTATACCAACAGCATGATCTTCAAATTCTCGGTGGCGGACGATTGATGACCGATGACAGTGTGAATACCGACGATATCAGAAACGGGCGGACCCTGCGTTCGCGCGCCTGGTTCGACGATCCGAGCAATGCGGACATGACCGCGCTCTATCTGGAGCGCTACATGAATTTCGGCATCAGTCTGGAAGAGCTGCAATCGGGCAAGCCGATCATCGGCATCGCACAATCGGGCAGCGACCTCAGCCCGTGCAATCGGCATCACCTGGTGCTGGCCGAGCGGGTGCGCGAAGGTATCCGCGAGGCCGGCGGCATCGCCATCGAATTTCCCGTCCACCCCATCCAGGAGACGGGCAAGCGCCCGACCGCGGGGCTCGACCGGAACCTGTCCTATCTCGGGCTGGTCGAGATCCTGTTCGGCTATCCGCTCGACGGGGTGGTGCTGACGATCGGTTGCGACAAGACCACGCCGGCCGCGCTGATGGCCGCGGCCACGGTGAACATGCCGGCGATCGCGTTGTCGGTGGGGCCGATGCTCAATGGTTGGCACAAGGGCGAACGGACCGGATCGGGCACGATCGTGTGGAAGGCGCGCGAACTGCTCGCCGCCGGTGAGATCGATTATCAGGGCTTCATCAAGCTGGTCGCCTCGTCCGCGCCGTCGACGGGCTATTGCAACACGATGGGTACGGCGACGACGATGAATTCCCTGACGGAAGCGCTGGGCATGTCGCTGCCCGGATCGGCCGCGATCCCCGCGCCCTATCGCGACCGGCAGGAGGCCGCGTACCGGACCGGCAGGCAGATCGTCGAGATGGTCCATGCCGACCGCAAGCCCTCCGACATCATGACGCGCGAGGCCTTCGTGAACGCCATCCGCGTCAATTCGGCGATCGGCGGCTCGACCAACGCGCCGATCCACATCAATGCGATTGCCCGGCACATGGGCGTCGAGCTGAAGATCGAGGATTGGGAGAGCGAGGGCCGCAAGGTGCCGCTGCTCGTCAACCTGCAGCCGGCCGGCGAATATCTGGGCGAGGATTATTACCGCGCCGGCGGCGTACCGGCGGTGATCGCGCAGTTGATGGGCCAAGGGCTGATTCACGAGAATGCGTTGACCGTCAACGGCAGGTCGATCGGCGACAATTGCCGCGACGCGACAATCGAGGACGAGCGCGTCATCCACCCGTTCGACGATGCCCTGCGGCCCGATGCGGGCTTTTCGGTGCTGCACGGCAATTTGTTCGACAGCGCGATCATGAAACTGTCGGTGATCTCCGACGAGTTTCGCGAGCGTTTCCTGTCCGATCCCGACGACCCCTGGGCGTTCGAGGGACGCGTCGTCGTTTTCGACGGGCCGGAGGATTATCATGCGCGGATCGACGATCCTGCTCTCGACGTCGACGAACGGACGCTATTGATCATGCGCGGTGCCGGGCCCGTCGGCTATCCCGGTGCGGCCGAGGTGGTGAACATGCGACCGCCGGCCAAGCTCCTGAAAATGGGCATTCATGCGCTGCCCTGCATGGGCGACGGGCGGCAGTCGGGCACGAGCGGCAGTCCGTCGATCCTCAACGCCTCACCGGAAGCGGCGGCGGGCGGGGGGCTGGCGTTGCTGCGCACCGGCGACCGCATTCGTATCGACCTGAACAAGGGCGAGGCGAACATGCTGGTGTCGGACGAGGAACTCGACCGCCGTCGCAAGGAACTGGAGGCGGCGGGCGGCTTCGCCTATCCGGGCAGCCAGACGCCGTGGCAGGAAATGCAGCGCGGCGTCACCGGGCAGATGGGCACCGGCGCGGTGCTTGAACCCGCCGTGAAATATCAGCGTATCGTCCAGAAGTACGGTGTGCCGCGGCATAATCATTAGGCGGCCGGCGCGACGAGCCTTCCTTTCAGGATGCCTCTGCGAAACCCATTCTCGTCACCTCGGCGAAGGCCGGGGTCCACGAGCCGCTCAGCCTAAGCATTTGATATTGCGGCCAAGTGGATGCTGAATCAAGTTCAGCATGACGAAAGAGATTTCCATTTCGCGCCTTTCGCAGAGGCATCCTTTCAGGGCCTTCCCGTGCTCCTGCCTGCGCAGGAGCACTGCTGGCCCCTCAGGCGCCCGCCGCCGCTTCGAGCATCCGGACCTCGTAGATGCGCGCGTCGGTGCCGCGAGTCTCGAAGCGGACGCGGACGTTGTGCTTGCCGCGGGTGAGGGCCTCAGGGATCGGATAGTCCTGCGCCACCCATTCCTTCACCGGCGGGACCGAACGGTGCTCCTCGGCGAGTAAATGGCCATCGATTTCGATGGCGAAATCCTTATCGACCTCTTCGCCCCAATAGAGTGCGCGCAGCACCATCGGTCCGGGGCGGACGGCGAGGGTGAATTCGATGTAATTGCCCGTGCCCCAGGGAAGCAGGCGCCCGCTCTTGCCCGCCCAGCTTTGCAGGTCGGCATGGTTGAAGGCGATGTCGTGGTCGCGCTCGGGCTGCTGCTCGCCGATATCGATTCCATCGACGGTGCGCTTCTTCAGCGCTTGCCTGGCCCGCTGATCGGCGATGAAGGCGGCTTCCTCCGCATTCCAGCGCTCCCTTGTGAAGGTCGGGAAATAGACGGCGGTACGGCGGTCATACTGGTTGAAGAAGGGAAGGAGCGTGACCGCTTCGGGCTTTGTCCCCGTGAGACGGAAGCGGTGCGCCGCGGCGTCGATCGGCGTAGCGGCCTGTTCCGGCGTCGCGGCGACCAGCGCCGGCGGCAGGCCGTCCCAATCCTCGGATGCCGGGCCGAGATCGGCGCCGAGCACGATAGGGCCGTGCGTGTAGGCGACGATGCCCGGATCGTCGGGCGTGGGCTCGACCGTGAGCGCCATCGGCACCGTCAGCTCGATCCGGTCGCCCGCGCGCCATTCGCGGCGCAGGACGGCATAGCCGTTGCGACGCTCCAACCGCGCGGGCGCGCCGTTGACGGCGACGCTCGGCGCCTTGCTCCAGCCGGGGAGGCGCAGCGCGATGGCGTGCTTCATCGGCGCATTGATCGTCAGGGTGATCGTATCGCTGAAGGGATAGTCGGTCGACAGGTCGAGCCTGCCGCCCTCCCAGTCGAGCGTCGAGGGGATGAACAGATTGACGTAGAGCGTGTCGGCGTCGTGCCAGTAGATGGAATCGCCGTGCTTGGCATGGCTTTCCATCCCCGACCCGACGCAGCACCAGAAGCTGTCATGGGGCGTCGACCAGGTCCGCTTCGCGCCGGCCGACAGCGGCATGAAATAGGCGAACATGCCCGTCTCGGGATTCTGGCTGGCGAGCACATGGTTGAGGTGAACCCGCTCGTAGAAGTCGAACAGTGCGGCGTCGGGCGCCCAGCCATATTGGTGGCGCGTCAGTTTGAGCATGTTGTAGCTGTTGCAATGCTCGCAGGTGCGTTCGGTAATTGCATCGCTGAGCTGGTCGGGCGGGCCGAAATGCTCTGCCTGCGAATTGCCGCCGATCACATAGCTGTGATGGTTCGCGACGGTGTTGCGGAAGAAGCGGGCGGCGATGCGGTCGCGCGGCTCGCCGTTCAGCTCGTAGATGCGTGCCAGCCCGATCAGCTTGGGGATCTGTGTATTCGCGTGAAGCCCGGCAAGCCTGTCCTTCTCTGCGGTCAGCGGGTCGAGCACGCGGCGGTCGTAGATTTTCTCCGCCACGCGCAGCCAGCGCGGATCGCCGGTAATCGCGTGGGTGTTGGCGTAGCTTTCGTTCAACCCGCCATATTCGGCCTTGAGCAGCGTCTGCATCTGCGCGTCGCTCAAGCCTTCCAAGATCGTGGCGAGATAGCCCGCCATGCCGAGCATGACCGGCAGGGCGCGTTCGACCTTGCCGGTCCGGTAGGCGTCGATCAGCCCGGCATGAACCTTGTGCCAGGTATAGAGCGGCACCCAGCCGCCATTGACGTCGAACCCGCCGCTTTCGATTGTACCGCGGCGGATTTCCTCGAAGACGATCTTGCCGTCGACTTCCTTGCCGTCCCGCTCGACCGTGGTGCCGCCGATATAGCCGTCGCCATGCGCAGCCTGGCAGGCGGCGAGTTCATCGACGATGTAATGGATATGGTCGCGCACGGCGGGGTCGCCGGTCTGGGCGTGCATCAGCGAGCAGGCGGAGAGATAGTGGCCGAGCGTGTGCCCGGCGATGCCGCGCGCCTCCCAGCCGCCATAGACGGGCGCCTTGGGTTGAAGCCCGGCGCTCGCGCGGAAATTGTGCAGGAGACGGTCGGCGTCGAGCGACAGGAGATATTCGCGGTTACGCGCGACCGCGTTCAGAAACGGCCCGGGTTTGAGCCGGACGCTTTCCAGCGGCACCGGCTGCACGCGGATGCGCGGACCCGCTGCCGGTGCAGAGCGCGCCGCGACCGGCCCGGCGAGCGCAACTATGCTCACCGAAGCCAGGAATGCGCGGCGCGTCCACATCAGCGTTGCTCGACGGCGACCACCGCGACCGACTTGGCCGGCAGGTCGAAGGCGAGCTTGCCGCCGTCCGAGGTGCCTTCATATGCCACCGGGTGAATGGTGTTCGGCGCCTCGAACGTGTTGTGCGTGTCCATCTTCGGCCCTGTCAGAATGCGTCCTCTGGCCGTTCCCGTCATGCCGGTGACGATATGCGCCGGTTCGTCCGGGTTCAGGTTGACGAGCGCCAGATAGAGCGTGCCGTCCCCGGCCTTCGCCGCCGAGGCATCGACCATCGGCAGGTCGATATCGCCATGCTTGTAGCGCGGCGTGTCGATGTCGACGGGATAGGGAGTCGCGCCCTGGAAGACCTTGTACATGTCGAACACATGATAGGTGGGCGTCAGCACCATCTGGTCGCCCTTCGTCAGGATCATCGCCTGAAGCACGTTCACCATCTGCGCGATTGCGGCGAGCTTTACCCGGTCGGAATGGCGGTGAAAGATGTTGAGCGTCAGCGCCGCGACCTCGGCGTCGCGCAAGCTGTTCTGCTGATAAAGGAAGCCCGGATGCGACCCTGGTTCCTGGTCGTACCAGGTGCCCCATTCGTCGACATAGAGGCCGACCCGCTTTTCGGGATCGTACTTGTCCATGATCGCCGAATGCTTCGTGATCAGTTCGTCCATGTGCCGCGCGTTCTTCAGCGTGGAGGCCCACGCATCCTCGGTGAAGCCGGTCGCCGCGCCCTTGTTCTCCCAGCTTCCCGGGAAGGTATAGTAATGCAGGCTGAGCGCATCCATCATGCGCCCGGCCGTCTTCATCATCGCCTCGGTCCAGTGATAGTCGTCGACATTGGCGCCCGACGCGACCTTGGTGATCGGCGGGCTGTCGCCGGCCTTCCAGACGAAGGTGGCGTAGCGGCGGTGCATCTCCGCGGCGAATTCGGCGGTCATGTTGCCGCCGCAGCCCCAAGTTTCATTGCCGACGCCGAAATATTTCAGGTTCGTCCACGGTTTGTCGCGACCGTTTTCGCGCCGCATGTCCGCCAGCGTGGAATCGCCGGCGAAGGTCATATATTCGATCCACTGCTGCATGTCGTGCGGGGTCATCGACCCCATGTTGCCGGCGACATAGGCATCGGCACCGACCAACTCGGTATAGTTCATGAACTCGTTGGTGCCGAAGCTGTTGTCATAGGTGACGCCGCCCCAGGTGACGTTGACGCGGACCGGCCGCTTATCCCGCGGGCCGATGCCGTCGCGCCAGTCATACTGGTCGGCGAAGCAGCCGCCCGGCCAGCGGATCACCGGCGGGTTCAGCTTTCTGATCGCCTGCATCACGTCGTTGCGATAGCCGTCGGTATTGGGAATCTTCGAATCCGGCCCAACCCAGACGCCGCCATAGATGCCCCGGCCGAGATCCTCGGCGAACTGGCCCTGGACGGCGGGGTCGATGGTCGCCCCCGGACGGGCGGTGTCGATCGAGACCGATGCGCGTTCCTGCGCATAAAGCGGCGCGGTCAGCGCCAGCACCCCTGCCAGCGACATGCCGGCATGTTTCAGCAATTTCATTGTTCTTCCTCTCCCCTTTTCCCGCCGCCGCTTTAGCGGTCGGGCTGTTCGTCGAAAGCGTGGATGGTGGTGCGCTCGCCCATGAAGAAGGCGTCGGCGACATGGTGGAAGGGCGCCAGATCGACGTCGCACTGCCGCGCATCGACCAGTTCGGCGAACCGGCGGTAAAGCCTGGCATATTCGGTCTCGTCGCCGACATCGACGGGCTGGCCATCGATCGCCAGTTGCGAGGCGCCCTTGGACAGGTTGAGCGTGCCGTTATCGGTTTCGACGTCGATGTCCCAGGTCTGCGGCCCGCGCTGGTCGAAATCGAATTCGACGCGCACCGGCGCATCGCCATGCGAATAATCGAGATCGGCAGCGATCGGCGCCGCCTTGTTTTCGGGAAAGCGGAGCTTCGCCTGTTCCAGCACCAGCGGCATCGGCAGGATCGCCGTCAGCACCGACAGCGCATTGATGCCGGGATCGAAGACGCCGATGCCGGGTTCCCAGATCCATTCCTGGCCCGGGTGCCAGACGCGCACATCCTCTTTCCAGTTGCACGCGACGCGCCGGATTTCGCACCCCTTCAGCCAGTCGCGCGCCGGCGCCACGCCCGCCGCCTCGCGCGAATGCCAGGTGGCGTAGAGGATGCGGTCGGCGGCGCGCGCCATCGCGGCGAAACCGTCGGCTTCACTGACGGTGGCGGCCGGCGGCTTCTCGATCATCAGATCGAGACCGTGGCGGAAACCGTCCGCCATCAGCGCGGTACGCCCGCGCGGCGGCGTGCAGATGGAAAGCGCCTGGACGTCCGGCACCGCCTGCATCATGGCGTCGACCGTGGCGAAACCGGGAACCCCTTCGGGCGGGGCATGGCCGGTGACGGCGGCGACGAGTTCGAACCGGTCGCTGACGGCGATGCTGGGGATATGCTGGTCGCGGGCGATCTTGCCGATGCCGGCCAGGGCGATGCGGATGGGTTTGCTGCTCATAGGGGACGCACCTCTACCGTTTCCGGCGCCATGGGACACAGCCGATTGCGCAGCGGAATGGTAAAGGGCGGGGCCGAAATCTCGAAAATGTCGCCGGGGGCGGTTTCCACGCCGTCGGCAAAGGACAGGGTGGCGGTGCCGAAGAAGTGGATGTGGATATCGCCGGGCCGGCGGAACAGGCCGTATTTGAAATGGTGGCGTTCGAGGTTGGCGATGCTGTGCGACATGTTCGCTTCACCGGACAGAAACGGCTTTTCCCACAGCGTCTCGCCATCGCGCAAAATGCTGCTGGTGCCCCGAATGTCGCTCGGCAGATCGCCCACGAGCAGTTCCGCGCCGAGCGCAGCGTGGCGCAATTTCGAATGTGCCAGCCATAGATAATTGCCCTTTTCCGTCACGTGGTCGGAAAATTCGTTGGCGAGCGTGAAGCCCAGGCGCCGCGGCGTGCCGGCGCCGTCGATGATATAGATGCCGGCGATTTCCGGCTCTTCGCTGCCGTCGAGCGCGAATGCGGGCGAGGGGAGATCCTCGGACGGGCCGACGATGCAGGAACCATCGCCCTTGTAGAACCATTCGGGCTGGACGCCGTCTTCACCGGCGCGCGGCTTTCCCCCCTCCATGCCCATCAGGAACATGCGCATGGAATCGGTAAGGTCTCCGCTGGCGGCCGCCCGGTGCATCTGGTCGCGGCCTTCGGCCGAGCCGAGATGGGTGAGGCCGGTGCCGGTGACGTGGCAATGCGCCGGGTCGGGGTGCGCGATCGGCGAGAGAAGCCGGCTCTCGCGCTGCAAGGCGTCCACATCCAGCCGTGCGCCGCGCGCCTCCCCGACCAGGTCCGACAGGGCGACGTTGCCGGAGATCGCCGCGTTGGCGAGGTCGTAGATGCTCGACCAGCGTTCCAGCGCGCAAAAGTCGTCGCCATCGGATGCGGCAACCCGCCGCTCGCCGTCCTCGGCGCGATACTGGACCAGCCGCAATGTCAAAGTTCTCTCCATAGCCGATGAGGCGCCACCGCGGGATCGCGCAGCGCAATTTTAACTCAGACATATCGGCAAGGCCGGAGGGAATCAACAAGCTTGGCGCGCGCTATAAAGGGGTGCCGCTGGGAATAAAAATTCACGGAATTTCGGGATTAGCGCGTGTACGGCGGGATATTGTCCGAGAATATCGCACTTTCCGGTTGCGCTGGCGGCAGAGCGGCACTAGAAGTTTTGTCTGAGTATTGCCGCGATAAAGATCGGCCTCCGAGCCGGCGAAAAATGGCGGTGCAGGAGGGGAGAAATGATGGCGATCAAGCTGTGCGCGCTCGGATCCGCGTCGGTGCTGGCGATGACTATGGTCGCGGCGCCGGTTCACGCTCAGGCTGTCGAGGCCGGGCAACAAACCAACCCGCAGCCAATACCCGAGTCGATGCCGGCCGACCGGCAGGACGATCAGGAAAGCGAGACATCGGTTCCCAACGAGATCGTCGTGACCGGCGTGCGTGCTTCGCTGGTCAGGGCGCTGGAGGTGAAGCGGCAGGCGACGCAGGTAGTAGAGTCCGTGGTGGCCGAAGACATCGGCAAGCTGCCTGACAACAACGTGGTCGAGGCGCTGCAACGGATAACCGGCATCCAGGTGACGGACCGGGCGAGCGACGAGGCCAACACGATCACCATTCGCGGCCTGCCGGACATCACCACCACGCTCAACGGTCGCATGGTGTTCACCGCATCGGGCCGGCAACTGGCGCTGGCAGACGTGCCCGCCACGCTGGTGGGCAGGATCGACGTCTATAAGACGCGCGGGGCCGATCAATTGCCCACCGGCCTTGCCGGGCAGATCGACATCCGCACGCGGCGGCCGTTCGATTTCGACGGGTTCGCGCTGTCCGGCTATGCCCGCGGCATCTATAGCGAGCAGGCGGACGAGGTGAATCCGCATCTCAGCGCGCTGGTCAGCGATCGCTGGGAAACGGGGATCGGCGACATCGGCGTGCTGGTGAATGCGAGCTATGCCCGCACGCGCTATCGCGACCAGGTGCTTACGGCAGGCGCGCTCGTGCCGTTCGCGTCGGCGACCAATCCGCCGCCGGGAAGCGGGGCCGCCAATAGCTGCGATCCTTCGAACCCGAATGGCTGGATTCCGCTGGAGCGCATCCAACCCACCGATTGCCGCGCCCCCGGCCAGCAGATCTGGGTTCCGGGGCTGCAGACCGGGCTTCCCTATGCCGAAGGGTCGACCTTCACCATCAACGGCGAGGAGGTGCCCTACCTCCTGTCGCGTGACGCGGTGTTCCAGTCGGACCTGCACGGTGAACGGGAACGGCCCGCGGTCAACGCCATGGTGCAGTGGGCGCCCGACGAAGCCTCCACCTATAGCTTCGAGTTCTTCTGGAACGGATTCCGCAGCACGACCTTCAACAGCCTGCTGTTCAACTTCGTCGATTATGCCGGCGGCGTGCAGGACGATCCTGCGGGATCGATCACGACCTATGACGGCACCAATATCGTTCATTCACGCCATGTGAATTTTCCGTACAACTTCACGAGCGGCGACCTGACCAAGTCCTCGACCGACAGCTATGTCTATGCCCTGAACGGCGATTGGGACCTGGGGCAGCTTCACCTGACGGCGGACGCTTCGTACCAGACGAGCACGTTCGAATCGCGGTTCATCGCGCTCCGCACCAACCGCGTGCCGGCGTCGATCGACGTCAACTTCAATGCCGGCGGCGGGCTGCCGTCCTTCCATTACGGCGATGACAGCCTGGCGACCGATCCGTCGCAGTGGCAACTCGGGGAGTTCTACGACAACGCCAATCGCAACAAGGGTGATGCGATCACCTTTACCGCCGATGGCGATTATGAATTTTCCGAGGGCATCTTCAAGAAGTTGAGTTTCGGCCTGCGCTATGATGATCGCGGGGCGTCGGAGGCGCAGCGGACGCAGGATGCGCCGGTGCTGAACCAGCCGTTCGATCAGCTCGATTCCGGCTTCTTCTACACCAACAGCGGCTATTATGACGGTCGGGCCGACGTGCCGACGAGCTGGGTGGTGCCCAATGGATATTATCTGCTCGATCATGCCGACGAGATCCGGCAGCTCTATCAGAACAGCGTCGATCCCGGCATCCAGACCAGCGACCAGCTCGCGCTGCGGCGCACCTTCAACGTCGACGAGATCACCATGGCGGCCTATGTGCAGGGAGATTTCGAGACCCGCATCTTCGATCGGCCCCTGCGCCTGCAGGTGGGCGCGCGCTATGTCGACGTGGATACCGATCTGACCTTCACCGACCTGCTGACGGGCACGACCACACGCGATTCCAAGGCGGCGGCGAGCATGCTGCCCAGCGTCACCGTGATGTACGACATCACCGACGACCTGCGGATGCGGTTCAACTTCGGCAAGACGCTGCGCCGGCCGAACTTCGTCGACCTGAACCCGAACTATACGCTGACGGGGGACCTTACCAATGTCGGCTATGGCAGCGGCACGGGCGGCAATCCGGACCTGAACCCGACCAAGGCGACCAATTACGACCTGTCGCTCGAATGGTATTTCGAAAACGACAGCGCCCTTTACGGCACGCTGTTCCGCCGCGAGGTCGACGGGCTGGTCGTGCCGCTGCGGCAGTTCGTCACCATTCCGGGAAGCGATCTGAACACCGACAATTTCATCATCACGCGGCCGGCCAATGCCTCTGACGGCGTGCTGAAGGGGGCCGAACTGGGCTTCGTCTATTTCCCCGATTTCCTGCCGGGAATCCTGGACGGCCTGGGCGCGCAGGGCAGTCTGACGCTGCTGGATTCGAAACAGAACATCCCGATCACCGACAATGAAGGCAATGTCGTGGACGAACGGGAGACAGGGTTCTTCGGCGTGTCGGACACCTCCTACAACATCACCGGCATCTATGAACACGGCCCCGTCGGCGTCCGGCTGTCCTATGTCTGGCGCAAGAACTTCCTCGCCAATAACGAGGCGTCGCTCTTCGCCAATCCGATCGGCGTGTGGCGGCGGCCGGAAAGCAGCCTGGACTTCCAGTTCAACTACGACATCACCGACCGGCTGGCGCTGTCGTTCGACGCGACCAACCTGACCAACGAACTGAGCCAGGCCTATTACCGGTTCGGCGACGCGGGCGGGCCGGACATGTTCAATCTGGGCAATACCATCATCGACCGGACCTTCGCGCTCGGTGTCCGGTATTCGCTGGACTAGGCGTGGGCACCGCATGCCGCTCTTTCGTCCGTGGCCATGATGTTTGGAGGTGGCGAGCGGCGGCCGGTCCGCTGATCGCCGCCGCCATGCTGCTGAGCGGGTGCGGCGGTAACAATGGCGGCATAGGCGGGGTCGTCTCGCCGTCGCCCGCTCCTTCGCCCACACCCCCGCCGATCGCGACGCCTGCGCCTGCGCCGGAGGCGTTGACGCTTTCCGGCGATACGGCGCCGGTTCACGATCCCTCGATCCTCGCCGGCGATGGCGGATATTATCTGTTCACCACCGGCAATCGGGACGATCCCGAGGGGTTGCTGGCGGTGCGGACCTCACCCGATCTGCGGCACTGGACCTATCGCGGTGCCGTGTTCGAGGCCATTCCGGCCTGGGCGCACGCCGCGGTGCCGGGAACCCATGGCATCTGGGCGCCCGACATTTCCCGGCGGAACGGCGAATACCGTCTTTATTATTCGGTTTCGACGTTCGGCAAGAACCGCTCGGCAATCGGGCTCGCGACCCGATCGACACTGACGCCGTCGGACGCGGCGGAGGGGTGGCGCGACCGCGGCGAGGTGATCGCGTCGCACGAAGGCGACGACTTCAACGCCATCGATCCGAATGTGTTCGAGGATGCAAACGATCGCCAGTGGCTGGTCTTCGGCAGCTTCTGGTCGGGGATCAAGATGGTTCGGCTCGATCCGGCCACAGGCAAGCGCCTGGCGGCGGAACCCGTGCGCTCGCTCGCCCGGCGACCGCAGGCCGGTGCGATCGAGGCGCCTTATGTGATCCGCCACGGGGACCATTATTATCTGTTCGCCTCGTTCGATTATTGCTGTCGCGGCGCGGACAGCAGCTATTACACCGTCGTCGGGCGGTCCGCCGAGCCGACGGGGCCGTATGTCGACCGGGACGGAACCCCGATGCTGCAGGGCGGGGGAACGATCGTCCTCACATCTGGACAGGCTGAGGGCAGCCGCTATGTCGGGCGGGGTCACGTCGCCATAGTGCGGGGTGACGACGGCGATTATATTACTTATCACGCCTATGATACGCAGCGGAACGGCCTTCCCACGCTTCGCATTCGCCCGATCGAATGGACGACGGACGGGTGGCCGATTGCGCGATAGAAGAATAACGGGTCACCAGGAGTAGTCGATGGTAGCAGGCGTTTCCAGTTCTCCGTCCGGCGCGGCACGTCCGCGCAAGACCTATACCGCCGCGCTGGCGGTACTCGCCTCGCTGTTCTTCATGTGGGGCTTCATCACGGTCCTGAACGACATCCTGATTCCGCACCTGAAGATCGTCTTCGATCTGAACTATACGCAGGCATTGCTGGTGCAGTTCGTCTGGTTCATCGCCTATTTCGTGATGTCGATTCCGTCGGCGAAGCTGCTCGAACGCGCCGGGTACAAATGGTCGATCGTCATCGGCCTGGCGATCATGGCCGTGGGTGCGCTGGGGTTTCTTCCGGCGTCGCAATTCGTCTCCTACGCCTTTTTCCTGACGGCGTTGTTCGTTCTGGCATCGGGCATCACGCTGCTGCAGGTCGCGGCGAACCCTTACGTGTCCGTACTGGGGCCGCCGGAAACCTCTTCTTCGCGGCTGAACCTGGTGCAGGCGATGAATTCGGCGGGAACGTGGGTCGCGCCGATCTTCGGCAGCCTGCTCATCCTGGGGCGCAGCAGCTCCGGCTCGGTCGAGGGCGGCGACGCGGTCGCGACGAAGCTGACGGCGGCGCAGAAGCTCGCCGACGCGCAGTCGGTTCAGCTTCCCTATATCGGCATCGTCATCGTGCTGGTGCTGCTCGCGGTCGTGTTCGCGTTGATCAAGCTGCCCGACCTGGGCGGCGAGACGCGCCGCGTCGCACGCGAGGAGCGCCGGAAGCACAGCCTGTGGAAGCACCGCAACCTCGTCTTCGGCATTCCCGCGATCTTTATCTACCTGATCGCGGAAATCGGGGTCGGCAGCCTGCTGATCAGCTTCATCACCCGTCCCGATATCGGTGCGCTGACGCCGGAGGATGCCGGCTTCTATCTGACGCTGCTGTGGGGCGGGATGATGGTCGGCCGCTTCGCCGGCAGCTTCATGATGCGCTTCATCCGCGCCGAAATGATGCTTGCGGGCGCTGCGGTCGGGGCGTTCGCGCTGCTGATGATCGTGATCTTCGGCACGGGCCACCTGTCGATGTGGGCGCTGGTGCTCGTCGGGCTGTTCCACTCGATCATGTTTCCGACGATCTTCACCTTGGGCATTCGCGGCTTGGGACCGCTGACCGAGGAAGGCTCCGGATTGCTGATCATGGCGATCGCCGGCGGTGCGCTGGCTACCGGGCAGGGCTGGATCGCGGATCATTACGGGCTGCAATGGTCGTTCCTGCTGCCGGCGGTGTGCGAGCTGTACGTGCTGTTCTACGCATTGTGGGGCAGCCGGCCGACCGCGGCGCTGCCTGAAGAGACGCTCGCCGCCGAAGCGGAATGAGCTCACCGTTTGCGCCGGGTTTGCGGAAGCGCTGCTCTTTCCTTCGACCGTGAGGAGAAGAACGGCTCTTCGACAAGCTCAGGGCGGACGGAGGATTTGTGCAATTCGAGCGACAATTCCGAGAGCGGAAGATCGATTCGAGCGCCGCCTCCGTTTGTGCTGAGCTTGTCGAAGCACTGTTCTTCTTCGGCCTGTGCGAGAACCGTAGCCGCTCGTGCTCGCTGCGGTAACCGAATCAGGCCCGCGCTTTGGGGGCCAGCGAGCGTTCGGTGTCGAGGAAGGCGAGGTCGACTAGGTCCGACATGGCGCGGTGCGCCGCGCCGGCATTGCGGGCGGCGACCGCATCGAACACGCGGGCATGGTCGGGAACGGGATCGCGCCTGAGCGGCATGTTGCGCTGCTTGAAGATGGTGGTCCAGGCGACCGCCGCGCCGACGCCGCTGGTCAGGGTGACGAGGAACGGGTTGCCCGATGCACCGAGCAGGGCGGCATGAAAATCCTGGTCGGCGGTGCGACCTTCCTCCGACGCCAGTGTGTGCTTGCCCATCCGCTCCAGCGCGTCCCTCATCCGTTCCACATGCGCATCTGTGCGGCGCTGGGCGGCCAGCGCCGCCGCTTCGGGCTCGACGATCTTGCGCAGCTCGAACAGGCTGGCGAGCAGGTCGTCTTCGGGTTCGAACTCGAAAATCCAGGACAGCACGTCGGGATCGAGCAGGTGCCAGTTGGTCCGCTCGCTTACCCGGGTGCCCGTTTTGGGACGGGATTCGACCAACCCCTTGGCCGAGAGCATGCGCAACGCCTCGCGATAGGCGGTGCGCGAGACATTGAGCCGATCGCTCGCCTCCACCTCGCCATTCAGCGTTTCGCCCGGCCGGTATTTGCCGGTGACGATCATGATGCCGAGATCGCGCGCGATGGTGCCGTGGATGCGCAGCGCCTTGCCGCGCCCGGCCGGCACCGGCTCCGTGCTCCTCTTGCGTCTGTCCCTGGCCGTCATATCCTCCGTTGTATCGCGCGTGGTTGGTTTCACAACCGATACCGGTTCAGGCCGGCATCGTCACGAACATGTTCCAGGACAGCGGCTTGAGCGTCGCGGAGAGCGTACCGTTGGCGAGTTCGACTGCCGGGTGATCGGCGGGCGCCACCGTGTCGGGCGCGTCCTTCGAGTTGATCGCCTTCAGGTCGGCGTGGTGCAGTTGCTGTGCGGTTTCGATGCGGCGGTCGCCCATGCCGCGCAATTCGACGGTCAGATCCATCGCCGCGTCGGTGCTGCGGTTGAGCGCGAAGACGGTGACGCGGCCCGTGTCGGGGTCGTCGATCACCGAGCTGACGAGCAGCGGCGCCGCCTTCTGCTTGCCCGCGGCGAAGGTGTCGGTCGTGACTTTCGTGCGCAAGGCGTTGCCGCGGCCGTAGCGCGCGGCCTGGGCGAAGGGATGGAAGATCGTCTGTCGCCACGCCGGGCCGCCGGTCTCCGTCATGATCGGGCCGATGACGTTGACGAGTTGCGCCAGGCACGCGGCCTTCACCCGATCGGAATGGTTGATCATCGTGAGCAGCGCGCCGCCGATGACGAGCGCATCCTCGAAATTGTAGATCTCCTCGAGCAGATGCGGCGCCTGCGGCCAGCCGACCCCGCGCAGTTGTTCGCCCGAGCGTGCGCGATACCAGACATTCCATTCATCGAGCGACAACATGATGCGCTTGTCGGATCGGCGCTTGGCGGCCACCGCGTCGGCGATGCCCGCGACCTCGACGATGAAGCTTTCGAGATCGTCGATGACGGTGAGAAAGCGGTCGACCTCGTCCTCCTGATTTTCGAAATACTGGTGGAGCGAGATATAGTCGACATGCTCGAAACAATGGTCGAGCACGGTATATTCCCATGCGCCGAAGGTCGGCATGTCGCGGAAGGACGAGCCGCACACCGCGAGCTTCAGCCCGTCCTTGGTCCAGCGCATCATCTTTGCCGTTTCGGTGGCGATGCGGCCATATTCCTCGGCCGTCTTCGCGCAGGTCTGCCAGGGGCCGTCCATTTCGTTGCCGAGGCACCAGAAGGCGATGTCGTGCGGCTGTTCATAGCCGTGGCGCTTGCGCAGGTCGGAATAATGCGTGCCGCCGGGATGGCAGCAATATTCGAGGAAGTTCTGCGCCTCCGCCGGCCCGCGCGTGCCGAGATTGACGGCGAACATCGGCTCTACGTCCGCTTGCCGGCACCAGTCCATGAACTCGTTGGTGCCGAACTGGTTGGTTTCGGTCGAACCCCAGGCGAGATCGAGGCGGATGGGGCGCTCGTCCTTCGGCCCGACGCCGTCTTCCCAATCATAGCCCGAGACGAAATTGCCGCCGGGGTAGCGCACGATCGATACGCCGAGTTCGCGCGTGAGGTCGAGCACGTCGCGGCGGAAACCGTGTTCGTCCGCGCTCGGATGCCCCGGCTCGTAGATGCCGCCATAGACGCAGCGGCCGAGATGCTCGACGAAGCTGCCGTAGATGTGCCGGTTGACGGGGGCGATCACGAAGTCGCGGTCGGCGATGATGTGCGATTTGGCCATTGGGGTCCTCTTGAGCGTCAGATGTGCTGAAGAACGGCGTTCACGCGCCGCTCCATGTCGGTGAGCGCCTGGTCGACGGACTTGGCGCCGGTGATGGCTGCGCCGGCTTCCTGACCGACGATGGTCTCGATCGGGAATTGGCGGCGGATCTGCTTGGGCAGCGGCGTGGCCGTCTCGGTCAGCCGCGCAAGGTCTTCGCGGTGCGGCAGCGCCTGCCACGCATCGGCCTCGACCACCCGGGAAAAAGCGGGCAGGTGGCCGGTGCGCGACCAGTCGATGTCGTGAGCGGCGAAGAACTTCAGGAATTTGCGCGCGGCCTGTCGCTCGGCGGGCGTGCGGTCGGGATCGTGCGGCATCACCCAGTTGTGGCCGTCGGCGAAGGTTACGTCCTTGGCGAAGATGGCGGGGTAGGGGACGACCGCATAGCCGTTCGACAGCGGCCGATCGGGCTTGCGCGATGCGGTGTCGAAATCCTGCACCATCCAGGTGCCGACGAGGAACACACCGCCGGCGCCGTTCAGAAAGCCCGATACGGCCGAGGAATAGTCCATGTTCCGCGTCATCAGCCCGCGGCGGTAGAGCGTGCGGAACAGCTCGAGCGCGCGGCGGGCCTCGGGCGTCTGGAAATTGGCGTGGCGCGGGCCGGTGTAGACCCGGCCGCCCTGCTGCATCACCATGGTATAGAAGTTGCGGGTGAAGCTGGCATATTCGTTGGCGGTCGGGGCGACGAAATAGGGCTTGCCGGTGCGGCGCCCGAACTGCTCGGCCTGCGCCAGAAGCGCGTCCGGCGAATGGGGCAGGACGGGCCTGCCGTTTTCCACCAGCCCGGCCTTGCGGAACAGGTTCATGTTGATGTGCCACAGCGTCGCCCAGCTATCGAGCGGCATACCCCAGACCCTGCCGTTGATGGTCACGGCGCGGCGGGCCGCGGGGGTGAACTGGTCGGGCGTGATGCCGATCGCGGCAAGGTCCGGCCCCAGCGGATCGAGCAGGCCGCGCGCCTGATAATCGGCGATCACCGATCCGTGCATGGTGACGAGGTCGGGCGCGTCGTTGGCGGCAAGCTGTGCCGTCAACTGGTCGTAGCCGGGCCAGAAGACGACATTCTGCTTCACCTCGATATCGGGATTGGCCTTTTCGAAGGCGTTGATGATCGAGGTCATGATGCCGCATTCGCCCTCGGCCGAGGCGATATCGGTATTCGCGCCGTATTCGGCCTCGCACGACCCGAAGAAGCGCTGAATGACGAGCGTGGTCCGGCCCTCGTCCTTTGCGGAACCACATGCCGCGAGGGTGAGGGCCAGAACCAGCGCGAACCAGGTTCGGATGGGCGCGGTCGCCCTCATCCTTCCGCGCCTTCGGCGCTCCCTCCCTCTCCCATCGGGAGAGGGAGGGAGCGCGCGCGCCACGGCGTGGGAAGGGTGATGGCAAACAACAGATCGTCTCATCGTCCGGCCGCTCCCGCCACCGCCTGAACGATATATTTCTGGAAGAAAAGGTAGACGATCAGGATCGGCAGCCCGGCGAACACCGCCTGCGCCATCAGGAAACCCAGCCCTTCGGTCTGGGCGAAGTTCATCTGCGTCGAGGCGATGCCGACGGTCAGCGTGTACATCGCCTTGTTGGTTGCCGAGATGAGCGGCCACCAATAATCGTTCCACGCAGTCAGGAAGGTGAAGATGCCGAGCGTGGCCTGTGCCGGTATGGTGAGCGGCAGCAGCACACGCAGGAAGATGCGCAGGCGTGAGGCGCCGTCGAGCATTGCGGCTTCGTCGATATCGCGCGGGATCGCCTTGAAATATTGCGTCATCAGGAACACCCCGAACGGGGCCGACATGCCCGGCAGCATCAGCGCAATGTAGGTGTTGTGCATCGACACCGCGCTGAACATCTGGTGCCGCGCGATGATGACCGCCTGCTCGGGCACGGCGAGTCCCAGCAGGACGACCACGAACAGCGCCCCGCGCCCCGGAAATTCCAGCCGCGCAAAGCCGTAACCGGCGAGCGAGGAGAGAACGAGCACCCCCGCCGTCATCCCCAGCGAGACGATCAGGCTGTTGCCGATCCAGCGGAACACCTGCCCGTCGCCGAACAGGATGCGGTAGTTTTCGAGCGTATAAGGCGCGTGGAAGACCGAATTGGTGTCGGCGAGCAGCGCCGCATTGGCCTTGAGCGAGAGCGCTAGCACCCAGCCCAAAGGCAGCAGCATCAGGATCGCCGCGAATATGACGAGCGCGATCGCCACCGGGTGCGTCCTGCCGACGCGCATCATGTCTCCTCCCTGCGAGACGACACCCGGTACTGCGCCATCGCCGCGAGCAGGATCATCACGAACAGCACCTGCGCGGCGGCCGAGGCATAGCCCAGCTCCCATTGCCGCCAGCCGGTTTCGTAGATGAACAGTACGATCGGCCGCGTCGCGTTGTTGGGACCGCCCAGCGTCATCAGTTGCGGCTGTCCGAAGAGCTGGAACTGCAGGATGATCTCGATAATCAACACGAGCATGAAGGTGCGCCGGATCGCCGGCAGCGTGATCCTGGTCAGCGTCGTCCAGCGCGAGGCGTTGTCGAGCGCGGCCGCTTCGTACAGGTCACGCGGCACCTGTTGCAGGGCGGCGAGGAACAGGACCATCGGCAGACCGATGCACCACCAGATGGTGGTGATCGCGATCGCCGGCATGGCGAGCGTTTCGTCGTTGAGGAACGCGACCGGCGTGCCGCCCAGCGCCTTCGTCACCACCGCGAGCAGGCCGCCATCGGGCAGGAAGACCAGCCGCCAGACCAAGGTAACCACCGTCACCGACAAGACCGTCGAGGCGAAGAAGATCGTCCGCAGCACCGCCGCCCAGCGCGTCTGCCGGTTGAGCACGAGCGCCAGCGCCAGCCCGATCGCGGCGAGGGCGGGCACGGTCAGCAGGACGAAGTAAAAGGTATTCCACACCGTTTCGAGGAAGATCGGATCGCGGAACAGGCGGATGAAATTGGCCAGGCCGACCCAGCGGTCGGTGCCGAACAGGTCGCCTTTCGTCGTCGACAGCCAGATGCCCCAGCCGAGCGGGATGACCAGCATGATCGCGAACACGGTGAGATACGGCACCACGAACAGCAGATTGCCCCAGGTCGCCGCCTGCCGCCGCTTTGGCGGTTCGGCCGGGATCGGCGCGGTGGGTTCGGAAAAGGCCGTCGCCATCAGCCGGCCCCTTCCGGGTGGTGACCGAGGCCATGCGCATCGAACAGGTGCGCGGCGTCGGTGTCGAGCGACACGCCGACCACATCGCCGACGCGAATGGACGAGACGCCTGCATCCTCGGCGACCAGTGTTTCGCCGTCGGACAGCGTCACGTGAACCAGCGTCCGTTCGCCGAGCCGTTCGACAACCGCGGCCTTGCCTTGCATCACCGCCCGCTCCATCGGCACCGGCCGCACGCATTCGGGCCGGATGCCGAGATTCATGTTGTCTGCATTGTCGAGGCTTTCGGCCGCGATCTTCGTCACGACGCGCGTTCCGTCGCCCAGCCGCACGATCGCGTGGCCCGCCTCGGCATCGTCCATCGCGGCGGGCAGCAGGTTGATGCGCGGCGAACCGACAAAGGTCGCGACGAACTGCGTGCGCGGGCGAAGATAGATTTCCATCGGCGTGCCGACCTGTTCGATCCCGCCGCCGTTCAGGATGACGATGCGGTCGGCGAGCGTCATCGCCTCCACCTGGTCGTGGGTGACGAAGATCATCGTCGCGCCCAGCCGTTGGTGGAGCTGCGCGATTTCCAGCCGCGTGCGGTTCCTGAGCGCGGCGTCGAGGTTCGACAGCGGCTCGTCGAGCAGGAACAATGCCGGTTCCTTGACGATCGCGCGGGCGATGGCGACGCGCTGCCGCTGACCGCCGGAAAGCTGTCCGGGCTTGCGGTCGAGAAGCGCAGATATCTCCAGGCTCTCGGCCGCCGCTTCGGCCCGGCGGGTGATCTCCGCCTTGTCGACGCCGGCGTTGCGCAGGCCGAACGCCATGTTCTCGCGCACCGTCATGTGCGGGTAGAGCGCATAATGCTGGAACACCATCGCCACGCCGCGTTTGCCGGGCGGCAGATGGTCCACACGGGCATCGCCGATATGGATCGCACCCGAATCAACCGTCTCCAGCCCCGCGATCATGCGCAGCAATGTCGATTTTCCGCAGCCCGACGGACCCAGGAACACGACGAACTCGCCGGGCGCGATCTCCAACGACAGCCGGTCGACCACTCGCAGCGATCCGTAGCTCTTGCTGACCTGCGCCAGGGTTACGCCCGACAAGCCATCCTCCACCTCTTCTTATTTGTCTGAGTAGTGGAGCGAATGGCACGACGCTGTCAACCGATCGTGCGGCCGGCGTCGTTCCGGCCCGCGCGCCGGCGGCGGCTCGGGCGAGATATTGTCGCCAGGTGCCCGGCGGATATGGTAGCGGTCCCGCAACGGGAAGGAGAGGGAGCGATGGCCGAGCGCGTGCGCGTGACGATCGTCGGCGGCGGGACGGCGGGTTGGATGGCCGCGGCGGCCCTGGCGGCGCTGTTGCCGCGCAAATGCGCCGTCACGCTGATCGAATCGGAAGCGATCGGCATCATCGGCGTGGGCGAGGCGACGCTGCCGCATCTCAAGGCGTTCAACGACCGGCTCGGCTTCAACGAGGCGGCGTTCATGGCGGCGACGCGCGCGACCTATAAGCTGGGGATCGAATTTCGCGACTGGGCGCGCATCGGCGACAGCTACATTCACCCCTTCGGCGCGTTCGGCAACGATATCGGCGGCGTTGGTTTCCACCACTATTGGCACCGCGCACGTGCGGCCGGACAGGCGGAGGACCTGGACGCCTATTCGCTGCCGGTGGTCGCGGCGCGCATGGCGCGCTTCACGCCGGCCGACACCATCGCCCGGGCGCCACACGGGTTCAGCCATGCCTATCAGTTCGATTCGACGCTGTACGCGCCCTATCTGCGCCGCTTCGCCGAGGCGCGCGGCGTGGAACGCATAGAAGGCAAAGTGGTGGACGTGGCCCGCCACGGCGAAAGCGGCGATATTCGCGCCGTGACGCTGGAGGACGGCCGGTCTTTCGAGGGCGACCTGTTCCTCGACTGCTCCGGTTTTCGCGCGCTGCTGATCGACGGCGTGCTGGAAGAACCGTTCGAGGACTGGTCGCGCTGGTTGCCATGCGACCGTGCGGCGGCGGTGCCGTGCGCAGTACAGGCGGGGCCGCTTCTGCCCTATACGAGCGCGATCGCGATGCCGTCGGGCTGGCGGTGGCGCATTCCGCTGCAGCACCGGGTCGGCAACGGCTATGTCTATGCTTCCGGCCATTGTTCGGATGACGAAGCGGTGGCGGCGATCCTGGGCGCGATCGAGGGCGAGCCGATCGCTGAACCGCGCATCCTGCGCTTTCGCGCCGGTCGGCGACGGCGCGGCTGGGTGAACAATTGTGTGAGCGTGGGCCTTTCGGGCGGCTTTTTGGAACCGCTCGAATCGACGAGCATTTATCTGGTCCAGCTTTGCGTGCAGACGCTGATCGAGCTGTTTCCGCAGGACGGCGTCGCCGCGATCGACCGCGACGAGTTCAACCGGGTGCTCGATCTGGAATATGACCGGATTCGCGACTTTCTGATCCTGCATTATCACGCGACGCAGCGGAGCGATTCGGCATTCTGGGAACGGATGCGGACGCTCGATATTCCCGACAGCCTGGCGGAAAAGATAGAGTTGTACCGTCGCCGCGGGCGCGTGGCGCAATATGGTCGCGGACTGTTCCTCGAACCGAGCTGGATTGCCGTTTATGCGGGGCAGCGGATCGTCCCCGACGGCTTCGACCAGCGGGCCGGGGCGGGGTCGATCGAAGCGGTGGCGAAGGGGATGGAGGCGTTCCGCCGGCGCACGGCCGAAGTCGCCGCGGGGATGCCGGGCCATGTCGACTATATGATGCGAACCGGCGCGATGGCGGCATGACGGCGCGGCCGATCACGCGGATCGCCATCGCCGGCGGCGGGGTGGCGGCCTGGGCGGCGGCGCTCGCCTTTGCCCGGCGGCTGCCCGGAACGCAGGTGACGGTGGTGCCGACGGATGATGCGCCGTGCGGGATGGCGGACCGGTTCGGCACGATGCAGGTATCGGCGCGAGACTTCCATCTGCGCGCCGGGATCGACGAGCGCAAGCTGCTCGCGACATGCGGGGGCGCCTTTCGCCTCGGCACGCGCTTCGACGGCTGGATGCGCATGGGCGGACATTTCGTCCGGCCGATCGGCGGCCATGGCCGGTCCGTCAGCGGCGTGCCCTTCCATCAGGCGTGGATCGCGGCGGCGCACCGCGGTGCGGCACCGGCGTTCGATCGCTTTTCTCCCGCCGC
Organism: Stakelama saccharophila; assembly: GCF_032229225.1. Lineage (NCBI taxonomy): Bacteria > Pseudomonadati > Pseudomonadota > Alphaproteobacteria > Sphingomonadales > Sphingomonadaceae > Stakelama > Stakelama saccharophila. The sequence continues at coordinate 1,624,640 of NZ_CP135076.1, forward strand.
CGCCCTGATCTCTGCTGGACGGTTTCGACCGCCGGCGGTGGACGCACGGTCGCCGTTCTGGGGCTTCGACGTTGCGATCGCGGTGGATCCGGCCGCCTATCGCGAGGTGCTGAGACAGGCGGCGCTTGCGGCGAACGTCGCGACCGCGTCGCGCCTGTGCGGCGTGTCGGCGACGGGCGAGCGGGTGACGGGCCTGCACGGAGTGGACGGCGAAACGATCGACGCCGATCTGTACGTCGATGCAAGCGGGTCGGCGGCGGCGCTGCTGTCGAGCCTGGAGGGAGGCGATGCGCGCCGCGACTGGTCGCACTGGCTGCCGAACGACCGGGTTCAGGTGACGCGCGAGCGATCGGGACCCGAGCTGATACCGGCGGACATCGTCATGGCGGAGCGGGTCGGCTGGCGCCTGACAAGTGATTTGCCGGCGGGGCGCACCATCGCACGCGTTTATTCCTCCCGGCGGCTGAAGGACGAGACGGTCGCGCGCGCCCTCGGCGACGCAGCCGAGCGGCTGGAAATCCGGCCGGGCCGGCGCGCGGCTGCCTGGATCGGCAATTGTGTCGCGATCGGTGATGCGGCGGTCGAATGCGAGCCGCTGGAGGCGCCGCATTGCCATCTGATCCATGCGGCGATCGATCGTATTCTGAACCTGTTGCCCGACACGGAGTTCGCGCCGCTGGAACTTGCCCGCTATAACCGCGAATGGGGCGAGGAGGCGGACCGGCTGCGCGACTTCCTGATCCTGCATCATGCCGTTTCAGGCCGGAACGACCCCTGTTGGAAGCGGCTGCGCGACGTCGAGCTGCCGGACGAACTGAATTACGCGCTGGCGCTGTTCCGCGAACGCGGGCGATTGCCGTTGCGCAACTTCGGAAGTTTCGGTCCGGAGGCCTGGTATGCGGTGCTGCTGGGGGCGTCCGTGTTGCCGCGCCATGCCGACGCGCTTGCCGATAACCTTACGGCGCAGCAGTTCGCGTCCTTCGCCGACACCTTCCTCGGCGCGATGGCGACGGAGCTGAACGCCGCTCCGCGCCACGATACCGTCCTGGCGCGGCTGCGCAGCGCGCGGGCAGCATGAACGGCGGCGCGGACCAGCGGCTGCGCGACGTCGTGATTGTCGGCGGCGGGACGGCGGGATGGATGGCGGCCGCCGCCTATGGCCGGTTCCTCAACAACGGCCATACGCGCGTCACGCTCATTGAATCCGACGCGATCGGAACCGTTGGCGTGGGCGAGGCGACGATCCCGACCATTCTGGGCTTCAACCAGATGCTGGGCATCGACGAAGCGGCGTTCCTGCGGGCGACGGGCGGAACGTTCAAGCTGGGCATCGAATTCAGCGACTGGGGGGCGGTCGGCGACCGCTATCTGCATCCGTTCAGCAGTTACGGCCAGCCGCTTCAGGGCGTGCAGTTCCACCATATCCGCGAAAAGCTGGCGCGGCTCGGCAGGGCCGGGCCGCTGGAGGAATATTCGCTTTGTGCCGCGGCGGCGGCGCGGGGTCGCTTCGCGCACCGCGCTGGCGATTCGCGCTCGCCCTTTTCGCGCCCGGTTTACGCCTATCATTTCGATGCCGGCCACTATGCCAGATTCCTGCGCGACTATGCAGAGCGGCTGGGCGTGCAGCGTATCGAGGGGCGGATCGAGGAGGTCGAGCAGGACGGGCAGAGCGGATTCGTCACCGCCGTGCGGCTTTCGGACGACCGGCGTGTCGCGGGCGACCTGTTTCTGGACTGTTCGGGGTTTCGCGCGCTGCTGCTGGGGCGAACGCTGGGTGTCGGGTTCGAGGATTGGAGCCATTGGCTGCCATGCAACCGCGCTGTCGCGGTGCCCAGCGAAGCCACCGCGCGGCCGCGGCCTTATACCCAGGCTTTCGCCCGCCCGGCGGGGTGGCAATGGCGCATTCCGCTGCAGCATCGCACTGGCAATGGCCATGTCTATTGCGATGCGTACATGACGCCGGACGAGGCAGAAGCGACATTGCTCGAGACCCTGGAGACAAAGGCGACGGCGCCGCCGCGCCATCTTGCCTTCACCGCGGGACGGCGCGAGCGCTTCTGGGAGAAGAACGTCGTCGCCATCGGCTTGTCGAGCGGTTTTCTGGAGCCGCTGGAATCGACCAGCATCCATCTGATCCAGACCGGTATTTCCAAGCTGATGGCGCTGATGCCGGACCGCCGCTTCGCCGCGATCGAGCGCGATACCTACAACCGGCTGATGCGCCGAACGGTCGACGGCGTGCGCGACTTCATCATCCTGCATTATGCCGCGACCCAGCGGGACGACACGCCGTTCTGGAACCGGTTGCGGACCATGGAGCTGCCGGACAGCCTGGCCGAGAAGATCGCGCTGTTCCGCGACAAGGGGCGTTTCTTCCGCTATGACGACGAACTGTTCGACCTGTCCAACTGGGTGGCGGTGATGGTGGGCCAGAACTGGACTCCGCAGGGATACGACCCCATCACCGACGCGCTGGACGAGGACCGGCTGGCGGCGGCGCTGGAGCAGATGCGCCGCATCATTCGGGACAATGCCGCACAGATGCCGCTGCACGGCGACTATGTACGCGATTTCTGCGCCGCGGGGCGATGAGCATGTAATGGGTGTCGCTGCTTGGTTGCCGATTGCGCCGGTGTCTGTGATACCGCTACCAACAATGCGGGCGATCAGACGCGGGAGAGGTTGAATGCGGATGCTGCGCGGAATGTGCCTTTGGCTGCTGGCGGCGATGGTGCTGGCGCCGGTGGCCCGAGCCGAGGACGGATACCGGCTCTGGCTGCGCTATGACGCACTGAGCGCGCAGCGGGCGGGTGCGGTTGCGCAGCGCGCCGCGAGCATCACCGGGCCGGACCGCCCCTCTGCGGTGGTCGCATCGGCGATCAGCGAGCTTCAGCGCGGGCTGGGCGGAATGCTGGCGCGCGAAATCCCGGCGGGGACGCAAATTTCCGCCGGAACGGTGATTCTCGCCAACCCATCGGTGCAGGCGCGCCTCGGCATCGACCTGCCGCTTTCCGACCTGGGAGCCGAAGGATATCTGCTGCGCAGCATGACGCTGGACGGAAAACCCGTCACCGTGGTCGCGGCGAATGGCGATGCCGGCCTTCTATACGGTGCCTTCGCGCTTCTCGAACATATCCAGCGCGGACTTCCGATCGACGAAATGAACATGCGATCGGCGCCGAAGCTGCAACTTCGCGTGCTCGACCATTGGGATAATCTCGACGGGTCGGTGGAGCGCGGCTATGCCGGGCAGTCGATCTGGAACTGGTGGACGCTGCCCGAGCATGTCGATCCGCGGCTGGTCGATTACGCCCGCGCCAACGCTTCGATCGGCATCAACGGTGCGGTACTCAACAACGTCAATGCCAGCGCACTGAGCCTGACGCCACGCTACATCGCAAAGGCGGCGGCGATCGCGGACACCCTGCGCCCCTGGGGGATGAAGGTCTATCTGTCGGCGCGCTTTTCCGCGCCGATCGAGCTGGGCGGGCTCGACACCGCTGACCCGCTCGACCCGGAGGTGGCCGCCTGGTGGAAGGCGAAGGCGGACGAGATCTACGCAAGCATCCCCGATTTCGGCGGGTTCCTGGTGAAGGCGAATTCCGAAGGGCAGCCGGGGCCGCAGGATTATCACCGCAGCCATGCCGAGGGTGCGAACATGCTGGCAGCGGCGGTGGCACCGCATGGCGGCATCGTGATGTGGCGCGCCTTCGTCTATTCGGCCGAGGACGCGACCGACCGGGCGAAACAGGCCTATGCCGAGTTCAAGCCGCTGGACGGCACGTTCGCGGACAATGTGCTGTTGCAGGTGAAGAACGGGCCGATCGATTTCCAGCCGCGAGAGCCGTTCCACCCGCTGTTCGGCGCGATGCCGGAAACGCCGCTGATGATGGAATTCCAGATCACCAAGGAATATCTGGGGCAGGCCACGCACCTCGTCTATCTCGGTCCGTTATGGGAAGAGGTGCTGGAGGCGGACACCCGCCGGCACGGTGAGGGGGCGACCGTCGCCAAGGTGATCGAGGGGCGGTACGGCGCACACAAGCTGACCGGCATGGCCGGCGTCGCCAATATCGGCGACGATCGCGATTGGACGGGATCGACGTTTAACCAGGCCAACTGGTTCGCGTTCGGCCGGATGGCCTGGAACCCGCAAAGCTCGGCGCGCAACATCGCGGTCGAATGGGCGGAACTGACTTTCGGCCCGCGCGACGACGTGACGCGCACCGTGCTCGACATGATGATGACCTCGCGCGAGGCGGTGGTGAACTATATGACGCCGCTGGGTCTGGCGCACCAGATGGCGACGGGGCATCATTACGGACCGGGACCGTGGGTCAGCGATCTCGGCCGGCCGGAATGGAATCCGGCTTATTACAACCGCGCGGATAAAGACGGCATCGGCTTCGACCGCACGGCGAGCGGCAGCAACGCGATCGCACAATATGCGCCGCCGGTCGCGAAAGAGTTCGGCGATCTCGCCGCCGTGCCCGACCGGGACCTGCTATGGTTTCACCATCTGGCCTGGGACTACCGGATGCGATCGGGCGAGACGCTGTGGCAATCGCTGCTCGATCATTATCAGACCGGTGTCGAACAGGTGCAGGCGATGGAGCGGCAGTGGCAGTCGCTGAAGGGCGACATCGACCCGCGCCGCTTCGCCAAGACGGCCGATTTCCTGCGCATTCAGGAAAAGGAAGCGAAATGGTGGCGCGACGCCTCGGTGCTGTATTGGGAAAGCGTGTCGGGCAAGCGGGCGCCGGAAGGATATCCGGAACCGGCGCATGATCTGGACTATTACAAGGCGCTGCGCTTTCCCAACGCGCCGGGGCATTAGAGCGTTTCCCGGTCAGGTTGGATCATCCTTCTTTTGCTTGCAGGAACACGAATCCACGACGCCGGGAATATCCCAAAGGAGACTTCGACCAACTTTAACCGTCATGCTGAACTCGTTTCGGCATCCGTCTTTCGTCTTGCTCCGCTCGTGCTTGTTGATCGGTGGACCCTGAAACAAGCTCAGGGTGACGAGCGGCGTTTAGAACTGATCGAATTCACCTCTATAGCTTCAAGCGACACTGCTCGCTGCTCCGGACCCCGGATCAAATCCGGGGGCGACGGAAGAAATGAGGTCGTTCCGTTCAGCGAGATTCGTATCAGAACACGAGCAGCACCCACGAAAAAGGCCGGCGCGCGAGTGGCGCGCCGGCCTGGTCCCCGCGACAGGCTCGCTTATTCGGACTCGCCGTCGACAATGCGCGGCAGGTGGAGCGGATTGTCGTGCTTCACCGCCTTGGGCAGCAGCGCGTCGGGCAGGTCCTGATAGCAGACAGGGCGCAGGAAGCGTTCGATCGCCGCCGTGCCGACCGAAGTCGTGCGCGGATCGGAGGTGGCGGGGAAGGGGCCGCCGTGAACCATGGCGTAGCTTACCTCGACACCCGTGGGCCATGCGTTGGCAAGGATGCGGCCGGCCTTGCGTTCCAGGATCGGCACCAACTTCTTCGCCGTCTCGTGATCGCCTTCGTCGATCTGCAGCGTGGCGGTGAGCTGGCCTTCCATGCCTTCGAGCACCTGGGCGACCTGGTCGAAGTCGGTGCAGCGCACGATGATCGAGGCCGCGCCGAACACTTCGTGCGCCAACTCGGGGTTGCGAATGAACGCCTCGCCCGTCGTCTCGAACAGCGCCGCCCGGCCACGGTTGCACCCCGTCCCTTCGGCCCCGCGGGCGAGGGTTTTCACGTCGCTCTGCCCCGAAAGTTTCTGCACGCCCTGGTCATAATTCTTGTGGATCCCGCCCGTCAGCATGACCTGCGGCTGCGCTTCCTCCAGCGCCTTGGCGGCGGTGTCGGCGAACGCATCGAGATCGGGCCCGTCGAGCGCGACGACGACGCCTGGATTGGTGCAGAACTGGCCTGAACCCAGCGTCAGCGATCCGACATAGGCCTTGCCCAGATCCTTGCCGCGTGCCTTCAGCGCTTCGGGGAAGAGGATGACCGGGTTGATGCTCGACATCTCCGCATAGACCGGGATCGGCTCGGGGCGCTTCTGCGCGATCTCGACCAGTGCCAGGCCGCCGCCGCGCGAACCGGTAAAGCCCACGGCCTTGATGCGCGGATCCTTGACCAGTGCGGCGCCGAGATCGTTCGACGTACCCTGCACCAGCGAGAACACGCCTTCGTGCAGCCCGCATTTCTTCACCGCACTCTGAATGGCGCGGCCGACCAGCACCGAGGTGCCGGGATGCGCGGGATGGCCCTTGCACACCACCGGGCAACCGGCGGCGAGCGCCGAGGCGGTATCGCCACCCGCGACAGAGAAAGCGAGCGGGAAGTTGGACGCGCCGAACACGGCGACGGGGCCAATGGCGATGCGGCGCTGACGAAGGTCGGCGCGCGGCATCGGCTGGCGATCGGGCATGGCGTTGTCGACCACGACATTGGCCCAGCGGCCCTGACGCAGCAGCTTCGCGAACAGCCGGAGCTGCCCGCAGGTCCGGCCGCGCTCGCCGGTCAGGCGTGCCTCGGGCAGGCCGCTTTCGGCCACCGCGCGTTCGACAAGGCCGTCCGTCCCCTCGATCTCCGCCGCAATGGTCTCCAGAAACGTCGCGCGATCTTCCGGGTCGGTTTCGCGGTAGCTGTCGAACGCATCCGCTGCGAGCTTACAGGCCTCGGCCACGTGATCCGTGGTCGAGACCGCGAAATCAGTGTCGAGGGCTTCGTCGGTCGAGGGATCGATCGCCCGGAACGTCTCGTCGGTCGTGAGAGCGCGCGATCCGATGAGGAAGCTTCCATCCATGAGTTCAATCTCCGTTAAATCGTGGTCAGTCGGGGCAGGCCGCGCCCGCCGGGTCCGTCGCCAGCCGAAGATCGGAAAGCGACATTGCGAACGGTCCCTGCGCGGTGATGGCAAAGGGCGAACGCACATGTTCGATGTCCGTGCCATGATTACGCAGACATTTGAGTGGTACGCGCATCGTCTGCCAGCCACCGGTCGATTTGTCCAACAATCGGGTGACATCGATCGATCCGTCGCCCATGGCCAGAGTCACCTTGCCGGTCGGGGCAGTGTCGACGCGATAGATCATCTGCAACAGGATATCGGCGTTTGTCTCCCGCGACAGATCGAGTTCCGGCCCCGTGATGCGATAGGTGCCGCCGGCGCCGGCGGGCCAGGTGAGGGCGATCGCACCTTCCTGCACGTCCTGGCTGTCGGTCGGCTGCTGCCGCACACCCTCGGCCGCGGCGGCGAAAGGGGCCGGCACCTTGCCCTTGGCGAAGAACAGGCTGGAATTGGCGAGGCTGGCATCGACGCCGGCGACCTCGCCAAGGTGCGGCAGATGGCCGTCCTCGCCATAGGTCAATCCGTAGCCGAGCGGGAAGAGCGGGTCGTAGCCGGGCTCGCCCTTGTTGAGGGTGAACTGGCCGGCGGTCTTCGGCCAACTGAAGGACAGGGTGCCGGTGAAGTCGGCGCGCGGCGCGCCGTCGGGCGTGCCGATCAGCACGTCGGCGACGCCGCCGCCCTCGCTGCCCGGAAGCCAGGCCGCGACGAAGGCGTCGGACTGGTTGATTTCGGGGTTCACCCACAGCGGACGGCCGGAGAGGAAGACCGAGACGGTGCGGATGCCCTGACCCTTCAGTTTCTTCAGGAGCGCGAGCGCTTCCTTGTCGCCGGGCTGGAATTCGAGCGTGCGTACGTCGCCGCGCATTTCGGCATAGGGTTGTTCGCCGAAGACGACGATGGCGAGGTCGGGTTTTTTCGTGAAGCTGCCGTCGACGCTGAGGGTGGCCGAGCCGCCGCCCGCCTTCATCGCCTCGGCGATGCCGCCATAGATGGACTGGGCGTTGGGGAAATCCTCGCGCGTGTTGCCGTCGCCCTGCCACGAAAGGGTCCAGCCGCCCGACTGCATGCTGATGTCATCGGCGCCGGGGCCGGCGACCAGCACGTCCGCGCTCGACTTCACCGGCAGCACGCCGTCGTTTTTCAGCAGCACGAGTGATTTGCGCACCGCCTCGCGCGCGATGGCCCGGTGCTCGGGCGAGCCGATGAGCCGGAACCGGCCTTCATAGGGGCGGGCATGGTTGAACAGGCCGAGCTTCGCCTTGACGCGGAGGATGCGGCGAACGGCGTCGTCGACGCGCGCCATCGGGATGCGGCCGGACTTCACCTGGGCCACGGTGTTGTCGAACAGCCCCTTCCAGCTATCGGCCGCCATGGCCATGTCGAGCCCGGCGTTGAAGGTGACGGGGCAGTTGGTCTTGGTGCAGCCTTCGACCTGGCCGTGGCCGTTCCAGTCGCCGACGACGAAGCCGTCGAAGCCCATGCGGCCCTTCAGCACGCCCGTCAGCAGCGACTTGTTGCCGTGCATCTTGACGCCCTGCCAACTGCTGAACGATGCCATGACGGTCTTCACGCCGGCCTCGATCGCGGCGGGATAGCCGGCATTGTGGATGCGGATCAGTTCGGATTCAGGGATATCGGCATCGCCCTGGTCGATGCCGTCCTTTGTGCCGCCATCGCCCAGAAAGTGTTTGGCGGACGCCGCCACGCGACCGTTCTGGATCGTGCCCTTGCCGGGTTCGCCCTGCAGGCCGAGAACCATCTGACCGGCATAGGATCGCACGACGTCCGGATCTTCCGAATAGCCTTCATAAGCGCGGCCCCAGCGTTCGTCCTGTGGCACGGCGAGTGTCGGACCGAACGCCCAGTCGATGCCAGCGGCGGCGGTCTCCTCCGCCGTCGCCTTGCCGATGCGGCGTATCAGCGCCGGATCGTGCATCGCGCCCAGGCCGACATTGTGCGGGAACAGGGTGGCGCCGACGATATTGCTGTTGCCGTGTACGGCGTCGATGCCGAACATCAGCGGAATGGGGACATGGCCCTCGCGCTCTTCCAGCGCGACCTCGTTGAAGGCACGCGACGTTTCCAGCCAGGGTTTCGGGCCGGAACGATCCGGCGCGTTCAGCGGCGGCGAACTGCCGCCGGCGAGGATGCTGCCGACCGGATATTCACGCAGGTCTTCCGGCTTGATCGAGCCGATGTCGCCCTGGATCATCTGACCGACCTTTTCGCGCACGCTCATGCGGTCCATCAGATCGGTGATGAACGCCTCGGTCTCGGAATCGACCAGCCCGGGGCTTTGCGCCTCCGGCCAGAGATCGGGATGGGCGACGCCGGCTTCTTCGGCCTTGGCGACGTCCTTCTGCTGCGCTGCGAGGGGGGCGGCGGCGATCATCGCGCCCATCAACGTCATCCACATGGGTCCGTGGCGCTTCATCCGGCTTCTCTCCTGTTAACCGACTCCGGCGTTTCGCGCCTTACCATAATCATATGTCCTGAGAGCGCTATCATTTCACGCGAGAATTCAGGATCTGGCTTGCCGAGGCCGCGCGAAAGCGTCGGCGATCGCGCCGCGTAGCGGCTTGACCCGGAAGCTGGCGTCATAGGGGCAGGGGCGCTTGGGGCGACCATCGGCGCGGGGGTCCCGATTCTGCAGCCAGCTATATTTGTCGCACATCCCCCAGACGAGGACGTCGCGGAGCTGCGGATAGGCGAACATCACGTCCAGATAGGCGTGTGCATAATCGGCCATCGCACGATCCCGCGCGGTGACATCGGCGGGAAGGGCATCGCCGCGCACGTCCAGTTCGGTGATCACGAGGTCATAGCCCATGCCCGTCACCCGATCGAGAAAGTCCCGCCATTCGGGCGTGTAGTCCGCTGCAAGCTGGTCGACCGGCCGATCTTCGAAGATGCCGATATGCGATTGTACGCCCAGGACATCGACCGGCACCCCGCGGTCCCGAAAACCCTTCAGCAGCTTCAGCACGCCCGCGCGATGTTCGGCGTTGTCCGGCTCCCAGCTCATATAGTCGTTATAGACGAGCTGCGCGTCGGGGCTTTCCTCGCGCGCGGTGCGAAAGGCGAGGTCGAGCGTCGCCTCCGCGCTGCCGATCGCATCGGACAGGGCAGTGGTGTAGAGCGTACCGTCTTGATTGCTGACGGCTTCGTTGACGACATCCCAGCTATGGATCCGGTCCTTGTAGCGGCCCATCACGGTGCGGATATGCTCGATCAGGAGCCGCTTGCCTTCGGCTTTCGGGTCCGGACCGAAGTCGTGATTGCGTTCCCAGGCAGGCATCCATTTCGGTTGGTGCCACAACAGATTATGGCCGCGTACCGCGAGGCCTTGCCGGGTGGCATAGTCCATCATGGCGTCGAACCGATCGAAGTCGAAGGTCGTCGCGCTGGGGCGGACCGCCTGCCACTTCATCTCGTTCTCGGGCACCAGGATGCCGCAATCGCGTTCCAGCAGCGCGGCATAATCCGGATTGGCGAACGATCCGGCGTCGGCGCCCGGCGGGCTCCACGCATAAGCCGAGCCGAAGCGCATGTTGCGCTTGCGCGCGGCCTGGTTGAGCGATGCCGTGGGAGTCGGCGCGGGCCCAGGGGATCGCGTGGGGCTGGGGGCCGCCGGCGTCGCCATGCCGCCGCCGCCGCCGCTGCAAGCGCCGGCGGCAAGCCCGATCAGCGCGGCAAGTCCTTCGCGGCGGGTCCAGTTCCGTTTCATCGCATTCTCCCGGAAGGTGGTCGATGACAGACGATACGAGGTGGTGCCGGCTTTCAGCCCGTCACGGTCAGCGTCGCTTCTTTCAGGTCGACCGAGTCCGATCCGGTCATGATCGTGAAGTCGCCGGGTTCGACCACCCGGTCCATATCGATGTTCCACAATTCCAGATCATGCGGCGTCAGGGTGAAGGTGACGGTGCGCTTCTCGCCCGGCTTCAGCGTCACCCGGCGGAACCCGCGCAGTTTCTTCACCGGTTGCGTCACCGAACTGACCTGATCGCGGATATAGAGCTGCACCACCTCGTCGCCGGTACGGTCGCTGGTATTGGTGATGTCGACCGCCACGTCGACCGAGCCGCCGACGCCGATCGTCTGTTGCGACAGGCGGGGCGCGGAGAGTGCGAAGGTCGAATAGCTGAGCCCGTAGCCGAAGGGAAAGAGCGGCTTTTCGCTGGAGAACAGATAGCCGCGATGCGCCGACGGCTTGTGATCGTAATAGATCGGCAACTGGCCGACACTGCGCGCGATCGTGACCGGCAGCTTGCCGCCCGGATTGGCGTCGCCGAACAGGATGTCAGCCATCGCATTGCCGCCCTGCTCGCCGAGATACCAGCCCTCGACCAGCGCGTTCGCTTCGTCGGCGACCTTTTCGGTGGCGAGCGGCTTGCCGTTGATCAGCACCACGGTGATGGGTTTGCCGAGCGCCTTCAGGGCGTCGAACAGTTCCTGCTGCTGCCCCACCATCTTCAGATCGGTGCGGTCGCCCAGATGGCTGTCGGCCCAGCCTTCGCGGCTGGTCTGCTCATTGCCGCCGATGCACAGGACGATGCGGTCGACGCCGCGCGCGGCTTCCACCGCCTCCTGGATCAGGCGGCGGTTCTCGGCCGGATCGGCCAGTTCGACCTTGTCCGCCCACCAGTCGTCGTTCCTGGTGATCTTCACGCCCTTGGCGAAGACGATATCGGCCTTGTCGCCGGCCTTCGCCCTGATGCCGTCAAGGATGGAGACGGTGTGCGGCGGGATGCCGTAATAACCGCCCAGCCGCGCGACATTCGCATTGGGGCCGATGACGGCGATCTTTCCCTCGGGCTTCAGCGGCAGCATGCCGTCATTCTTCAGAAGGACGACGGACTTCTGCGCGGCGGTGCGGGCAAGCGCGCGCGCCTCTGCGTTGTTGGTGATTGCAACCGCCGCCTCCGGATCGGCATAGGGATGCTCGAACAGACCGGCGCGGAATTTCAGCGCCAGCATCTTGCGCACCGCCTCGTCGACCTGCGACTGCCGCACCTTGCCCTGGCGGACCATGTCGACCAGCAACCGATAGGCCTCGCCATCGGGCAGATCGCTGTCGACGCCGGCGTCGAGCGCGAGCTTCGCCGCGTCCTCCAGGCTGCCGGCGACATGATGCAGGCGCATGAGCTGGGCGATGGCATCATAGTCGGAGACGATCGCCCCCTGGAATCCCCACTCGCCGCGCAAAACGTCCTGCAGCAGCCATTTGTTGGCATGCGACGGCACACCGTCGATCTCGTTGTACGAGGCCATTACCGCCTCGATACCGGTACGCTTCACAACCTCTTCGAACGGCGGGAAAAAATATTCGCGCAATTCACGTTCGGAAATGGGGGCGGGGCCGACATTGTTGCCGCTCTGCGGCTGGCCGTGGCCGGTGAGGTGCTTGAGCGTGGCGAAAACCTTTCCGGGTTGAAGGGCGCGCTCGTGCCCCTTGCCCTGCAAGCCCTCGACCGCGGCGACGCCCATTTCGCCGACCAGATACGGATCCTCGCCGAAGGTTTCCTCGATCCGGCCCCAGCGCGGGTCGCGGGCGATGTCGACCACGGGCGACAGCGCCAGGCTGACGCCGCGGGCGCGGATCTCGCGCGCGGTCACGGCATTGACGCGACGGACGAGATCGGGGTCCCAGGACGAGGCGAGGGCGATCGCCTGCGGAAAGCTGGTCGCGCCGAGCGCGGCATAGCCATGCAGCCCCTCTTCGTGGAACAGGATGGGGATGCCGAGGCGCGTCTTCGTCACCGCGTAACGCTGCATGGCGTTGACGAGCTTGATTGTCCGGCGAACATCGCGGCCGGGCAGCTCGCGCGGGCTGATCGGCCCCTTGGCGTCCGACGGGCGGGCGACCTGGCCGATATTGTGCGGGAAGACCTTCGCCATCTTTGCGGGATCGAACTGCAGGTCGTCGTCGAAGATCTTTTCCTTGCCGCCCCAGACCGTCATGATCTGGGCGACCTTTTCCTCCAGCGTCATGCGCGACAGCAGATCGTCGACCCGCGCCGCCACGGGAGCGGATGCGTCCTTATAGAGCGGCGCCTGATGGCGTTCCGCCTGCGCGGCGGGAACGGGAGCGGTTGTTGCTACCGCTGCCGCGCCGGAGGCGGTCGTGACGAGTAGCGCGGACAGCGCGATGCGGGATAACAGGCAGTTATATTTCGAGTACGGCATCTTTCCCCTCCCTCCCGGCATATTCCCGGATAATTCGGTCGCTAGCGACGACCATTATTGATAGCGCTATCAATCTAGGCGGGAGCGGGCCTTGTCAATAGGGCCCGGCGAAGCGGCAGCCGGCCGCCGCCGCGGCGGGATGTTGGGGCGTTGGCATCCTGGAAAAATTCCAACGGATGCTGGACTAGCCGGGTATTGCTGATGCAAGGAAATAGTGCGCCGTCCGCCGAAACACGCATCGGGCGGACGGCGACGCTATTTGAAGGAGCTGCACTATGGCCACCTCGCCGCGCAAGCGCCGCAACGTCGCCGGGCGGCAGGGAACGGCGCCGACGATTTCCGATGTCGCCAAGCTGGCGGGCGTGTCGCCGATGACGGTGTCGCGCGTCATCAACGCCGATTCCAACGTACGCGAGACCACGCGCGAGGCGGTGAACGAAGCGATCGCGCGGTTGAACTATTCGCCCAATCCCGCCGCTCGCAGCCTGGCGGGCGCGGGACAGCGGCGGGTCGCGCTGCTCTACAGCAACCCGTCCGCCGCCTATTTGAGTGAATTCCTGGTCGGCAGCCTCGACCAGGCTAGCCGCAGCGACGTGCAGTTGATCGTCGAGAAATGCGATATTGGCGACCATGAGATCGAGGTGGCGGAGCATCTGATCAAGACCGGGATCGATGGCATGATCCTGCCGTCGCCATTGTGCGATTCGCCGGACCTGCTGCAGATCCTGATTGATGAGAAGGTTCCGGCCGTCTCGGTCGGCGCGGGGCGGCCGGTCGCGGAGCTTCACGCCGTCAGCATCGACGAGCAGGCGGCGGCCCGTGCGATGACGCGCCACCTCATCAACCTGGGCCATCAGCGGATCGGCTTCATCATCGGCAGCCCGAAGCAGACCGCCAGCGGCCAGCGGCTCGACGGATATCTGTCCGCGCTGGAGGAAGCGGGGATCGCGCGCGACGACAAGCTGATCGCACAGGGTTTCTTCTCCTATCGTTCCGGTCTCGATGCCGCCGAGACCTTGCTGGATCAGGAGGTGCCGCCCACGGCCATCTTCGCCAGCAACGACGACATGGCCGCAGCCTCGGTGGCGGTCGCCCACCGCAAGGGGATCGACGTGCCGGGGGACCTGACCGTGTGCGGCTTCGACGATACCGCGCTCGCAACGGCGATCTGGCCGGAATTGACGACCATCCATCAACCGATCGCCGACATGTCGCGCGCGGCGGTGGAACTGATCGTATCGACGTTGCGGGCGAAGCCGAAAGCGCCGAAACAGGCGATCCGGCATCTTCAGGTCGATTATACGCTCGTCCGCCGCCAATCCGATGCGGCACCGCGCCGCCGGCCCGGAGGCCGTCTGCTGAGCGCGTAGTTCGCCGGTGCGGCATAGCTTGCCAGGGCGCGGCGGTGTTGATAGCGCTCCCATGACGATCGCGCGGTGTGGGAGCGACCATGCCGCAAACCGGGAGAGATCCGTGACCCGCACCCCCGAAAAGCCGTTTCGTTCACGCGACTGGTTCGCCGATCCCGAGCGTTCCGACATGACCGCGCTCTACCTGGAGCGCTTCATGAACTATGGGCTGACGCCGGAGGAATTGCGATCGGGCCGGCCCATTATCGGCATCGCGCAGACGGGCAGCGACCTCAGCCCGTGCAACCGCATTCATGTCGACCTGGCGCGGCGCGTGCGCGAGGGAATCCGCGATGCGGGCGGCATTCCGATGGAATTCCCGACCATTCCGATCTTTGAGAATTGCCGCCGGCCGACGGCCGCGATCGACCGCAATCTGGCATATATGACGCTGGTCGAGACGCTGTACGGCTATCCCATCGACGCGGTGGTCTTGACCACCGGCTGCGACAAGACGACTCCGTCCGGCATCATGGCGGCGTCGACCGTCGATATTCCGGCCATCGTGCTGTCGGGCGGACCGATGCTCGACGGCTGGCATGACGGCGAGCTGGTCGGTTCGGGCACCGTGATCTGGCGGTCGCGGCGCAAACTGGCCGCGGGTGAGATCGACCAGGAGGAATTTCTTCGCCGCGCAACGTGCAGCGCGCCGTCGGCGGGCCATTGCAACACGATGGGCACGGCGTCGACGATGAACGCGGTGGCCGAAGCGCTGGGCCTGTCGCTGCCCGGTTGTTCCGCGATCCCTGCGCCGTATCGCGAGCGCGGGCAGATGGCCTATGAAACCGGCCGACGCATCGTCGACATGGCCTATGAGGACCTGCGGCCGTCGCACGTGCTGACGCGCGACGCGTTCCTGAACGCGATACGGCTCGTCAGCGCCGTCGGCGGGTCGAGCAACGCACAACCGCACATCATGGCGATGGCGGCCCATGCCGGGGTCGACTTGCGCGCCGACGACTGGACCGAGCACGGCTATGACATTCCGCTGATCCTGAACATGCAGCCGGCGGGCCAGTATCTGGGCGAGCGGTTTCACCGCGCGGGTGGGGTGCCGGCGATATTGTTCGAGCTGGCGAAGGCCGGCAAGCTGAACGGCGACTGCCTGACCATCACCGGGCGGACGGTGGCTGAGAATATCGCCGGGCGCGAGACCAAGGACCGCGAGATGATCCGCACGGTGGCGCAGCCGCTGATGGACAAGGCCGGCTATCTGGTGCTTCGCGGCAATCTGTTCGATTTCGGCATCCTGAAAACGTCGGTAATCGCCGACGATTTCCGCGAACGCTATCTGTCGCGGCCCGGTGAAGAGAATGCGTTCGAAGCGCGCGCGGTCGTCTTCGACGGATCGGACGATTATCACCACCGGATCAACGACCCCGCGCTCGCTATCGACGAGAATTGCATCCTCGTCATTCGCGGCGCCGGGCCGATCGGCTGGCCGGGATCGGCCGAGGTGGTGAACATGCAGCCGCCCGACGCGCTGATCCGCAAGGGTGTCCTGACGCTGCCGACGCTCGGCGACGGGCGGCAATCGGGTACGTCGGACAGTCCGTCCATTCTCAACATCTCGCCGGAAAGCGCGGTCGGCGGCGGGCTTTCCTGGTTGCGCGACGGTGATGTCATCCGCATCGACCTGAATGCCGGCACCTGCAACGCGCTGGTGGAGGAAGACGAGATTGCACGGCGCAAGCGCGAGGAACCGGCGCCGCCCGTGCCCGACAGCCATACACCCTGGGAGGAATTGTTTCGCGAGAAGACGGGGCAACTCGATCGAGGCGGCGTGCTCGACTTCGCGCTGAAATATCGCGGCGTCGCGGCCAAGACGCCGCGGCACAACCACTGACGCGGCGCGTTCGTGCTGCCCGTGCGACGGGCGAGGGGGCTGGCGCGCTTGGCGAGGTGCAGGATCCACCATCCTGAGCACCCGCACCGCCGGCGGCTTCATCGGCGTCATGGCCGGGCCGTTCGCCGTCCGCGCCGACGGAACGACAGCGCCCCGGCCCAAGAAAAGAGGCGGGCGACGGTGATGCCGTCGCCCGCCCTTTTTGTTGTCGCCGTCGGCGGAGGGATCAGCCCTCCATGTCCTCCAGCTCGCGGCCGCGAGTTTCGTTGATCATCGCCTTGACGAAGAAGAAGGAGACGAAGGCGGCCGCGGCATAGAAGCCGTAGGTGATCGGCAGGCCGATCCCGGCCGCCATCGCCGGGAAGCTGACCGAAATCGCGAAGTTCGCACCCCATTGCGCGAAGCCCGAGACGGCGAGCCCCGAGCCGCGAATTTGGTTCGGGAACATCTCGCCCAGCATCACCCACATCACCGGACCCCAGCTCGCGTTGAAGAAGATGACATAGAGATTGGCCGAAATCAGCGCGATCAGGCCGTAATTGTCGGAAAGCTGCAACTGACCGTCGATCAGCGAGCCGGTCGAGAAGCACAGGGCGACGACCGCCAGCGTCACCGCCATGCCGGCCGAACCGATCAGGAGCAGCGGCTTGCGGCCGATCTTGTCGATGGTGAAGATCGTGAAGATACACGCCAGGATCGACAGCGTGCCCGACAGGATGTTGATCTGCAGCGCGTCGCTTTCGCTGAAGCCGACCGACTGCCACAGCACCGCGCCGTAATAGAAGACGACGTTGATGCCGACGAGCTGCTGGAAAACGGCGAGGCCGATACCGGCCCACACGATCCGGCGCACACGGCCGGTCGTCCTGTCCATCAGGTCGGACAGCCGCGGACGGTGATGGTCGGCGGCGAGCGATGCGCGGATTTCCGCCACCTTCTTCGCGGCCACGGCCGGGCCCATGATGCGGGCCATGACCTGTTCGGCTTCGTCGTGGCGCTCCTTCATCACCAGATAGCGCGGGCTGTCGGGGATGAGCAGCAGGGTGACGAGATAGATGCCCGCGGGAATGACCTGTGCCCAGAACATCCAGCGCCAGGCCGGATAGCCCAGCCAGAACTCTGCGGTCGAGGCGCCCGCGGTTGCCGCCAGCCAGTAATTGACGAGGAATGCGCCGGTCAGGCCGCCGATGATCATCACCTGCTGGATACTGGCGAGGCGACCGCGCACATTGGCCGGCGTGACTTCCGAGATATAGACCGGCGACAGCACGCTGGCGGCGCCGACCGCGAGGCCGGCGATGAAGCGGGTGATGACGAACAGCCAGTCATTGGGCGCGGCGCCGGCGGCGAGCGCGCTGAGGATGAAGACGAGCGCCGACAGCATCATGACCGCGCGGCGCCCCATCGCATCCGCCAGCCGGCCGGCGATGAAGGCACCGAAGGCGCAGCCCGGCAGCAGCGCTGCGACGGAAATGCCCAGCCCGACCTCGCCCAGGCCGAACGTCTGTCTCAGGCCGTCCTGCGTGCCGTTGATCACGCCGGAATCGTATCCGAACATGAAGCCGCCAATGGTGGCGACGATGACGATGAGCGCGACGAGCCTGCCGTTCACGCGCTCCTGCTGCTGAGCTGTTTCCACCGGTTCCTCCCCAAATGGCGCGCTGGCCGCCGCCTGATTGTTAAAGCGTGATGTCCTTTACCGGTACGCCCGGCACGTCCACCCGGAACGTGAAAAGGTCGCCGGCATCGCCCTGTTCGGCGAGTTGCGCTTCGCGCAACCCCTTGCGCGCGCTGGTCGCATATGCGGTACGCCCGTCGGGGCCGCCCAGGGCCATTTTCGTGATATTCGCCGCGGGAAAGCGCACGGTATCGGTGCAGGTGCCGTCGGGCGCATAGCGCCGCGCCGCCCAGCCGCCGAAGAAGCACACCCAGACGCCGCCCTCGGCATCGGCGATCGCGCCGTCGGGATTGCCCTCCACATCGGCGAGGTCGACGAAGACGCGTCCCGCGCCCAGCGTACCGTCGTCGCGCATTTCGTGTGCGTTGACGCGGCGTCCGACGGTGTCGACGGCATAAAGCGTGCGCTGATCGGGCGCTATGGCCGGACCGTTGGTGATAACGATCTGTTCGGCGCCGGTATCGGTGATCTTGCCGGCATCCCAGCAATAAAGTCGCCCCGTGGGGTCGCGCTCTTCATTATCCATCGAGCCGAACCAGACCCTGCCCGTCGCATCGGCCGCGGCGTCGTTCAGCCGGTTGCCGGCGCGATCCTCTACCTTGACGAGGAAATTGAACGCGCCGGTCGCGGGATCGAAGCGGTGGAGCCCCGTCTGCAGGCCGGCGAGAAAGGCGCCGCCGGTGGCAGGCAGGATCCAGCCGACCTGCGCCGGCGCATCCCACCGGTCCAGCCCGCCGTCCTCGGGGCGAAAGCGATAGACGCACGGCGCCTTGATATCGACGAAATAGAGCGCTTCCTCGCGGGCGACCCAGACCGGCCCTTCGCCCAGCGTGGCGCCAACGGTGCGGATGCTGGTCGCCTGTTTATCCATGTTCAGCGCCAGCCTGCATCGACAAAATATCCATGGCCGGTGCACATACGCGCATCATCGGACGCAAGGAAGAGGGCCATTGCCGCGACATCGGCCGGCAGCACGCGCTCCTTCAGGCATTGCTGATCGAGGATGCGCTGTGTTTCCCCGTCGTCATGCCACAGCGCGTCCTGGCGCGGCGTCTTGATACCGCCCGGAATAATCGTGTTCACGCGGATATTGTGCACGCCGAGGTCGCGGGCGAGCGCCCGTGTCATCCCCTCGATGCCGGCCTTCGACGTTTGATAGAGGACGATATCCGGCAGGGCGAGGTGCCAGGAGATGGAACCAAGGTTCAGGATGACGCCGCCGCCCGACCGTTTCATCGACGGCACGGCCGCCTGCGAGGTGAAGAACAGGTGGCGCAGATTGGTGGCGATGCGTTCGTCCCAATATTCGGGCGTCACGTCCTCCATCTTGTGTCGATCGTCGTTCGCGGCGTTGTTGACGACGACGTCGATCCCGCCGAAATCGCGCTCGATCCCGGCAAGGGTCGATTGCAGCAGCGCCAGATCGCGAAGGTCGACCTCATGGAATTGCGGCACGTGCGCCGCCTCCGGTGCGAGCCGCTCGACCAGCTTGCCGGAATCCTCCGCCGCGATGTCGAGAAACGCGACCCGCGCGCCCTGCCCGACGAAACCTTCCACGAAGGCTTTGCCGATGCCGGAGCCACCGCCGGTAACGACCACGCGCTTGTCCTTCAGACTGGGATAGACGGCGCGCCGTTCCTCGGCTTTCGTTTCTTGCAACACGCGATGATTCTCCGACATTTTTTCTTGGATCTTTGGGGTGGCCGCGATCAGGCCGTGATGAGCCCGCGGGCGGCGAGATTGCGGATGAGCGCGCCAGTGCCGAACGACCAGGGTTCGGCCTGCTTCGACGTCGTCACCTGGTTGACGAGCGTCCCCAGCCTGGGCGTGGCGATGCGCACGACGTCGCCGATCTTGTGCGTGAACCCGCGCCCCGGTTGGTCGCGATCTTGCGTCGGCGCGAACAGCGTTCCCAGATAGAGAACGAATCCGTCGGGATAGTGATGCTCGCTCATCGCCTGGCGCATGAGGTCTTCCGGGTCGCGGCTGATCTGGTTCATCGAACTGCGGCCGTCCAGCGCATATCCGTCCGGACCATCGATGCGCAGCGTGATTTCGCTGCCACGCACGTCGTCCATGGTGAAATCGTCGTCGAACAACCGAATGAACGGGCCGAGCGAGGCGGAGGCGTTGTTGTCCTTGGCCTTGCCGAGCAGCAGCGCCGAGCGCCCCTCGAAATCGCGCAGGTTGACGTCGTTGCCGAGGACCGCGCCCACGGCCTTGCCGTCCGGCCCGGCGACGAGGGCGACTTCGGGCTCGGGATTGTTCCAGGTGGAATCGGACCGGACGCCGATATCCGCGCCCCATCCGACCGTCGACATGGAGGGACATTTGGTGAAGATCTCCGCGTCCGGGCCGATCGCGACCTCCAGATATTGCGACCACATCCCGTCTTCGATCAGCGCGGCTTTCAGCGCGGCGGCTTCTTCCGAACCGGGAACGATGGTGCCGATACTGCCGCCGATACGCGCCTCCAGCCCTTCACGCACGGCTGCCGCTCGGGCCGCGTCGCCGCGAGCGCGTTCTTCGATCACCCGCTCCAGCGCGGAAACGGCGAAGGTGACGCCTGATGCCTTCACGCATTGCAGATCGACCGGGCTGAGGATTCGCGGGGTAGCGTCGCGTTCTGCCGAGAGCGACAGTCCATCGAGCGGCCCCAGCGACCGCCCGTGCACGGCGTCGCAGGCAGCATCGGCGACGAGCATGGAAACGGTGGGGGCCACGCCGGACATGTCGAAAACCTCGCCAGCCTCCACCAGCACCGGCAGCGGACCGTCGCCGCGATCAATCCGGCCCAGCAGCCGCGCCTGTTTCCAGTCCGAGGGCAAAGCCTCGAGCAAACTCTCCGAATCCCTTTTCATGCGCCTCTTCCATTCTTGCTTGGTAGCGTTACCGTCATGCCGCGCGCGCTGGCCGCATGCAATGTCTGATTAATGCTCATCCGGCACATGTGCCGGAAAGGTCGGGGTGCGGCGGCGCCGGGAGGGTGATAGCGCGATCGGCCACGGCCGCGCTCAGGGTCGCGCTGGGCCCCGGCAGGCGCAGGTCGACGGCGCTACGGTAGAAGGGATCCCGTTCCGCCGCCGCCAGCGACGTGAACCGAAACCCCATCTGTTCATAGAGATCCAGCAACCGCGGCAGCATATGGGCGTCGAACGCACCGAGGTGCATCAAGAGAATATAAGGGATGTCCCGTCCCAGTGCGGCCTGCGCGGCCCGGCGCTCATATTCCGCTTCCGCACGGGCAGCATCGAGATAGGATCGCTCCAGCGCCGCAACGGCTGTATCGTCACCCTTGGCCCTGCACCGGGCATAAGCGGGATTCCACGCATAGTCGCCGAAACTCATCGTGACCGCGGCCACCCGGTAGCCGCGCCTGCGCAGAAAGTCGCGAAAGGCCCCGCGGCGATCCGGTGTGTCGCCTTCGCTCAGAAAGGGATAGCGGAACCAGTGCCAATCACTGTTTCCGGTAGCCGCCGCCAGGACCGATTCGTTGCGCAGAACGTCCTGCTGAAACGCCGCAAGGGGCTTTTCGGCGAGGTTCCAGTGCGAATAGCTGTGATTGCCGAGCGGAAAGCCGGCGGAACGCCATGCCGCCACCACGCCGGGAGACTGCGGATCGTCGATGCCGAAACCGCCGTTCAGAAACCCGTGCGGCTTGCGGACGCCATGCGCCTTCAGCGCGGCGATAATGTCGTTCACCACGTCGAGGCGATCGACGCCCGGCGGTAGCGGCCCGTGTGCGGGAAGGTCGTCGAAGGTGACGGCGATGGCCGGCCGATCCGGCTTCGCGATCTCCGGTTCCGCAAACAGGGACAGGGGGATCGCTGCGGCCATGGCCCGGTAGCCGCGGTCGGACGGATGGAGGCCGTCACCCGAGTCATAGGCCGGGTTCAGGCGGTCGGGGCGTTCGGGATCGCGCATCACCGCGTCGAAATCGACGACGGCGTCGAAGATGTCGCTCGTGCGGATAAAGGCGTTGATCTTCTGCCGGTCCGCCTCGGTGGCGGGGCCGGGGTGGTAATAGTCGTTCCCGGCGAACGGCATGATCGTTCCGGCGATCATCTTCAGCCCGGCGGCGTGCGCATCCGCGGCGACCTCGCGATAGGCCGCAACGATGTCGCGCACCATCGCGTCGTGCCGAGATTGCGGCACGGCCCGGTCGCGGGTGAGTACGCCGAGATCGTTTACGCCTTCGAGCATGATGACATATCTAGCGCCGCTCAGGCCCGCCGTGTCCCGGTGGAACCGCTCGACCATCTTGGGGCCGAGACCGTATTCAAGAACACGGTTGCCGCCGATGCCGGTATTCACAACCCCCAATTGCCGCTGTCCCGCAATGCGGCGGACCCGTCCGGCGAGATAATCCGGCCAGCGGGTATTGCGATCGGTGCCGCTGCCATGGCCGTCCGTGATGGAATCGCCGATGGCCACGATCGTCGCGGCGCCGGGCGCGGCCGCGACGTCGACCGCGGATAGCTGGAACCAATGCTCGGTCGTCGCCGGATCGGTGAGCGTTTCGTCGCCCACATGATTGCCGTGGACGAGATAGGATGTCGCGCGCGCGCCGGGATGGCTGGTCTGGCGCGCCGGGGGACGGGCGAGGTAGATGCTGACGGCGAGGTCGCTTCCCGGCAGCATCGACAGGGTGACCGGATCGGAAAACACTTCTTCGCCGGCGGGAATGGTCACGCTCGACGCGCCGCCGAAGTGCAGCGGCGTATCGGTGTCGGGCAGGATCGCCGGATGGCCGGATCGTATCGCGCGCGCGGCGTGCGCCGCGTCGATGGTCAGCGGCTCGCTGCCATGGAGATTGCTCAGCCGGATGCGGAGCCGGGCGCCGCCGGCGGACAGATGGACGATCTGTCGCAGCGTGGCGTCGGTCAACTGTGCCGAATCGAGCGCATTATGGGATTCGGGGATCTGCTGCGCCGATGCCCAGCTTGCGATCCAATGCCGTTCCGGCCGCGCATTTGCGGCGACGGGAACCAGGAACGCCGCGAACATGGTCAGCGCGATTGCCGCTAAGCGCCCCATGAAACCCCTCTCCTTATCGTCGTTAGCGCTACCAATAACGACAGCATGCGTACCTCGCAAGCAGTGCGATGCGCCCGCTGACTTCGTGAAACTTGGCAACGGAGCGGCTGCGTCCTAACGTGCGCGCGTGTTTGCCGATGTGATAGCGCCAACGGATCGTCGTGTCATCGAGCGCGAAGCGGTCGACGCGCATGAGTTTGCCGAGGGGATCGCAACCCGGTCGGCGCCGGTGGTGCTGCGCGGACAGGTTGCCGCCTGGCCGGCGGTCGCGGCGGGAAGGGGTGGCCACCGTGCGCTTGCGGACTATGTCGCCCGTTTTGCCGGGGGAGCGCCGGCGGAGACCCTGGTCGGGCCGCCGGAGATCGGCGGGCGTTTCTTCTATCGCGACGACATGCGGGGGCTCAATTTCAAGCGGGAGCAAATTCCCCTGCGGCGCCTGATGGTCGAATTGCTGCGCATCGCCGATCAGTCCGCCCCTCCCGCACTCTATGCCAATGCCGCCACCGCCGACGAGCATCTGCCGGGTTGGGCGGAGGAAAACCGACTGGCATTCGATCCCGGCGGCCCCGCGCGGCTGTGGGTAGGCAATGCCACCCAGGTCGCGACGCATTACGACCGGTCGCCCAATATAGCGTGTGTGGTCGCGGGCAAGCGCCGGTTCACGCTGTTCCCCCCGGATCAGATCGCGAATCTCTATATCGGGCCGATCGACCGCACGATTGCGGGACCGCCGGCCAGCATGGTCGATCCGGACGCACCGGATCTGACCCGTTATCCCCGTTTTTCCGACGCCTTGAAACATGCGCAGGTGGCGGAGCTGGAGCCGGGCGACGCGCTCTTCATTCCGTCGCTGTGGTGGCATCATGTGCGTGCGTTCGGCGCGATCAACGTGCTGGTGAACTATTGGCGCGACGATGCCGAACTGCCGTCTCCCTTCGTCGCGCTGGTCCACGCCATGATGAGCGTGCGTGACCTGCCACATGCGGAGAAAACGGCGTGGCGTAGCTGGTTCGATCATTATGTCTTCGGCGCCAATGCCGATCGCGCGGCCGACCATCTGCCCGATTTCATCCGCGGGGTGCTCGGCCCGCCGAGCGCGGAGCGGACGAAGCAGCTTCGCGCCTATGTCATGGGGTCGCTGCACCAGGAGGGCTGATTGCGGCGCGGGCGCGGCGGCTATTCTCCTGCCGACGGCGTGAGATAGGATGCGATCCAGAGCAGTGGCGCATTCCAGTTGATCGCGACTTCGTTCATGGTGAACGCGCGTGGATCATCGCGCCAGCAGCGCATCGGCGCACACGTGCCGCGCATCGTTTCGGCCACCGGATCGCCCATGCTGGTGGAATTGGGGCCGCCCGAGAGCACGCCGGGCGGCGGCGGTGGAAGATCGGCGTCCAGCGAATGCGCCCAGAACCGGTGATGCGGCCGCTCCATCGGCCGGGTGCCGAACCCGCTGACATAAGACTGGTCGAGGGGGTTGCGGCCGAGGATGTAGTCCATCGCGTCGATCACGCCGGCCCGATATTTTTCGTCGCCGGTAAAGTCCGCCGCCAGTGCCAGCATCAGCGCACGGTTGAGGATGGTCGAGTTCGACCCCCAGGGATAGCGCAGCGTGGCATAAGGGATGTGGTAGCCGGATTGCGCTTCGTCCGCGAGAAAGCGGTCGGCTGCCGCGATGATGCGGGTTTGCGCGGCCTCGGCTCGCCTGGCGCTCGCCGTGTCGCCGTTCAGGGCCAGCGTGATCGCGCCCAGCGCCGCCACGTCGCCCCAGCTCGGCGCGTCGAGGGACGCCGCTGCCGCATCGAGGCGATCGAGCACCTTCGCGTAGGCTGGCTCGCCCGTCGTGGCATAGAGTTCCGCTGCCGCCCAGTAGAATTCGTCGTCGAGATGCCGGTCGCCATAGCTGCCGCTGCCCGTGAAGCTTTCCGGCGCATATATGTCTGGATGCCGCAAGGCGGCGGCGAAGGCGCGCCGCGCGGCGGCGAGGCAGCGATCGGCGAAATCGGGATCCGTCTTGCGCCGGATGCGGGCGCATTGCGCAGCGGTCGCCGCGAGGTTGAGCGTGGCTGCGGTGCTGACCGGATAGAGCGCGCGGGGCTGATCGTCCCGGGCGGGAGGGGTGGGGAGCGGAGTCCATTGCCGGTCCGCAACCTTGTGGTGGACCATCCCGCCGGCATCGATGGTGCGCAGGCGCAGAGGCCCCGCATCCGGCTGATCGACCGTCGGCACCGTCGCGGCCTCGCCCTCCGGTATCTGCATCGACAGCAGAAAGGCCATTTCCCACCGGGCCTCGTCCAGCAGATCGTTTGCCCCGTTGCCGGCCTCGGGCAGGCGGGCGGTGCCGTCCGCAAACGGTGGCGCCTCGCCGGATGCGCGAGCGCGTTCATAGAGGTTCTGGAGCGTCCAGAGTGTGATGCCGCCGTTCACGACATATTTGCCCTGGTCGCCGGCGTCGTACCATCCGCCGGTCACGTCCAGGCGGTAATCGCATCCCGGCCAGTCGGTGCCGCGTTGATCGGTGCCGGCGAAGCAGGAGACGACTTCGTGCGGATGCCCGGCCGGCCGCGCCCATTTCGCTCCGCCGGCATAGCGCGCCTCGATGGGGATGCCGGCGCGCGTCTGGTAGAAATAGTTGAGCGCGGCGCCGGCGAGCGGGGAATAGGGATCGCGGGTGACGGCAAAGGACTGGGGTGCGTGGCCTTCGACCTCCAGCCGGTAGCGTCCGACAGGCAAGACCCGGTCGAGCGCGATCAAATGGACATGGTCGCCCGAAGCGGCGTCGGCGCGGCCGGACATGCTTTTCCCGCGTGCGGCGACACTGCCGTCCTTTGCGCGGACGGTCCAGGCGAGCGGTCGATCGGCCGGATCGGCGACGATGATCCGCTTCGGCCCGTCCGGGATGAAGCCGAGCTGGTTCAGATGCACGTCGGGCGCGGCGGCCGCGCCCGGTGATGCGGCGGCCAGGGTCAGGGCGACTGCCGAAAACAGGGTCATGGCGTGCAATGCTCCTCCAGATAGCGACGATGATCGGGCATATGGCCCAGACAGATGTCGATGGTGCTTCGGATGTGCGCGAGGCGGTTGCGCGTCTCTTCGATCGTCAGGACGTTGGCCATGGGATCGTATCCCGTCGCGGCGACATCCTGTCCCTGCAGCAGGGCGAACCAGCTCGTCGCGTTGAAGAGTTCGTCGTCGTCGCGAAAGGTCCGGCCGCGGTCCCGGAAAAGGGCGATCTTCTCGCTCACGCTATGCGGAACGTCCATGGCGCGGCACCGGCGCCAGAATTCCGAATCTGTGCGATCGGTGACGTGATAGTGGCAGATCAGGAAGTCGCGCACCTGTTCGTAGTCGCGCGCCATCAGCCGATTGTACCGGTCCGCGACGGCGGGATCGAAGCGCTTGTCGGGGAACAGGTTGAGCAACCTGGCCAGTCCGCTCTGGATCAGCCAGATGCCGGTCGATTCGAGCGGCTCCAAAAACCCGGAGGCAAGGCCCAGGGCGACGCAATTGCCGATCCAGAAGCGATCGCGCCGGCCGGTGCGGAAGGAAAGGGTGCGCGGCGCAGCGAGCGCCGTGCCGTCGAGGCCGTCCAGCAACATGGCCGTCGCTTCGTCCTCGCTCATGTGATCGCTGCAGAACACATGGCCGTGGCCGGTTCGGTGCTGCAACGGGATGCGCCATTGCCAGCCGGCCGGCCGCGCGGTGGCTCGGGTAAGGCTGGGTAGGATCTTCGTTGCTTCCGTCGGCACGGTGACGGCCCGATCGCACGGCAACCACCGCGACCAGTCGATATGGTTCGCGCCGAGTGCCTGCTGGATCAGCAGCCCGCGAAATCCGGAGCAATCGATGAAGAAGTCGCCGGCTACCCGGCTGCCGTCATCGAGGACGACCGACTCGATATGACCGCTTCCGCCGTCACGCACGGCGTCGACGATCCGTCCTTCACGCCGCACGAGACCATGTCGCTCCGCGAACCGCCGCAGAAAAGCGGCATAGCGTCCTGCCTCGAAATGATAGGCGTAGGTGATCTGCGACAGTGGGGAATTACCATTGTCGATCGGGTGCATGAAACGGCCCTGCCGGCCGGCGCGCGCCTGCAGCGAATAGGCATCCAGCGGATCGGCTTCGCCTGCAAGGTGCAACCGCTGCCAGAACGCCGAAAAGGAGACGCCATGCATGTCGGTCCCGTAGCGGCCGAACGCATGGACATAGTGAGCGCCGATCCGGGCCCAGTCGCGGAACTCGATCCCCAGCTTGAAGCTGCCGCCGGTCGCGTCGAGGAACGCGTTCTCATCGATACCCAGCATGCGGTGGAACGTTACGATGGGAGGAATCGTGGCCTCGCCAACGCCGACAGTGCCGATCGCATCCGATTCGATCAGCGTGACGGAAATACCGGCCGGTCCCAGCAGACGGCTCAGGCACGCACCGGCCATCCAGCCGGCCGTGCCGCCGCCGACGATTACGATATGGCGGATACGGTTGGGGTCGTCGGCTTCGTGCGACATCGCTCTCCCTTGTCGGCGCGGACGAACGTGGCGATCGCCGGCCGGCTGAACTTTTATTCGTTAGCGTTCTCATTACGCCACGATCTGCGCAAATGTCGAATGCACCGCAAAACGCGGATTCCTTCGTAAAACGACAGTTACACAAAAGCTTCTTGCGTCGCCACCATGGCTTGTATAACAAACTCGGTAAAGCAAGGCGCACTTGATAGCGCTAACAACATGGGAGGGGGTATATGGCCAAGCCACAAGCCATTCTGGCGTCCACATTTCTCGAGCGCCGTTTCACGATTCGCCTGTTGGGAGGGGCGTCGTCCCTGGCGCTGTGCATGGCGGCCGCGCCTGCAATGGCCGCGGCACCGCATGGAAGTCCTCGGAACCAGAGCGCGGGACAGCAGGACAGCAGCCGACCGCAGACGGGCGATCAGGACGAGGATCAGGATAATGGGGGCGTGGCGCCGACCGACAGCGCCGCGACGGAGCCCCAGACGGACCAGCCGGTCAACGAGATCGTCGTCACCGGCATTCGCAGCAGCCTGAAGAGCGCTCAGGCGCTGAAGCGCAACTCCGATGTGGTGGGCGATTCGATCACGGCGGAAGATATCGGCGCGTTGCCGGACCGTTCGGTGACCGAGGCGCTGCAGCGCGTACCGGGCGTTTCGATCAGCCATTTCGAGGCCGGGGTCGACCCGGATCACTTCTCGACCGAAGGTTCGGGAGTCGTCATCCGCGGGCTTACCTATACGCGTTCGGAGCTCAACGGGCGCGACACCTTTTCCGCCAACAATCAGCGCGGTCTGAGCTTCGCGGACGTTCCGTCGGAGCTTCTCGGCGGGGTCGACGTGTTCAAGAGCCCGTCGGCCGAGATGATCGAGGGCGGCATCGCCGGCACCGTCAACCTGCGTACGCGCAAGCCCTTCGACGCCGACGGGCTGGTGGTCGCCGGCACGGCGGAGATCAATTATGGCGATTTCGTCGACAATTCCGCCCCGACGGTGTCGGCGCTGGTGAGCGACCGGTGGGATACCGGCATCGGCGAGTTCGGCGTGCTCGCCAGTTTCGTTCGCAGCGAGGTCGTATCGCGCGCCGACAGCGTGCAGATTTCCAACTGGGGCGAGCGTCTGCTCGGAAACGACGGTGTCCTGTATCAGCCCGGTGCGACATACGACGACGGGGAGCCGATACCCGGAACGACGATGTACCTGCCGCGCGGTGCAGCGCAGCGCAGCCAGGAATTCGATCGAACGCGCTATGGCTATTCGGCCGCACTGCAATATCGCAGCCCCGACGAGTCGCTGAACGCGACGTTCCAATTCCTGCGTTCGGATTCGCGCCAGACCTGGACCGAACACTCGATCGAGGTCGCGACCGACAACGTCCTTTCAAACGGCGATGCCCAGCCCTATCCGGGAACGGAATTCGCATATGATGACGACAACGTCTTTACCGACGGCATCATCACGGCGCCGAACGGTTATCGCGCCGGCGACAATCCGCGGGCGCCGGAAAACGGATTGCAGAGCAACAACATCTCCCGCGGCAATAACGGCCGGTTCGTCACCAGCGACTATAGCGCCAACATCAAATGGAATGCGACGGACCGCCTCGCGGTCAACCTCGATTATCAGCACGTCGATTCCTTCGTCGACGTCTATGACATGACGATCTGGGGATCGACGTTCCAGAACGCCGAGATCCACATGCACGGGGATGATCCGGCGACCGTCGACTTCCTGCCGATCGGGAACGAAACGACGCCGTATTTCGACGAGGCGCACGATAGCTATCTCGATCCGTATAACAGCTTCTACCGCTCCGCGATGGACCATATCGAGCAGAGCAAGGGCAATGAGGATGCTGCCCGGATCGATCTGGATTATGCCTTTCCGGACGATCCGTGGCTGGAATCGCTCCGCGCTGGTTATCGCTTTTCCGATCGCAAGAACGTCTCCAAGTCGACCAGCTATAACTGGGGTGCCCTGAGCGAAATCTGGGGTGGCTCGGGTCCGGTCTGGTTCGATGAGTCCGTAGACGGCGACCCGAACAGCGCTGGCGGGAGCCCGGGACCGCAGGAAGCGTTCTTCTACGACAACTTCTTCCGCGGTCAGGCCAACGACGCATCGCACGGCGGTCGATTGTTTGCTCCGTCCGACCTGGTGCTGGATTATGATGCGGCAAGCCAGGCCGGGCTCGCGATCGGCGACGAATGGCGAGACCGGCTGCTTGATGGATGTCCCCAAAACTGGGTGCCGGTGGCGCAACGTTGCGATACGCTGGACGGTACGCCGTTCCTGCCGGGAGAGGTCAATCCCATTCACGAGCGGACGCATGCCGCATACGTTCAGGCGAGCTGGGACCACGACTTCAACAACGGGTGGGACCTGTCGGGCAATGTCGGGTTTCGGTATGTTCATACCGACAGAAGGGCGAGCGGCTTCCTGTCCTTTCCACAAAACACCGTCACGTGCGAGGAGGCGGATGACGGTACTCCGCCGCGTCCGATCTGCTCTTACGGTCCTGAACTTATCGATGCGGTAAATCGCTTTCAGAATGGTGCGACAACTGCGACGACGAGCGATCTTAGCTATGACTATCTGCTTCCGAGTCTGAACGCGAAGCTGTCCGTGGGCGGCGGATTGCAGTTCCGGCTTGCGATCAACCGGGCCATCGCACCACCGGATTTTGACGATACGCGCAACTATTACAACGTAGCCTTGAATACGGACGACCAGGTCGTGCTGTCGAATAACGGGCCGATCGGCATCTTTCAGATCGGCAACCCGAATTTGAAGCCCGTGGTGGCGCACAATTACGATGCTACGGCCGAATGGTATTTCTCCGATGTCGGACAGCTAACATTGTCGCTGTTCCACAAGGACCTGTATAACGTCGCGACGACGTCGACGGAGCGGCAGAGCTTCACCAACAACGGCGAAACGTTCGACGCGATCGTGACGACGCCGTTGAATTCCGACGATGTCGGCAAGATCAACGGTCTGGAACTCGCCTATCAGCAGACCTATGATTTCCTGCCGGGCATATTGTCCGGTCTCGGTCTGTCGGCGAACTTCACTTATGTGGACTCCTCGGGGGTCTCGAACAGTTCGATCGATCCCGACGATCCGAATGTCGCGGACGGTAATCTGGTGTCGGTCGACACCAGCAAATTGCCGCTCGAGGGCCTGTCGAAATATCAGTTCAACGTGACGCCCTTTTATTCTCGAAACGGGCTGGAAATTCGGGCGGCCTATTCGTGGCGCTCGCGCAACCTCCTGACGACGCGGGACGTGATCGTACCGAACTCGCCGGTGTTCAACGAAGCCTATGGCCAGCTCGACGCGTCGATCTTCTATGCCGTGACGGATAATATCCGCATGGGATTCCAGGCGGTGAACCTGACCAACTCGATCTCCGAGACGCAATATGTCATCAACGACGAACTGCTGAAGCGGCCGCGCAACTGGTTCATCAACGACACGCGCTTCACCTTCTCCATTCGGGCGCAGTTCGGCGACTGACCGTTCGAACGGGGTCTTCCTCCTCCCTGAACCTTCGGCCCGCTTCGCGTCATCGTGGAGCGGGCATTTTTTGCCCGGCCGGTCCGTTGCCTTTTCGCCGCGCCGGGCATAAGCGGACGCGGTAGGGCCGGTTTAGCTCAGTTGGTAGAGCAGCGGTTTTGTAAACCGAAGGTCGCGGGTTCGAATCCTGCAACCGGCACCAGCTCATTCGGAAAGATTGTAGAAGTTCGCAGAATTCTACGGGTGGTAGCCAGGCTGGCACCATAATCGACAACGGGATTATCCTGACGCAGCCGCCAAGGTGTCAAGGAAGGCGGGATCACGTCAGAAAACCCGCGGGTGTCCCGCAATTTGAAGAGCTTGGGCAGAACAGAGCGGAATCCCACTGCTCCGCTCCGCTCTCCGTCCGAACCCGCGCTCATACCTGGTCGAAGCGCAACGCACAGGGGTCGGTGACCGGCACCTTCGGCAAGTCTTCCACTATTACGGTTCCGGAATGGCGCCCGATCGCCGCCACGCGCCGGCCCCGCCTGGAATGAAGGAAAATGCCTGTCCTTCCGCTTCAACCGCGATGGTGACGACATGAATCAGCACCGGGCCCATGCACGGGCGCGCGAGCACGTACATCTCCGGCCGGTCATGGCCACACGGTCATCGGATGGTCGGAAGGTGCGACGTTATACTTTCCGCGAACCGGTCCTCCGACGTTGAAAGGCCTGCTCGCGACGAAGACGCGATACGCTGTTTGCCGAACACTGCGGTCGGCCATTTCCAGACTGAGCGGATATTGGGTATATCCGACCTGCAAGCCGTCGATCGCGACGCCGGCCGGGTCGGACGCGCGCCTGCGCGGCGCGGCTGCCGGCCAGCGCCGTGCCGGTGGTGGCGAGGAATCGCCCGCGGCCAGGGTTCATCGCGCCCCCTCCCGCGCCGGCAGTTCGGGCGGTTCCTTGCCCGGCTCGATGCCCGACGCCTGCATCACCGCGCGCGCTTCCGCCGGCCAATCGTCGCCGGCGACCGGATGGTCGTCGAGGATCAGGTCGTTCTGATAGACGATCCACTGTCCGCCGATCTCGTCGCTATTGTGCCAGTTGCCGATCGCCTTGTTGTCGATGGTGATCCGCATCGGGTTGGCGGACTTCACCGTATTGTTGTTGAGCCAGCGACCCGTTCCGTCGACGACGTTGCGCTCGACATGGATGCCGCGCGACCCCTCGTCGAGATAGAGGCCGATATGGCCGTGCAGGTCGTACATATAGTTTTCGCGGATCTGCGAATGGGGATTGGCCGACAGGTTGTAGATCGCGCCGCCATCGACGAACAACTGCTTGACATCGTGCAACCGGTTGCCCGCGACCAGCGTGTTCCTGAGCGTCGTCGGTAGCTGATATTCGGCGTTCCCGGTATTGTCGTAGCCGTGCATTCCGGCGCGGTATCGGGGATTGCCGCCGACATCCATATAGCCCCAGCCAAGCCCCGTGCCGATCGCGTCATAAGGGGTGTCGGACACGTCGTTATGGACGATCGTTGCGCCATCGACATAGGTGGTGAGGATCGCGCTATTGTCCTTGAACTCGCGCGACACGCTCTTCACGCGGTTGTTGGCGATGCGGATGTCGCGGTTGACGAGGCGCGGGTCCGACGGGTGGTGCGCCTCGCGCCGGACGCCGCCGGCAATGATCGCCCCGCCGGCGAGATCGGTGAACAGGTTGCTGGTGACCGAGATATGTTGCGCGCCGAGACCGATATGGCTGGCATTGGCGCCCATATCCATGCCGATGCCGAGCGCCACCTGCCCGAGATGGGCGAAGACATTGCGATCGAAGCGGACATTTTCGGCGCGCGCGACCTGCACGGCGGCGGGGAGCTGGCTCCACTCGTTGCGCATCGTCTCGAACGCGCGGCAGCCGAAGCTGCAGCTCTCCAGCGTGTCGTCGGGATAGTCCGCGGCGGCATCGCCGAGATAGGAGCCGCTCTGCTGATTGGCGTAACCGCGATTGGTCAGCGGACCGAGCCAGCTCGTGTGCGAGAACTGGATGCCGCGGAACGTCAGGTTGCGGACGGGATCATAGGTGCCGGCTATGCTCAGCAAGTGATCGAGGCGGGGCAGGGTGATCGACAGGCGGTTCGGATCGACGCCGTCGGGCGGGCGATAATAAAGCCTGCCGTGCTCGGGATCGACATACCACTGGTCAGGTTTTTGTAAAAAGGCGAGCGAATTCAGCAGGTAGAGATGCGAGTGTTCCGGGGAGACCGGATCGGCGAGCGTGTCATAGCCCCACAGATTATTGTCCCATGCCGGCTGCTGCATGGTGATCGTTGTGCCGTCGATATGATCTACAGGCGCGAAGCGGTCGGTGAAATAACCGGTGCCCTCCACCTCGATCCGCTTCTGCTGCGGTAGGTCGGCGAGATAGCGCAGTTTCGGATCGACGATCTCGAGTCCCGTTTGCGTGAAGCGGACGGCGTCGCGGGCGATCTCGATTCCCGCGCGCGGGGCGATCTTGCCGTTCACCCATAACTGGCGCGCGTCGACGCCCCTGGGAACGTCGGCGACATAGATGTTGCGCTCGGCATCGTGGAGCGCCCAACCGCTGACCGGAATGCCGCCCGACAGGATGGGACGCGCGCCAGGCTCGGTCGTCCAGGTGACGCTGTGTCCGTCCCGGCCGCCATCGGCAGTGCCCATGACGAGCGGCGCATCCAACCGATAGACGCCATCCGCCAGCCGCACGGTGATGTCCCGATTCTCGCTCTCACGGCGGATTTCTTCCTGCGCGCGGGCGAGGGAGTGGAGGGGATGGGCGGCGTCTCCCGCGCCCTTGCCGTCACTTGCCGGGGCGACGTGGAGGATGAGCGGAGAGTTGTCTTGGGCGACAGCCGGGAGCGGTGTAAACAACAGGGCAAGCGCCACTCCCCCTGGCAAGCCGGCATGGCGAAAGTGCTTCATGTCCTCTCCCTGCTTTCATTTGTGCCCAGCCTACTAACATATCACGGCGCGCCTCAAGATAATTCAGTGCCGGAAATTACTATATCTGATTGCGTGGATGCGGCGGCACCCGATATAGGTCGCCGGCAACCCACGTCGCGCAGTGTTTCGGGCTGAACCGTGGCGCGGCGCCGTTCGCGTGCGATGAAGCAGACAGTTTATTCGAGGCCGTCCATGTCCGATTGCAACCGCAACCCCCTTCACCGCGTCGATCCGCGCGACGATGTCGCGACGGCGCTGTACGATCTCGAATCGGGGACGGCGGTAACGGTCGGCGATCGCCGGGTGGTACTGCGCGATGCCGTGGGTCATGGGCACAAGGTCGCGCTGCACGACATCGCCGAGGGCGCGCAGGTCGTCAAATATGGCTGGCCGATCGGCGTCGCCACGCGCGCCATCGCGGCGGGCGCGCATGTCCATACGCACAATGTGAAGACGCTGCTCGAAGGCGTCGAGCGCTTCTCCTACGACCCTGCCGACACCACGCCTGCGCCCGTGCAGAGCGCGCCCGCGACGTTCGACGGCTATCGTCGCGCCGATGGCCGGGTGGGCACGCGCAACGAGATCTGGGTGCTGTGCAGCGTCGGCTGTGTCGCGCAGACCGCGCGACGGCTCGCCGAGCTGGCCAATCAGCGGCTCGGCGGCAAGGTCGACGGCATCCACGCCTTTCCGCACCCCTATGGCTGCTCGCAGCTTGGCGACGACCTTGCCCATACGCGCGACATGATCGCCAGCCTCGCGCGCCATCCCAATGCGGGCGGCGTGCTGCTGGTCGGGCTGGGGTGCGAGAACAACCAGATCGACCCGCTGCTCGAATCGGCGCCCGATCTCGATCGCGAGCGGCTGCGCTATTTCGCGACGCAAATGGTCGGCGACGAATATGAGACCGGCCTTGCCATGATCGAGGAACTGGTCGCGATCGCCGAACAGGACCAGCGTGAGCCGATGGCGCTGTCCGAACTGGTCATCGGCCTGAAATGCGGCGGGTCGGACGGCTTTTCGGGGGTGTCGGCCAACCCGCTGGTCGGGCGCGTCGCCGATGCCGTGGCGGGTGC
This sequence comes from Stakelama saccharophila, assembly GCF_032229225.1. Lineage (NCBI taxonomy): Bacteria > Pseudomonadati > Pseudomonadota > Alphaproteobacteria > Sphingomonadales > Sphingomonadaceae > Stakelama > Stakelama saccharophila. The sequence continues at coordinate 1,659,700 of NZ_CP135076.1, forward strand.
CGGCGGCACGCCGATCCTGACCGAGATCCCCGAGATGTTCGGCGCTGAGCAGGTGCTGATGTCGCGCGCGCGCGACCGCGACGTGTTCGACCGCATTCAGGCGGTGGTCGACGATTTCAAGCAATATTTCATCGCCCATGACCAGCCGATCTATGAAAACCCGTCGCCGGGAAACAAGGCGGGCGGGATCACGACGCTCGACGAGAAGTCGCTGGGCGCGGTGCAGAAGGCGGGGCGCAGCGCGGTGGTCGACGTGCTGCGCTATGGCGAGCGCGTGCGCACGCATGGCTTGGCGCTGCTGGAGGCGCCGGGCAACGACGCGGTATCCTCGACCGCGATGACGGCGGCCGGCGCGACGGTGATCCTGTTCACCACCGGGCGCGGCACGCCGATGGGCTTTCCCGCGCCGACGCTCAAGATCGCGTCGAACACGCCGCTTGCCGAGCGCAAGCCCGGCTGGATCGACTTCGACGCAGGCACCGTGCTGGCCGGCGAGCCGATGGACGATGCCGCGGCGCGGCTGCTCGACCTCGTCGTCGCCACCGCCTCGGGCGCGGAAACCCGTTCCGAACGCAATGGAGAGCGCGAGATCGCCCTGTGGAAACAGGGCGTGACGGTGTGATTCAGTGCGCGGCGACGTCCTCGCCGTGCCAGCCCAGCCCCGCGGAGATGCGCGCAGCGGCATCGGCCGCGAACGCCTGGACATCGTCGATCGCGACCGGATGCGACCCGTCGATGCGTTCGAGAAAGGGAATGGTCAGCGCCGCGGCGATGTGACCGTCGAAGCCGAAGATGGGGTGGCTGATGTCGATCACGCCATAGGTCATCGGGCTCTGACGGCGCTCATGGCCCTGTCGGCGGATGCGCCTGAGCGCGGCGGACAGCCGTGTCGTGCTGCGCGGCTTGCCGTCGCGACCGCGCGGTACGATCGCGGCGATGCGGTCGGCATCGGTAAAGGCCAGCAGCACGTTGCCCGAACAGCTTTCGAACAGATCGACGCGCGCGCCGAGGCGGACGCCGAAGCTGGTCGGGCCGGGATTTTCCTCACGCGCGACGACCAGGCCACAGCCTTCGCTGATGACGACGAGATGGCATGACTGCGCCGCCGAGCGGGCGAGGTCGTACATCACCGGCGCGGCGATATGCGTCAGGTTCTGCACCGGTGTCGCGCGATAGGCAATGTCGAGGATCTTGTATGCAACCGAATAGCGGTCGGTCCCGGAATCCTTGCGCAGATATCCGCGCCGTTCCATCACCACGATCAGGCGGAACAGCTCGTTGATCGACCGATCGAGCCGTGCCGCGATCTCTGAAATCGTCAGCCCTTCGGGAAAGCCCGCGAGCAATTCGAAGACATCGAAGCCCTTTTCGAGCGCGGGCGCCGAATATTGGCCCTTGCGGGCGCCGCCGCCGTTTGTTTCCATGGCTCCCCGTTTCATTGTCTGCTCCTTCGGGAACGCTATCGCCGTGCGCCGCCGCTGCCAATCGTCCATGTCAGCCGATCGGCAACGCGCGCCGGGCGATGCGGCGAACGCGTGCGGCATAGACCGCGACGACCGCGAAACAGCCCGCCGGCATCAGCATCGCCGGCTGGATATGACCGGTCCATTGCGACACCAGCCCCATGATCGGCGGAAACACCGCGCCGCCGATGATCGCCATGATGATCAGCGGCGCGCCCAGCATCGCGCGACCGCCAAGGTCCTTGACCCCCAGCGAGAAGATCGTCGGGAACATGATCGACATAAAGAAGCTGGTCAGCATCAGCGCGCCGATGGCGGTCCAACCTCCCGCCAGCGCGGCGATCACGGCAAGACCGATATTGATGCAGGCGAAGACGAGCAGCAGTCGTGTCGCGTCGATTCGTTGCATCAGCGCGGTGCCGATGAAGCGCCCGGCCATGAACAGCATCAGGCTGATCGACAGCAGGAACGCGGCGGTCCGTTCGGGCGTGGCCGGGCTCAGTTCCTTGGTGAAATCGACGAAGAAACTCCACACGCCGACCTGCGCGCCGACATAGAAGAATTGTGCGATCACCGCGCCGGCCAGCGCGGGTTCGCGCAGCACCGGCAACAGCCCCGAAGGCCGCGCGCTGTCGGCGCGTTGCTGCTCAATACGGGGCAGGCGGACAAAGGCGATGGCGAGCGCGATGCACCCGATGACGAGGGCGAGGACGAGATAGGGGGTCTGCACCATCTGCGCCTCGCTCGCGCGGTAGGCGGCGAGCCGGGCGGGCGACATGGCGGCGAGATCGGCGGCGCTGTGTTCGACGCCCGAAAAGATGAACAGGCCGCCGATGATCGGCGCGACGAAGCCGCCGAACCCGTTGAAGGCCTGTGCGAAATTGAGCCGCTGCGAAGCGCGTTCGGGATCGCCGAACGCGACGATATAGGGATTGGCCGCGGTTTCGAGAAACGCCGCGCCGCTGGCGATCACGAACAGCGCGGCGAGGAACACGCCATATTCGCGGATCTCGGCTGCGGGATAGAAGAGCAGCGCGCCCGTCGCATACAGGCCGAGACCGCACAATATGCCCGCGCGGTAGCCGAAGCGGCGCATCAACATGCCGGCCGGCAGCGCCATGGTGAAATAGCCGAGATAAAAGACGAACTGGATGAACCCGGCCTCGGCGCGGTTGAGGGCGAGCGCCTTTTGAAATTGGCGGATCAGGATATCGTTGAAATTGTTGGCGATCGCCCAGAGGAAGAACAGGCTGGTGACGAGCGCGAACCCGGCGAGATAGCCCTGGCGGACGAAGCGACCGCGCGGGGCTCGGTCATTCCCGGTCTCTGGGAATATCGTGACACTGCCCATCCAAGCTCTCCTCGCCAGCCATTTTTGTTGGCGGCCCCGCTCTTACGGTGGCCAGGACGCCCAGGCGACATTGCCGCCGGGCGTATTATCACAAGTCACAGTATCGCAATCGCCTTCAGCACCGATCCCTGATCGGCGATAAGTTCGGGAAAGCGGCTTGGCGCCTCCGCCATCGGAAACGCATGCGTCTTGATCGTATCGGTCGGGATATCGCCGCGCGTGATCGCCGCGATGACGGTGCGGAAATCCTCGGCAGTGGCATTGCGGCTGCCGATCAGGCGCATCTCGCGCTTGTGGAATTCCGGGTCGGCGAAGCTGATGTCCTGCTTCACCACGCTGACGAGCACATAAGAGCCGCCATGCGCGACGAATGCGAAGCCTTTCTCCATCGCGCGGGCATTGCCGGTGGCGTCGAAGACAAGGTCGTAGAATTCGCCATCGGTGCGCTCGGCAAGCGTGGCTTCGATCGTGTCGTCGACCAGTACGCCGTCGGGAATCCCGATAGCATCGCGGGCGTAATCGAGGCGCTGGCGGCTGGTGTCGGCGATCGTGACGCCGGCGCCGGCAGCTTTGGCGAACAGGGCGACGGCGACGCCGATCGGTCCCGCGCCGACGACGAGCGCGTGGTCGCCGGCCGTTGTTTCCCCGCGGCGCACGGCATGTGCGCCGACCGACAGGAATTCGACCATCGCCGCCTGGTCGAGGCTGAGCGTGCCGGCGGGGATGACGGCGGCCTGCGGCACGGCGAGATATTCGCACATCCCGCCATCGACATGGACGCCGAGCACCCGGATCGACGTGCAGCAATTGGGTTTGTCCTTGCGGCAGGCGATACATTCACCGCAGGGCAGATAAGGATTGAGCGTCACCACCGCGCCGGGGACAAGGCCGCTGGCCATATCGGCCTCAACCACCTCGCCGGCGAGTTCGTGCCCCATCACGCGCGGATAGCTGAGAAAGGGTTGGTTGCCGGCGAAGATGTGATAATCGGTGCCGCACAACCCGATACGACGGATGCGCAACAGCACCTCGCCCGGCGCGCGTTCGGGAAGGGGCCGATCGCGCACGTCAAGCGCGAAGGGACGTTCGCAAACCACCGCCTTCATGCCACCCGCTCCTCATTGTCGTTTCCGTATATGAAATCAACTTTTGCACAGGCAGGTGCGCGTTGCAACAATTTATCTGATGACCCCCGTGGGCCGTCAGGCGAAGTCGCTGGATCGCAGCGTCACCGTCCGGCCCCTCCGCAGCGCGCGCGAGAGCGACCCGTGCGGCGTGTGGATGACGCGCCTCCCGTCGCGCTCGGGATGGAGCGTCGCTTCTGTCACGCGCCCGTCGCGCCATGTCAGATCGAGACGGCATGCGCCGCGCACGCGGATGCCGCGCAGCGACCCCGCCGGCCATCCCGGCGGCAGCGCGGGCAGCAGGTCGATACGGTCGTCGCGGCTTTGCACCAGCATTTCGAGGATGCCCGCAGCACCGCCGAAATTGCCGTCGATCTGAAAAGGTGGATGGGCATCGAACATGTTCGTATAGGTCCGGCCCGGCGACAGCAGGTGGATCAGGATACGGTGCGCATGCGCGCCGTCGCGCAGCCGCGCCCACAGGTTCAGCCGCCATCCCAGCCCCCAGCCGGTGGCGTCGTCGCCGCGCATCTCGAGCGAAGTCCGCGCCGCCCTGGTCAAGGCGGGCGTGTCGTCGGGGTTGATCTGATGACTGGGATAAAGGCCGTAGAGATGGGAGACATGGCGGTGGTGCGGATCGGTCGCATCCATGTCCCAGTCGAACTGCCATTCCTGCAACTGGCCCTTCGCGCCGATCCGGTCGGGCGCGAGCCTGTCGCGCATGGCCGCCACATCGCGGCGCAGATCGCCGTCGCGGCCAAGCCGCTTCGCCGCCGCGCCGGTACGATCGAACAGATCGCGCAGGATTTGCATGTCCATCGTCGGGCCGGCGCATAGCGTGCTGCCATGGCCATGGTCGTTCTCGGGCGAAAACGAAGGGTTGGTGACCATATGGCCGGTGCGCGGATCGCGCACCAGCGTATCGAGGAAGAAGCGCGCCGCGCCCGCCAGCAACGGATAGATGCGCTTCAGATAGGCGTCGTCACGGACATAGTCCCAATGGTCCCAGAGCTGGGTGGCGAGCCAGGCGCCGCCGGTCGGCCAAAGGCCGGTACGGGCATGGTCGATCGGCCCCGAGGCGCGCCACAGATCGGTATTGTGGTGCGCCACCCAGCCACGCGCGCCGTACATCTCCTTCGCCGTACGCGCGCCCGATACCGCGAGCTGTTCGACCATGGCGGTCAGCGGCTCGATACATTCGGAAAGGTCGGCGCTGTCGACCGGCCAGTAATTCATCTCGGTATTGATGTTGATCGTGTATTTGGATTGCCAGGGCGGCTGGTTGCTGTCGTTCCAGATGCCTTGCAGGTTCGCCGGCTGCGTACCGGGCCGCGAGCTTGAAATCATCAGATATCGCGCGAATTGGAAATAAAGCGCGGCAAGCGACGGGTCGTCGCTGTCGGCGGCGTGTTCGAGGCGCTGATCGGTCGGCTGGTCGGCGCGTTCGCCCCGGCCGAGATCGAGCGAGACGCGGCGGAACAGTCGCTGATGCTCGGCGACATGCGCGTCGCGCAGCGCGGCGTAGCTCAGCCCGTCGACCGCCGCGAGACGCCCGATGGTGATCGCGTTCGGATCGCCCGAAACGTCGCTCGGCGAGCGATGACTTGTCGCCGCGGTGAGCAGGAACAATACCGACCGGGCGTCGCGCACACGCAATATGGGGCCGTCGGCGCTGACCATGCCACCGCTCGCGCGGACCTTGCCCATCGCTGTGAATCGCAGCTTGCCGGCAATGCCGCGATCCTCGTTGTTGACGCCGTGCATCGTCAGGGTCGCGTCGCTTGCGCTGACTTCCACCCGCTGCCCCGATGCGAGCGAAAAGTCGGCGGACACGGTCCCGCCTTCGGCGCGGATCGATACCGCGATCAGGTGGTGAACGGGAGAGGCGAAGACTTCGCGCACATAGGCCCTGCCCCCGGTGGTGAAGCGGGTGCGTGCAATGGCGGTGTCGAGATCGAGTTCGCGACGATAATCGGCGGCCGAAGTTTCATTGACCTGCGGCAGATCGATGAAACAGTCGCCGAGCGCCTGATACGCCATCTCGCGCATCGGCACCGCCTGGACATGCGCGTCGGCATAGGCCTCGGCCTCGGCATATTTGCCGGCGAAGATCAGCTCTCGCACCTTGGGCAGCGCGGCACGCGCCTTTGGATTGACGTTCGAATAGGGGCCGCCCGACCACAGCGTATCCTCGTTGAGCTGCAACCGTTCGCGCTTGATCCCGCCGAATACCATCGCGCCCAGCGATCCGTTGCCGATCGGCAGCGCCTCGGTCCATTCGCCGGCCGGATGCTGGTACCACAACAGTGAATGGCGCACCGCGTCCGCCGCCGTCCTATGCTGTTGCGATGCGCGCGACATCGGCGCCGAAAGCAGGGGTGCCATGACGCCTGCCCGCAATATCGTCCTTCGTCCCAGATCCACCCGCGCTCTCCCGAAAGCTGCTTTTATATCTGACAACATCATGCCGATTTGACAGGATGAAGCAAGCCGCGTGATCTGTTGTTCGCCAATGACAGCGACGTCGGCTTGCGCTAGCGTGCCGCGCTGTCATTTCAGGAGATTGCATGACCGCGCCCGCCGCCCCGAAACTCTATCGTGCGATCATCGACACGCTGCAGGACGAGATCGCCACCGGCAAGTACAAGCCCGGTGATCGCCTGCCGCCCGAACGCGAACTGGTCGAGCGGTTCGAGGTCAGCCGCCTGACCTTGCGCGAAGCGATGATCGGGATGGAGATCATGGGTCTGGTCGAGGCGCGTCGGGGGTCGGGTGTTTATGTCACGGAGCGGTCGGCGGACATACTGTCGCCGTCCGACCTCGATATAGGCGCGTTCGAACTGACCGAGGCGCGGCGGCTGGTCGAGGGCGAATCCGCTGCGCTCGCCGCGGTCACCGCCAATGCCGGGGATATCGCGGCGCTGCGCGAGGTCCTCGACCGCATGGTCGCGGAGAACGAACGGGAGTTGGAGGACGAGGTCGCCGATCGTGATTTCCATCTGCGCATCGCCGAAGCCACGCGCAACGACGCGATGGTGCTGGTCGTGCAGACGCTGTGGGACGTGCGGCATCGCTCGCCCTTGAGCATGAAAATGCTCGAACGTTCACGCCGTGCGGGAGTCAAGCCGCGCATCGACGATCACCGCGCGATCCTCGATGCGATCGCCGCAGGAGACGCGCACGGCGCGCGCAAGGCGATGCGCGACCATCTCGGCCGCGTGATCGACCATCTGCTGACCGCGACCGAAATCGACCGTATCGAACGGGTCCGCGCCGAGGCTGCCGAATTGCGCAACCGGGTGAGCCGCTTCGCCACCACCTGAGCAAAAGGGACTTGTCACCCGGCGATGGGCGTGCAATTTATCAGATAACATTCCGGCGCTGATTCCGGTGTTGCGACGACTTCTGACAGGGGCAGGTGGTGGTGATGAACGCTGATGAGGTGGGTAGCGGCAAGGACCTGGGCGTGATCCGCATTCGTGACGCGCGCGTGATCGTGACCTGTCCGGGACGCAATTTCGTCACGCTCAAGATCGAGACCGATCAGGGAATCCACGGCATCGGCGATGCGACGCTCAACGGGCGCGAGCTTGCCGTCGCGTCCTATCTGAGCGACCATGTCGTTCCGAACCTGATCGGGCGTGACGCACACCGGATCGAGGATATCTGGCAGTTCCTCTATCGCGGCGCCTATTGGCGGCGCGGGCCGGTGACGATGACGGCGATCGCGGCGGTCGATACGGCCTTGTGGGACATCAAGGCGAAGGCGGCGGGACTGCCGCTCTATCAACTGCTGGGCGGACGGTCGCGCGAAGGCGTGCTCGTCTATGGCCATGCCAACGGCGCCGATATCGAACAGACCGTCGACCAGGTCGGCGTGTACAAGGATATGGGCTATCGCGCGATCCGGGCGCAGAGCGGCATTCCCGGCGTGAAGGGCGCGTACGGCGTGGGCAAGGGCGACCTTTATTACGAACCCGCCGACGGCACGCTGCCGACCGAGACCCTGTGGTCGACGAGCGCCTATCTCGATCACGCCCCCAAGCTGTTCGACAAGCTGCGCGCGACCTATGGTTTCGAGATCGAGTTGCTCCACGACGTCCATCACCGGCTGACCCCGATCGAGGCGGGGCGGCTGGGCAAGGCGCTCGAACCGTACCGCCTGTTCTGGATGGAGGATGCGACGCCGGCGGAGAACCAGGAGGCGTTCCGCCTGATCCGGCAGCACACGGTGACGCCGCTCGCGGTGGGCGAGATCTTCAATACCGTCTGGGACTGCCGCGAGCTGATCCAGAACCAGTTGATCGACTATATTCGCACGACCGTCGTCCATGCCGGCGGCATCACCCATCTGCGCCGGATCGCCGATCTCGCCGCGCTGTACCAGGTCCGCACCGGCAGCCACGGCGCGACCGACCTGTCACCGGTGTGCATGGGCGCGGCGCTGCATTTCGACACCTGGGTGCCCAATTTCGGCATTCAGGAATATATGCGCCACACGCCCGAGACCGACGCGGTCTTCCCGCACGATTACCGGTTCGAGAGCGGCTATCTCTATGCCGGTGAGACGCCGGGGCACGGCGTCGATATCGACGAGACGCTCGCGGCGAAATATCCTTATGAACCCAAGCAATTGCCGATTGCGCGACTGGGCGACGGCACCTTGTGGAACTGGTGAGCCCGTTGCGCCGCATCGTCGCGGTCGCGATCGCGCTGGCGACGCTCGCGCTGTCGATCACGGCGCAGGCGCGCAGCGACCACACCGTCGCGGGCGATTGGCAATCGGCGCTTTTCGAAACGGGACCCGAGGGCAAGGCTTCGCCCAAAGCCGACGCGCCGTTTCAGCAGCCCGGTTTCGACGACAGCGGCTGGACGCGGGTCAACGTGCCGCACAACTGGCAGGGCTATGCCTATGATCGACAGGTGCGCAACGGCTCGCGCCATGGCAGCGCCTGGTATCGCAAGCATCTGACGATCGCCGCGCCGGGCAGGAATGAGCGCATCTTCCTGATGTTCGAGGGCGTCGGCGCCTATGCCACCGTGTGGCTCAACGGCAAGCCGGTGGGGCGGCACGGCGGCGGGCTGGTCAGTTTTCGCCTCGACGTGACCGAGGCGGTGCGAGGCGGTGACAATCTGCTCGCGGTGCGGGTCGATATGCCCAAGGGGATCACCGATCTGCCCTGGGCGCCCGGCGACGATCAGCCCGAATCGGGCTTTTCCGAAGGGTCGCAGCCGTTCGGCATCTTTCGCCCGGTGCATGTCGTGCGGACGGCGGCGCTGCATATCCGTCCGTTCGGCATCTATGCCTGGGGCGATAGCGGCGCGATCGACGCCGGACGGGCAAGGCTGACCGCGCGCACCGAAGTCGAAAACGGCTCGAACCGCGTGCGCGACTTCACCATCGTCACGCGCATGATCGCGCCCGACGGGTCGGTCGCGGCGGAAGCGCGTGCGGATCATCGCTTGGCGGCGGGTGCGCATGGCAGCTTCGATGCGCCGCTGCCCACGATCCGCGACCCGGAACTCTGGTCGCCGAAGCGCCCGACGCTCTATACGCTACGTGCGGCGATCGTCGCCGATGGCAAAACCATCGACATGCTCGATACCCCCTATGGCATTCGCACCGTCGAGATTCGTCGGGACGAGAAGGGGCATCGCCGGCTGTTCGTCAATGACAAGCAGTTCGCCCTGCGCGGCACCGCCGAATATGAGCATCTGCTCGGCAATTCCTTCGCCTTTTCGCCCGAACAGGTCGCGGCGCGCGTCGCGCAGGTCGAGGCGGCGGGGTTCAACGCCTTTCGCGATGCGCATTATCCGCACAATTTCCGCTATGGCGAAGCGATCGCGCGCGACGGGCTGATGTGGTGGCCGCAGTTCAGCGCGCATAACTGGTTCGACAATCCCGCCTATCGCGCCAATTTCAAGGCGCTGCTCGCGCAATGGGTACGCGAGCGGCGTAACAATCCGGCTGTGTTTCTGTGGGGGCTGCAGAATGAGAGCCAGCTTCCCAAGGCCTTTGCCGAGCAAGCGATGGCGATCATCCGCGAACTCGACCCCACCGCCTCGAAGCAGCGGCTGGTCGTCACCTGCAATGGTGGCGAGGGCGCCGACTGGAACGTGCCGCAGAACTGGTCGGGCACCTATGGCGGCGATCCCGACCGTTATGCCGAGGAACTGAGCGAGCAAGGCCTTGTCGCCGAATATGGCGCGTGGCGCTCGCTCGGCCTGCACCGCGAGCCGGCCGAGGACGGTGACCTCTGGACCGAAGGCCGGATGGCGGCGCTCGAGCAGAAGAAGGCGCGGCTCGCCGACAGCGTCGCCGATCGCACGGTCGGTCAGTTCCAGTGGCTGCTGACCACGCATGAAAATCCCGGCCGGCCGATGCGCGCCGACGGCACGCAGATCTTCGACGGCATCCGCCCGCTCGATCACATTGGCCCGGCCAACAACAAGGGGTTGATGACGCTGTGGGGCGAGCCGCTGGACGTCTATTACATGTTCCGCGCGCGACAGGTGCCGGCGAGTGTCGCGCCAATGGTCTATATCGTCTCGCACACCTGGCCCGACCGGTGGACCGGGCCGGGCATGAAGTCGGGCATCGAGGTTTATTCGAACTGCGACACGGTCGAGCTGTTCAACGATGCCGGCGGCAGGATCTCGCTGGGGCGCAAACGGCGTGATGCAGAGCAGCGCTTCGTCTGGAACGACGTTCCCGTGCGCTACGATATCCTGTCTGCGCACTGCTATGTCGGTGGCAAGCTCGCGGCGCGCGACGTGGTCACGCTCAACAACCTGCCGCCCGCGCCCGACGCCGGCCATTTGATTAAAGACCGCACCGCGATCACCGCGGCCGAGCCGGGGCAGCATTATCTCTACCGCGTCAATGTCGGCGGCAAGGCGTTCACCGACGCCGATGGTCATCGCTGGGCCGGCGACCGGCATTTCGTTCAGGGTGGAAAGTGGGGCTGGACGAGCTGGGCCGATGCCTGGCCCGATATCGCACCCGCTTTGGGTAGCCGCCGCTTGACGCACGACCCGATCGAGGGCGCGCGCGAGCAGGCGCTGTTCCAGTCGTTCCGCTATGGCCGCGACCAGTTGCGCTATCGCTTCGCGGTGCCCGACGGGCGCTATCGGGTGGCGCTTTACTTCGTCGAGCCCTGGTATGGTCGCGCCGGAATCGATGCGCGCGGCTGGCGCGTGTTCGACGTCGCCGTGAACGGCAGGACGGTGCTGCGCGACCTCGACCTGTTCGCCGAGAGCGGCTTCGGCCATGCGGTGCGCAAGGTGGTCGAGGCCGATGTCGCGGGCGGCTGGCTGACGCTCTCCTTTCCGCGCGTTGCGTCGGGCCAGGCGATCCTGTCGGGCGTCGCGATATCGCGCGCCGACACTGGCGAGCCTCGTGCGCCGGAGCCGGGCACCGACCTGATCGCCGATGCTACGACTGGTGTTGCGACGCGCTATCTCGACAATGGCGATGCGATGTTCGCGCGCGGTAACGCCCGATGGACGCAATTGCCCTATCAACTGCTCGACCAGGATTTCGTGCAACCGCGCGGTCGCGACGCCCGCGGCTCCGGAGAATTGCGGCTGCGCGTCAAGAGCGACCTCTATCTCGCGCTGCCCGAACGCGCGGCGGCGCCCGAGGGGTGGACCGACAGCGATTTCCATGCGCTCGCCGCGACGGTGGCGGGCGCGCGGACCATCCGGTCGCGATACCGCTTCGTCACCCGGCGCGCGGACAAGGGCGACCGCGTGGCGGTTCCGGCCAATGCGCCGGTCATCGCCGTGCGCGCGCTGCCATCGCCTTATGCGCCGGGCAATTTCTCGTTCAGCAAGGACGAGGGGCTGCACCAGGCAGAGGCCGACGACGCGCGTCGCAGCAATGCCGACACCGCATCGGTCGAGCAGGGCTATGGCGGGCAGGGTTATGCCGCGATGCACGCCGGCCCTGCCGCGATAACCTGGCCGGTGAAGAGTGGTATCGCCGGCAAGCTGGGTGTTCGCCTGCGCTATATGCTGGTGGAGGGCGCCGCGCCGCGTGACGCGGTGCTGACCGTGCGCGACAGCAGCGACATCGTCGTCGCCACGGTGAAGCTGCAACTCCATGGCGGCGAGGGCTGGCGGGAGGTCGAGGCCGCCACGAACTCGGCGATCAACGCCGGCAGCTATAGCGTCCGCCTCGCCGTCGAGGACGGCCGCGGGTTGTTGGTCGATTCGATCACGATCGACTGAGCCCGGCGCACGAACAGCGCGCCCCGATTTCCCATAATTTATCAGACTGAATTCGCACTTCCATTAGGAAAGTTGCTTTCCTAAGTGAAAACTGCTTGACTGAAATACCAGAATGGTTGATTGATATCGTCATAATCCGACGCTGCGCGGCGAAACGCGCGATATCAAGCGGGGAGAGAGGATATGTCTGACAGGATTTTGCTGCTGGCGACGACGGCACTGTTCGGCGCGGGGCTCTGCGCCGCTCCGGCGCAGGCGCAGAGCGCCGAAGACCCGTCGGGGCAATCGGACGATGTTCAGGAGATCGTCGTCACCGGCCTGCGCGGCTCGCTGGAAAGCGCCGCGGCACTGAAGCGAAATTCCAACCAGATCCAGGATTCGATCGTCGCCGAGGATATCGGCAAGCTGCCCGACACCAATATTGCCGAGACGCTGCAGCGCATTCCGGGCGTGCAGATTTCACGCAACACCCGCGGCGAAGGCAATGCCTATGTCATTCACGGGCTGAAGCAGGTGATGACCACGGTGAACGGGCGGGCTCTGTTCGGCACGACTGATCGCGTCGCGCACCTGCTCGATTTCTCCTCGGATATTCTGTCGGGCGTCGACGTGTACAAGACCGCGACCGCCGACCAGATCGAGGGCGGCCTTGGCGGGCTGATCAACATCCATACCGCGCGGCCGTTCGATTTCGACGGCTTCCACGTCGCGCTGACCGGCTCGGCCCTCTATTCCGAATTTCAGGACCGCGCCGGACCGCGCGTTTCGGGTGTCGTGTCGAACCGCTGGGATACCGGCGCGGGTGAGGTTGGCGTTCTCCTTGGCGGCCAGTTCGAGCGCTATTATTCGGCCGGCTATCAGGTTTCGACCAACACCTATGGCGACAACAACACGTTGTTCGACGTCAACGGCAACGGCGTTGCCGGCGAAGATGCCGATACCGTGACGCTGCCCACCCAGGTGCGGCCGCGCTACGAAACCGGTGACCGCGTCCGGTCGGCCGCTTATGGCGCGGTACAGTGGCAGGTCTCTCCCCAGCTCGAACTGCATACCGACGTGCTGTACGAACATTCGGGCGGGCATTCCTTCACCCAGCAGCTATCGGTGCGCACCGACGGTGCGACGGGTATCGGATCGCCGACCTTCAAGGACGGCACCACGGTTCCCGCCACCTATTCGCTCGCCAATCCGCGCATCGATTCGGTGACCGGCGCGTCCGACAATCCCTATGACACGGTCAATATCGCATTCGGCGGCAAATACCAGTCCGGCGCCTTCACGCTGAACGCCGAAGCGTCCTATGTGCGCAGCCAAGGGCCCTTCTATTATCGCAGCGCCACACTGACCACGCGTGGCACCCGCGCCGATATAAGCCTTGAAGGCGACACGCCCGACGTCGCCATTTCCGGCGTCGATGTGAACGATCCTGCGGCATACAGCTCACTGAGCTATTTCGAATATGGCACCTCCGCCGACGGACGTGAGCCGTCGTTCCGCGCGGACGCAACATACGAGATCAAGGATAGCCCGATCACTGCGGTAATGGGCGGTTTCCGCTGGGCGCATCACCGCGCGATCTACGACTTCTTTTCGGCCGGATCGAGCGCGATGAACCAGCCGATTTCAGCGGTCACCAATCCGACGCTCGACGATCTGTTCACCGATCAGGATGTGTCGACCAACCAGTGGCTGGCGATGGACGGCGTGTTCATGAAGGACGCCGCCCGCACGCGCACGCTGTTCGGCCTGCCGCTTGACAACGCCGCGAATGATCCCGGAAGCCATTACGACTATCGCGAGACCACGCTCGCTGGGTATCTCGAGGGCAGGTTCGCCTTCAATGTCGGATCGCTCCCGGTCGATGGCAATTTCGGCGTTCGCTATGTCCGCACCGATGGCGAGCAGACCGTGCTCGTCGCCGATGACAACGGCGATTATCAGCCGCTGACGGGCGGCGAGCCCTATGACAACTGGCTGCCCAGCGTAAACGTCCGGTTCAAGTTCACGCCCGACCTGTTCTTCCGTCTTGCCTATTCCAAGGCGATTACCCGGCCCGATTTCGGCAATCTGTCGCCGGCGGTCATCCTCAATCCGGTCAGCCTGACCGCCAGCGCGGGCAACCCGGCACTGAGACCGACCCAGGCCGACCAGTATGACGCCTCGCTGGAATATTATTTCGGGCGCTCGAATTATGCCGCGGTGTCGGTGTTCCAGAAGGACGTCACCGGCTTCATTCAGAAATTCTACGCCGACGAACAGATCAACGGCGAGACCTATTCGGTCAGCCGCCCGCGCAACAGCGGCAATGGCCGCATTCGCGGGTTCGAGGTCAGCTATCAGCAGTTCTTCGACTTCCTGCCGGGACCGTTCGACGGCCTCGGCTTCCAGGGTAACTATACCTATGTCGACAGCGCGCTCGACGTGATCGACATCCCGCAGCGCGTACCCGCCGACCAGTTGTCGAAGAATTCGTACAACCTGACCGGAATCTATGAGAAGGGGCCGATTTCGCTCCACGTTTCGTACAACTGGCGGTCGAAGAGCGTGCAGAGCAATTCGGCCAGTGAATTCGGCACTTTGTGGAACGCGCCGCAGGAATCGCTCGACCTTTCGGCGACCTATTACGTCACCGACTGGCTTTCGATCAAAGCCGATATGGTCAACGCCACGGTCGCCTATCAGAACCAATATTACGGCACGCCAATGCGGCCGACGCTATCGAACCAGCTCGACCGTTCGTACCAGCTCGGCTTTCACGTGAACTTCTGACCTTGTCGGAAGCAAAAGGGGGATCGGGTCGGAAGCGCGCTGGCGCCTCCGGCCCGTCTCTGTCTTAAGGAGGGGCGATGAGTTTTCGCATCGCGATCGCCTTGACCATGATGCTCGCCGCAATCGCTCCGGCCGCAGCGCAGCTCGACGGGAATTTCGACGAGGCGAAGGTGCCGTCCTATGTGCTGCCCGACCCGTTGGAGACTTCCGACGGCGCGGCGGTAAAGAGCGTGCAGCAATGGGAGGGCGAACGAAGGCCCGAACTGCTGGGGCTGTTTCGCGATACCATTTACGGTGCCGCGCCGCCCCCGCCGCATGACATGCGCTTCGTAGTCACCGACCGCGATGATCGCGCGCTCGGCGGACTGGCGATCCGCAAGCAGGTGACGATCCTGCTCGACGGCACCGAGCGCGGGCCGCAGACCTCGGTCCTCATCTATCTACCCGCTCGCGCGAAGGGGCCGGCGCCGGTCTTTGTCGGGCTGAACTTTCACGGCAATCAGGCGGTCGCGGCCGATCCCGCCATCGCCATCGCGACGAGTTGGGTGGCCGCGCCGGGCGAGGGGATCGTCAAGCATCATGCTACTGCGCGGTCGCGCGGAATCGAGTCCGCCCAGTGGCCCCTGCGCCAGATCCTTGAAGCCGGCTACGGCGTCGCCACCTATTTTCCGGGCGATCTCTATCCCGACGGCGACGGTATGGTCGCTCAGAGCGTCCAGCCGCATTATGGCACCAGTCCGTCCGATCCGTCGCATTGGGGCGCGATCGCGACATGGGCCTGGGGGCTGAGCCGGGTCTATGACTATCTCGCCACCGACGCTGCGGTCGATGCCTCGCGCGTGATCGTCATCGGCCATTCGCGTTATGGCAAGGCGGCCTTGTGGGCGGGCGCACGCGATCCGCGCTTCGCCATGGTCGTTTCGAACGATTCGGGTAATGGCGGAGCCGCGCTCTACCGGCGGCGGTTCGGCGAGACGATCCGGGTGATGAACGATTACTGGTTTGCGCCGCGCTTCAAGACCTATGCGCGGCACGAGGATGCGCTGCCGATCGACGCGCACGAACTGATCGCGCTCATCGCGCCGCGGCCGGTCTATGTCGCGAGCGCGACCGGGGATCTGTGGTCGGACCCCAAGGGCGAATTCCTGGCCGCGCGCGGCGCCGATCCGGTCTATCATCTCTACGGGATGAAGGGGCTGGAGGCCGACGCGATGCCGGCGCCCGACCGATCGGTCGGGCGCCGGATCGGCTATCACATCCGCGCCGGAAAACACGATATCACCGCCGAGGACTGGGCGAAGTATATCGCCTTCGCCGACCGCGAACTGGCGCGCTAGGCCTTCGCCAGCGCCGCCAGCGCGCCGTCACGTTCGAGAACCGTCAGCCAACTGGTCAGCGCGGCGGTGAATGCCGCATCCTCAGCCAGTCCGGCGGGAAAGATGGCGTCGAGGGCGAGGAGCGCCCTAACGCGCGCCTCGGAACTGGTACATCCGTCGAGCGCGGCGGCGGTCCGGTCGGCCATGGGGTCGTCGACCGGATAGGTTTCGCCGGCATCGTCGACGCCTTCCTGCCAGCGCATCCATGCGGCGACCGCGAGGGTTAGGGCGGGCGAAGCCTGCCCGGCCTTGCGCCGTGCGGCGATGGTGGCGAGCAGGCGCTGGGGCAGTTTCTGCGATCCGTCCATGGCGATCTGGCGGGTGCGGTGGTGGAGCGCGGCGTTGGCGAAGCGCGCCATCAACTCGGCGCGATAGGCGGCGATGTCGAGCCCCGGCGGCGGCGTGAGCGTGGCTTGCGCCTCGTCCCACAGCGTCTCGACAAAGCGCCGCGCATCGTCGCGCGCGATCATCTGATGGATGAAATCGACGCCCGCCAGCCCGCCGAGATAGGCGAGCCCGGAATGCGCGCCGTTGAGGAGGCGCAGCTTGGCGTCCTCCCAGGGCGGCACGGCATCGGTGAGTTGCACGCCGAGCGCCGCGAAGTCGGGACGCGGGCCGGCGAACCGGTCCTCGATCACCCATTGGGTGAACGGCTCGGTCTTGACCATGCCGCGATCCTCGACCCCCAGCATCTCGGACAGCGCGGCGATGTCACCTGGTGTGGTCGCGGGCACGATGCGGTCGACCATCGTCTGCGGGAATGCCCCTTGCGTCTCGATCCAGTCGGCAAGCTTGCCGTCATGCGCGCGCGCCATGGTGAGCACCGCGCGCGCAAGCCGCCGACCGTTGTGCGGCAGGTTGTCGCAACTGATCGCGGTGAACGGCGGCAGGCCCGCCGCCTTGCGCTTCGCCAGCCCCGCGACGATCAGCCCCGGCACCGTCTTCGGCGCGGCGAGATTGGCGAGGTCGGCGGCGATATCGCTGTCGTCCTCGCGGAGATTACCGGTCGCGGGGTCGAGCTTATAGCCCTTCTCGGTCACCGTCAGCGTGACGATATGCGTGTCGGGGTCGGCGAGCGCGTCGACCACCGCCGCCGGGTCGTCGGGCGCGACGAGCACGCGCGCCACCGCGCCGATGACGCGGATGTCTTCGGCGTCCCCATCGCGCACGACCAATCTGTAAAGCCCGTCCTGCGGCGCGAGCTGGTCGTGGACGCTGGCCGACCGCAGCGAGACACCGGTAATCCCCCAGCGCAGGTCGCCGGCGTCCAGCGCAGCATCGAACACGGCCGCCTGATGCGCGCGGTGGAACGCACCGATGCCGAGATGGACGACACCGTGCTTGACCGCCGAGCGATCATATCCGGGCCGGGCGACACCCGCGGGAAGGCCAGAAAGCATGGTTTCGCAAAGGCGCCTGCTCACAGCTTATAGGCCTTCCTGACGAGGTCGTAGGTGAGGGCGTGCGCAACCTCGTGCGCTTCGTCCTCGGGCAGGCGGTGCTCGGCGACGAGACGGGCGAGGAAGGCGCAGTCCATCCGCCGTGCGACGTCGTGCCGCGCCGGGATCGAGAGGAAGGCGCGCGTGTCGTCGTTGAACCCGACGGTGTTGTAGAAGCCGGCCGTCTCCGTCGCGCGCTCGCGGAAGCGGCGCATCCCTTCGGGGCTGTCGTGAAACCACCAGGGCGGGCCGAGCTTGAGTGCCGGGTAGTGCCCGGCGAGCGGGGCGAGTTCGCGGCTGTAGCTGTCCTCGTCGAGGGTGAAGATGACGACCGACAGCTTCGGGTCCGAGCCATAGCGGCCCAGGAGCGGCTGGAGCGCGGTCACATAGTCGGTCTGGGTCGGGATGTCGGCGCCCTTGTCGCGGCCGAAGGCGCGCATCACCAGGTCGTTATGGTTGCGGTGCGCGCCAGGATGGATCTGCAGCACCATGCCGTCCTCGATGCTCATCCGCGCCATTTCGGTAAGCATCTGGCCGCGAAACAGCTCGGCCTCGGCCGCGCTGAAATCGCCCGAGCGTATCTTCGCATAGAGCTTTTCCGCATCGGCCGGCGACAGGTCGGCGGTGGTCGCCGTCGGGTGGCCGTGGTCGCTCGCGGTCGCGCCGCCCACCTCGCGGAAATAGGCGCGGCGGTTGCGATGCGCGTCCAGATAGCCGGACCAGGTGGCGACGTCTTCGCCCGTGATCTCGCCCAGCCTGTCGACATTGTCGGCAAAGCCCTCATAATCGGGATCGACCACGGCGTCGGGGCGGTAGGTGGTGATGACCCGGCCCTGCCAGCCGCTCGCGGCGATGCTGCGGTGATGATCGAGCGGGTCGAGCGCGCTTTCGGTGGTGGCGATCGCCTCGATATTGAACCGCTCGAACAGCGCGCGCGGGCGAAACGCATCGGTGGCGAGCGCGGCGCCGATCGCGTCGTAATAGCGGTCCGCATTCTCCGCCGAGAGTATCTCGGTCATGCCGAACATCTCGGCAAACACCCAGTCGAGCCACATCCGCGATGGCGTGCCGCGGAAGAGGTAATAGTTTTCGGCGAAGCGCCGCCAGATGGCGCGGTGGTCCTGCTCGGTTTGCCCGCCGTCGACGCGGGGCACGCCCAGATCCTCCAGCTTCACCCCCTGGCTGAACAGCATCCGAAAGACGTAGTGGTCGGGGATGATGAGCAGACTCGCCGCGTCCTCGAACGGCCGGTTCTCGTCGAACCACGCCGGGTCGGTATGGCCGTGCGGGCTGATGATCGGCAGGCCCGCGATTTCCGCATAGAGCCGCCGCGCGATGTCGCGGGTCGTCGGTTCGGCCGGGAACAGGCGGTCGGGATGAAGGGTCAAAGCAGTCATTGGATATTCTCGATTTGCTCGGGAGTAAGGGCGGAATAGCGCGGCAGGATCAGATGGATGACCGCCAGCGCGATGAGATAGGCGCAGGCCGCGACGAGGAAGATGGGTTCATAGCTGCCGACGAGTTCGAGGATCAGCCCAGCATACTTGGCGAGCAGCATGCTGCCAACCGCGCCGGCAAGGCCGCCGAGCCCGATTACCGACCCCGCCATGCGCCGGGGAAACAGGTCTCCGGGCAGCGCGAACAGGTTGGCCGAGAAGCCCTGATGGCCCGCGCAGGCAAGCCCGATCAGCGCAATCGCGACCCAGATCGACGACGCATAGGCGGCAAAGGCGATCGGCAGCGTGCAAAGCGCCATGCAGAGATAGGCGATCTTGCGCGAACCATTCACCGACCTGCCACGGCCGAGCAGCTTCGACGAGATCAGCCCGCCGAGAATCGAGCCGCCGTCCGCCATCAGATAGATGGCGACCAGCGGCGGACCGAATTCGAGCATGGTCAGCCCGAACTGTTTGTTGAAGAAATCGGGCAGCCAGAACAGAAACACCCACCAGACGGGGTCGATCAGGAACCGACCCGCCATATAGGCCCAGGTCTGGCGCAGCTTGAGCAACGCGCGGAACGAGGCGGGCTCGGCATGGGGCTGGGGTTCCGAGCGGATATATTCGAGTTCCTCGCGAGACACGCGCGGATGCCGATCGGGCGAGCGGTAGAAGGCGAGCCAGGCGATGACCCAGATCACGGTCAGCGCGCCGCTCGCGATGAACGCCCAGCGCCAGCCGAACGCCGCGGCGATCAACGGCACGAGGAGCGGCGTCACGATCGCGCCGACATTCGAGCCGGCATTGAAGATGCCGATGGCGAGCGCGCGCTCGCGCCGGGGAAACCATTCGTTGGTCGCGGCGAGCGCGGCAGGAAAGGTCGCCGCTTCGCCGATGGCGAGCGGGATGCGCGCCCAGATCATCCCCGCCGTGCTGGTGAAGGCGATATGGAGCACATGGCCGATCGTCCAGATCGTGACCGCCAGCGCATAGCCGACCCGCGCGCCGACCCGGTCCATCACCCGGCCCGCGAGGACATAGGAAAGACCATAGGCAAGCGAGAAGTAGAAGGTGAGATCGGCATAGCCGGTTTCCGACCAGTCATACTGCGTCGCAAGCTCGGGCTTGAGCACCGCGATGACGAGCCGGTCGATATAGCTGAGGACGACCGCGAAGAAGAGGAGGCCGCAGACGATCCAGCGCACCTTTCCCGAGGGTTTCGGCACGCCCGGACCGGTCGAATCCGATGGCGCTTCAGAGATTTCGGGCTCGTTCAGGGCGTCCTGGGTTGCCGGCACCATGCTTCTTTCCGTCATCCTCTCGGTCGCGCCCGCTGCGTAGCATATCGACGTGCGGCGCTTGTGTTGGGGGTTATCGTCGAGCCGGGGGCGGATCTGTGAACCGTCCGACTGCGCAAATGGCGGCGCTGTCCCGGCTCGACGGGGATAGGGAAAAGGAGATTCCATCTCGGCCGCCCGGCATCTGTCGGCTGCGGTTGATGCCGGTGAAGAAATATCTCATAATCTATCTGATATCACAACGGGCTTGGGTTGGGCAACTACATGCCGTCTCGAACTCGTGATTAAACGGGAATCGCAGAATTACAGAGAGGGTAGCGTTATCATGAACCTCCGCCCGAAATCGCCTCATCGCCGGCATTTCCCCCGGTTCTTCTGCTGGTTGCTCGTGTTGACCGCCCTGGGCGCGGTAGCGCGTCCGGCCTCCGCCGAGGCATCCCATACCCATACCGCACCCGGTCGCGTTGCGCAAAATTTATCAGACGGGTGGCGCTTCCATCTCGGACAACCAGAGGCCGATCCTCGCGCCGCCGGGTTCGATGACAGGCGCTGGCAGCGCGTTTCGGTGCCGCATAACTGGAACCGGATCGGCAATTATGATGAGACGCGACGCTCCGATGCCGACACGACGCGCGGCATCGGCTGGTATCGGCTGCGCTTCACCGCGCCGCCGGCCGATGGTCGCCGCGCCTATCTGCAGTTCGACGCCGCCAGCATCATCGCTGATGTGTGGCTCAATGGGGAGAAGCTCGGGCGGCACGAAGGCGCTTTCTCGCGCTTCCGCCTCGATGCGACCGATGCGCTTCGCGAGGGCGACAATGTGCTCGCCGTGCGCGTCGATAATTCGGCGCCCGATCCGGGGAGCGCGACAGCGAACATCGTGCCGATCTCCGGTGACTTCTTCATGTATGGCGGGCTCTATCGACCGGTGTCGCTGATCCGCGTCGGCCAGGCGCATGTCGAGTTGCAGGATTATGGCAGCGCGGGCGTGTATGAACGGGTGCTCGCGCTCGATGACCGGTCGGCCCGGGTGGCCGTTCGCACCGAGCTTCGCAACGATGCCAAGCGCGACGGCGTCTTTCGGCTGGTCACCACCATCCGCGATGCGTCGGGTCGAGCGGTTGCAAGCGACAGGCAGGATGTGTCGCTTGCCGCCGGCGCTGCGCGCTCGGTATCGGCCGAATTGTCGATCGCCGATCCGCGCCGCTGGGACGGACGGCGCGATCCCTATCTCTATCGCACCACCGTCGAGTTGCGCGACCCCAGCGGCGCATTGCTCGACCGCGTCGAGCAGCCGCTCGGACTGCGAACGATCCGCGTCGACGCCGACAAGGGATTCTTCCTCAACGACCGGCACGTGGAACTGCACGGCGTCACCCGTCATCAGGACAGGCTCGACAAGGGCTGGGCGCTGAGCCGGAACGATCATGCCGAGGACATGCGGCTGATCGAGGAACTCGGCGCCAATACCATCAGGCTGTCGCACTATAACCAGGCGCAGCCCTTCTATGACCTCGCCGACCGGCACGGCATGATCCTGTGGGCGGAGCTTGGCCTGGTCAATCTGACCGCACCCAAGGGCGAAAAAGACATGCCGCCGGCGATGATGGCGAGTGCGCGCCGGCAACTGAAGGAACTGATCCGGCAGAATTACAACCACCCTTCGGTCGGCTTCTGGTCGATCGGCAACGAGGTGACCAACTGGTCGTCCAAGGGGCTGACGCCCAAAGGCGGCGCGCGGGCCGCGATGGAAGCGCTCGACCGGGTCGCCAAAGCCGAGGATGCGACGCGCCCCACGACGCTGGCGGTATGCTGCGAACCGCTTCCCGGCGAAATCGACAAGGGGCAGGAGCGG
Source organism: Stakelama saccharophila (assembly GCF_032229225.1). NCBI lineage: Bacteria > Pseudomonadati > Pseudomonadota > Alphaproteobacteria > Sphingomonadales > Sphingomonadaceae > Stakelama > Stakelama saccharophila. The sequence goes on from NZ_CP135076.1 coordinate 1,682,046, forward strand.
ACATCCGGCAGCGCCGACACGGTCGGTTACAACCTCTATCTCGGCTGGTATTCGACGGGCCATGTCGAGGATGCGGCCCGGCTGGGCGACGTGATGGGGGGCTTGCACGCCGAACATCCGGGACTTCCCATCGGCGTCGGCGAATATGGCGGCGGCGGTGCGGTCACCCAGCACACCGACAATGTCCGTGGCGGCAAGCTGGAGAGCATTTCGCGCCCGCAGCCCGAAGAGGCCGAAGCCGCGATCCATGAATTGTCGTGGAAGGCGCTCGAACCGCTCGATTTCCTGTGGGGCAGCTATGTCTGGCAGATGTTCGATTCGACGAGCGACCTCCGGCAGGAGGGCGATTCGAGCGACATCAACACCAAGGGTCTGGTGACCTTCGACCGCAAGACGAAGAAGGATGCCTATTATTTCTATCAGGCGGCGTGGCGGACCGACGCGCCGATCCTCCATCTCGCGGAGCGGCACTATGTCGATCGCGCCTATCGCACCGTCGATGTCCGCGCATACAGCAATGCCGCGCGGGCCGAACTGACGCTCAATGATCGGGCGATCGGGAGCGCGCGATGCGCGGATCATGTCTGCGTCTGGCCGAAGGTGCGCCTCGCAATGGGTGTGAACCGGTTGCGCGCCAGCGCCGAGCGGGACGGGCGGATCGCGACCGACGCGATCGCCTGGACCTATGACGGGCCGGAGCGCGCGCTCCACGTTCGGGCCGGAACGCTGACGGGCGTGCGGCTGGCCAACGGCACGCGCTATGGCTCCGACAATTATTTCGACGGCGGCACCGGACACACGCTCAACCCGTTCAAGCGCGAGCTGTATGCCGGCGACGGCAGCAACACCAATCCGCCCAAAAAGGTGGTCGGGACCGAAACGCCGGAACTGTACGCAAGCTGGCGCGCGGCGCAGCGGTTCGGGTATGACCTGCCGGTGCCGGACGGTGAATACCGGGTGGTCATCCACCTGTTCGAACCCGAGGGCCTGAAACCCGGCGAGCGCGTATTTTCGGTCACCGCGAGCGGCGGCGAAACCCGCCGCGGCATCGACCCCGCGCGGCTGGCGGGTGGGACGCTGCGCGCTGCGACGATTCGCATGACGGGCGCCGCGCGGAACGGTGTGCTGCGGCTCGATTTCGCGGCCGATCGCGGCGAAGCACTGGTCTCGGCGATCGACGTGCTGCCGCGCGACTGACAAGAATTTCAGCTTTCGTCAGGAACTTCTCAACCGTGTTGCAGTGGGCGTGCGGGTGGCGCGCGACCGCTGCGATTCGCCATTGCATAGAATTTCATCCGCGCTATTCTGATATCTCAATGGATGAAGATGACATCTGAATGTCACGGTCCAGGAGAGGAGATAGACGATGAAAGTCACCACCAAACTTCTATGCGGAATCGCCGCTTGCGCCGTGATGGCGGGGGGCGCCGCCCCGGCCCTGGGGCAGGACGCCGGGCAGCAGGGCGACACTGCGCAACCGGCGTCCGCTCCAACTGACGATGGGAACGGACGGCCGGTTGTCGACGTCCAGTCGAGACCCTCGGCAGCCGATGCGACGCAGGAAATCGTCGTCACCGGTATCCGCGGCAGCATTTCACGCGCATTGGAAATCAAACGCGAATCGATCAATGTCGTTGACTCGATCACTTCGGAAGATCTCGGCAAATTGCCCGATCAGAATGTCGCGGAATCGTTGCAGCGCATCCCCGGCGTCACCATCGAGCGCAATCGCGGCGACGGCCAGTTCGTGTCGGTGCGCGGCCTCGGTCCCGATTTCAACGCCGTTACGCTTAACGGCCGTACGCTGGCCACCGACAATGTCGGCCGGGCATTCAGCTTCGACGTTTTGCCGTCCGAACTGATCGCGGGGGCCGATGTCTATAAGAGCCCGACTGCGGCGATCAATGGCGCGAGTATCGGCGCCACCGTCAATATTCGCACGATCCGACCGCTCGACCAGAATGAGCATGTCGTCGCGGCATCGGCACGCGCCGATTATAGCGAGTTGCGCGACGCGTTCAGCCCGAATCTGTCGACGCTGGTCAGCGTGCGCAACGAAGCCGGAACGTTCGGCGTCGCCATCTCCGCCTCGTACATTAATCGCAAGACCCGCGACGATGAATTCACCATTGGTGCGGGCCATGTGAAGCGGTCGAGTACCGATGGCGGCTATTTCGAGGGACGCCTCGGCCCTGATGTCGACGATTTCACGAATGTCGATACGCCGTCGAATCTGTCGCCCTTCTTCGTCGTTTCGGACAAGGAGCGGTTCGGCCTGTCGGGCACGGTGCAGCTCAAGCCGACGGACAATCTGCTGTTCACGCTCGACACGCTCTACACGCATCTCGACCAACTCGATCTTTATACCGGTCTGGCCTACGATTTCAGCGGCGGCACGCTGGTCGATCAGGTGCTCGAAGGAAATTCTGCGGTCTATCAGAAGCTCGAGGGCGGCTTCGTCGACGAGATCATCCAGCGCACGCCGCGCAAGTCCGACACCTTCCTGATCGGGTTGAACACCGAATGGAACAAGGGGCCGCTCGATCTCGCGGTCGACGTCAGCTATTCGAAGGCGAGCCTGAATGGCAGGACCGGTAATTATTTTACCACGATCCGCCGCACGGGCATGACCATGTGGTATGATCGGCGCTCGGGCAACCCGATTTACGATTATGGCTTCTCCAGCCCCGATTACGCCGACGCGCCGATCGACCTGGAACATATCGGCGCGCACTATTTCATCGACGGCGGCGATTTGCGCACCGACAAGACCTTCGAAGCGAAAATCGACGGCAGCTATGAGGTCAGCGATGCGCTGACCCTCCACGCCGGTGTGTCGCGCCAGACGCGCGACAAGGACCAGGACGCCTATTCGCAATCGTTCGGCGGACAATGTGCCTTTTGCGGCGGCACGCTTTATTATCCGATGCCCTCGGGCCTGTTCCACGCCACCGACATGAACTTCTTCAGCAAGTACGGGGGCGGCAACATCGTCCGCGACTGGGTCGGCTATGATCCGCTCGAACTGATCCGCTCGCTGCAGGACTACCGCACCGCGGACGGTGAATCGCTGTACGAATTTCCGCACTACGACCCGGCGCAGAGTTCGCTGGTCACCGAGCGCGTCTGGCTCGGTTATCTGATGGCGGACTGGAAGACCGATATCGGCGGAATGCCGCTCGCGGTGAACGCTGGCGTGCGGGTCGAAGACACGCACTTCACCTCGGCCGGCGCGGCGCAGACCATTCTGAGCGCGCGGCCGAACGGTCAGGGTCAGAACATCATCGAAGTGTCGGACGTGGTGCCGATCGACTTTGACGGCCACTATACCGATGTCCTGCCGTCGATGAACGTGCGGCTCGACCTCACCGACAATCTGTTGCTGCGCTTTGCCGCGTCGAAGGTGATGACGCGCCCGACGCTCGACGACCTGTCGCCGGCGCAGAGCATCCAGACCAACCCCGGCAACGAGACGATCCGCCGCGGCAATCCCGACCTGCTGCCGTTCCGCGCCAAGCAGGCGGAAATCGGGCTCGAATGGTATTTCCAGCAGCTCGGCGTGCTGTCGGCGACGGCGTTCTATAAAGATATCGATTCGTTCGTATCGCTGCAGACCACGCCGCAACAGGTCGATCAGGTAATATTCCAGGTGACCCAGCCGGCCAATGGCGAGGGCGCCAAGGTTAAGGGTGTCGAGGTCGGCTATCGCCAGACGTTCGATTTCCTGCCCGGCGCGTTCAGCGGACTCGGCGCGGAAGCGAGCTACACCTATGTCGACAGCACCGCCAACTATGCCAACGATGTTACCGGTGTGCGCTATGGCCTCGAAGGATTGTCGCCCAACAGCTATACGCTGGTCGGCTTTTACGAAAAGGGGCCGGTTCAGGCGCGCGTTGCCTATACCTGGCGCGACCGTTTCCTGCAGGTGGCGAACGGGCGCAACGGCGATCCCGAATATTTCGACGCATATGGTCAGCTCGACGCCAGCCTGACGATCGCATTGACCGACAATCTGTCGCTCACGGCGAATGCGCTCAACCTGACCGATTCGAACGAGTTCATCTATTCGACCACGACCGACCGGACCAAGGAGTATCGCACGACCGGACGGCGCTATTCGCTCGGTGTCCGCGCGCGCTTCTGAACGCGCGGAAGCTCCGTCTCTCCCCGCTTGGGCGCGTGCCTCCCCGGCACGCGCCCATTCTTTTACGGACAGGTGGACGATCAGGGTGGCGGGGCGCCGCTCAGGCGAGGATAGAGCGGCCGATCTCGGCGATGTTGCGTGTGCCGGTCAGCGCCATGGCGACGCGCATTTCCTTTTCGATGAGATCGAGCAATTGCGTGACACCGGCCTCGCCATCGGCGGCAAGCGCATAGAGCCAGGCGCGGCCGAGCAACACTCCCTTCGCACCAAGCGCCAGCATTCGCACCACATCGAGGCCCGAGCGCACGCCCGAGTCCGCAAGCACGGTGAGCCGGTCGCCGACCGCATCGGCGATGGCGGGTAGCGCGCGTGCCGAGGACAAAGCGCCGTCGAGCTGGCGGCCGCCATGGTTGGAGACGACGATGCCGTTGGCGCCGATCGCCGCCGCCTTGCGCGCGTCTTCGGGATCGAGAATGCCCTTGATGATCAGCGGGCCGTCCCATTCGGCGCGAATCCAGTCGAGATCCTTCCACGCGATCGACGGATCGAAATTGGCGCCGAGCCAGCCCATATAGTCGTTCATGCCGCTTGCCTTGCCCAGCACCGGCTCAAGATTGCCGAGGCGGTGGGGGCGGCCCATCAGACCGACGTCCCATGCCCAACGGGGATGGGTCATCGCCTGCAGTACGCGGCGCAACGGCGCGTTCGGTCCCGACATGCCCGAATGGGCATCGCGGTAGCGTGCGCCCGGCACCGGCATGTCGACGGTGAAGACCAGCGCCTCGGCGCCCTTTTCCCGTGCGGTCGCAAGCAGGTCGCGCATGAAGGCGCGGTCGCGGATGACATAGAGCTGGAACCAGATCGGCTCGGGCACCGCACGCGTCAGTTCGTCGAGCGAGCAGATGCCGACGGTCGACAGACAGAAGGGGAGGCCGGCCCTCGACGCCGCGCGCGCCGCCTGCACCTCGCCGCGGCGGCGGAACATGCCGCTGATACCGACAGGCCCGAGCGCAACCGGCATCGGCACGCGGCGGCCGAACCAATCGGTCGACAGGTCCAGATCGGCGACGTCGCGCAGTACGCGCTGGCGTAGCGCGATGCCCGACAGATCGGCGACGTTGCGTTCCAGCGTTGCCTCGGCATAGGCGCCGCCATCGGCATAATGGAACAGGAAGGGCGGGAGGCGGCGCTTCGCGGCCTCGCGAAAGTCCAGCGTCGAGGAGACGATCACCGGCCGTCGAGCCCCCGATGATCGGCCAGACGGAAGATGCGATCCATTTCGATCCAGCTGCCGTCCGGGCCGGCGGCGGGAACAGGCTTCTGGAACCGCGCCATCTTCTCGACCCAGCGCATCACCGCCGGATTGGCGGCGTCGGCCTTTGCCTTGGCGGCGGCATCATAGTCTTCGGTCACGTCCATAATCATGAACAGTCTATCGCCGGCGCGATAGATTTCCATATTGGCGATGCCGGCGTCGCGGATCGACTGGATGACGGCCGGGTCCGAATTGCCGACCGCATGAAAGCGCTCATATTCGGCAATCAGATCGGTATCGTCGACCAGATCAAGGGCGAGGCAGACGCGCTCCGTCATGTGTTCGCCCAGCCGCCGTCGATCACGTTGATCGTGCCGGTGGTGTAGGAGGAAAGATCGCTGGCGAGATAGAGCGCGAGTTCGGCGATCTCGTTCGCGCTGCCGAGGCGGCCCATCGGCTGGCGGGCGACGAAATCGGCGCGTGCCTTGTCGGCGTCGCCGGTCGCTGCCATGCGCTCGTCGAGCGAAGGCGACTGCACCGTGCCCGGACAGATCGCATTGCAGCGAATGCCCTGTTTCACATAATCGGCGGCGACCGACTTGGTCAGCCCGACCACCGCCGCCTTGGACGCGCCATAGACGAAGCGGCCCGGCACCGCGATCACCGATCCCGCCACCGACGACATGTTGACGATCGACCCGCCGCCCTTTTCAATCATGCCGGGCAGCACCGCGCGGATCATGCGATAGGCCGATTTTACGTTGAGATCGAACGAGAAATCATAGTCAGCCTCGTCGCAATCGAGGATCGCGCCGGCGTGGACGAAGCCGGCGCAGTTGAACAGCGCATCGACCGCGCCGACCTTTGCGGCGAAGGCCCTGATCGCTTCGCCGTCGAGCAGGTCGACAACATGGGTTTCGCACCCACCCAGCGTCGCCAGCGCCTTGCCGTTGATGTCGGCGGCATGGACATGCGCCCCTTCGCGCGCGAACAGTTCGGCGCTGGCCCGGCCAATGCCCTGGCCGGCGGCGGTGACGATGACGGTCTTGTTTTCGAGGCGCTTCATGCGGCTTGCTGTCCTTCTTGTCAGTCGTGCGGGACCGGCGCATCGGCGCGGATCAGCCGCTTGTCCTTGAGGTCGGCCCATAGCGCGGGCGGAATGGCGACCGCCATCAGGTCGATCGCCGCCTGGACCTGGCGGGGTGAGTTCATGCCTGGAATAACGCTCACTACCTGCGGATGCGCGAGCGGGAATTGCAGCGCGGCGGCGATCATCGGCACGCCGTGCGCGTCGCACACATCCTCGATCGCGCCGACACGTTCGACGATCTTCGCCGGTGCGGGTTCGTAGTTGTAATGCCCGACCGCCCGCCCGCGCACGCCCTTGGCGAGGATGCCCGAATTATAGGGGCCGCCGAGCACGATCCTGACGTCGCGCGCCTCGCACAGCGGCAGAAAGGTAGAAAGCGAGTCCTGTTCGAGCAGCGTGTAGCGGCCGGCGAGCAGAACGACGTCGATATCGCCCTCGGCCATGACCTCTTCGCAAACCTGATACTCGTTGACGCCGAGGCCGATCGCACCGACCGCGCCGCCGTCGCGCAATTCGCGCATCGCCTTGTAGCCGCCGTTCATGAACTCGGCGAAGCGTGCGGGATGGTCGTCGCCATGTGCGAAGCGGCCGATATCGTGACAATAGAGAATGTCGATGCGGTCGCGCCGCAGCCGTTTCCGGCTCGCTTCGTACGAACGCATGATCGAGTCATAACTGTAGTCGAAGAAGCTTTCGACCGGTTCGGGCGAAACGAAGCCCTGACGGAGCTGTCCGAGGTCCTTGCCGGGGACCGGGTCGAGCCGTCGCCCGACCTTGGTCGAAACGATAGCCCGCTCGTCGGGGTCGAGTCCGGGCAGCGTCGCGCCGAGCCGCTTTTCGCTGAGGCCGAAGCCGTAATGCGGCGCGGTATCGAAATAGCGCAATCCCGCACTCCATGCGGCGCAGACCGTTTCCGCCGCGGCCTCATCCGTCATCGCGCGGTAGAGATTGCCGATCGACCCGGCGCCGAATCCTAGTTTGCCGAGGGCGGACCAATCGATCATGGCGCGAGCAATCTCCCGATCAGTAGTTTTGATATCTCAGATACCGATCCTCATACCTCAAGGTCAAGCATCGAGGCCGTAGAATTGCATTGCCGCGCCGGCGAACAGCCGCTGTTCCGCCGCTTCGTTCAGCGCACCGGCAAGCGCACGCGTATCGCGAACCCAGTCGCCATAGCTGTCGCCGGTGTGAAGCAGCACCGGCCAATCGCTGCCCCACATCGTGCGCTGGCCGAAGACCTTGAGGATGTGGGCGACATAGGGGCGCAGCGCGTCCGTCTGCTGTCCCGGCGCTTGTTCGGTGCGCAATCCCGACAGCTTGCACCAGATGTTGGGCAGCGCGGCGAGTGCGGTCATGTCGTCGCGCCACGGATCGAGTTCGCCGGTCGCCGCAAAAGGCTTGGCGCCGTGGTCGATGACGATCGGCAGGTCGGGCCAGGCGACGGCGAAGCGGCGCAGCGATTTCAGGTGGCGCGGCTGGACCAGCGCGTCGAAGCGCAGGCCATGCGCGATCATGGCGGCGATCGCGGGGACGATGTCGTCGCGCAGGATCCAGTTGCTGTCGTCGATCGCCTGCAGCATCGGGCGCAACCCGACCAGCTTGTCGCGTCCGGCGAGGTCGGCGATGCGCTCGGCGGCGTCGGCGCGTTCGAAATCGACCCAGCCGACGATGGCGCGGACGAGCGGGTCGTTGCCGACTGTCGCGCACATCCAGTCGGTGTCGCGGTCGTCGGGCTGCGACTGGACGAGCACGGTGCCGACAAGGTCGAGATCGCCCGCTTCGTCACGCAAGTCGTCGGGACCGAAATCGCGGTGGATGCGCGGCCATTCCGCATCGGGCCAGCTATGGCCGGGGCCGCCGATCTTCCAGAAATGCTGATGCGCGTCGACGATGCGCACCGGTCAGAACATGCCCAATATACGCTGTAGCGCCGCCTGGAAATGCGCCGCCAGTGCGGCCTCGGCGGCGTCGGGATCGCGCTTTTCGATCGCATGTAGAATGTTCATATGCTCGCGCAGCGTGCGCAGCGCGAGCGGCTGCGTGACCAGTCGTTCGAGGCGGATAAGCCGAACATAGTTTTTCAGCCGCCGCGCCGTGTTCTCGACCAGCGGGTTGCGCAGGCTGGCGAGCATCCCGCCATGGAGCCGTTCCTCGAGATCGTCGAGCTTGTCGATCGTCTCGGACCCGAAGGCGCCGCCCTCGATTTCGGCGATCAACGCTTCGTGCTCGGCGATCATGCCCGCGATTTCCTGCGCATCGCCCGATTCGGCATAGCTGCGCGCGGCCGAACGTTCGATGATCGTGCGGAACTGATAGGTCGAACGCGCGAGTTCCAGGTCGGGCTTGAGAAACTGGATCCCCGAGCGCGGATGAATGGTCAGCACGCCTTCGGCTTCGAGCACGCGCAGCGCGTCGCGGAGCGGCTGAACCGGAATCCCCAGCATCCCGACCAGCGCATTCTGCGAAACGAATGCGCCGGCGGGCACCGTGCGGTCGAACAGCCCTTCGAGGATCTTGCGATAGGCGATATCGCTCAACCGCTCATGCTCTGTGGAGACTGCGCGGGTCTTGGTCTGCTTCGAACTTGCCGCTTGCTTCATTTTCTTATCTGCCATATCTCAATGGTGTTCTGATATTTCAAATAGGGCAATCTGACCAGACTGTAGTGGGGAAAATGCGGATAGTCGACTTTCAAATCACGCGCTTTCAGTTCGGTCGTGACCGCACGATCGGCGACAGTCAGGTGCGTGCCGACGCCGTTCATGTCGCGGCGGTCGAACTTGTCGCGGACGACGGGACGCGAGGCCTGGGCTTCTTGCAGACGCTGTTCTATCCGCTGCCGGCGGAGAGCGAGATCGTCCGCGTCTTCGCCGAAGAGGTCTGGCCGAATATCGAAGGGCAGTCGCCGGCGACGCTGGCGCACCGCGTGGCGCGGCCGCGCGGCGGCAACAACCGTGTCCATTCGATCGGCTTTGGTGAGGCGCTGCAACAGGCGGTGTGGGATCTTTTCGCGAAGTCGGTCGCGATGCCCTTGTGGAAACTGCTCGGCGGCGGAGATCGCGACAGGGTCCGCGCCTATGCCAGCGGACTCGATTATCACCTGTCCGATCACGATTTCTCCGAACTGTTCGGCCGCGCCGCCGAACAAGGCTTTACCGCTTTCAAGATCAAGGTCGGGCATCCCGAGTTCGACCGCGACCTTCACCGGCTCGCCCTGCTCAAAAAGGCGGTTGGCGGCGACAAGCTGGTGATGATCGACGCGAACGAGGCATGGTCGCCGCGCCAGACGATCGCCAATCTGGAGGCGATGCGCAACGCCGGTCATCCGATCTACTGGATGGAAGACCCGATCCTGCGCCACGATTTCGAAGGGCTGCGCGTGCTTCGTGCGGGGATCGGGCCGACATTGCTCAATTCGGGCGAATATCTCGACGTGTCGGGCAAGCGCGCGCTGATCGAGGCGCAGGTCGCCGATATGATCAACGTCCATGGCCATGTCACCGACGTAATGCGGATCGGCTGGCTTGCCGCCGAGCACGGCGTGCCGATCACGCTCGGCAACAGCTTTCTGGAGATCGGCGTCAACATGGCGCTGGCGCTGCCCGAGGTCGACTGGCTGGAATACAGCTATCAGAATTTCGACCATCTGGTGGAAGAGACGCATGTCATTCGCGACGGCTTCATCCATGGCCGTGACGCACCGGGGCACGGTCTCGTGCTGAGCGAGGACGCGCGCACGCGCTGGCGCCGGCCCGATGTGCTTGCCGACGACGCGCTGGGCGATGCACCGCCGCAGGCGCGCTTGGCGGCGGCGCGCTGACCCGCCTTTCCCGGTGAACGCCGTCGGCGCGCCGGTGACAAGGCCGCGGCGGCAAGCGAGAGAGTTGTGATGGAAGAGGCAAATCCCACCGCCGGCCCCGGCCACCCGGATTGCGAGATCGGCGCGGGACCGTTCGTTGCCGGGCGCGAGAAATGGGTGCTGCTCGTGTCGATGGCGGTGGTATTCTTCCTGCTGCTGTCGCTCTATTGCGGCGTGCTGTCGGTGTTGCTGCCCAACCAGATCGAGCGGCTCAATCCCGACGGCAAGGCAGGCGACCTCGCGGTGGTGTTCGCCGTCACCTCGATATTCAGCACGCTGACGACACCGATCGCAGGCGCGCTTTCGGACCGGACGCGCACGCGGTTCGGCCGGCGTACGCCGTGGATCGTGCTGGGTTCGGTGCTCGGCGCGGCGTGCCTGATGCTGGTTTCGCAGATGACCGCGCTGTGGGCGATCACGTTGTTCTGGGTCGGTGCGACGATCACGCTCAATTCGATGCAGGCGGCGGTCACGACGATCGTCGCCGACCGCTTTCACGAGGATGAGCGCGGCGTCGCCTCGGGTTTCGTGGGCGCGGGCATGACGGCGGGCTGCACCGTCGGCATCATCGTCGCCGGGCTGATCGCGCCGGCGATCACGAGCGCCTATTTCCTGTTCGCCATCGCGGTCGCGGCGGCGTGCATCCTGTTCGTGATCCTCAACCCCGAACCGCGCTTCACCGGCGGCCCGGCCGAGCCGTTCCGGCTACGCGAATTCGCCAAGAGCTTCTGGGTGTCCCCGCGCAAGCACCCTGATTTCGCCTGGGCGTTCCTCGGCCGTTTCACCATCTACATGGGCTATCAGGCGATCGTCACCTATCTGCTTTACATCCTTCAGGATTATATCCACCTGTCGGTTGCCCTTTCGAACGACACGATCGCCAAACTGTCGACGATCACCTTCATCGCGCTGGTCTTCTCCGCCTTCGGCTCAGGCTTCCTTTCCGACAAATGGGGGCGCCGCAAACCGCTCGTGTTCGCCGCCAGCATCATCATGGGCGCGGCGATGATCGTCCCGCTGTTCCTCCCGACTGTGCAGGGGATGATCGGCTATGCGGTGCTGATCGGGCTGGGATACGGCGCGTTCATGTCGGTCGATATGGCGCTGATGACGCAGGTGCTGCCCAAGGCCGACGGCGGTGACACCGGCAAGGATCTGGGCCTGCTGACCACCGCGGTGAACATTCCGCAGATTCTGAGCCCGGTATGGGCGGCGTGGCTGCTCAACATGACCGGCGAGGATTACCGCGCGCTGTTCGTCTCGGCGATCGCGTTCGTGTTCGCCGGATCACTGTTCGTCTGGCCGATCCGCTCGGTGCGCTAGCGTCGCTTGAAGTCGGGCGCGCGCTTTTCGGCGAAGGCGGCGCGGCCTTCGCTCGCATCCTCGGTCGCGAAACAGATCGCCTGCAGGTCGCGCTCATATTCCATCGCCTTGTCGAGCGGCATCGACACCGCGGCGCGCAGATTGAGCTTGGCCGTTTCCGCCGCGATCGGCGCGCGCGAGGCGATCGTCTTGGCAAGCGCGCGGGCATGATCCATCAGCGCTTCGGGCGCGACCACATCGCTGACCAGCCCCCAGTTGCGCGCGGTCTCCGCATCGATCGGGTCGCCGGTCATGATCATCTTGGCGGCGTTCGACATGCCGATCGAATGGGCGAGCATCGCGGCCATGCCGCCGCCGCCGATCCAGCCCAGCTTGATTTCGGGCGCGGCGAACTTCGCATTGGTCGAACAGACGCGGATATCGCACGACAGCGCCGTCTCCAGTCCGCCGCCCAGCGCATAGCCGTTCACTGCGGCGATGCTGGGTTTCAGAAGCTTGTGGATCGCGTCGCAATAGTCGTCCCGGTTGCGGAAGTTCCAGGGCGTTTCATAGCTGTCCAGCTCGGAAATGTCGGAACCGGCGCAGAACGCCTTGGGGCCTGCGCCCGTCACGATCACGCAACGGATATCGGGATTGCGGTTGCATTCCCCGGTCGCCGCGACGATCGCCCTGGACATAGCCGGCGTTGCCGCATTCAGCTTTTCCGGGCGATCGAGTGTGATCGTCGCGACGCGGCCATTGACGGTGAAGAGCAGATTGTCGGTCATGGCTGGATTCCTGTTGGCTCGACGCTGCTGAAGGCGTAGGCGCGGCGGATATCGTTTCCGGCGGCAACAGGCGCCCGGCCGCGACCGCCTGCCGCCGCCCGCAGCGCCTGATATCCGCGCGGATGACCCCAGTTGAGCGCGCGGCGCCGCATCAGTGCTGGCGGACGGCGCCGCCGTCGATCATCCGCGCGATGGCCGCCTCGTCAAAGCCCGCTTCGACCAGGATCTCGCGGCTATGCTCGCCAACAAGCGGCGCCCCGCGCGTGACCGCGGACGGCGTGGCGGCGAAACGGATGGGAAAGCCCGGCGCTTTCACCCGGCCTTCCGTCGGATGATCATATTCGACGAATGTGCCGTTATGCGCGACCTGCGGGTCGGCGACCACATCATCATAGCCATAGACCGGTCCCGCCCAGATATCATGGGCGCGGAACAGTTCGAGCCATTCCCCGGTCGTCTTGTCGGTCAACCTTGCGCGCGTCCGCGCGAAAATCTCGTCGCGATGCGTCCAACTGTCGCGCTCATCGTCCATTGCGGCGAAGGCCGGCTCGTCGATCAACTCGCCCAGTGTCGCGAGATTGGCGAAGGCGAGCGCGAGATAGCCGTCCTTCGTCGCGAATACGCCGTAGGGCGCGCGGATATAGCAATGCGCGTGGGGCTCGGCCGAGCGGGTCTGCGGCTTGAGACCCTGGGTGAAGACCGACAATTCCTGCATCTGGATGGTGATGACGGCGTCGAGCATGTTGACCTCGACCAACTGCCCCTCGCCGGTGCGCTCGCGGTGGAGCAGCGCGGCCAATGCGCCCTCGAACGCCGAATAGGCGGTGACGGCATCGGCGAGATACTGGCCGGCCGGCTGCGGCGGGTCGCCGGCGCGGCCGGTCGAAAGCATCGCGCCCGACATCGCCTGCAACAACAGGTCCTGGCCGGGCAGCCTGGCGTACGGACCATCCTCGCCATAGCCCGACATGGAGATATAGATCAGCTTCGGGTTGATCGTCTTCAGCGTCGCATAATCGACGCCCAGCCGCTTGGCGACGCCGGGGCGGTAGTTCTGCAGGAAGACGTCGGCGGTCTTCACCAGTTCGAGCAGCACGGCCTTGCCGTCGTCGGACTTGAGATCGACCGCCAGCGAGCGCTTGTTGCGGTTGAGCGACAGGAACGAGCTGTTGATCTGCTTGCCCGTCGCGCCGCCGGCCGCGCGGTCGCGCTGCCATTCGCCGGTGACCGGCTCGACCTTCACCACATCCGCGCCGAGGTCGCCGAGGCGTTGCGCCGCGAACGGCCCCGCCATCGCGATCGAACAATCGAGCACGCGATAGCCGCTCAAGATACCCATGATGCCAATCCTGTCCTTCGTCAGTGCATGACCCAGCCGCCGTCGACATTCAGCGTCTGGCCGGTGATGAATCCTGCCTCGTCGGAAGCGAGAAAGGCGAGCGCGGCGGCGATGTCGCCGGCGTGCCCGCGCCGCTTGACCGCCTGATGGTCGAGCACGAAGCGCGTATAGCCTTCGGGATCGGGATGAATTTTCTCGGCATCGGTGGGGAAGGCGCCCGGCGAGACGGCGTTGACGGTGATGCCGTATTTGCCGAATTCACGCGCCCAGGTCCGCGCCAGCCCGATCAGCGCGCCCTTCGATGCGACATAGGGCGACAGCTTTTCCCACCCGCCATAGAAGGTGACGCTGGCGATATTGATGATCCGTCCCCAGCGCCGCCGGCGCATGCCGGGCAGCGCCACCTGCACCGCAACGATGCCGGCATCGACGTTGACGCGCTGCACCGCCTGATGCTCGGCGATCGTGTACTCCTCGAAGGGCTTGGATGGATAGATGGCGGCGTTGTTGATGACGACGTCGAAGCCGCCGACCCTTTTCAACGTGCCCTCGAGATCGGCGCGGAAGCCGTCGAGATCCGAAAGGTCGCATTCCAGTACGATCAGCCGCTCCTGCTGATCGGCCGGCACCGCGTCCCTGAGGGCGGCGATCTTGTCGGGATTGTTGTCCACGGCGACGACGTTCGCACCGCGTTCGATGAAGCCGACCGTGGTATCGAGGCCCAGCCCGCCCGCCGCGCCGGTGTAGAGGATGGTGTGCCCGGCAATGCTCATGCCCCCGCCTCCCGTCCGCCGATCGGCGGGAAATTGCCCGAGGGCTCGGGAAAGTCCGCCTCCGGCTGTTGCGCGAGGCCGGTGATCCGGGCTTCGGCGGCGGCGATGGCATCGGTACTGTCGAGGATCGAGAACACCGTGTCGTAGCGGCGTTCCTCACCATGTTCGAGCCAGATGAGTTCGCCGCGATCCTTGGCGAATGGCTTGCCGAGGACGTGGTTGGTCGATGGTTCAATGCCGAGCGCATATTGGCCGGCTTGCAGGTTCTGCCATTCGAACTGACAGGGGAACTGGTTCTTGCGCGTTTCTACCTGAACACCGAAGCCAAGGGCGTCGTTGACCAGCGCCACCGGCACTGCGCCATTGCCGTCCGCCGCTATGTCATGCTGCCAGACCTGTTCGTGAAAATCGCGCTGCGGGGCGGGAAGGGTGCGATAGCCGACCCCCTGCTTGCGATAGGCGTCGCCGGCATGGGCGGCCCAGACCACGTCCTTCACCGGGGCGAGATAGCGCGATCCCTCCGCCACCACCGGATGGCCGACATTGATGTGATAGACCAGCATATGCGGCGTGCGATAGAAGCCGTGATTGACGACGCGGTCGTGGAGATGGATTTCGTCGCTGCCAACTTCAGCTTCAATGCGGCGGATCAGATGCAGGTCCTCGCCGAAAACCGTCGATTGCTGCACCACGCCCTCGCACCACAGGAAACAGCGGTCGCCGTCCCAGCGCTCGCCATAGCCGGTCAGCCGCGCCGGGATCGTGCCGATGCGTCCATGGAGCGAGGACGATATCTTCTCACGCGGGCCATAGACATAATGGCCGGCATCGTCGTCATCCATGAACAGCGTGTGGTCGAGCCCGCAGGTGACGATCAGGCCGGAAAAGGAGCGCAGCCAGGCCAGTCCGCCTTCGCCCTCATATTCGTGGAGGAAGGCGTTGCGGAAGCCGGCGGGCGAGTGCCAGCCCACCGCGCGGCCCTTGTGCTCGCAATCTGCGATGTCGAGCGCGCGATCGACCAGCACGGTGAAACGCAGGCCGGTGCCGGTACGGAATTCGAGCATGCGGATGCCGCGTTCCAGCCCGTCGCCGAGCGTCATCAGCCGCACCCCGGCATATTGCGACAGCATGCCGCTCGTCTCCGCCACCTCGCGGCGGGTCATTGCGCGGCCGAACAACTGGACCATCGACGGGCTCCTCTGCCGTTTTGCCGGCGTCCTGCACTGGGTGCGGGCCGACATTTCGTGCGGATGCCTGTCTAGTGAAAACGATCAACTATCGCAATAGATATATCAGTTTATCGCGCGGACGCGACGCTGCTCGTCGAGCCGCAACACCAGATCGGCACGGTCGGGCATTTCGATCAGGATATGGCGGGTCAGGCGCTCATAGTGCGCGATGAAACGGTCGATGGCGGATCTGTCCATCAAGGCGCGGCCGTGCGGCCGATCGCGGCGCAGCGCCTCCTCCTGTTCCAGCCGCCAGCGGCGCACGACCGCAAAGGAAGGCGCGGCGAGCAGCACCAGCCGGTCGATCCGCGCGAACAGTCGTTGATAGGGCCGGGCAAGCGCGTCGTTGGCATAGCGGCGCCAAATGCCGTCCGGGTCCTCATCCGCTTCCAGCATATTGATGGGACTGGCCAGTGCTTCCGCCGGCTGGGGTTGCGCGCCGACGCACCAGCCCTCGAAGATCAGCACGTCGAGCGGCAATTCGAGGATCGGCCGTTCATCGGCGCGCGCGCGATCGTCGCTGCTCTTGTCGAAGCGGGGGAGGCGCGTCGGGGCGCCGGCGTCGAGCGCCGCGAATATCGCTTCGCCGAGCGCGATGTCGTGCGTGCCGGGCACGCCGCGCGTGGCGAACAGCGGATGGACATTGCGCGCGCGTTGCCGGCGTTGGGTGTGGGTCAGGTAAAGGTCGTCGAGCGACAGCGTCGCGACGTTCGTGCCGCTTTCGCGCAATCGCCGTTCCAGCGTCGCGGCGATGGTCGATTTGCCCGATCCTTGCGCGCCGCACAGGCCGAGCACGATCGGTCGTCGCGCAATATCTCGCAGCGCCGCGTCGATCTGCGCGACGATGGCGTCGATCGCGCGGCGGTCGGGTTCAGGCGACACGATCGGGCAGGGCGCGGCCGGCGAAAAAGGCGTGCAGGTTGTCGGCGGCGCGCATCCCCATCGCGGTGCGGCTCTCGATCGTGGCGCTGCCGAGATGCGGAAGCAGCACCGCGCGCTCCTGCGCGGCGAGCAGCGGATGCACCCGCGGCTCGTCCTCGTACACGTCGAGCCCGGCGCCGGCGATGCGGCCTTCCGCCAGCGCCGCGGCAAGCGCCTGCTCGTCCACCACCGGCCCGCGCGCGGTGTTCACCAGGATCGCGTGGCGCGGCATGCGCGCGATGAGCGCGGCGTCGATCAGGTGATGCGTTGCTGCTCCGCCCGGCGTATGGAGCGACAGGATGTCGGCCTCGGCCGCCAGCGCTTCGAGGTCGTCGGCGCACCGGGCGTCCAGTGCGTCCTCGATCTTGGCCGGCGCGCGGCTGCGGCTGTAATAGCGGATGGTCATGCCGAAGCCGTCGCGCGCGCGCTTTGCCGTTGCCTGCGCGATACGACCGAAACCGACCAGGCCCAGCGTCTTGCCCTCGATACTGCGTCCAATCATGTGAGTTGGCCGCCAGCCGGTCCAGTCGCCGCGACGCAATTCGCGCTCGCCTTCACCCGCTCGCCGCGCCGCCATCAGCATCAGCGTGATCGCGAGTTCCGCGGTGGCGTCGGTCAGCACATCGGGCGTGTTGGTCACCGCGATCCCGGCGGCGCGGGCGGCATCGAGGTCGATATGCTCGAACCCCGCGCCGTAATTGGCGAGGATTTTGACGCATGCGCCCCTGGTGGTGAGAATGTCGGTGTCGATCCGGTCGGTGATCGTCGGCAGAATCGCGTCGTAGCGCGTCATCGCATCGGCGAGTGCGGCGCGGTCGAGCGGCGTATCGCCGGGGTTCAGCGTGGTCTCGTACCGTTCGGCGAGATGCGCTTCGACCGGTTCGGGCAGGCGGCGGGTGACGAGCAGCTTTGGCATGGCAGTCATATGTACGCGTCAGCCCATCCGTTGCACGGCGCCGACCGCGACATTGCTGCTGCCGCGCGTCGTGACCGCGTCCTGCCGCGCCCGGGACGAGACGAGCCCGTCGACGATCGCACCCTGCACATCGTCGAGCAGCACGGCCGGTCTTGCGTCCGGCCTGGCGAGCGTCACGTCGAAGTCGCGCAGGGTGAGGCGCTCGGCATGGCGGGCGTAGAAGCCGCTGGCGGGCAGGGTGCCGAGAAAGCTGACTTCAAGGCTTGCGGTCGGCCGTTCCTCGGGTACGCGCGCGGCGTCTGCATCCGTGCCGCCGCCTTCGCCCGACACGCGGATGCCGGAAAAGGTCACGTCCTCGATACGGTGGCCGGGCAGGCCGGACACGCCGCAGGCATAGGGTGTCTTCGCGCCGGTGACGGTGACATTGGCGAAGGTGACGTGGCGGATCGTGCCGATGCCGGTTCCCTGCGGCGCGCGGCTGCGCCCCGACAGGTGGACGAACAGCGGATGATTGACCGGATCGCGCATGACGATGTCCGACACCATCACATTTTCCATCAGCCCGCCATCGACGATACCGATCAGGATGCCGCGGCTGTGCTCGCAGGTGCAGTCGGAAATCAGGATGTTGCGAAAACCGCCATTGGTTTCGGTGCCCATCTTGATCCGGCCGAGCGGGCCGAGCTTGTCGGGCGCGTCATATTCGGACGGCCGATAGGTGCCGTCGAGGACGCTGCCCATGGCATAGCCGCTGGTCTTGCAGCCGAGTACGGAAATGTCCTCGCACATCACCTTGCGGCCGAGCGCATAGCTGCTCTTGAGCACGATCGCGTCGTCCTTGGGCGAATTGACCGTGCAATGCGTCACCCGTACGTCGCGGCAGCAATCGATATCGATACCGTCGCGATCGGTGTCGATCGTCAGATTGTCGATCGTCATGTGGGTGACGCCGTGCGCGATCACGCAGAAATGGCCGCCCTTGAGCACCGTGAAGTCGCGCAGCAGGACGTTGCGGCAGTTGATGAGGCCGATCGTCTTGTTGCCGCGCCCGATGACCTCATGCTCCTTGGGATTGCGCAGCGCCGCCTGTTTCGGCGTGATGCCCAGCGCCTTGGCCGAAATCCAGCCCTTGTCGCCATGCCAGCGCGATCCGACCGGCTCGGCGCGGTCGAGGCCGACGCCGTGGATCAGCCCCTGGCCGACGATCGCGACATTCTCCACGCCGTCGCCGTAGAACAGGCTGTTATGGACATGGGTGATGCCGAAATCCTGGAACCGCTCCTCCATATAGTTTTCGGGCGGGTCGTAGCTGCCCGAATGGCGATCGGGATCGGCCGCCTCGATCACCGATCCTGCCGACAGGATGATGGTGACATTGCTCTTGAGCCGGATCGAGAAGCACAGATAGCGGCCCGGCGGGACGACGACGGTGCCGCCGCCGGCGCGCGTCGCCGCTTCGATCGCCTGGTTGATCGCGCCGCTGTCGATCGCCGTTCCGTCGCCTTTCGCGCCGAAGCGTCGGATGTCGATCCAGCCGCCCGCTCCCCGC
The DNA here is from genome assembly GCF_032229225.1 of Stakelama saccharophila. NCBI lineage: Bacteria > Pseudomonadati > Pseudomonadota > Alphaproteobacteria > Sphingomonadales > Sphingomonadaceae > Stakelama > Stakelama saccharophila. Next base: position 1,701,214 of record NZ_CP135076.1, read on the forward strand.
GGCGCACCGGTGGTCGCACGGGCGAGAGCGGGCGCGCCCAGCAGCGCGCCGCCAAGCCCCATCGTGACCGTGCGGCGGCTCGCGAACATGCCGGTCGGCAGGGTGGTTTCGGCTGTCATTCAGTCGCTCCGTCAAGAGGATAGTCGGGCAGATTGGCGGATTCCTCGACGCCCGCATTGGCCATCACCCTTTGCGCGGCCGCGGGCCAGTTCCCGTCCGTGACGAGGTGGTCGTCGAGGATCAGATTGTTCTGATAGGTCGTCCACATCCCGCCGGTCTCGGTCGTGTCGTGCCAATTGCCGACCGCCTTGTTGTCGGGCGAGATACGCTGCGGAAAGAAGGATTTGACCGTGTTGACGTTGAGCCACAGCCGCGCGCCCTTCACGACATTGTCGCGCACCGTGATGTAGCGCGAGCCTTCGTCGAGATAGAGCGCGATATGATCGGGAATGTCGTAGACGTAATTCTCGGCGATGACCGTGTCGGGACTGGCCGACAGATTGTAGATCGCGCCGCCGTCCTCATAATGCGTCTTGATCGCGTGGAGGCGGTTATAGGCGACCATCACGTCGCGATGCGTGGTCGGTTCGGTATACACCAGATTGGCGGGATAATCGTAATAGCCACGCTCGCGAATGCGATAGGCGGGGTTGCCGCCGGGATCGTTCATCCCCCAGCCCCAGCCGATATCGATGCCGTCATAGGGCGCGTCTGAAATGTCGTTGTGAAGGATGAGCGCGCGGTCGACATAGGTCGACAGGATCGCGCTGTTGTCCATGTAATCCTGGCTGACCTTGTGGATGCGGTTGTTCTGGATCAGCACCTGTCGGTTGGCCTGGCCACGTTCGGACGGGTGATGCGCGTCGCGCCGCACCCCGCCGGCGAGGATCGCGCCCGCCGCGAGGTCGGTGAAGACATTGCCGCTCACTTCGATTGCATGCGCGCCGAGGCCGACGCCGCTGGCATTGGCGTCGGCATTGTTGCCGATGCCGAGCGCGACCTGGCCGAGATGGGCGAAGATATTGCGCGCGAAGGTGATCCGCTCGGCCGCCGAAACCTGCACCGCCGCAGGGATCTGCGACCATTCGTTGCGCCGCGTCTCGAAACCGGGACAGCCCCAACTGCACGTCTCCAGCGCATCGCCGGGCCGCGCATCGAGCGGGCCGGCGAGAAAGGCGCCGCTCTGCTGATTGGCATAGCCCTGGTCGGTCGAGGGCCCCATCCAGCTCGTATAGGAAAAGCGCAAGCCCTCGAAACGGAGGTCGCGCACCGGCTTTTCATAACTGCCGCTGATCGAGATCAGGTGGTCGAGCCGGGGCAGCATCACCTTGGCGCTGGCCATGTCGGTGCCGGCGGCGGGACGATAGTAGAGTTTGCCCTGATCGGGATCGAGGAACCACTCGTTCGGCGCATCGAGAAAGGCGAGGCTGTTGCGCAAGTAGAGCCTGGCATATTCGGGACCATAGGGCTTGGCGAGCGTGTCATAGCCCCAGTTGTTGTTGCCCCATGCCGGCTGCTGCATGACCAGCGTCCTGCGCTCGACGCGGGCGACGGGTGAAAAGCGGTCGGTGAAATAGCCGGTGCCTTCGACCTCGATCCGGTCCTGCTGCGGCAGGCTTGCGAGATCGGGCAGGCGGTCGTCATTGATGATGATGCCTGTTTCAGAAAAGCGAACCGCGCTACGCGGCAACTCGGTCCGGGCCATTTCGGCTAGATGGTCGTTCACCCAGAGCTGGCGACTGTCGATCCCCCTGGGAATATCGGCCTCCCAGATGCCCTTGCCGGCGCGGCTCGGGCGCCAGTCGGTTACGGCGATGCCACCCGACAAAACCGGGTGAGCGCCGTTGGCGGCGCGCCAGATGACGAGATGCCCGTTGCCGCCATCGTCCTGGCGAAAAACGAGCGGGGCGCTCAGCGAATAGGTGCCGTCGGCAAGGATAACGGTCACATCGCGGTCGGCATTGCGTGCGCGAACCAGCTTCTGCGCCTGTGCGAGCGTCCGCACCGGATGATCGGCGGTGCCGGTCGCGGCGTCGTCGCCGTTGGGCGCGACATGGATTTCGATCGACGCGGACTGCGCGTGCGCGACCGCTATGGTGCAGAGAAACGCCTTTGCGAGCAGCAGATGGCGAATGGACTTCATTTTGGCATCCTCCCACGCGTGATATAGCAAGGCGCTTTGTAGATATGTCAATGGCAGAACGAAAACGTCCCGTCCGCGTAACCGACACCGATCAGGAGGGCGCGGCAGAGAGCCCGGCCGGTTTGCCGGTGCCAGGTCGCCTATAGCCGGTTCCGATCGCCGCTATGCGGACGGGAGATCGAAGCGCGGCATTGTTTTTCCGGCCCGACCCACTTTCAGACGAATGACGGTCGGCGAGATCCTCGCGTCCATCGGCGCTGCGGATGCGACAGGTTCTTCTTGCGGCCGCGGCGTTTGAACTACGGTCGGGTGCCGTTCGTTAGATCATGAACCTGCCGCTGATTCAGGAGAGGTGACCGCTGCGACCTTCTTTCGCGGTGGAGCCGATGAGGGAGCAATGCGTGACTAGCACGGACACACTCGAAGGAAAGCGTGTCCTCGTCGTCGAGGACGAATATTTTGTTGCCGATGATTTACGGCGCGGCCTCGTTGGCGCGGGCGTGGTGATTGTCGGTCCCGTCGCCGATATCGACCAGGCACTTAAAGCCGCTGAACGCGAAGATGTCGACGCGGCATTGCTGGACATCAACCTGGGCGGCGAGATGTCGTTTCCGGTTGCCGACCGGCTGAGCGCCCGGCGCATCCCGTTCGTGCTGACCACGGGATATGACGACTGGACGATCCCCGAGCGATTCCGTCACGCCCGGCGGCTCGGGAAGCCGTTCAGCGTTCGCATCGCGCTGGACTGTCTGCGTCAGACCCTGACCTCCCGCCAGCCGGAGAACGCGTGATGCGGAACGTCGGCGCCGTCACCGATACGGCGAACAGCGGCACTGCCGGCCTGTCGCGCCGCGCACCTGCAATTGCGAAAGCGCCGCTTGGCGGTTCGCCGGCCGATCAGCGTCGGTGCTGTCGTGCGTAATATCGCCGACAACATTGTCCTGAGCGTTCGCGATAACTCGTCGGCGTTCGGCTATTCGATCACTATCACCGGCAGCTATGGGATGCTTGAAAAGCTGGAGGGCGCCCCGGCGGTAAGCGAGATCTTTGCCGCGCTGGTGGCCGCGGCCCTCGCCTTTTCGTGTCTTGAGTTGCTCGTTCTCGCGCTGGTGCGGGAAGTGCGTAAACCGGAGAGCCAGTCGCGCGTGCTGATTTCGCGCATGATGAATTTCGTCTCCGTCGGCGGCGGGGTCGCCATGGCGGCACTCTGCGGCAGAGAACTCGACGGGCTCGCGGCCTGGTCGCTCGGCGCCTTTCTTGCGACGATCGTGTTTGTCTGCCTGGAAGCAGTGGCGCTGGAAATCGCTCGACACGTCGAATGATCCTTCGAGGCGCACCCGGCACAACCCGGCATTGATCGACCGACGGTAAACTCGGGAGGATGCCGCGAATAAAATATATCAGGAAAAGCAACTCAGGATGGCAATCCCGATCGAAGGTACAGCATGACCGTGACCGACATCGCCGCGCGCAGCTATGCCCATGGCTGGCGGCTCGATCCGATCGTGCGCAGCCTGCTCGATACCGATTTCTACAAGCTGCTGATGTTGCAGATGATCTGGCGGCTGCATCCCGATGTGCAGGCGACCTTCACCACCATCAACCGCACCAGGTCGGTGCGGATTGCCGAAGAGATCGACGAGCCCGACCTTCGCGCGCAGCTCGATCATGCGCGGACGGTTCGCCTGACCAAGAAAGAACGCATCTGGCTGGCCGGAAACACCTTCTACGGCGTGAAGCAGATGTTCGCGCCGGACTTTCTGGACTGGCTCGCCGATTTCCAGCTCCCCGAATATGCGCTTTCGCGAGAGGACGGCCAGTTCGTCCTGCGTTTCGCCGGACCCTGGACGCACACCAGCATGTGGGAGATCCCGGCGCTCGCCATCATCAACGAATTGCGCACGCGCGCCGCGCTGAAAGGGCGCGGCCGGTTCGAACTCGACATCCTCTATGCCCGCGCCAAGGCGCGGCTGTGGGGAAAGGTGGAGCAGCTCCAGACGCTGCCCGATCTGCGCATCTCGGATTTCGGCACCCGCCGCCGGCACAGTTTCCTGTGGCAGCGCTGGTGCGTCGAGGCACTGAAGGAGGGGCTTGGCGATCGGTTCATCGGCACGTCGAACGTGCTGCTGGCGATGGACAGCGACCTGGAGGCGATCGGCACCAACGGCCATGAATTGCCCATGGTGCTGGCCGCGAAGGCCGAAAGCGACGCCGAACTGCGCGCCGCCCCCTATCGCGTGCTGGAGGAATGGAGCGGCCTTTACGGTGGCAACCTGCTCATCGTCCTGCCGGACGCGTTCGGCACCGAGGCCTTCCTCGCCGACGCACCCGACCGGGTGGCCGACTGGACGGGTTTTCGCCCAGACAGCGCGCCGCCGATCGAGGGCGGCGAGCGGCTGATCGCGTGGTGGCGTGAAAGGGGCCGGGATCCGTCGGACAAGCTGCTCATCTTTTCCGACGGCATGGACGCCGACACGATCGCGCAGACCTATCGCCATTTCGCCGGGCGCGTGCGGATGAGCTTTGGCTGGGGAACGAACCTCACCAATGATTTCCGCGACTGTGACCCACGCGGCGAAGCGGGGCTCGTGCCGCCTTCGCTGGTCTGCAAGGTGACGAGCGCCGACGGCCGCCCGGCGGTCAAGCTGTCCGACAACCCCGCCAAGGCCACCGGCGATCGCGATGAAATCGCCCGCTACCTGCGCGTGTTCGGCGATGCCGGATAGCGTGCCGCGGACGACGTGCCGACCGCCGATGGTCAGGATATCTGCTGCGTGCGGCAAGCCGGACAGAGGCCAGCCACCTCGATCGCGATCTTGTCGATGGCGAAACCGGTCTCGCACCGCGCGCTCCACGGCGGCATGTTGATCGCGCCGCCTTGTTCGAGAATTTTCTTGCGGTCGACCTTTGCGGAAATCCTGGGCGTCTGGTCGGCCGAGAGATCGAACGGTGTTGCCGTGACGATAATGTTGTGAATGTCGGCGGGCGACGGGCGCTCCTGTGCCGAGGCGATCACGGAGACGAGCGCGGCGGTCGCCGCGCCGATGAACAGTACGTATCGCATTATAAACTCCAATGCTCCCTGAAAGGCCCTGTGCAGACGGACCTCAGCCGGTCGGCGCGCCGCGTTCACGGCTCGGCGCTTCATGATGATCGTTTCAGAGGCGGTGGAGGGGAGGCGGGGCGCGGTTCAACCACGCATGCGAGCGCGGCCCGGCGATCGAGGAAAGGACCGCTGGCCGGATAGCGACATAGGCGCTCGCCTCGAAATGCACGAAAACGACGGGTGGCGGGGCGAGATAATGTCCGGATAGCGCAATGTCGCTGCAAATCGGGCATGTCGCGGGCGATTTGTCCGGGTCCCCGTCCGCTGGATGATGTGTATGCGACGATGGGCGGGGGGGCGGCCGGCGATTTGCCGGGGCTCTGGTCCGCGACAAACCGGTGACCCGTGCCCGACGTGCCGGATGCCGTCGCAGCCACGGGATCAAGACTGAAATGCAGATGGGTCCGGCTGACAAAGCTCTGCCAACCGAACGCGGCCAATGTGAGCAGCAAGGCAGCGAAGAGCCACCTGTTGGGCTGGCCGACCCGGAAGCGAAACTTACCGACCACCCGATGTCGACCCGATCCCAATAATGCAATGTCGAGGGGCGCGAACCATATCCTTCGGGCCACGTCATGCGGCCGGGACAGTATATGGTATCTCATCACATTCTGTGAATCGGCGAGACCGCCGGAACGATCAATGCCAGAAGGCCAAACGAACGAACGCGACCGCGACGATCGCGGTGGCCACGAGCATTGTCGCCGCCGGTGTTCGCGCACGCGCTTCGGGCAACAGATCAGAGGTGGCAATGAACAGGAAGATGCCGGCGAACAGCGCTACCATCACCGCAAGCGCGGACCGGGACGGCGCCAGCAGCCCGGCGCACACCGCGCCCAGTACGGGCGCGGCGGCGTTCGCGACGAGCCAGCGGCGTGCGAGCGATGGTGAACCATTTCTGGCGGTCACCAGCGATACGGTGTTGATGCCGTGCGCCAGGCCGTGCGCGACCGCAGCGCCTGCCATGAGCAGGCCTGTCTTGAGCGAAAAGGAAAAGCCGACGCCGGCCATCAGGCCGTCGACAAAGGCGTGGAGGAAAAAGCTCGTCGGACCCAGATGCCGCGCCAGCCTGCCTTTCATCGTTGCCGCCGAAGCCCGGTCGGCGACCAGATAGGCCGCATAGCCCAGCGCCGCCACGACGAAGATGGTGCCGTCCGGCCAGATTCCTTCGGCCAGTTCGATCGCCTCGGGCAACAGGGCCATCAGCGCGATCGCGAAAATCGCGCCGGAAGACAGCGAAAGCAGCAGCGAACGACGCCGTGTCATCACCGATGCGATGCCGCCGCCCAGCAGAATTGCCAGGCCCGACAGCATTCCGAAGCCCGGCGGAAGCAGAAAGTTCATCGATGATGGTCGCTTGAACGGGTTACGACGCGGTCGCCTTGCCGCGCAACTCGTCCGCGAGCGCGTCGGCATGATAGACCTTGTGCGGTGCCCCGCTGATCGCCGTGCCTGTGAATCGAAGCATCCCGCTTTTCCGCGTGCAATTTATGATATATTGTTACATAGCGAGCGAAGGCATTGATCGTCAACCGACCAGGCGAAGGCAGGAACCCGATAGGCCGAACCGGCTCTTGTTCCGGGTCGACAATCCTGCGAGGTCGCAGCGGCGAAGGCATCAGGAAAGGGGCAGTGCGTGGCGAATCGATCCGATCATTCCGATGGCAGGGAACCGCTTGCCAACCCCCGTCGCCGCTTGCTTCTGGGCGGCGCTGCTGCCGCGGCCGGGGTGGCCGCGTTCGGACACGGCGATGCGGTAGCGCGGACCGCCAATCCGGGCGGCGGCGCGGCGTCCGGATCGCTCGACGATGCGCTGCGCGAGCATATCGACACCGTCGTGGTGATCTTTGCCGAGAACCGCAGCTTCAACAATCTGTTCGGAAATTTCCCTGGCGTGGAGCAGCCCTTGTCCAAGGTTCCGCGCGAGCGCTGGCTGCAGCGCGATCGTGACGGCCGCGTGCTTGATACGCTGCCCCCGATCTGGGGCGGACTGGTGCCGAACAAGCAGGTCGCACGGCACCGCGAATATCAGATCGGCGAGGATGCCTTTCCGGCGCTCGACAACGCCCCCTTCGCGTTGCGCACGCCCGAGGGCGACCCGTTGCCGCAGGGGCTGGTCACCCGCGACCTGATCCACGCCTTCTACAACAACCAGTTGCAGATCAATGGCGGCCGCAATGACGGTTTCGTCGCCTGGGGCGACAGCGGTGCGCTGACCATGGGGCATTATGGCGACAACAACACCAATATGCGCCTGTGGCGGATCGCGCGCGATTACACGCTGTGCGACAATTTCTTCATGGGTGCGTTCGGCGGATCGTTTCTCAACCACCAATATCTGATCGCGGCGCGGCCGCCTTTCTATCCCGACGCGGACCGCAGTCCGGCCAGGGGACGCATCACCGTGCTGGAGGGCGACGATCCCAAGGGCATCCGGCCGAAACAAACCGCCGAATCTCCGGCGAGCGCGATGGATGGGCCGGTGCGCTTCGTCCCCAATTCGCTGTCGCCCGATTTCTATGCGGTCAACACGATGCTGCCGCCCTATGCGCCGACCTATCGGCTCGACCCCGCCCGGCCGGGCTATGGCGACTGGTCGGACGCGCACACAATGGTCCCGCAACGGCATGCGACGATCGGCGACATGCTGTCGGTACGCGGCGTCGACTGGGCCTGGTATGCCGGCGGCTGGGACGCGGCGATGGAGGGGCATGGCAACGACAAGGCGTTCCCATCGGAGCCGAATTTCCAGCCGCATCATCAACCGCTCAACTATTTCGTCCGCTTCGCGCCGGGGACCGATGCGCGCAAACAGCATCTGCGCGACGGCGGGACGGGCGAGACGGCGCGCACCAACCGCTTCGTCGCAGATGCCGAGGCCGGACGGCTGCCGAGCGTGACCTATTACAAGCCGCAGGGCAGCCTGAACATGCACGCCGGTTATTCGGACGTGGAGGCGGGCGACCGCCATATCGCCGGCGTCATCGACACGCTGCGCACCAGTCCGCAATGGGACAAGATGCTGATTATCGTCACCTTCGACGAGAATGGCGGTTGGTGGGACCATGTCGCGCCGCCCGCGGGCGACCGCTGGGGCCCCGGTACGCGGGTGCCGGCGCTGATCGTGTCGCCATATGCAAAACGGGGTGCGGTCGATCACACGATTTATGACACCGGCTCGATCGCCCGCTTCCTCGCCCGCCGTTTCGGGCTTGCGAAGCTTCCCGGCCTGATCGAGCGCGAACGCGCCATGATCGCCGCGGGCGGGCCGCCGCCGGGCGACCTTACGGGTGCGCTCGATCTCGCCTGAGCATCAACCGCCCGGATGGACCGGCGGCCGGGCCTTGGCGGTGGCGAAGCTGGCGGCGTAGCCGCTGTTCCATAGCTGGTTCTCCAACGCGCGCAGCCGCTTCTCCATCGCCGTGTCGCGCAAGACGACCTCGACATTGCGCGACATGTCCAGATAGCCGCCTTCCCAGTTGCTCGTCCCGATCCAGGCCACGGCATCGTCGATCGTCATCACCTTGGTATGAACGACACGGGCATAAGGGATTGTGCCCGATGCGGGCTGCGGAATGCTGGCGACGCGGATTTCGACGCCCGGCACCGTCGCCAGGCTGGTCAGCCCCGGCAGCCGCTTGTCGGTCATCGCCCAGTCGGCGATTATCAGCCGGATCGTTAGCCCGCGCGCGGCAGCGGCGCGCAGCGCATCGTCGATGACATGATAGTCGCCGCCGCCGAACGCCGTGGTCGAATAGTCCATTACCTCGATCGCGATGCCGCGCTTTGCGGCACGGATCAGCTTGACCAATGTCGCTTGTGAATCGCCCACGCCGGGCGGATCATAGGCGTTGGGGCTGGCGACGAGCAGCGCATGGCCCTCGACCGGCGAATATTCACGCTTGCGCAGCGGCGGCACCGTCCTGCCCGCTGCGATCCGGGCCTGCGCTGTCCAATCATGGTCGAAAATCGCCTGCAGCCGGCTCGCCATGTCGGCATCGGTGATGCGCAGCCCGGTCTCATCGATCTGCGACAGCGATCGCCAGTCGAAATTCTGGCTGCCGACATAGGCTTCGCGTCCGTCGACGATGAAGAACTTGGCGTGGATGATCCCGTCGCCGGCAATGTCGGACCAGGCGAGCGTGCGGAATTCAAGGTTCGGAATCCGCTTCAGCCGGGCGATGGTCGCCGGCTTCGACATGGCCTCGCCCTTTTTCTCCATCAGGAAGCGGATATGGACGCCGCGCCGCCCGGCGGCGTCGAGCGCGGCGATGACCGTATCGAGCGCTTCGCCGGATCTGCCCGCGACATAGAATTGTTCGATCGCGACATCATGCTGCGCGCGATCGATCATATCGGCCCACACCGTCGCCGGGTCGCGCAGTGCGTATTTCGTATTCCGTATTCCGGTCTGTAACGATGCTGACATGTGCACGGCCCATTGGCGCGCCTGTCGTCAAACTTATGCCGGAATCCATGGACGCGCTTCGCCCAATTGACCTTTGGTTCCTTGACGAGATTCTGCCGCATGAACCGATATTTCGTGCAAAGGCGCGAACGTTGGCCAACTCGGATGAGGAGGCGAGCGATCTCCTGCAGGAAGCCTTTGCGAAGTTGATGAGCGTGGATGGCTGGCAGGCAATCGAGTGCCCCCGCGCCTATACGCTAAGCATCTTGCGCAACCTGGCGATCAAGCGGCTGCGTAGAGCAAAGTTGATCGAATTCCGGCAACTGGCGGACGCTGGACGGGACGAACCAGCCGATATCGCTCCGGATGCCTTTCAGATCCTTGCTGGTCGCGATCAGGTGCGGCTTGTGCTGGAGATCATCGACGCGTTGCCCGAACGCAACCGGCGGGTGGTCCGCATGCGCCGTATCGAAGGCAAAAGTCTCAAACAGATTGCCGAGTCTCTGCGACTGAGCCAGTCGACCGTAGAAAAGCGGCTGGCGCGCGGACTGGAACTCTTGACGCGGGCGCTGGAACGTGCGGACCGGATTTCGGTTTTTCGCGACACTTCGGCGACTTCCGGACGCCGCACCGGATAATATCGTCAAAAAAGTGGTGGCGACAGCCGTCCTGGAACTCTTATGGGTAATGAGGGGCAAATGAGCAGGTACGCGTTTGCGACAGGAAACGCACAGTAGCGACGAGCAGGACGCACTCGCAACGGCTGCCGAATGGTTCGCGGCTATTGATGCGGGCACAGCGGACATGTCGGCATTCGAGCGCTGGCGCGCGTCCGATCCTCGCAATGCGGTTGCCTTCGCGCGCATCGCCCGAAGCTGGCAGGCGATGGAAGATGTCGGAGACCTCGATCCCGATCGGCAGCGGGCCGGCAATGGTGCCAAGGAAGTCGCCCCGGCTCGCCTGACGCGGCGCGGCATCATCCGCGGGGCGATCGGGGCGGGCGCGGGCATGCTGGCGATCGGCGCAGGCGTGCTGGCGGATAGCGCGCCGAGCGAGGCGCATACGCGCGCCGGCGAGCGCCGGATGGTTGCCTTGCCCGGCGCGACCAGCATCGTGTTGAACGGCGACACCGCAATCTCCTGGCGCAAGCATGACAAGCATATCGAAGTTTGGCTGGAGCGCGGAGAGATCGCGCTGGTGCTCCGTGAAGCACCGCTTCCGCTTCTCGTTCATGGCGGTAAGGCGTCCGCATTGCTGGAGCCGGGCCGATACAATGCCCGCCTTACGGGCGGGCTGCTGGATGTCGGGGTTATCCGCGGCACCGCTGCCCTGTCCATTTCGAATACCGTTTCCGCAGACGGGAGCGGATCCATCGTCAAGGCGAACGAAGCGGCGCTGGTCGGACGCGAAACGCATCTGCATCCGATGAACAGCAAGCAGGTCGAGGCGCTGCTTGCCTGGCCGCACGGCGAAATCGTCTTCAACGATGAACCGCTCTCGGTCGCGATCGAGCGGTACAACCGCCAATCGCCGGTAAGACTGGTGCTCGGCGATCCTGCGCTTGGAAATATTCGGGTCGGCGGACGGTTCACCTCCAGCAACCCGAATTCCTTTCTGAAGGCGTTGCGCGCATCATTCGATATCCGCGCCGAGCGGACCGACAAGGCCGTCGTGCTGATGGGCGGCAAAAAATTTATTCGATCGGATTTGGCGGTTCCGGCAAGCTGAAGGGTCTTTCCGTCCGAGGCATCACCTTTCGAGCCACGGGGGAAAAATGAACCGCAACGCTATCGCTTCGCTGGGCATGTTGTCGGCCGCCGCTATGACGGCCAGCGCGCCGGCGTCCGCTCAGACCACGATGCAGGAATACAATATAGGTCCGCAGTCGCTTTCGTCGGCGCTGCAGGAATTTTCGCGCGTATCCGACATCCAGGTCCTGTTTCCTTCGGACGCCATTGCCGACAGGCGAACTGACGGTATCCACGGCCGGATGACGGCGCGCGAGGCGGTGCAGCGCCTGATCGATGGCAGCAGGCTTCGCATTGCGAGCATCGACGACAACACGATCGCGCTGACTGCCATCACGACGGACACGACCAGGGCACCGCAGGTCGCCAGCACCGATGCCGGCCGGGACATCATCGTCACTGCCCGCGTCGCGCGCGAGAAGGCGATCGCGATGAAACGCGAAGCGACCAATATTCGCGAGGTCGCCACGGCGGATTCGGCCGGCAAGCTGCCCGACAAGAACCTGGCGGATGCGCTCAGCCGCCTCACCGGTGTTTCCTTGGAGCGAGACAAGGGCGAGGGGCGCTTCGTTTCGATCCGCGGAATTTCGCCCGAATTGAACAATGTGACGCTGGGCGGGCAGCCGACCGCGCTTCCCGATGTCGACGGCCGGGCCGGCCGGGCCGCGCCGCTCGACGTAATCGGATCGGGCGATTTTCAGGCGGTCGAGGTGATCAAGACGCTGCGTCCCGACATGGATGCGCAAGGCATCGGCGGCACCATCAACATCCTGCCGCCCAGCGGCTTCGACCGGACCAAGGCATTCGGCTATGCGTCGGCGGAATACGGCGTCAACGATCTCGAATCCGCTGCCGATATCTACAGCGGCAGCGCCGGATACGGCACCCAGTTCGGCGATGGCGGCATGGCGCTGTTTCTGGGCGGCGAATATTCGAAGCGCGAATACCGCACCGAGAATGTTGCCGGGTCGCGTTGGAGCGAGGAAGGCGGCTATTATGTGCCCGACCGGCTGCGCTTGCAGAATTTCAGTTCCTCGCGCGAGCGCTACGGCCTCACCGGCAATCTCGACATGCGCAACGATGACGGCAACAGCGGCTATTTCCGCGTCGTCTATAACCATTTCACGCAAGAGGATTATCGTCCCGAACTGCAATTCGACAAGGACGGAAACATCCTGAATCAGACGCCGACCACCGGCACCTTCACCGAAGGCGACGTCAACCTGGAATCGCTGCGCAAGGAAGCGGAACGGTCGATCCTCAACATGAGCATAGGGTCCAAGCTCAGCTTCGGCGACGGCAGTCTGATCGTGGAACCGCAATTCACCTATTCCAAGGCGCACGAGAATGTGCCCGTCTATGACGCCTATGAATTCAACGTCGATGAGAACCAGCCGATCGACTATGATCTGAGCGACCAACTCTTTACCTTCGATACCGGGCAGATGCGGTTCGACCCGGCCAATTTCGTGCTCGACGAATTCCGCATCGATACGTCGAAGGAAAAGGAACAACTGCTCGTTCCCTCGCTCGACGTGACGTGGAAGCCGGAGCTTCTGGGGACGGGCACCTATTTCAAGATCGGCGGCAAGGCGACGTTGCGGCACCGTTTCGTCAACGACAATTCCAACCGCTACAATTCGGTCGATCCGCTTTATCTCGACGGGTTTTCAATTTCCGGGCCGGATGATTTCCGGGGGAAGTACAATATCGGTCCGTTGCCGGACCAGGACGCGCTGCGCGCCTATTTCGACGCCCATCCCGAAGCGTTCGCGCTGAACGAGGCGCGCTCGATCAGCAATTCGTTCGAGGACGATTACGATATCACGGAGAAAATCTTCGCCGGCTATGCGCTCGCCAATCTCGATCTCGGAGCACTGACTTTGCTTGGCGGCGTCCGCGTGGAGCATACCGATACGACGATTGGCGCGACGCAGGTTCTCGAACTCGACGGCGATTTCGCCGGCACCGAACCGATGACCGGCAAGCACAACTATACCGATGTCTTTCCCAACGTGCAGGCGCGTTATGACATTACCGACACGCTGCTGGTGCGCGCGGCCTATACTACGGCGATGGGGCGGCCCGATTATGTCGCGCTGGCGCCGATTTCGACGCTGGAGGCTGACGAGACGACACCGGGTTCGAACCTGTATGACGGCGAACTGGAGATCGGCAATCCCGAACTGAAACCGTACAAGGCGCAGAATCTCGACCTCACGCTGGAATTCTATCCCAACAAGGGCGGGCTGCTCTCGGTGGGCGCGTTCTACAAACATGTCGACAACCCTATCTTCGAACGCAGCCTGTTCTTCACCGACGTCACGCGCGACGGTCGCGACTTCCGGGAACTGAGCGTCGACACGACGGAAAATGCCGAAAGCGGCGAAATCTACGGGCTGGAGGTGAATGTGCAGCAGCAACTCGCCTTCCTGCCGGGCCTGTTGTCGGGTTTCGGCGTTTCGGCCAATGCGAGCTTCATCAAATCGTCGGTCACCGTGTTCGGCCGCGACGACGACCTGTCCTTCTTCACGCAGCCCGACCGCGTCTATAATGCGCAGCTCTTCTACGAAAAGGGCATCATCGCGGCGCGCGTCGCCTACCAATATCGTTCCGAGTTCCTCGAATCACTGGGCGGCGAAGCGATGGAAGACATCTATCAGGACAGCAACGGCCAGCTCGATGCCAAGCTGAGCGTGAAACTGCTCAAGAATGTCGTTGCCTATGCCGAAGGGCAGAACCTGACCGACGAGCCGTTCCGCCGCTATCAGGGCGTGCCATCTCACCTTGCCGGCGAAGGCGAATCCGGCAACGAGATTTTCGGACGCACCTTCCGCTTCGGCCTGTCGGCGCAGTTCTAAAGGGGAAGGAAGAGCCGTGATGCGATTGCCGCGACGCAAGCTTCTGGGCGCGATCGGCAGCATCGCGGCGCTGCCCGCGACGATGCGTTCCGCACGCGCCGCCGAGCCCCGGCTGTTGCAAGGGCCGATGGTCGGTTCGCCGGGCGCCGGAGACATGACGATCTGGAGCCGGGCGAGCGGTCCCTTTCAAGTCGCCGTCGAATATGCCGACAATGCGCAGATGGTGGGCGCGCGCATGTCACCGCCCGTCACTGCTCATCCCGACGACGACTATACCGTGCGTAACCGGCTGGCCGGCCTGGAGCCGGGCACGCGCTATTATTACCGCATGTACGTGTCGGGCGAACGGCCGCGCTATCAGCGGAAGCTGCCGCCCTTCAGTTTCCGCACGGCGCCATCCGGGTCCGCGCCGTTCCGCATCGCTTACGGTTCGTGCCTGCGCGTCGAGCTGGACCAGCAGCAGCGCATCTGGGAAGCGGTCGCCGCGCGCGAGCCCGACCTGTTCCTGTGGCTGGGCGACAATATCTATGGTGACGCACTGCGCGCCGAGACGCTGGCAGAGGAATATCGCAAGCAACGCGTCGTGCCTGCGCTTCAGCCGGTGCTGCGCTCGGCGGGCAACCTCGCCATCTGGGACGATCACGATTACGGTCTGAACGACGGCGACCGCACCTCCACGGTGAAGGTCGGCGCGCTGGGAGTATTTCGCAATTACTGGGCCAATCCCGCGCACGGGCTGCCGCACACGCCGGGCGTCTTCTTCGACTATCATTATGGCGGCGTGCATTTCATCTTCCTAGACGGGCGCTATTACCGCGATCCGAACAAGGCGGAGAACACGCCGCAGAAAACGCAGCTCGGCGCCGCGCAGAAAGCGTGGCTGAAGGAAAAGCTGCGCGGCAGCGACGCGGTGTTCAAGGTGCTGGTGTCGGGCGGCGGCTGGTCGAAGGCGAAGGGTCCGCATGGTGACGGCTGGTCCGCCTTCCTGCACGAGCGCGACGAGATTTTCGATTTCATCCGCGATGAAGGGATTGGTGGCGTTATCGGCATGTCCGGCGATACGCATTGCGCCGAACTCAACTGCGTGCCGCGTTCGGAAACGGGCGGCTACGACTTCTATGATCTCGGTTCCTCGCCCATGGCGCAGGACACCGATTCCGACTGGGCCTATCGCCGTCCCGAGCGGCGCATGCGCGAACCTTATGACGGCGGCCCCAATTTCGGGGTGATCGATTTCGACGCCACCGCCGAGCGGCCGTGGATCGAATCCTGCGTGGTCAACGAATATGGCCAGAATGTCTGGGAACCGCTTCGCATTTATGCCGATGAGCTGGTGAACGGCGCGCGCACCTGGCCTGATAAGATGGATGGAGATGCCCGTGCCTGGCACCGGCTGGTGGGGCAGAAGGATATTGCCGATGCCTGATTACCCCGACCATGACGAACGCCGCGCCCTGAAGCTTCGGCGGCGCACGATGCTGGCGGGAATGGGCGCACTCGCCGCCGCGCCGCTGCCGGTTCGCGCGCGGCGGAGCGAAACCGGCAATCCACGCCTGATGCAGGGGCCGATGGTTGGTGCCGTTACCGGAAGTGAAATCCTGATCTGGGGCCGGGCAAGCGGACCTTATCGGGTCGAGATCGAATATGCCGACAATCCCGATTTCGCGAATGCTCGGCGCAGCGCGCCGGTGCAGGCACAGGCGGAGCGCGATTTCACCACCGTCAGTCGCCTGACCGGCCTGGAATCGGGCAGGCGTTATTATTACCGACCGCTGGTGGAAGGCGATCAGCCCAAATATCGCCAGGAGCTGTCACCCTATTCCGTGCGCACCGCGCCGGCGGAGCCGGCCAAGATCCGCATCGCCTTCGGATCGTGCGCGCGGGTGCAGGAGGACCCGGAGCAGCCGATCTGGGGTGCGGTGCTGCGCAGCGAGCCCGACCTGTTCCTGTGGCTGGGCGACAATATCTATGCCGACAGCCGTATTCCCGGCGTCATGGCCGAGATCTACCGCCGCCAGCGCGACGTGGCGGGTGCGCAGCCGGTGCTGCGCCAGGTGCCGCAGCTTGCTATCTGGGACGACCACGATTTCGGCGAGGGCGGCGCGGACCGGACCTTCGCCACGCGCGAGCAGTCGCTGGCTTTGTTCAAGCAATATTGGGCGAACCCCGCCTATGGCCTGCCCGACGCGCCGGGGGTGTTCTTCCGCTATTCCTATGGCGGGACGGACTTCTTCTTTCTAGACGACCGCTATTATCGCGATCCAAACGATATGCCGCAAAGCGCCGAGAAAACGCAGATCGGCGCCGCACAACGCGAATGGTTGCAACAGTCGCTGCTGGAAAGCGACGCGCCGTTCAAGCTGGTGATCGCGGGTGGTGGTTGGACGCGCACGCAGCCAGACGAGCAGCCGGTCGGATGGGGCTCGTGGGCGTCGTTCCTGCACGAGCGCAATGCGCTGTTCGACTTCATTCGCGACAACCGGATCGGCGGCGTCGTGCTGTTATCTGGCGACACCCATGCCGGCGAATTGAACGCCGTGCCGTGGTCGGCGCGCGGGGGATATGATTTCTACGATCTGGTCGCATCGCCGCTGGCGCAGGACACGTCGATCAATTGGTTCCGCAGACGCCCCGAACGCCGCATCCGCGGGGCCTATGCCGGCAGCGCCAATTTCGGCGAGTTGGAAATCGATGCCGCCGCGGACCGGCCGAAGCTCACCTACAAGCTGCGTAACATTTATGGAAAGAGCGTGTGGAACGATCTGGTCCTTTACGCCGACGAACTGGTCAACGGCGTGACGAGCTGGCCGGGGAAGATGAGCGGGGACGGACGCGACTGGCATCATATGGTCGGGGATCTCACCGCCAACGATTGGGCGATGATCGATGCCGGGCATGATCGGTAGGACGACAAGGGACGCGAGCAGCATGGACAGGCGACAATTTTCAAGGGGCGCGATCACGGCGCTGGCCTTTGCCGGCCTGGCGCGCGGCGTGTCGGCCTGGGCACGGCAGGACGCCGTCGGCGAGGATGGCAGCCGGCGCTTCGCCTATCGCAATCAGGTGCCGGGCTATGGCCCGCTGAAGCCCGATCCCGTTGGCCTGCTGGACCTGCCCGAAGGCTTTTCCTACCGCATCGTGTCGCAATTGGGCGATCGGATGGATGATGGTTTCCGCGTACCCGACAGCGCGGACGGCATGGGTGCGTTCGACCTGGGCGGCGGCCGCATCGCGTTGGTCCGCAATCATGAACTCGATCCTGACGAGCTGCCAAAGGGACCCGCCGGCACCGAGGCCGGGCGCCTGCACGGCCTGGCCGCGTTCGACCATGACGGCGACGGGCATGCGCTTCCGGGCGGCACGACCACGCTGGTGCTCGATGCCGCGACGTTGACGCCGGTCCGCCAGCATCTCAGTCTTGCCGGCACGGTTCGCAACTGCGCGGGTGGCACGACGCCCTGGGGAAGCTGGTTGAGTTGCGAGGAAACCGTCGACCGTTGCGGGAAGGCACATGGCTGGGTCTTCGAGGTGCCGGCCGCGGCTTCCGGACCGGTCGAGCCCGTGCCGCTGACCGCCATGGGCCGATTCAGGCATGAGGCCGCCGCCGTCGATCCGCGCACCGGCATCGTCTACATGACCGAGGATCGCGACGAGAGTCTGTTCTATCGCTTCCTGCCCGATGTGCACGGCGAACTGGCCCGGGGCGGACGACTGCAGGCGCTGGGACTCGCCGACGCGCCGGAAGGGTTCGACACCCGCAACTGGAACCATGTCGCCTTCCCCTCCGGCACGACCCGCGCCGTGCGCTGGATCGACCTCGACGGGGTGGGCAGCCCCGACGACGATCTGCGGCATCGCGGGCACGAGGCGGGTGCCGCGCTGTTCGCCCGGGGTGAAGGCGTGCATTGGGGCGATGGCGAACTCTATTTCTGCTGCACCTCCGGCGGCGCGGCCGGGCTGGGGCAGGTGATGCGCTATGTCCCCAGCGCGCGGGAAGGGCAGGCGGGCGAACGCGACGCGCCCGGCCGGCTGACCAATTTCGTCGAATCCACCGATCCCCGCCTGTTCAATTTCGGCGACAATCTGACGGTGTCGCCATGGGGGCATCTGATCGTCTGCGAGGATCAGTATACCGACATCACGACCAATCATCTGCGGGGCGTGACGCCGGACGGAAAGCTCTACACGCTGGCGCGCCATGGCGGGCAGGCCGAATTCGCCGGCGCCTGCTTCTCACCGGACGGTCGCACGTTGTTCGTGAACATCTATCATCCGGCAAAGACCCTTGCCATCACTGGGCCTTGGATCTGACCGACCAATCCCTGTCCGACGGGCTTGACTATGTTCGCAAACCCGTCGGTCTGTGTGTTGCCCGATGGCAGGACGGCTGCGGTGGTCGCTTATGGCGGCACGACGATCGACCTGATCGACGTCGCGGCGCGCAAGAAACTCCGCACGCTCGATATCAGCCCCAACCGCCGCCCGCACGGTATCGCGTGGCTCGACAATGACCGCTTGATCGCGACCGCCGAGGATAGCCGCTCGGTCGCCATCGTGTCGCGGAGCGGCAAGGTTCGCTCGATCCCCACCGATCAGGACGGCACGCACATGGTTGTCGTCTCGCCTGATCGCGTCGAGCATCCGGTCGAGGGGATGGCCATCGGCGCGTACGAGACGCTGGGCGTTCGCGCTCGCCGGGAAATTGGCGTCCACTATGGCGATTTCGTCGCCATGGCCCATTGCTCGCAGGATCGCGAGAGATTTTGGCCCGAGCACAGGGTCGATACCCTTCAGCATGGCGCGTCGTCCCGGATAAGTTGCTCATGCTTCAAGTCCTCCCACAACGCGTCTGGCACCCGAGTTCGGTAGCAGTCCAGGTTGCGCCGCACCTGGTCGGCATCGCGCCCGCCCGGGATAACCGAAACCACCGAAGGATGACGCAGCGGGAAGGCGAGCGCGGCGACGGGGAGTGGAACGCCGTGCGCGGCGCAGACCTGGGCGATCCGGGCAGTTCGTGACCGCACTTCCTCGGAGGCTGGTGCATAGTCATACCATGCGCCTTCGACCGGTCCGGTAGCGAGGATGCCGCTATTATACGGCCCGCCGATCACGATGGAGACGCCGCGTGCCGCGCAGCGGGGCAGGAGATCGTCGAGCGATGACTGATCGAGCAGGGTATAGCGTCCGGCGACGAGGAAAAGGTCGGGATCGGCCTCGTCGAGCATGCGCAGGCAAGCGAAGCGATCGTTCACGCCGACGCCGATCGCCTTGATCTCACCCGCCGCGCGCAGTTCGGTCAGCGCGCGCCAGCCGCCGCCATCGATCAGCTCGCGAATGCGGGCGTCGGCTGCGTCCTGAGAACCATGGGTGGGCACATCGACATCATGGACATAGACGATATCGACCGGCCGGCCGATCCGCTCCCGGCTCTCGGCCAGCGAGCGCTTTATCGAATCGTGATCATAAGCAAAGCGGACCCGAACCGGCGGCACATCCTTATAGATGCCACTGTTCTGCTCGCCCGGCGCGCAAGGTTCGAGAAGACGGCCGACTTTTGTTGACAAAACGACTTCGTGCCGCCTCTCGATGGCAGCACCGACGCGGCGTTCCGACAGGCCATGGCCATAAAGCGGCGCGACATCGACATAGGTGACGCCTCCGTCGAGCGCTGCGGTAACCGCCGCGACGGCGTCGGCATCGGCAATGGGTTCGCCCATATTGCCGATCGGCGCCGCCCCGAAGCCGATCTCACTGAGCGACAGCGCGACGCCGGCGGGAGTGGTGATATGCGACTGTCTGAGGGTGGAGCCGGTCACATCACTGCTCCGATCTGCCAGGGGACGAATTCCATACCGCCATATCCAAGCGCTTCACTTTTCGACCGTTGGCCGGAGGCGGTTGCGAGCAGATAGTCGAGGATTTCCTTCCCCTTTTCCTCGATCGAGGCGTTGCCCGTCAGGATCGCGCCGCAATCGAGATCGATATCCTCCGGCATGTGCTCATAGAGTTGCGTGTTGGAACTGAGCTTGATCGAGGGCGAAGGTTTGTAGCCGAAGGCGGAGCCGCGGCCGGTAGTGAACGCGATGAGGGTCGCGCCGGAGGCGACCTGGCCGGTTGCCGAACAGGGGTCGAAGCCGGGACTGTCCATGAACACCAATCCGCTGGTCGGGACCGGCTCGCCATAGCAGATGACATCGGCGAGCGGGGCGGTCCCGGCCTTCGCCACCGCGCCCAGTGACTTTTCTAGGATCGTGGTCAATCCGCCCGCCTTGTTACCGGGCGAGGGGTTGTTGTCCATCTCCGCACCGCGGGCGCTGGTATAGTCCTCCCACCAGTCGAGCCGAGCACGCAGCTTGGCGGCGACTTCGGGCGTTGCGCGCGCATAGAGAAGGTGCTCGGCGCCATAGATCTCCGGTGTTTCCGAAAGCAGCACGGTCGCGCCGAGCCCCACCAGCCGGTCGACGGCATTGCCGAGCGCCGGGTTGACCGTCACACCCGACCACGCATCTGATCCGCCGCATTGCAGTCCCAGCACCAACCGGGAGGCAGGAACGCGCTCGCGTTTCGCCGCCGCCACCTCTGGCAACAGGGTCTTTACCCGTGCCACGCCCTCTTCAATCGCCTTGCGGGTGCCGCCCATCTGCTGGATCGTGAAGGTTTCGATCCGCTCGCGTGCGTCGGCGGCATAGTCGGCGATGAGTTGACCGGTCTGGATCACCTCGCATCCCAGTCCAACGAGCAGGATCGCACCGAAATTGGGGTTGGCCGCCGTACCCCATAGCGTACGACGCAACAGCTCATAGGCTTCGCCCTCGTGCGCCATGCCGCAACCGGTGCCGTGCACGATCGGAACAATACCGTCGACCCCGGGATGGTTGTCGAGCAGCCCCTGCCGCTCGACCGCTTCCGCGATCTGTCGAGCGACCGTGGCCGAACAGTTCACAGAACTCAAAACCGCGACATAATTGCGCGTGCCGACCCTGCCGTCCGGCCGGACATAGCCATCGAAATAGCGCATCGCCGAAGGCTCGGCCGCCGGCGCGGACGGGGCTGCATCGCTGCGCATGTCCGCCATTGCGAGATTGTGGCTGTGAACATGTTCGCCGGGCGCGATATCAGAACTCGCCATTCCGATGACCTGGCCATATTTGCGGACCGGTTCACCGGATCCGATGGCGTGTGCGGCAAGCTTGTGCCCCGGTGGGACATCGCTTCGCAGAGTCAACGGGTGCGCGCCATCGGCGACCGTTTCGCCGACAGCCAGGCGTCGCGCCGCAACCAGAACATCATCGTCACGGTGCAGGCGAACAAGGGATACCGCCTGATCGTTCACTGGAGCAGGCCGTTATCGGCCTTGATACGGTGCCGATAAGGCGCCGCGAGCGTTTCCGCCATCGTTGAAAACTCCTGAATCGAATTTACGCCAACCTGTAAACGAAGTCGTTCCTCTGTATCAAGCGAGTCTGTCTGATTACCGATAAAATACCCGGAAAACCATGGAAATTATATCCGGCGACGTTCATGTGATTAAAATGTCGTAAGACAGATTATTCGTGCATCCTGAAAAATTGCTGATATGAGGACACCCATAACCAGCTCGGGAGAGGAGAAGTCATGCCGGCAGCGTCCAGCAACAGGAAGCTTGCGATACTCCTGGCGTCCGTTGCCGCGCTGGGCGGCCTGCTGTTCGGCTATGACACGGCCGTGATCTCCGGGGCGGTCGGCGCCATCGACCACAATTTCATCGCGCCCCGGCATCTCTCGGAAACCGCAGCGAACACCCTGTCGGGCTGGACGGTGTCGAGCGCGCTGTTCGGCTGCATCCTGGGTTCGCTCGTTGCCGGGCGTTGCGGCGACTGGCTGGGGCGCCGCAATGGCATGATGGTCTCGGCGATCCTGTTCTTCATTTCGGCGCTGGGGTCGTCGATGCCCGAGATCGGTTTCGCGCCGGTCGGGCAGGTCGGCCCCGAAGCGCTGGCGCCGTTCATCTGCTACCGCATCCTCGGCGGGGTCGCGATCGGGTTGGCCTCGACCCTGTGCCCGCTCTACATCGCCGAAATCTCGCCGCCCCAAAGCCGCGGTTGGCTTGTCGCCTTGCAGCAGATGGCGATCGTCACCGGCATTTTCATCACCTATTTCGTCAACTGGGGCATCGCGAGTCAAGGTAGTCATTTCTGGGTGATAACGACCGGCTGGCGCTATATGCTGGCGTCGATGACGCTGCCGGCGACACTGTTCTTCGTGCTGTTGTTCCTGGTGCCCGATACGCCGCGATGGCTGGTGATGAAGGGTCGGCGCGACGAGGCGCGGGGCGTGCTGGCGCGGCTGGGTACGCCCGATGTCGCGCGCACCGTCGAGGAGATCGCGATCTCCTATGAAGAGCAGGCGGAGAACCAGGCACGGCTCAATGCCTTCGGCTGGCCGGTGGTGGTCATCGGCGTTCTGATCGGCATGTTTCAGCAATTCGTCGGGATCAACGCGGTGATGTATTACGCCCCGCTGATGTTCCAGAACATGGGGGCGGCGGGCAATAATGCCTTTCTCGCCTCGATCCTGCTGGGCGGCGTGAATTTCGTGTCCACCGTCGGCGTGCTGTTCGTTATCGACCGTGTGGGGCGCAAGCCGTTGCTGTTGTTCGGATCCTGCCTGATGACTGTGGCGATGCTGGCGCTCGGGATCTTCTTCACGCTGCAATATCAGGGTGCGGCGATGATCCTGGCGATCCTCGTCTATATGTTCGCGTTCGCGGTGAGCTGGGGCCCGGTCGCCTGGGTATTGATGGCGGAGATGTTCCCGAACTCGATCAAAGGCAAGGCGATGCCGATCGCCGTCGCCAGTAGCTGGATTGCGAACCTGTTCGTTTCGGTGACGTTCAAGATACTGGACGGCGATTCGATATTGAACAGGACGTTTCATCACGGCTTTGCCTATCTGCTTTACGCCGTGATAAGCTTGGGCACCGTCTGGTTCGTCATCCGCTTCGTGCCGGAGACCAAGGGCCTGCGGCTCGAAGCGATCGAGGAAATTTGGCGAGGCGAGGTGTCACCCCAATCTTCCGAAGTAAACGCGCGCGAAGCCGCCGGGGCGATATGAAGGCCTTCGCGCAAGGACCGACGATGCCCGAAGCTGTACGGTCTTTGCGTACAGCGTTCCGGCGGATTTCCGTCGTTTGCAACGGCGCGATGTCGCAAGCGGGGGCATGCGTGAATCCTGAAACAAGTCGGCTGTCGGGGTATATATGACGGATCGGGGAGGGCGGCTTTCGGAGCGCATCTACGGCCGGATCATCGAACTCATCATCAGCGAGGGACTCGATGCCGGCGAACGATTGCCGGCCGAAGGCGCGCTTGCGACCCGATTGGGTGTGTCGCGACCCGTAATACGCGAGGCATTGTCGCGGCTGGTCAGTGACGGCATCGTCGAGACCCGGCAGGGTAGCGGCTCGTTCGTCCGGGTTTCGCCGGCGCAGCAACTGACCCATTATCTGCCCGGTGACGCGCTGGCGCAGATCATCGGCATTTTCGAGCTGCGCATGGCGCTTGAACCGGTGGCTGCGGCCCTTGCCGCCGCGCGGCGGAGCGATGCGCAGCTCGAAGCGCTGGAACATGCGCTCGGCGAACTCAAGCGCACCGCCGAAACCCGCGAGGCCGCGCAGGACATCGATCAGGGATTCCATCTGATCGTCGTGCAGGCAAGTGCCAATACGGCATTCGAGGATGCCTATCGCGCGGTGAGTGAAGGCATATTGAAGGGCATGCGTGCCGGGCTGGCGATCAGCCGCGCGGACGACATGCCCGTCACCGATGTCGAGGAGCATGCCGCAATCTTCCGGGCAATCAGGGCGCGAGACGGCGACGCCGCCAGCCTCTCGATGCGCTGGCATCTCCATTGCAGCCGACAGCGCCTGATCAATCGGTCCAGCGTGCGACCTAGCTGAAACTCTCTTCGGTTGTAATCTCAGTCGTAAATAGCAAGCCTGGTACGGGTCACCTGCGCGCGGCATTTTGCTTCTATACAGCCCGCAATACCGACATAATTGCAACGGTTCGGTGAAAGCATGTTGTCAGGCAAATTTTCTCGTGCATGTCGAGAGCAATGACGATAGGAGGAGCGGAATAATTATTTTCTGAACGGGAGAAAAAGGATGTTGCGGGCTCACTACACCCCTGTCGCTCGGCCGTTTCGTGTCACTGCCCTGTTCCTGGGCGTTTCGCTACTGGCTGTGACGAATACCGCCCTGGCACAGGATGTGTCGTCCTCTTCCGACGCTGCGAGCGCCGGGCAGGCGGGTGGTCAGGAATTGCAATCGGGCAAACCCTTCCCGCCGACTGTCAATCGCCAGACGGCGAATGACGCCGACTCTTCCGAAGAGGCCAACGAGATTGTCGTGACCGGCATTCGCCGGTCGCTGGAGCGGGCCGCCGACATCAAGAAGAACGCCAGTCAGGTGGTGGACGCCATCGTCGCGGAGGATATCGGCAAGTTCCCCGACCCGACCACTTCCGCCGCGTTGCAGCGTGTGCCCGGCGTGCAGGTGTCGGTCGATTCCAACAACGAACTCGGCAACGTGCTGGTTCGCGGGCTTCCCGACATTCTTACCACCGTGAGCGGACGAGAGGTGTTCACCACTACCGGGCGCAGCTTCAACCTGCACTTCATTCCGGCGCAGGCGCTGGCCGCCGTGAAGGTTTACAAGTCGCAGAGCCCGGACCTGATCGAAGGCGGCTTGGCGGGCCAGATCGACTTGAACCTCAACCGGCCGTTCAATTTCGAAAAGCCGACGCTGAACGTGACCGTTCGCAACCGCTACGCGACCGAGGCTGACAAATCGTCGCCGACCATCGCGGGACTGGTCACGGACAGCTGGGATACCGGCGCCGGCAAGATCGGCATACTCGTCAATGGCTCCTATCAGCGCGACGACCATTACCGGGCGCAGACGCAACTGCTTGACCGTCGCAGCTCGGCCGCGGCGCCGCTTGGCGAGCCCGGCTATCTGATCCCCAACATCCTGCGCAATTTCGCCAATACCGGCACGATCGAACGCAGGGAACTGAACGGTTCGATCCAGTGGCAGGTGACACCCGCGCTTCAGGCCTATGTCGATGGCCTCTATGTCGACTCAAAGGAGACGGCGAGCAATTCCGGCGCCAATATCCAGGCGTTCACGACCGGTACGACCCTTGGCGACGTCACCGCCAGCGACAATTGCTTCGACGCGCGGGTGAACGAAAACGGCTACAACGCGCGTATGGTTACAGATCCGCAGACCGGCGAGAGCGTCCTGCAACCTTATACGGTACAGAATGTCTGCGAGGTAGACAGCGCGACCCTGGAAAGCCCCGTCGTCAATTCGACTTCGCAGGCGCATCATTACGACACGGACGATAAACTGATCGCCGGCGGGCTGAAATATGACCAGGGCGGCCTGTCCGCCGACATCGATGTTTCGTATCAGAAATCGCACAACAGCACGACGGATATCACCGCCGATATCGGCAAGCGCCTGCCCAGCCTGACCTTCAGGCCCGATGTCGATAACGTGGCCGCATATACGGTGCCGGGCAACGGTCTGCTGGAAAACGACGGATTTTCGCTTCGCAATTCGTTCCAGCAGCGCTTTTCGGTTTCCGATGGATCACTTTTCGCGGTCAAGGGTGATGTCGCGAAGGAATTCGGCGGTATTCTGAAGAGCGTGAAAATCGGCGGCCGCTATGCCAAGCGCAAGGCCGATCAGCGCGCGGCGCAGGTTATCTCGCCCTTTCCCGGCGGCAATGTCGGCACGGCCAGCGAGGCCGATGCGGTCATGGTCGGCGACAGCGGCTTGCCGAACGACTTCCTGTCGATGGGCGACCCCGCGCCGGGGCTGAACGACGGTGCCAGCTATCTGATCCCCAATCCGGATTTCCTGCTGTCCGAGCGTGGGCAGGATGCGCTTCGCGCCTATGTCGGCCAACCGATGGGCCGGCCCGACTATCAGCCCAGCCGCCGCTTCAGCATCGACGAGGAAACGATCGCGGGCTATGTTCGCGCGAACTATGATATCCCGATCACCGGCAGGATTCATCTGGGCGGACTGGTCGGCGGCCGTCTGGTCCGCACCAAGCGCGACCTGCTCTTCTTCCATAACGTAACGACAGGCGAGGGGGGCGACGCGCAGACGACGGTCGAGCCGATCCGTGCCGATACCACCGACACCGATTTCCTGCCCAATGTCACCGCCAAGCTCGATTTCGGCAACGGTCTGCAAGCGCGCATGATCTATTCGAAATCGTTGCGCAGGCCGGAATTCACCGCGCTGAATCCGGCGTTGAACCTGACGATTTCGGCGAACCCGTTCATCCAGAATTCGGGCGGCGCGGGCAATCCCGACCTGAAGCCGCAGAAGTCGAACAGCTACGACGCCACGCTCGGCTATTATTTCAACAACGGCTATATCGCCGTCGCGGGCTATTACCGCGACATTTCCAATCGGGTCATCAGCGGCTCGCAGTTGGAGACGATCGACGGCGTTGATTACAATATCACGCGTCCGCGCAATATCGGCAAGGCCGATCTGAAAGGTGTGGAGGTCAACGGGCAATACTTCTTCGACTTCCTGCCGGGCGCCCTGGCCGGGTTGGGGCTGCAGGGGTCCTTCACCTATCTCGATTCGAAGGTGAAGGGTGACGACCCGCTGGCCGGATATCCGTTGCTGGGTGTCTCCAAGTATAATTACACCGCCGGTCTGCTGTACGATCATAGCGGGGTCAGCGGCCGACTGGTCTATACCTACCGTTCAAAATACGACGCCACCGACCAGAGCGGATCGAACGCACTGCGCCCCATCGATTCGCAAGCCCTGTTCGGGGTCGTGCGGCCTGCCGGGCGACTCGACTTCAGTATCGGATACGACATCGACGATCAGTTGCGGATAGACGTCGGCGGGACCAACATCCTGAAGAACGAGACCAAGACCTATTACGGATCTTCGGCCTATAACTTTAACGATTACCTCGACGAGACGACCTATTCGATCGGGTTGCGTATCCGAATCTGACGATCAATCGGGACCGGGAGCAAATGATGAAATATCTGTATTCTGCTATTCTTGCCGCTTCGGTCGCGGTCGTGCCGGCCGCAGCACAGACCGGCGGGCCGTCGGACTCCGCCCGGATGTACACGATGCAGCCGGGCGCCCAGTCGCGCTGGACCAGCCCGGAAAACCATAGCGGCGCCAAGGGGCAGGGCGCGAAGGCAAATAACGGCATCAAGGGGCATGCCTATGACCAGATTCCGGCGCATGGTCATGCCGATGTTCTGAACATCGACGGGCCGGGTATCATCCAGCGGATGAAAATGTCGGTGATCGACCGCTCGCCCGAGGCGCTGCGGTCGCTTCGCATCGAGATGTACTGGGACGGCGCCGACAAGCCGGCGGTGCGCGCACCGCTCGGTGACTTTTTCGGCACCGCCTTCGGCAAGACGGCCGAATATGAGACCAGCCTGTTCAAGGATCCGGAAGGCCGCTCCTTTACCTTCACCATCCCGATGCCGTTCAAGAAGGGTGCGCGGATCGTGATCTACAACGACTCCGACAAGCCGGTGACGCATCTCTACTACAACGTGAACTTTCAGAAGCTCGACAAGCCGCCGGAAGACATGCTGTATTTCCACGCTTATTGGCGGCGCAATACGCCCGCGGTGGGCAAGGACTTCGTGGTTCTGCCGGAAGTAAAGGGAAGCGGCCGGTTTCTGGGCGCGAGCATCGGTGTGAAGGCGGATCCGGTCTATGGCCGGCACAAGGAGGGTGAGCCACCCCTGAATTACTGGTGGGGCGAGGGCGAGGTGAAGCTCTGGCTCGACGGCGACAAGCAGGACCCCAGCATGGTCGGTACCGGTGTCGAGGACTATTTCGGCACGGCGTGGGGCATGGCGCATTTCGTCACGATGAATTCCGGATGCACCATCGCCGACCCCGATACGCTGCACTGGTCCTGCTATCGCTATCATGTGCCCGACCCGATCTGGTTCCATCAGGATATCAAAGTCGCGATGCAGCAGATCGGCGGTGGCCCCCTTGAGCAGGTGCGTCAGTTGCGGCGCGACGGCGCCCCGCTCAAGGTCATCAGCGTCGATGCCAAGAACGGCAAGTTCTACCCGCTCCTGTCGATGAAAAACCCGCCCCAGCTGATGGACGACGATTTTCCGAAGGGCTGGACCAACTATTTCCGCAGCGACGACTGGTGCGCGACCGCCTATTTCTATCTCGACACGCCGACGGACAATCTGCCGGAGCTGGCTCCGGTGGAGACGCGCCTGCGCGATCTCTGAAGGACGGCGTGTGGATTATCTGAATAGGGGGCGGGGCCGGTATGCGGTCCTGCCCCTTTGCGTCAGGACAGGCCGGCGTCGACCACGAACTGCGCGCCGGTGCAGGCGCCGGCTTCTTCAGAGGCGAGGAACAAGGCCATGCGCGCGACATGTCCCGCGTCGAGGCGCAGCTTGAGCGCCTGGGCGTTCATGACTTCCCGCTCCACGTCCGGCGTTAGCCATAGCTCGGTCTGCCGCTCGGTCGCGATCGCGCCGGGAACGATGCAATTGATCCGGACGCCGTCTTCGCCGAGTTCGCGCGCCAGGGTACGCGTCAGCCCGACGACTGCGGCCTTGGCAGCGGTATAGGCCGCCATGCCCGGCCGGCCGCGCAGCCACGAGGTCGAACTCATCAGGATGATCGACCCGCGTCCGCGCGCCTTCATCCCGCGCGCTACAGCCTGGCTGACGAAGAACTGGTGGTCGAGATTGGTCGCCATCCGGTCTCGCCAGTAATCGGGTTCGATCGCGAACATGTCGTGGCGGTCGTCGTTGCCGGCATTGTTGATCAGGACGTCGATTTCGCCGGTATCGGCTTCGATCGCCGCGATCGTTCGGCGTAGCGCATCGATATCGCGCAGGTCGCAGTCATGGAACCGCGCGGCTGCGAGCTGGCTCGCAAGCGCTTGGCCTTCCTTTGTCTGCACGTCCAGAAAATGGACCCGGCATCCTTGCGTGACAAAGGCCTCGACCATCGTTGCGCCGATACCGGATGCACCGCCGGTAATGACCACGACGCGGCCCGCAAGGCTGTCATAGCGTGCTGCCGCGGCTTCAACCATCGCGACGGCGTCCCCGGTTCGATGCGGGCGTGCGGCCGGTGCCCCGGTCGAGCGCCTCGGTCCATCCCTGGGTGGTGACCGAACTGCGAATGCGCCAGGCGAGGATGGCATCCTTCAGCCGCTGTCTGATGGTGCCGCATTCCGGGTCGTTCCAGCGATCGTGGATCTCGTGCGGGTCCGATTCCAGGTCGAAGAGCTGTCCTTCGTCGCTGTCGACGAAATGGACCAGCTTCCACCGCTCGTCGCGCACCATGGTCATGAACTCGGTTCCAGACAGGATGCGGTCGCCGGCATGTTCGGCGAAAATATGGGAGCGAGGCTCGACTGCGTCGCCCGCGAGATAGGGGGCCAGCGACCGCGCCTCCATCCAGCGCGGCGGCGTGACGCCGCCGAGGTCGAGGATAGTGGGCGCGAAGTCGAACAGCGAGACGAGATCGCCCACCGTGCGGCCGCCTTCGATACGGCCAGGTGCCCAGACGATGGCCGGCACGCGCACGCTCTGCTCGTACATCGTCCATTTCTGGCTGTGGCCGTGATCGCCGAGGCAATCGCCGTGATCGGAGGTGAAGATGACGATGGTATCGTCGAGCACCCCGCGGCGTTCCAGCGCTTCGATCAGATTGCCCATCTGCGTGTCGATCATCGATACATTGGCGAAATAATGCTCTCGCTGGCGCCGCAATTGCGCCTCGCCGGGGTCGGCCAGATGAACGACGGCATCGTGATCGACTTTCAGATGCTGTTCGCGCAGCGCCCGGAGCGCCTCGGGCTCCGCCGCCATCGCGGCGCGATCGCGGATCGGCATCGGCAGGTCGCGGCCGGCGTAGCGATCGACATAGTCCTGGGTCGGGTCATAGGGCGGGTGCGGTCCGGGTATGCCGATTTGCAGGAAGAAGGGTTCATCCGTGGGATAGCGGTCGAGCCACATGCATGCCATCTGCGGCACGAAATTGTCCGGGTGGAGGTCGGCCGGAAGTTCCCAGATGAAGGCGCCGAGCCGTTCACGATAATCGGCGCGGCGGCGATAGGTGACGCGGCTCGGCTTTTCATATCCGCGCGTCCACAGCGCCTTGTCCCAGTTGTCGAGATAGAAGGGCAGGCGGGGCGTATCACGGTCCTTGTTCTCGACGACGTGACGTTCGTGAAAGCCGAAGGAGTCCTCAAAAGCGGAAGTGTGCATCTTACCGATATTGACACAGTGATAGCCGGCCTCCGCCATGCGGCCGACCCAGCTGTGCGTCCAGTTCTCGTCATTGCGGAACACGCCGTTGGTATGCGGATAGAGCCCGGTGAACAGGCTGGCCCGCGACGGCGCGCAGGACGGCGAGGTCACGTACATATGGCTGAACAGCACGCCTTCTCTTGCCATCCGGTCGAGATTGGGCGTGTCCATATAATCGAACCCGGCCGCGGCGATGGTGTCGAACCGCTGCTGATCGGTCATCACGAAAACGATGTTGGGCGGGCGTCGCTCGGTCATCGGCGAATGGAAATCCTCTTTGCTGTCGGGTGGTCGAGACGCGCCTGTTTGCCCGCTGCCTCTATTTCCTCGAGTGTGCGGCGGCTCGTCTCCGGGAGCAGGCGCAGGACGAAGATGAAGGCGATCAGGCCGAACAGGGCGAAGGTGCCGAAAGCCGCGGTCGAACCGGAGGCCAGCAGTACCGGAAAGATCGACGAAATGACGAAATTGGCGAGATAGACGGTGAACACGCACGCGCCCATCGCCGTCGATCGACCGTGCATGGGCAGCAGTTCGGGCAGGAGAATCCACACGATCGGGCCCCAGCTTGCCGAAAAGGCCGCCTTGAAGATCGCCAGGCAAGCCACCGCCGTACCGGAGCCGAATGCGGAGGCGAGCGCGTCGAAGTGAAAGATGCCGCCCAGCAGCACCATGCTCGACGCCATGACCAGAGCGCCGGTCAGGAGCAGGATGCGCCGGCCCAGCCGGTCGACGACCCGGCCGAGCAGGAAGGTTGAGAGGATCGAAAGTGCCTGCAGAGTCCCGCCGATGAAGATCGCAGCGGCGTCACCGAAGCCGGCGGCATTCAGGATGGTGGGCGCATAATAGACGATGGTGTTGATACCGAGCGCCTGTTGAAATGCCGCGAGCGCCAGAGCGATCAGCAACACGTGTCGCACCCAGGGATCGGCGAGCATGGCGCGAAGCGAGGGGCGGGTCGCGGCGGCGTGGCGTTCGATTTCGGCGAGATCGCGTTCGGCCTCGTCCGCGCCGCGTGTGCGCCTGAGCGAGGCGAGGGCGTCGTCGCCCCGACCGGATCGCACGAGCCAGCGCGGCGATTCGGGAAGAATCAGGACGCCGAGCACCAGAAGAAGCGCCGGTATCGCCGCGACGCCGAACATCGCGCGCCAGTTTTCCGTCTGCGCGAACAGATAACCGATAGCATAGGCAAGGAAGATGCCGATCGCGGTCATCAACTGATACAGGGAGGTCAGCTTCCCGCGCGAGGCCGCGGGCGACAGTTCTGCGAGATAAACCGGGACCTGGACGGAGCCAACGCCCACGGCCAGGCCGAGAATGAAGCGAAAGCCGATCAGCGAGAGCGGACCCGGGGCAAGTGCGGCCCCCAGACTGCCGATCAGAAAGAATATGCCGGCAAGGCCGAGCATGGGCCGGGCGCCGAAGCGGTTGCTGAGAAAGCCCGAAATCGGGGCCGCGATCAACGAACCGAGGAGTAGCGCGCCGACCACCATTCCCTGTTCCGCTGGGTTAAGATCCATCTCCTTGCGGATGAACAGCAGCGCGCCGGCGACAACGCCGGTGTCATAGCCGAATACGAGTCCTTCCAGCGCGCCGAAAAAGAAGATCAGCCCGACGAACCGCCTTGCGGCCTGAGTCGCTATTTCCGGGGCTGTGCGAACTGTCTCGTCCTCTCCGCCTATGGCGGGCGTTCATACCCGCTCATAATTAATTACTACGCAAAACAAAATAAAAAACAAGGCAGGTCCGGATTATACCTTGGCACGATAGACGAAGTGGTCGAGCGCGACCGCGGCGGCGCTGGGCATACCGGCATCGGCGCCGAGTGCGGACAGCCGGACGCGAACCGTATCCCGCAAGATGGGGAAGGCCTTTTCGCGCAGATCATGTTCGACCGCCTCGGCCAGAGCCGGCGGCGCCTCGGCGAAAATCCCGCCCAGCACGATCAGATCCGGATTGAGCAGATTGACGGCACTGCTGAGTGCCGTGGTGAGGTGATCGATCATCGCCGCCCGCGCTTCAGGCATATGCGCCAATGCACGTAGTGGTGACGATGGGTTGCCGCCCGCCTTGGCAACTTGGTCGGCGAGATAGGATTCGGATAGGACGGTCTCGAGACATCCCCGGCTGCCGCAGGCGCAGGGCAGGCCGTTTTCAACGACCTGGATATGGCCGAGTTCGGTAACGCCGTAGCTTCCGGGACGAAACGGTCTGCCATCGACGACCAGCCCGGCGCCGAGCCCGGTGCGCAAATAGACGTAGAGCAGCGAGCCTGCGTCGTTGCCGCCGCCATAAACCTGTTCGCCAAGCGCCATCGCCCGGACATTGTGCTCGACCGTGGTCGAAAGGCCGGTGCGCTCTTCGAGATGATCCGCGACCGCGGCGTTACGCCAGCCGGCGTTGATCGACAGCAGCAGATGCCGGCCGTCCTGGTCGACCGGACCGGGCACGCCCACGCCCATTCCCAGGATACGGCGCCTGTCGACCTTCTGGTCGGCGATCAGCGACTCGATCTCGGCGGCTACGCGATCGAGCACAGCTTGCGAGGAATCGCTGTCGGGGTTGAATTCGAAAGACCGGGCGGGCGTACACTGCGCCACTAGATCGCTCATGCCGACCTGAACCAGTCCGGCGCCGATGTGTATGCCGATGACGTGATATGCGGTCTCGACGAGCGCGACGTCGATTGGCGGACGGCCGATCCCGGCCGGCTCCACCATGTCCTGCACCTCGCGAAGAATCCCGGCGTCGATCAGGCGCGCCGTGAGTTTCGTCATGGTCGTCGCGGACAGCATGCTGCGCCGGGCCAGAGCGGCGCGGGACAGTGGTCCGTGGTCGCGTAACAGGCGAAGAATGGCGCCGTCGTTGATCCCCCATGCAATTGCCGCCATTTACTTTATCCTGCAAACAAATTAATCCGTGCCCGGTAGGACATCATCGACCGTCAGACAATGTCGATACCATAGTCGGATGCTCACGAAAGCGGTCCGGCAAACCAGAGAGGCAGGGTTCCCCTGCGAGCGGGAGGAGAAACCATTGCGGCTTCGCGTCAGGCAATCACGGAAACTTTTTGCCGGTGCGATCGCCATGATCGGCCCCCTCGCTAAAGCGAAGCGCGATCTGCTGGATGCGATGCCCGCGCTCGGCCGGGACGAGGACGTGACGCCGGTGCTCGGTGCCATGCGCACAGGACCTCGCCTTCGTGCGTCGCGACGGCGCCTGGGAGTCCGAGGCCGGCGATTATGACGTCTGTGTCGGCGGATCATCGACGGCGGCGAAAGCACTGCCTTCAGGCTCAGCAAGGGGCAGACCTTCAAACAATAACCCGATCGACGCATTTTTCAGGAGAGGACATATGAAACCCATTCGCCCGATGATGCTGGCCGGGGCTTGTGCTGCGGCGGCGATCACCGCTGGCACAGCAAAGCCGGCCGTCGCCCAGGTCCAGGATCCGGTGCCGCTGTCCAGCTATCGCGACGATACGCATATGCGCTGGTTCAGCTTCGAAAATGCCGATGGCGCGAAAGGGCGGGGCGGAATGGAAAACCGCGGCGCCAAGGGCCATGCCTTCGACTCGCTCCCTGCCGGGCAGTCGGTGACGCTCGCGCATGTGAACGGTGCCGGAACGGTGCGGCGCATCTGGATGACGATCGACGATCGCTCGCCCGAGCGGCGGCGCAACCTCTGGATCGAGATGTATTGGGACGGCGCTTCGAAACCGGCTGTCTCCGTCCCGCTGGGCGATTTCTTCATGCAGGGCGAGGGCCCGGTCAAACCGATGGAAAACGCGCTTGTCGCCAGTCCCGAGGGGCGCTCCTTCGAAAGCTTCATTCCGATGCCGTTTCGCAAGTCGGCGAAGATCGTGCTCGTCAACAAGGGCAACAAGGACCTCACCGCGGTCTTCTACGATGTTGACATCACGAAACAGGACAGCCAGCCCGATGACGCCCTGTATTTCCACGCCTACTGGCACCGGCAGAACCGGACGAAGCTGGGCGAGCCCTTTCAGGTCCTGCCGCATGTGACGGGGCATGGCCGCTACCTCGGCACCTATGTCGCCGAGGTGACGAACCCGGATTACGGGAACAGCTGGTTCGGCGAGGGCGAACTGAAGGTCTATCTCGACGGCGATGACCGGTATCCGACGCTGGTCGGAACCGGGACCGAGGACCTGATCGGCGCCGGCTATGGCCAGGGCGAGTTCATCAACCGCTATACCGGCGCGCCGGTCGCCAACCTGCGGTCACGCCAGCAGACCTTCTACCGGCTGCATATTCCCGACCCGATCTACTTTGCCGACGACATTCGGGTCGACCTGCCACAGATCGGCGGCGCGCCGCGCCAGGATTTCCTGCGCATGCAAAAGGCCGGCGTGCCGATCAAGCCGATCACGGTCGATCCCGGCGGCCGGGCGAAATTCATCAAGCTGTTCGAGCAGAAGAACACGAAACCCGTTGGCGATCCTGAAACGCCGAACGGCTGGGTGAACTTCTTCCGCGAGGATGATGTCGCGGCGGTCGCCTATTATTATCTGGACCGTCCGGGTGGCGACGTCGAAGGCAGTTAAGCGGATCGGTGTCCGTCGGGAGTGACCGCGCTATGGATCGCCGAGCCCATAGACACGCATCGCGTTTCCGCCGAAAAGCGGCTTCACCGCTTCCGCGGGATCGAGGGCGCGGGCATAGTTCCAGTCGGTGCGGACCGGCGCGCCGTCCTTGCGCAGCGATTCGAAGACCGCTTCCATCAGCCGGATATCCTGCATGCCCTCTCCGCCCGGAGAGACGATCGGCCGGTTGCCGCGCACCGCCTGCGCCATCCAGTCCATTTCCCTGGCGAACTGGTCGACGGCCTGGATCCGGGGCTGGCGCTCGCCTTCCGCGCCGTGCAACTGCATTTCGATGCCCCGATAGTTGGTCGCGGGGTCGAGCACGAGCCGGCCCTTTTCACCCATCACCTCCAGCCGGCTGGTGCCGTGATAGGAAAAGGATGTGGAGCCGTTGACCAGCACGCCCGAAGGCATGCGGAATTGCCATCCGATGACGTCCGGCGTCTCGTCGAAGCGCGGATCGTCCTTGGGCGTGTAGGTCCAGGCGCGAACCTCGACCGGTTCCTCGTTCAGCAGATAACGGGCGGCGTTGATGCCGTAGATGCCGATGTCCATCAGCGCGCCGCCGCCCGACAGTTCCCGATCGAGGCGCCATTGATCGGACGGGTCGGACGGGTCGGAGGGGCGGCCATTATCGGTGGCGACCATCCGCGGCGCGCCGATGGCGCCGCTTCGCATCCGGCGCATGGCTTCCAGATTGTGCGGCTCGTACTGGCAGCGATAGGCGATCATCAGCTTGCGGTCGGCAGCTTTGGCCGCGTCGATCATGCGCTGACAGTCGGCGGCGCTGGTCGCCATCGGTTTCTCGCACAGGACATGCTTGCCGGCCTCGAACGCGCGCACCGTCCAGTCGGCGTGGAGCGCATTGGGCAGAATGATATAGACGACCTGGATGCGGGGATCGTCGGCGATGCGATCGAAGCTGTCATAGCTGTAGATCGCGTCGCGCGGCAGTCCCGCCCCGGCGGCGACGCGCTCAGCCTTTTCCGCATTGCCGCTCACCACCGCCGCCAGCTTCGCGGCATGCGCCTCGCCAAAGGCAGGCAGCACCTGTCCCAGTGCGAGCTTGCCCAGGCCGACGACGGCGAAACCGATCTTCTCGTTTTCCGGAAGCGGCTCCGGTCCGGGCACCTGAGGGGCCGGGCGTCCGACGGCGTGCATCGGCGGGTCCGCCTGCTGCGCCCATGCGGACGAGACGAACGTGACTGAAATACCCGCAGCGCTCGCCTGCAGGATATTGCGGCGGCTGAAGACATGCTCGGCCATCGGCTGCTGCTCCATTGTGTCGATGATCAACCGGGCGCGATGCGGTTTCGTTCCGCGATCCTGGCGACGAAGTGCCTGGACAGGCGGTTTAACGCATTGCTTCCGGTCCCGGAGCTTTCCCCCGCACCTGGCCGCCGCAAGATCCTTCGGTGCAATCATCGCTCTCATATGCAGCAGGTCTTGACCCGCAGCGATAAGAACGAAACAAGAACACAATTCTTTCTCGCGAGTCGCATGTCGTCAATGTCCAAAGCTCTGTCTTCCCTGCGCGAAGCGATCGGTGCGATCGAAGGGACGGGTATTGCCGGGCATCCGGCGTTGCAGTTCGGGATCGATCCGATCGATGCCGGCCTTGCGGATCGGGGGCTTCGGATCGATGCGCTGCATGAGGTCGCCGGTGCGGGGCCGAATTATGGGGATGACGCCGCCGCCAGCCTGTTCCTTGCCGGAATTGCCGCCCGCAATGCGGGATCGGTATTGTGGATCGTTCGCCGCCGCGATCTGTTCGCGCCCGGCCTCTATCAGGCGGGGCTTGCTCCCGAACGCCTGATCCATGCCGAGGCGCGCGACGATGCCGAATTGCTCGCGATCATGGAGGATGCGCTGCGCCATCGTGGTCTGGGCGCGGTGGTGGGGGAGCCGAAAAGGGCCGGCATGACGGCGACCCGCAGGCTTCAGCTTGCCGCCGAAGGCGGGCGCACGCTGGCGCTGATGCTGCGCCGCCCGTCGCGCGCCGGGGACGATCCATTCGCCCAGCCTTCGGCCGCGGCAACGCGCTGGCGGGTCGGCTGTCTTCCGTCCGAGCCGCTGCCGGTAGCGGGGATAGGCCGCGCGCGCTGGCGCCTGGAGCTGGTGCGCCAGCGCGGCGGCGCTCCGTTCGCAATCGATGTGGAGGCATGCGATGAAACGGGTCGCTGCGCTCTGGCTGCCGAACTGGTCGATCGACCGGATCGTGCGGGCCGAGCCGATGCTCGCGCCGTCGGCTGAGCCGGGCGCCGCCGCCGATCCGACGCCACTGATGGCGGCCGCGGCGGCGGAGCGCGCGCTCCAGTGTGATGCGCCGCATAATAGCGGCTGGCGGCCCGGCGCACGCTGGGCGCGGCGCGACGTGGAAATGCAGATCGCCGCACTGCCACAGCATCAGCGACCGCCACGGCGGATACCGGGCCGCGCGAGCGAGGCGGCCGACCCGCCGTTCCGCCGCCTGTCCGGCAACGATGGCGGCACGCCCCCACGGCCGCATCGGCCCATGAAGACGCGCCCGGCGGTTCCCGGATCGCCGCCGCTCGTCACCGTCCATAAAACCGGCAGCCGAATCGAGATCGCCGCCGTCGCTCCGGCCGCCGCCGCGCTCGGCATCGCGCCGGGCATGGCGTTGACGCAGGCACGGGCGTCGGTGCCGGGTATCGTCGTCCGCGACGCCGATCCCGATGGCGACGCCGACGCGCTGATGCGGCTGGCGACCATGCTGGCGCGGCGGTGGTCGCCGATCGTGGCGCGGTCCGATCCCGACGGGCTGTTCATCGATCTCACCGGCACCGCGCATCTGCATGGCGGCGAGGCGCGTTTTGCTGAGCGGCTGACCCGCCTGCTGAAGCGGTTCGGCATAATGGCGCGGATCGCGGTCGCCGATACCGCCGGAGCCGCCTGGGCGCTGGCGCGGCACGTGGCGCAGCCGGTGGCGCTGTGCCCGCCGGGCGGACATGCCGCCGCGCTTGCCCCGCTGCCGGTGACGGCGCTGCGGCTGGCCGAGAAAAATGTCGCGCTGTTGCGCAGGTTGGGCGTAAAAACGGTGGGCGATGTCGCCGCGCTCGACCGCGCGCCGTTCGTTCGGCGGTTCGGCGCGGGCGCTGCGCTACGGCTCGATCAGGCGATGGGCCATGCTCCCGAACCGCTCGACCCGGTCCCGGTGGTCGAACCGATCGCGGTCACGCAGCGTTTCACCGAGCCGATCGCGACGCCAGAGGCGATCGCGCATTGGCTCGCCGCGCTGGTCGTCCGGCTTGTCGCCGCGCTTGCCGGGGCTGGGCAGGGCGCACGCGCGCTGCTGCTGGTTGCCGACCGCGTCGATCATGAAGCGCAGGTGATACGCGTCGGCTTCGCACGACCCAATCGCGATGGCGCGCATATCCTGCGCCTGATCGTGCGCCGCATCGAGGAAATCGCGCCCGGTTATGGCATTGATGCGCTGCATCTTCATGTCCGCCGCGCAGAGCCTTTGGCGGCCGAACCCTTCGACGAACGACTTGGCGAGCGCGCGGCCGACCTGGCGAGCCTGATCGACACGCTGACCAATCGCGGCGTTCGCGTGTGGCGCGACGCCCCGATCGGGAGCGACGTTCCCGAACGCTGCGTACGCGCCATCTCTCCGCTTGACCCGCCGCTTCGCAAGACGGCAGCGATGAAACGCGACGATGTCCGTCGGCTTGACCGGCGTGCGCCCGACCATCCCTGGCATCCACGCTGGCCGCGCCCGGTGCGGCTGCTGCGCCGCCCCGAACGCCTCGATCATGTCGTCGCCGCGCTTCCCGATCAGCCGCCCAGGCGGTTTCGCTGGCGCGGGCGACTCCACATCGTCATGCGCGCCGACGGGCCGGAACGGATTGTCGGCGAATGGTGGAAGCACGCATCGGAACGCGGGGCGATCCGCGACTATTTCCGCGTCGAGGACGAACAGGGCGCGCGCTTCTGGCTGTTCCGGCGCGGTGACGGCGAACGCGCGGACAGCGGTGACCTGAGCTGGTACATGCACGGAGCGTTCGGATGAGCTATGCCGAATTGCAGGTGATCACGCATTTCAGCTTTTTGCGCGGCGCCTCCAGCCCCGAGGAACTGGTCGAAAGCGCCGCGCGGATGGGGATGCCCGCGCTGGGCATCACCGACCGCAATTCGGTGGCGGGTGTGGTGCGCGCGCTGGTCGCGAGCGAGCAGATCGCCGAGCAATGGGGTCATGCGCCGCGGCTGATCGCGGGGTGCCGGATCGACCTGGTCGATGGCGCGTCGCTGCTGGTCTGGCCCGAGGATCGCCCCGCCTGGTCACGCCTCACCACGCTTCTCAGCATCGGCAAGTGCCGCGCCAATGCGC
Organism: Stakelama saccharophila; assembly: GCF_032229225.1. Classification (NCBI taxonomy): domain Bacteria; kingdom Pseudomonadati; phylum Pseudomonadota; class Alphaproteobacteria; order Sphingomonadales; family Sphingomonadaceae; genus Stakelama; species Stakelama saccharophila. Next base: position 1,740,790 of record NZ_CP135076.1, read on the forward strand.
AAAAGGGCGAAAAAGGCCAGTGTTTCCTCCATTGGGAGGATGTCGCCGGACATGCCGCGGGGCTGGTCGCGGCGCTGGTTCCCGGCCGCGACGGTGCCGATCCGGTGGCGCTCGGCTGGATGGCCGATCTGTTCGGCAGCGATCGCGGGCATGTCTGTCTCATCCATCAGCGCCGCCCCGGCGACGCGATGCGGCTGCACCATATCGAGCGGGCTGCGCGGCATTATGGCCTGACCCCAATCGCGACCGGCGACGTGCTCTATCACACGCCCGAACAGCGCGTTCTCCACGATGTCGTCACCGCGATCCGGGAAAAATGCACGATCGACGATCTCGGCCACCGCCGCGAACGCAGCGCCGACCGGCATCTGAAACCGCCTGAGGAAATGGCCCGCCGCTTCCGCGATCACCCGGACGCGCTCGCCGCCACCCAGCGCATCGTCGAACGCTGCACCTTCTCCCTGCGCGAGCTGCGCCACCAATATCCCGACGAACGCGTGATGACGCACCACAGCCCGCAAAAGGCGCTGGAGAAGATGGCGTGGCGTGCGCTCAACGCGCGCTTCGACGGGCGGCCTGCCCAGGCCTATCGCCGGCTGTTGACGCGCGAATTGGGGCTGGTGCGCCACTGGGGCTATGCCGCCTATTTTCTTACCGCCCATTCGATCGTCGAATATGCCCGCAGTCAGGATATATTGTGCCAGGGGCGCGGGTCGGCGGCCAATTCGGTGATCTGCTTCGTACTCGGCATCACGTCGATCGATCCGGTCCGACACAAGCTGCTGTTCGAGCGCTTCCTGTCCGAAGACCGCCGCGAGCCGCCCGATATCGACGTCGATTTCGAACATGACCGGCGCGAGGAAGTGATCCAGTGGATCTATGACAGCTATGGTCGCGATCATGCCGCGCTGACCGCCGTCGTCAGCCGTTTCCGCACTCGCGGCGCAATCCGTGAGGTCGGAAAGGTCATGGGATTGAGCGAGGACGTGACCGCAGCGCTTGCCAAACAGGTCTGGGGTTGGTCGAACGACGCTATTCCCGATGAACATGTCGCCGCGCTCAACCTCGACAAGGCAGAGCCGCGGCTGGCGCTGACGCTGGAACTGGCACAGCGGCTGGTCGGTACGCCGCGCCATTTGTCGCAGCATCCCGGCGGCTTCGTCCTGACCCGCGACCCGCTGTTCGAACTGATGCCGATCGAACCGGCGGCGATGGCCGATCGCCATGTCATCGAATGGGAAAAGGACGATATCGAGGAAATGGGTTTCATGAAGGTCGATATCCTCGGCCTCGGCATGCTGGGATGCATGCGTCGCGCCTTCGACCTGCTCGCCGAGCACAAGCGGATCCGGTTGACGCTCGACCACCCCGTGCTCCAGCGCGAAGACACGGCGACATACGACATGATGTGCCGCGCCGACACGCTGGGCGTGTTCCAGATCGAAAGCCGCGCGCAGATGTCGATGCTGCCCCGGATGCGGCCGCGCAATTTCTACGACGTCGCCATCCAGGTCGCGATCGTCCGGCCGGGGCCGATCCAGGGCGACATGGTCCATCCCTATCTCAAGCGCCGCGAACTCAAACGCGCCGGGCACGACGATTTCGATTATCCCAACCCCAAGCTGCGCAGCGTCCTCGAAAAGACATTGGGCGTGCCGCTGTTCCAGGAACAGGCGATGCAGGTGGCGATCATCGGTGCGGGCTTTTCGCCAAGCCAGGCCGATCAACTGCGCCGCGCCATGGCGACGTTCAAACAGACCGGCGGCGTCGGCGAGTTTCGCGACAAGCTGATCGCCGGGATGCGGAAGAACGGGATCAGCGAGGAATTCGCCGAACGGCTGGTCAAGCAGATCGAGGGGTTCGGCAGCTATGGCTTTCCCGAAAGCCACGCCGCCGGCTTCGCCAAGATCGCCTATGCGTCGAGCTGGATGAAATGCCACCACCCGGACGTGTTTTGCGCCGCGCTGCTCAATGCCCAGCCAATGGGGTTCTATGCCCCTGCGCAGATCGTGCGCGACGCGCGCGAACACGGGGTGGAGATATGCCCGGTGTGCATTTCGACAAGCGAATGGGATACGACGCTTGAGGCAGCGGACGGCGAGAAGGGCCGTCACCCGCTCCGCCTCGGCCTGCGCATCGTCACCGGGCTTGCCGCGGCCGACGCCGCGCGTATCCTGATCGCGCGGGGCGAGCAGCCCTTTACCAGCATCGAGGATGTCTGGCGCCGCTCGGGCGTCAAGGCCGCCACGCTGGAAAAGCTGGCGCAGGCCGACGCATTCGCCGGGCTCGGCCTCGACCGGCGCCGGGCCTTATGGGCGATACGCGGGCTGGGCGAGCGCCCTCCGCCGCTGCTGGCGCTGCTCGATACGCGCGAGCCCGATCCGGTTCTCGCCCCGCTCACCGCCGGGCGCGAGGTGGTCGAGGATTACCGCGCCACGCAACTCTCGCTGCGCGCGCATCCGCTGTCCTTCCTGCGCGCCGAACTGGAGCATCGCGGGGCGATTCCGTGCGCCGCGCTCGACACGATCAGGGATGGCGGCCGCGTCGAAGTCGCCGGCCTCGTCCTGGTGCGCCAGCGGCCGGGAAGCGCCAGGGGCGTGCTGTTCGTCACCATCGAGGACGAAAGCGGCATCGCCAACGCGATCCTGTGGCCCGACCGGTTCGAAGCCAATCGCCGCACCGTCATGTCCTCCGCGATGCTCGGAATTGCGGGACGCGTGCAGAAGGAAAGCGGGATCATTCACGTCATCATCGACCGCCTGACCGATCTGACGCCGCTGCTCCGCCAGGTCGGCGATATCGATCTGCCGCGCATCTCACGCGGCGACGGCGCGACCTGCCCCGGCTCACCCGATAACCGCGAACCCGAATGGCGCCCCAGGGGCCGAAGCGATTATCATTGGCGCGACCGCGGCGAAGATATGATTCTCGTTCGCAGCCACGATTTCCACTGAGGGAACGTCGCCCGACCGTGGCTGAACCCGTCGCTGCCACTCCCGACGACTTGCGCAGATCGCTTGGGCTGGGGCTATGTTTGCGGCGCCGTATCGCCGGCGACATCACTGCGCATTCTTACACTGCTCTCACACGATCCTGCGCGCCAGGTGCAAAACCCATCACTACGTGTGGTAACTGGCTGTTTTCAAGGGGAGAAGGTGGTGGACGCACTAGGGCTCGAACCTAGGACCCGCTGATTAAGAGTCAGCTGCTCTACCAACTGAGCTATGCGTCCATTCCGGTAGTCGGGGGTTTTCAGCCGCCCGTCAGCATCGGAAGCGCGCGGTTAGCATCGGTCATGCCGCATTGCAAACCCCTTCGTGAACTTTTTTCAGCGCCTGGCCCGGATGCGGTTTTCGCGGTCGATCGACATCAGCATTCCGATGCACAACATCACCGTAAGCTGGGCGGATCCGCCGTAGCTGACCAGCGGCAGGGGAATTCCCACCACAGGCGCGAGGCCCATGACCATCGCGAGATTGATCGCCACGTAGAAGAAGATCGTCGTCGCGAGGCCCGCCGCGGTCAACCGGGCGAAGCGGTCCTGCGACCGGATGCCGACATTGACTCCCCAGCGGATCACCAGAAAAAAGGCCAGGATCAGCAGGACACCGCCGACCAGTCCCCATTCCTCCGCCATGGTGGCGAAGACGAAGTCGGTATGGCCTTCGGGCAGGTAGTCGAGATGGCTCTGCGTCCCGTTCAGGAATCCCTTGCCCCAGATCCCGCCCGATCCGATCGCGATCTGCGACTGGTTGATATGGTAGCCGGAGCCGAGCGGGTCGGCTTCGGGGTTGAGGAAGATCAGTACGCGCTGCCGCTGATAATCGTGCAGCGCGAAATTGACGGCCAGCGGGATGACGACCGCAAGGGCAAGCGCACCGCCGATAAACAGGCGCAGTGGCACGCCGGCGAGGAACATCACCGTCACCCCGCCGGCCGTGATCATCAAGGCGGTACCCAGATCGGGTTGCAGCATCACCAGTCCGGCCGGCACGCCGATCAGCAATGCCGCCGGCCAGATCGCACCGAATCTGCGGATTTCCGAAGCCGGCAACAATTCGTAGAACCGCGCGCAGGCCAGGATGATCGCCGGCTTCATCAGTTCCGACGGCTGCAGCCGGATGAGGCCGAGGTCGAGCCACCGCTGCGCGCCGCCGCGCACCGCGCCCAGCAGTTCGACCAAGATCAGCATCGCCAGCAGCACGCCGTACACCGGAAACGCCATTCGCGCCCAGAACGTCCGGGGAAAGCGCGACATCACCAGTGCCATGACGAGGAATACCACCAGGGCGAGCGCCTGTCGCGAAGCCCAGGGCGACACGCTGCCGCCCGCGGCGGAATAGAGGACCACGATACCGAACGAGCCGATCGCGAGCACGAGCATCGTGATCCGCCAGGGAAGCTGCGCGACGGCAGCGGGCATCAGGCCGGAGCCGATCATTCGGGCCGCTCCGAACCGTCGCTCGCGGCGTTGGCGACGGCGCTTCTGTCGGTCGTCGCCGCTTCTTCCACCGCCGCGCGCTGGGCGGCTGCCTCGTCCTCGGGAGGCGGAGCGGCCGTCGCTTTTTGCGCCGCGGCGAAAGCGGCTTCCTTGGCCTTCATCCGCGCCCCGATGTCGCCGCCCCAGGTCTTTTCGAGCTCGGTAAGCTTCTTGATCGCCTTTTCACGGTCGAACAGGTAGCTGAGAATGTCGCTGGCAAGCATGGGCGCGTCCAGATTGCGGATAAGATGCCCGCCATGTTCGACGACGACGGATACGGCGTAACGCGGATTGGCGGCAGGCGCGAAGCCGGCGAACAACGCGTGATCGCGCATCTTGAACGGAAAGCTCGCATTGCCCGTGCGACCCGCGCGGCGATCAGCCATGGTGATGCGGCGAACCTGCGCCGTGCCGGTCTTGCCGGCCATGTCGATACCGCCGATGTTCATGCGCGCGGCGCCACCCGTGCCGCCATGGTTGACGACCGCCCACATCGCTTCGCGGATGATCTTGAGGTGTTCGGGGTCGAAGTTCATCGATGCCGCCGGGCGATGCGGCTGATCGAGCAGGATGCGCGGCACCACCTTGCGTCCGCCGGCGATCCGCGCGGCCATGACGGCCAGTTGCATTGGATTGACGAGCACATAGCCTTGGCCGATCGACGCGTTGATCGAATCGGCGACCGTCCATTCCTTGCCATATTTGCGCATCTTCCACGCGCTGTCGGGCACGGTGCCGTAATATTGCGAAAGGAAGGGCAGGTCGAAGCGCGCGCCCAACCCCATGTCGTGCGCGGTCGGGGCGAAACGATCATAGCCGAGTTCGCGCGCCATCGTGTAGAAATAGATGTCGCAGCTTTGCGGAATGGCGCGGTGCATGTCGATGTGCCCGTGACCGCCGGGCTTCCAGCAGTGAAAACGGCCGCGACCGACCCTCATCACGCCGCCGCAATATACCGTCTGATCGGCGCTGATGCCGTTGCGCAACAGGGCCAGGCCGTGCATCGGCTTCACCGTGGACCCCGGCGGATACAGGCCCTGCAGCGTCTTGTTCATCAGCGGAATATGGTCGTCCTGCGACAGCATCTTCCATTCCATCCGGCCGATGCCTTCGGAAAAGCTGTTGGGGTCATAGGCGGGCATCGACACCATCGCCAGCATGTCGCCGGTATAGACGTCGACAACGACGGCCGATCCCGAATTCGGCCCCATCCGGCGTGCGGCATATTCCTGAAGCCCTGCGTCGATCGTCAGCCGGACGGTTTCGCCGGGCACGTCGGGCCGCGTCGCCAGCTCGCGCACCAGGCGGCCTCGCGCCGTGACTTCGATCCGCTTGGCGCCCGGCTTGCCGCGCAGCCGATCTTCCAGTGCCTTTTCAAGACCATCCTTGCCGAGCTTAAATCCCGGTGTGATGAGCAGAGGGTCCTTTTCTTCCGCATATTGTTCGGACGACGCGGAGCCGACATAGCCGACCAGATGGGCCACGGCGGGGCCGAGCGGATAGTTCCGGGCAAATCCCCGCGACGGTGCGACACCGGTGAGTTCGGGCAAGCGCACGGAGACGCTGGCAAAGCGATCCCAGTCCAGATTTTCGCTGACCTGCACGGGGCGAAAGCCCGCCGCGTGCCGCAGGTCCTTGCGCACCCGTGCCATATCGTCCGCAGTCAGGGCCAGGATACCCTGGAGCCGCGTCAGCACGGCCTCCTTGTTTTCCAGGCGGTCTGGAATGATATCCACCCGGAAATCGGTGCGGTTGTTCGCGATCGGCGCGCCGTTGCGATCGACGATCCAGCCGCGGCGGGGCGGGATCAGCGTCATGTTGACGCGATTGCTCTCCGACAGAAGTTTGTAATGTTCGTTTTCCGCGACGGCGAGCCAGCCCATCCGCCCCGCGAGCACAAGTCCGACCGCGCCCTGGCCCAACCCCAGCATCATCGCGCGGCGCGAGAAGCTGAACGCCTGCTCCGCCTTGCTCATCGATCGCTTCGGCAGCTTCATGATCGCCGTTCGCGGCCGTCGAGCCGGGCGCACAGGAGAAAGGTAAGCGGAAACAGGGCGATGGACACCAGAATTTGAAGCAACAATACCGTATCGACATGGGCGCCGAAAGGTGTGGCGATCAACCGGCCGACGCTGAGGCAGAAAGCGATCGCGGCAGCGGCGATCAGCCAGTTCTGCCAGAAATCCCGCCAGACCAGGCGACTATCCACCACATCCACGGCGACGAAGCATATCGTCCATAGCAGCATTGCGCTACCCAGCGGTTGCCCGCTCAGCAGATCGTCGAACAATCCGAACAGCAGCGGCGCCCAGGGACGGAAGACGTCCGGCCGCAGCAACCGCCACGCCATCAGCATCATCAGGCCGAAGGGGGGCAGTATGGGAATGGTGGCGACCACGGGCAGGAGCGTCATCGCCGATCCGGCGAGGATCGACACCGGCGCTTTCCAGCCCGAGCGCGACGGTGCCGCAGCGGTTCCAAGCGGCAGGCGGCTGGGTGGCCTCACGGCTGGTCGTCCGTCTCGGTGCCGGGGGACGATTGGCTGGGCGGCATGAAGATATCGAGGACGAGCGCGAAGTCGGAGGAATCGGGGCTGGCGAAGACGCGCGCGACGGCGGTGTCGCGGGCGTTGCGAGCGACCCGCGCAACCGGAATGTCGGGCGGATAGATCCCGCCCGTACCCGAGGTGACGAAAATGTCGCCGGCAAGGAAGGGCGCGTTCGCGATGCTCGCCGCGCGCACGTCCACCATGCCGTCGCCGCGACCCACGATGATCGCGGGAAGACCGTCGCGAACGCGGCGTACCGGCACGATGCTTTCGGGATCGAGCACCAGCATCACGCGCGCGCTGTTCGGTCCCGCCTCCAGCACGCGACCGATCAGGCCGCGCGGACCGCGCACCGGCTGACTGGCGCGCACGCCCTGACGCCGCCCGGCGTCGAGAATGGCATATCGGCGCGTACTGCTGGCGCTGGAACTGACCAGCCGCGCGGCCACCACCGTGCGCGTGGCGCGATCGCGAAGCGCCAGCAGGCGCCGCAGCCGCGCATTTTCCCGCTCCAGCGACTGCGCCTCGATCACGTCGGTTCGCAACGATGCGAGCTGCTGTTTCAGGTTTCGGTTTTCGGATACGGTCCGGAAATGATCGCTGATACTCGCCGGAATGCTCGACACGCCCCGGCGTATTCCGGCGAACAGCGAAGAAACCGGGGTCGTGACCTCACGAAGGCCGCCGCGGACGGCGCCGTAGGCCTGCGGATCGAAACTCGATAACAGAAGCAGAATGACGGCGACGAAGACGCCCGCCCCGGCGAGAACATAGCCGAGGAACAGTCCATATTGCGCCCGCCGCGAAAATCCCGGACGCCGGTTACGAGGCGTCGCCATGTCGTGTCCTGCGTATCAGACGGCGAGCAATACGCCGCGAAAGATCGGATCCTCAAGCGCGCGGCCGGTGCCCAGCGCGACGCAGGTGAGGGGGTCTTCGGCAACCGTCACGGGCAAGCCCGTCTCATCGCGCAGCATGTCGTCGATGCCCGCCAGCAAGGCGCCGCCGCCGGTGAGCACGATGCCCTGATCGACAATGTCGGCGGCGAGTTCCGGCGCGGTATTTTCCAGCGCGATCCGGACGCCCTCGATGATGGTGCCGACCGGTTCCGACAGCGCTTCCGCGATCTGGCCCTGGTTGATCTGGATTTCCTTGGGCACGCCGTTCACGAGATCGCGGCCCTTGATGTGGATCGTCTCGCCGATGCCGTCGGCGGGCGGCTTGGCGGTTCCGACCTCCTGCTTGATGCGCTCGGCCGTCGATTCGCCGATCAGCAGATTGTGGTTGCGCCGGACATAGGAGACGATCGCCTCGTCCATCTTGTCGCCGCCGACGCGCACGGAGGTGGAATAGGCCAGGCCGCGCAGGGAAAGGACCGCGACCTCGGTCGTGCCGCCGCCGATATCGACGACCATCGACCCGATCGGCTCGGTCACCGGCATGTCGGCGCCGATGGCCGCGGCCATCGGCTCCTCGATCAGCCACACCTGGCTGGCGCCGGCATTCGATGCCGCGTCGCGGATCGCGCGGCGCTCGACGGAAGTGGAGCCGGAGGGTACGCAGATCACGATCTGCGGCCAGCGGATGAAGCGGCGCTGGCCGTGCACCTTCTGGATGAAGTGCTTGATCATCTGTTCGGCGACGTCGATGTCGGCGATGACGCCGTCGCGAAGGGGGCGAATCGCTTCGATGGTTCCGGGGGTCTTGCCCATCATTAGCTTCGCGTCGTCACCGACCGCCTTGACCTTGCGAACGCCCTGCAGCGTTTCGACCGCGACCACCGACGGCTCGTTGAGCACGACGCCGCGGCCACGCAGATAGACGACCGTGTTGGCCGTTCCGAGATCGATCGCCATGTCCTGGGACATGAATTTGAAAAGGCGGGAGAATACCATCAAATACTTCCGTCGGTAACCGCGTCGGCCCCGGAACGCGGCAGTTCGCACAATGTTGATCCGGACCTCGCACGATGCGGAACGATTCCGACCGTGCAAATGGCGGATGCGGGTCGCGGGATGGCGCCGCTTGGGCTAGACCGGCGTCCATGTCAATACGCCGTCTACCCGAACATCTTGTCAACCGTATCGCTGCCGGCGAGGTCGTCGAACGCCCCGCCAGCGCGCTCAAGGAACTGTTGGAAAACGCGATCGACGCCGGTGCCTCGCGAATCGCGGTGCGGATCGCGGCTGGCGGCATCGACCTGGTCGAGGTCGTGGACGACGGGTGCGGCATGCGACCCGCCGAGATGGCGCTGGCACTGGAGCGGCACGCGACGTCGAAGCTGCCGGACGATGCCATCGAGCGCGTCGAGACCCTCGGCTTTCGCGGGGAAGCGCTGCCCTCGATCGCCAGCGTCGCGCGCCTGACCCTCGAAAGCCGCGTGCGCGGGGCGGAGGGATGGTCGCGCATCGTCGACAACGGCGTGATGGAACAGGAAGGTCCCGCGGCGCTTCCGCCCGGCACGCGCGTGCGCGTCGAGGCGCTGTTCGGCCGCGTGCCGGCGCGGCGCAAATTCCTGCGCACGCCGCGCAGCGAATATGCCGCGTGCATGGACGTGGTGCGCCGGCTCGCCATGGCCCGGCCCGACATCGCGTTTTCGCTGGAACATGACGGCAGGCGCGTGCTGAACGTCCAGGCGGACGAAAGCCGGCCCGCGCGGGTAGCAGCGCTTACCGACCGCACACTGGCCGAGAACAGCGTCGCCGTCGATCTGGAACGCGAAGGGCTGCGGCTGGGCGGGGTTGCGAGCCTGCCGACCTTCAATCGCGGCGTTGCCGATCACCAATATCTGTTCGTCAACGGGCGTCCGGTGAAGGACCGGCTGCTGACCGGTGCGGTGCGCGGCGCCTATGCGGAGATGCTGGCGCGCGACCGTCATGCCGTGGTGGCGCTGTTCCTCGACGTGCCGACCGACGCGGTCGACGTGAACGTCCATCCGGCGAAAACGGAAGTGCGCTTCCGCGATCCGGCGCTGGCAAGGGGCCTGATCGTCAGCGGCCTGCGCCGCGCGCTCGACGCCGAAGGTTTTCGCGCGGTGCAGCGGCCGTCGGAATCGGCGCTGGGGGCGTGGCAGCGCGAGCCGACCTATCCGGCGCCGCAACCGCCTGGACCGGGTGGCGAACTCGCATTGGAGGAACGGTCCTACGCCGCGCCGGGACGGGTGCACGACGCGCGGCCCAGCTTCATGACGCCACCGCCCCAGGCGCGCGCCGAACCTGCCGAGGAGGCCGTGCCTGCCGGCGTAGATTACCCGCTCGGCGCCGCGCGCGGCCAGATCGCAAAAACCTATATCGTTGCCGAGGCGGATGACGGTCTCGTCCTGGTCGATCAGCATGCCGCCCATGAACGGCTCGTCCTCGAACGCATGCGCAAGGCCCTGGCCGAAGGCGGCGTGAAATCGCAGGCACTGCTGTTGCCCGAAGTCGTCGAACTGGACGAGCCGGCATGTGATCGCCTGGAAGCGCGAACGGAGGAATTGTCGGAATTCGGGCTCGATCTCGAACGCTTCGGCGCGAAGGCGATGCTGGTACGGTCCGTGCCGGCGATGCTGGGGCAGGGGGATGTGATCGGGCTGGTCACCGACCTTGCCGACGAACTCGCCGCTTATGATGCGGCGCTCAGCCTGAAGGAACGCATCGACCACGTCGCCGCGACCATGGCGTGCCACGGCTCGGTCCGCGCCGGGCGCGTGCTGTCGGTCGCCGAGATGAACGCCCTGTTGCGCGAGATGGAAGTGACGCCGCATTCGGGTCAGTGCAATCACGGACGCCCGACCTGGGTGAAGCTGGGCATGGCCGATGTGGAAAAGCTGTTCGGTCGGAAGTGATGATCGCCGTCAGAAATGGGCGGTGTAGCCGCCGTCGACCGCCAGCACCTGTCCGGTGATATAGGAGGCGGCATCGGACGCCAGGAACAGCACCGGGCCGACGATCTCCTCCGGCCGGCCCCAGCGGCCGAGCGATGTGCGGCGTTGCAGATGTTCGGCGATCGCCTCGTCCTCGGTCATTTCCGCATTCGCTTCGGTGGCGAAGAACCCCGGGGCGACGGCGTTCACCGTTATCGCCTTCGGCCCCAGTTCCGCGGCGAGCGCGCGGGTGAGGGCATCGAGGCCTCCCTTCGACGCCGTATAGGCGGCATCGCCGGACCGTGCGATCTGTCCGGCAATCGACGTCACGTTGATGATCCGCCCGCCCGCATTCATCCCCGGCGCGATCCGCCGCGCCAGATCGAACGGCGCGACCAGATTGACCTCCAGCATCGTGCACAGACTTGCGCGACTGAGTTCGGGGAGCGGGCGGCGGTCGCGGTGCCCGGCGTTGTTCACCAGAACGTCGATTGCGGGCAGTCCGGCCAATCCCGCGCCGACCGCATCTTCATCCGCAAGGTCGACCACCCAGGACGCGGCCGATCCGCCCCGATCGCGGATCGCCTCAGCGGTATTTGCGAGCGCATCCGGATTCCTGCCTTGCAGGATGACGTGAACGCCTGACGCTGCGAACCCTTGCGCGATCGCACGACCGAGGCCGCGACCGGCGCCTGTCACCAATATGATGCGGTCCTCGGATGTTTGCGTCTGCGCCATGCGCCACCGTCCCTGTTGTTCCGGCAGCGCTAATGACATCGGCGGGCGCGGCGGTCGAGCCGTTCATCCGCCGGCAACTTTCCGGCGGTTCGTGCATTGTTCGCGATAACTGCAATATCGAGAACGAATGTCAGCCATGCGTAAGATCGTACCCGTCGTCCTGTCGCTCATTCCGCTCGCCGCGGTGGTCAGCGCGTGCGTAATGGTGCCCTGACCGCGATGACGACCAAAATCGAATAAAAAAGGGCCGCCCGGAGATGTCCGGACGGCCCTTTTCTTTGCTTTTGCGGGACGCGATCAGGCCTGGGTGGTCTGCTCGGTTTCGTCTCCGGCCGCGGCTTCGTCGCCGTCGGTCGGCGCGGGCGTGATCTCGCCCGGCTCTGCATTGGGATCGCGATCCTCGGTGAAGCCGCCGGTGTCGCGGCCTTCCTCGAACATCTGCGCCATGACGTCGACGCCCTGTTCCTGCAATTCGGCCTCTTCGGGCGAGCGGGCGACGTTGACCTGAATGGTCACCGACACCTCCGGGTGCAGGACGATGCGGACATCGTGCATGCCGATCGTCTTGATCGGGCGTTCCAGCACGACCTGCGACTTGTGGATCTTGTGGTTTTCGCTTTCGAGTATCTCGACGATGTCGCGAACCGCGACCGAGCCGTAGAGCTGGCCGGCATTCGACGACTGACGGATCAGCGTCAGGACGGTGCCGTCGATGCCCTTGCCCTCCTTCTCGGCCTCGGCGCGCTTTTCGGCATTTTCCTTTTCGAGCCGTTCGCGATTGGCGTCGAAGATCTTCTTGTTGGCTTCGTTGGCGCGCAGCGCCTTCTTGTTCGGCAGCAGGAAGTTGCGGGCGTAGCCGTCGCGCACCTTCACCACGTCGCCGATGGCGCCGAGCTTTTCGACGCGTTCAAGCAGAATGACGTCCATGTCGGCGTTCCTTACTTAACGATATAGGGCAGCAGGCCCAGATGACGGGCGCGCTTGATGGCCTTGGCCAGTTCGCGCTGCTTCTTCGCGCTCACGCTGGTAATGCGCGACGGGACGATCTTGCCGCGCTCGGACACGAAGCCCTGCAGCAGGCGAACGTCCTTGTAATCGATGACCGGAGCGTTCTTGCCCGAAAAGGGGCAGCTCTTGCGGCGGCGGAAAAACGGTCGTGCCATGGTTGGAGCCTCCCTCGCTTAATCGTTGCGGCGGCCGCGACGATTGTCGCGATCACCCTTGCGCATCATCACCGACGGACCCTGCTCGTGCTCGTCCACGCGCACGGTCATATAGCGGATCACGTCCTCGTTGATCGCCGTCTGACGCTCCAGCTCGGCCACGACGGCGGTCGGCGCGTCGATTTCGAGCATGACGAAATGCGCCTTGCGGTTGTTCTTGATGCGATAGGCGAGGCTGCGCAGGCCCCAGGTCTCGGTCTTGACGACCTTGCCCTCATTGTCCTCGACGATCTTGGTGGCGGTCTCCGCCAGCGTGTCCACCTGCGCCTGTGCCAGATCCTGGCGCGCAAGGAAGACGTGCTCGTATAGAGCCATGTGCTTCTTCTCTCTGTTTGGCCGATCGCTGACGCCCGCCCCATGCGATGCGCCCCTCCGGCTGTCGTCTGCCAAAAGTAATCAGGGCCGAAGCACTTGCGTGCCCCAGCCCGATCGCGCGCCCTATGCGGCAGATCGAAGCGTTTTGCAACCCCGCGATCCACCAAGCCGGGGCGAAAGCATGAACTTTCGCCCCGTCCCGGAGAACCTTTCAACCAAGGTCTAGTTGAAGATCGCACCTCCGATAACCGCGCCGATCAGGCCGCTGGCGATGCTGACGAGAACCGCATCATTGCCCGACTGCACCCAGTGATAGCCGCGCGGCGGCGCCTGCAACCCGCGATAGCGACGATAGTCGACTTCCCGGTAATTGCGGGCGTTGCGCGCGTCGAAACGTTGTCCGCGCTGCCATGTGCGATGCTGAACCGCCGGTGTGCGGCGGACCGTCCGATCGACGGCGGTGCGTTGCGGCGCCTGGTGGACCACGGTCGCCCGCTGCGGTTCACGCTGATGGTTGTCGTGACGCGGTGCGGCGAGCGCCGGTGTCGCGAGCATCGAGGCGGCTGCGGCGGCTAGAATGATCTTTTTCATCGTTGCTACTCCTTCATGGTTCCGCCGATCCGGCGATGAGACCAATATGGAAGGGGAATGTCGCCCAAATGTCCCCGAAGGGTGGAAATTGGTCGCAATTTGTCGCGGCCTTTTGACGGATGCGGCGAACCTGCCTAATCCCGCCGCCGATTGCAGATTTCATGGAGATGTCCGTTGCGCGCTTTCATCTTTCCCGGCCAGGGCAGCCAGGCCGTCGGCATGGGCCAGGCGCTCGCCGAAGCGAGCCCGATCGCCCGTCAGGTATTCGAGGAGGTCGATGAGGCGCTGGGCCAGAATCTCGCCCGGCTGATGGCCGAGGGACCCGAGGACGAGCTGACGCTGACCGAGAATGCCCAGCCGGCGATCATGGCCAATGCCGTCGCCGTTTTGCGGGTGCTGGAGAAAGAAGGCGGCATCCGCCTTGCCGACAAGGCCGATTTCGTCGCGGGGCACAGCCTGGGCGAATATACCGCCTTGTGCGCGGCGGAGGCGCTCGACCTGTCGACCACGGCGAAACTGCTCAAGCAGCGAGGCCGGGCGATGCAGGCCGCCGTACCGGTGGGCGAGGGGGCGATGGCGGCGGTGCTCGGCGCCGACCGGGAAAAGGCGCAAGCGATCGCCGATGCCGCGGCCGAAGGCGAGGTCTGCACCGTCGCGAACGACAATGACCCGAGCCAGGTGGTGATCTCGGGCGCCAGGGCCGCCGTCGAGCGCGCCGTGCCGCTGGCCAGGGAAATGGGAGCGAAGCGCGCGATCCTGCTGCCGGTATCCGCGCCGTTCCACTGCCCGATGATGCAGCCCGCCGCCGATGCGATGGAGAAGGCGCTCGCCGATGTTGCGATCCGCAGTCCGCTGCTGCCGGTCTTTGCCAATGTGACCGCGGCCGCGGTCGCCGATCCGGACACCATCCGCGCGCTCCTGGTCGAGCAGGTGACGGGCATGGTGCGTTGGCGCGAATCGGTGCTCGCGATGACGGAGGCGGGCGTGGACGATTTCGTGGAGCTGGGCGGCAAGGTGCTGAGCGCAATGGTAAAGCGCACCGCACCCGACACGACGCAGACGAGTGTCGTCACGATGGAGGACATCGAGGCGTTGGCGAAGGGGCTTTAAACGTTCGCGCAGAGGCGCAGAGCACGCGGAGGGGGCGTAGAAGATATCGATCGGATTACCGGCGACCTGCTGGCTGTCTCGATCCGGGTCCATCGCGATCTGGGGCCGGGACTGCTTGAGAGCGTCTATGAAGCTGTGCTGGCGGCGCGCCTGACGTCCATGGGCTATTCTGTGCTGCGTCAGTTTCCGGTGGACATTGCGTTTGAAAATGTCCGGTGCGAGGCTGCTTTCCGAATTGACCTTCTGATCAATGGCCGTGTCCTGATCGAGATCAAATCGGTCGAACAACTGGCCAAGGTGCACGCGAAGCAGCTTCTGACCTACGTTCGATTGACCAAGCAGCCCGTTGGGCTGCTTATAAATTTCGGCGGGGAAACCTTGAAGGAGGGCGTGCGCCGTCCGGTGAACGACTACGATCCCTCTGCGCTCTCCGCGCCTCTGCGCGAACCAACCAAAGGATGTTGAAATGTTCGATCTTACAGGCATGACGGCGCTGGTGACCGGCGCCAGTGGCGGTATCGGTTCGGCGATCGCCAGGGCGCTGGCGAGGCAGGGGGCACGGCTTGCCCTGTCAGGTTCCAATGTTGAAAAACTGGAAGCGTTCAAGGCGGAGCTGGGCGGTGATCATGTGACACTGCCGTGCAACCTGTCCGATGGTGCCGCGGTCGACCAGCTCGTGCCGCAGGCGGTCGAAGCGCTCGGGAAGCTCGATATCCTGGTCAACAACGCCGGCGTCACGCGGGACAACCTCGCCATGCGGATGAAGGATGAGGAGTGGGAGCAGGTCATCAAGGTGAACCTGGAAGCCGCCTTCCGCCTTGCCCGTGCCGCCGCCAGGCCGATGATGAAAGCGCGCTTCGGCCGCATCGTCTCGATCACCTCGGTCGTCGGCGCGACCGGCAATCCGGGCCAGGCCAATTACGCCGCGTCCAAGGCCGGCCTGGTCGGCATGTCCAAGGCGCTGGCGCAGGAACTCGCGTCGCGCGGGATCACGGTCAATTGCGTCGCGCCGGGCTTCATCCGCTCGGCCATGACCGACGTGCTGCCCGATGCGCAGAAGGAAGCGCTGACGGGGCGGATTCCGGCGGGCAAGCTGGGCGAAGGTGACGATATCGGCGCGGCGGTCGTCTATCTCGCCAGCAGGGAAGCAGGCTATGTCACGGGCCAGACGCTGCACGTGAATGGCGGCATGGCGATGCTCTGACCCACTTTCGCGGTGAAAAATGCCGCAAGTGCCGTGAAACGAGCCGGAAATTCGCGTATCCGGGCGGTGTTTGCCTGTGTCTGCCTCTTGTCAGGCGGCCAAGCCCGCTCTAGGTGCGATCAGGAATTTCCAATACCCAGCCAGAAGAGGAACAGGGATAATGAGCGAGACCGCCGATCGGGTACGCAAGATCGTCGTCGAGCATCTGGGCGTCGAAGCCGACAAGGTGACCGAGGATGCCAGCTTCATCGACGATCTGGGCGCGGACAGCCTTGACATCGTCGAGCTGGTCATGGCGTTCGAGGAAGAATTCGGCGTCGAGATTCCGGACGACGCCGCGGAGAAGATCACGACCGTCAAGGACGCGATCAACTACATCGACGAGCACAAGGGCTGATCGCCCACGCCGCGATCGTCCGCCCACCCGTGGGCCGGAATGTGACCCGGACGGCTTTCCGCCCCGCAGGCCAAGCGCCGACCGGGCGGAAAGCCGTTCGCTTATGGAAGAGGTACGGAGAGACAGCATGCGTCGCGTAGTCGTGACCGGACTGGGCCTCGTCACCCCGTTGGGTGCCGACGTCGAAACGAGCTGGAAGAACATCATCGGCGCGAAATCCGGCGCCGCCACCATCACGCGTTTCGACGCAACCGACTTTCACACCGACTATGCCTGTGAAGTGAAAGCCGCCGACCACGAATACGGCTTCGACGCCGGCAAGCGCGTCGATCACAAGATTCAGCGTCAGGTCGACCCGTTCATCGTCTTCGGCATCGACGCCGCCGGCCAGGCCATCGAGGATGCCGGCCTGACGGACATGAGCGAGGAAGAGCGCCTGCGCGCCGGCTGTTCGATCGGATCGGGCATCGGCGGACTTCCGGGTATCGAAAGCGAATCGCTGGTGCTCGAGCATAAGGGGCCGAAGCGCGTTTCCCCGCACTTCGTCCACGGTCGGCTGATCAACCTGATCTCGGGCCAGGTCTCGATCAAATACGGCCTGATGGGGCCGAATCATGCCGTGGTGACCGCCTGCTCCACCGGTGCGCATTCGATCGGCGACGCCGCGCGGATGATCGCGATGGACGATGCCGACGTCATGCTGGCGGGCGGCGCGGAAAGCGCGATCTGCCCGATCGGCATTGCTGGTTTCGGCCAGGCGCGCGCGCTTTCGACCGGCTTCCGCGACGATCCGACCAGGGGCAGCCGGCCCTATGACCGGGACCGCGACGGCTTCGTCATGGGCGAAGGCGCCGGAGTCGTGGTGCTGGAGGAATATGAGCGGGCGAAGGCTCGCGGCGCCACCATCTATGCCGAAGTCATCGGGTACGGCCTGTCGGGAGACGCCTATCACGTCACCGCGCCGCATCCGGAAGGGGCGGGCGCCTATCGCGCGATGGAAATGGCGATGAGGAAGTCGGGCCTGTCATTGTCGGATATCGATTACGTGAACGCGCACGGCACGTCGACGCCGCTCGGCGACGAACTTGAACTGGGCGCCGTTCGCCGCCTTTTCGGCGATGCGGTCGGCGGCATGTCGATGAGTTCGACGAAGTCGGCGATCGGTCATTTGCTGGGCGGCGCCGGTGCGGTGGAAAGCATCTTCTGCATCCTCGCCATGCGCGACCAGATTGTGCCGCCGACGCTCAATCTCGACAATCCGAGCGAGAATTGCGCCGGCGTCGATCTCGTCCCGCATCAGGCGAAGGAGCGCAAGGTCAAGGCCGTGCTCAACAACAGCTTCGGCTTCGGCGGCACCAATGCGTCGCTGGTGATGCGGGCCGTCTAGGGCATCAAGCCTTAAATCAGAACCGTTCGTGCTGAGCTTGTCGAAGCACCGTTCTTGCTTGGCGTGGAGGTGAAGGAGAAAAGCGGCCCCCTTCGGCTGGCTGGCAAAGCCAGCCGCTCAGGACAGGCTTCGACAAGCTCAGGGCGAACGATAGGGGTCAGATTTAGGGCGCGCCGCTCTAGGCCGGCCCACCCCGCCGTTTGTCCTGAACGTGTCGAAGGGCTGTATTTCCTTATGTTCGACAAGAGGAAGAGCAGTGCTTCGACAGGTTCGACAAGGACGCATTGGGGGGCGTAGTTGATGCGCAAACTCGGCTGTTTCGGCATCGTTATCGCCCTGACGGCGGTCGCCGCGCTGTTCTTCGTCGTGCAGAGCTGGAACGGTGCGGGGCCGGCGCCAAAAGCCGTTACGGTGGTCGTGCCGCGGGGTGCGACGCTGACCGATGCCGCCGAAAGGCTGGAAGACGCCGGCGCAATCCCGTCCGCCCGACGTTTTCTGTTGCTGGCGAAGGTTTTCGGTTCCGGCGAGCCGATCCGCGCAGGCGAGTATCTGCTGCCGGCCCGTGCCAGCCAGTCGAAAATCCTCGGCATGATGGAAAGCGGCGACACGCTGCAGCGCTTTGTCACCATTCCCGAGGGGCTGCCGTCGATAATGGTGTACGAGACGCTGATGGCGACGCCCGAACTCTCGGGCAAGGTGGCGGTGCCGGAAGAGGGGACGGTACTGCCCGACAGTTACAGCTATCAGCGCGGCGATACACGCGCGGCGATCCTGGCCCGGATGCAGCGGGCGATGCGCGACTATCTGGCCCGGGCCTGGGCGAAGCGCGCCGCGGATATCGCCGTGGAGACACCGCGCGAGGCGCTGATCCTGGCCTCCATCGTGGAAAAGGAAACGGCGAAGCCGCAGGAGCGCCGCATGGTCGCCGCCGTCTATTCCAACCGCCTGGAAAAGGGCATGCTGCTGCAAGCCGATCCGACCGTGATCTATCCGATCACCCGGGGCAAGCCCCTGGGCCGGCGGATCAGGCAGTCGGAACTGACCGCGAAGAACGGCTACAATACCTATGCCGAGGCCGGGCTGCCGGCCGGCCCGATCGCCAATCCCGGCCGCGCGTCGATCGACGCCGTGCTGCATCCGGCGCAATCGGATGCGCTCTATTTCGTCGCCGACGGCACGGGCGGGCACGTGTTTTCCGATACGCTGGAAGAGCATAACGCCAACGTGCGCAAATGGTATGCGATCCGCCGGAAACGCGGCGAGATGTAACGGCCCGCGCGCGAAGCAAAGGCGGCGTCAGCGCGCCAGTGCGGCCGCCTTTTTCGCCTTGGCTTCGATCTCTTCGGCCGATCCGCCCGCGACCCAGCTTCCGCCGACGCACAGGACCGGCTCGAACGCCAGCCATTCGGGCGCCGTTGCTTCGCTGATACCGCCGGTGGGGCAGAACCTGCATTGCCGGAACGGTGCCGCAAGCGCTTTCAGCGCTTTGAGCCCGCCCGACGCTTCGGCCGGGAAGAACTTGAAATGTTCGAGCCCGAGGTCGAGTCCGCGCATGATGTCGCCGGCATTGGCGATTCCGGGCAGGAACGCCACGTTCGCGTCGATCACGGGTCGCGCGACCGTTTCCGTCAGACCTGGGGACACGATGAACTCGGCGCCGGCGTCGATCACCTGCGTCACCTGCTGCGCATCGACTACGGTACCGGCGCCGACGATTGCGCCGTCCACGCGCTTCATTTCGCGGATCACATCCAGCGCGGCATCGGTGCGCATGGTCACTTCGAGCACGCGCAGCCCGCCGCGGACCAACGCCTCGGCCATCGGCCGGGCCTCTGCCGGGTCCTCCACGACCAGGACGGGAATGACGGCGCTGGTGCGCATGATGGTCTGAATGGTCATAGCGTGTGTTCCTGCGCATAGGCCGCAGCCGCGCCGAACAGGCCGGGTTGCGGATGGGTGATCAGTTTGACGGGGATGGATTTCATCAGGGATTGAAACCGTCCCTTCGCCACGAAGCGGTCCTCGAAACCGGAGCGGACGAGGTGATCCTTCAGCCGCAGGCCGAGCCCGCCGGCGATCACCACGCCCTTTGGACCATGGGCCAGCGCCAGATTGCCTGCGACGGTGCCGAGCGCAAGGCAGAAGCGGTCGAGTGCGGCCGACGCCAGGCTGTCCTTGCCCTCGAACGCCAGGTTCCAGATCTGCCGGTCGGTCAGACTGGCGATGGAGCGGCCCTCGATCTGCGCCATCGCTTCATAGATGGCGACGATGCCCGGTCCGGCGCAGATGCGTTCGGCCGAAACCCGGGTATAGCTGCTGCGCAGTCGGCGCAGCATCGCATCTTCCAGATTGTCGACGGGCGAGAAATCCATGTGACCGCCCTCGGTCTCGATTACGTGATAGCCGCTATTCGACCAGAAGACCTGCGCCACGCCCAGGCCCGTGCCGGGACCGCACACGGTAATCGCGCCGCGTTCCGGAAAGGGCGCATCCGGGCCGCAAATGTGCAGGAAGTGATCGTCGCCGACCTGCGCCACGGCGTGGCCGACGGCGCCGAAATCGTTGATCAGCGAATAACGCTCCAGGCCCAGCCGCTCGTGGATCAGGGCGGGGCGGATGATCCAGGGATTGTTGGTCAGCTTGATGACATCGCCGCCGATGGGCGACGCGATCGCGATCGCGCCGGCGCTGGGCAGGGGACGGCCGAGCTGACGCTCATAGGCCTGCCACGCCAATTGCAGGCTTGCGTGTTCGGCCGTTTTCAACGTGGTCGGCTCGCTCAGCGAAAGCACCTTGCCGTTTTCCACCTCGGCAAGGGCAAAGCGGGCATGCGTTCCCCCGATATCGACCGATACGATTTCCATGCTCTCTCCTCGAATTGCAGGCGGGCTCGCTTTATCGCGGCCGCCTGCTGCTGGGAACCGGTTACAGCTCGGCTTGCGCCAGAAGGGCGGATGCGCCCTGTTCCGCCTCGTTCGCGCCGTTGCGCATCAGGGCGAACAGCTCGCGACCCGTGCCCTCGACCGAGGCCGGCGGCGGGGCCAGTTCGCGCGCATTCCACTCCGCGTCGTCGACCAGCACCTGCAGCGTGTTGGCGTTGGCATCGAGGCGGATGACGTCGCCATCACGCACCTTGCCGAGCGGCCCGCCGCCCAACGCTTCCGGGCTGAGGTGGATCGCGCACGGCACCTTGCCGCTGGCGCCCGACATCCGCCCGTCGGTGACCAGCGCGACGCGAAAGCCGCGATTCTGCAGCACGCCGAGCGGCGGAGTGAGCTTGTGCAGTTCGGGCATGCCGTTGGCCCTGGGCCCCTGAAAGCGAACGACGACGACGACGTCCTGATCCAGTTCGCCGGCCTTGAAGGCGGCCTGTACCTGAGCCTGATCGGAAAAGACGCGGGCCGGCGCCTCGATGACCCAGCGATCCTCCTCCACGGCGCTGATCTTGATACAGGCACGGCCGAGATTGCCCTGCAGGATACGGAAGCCGCCCTCATGCCAGAAAGGAGCATCAAGCGTGCGCACGATGCCGTCGTCGCCGCTTTTTTCGGGCAGCGTGTTCCAGACGAGGCGGTCGTCTTCGATCGCCGGTTTCGTACCATAGCTTCCGAAGCCGCCTTCGGCGATCGTGGTAATGTCGGCATGCATGAGGCCGCCCCGCGTCATCTCGCGAATAACGAACGGGGGGCCGCCGGCATCCTCGAACGCGTTCACGTCGGCGGAGCCGTTGGGATAGACGCGCGTGATGAGCGGCACGACCTTGGAAAGGCGGTCGAAATCCTCCCAGTCCAGAACGATGCCCGCCGACCGGGCGATCGCCGGCAGGTGGATCAGGTGGTTGGTCGACCCGCCCGTCGCGAGCAGCGCGACCGCCGCATTGACGATCGCGCGTTCGTCGACGCACTTGCCCAACGGCCGGTAATCGTCGCCGTCCCAGCTCAGTTGCGCGACCCGCTGCACTGCCGCGCGGGTCAGTTCCTGGCGCAGCTTCGTGCCCGGATTGACGAATGCCGCGCCGGGTATGTGCAGGCCCATCGCCTCCATCATCATCTGATTGGAGTTGGCAGTGCCGTAAAAGGTGCAGGTGCCCTTGCCGTGATAGGCGGCGACCTCTGCATCGAGCAGTTCCTCGCGGCTGATCTTGCCCTCGGCATATTGCTCGCGGACGCGAGCCTTTTCCTTGTTGGCGAGGCCCGAGCGCATCGGGCCGCCGGGAATCATCACCATCGGCAAATGGCCGAAGCGCAGCGCACCCATTAACAGTCCCGGCACGATCTTGTCGCAGATACCGAGCAGGGCCGCGCCCTCGAACGTGCGGTGGCTGAGCGCCACGGCGGTCGACAGCGCGATCGTGTCGCGGCTGAACAAGGACAGCTCCATGCCCGAGTAACCCTGCGTCACGCCGTCGCACATCGCGGGCACGCCGCCCGCCACCTGCGCCGTCGCGCCAACCTCCAGCGCCCAGACCTTCATCTGTTCGGGATAGCGGTAATAGGTCGCGTGCGCCGACAGCATGTCGTTGTAGGCGGTGACGATGCCGATATTCATGCCGCGGCCGGATCGCATCTGGTCGCGCTGTTCGTCGGTGCCGGCATAGGCATGGGCCAGATTCGCGCAGCCGAGTTTCGGCCGGTCGGCTCCGGAATCGCGCTCACGCTGAATGAGGTCGAGATAGCGGCGACGCGTTTCCTTCGATGCGTCGATGACGCGGTCGGTGACGGCGGCGACTTCGGGATGCAGGGCCATTATTCGCTCCAGTGAATGTCGACCGGTAGTTCGGCGCCGGCCAGAACGCGTCCGATGGGATAGGGGGAGGCGACGCCTTCCTGAACCGCGGCTTCGATCACCTCCCGCTTCTTGCGGCCCGTGACCGCCAGCAGCAGCGCGCGAGCGGAGACGATCGATGCGAGCGACAGGCTTACCCGGGGCACCGGCGCATCTTCGGGCATCGGATCGGGCTTCACGCCCAGTGCGCGGCGCTCCTTGGGACCGTGCAGCGCTTCGTCGAGATCGGGGCCGGGAAAGATCGAGGCGGTATGACCATCGGCGCCGACGCCCAGCAGGCAAAGGTCGAGCGGCCAGTGGACATCCTGCAGCCTTGCATCCGCGGCGCGGCCGGCCGCCTTGTAATCCTCGGCCTGTTCGCTGGTGATGGGCATCACGCGCGCGCCCTCGGGGATGAAGGCCTTGCCGATGCTGGTGATGTTGGACAAGGCGTCGCCCATCGGCACCAGCCGGTCGTCCGTGGGCACGATGGTCACCCGCTTCCAGTCGAGCTTGGCTTCGGCCAGCTTGTCATAGATGGGAAGCGGCGTCTTGCCGCCGGGCAGCGCGATCACCGCGCCGCCGCGAGCGTCCAGCGCGCTTTCGATGATGAAGCGGACGTCGCCGGCGACGGCTTCGGCCATTTCGTCGGCATCGTCATATTCCCACCATTCGATCTCGGTCATGCGGGCTCCTGTCGGTTCATATGGGGTTGGAGGAGCAACGGTTCACCCTGTCCGGCGATCCGCGCGGCTCCTTGCAAATCTCGTTCGACCGGCGGCGGTCACTCCTGCCAGGTCACGCCGTCTCGTTCGGTCAGTGCGATGCTGGCGGACGGCCCCCAGCTTCCGGCCGGATACGCTTTCGGCTTCATCGCATTGGCGCGCCACCCCTTGCGGATGGCGTCGATCCAGGACCACTGCGCCTCCACTTCGTCGCGGCGGACGAACAGCGTCGGATCGCCCTCGAGCAGATCGAGCAGCAACCGTTCATAGGCGATGCGCCGCCGCGCGCCGGCAAAGGCGGTGGTGAGCGAAAGATCGAGCGGCACTTCGCGCAGGCGTACGCCCTCGCGATCGAGCCCCGGTTCCTTCGCCATCACCAGCAAGCGGACATATTCCTCCGGCTGCAGACGAATGACAAGGGTGTTGGGCTGCAGCAGGCCGCCGCGCTGGGCGAAGATGGAATGCGGCACCGGCTTGAACTGGATCACGATCTCGGAATGGCGTTCCGGCAGACGCTTGCCGGTGCGCAGATAGAAGGGGACGCCCTGCCAGCGCCAATTGTCGACATGCGCCTTGATCGCGACGAAGGTCTCGGTATCGGAATCCCGGCCGAGTTCCTCGTCATAGCCCTTGACGATTTCGCCGGCGACGGCGCCGCTGCCATATTGGCCGGTGACCGTAAGGTGCGGCGCCTGATCCGGCGTGATCGCGCGCAGCGAGCGCAGAACCTTCACCTTTTCGTCGCGGATCGCGGTGCCGTTCATCTGCGCCGGGGGTTCCATCGCGATCAGCGACAGAAGCTGGAGCATATGGTTCTGCACCATGTCGCGCAGCGCACCGGACGTATCGTAATAGCCGGCGCGGCCTTCCAGCCCGACGGTTTCCGAAATGGTGATCTGCACATGATCGATCGCCTGCGCGTTCCACACCGGCTCGAACAGAGCGTTTCCGAACCGCAGGGCCAGGATGTTCTGGACCGTTTCCTTGCCGAGATAGTGGTCGATCCGAAACGTGCGGTCCTCTGGAAAGGCCTCGGCGACGATATCGTTGATCTCGCAACTCGATTTCAGGTCTTCGCCCAGGGGTTTTTCAAGGCCGATCCGGACATCGGCACCCGCCAGCCCTGCGGATTGCAGCCCCTTGATGGTGGGCCCGAACAGCGACGGCGCCGTCGACAGGAAAATGGCGAGACCGCTCGATACGTCGCCGATCTTCTTCGCCAGTTCGTCGAACCCCTCCAGGGTCGAGGCATCGAGCGGTTGATAGCGCAGGCGGTGCAGGAACGTGCCGATTGTGCTTTCGTCCTTGCGATCCGCCGGCAGGAACCGTTCCAACGCGTCCTTGGCGAACGCCTGGTATCCGGAATCGTCATACTCCGTGCGCGCCGTGCCGGTGATGGTAAGATCGCGTGGCAGCAATCCATCGGCGTGCAGGCCGTACAGCGATGGCAGCAACATCCGCTGCGCAAGGTCGCCGGTCGCTCCGAACAGGAGCAGCTTGCCGAATGGCTCACCCATGTCGTTCCTTTCGTGGCTGGTCGCCGGTGCCCGTAGCAAGACCCGCCGGGTCTGCGAACCGCAAAGATCGTCGTTTCGCTGCTGGCGGCGCCGGTGATGTTACAAGTTCAGGCCGGCGGTCTCTTCCAGCCCGGCCATGATATTCAGATTCTGGACTGCCGCGCCCGCGGCGCCCTTGCCGAGATTGTCGAGCGTCGCGATGAGGCGCGCCTGGCCGGTATCCTCGTTCCCGCAGACGCGCAGCGTCAACCGGTCGGTTCCAGCATCCTCCTCGATCGACACGGATTCGCATCCGTTCGCGGTCGCCACGCGCACGATCGCCGAATCGCGATAGGCGTCGGACAATGCCGCTTCGCAGGCGTCGAGGCCGGGCCGGCGCGGGAAATGAGATAGCGGCAGCGGCACTTCCACGATCATGCCGCGATAGGTGCGCGCGACGGCCGGCTGGAAGATGGGCGGACGGGCCAGCCGGGCGCGGCGCTGCATTTCCGGCACATGCTTGTGCGCGAGGCCGAGGCCATACGCCTTGTGGGCCGTCGGCGCATCCTCTTGCTCGAACGCGGCGATCATCGCGCGGCCGCCGCCGGAATATCCCGACACGGCATGGACGGTGACCGGCCAGTCATGGGGCACCAGACCGGTACGGACGAGGGGCCGGACAAGCCCGAGAAAGCCGGTCGGATAGCAGCCCGGATTGCTGACCCGGGCCGCGGTCGCGATCACGTCGTGCTGGCCGGGTTCCAGTTCGGCGAAGCCGTAGGCCCAATCCTCGTCGACCCGGTGGGCGCTGGAGGCGTCGATTACGCGGGTATGTGGGTTCGTGATCATCGCCACTGCCTCGCGCGCCGCATCGTCCGGCAGGCACAGGATGACGAAATCGGCATCGTTCAGCGCTTCACGCCGCGCATTC
The DNA here is from genome assembly GCF_032229225.1 of Stakelama saccharophila. Classification (NCBI taxonomy): domain Bacteria; kingdom Pseudomonadati; phylum Pseudomonadota; class Alphaproteobacteria; order Sphingomonadales; family Sphingomonadaceae; genus Stakelama; species Stakelama saccharophila. The sequence goes on from NZ_CP135076.1 coordinate 1,766,543, forward strand.
GCGTCCTTGCGCCGGTCCTCCGCCAGGGTGACGATCTCGAATTCCGAGCGTCCTTCCAACCGGCCGGCAATCTCCAGGCCGGTCGTACCGGCGCCGCCATCGATGAAGATCGTTGCCGTCATGATTCGATCCGCCGTCGGATTACCGCACCGCGGATACCGCTCGTGAATTCGGACAGCGGGACGCGAACGACTTCACCGGCCGCCATGTCGGCTGTGGCGCAGTGCTGATCGTCGGTCATTATCGCCGCTGCGCCATCGCCGAATATCAGGTCGCCGCGCCGGACAGCCGCATCGGGATCGAGTTCGAAACCCAGCAGTTCCGATTGCAGATCGACGAAGCGCGGCGCGGCTATCCCGGCGAGTTGCAGGCCGAGAAAAATCAGGCCGCCGGCATCGACACCCGCGCCGGAGCGGCCGCCGTCAACATAGGACGCGCCGATCAGCGCTTCTGCCGTCACGGCCCAGTCGGCGTCGGAGACATCGGCGGGCAGCAGGTCGGACGCACGGCCATGGCCCAGCGGCGTGCGGCACACATCCGTCCCTCCCTCGACGCGGACGCGGCTTCCCATGGGCAGTTCGGCAGCCGGGGCGCCGGCAAGAACGGGGCTCGCATAAAAGCGGGCCGAACGGACGGCGACGACATGGTCGGCCTCCACCGGGTCGGCCAGCACGGCACGCTCGATATATCCCACACATCCGTCAACGGCGGAAATGCCCCAGGCCCATTTGCCGGAAATTTCCAGTGCGTCGAAATTCTCGCCGGCCAGAATTTCGGAGATGCGCGGCGCGGTTTCGGCGGGACCGGAACGGAGCGGGTGCCGTGCGCGGATGCCGAAGCGCATCGGTGCTGCGTAATGCGGGGCGAATACGTCACTCGCGAGACGGATATCCGCCAGATCCCGGCGGACCGCGGCAACACGCGGATCGATCCGGACAGATCGCCCGGCGAGCGCGAACTGCCTACGCGCTGACGCGTTGTCCTTCCGATTCACCGGCGGTGTCGCCGGCGACAAAGTGCCCGAACTCTGCAAGAAACTCTGCCCCTTCCGTCGTGCGCGCGATGAAGATGTTGCGCTTGTCGCGATCATCGCGCTGACGGCGCAGATAGCCGAGCGCTCCCAATCTGTTCAAGGCGCGTGTGACGACGGGCTTGGATACGTTCAATGCTTCGGCGAGACCCCGTACCGTATGCGGGCCGGGTTCCAGATACACGATCATCAGCAACGCCATCTGGCGATTGGTCAGATCGGGCTCGCCCGAACGGACATAGCCGACCAGGGTGTGCATCCAGGAGAATAGGGGCTTTTCCGCGAGCGCACTCACATTCATTCAACCGTACCATTACAGGTCCGTTAAGACCGGGTTCACTGGCCTGACTAACGTATGCCGAGGCCTCAAGTTTCCCGCGAGGCGCGAAAACTTGGGTCCCGCGCGCGAGATCGGTTGATCGGGGGGCGGTGCTCGCCTATGTGGCCGCTTTCGCAACCACAGGCTGTCAGCTTTTCCGATGCTCTTCACCTTCCTGCTAGTCCTTCACGCCATCATCGCCGCGCTCCTGGTGACGGTGATCCTGATGCAGCGTTCCGAAGGGGGCGGGCTGACCTCGGGGGGCAGTCCCGGGGGATTGATGTCGGCGCGCGGGGCCGCGGATTTCCTGACACGCAGCACCGCGGCGCTTGCCGGCCTGTTCGTGGCGATGAGCATTCTTCTGGCGGTATTGGCCGCCACGCGCGATTCCTCGACGATCGACACATCGCTCGCCGGCAGCGGGGCGACGCCCGCAACGCAGGCCGCGCCGCAGGAACCCGCGGATCAGGATCCGCTCGCGGGTGCGGCCAACGACGCGGCGGCCCCGGCCGACAACGACGCGGTGCCGCTGGCGCAATAGCGCCGCCAACGCACGCTCTTGTACGATTTTTTCGCGGGCGGCGCATTGGGCGCTTGCCCAAGGCTCCCACTCGACGCTAGGCGGTTTCTCCCATGGCGCGGTATATCTTCATCACCGGCGGCGTGGTTTCCTCGCTCGGCAAGGGTTTGATGGCGGCAAGTCTGGCCGCCTTGTTGCAGGCGCGCGGCTATCGCGTGCGCATTCGCAAGTTCGATCCCTATCTGAACGTCGATCCCGGCACGATGTCGCCCTATCAGCATGGCGAGGTCTATGTCACCGACGACGGCGCGGAGACCGATCTGGACCTCGGCCATTATGAGCGGTTTACCGGCGTTCCCAGCAGGCAGTCGGACAATATCACGACCGGGCGCATCTATCAGACCATCATCGCGCGCGAACGGCGCGGCGATTATCTGGGCGCGACCGTGCAGGTCATTCCGCATGTTACCGACGCCATCAAGGCGTTCGCCATCGCGGATAGCGACGATGTGGATTTCGTGTTGTGCGAGATCGGCGGCACGGTGGGCGACATCGAATCGCTGCCGTTCATCGAGGCCATCCGCCAGCTTCGCAACGAACTCGGCCGGGGGCAGTCGATCAGCATTCACCTGACGCTGGTGCCCTATATCTCCGCCGCGGGCGAACTGAAGACCAAGCCGACGCAGCATTCCGTACGCGAACTGGCGGCGCTGGGCGTCTCGCCCGACGTCCTGGTCTGCCGCTGCGAGCATCCGCTGCCGGATGGAGAACGCGCCAAGATCGGCCTGTTCTGCAACGTCCCCAAATCCGCGGTGATTCCGGCGCTGGATGCCACGAGCATCTACGCGGTGCCACTGCAATATCACGGCGAGGGGCTGGATTCGGAAGTGTTGCGTGCTTTCGGCGACGATCCGGGAAGCTCGCCCGACCTGTCGCGCTGGACGGAGATTCTCGATCGCCTGACCCATCTGGAAGGGGAGGTGACGGTCGGCGTCGTCGGCAAGTATGTCGGGCTGCAGGATGCGTACAAATCACTGAACGAGGCGCTGATCCATGGCGGCATCGCCAACCGCGTGAAGGTCAATATCCGCTGGATCGACGCCGAACTCTTCGAAGGTGACGAGGGCGAAGTGGCGGCGGCGCTGGAGCCTTGCCATGCGATCCTGGTGCCAGGCGCATTCGGCGAGCGCGGGGCGGAAGGCAAGATCGCGAGCGTGCGCTTCGCCCGCGAACGCCGCGTTCCCTATTTCGGGATCTGTTTCGGCATGCAGATGGCCTGCATAGAGGGCGCGCGCAATATCTCCGGTATTGCCGGCGCCTCTTCCACCGAATTCGGCGAAACGAGCGACCCCGTTGTCGGCCTGATCACCGAATGGATGAGTGAATCTGGCATCGAAAAGCGGGAAGAAGGCGGCGATCTCGGCGGCACCATGCGTCTGGGCGCCTATCCCGCGACCCTCGACGCCGACAGCGTTGTCGCTTCGATCTATGGCGGCACCGATATTTCGGAGCGGCACCGTCACCGCTACGAAGTGAACACGCATTATCGTGACGCGCTGGAAAAAGGCGGCCTCATCTTTTCGGGAATGTCGCCGGACGGAATGCTGCCGGAAATCGTCGAACGTCCCGATCATCCCTGGTTCGTCGGCGTGCAGTTCCATCCCGAACTCAAGTCGAAGCCGTTCGACCCGCACCCGCTGTTCGCGAGCTTCATCGCCGCAGCGGTCCGGCAGAGCCGCCTCGTCTGAATATCGCGCGGGAATAGGAATGGGGCGCCCGGACCGATGTCCGGGCGCCCTCTCGATGCAGCGTCAAAGGGAGCAAGACGCCGCTAACACATGATCATTTGATCGTTCAGGCCGCTTCGGACACGGCATTCCGATCATCAGGAAGTGATGCGCCGCTACGGACTTCGATCTTTTTCGGCTTCATCGCCTCGGGTACTTCCCGAACGAGATCGATCGTCAGCAATCCGGCGTCGAGATTGGCGCCGTCGACGCGGACGAAATCCGCAAGCTCGAACCGGCGTTCGAAGCTGCGATTGGCGATGCCGATATGGAGATATTCGCCGTCGCCCTGGCGCTCACTCTCTTCCTTGCGCCCGCTTACGAGGAGCACATTCTGCTGAGCCGTGATGTCGATCTCGTCCGCCTTGAACCCCGCCACGGCAAGCGTGATGCGGTATCGGTCCTCGGCAAGGCGTTCGAGATTGAACGGCGGGTAATTGTCTCCCGCACTCTCTCGGGCGCGGCTTTCCAGCATGTCGAACAGCCGATCGAATCCGATCGCGGAGCGACGATAGGGGGTTAGGTCGATCTGACGCATTTTCAAATCCTCCAATGAGCAAGATGAACGTCGGCCGATGTCCGCCAAGCGCGACATCGGGTTCCGGTGCGGCCCGGTTCGGCGCCGCACGACAGGAAATTGGGTATCGTGAATTCAGGTTTCAAGATGCCACCTTCCAGTTCCGAACCCGCTTCGCCCGTGCCCTTGCGGCAAAAACGGAATGGGGGCGGAGCGCGCAATCGTGCGAAGGCAGTGACGAATGTTTTGGCATGCGGACAAGGAAACGCCCGAGCTGTTTCCAGCCCGGGCGCCTGCGTGACGAATACTCGTCAGCCCCCTTGTACGGCTTCTGCCCACGCGTCCGATTCTGATGTCGGACGGGGCAACGAAGCCTCCCCGAACCACGGCCTTTTGCCTGTGTTTGGTGACGATCTTGCTAAGCCTTTGGCGGCTGGATGTCATGGGGTTTCCGGGTGCCGGCGTGAGATTGGCTTCACCCTGTGTTCATTTGGCAACAGCATGGATTGTCACGGCAGCGGGGGCACTCTACAGCCGTCACGCCTGAACACCGCCGGGGATTGAACCACTTCATGCTGTTGTCGCGCTACGAGCGAATGATCGCACGGCGATATCTGCTGCCAGGGCGAGGCGAGGCGTTCATCTTCCTCGTCGCGTCGATCAGCCTGATTGCCGTGATGCTGGGCGTCGCCGCGCTCGTCGTCGTCATGAGCGTGATGAACGGCTTCCGCGCCGAACTGTTCGACAAGATCGTCGGGCTCAATGGTCATGCCGTGGTGCAGGGCTATGACGGCCAGTTGCGCGACTGGCGTCAGGTGCTGGAGGAAGCGCGCGCGACGAAGGGCGTGACGAAAGCCATGCCGCTGGTCGAGCAACCGCTCTTCGCATCGCATAACGGTCGGGCGGAGGGCGTTCTTCTGCGCGGCATGCGGGTCAGCGATCTACGCCACAACGCAACCATCGCGGACAATGTGGTCGTGGGCAGCCTCGATGCACTGAAACCGGGCAGCAAGGCGGTGGCGATCGGTTCCCGCCTGGCCGAGGCGCTGGGCGCGACGGTGGGCAGCGAGATCTCGCTGACCTCGCTGCAGGGCCACGCGACCCCGTTCGGCACCGTACCGCGAATCATTTCCTACAGGGTCGGAGCAATCTTCGAAGTCGGGGTCTATGATTACGACAAGACTTTCGTCGTGATGCCGATGCAGGATGCACAGACGCTGCTGCTGATGGGCGATTCGGTGGGCATGATCGAAATGAACGTCACCGATCCCGATCGCGTGGGCGAGATCGTGGCGCCGCTGGCCGCCAAGGTCGGCGATCGCGGGCTCATCACCGACTGGCGATCGATGAACGCGCAGCTTTTCGAAGCGCTCAAGGTCGACCGTCTCGTCACCTTCGTCGTGCTGTCGATCATCATTCTGGTCGCCGTGTTCAACATTCTGTCGTCGCTTATCATGCTCGTCCGCGCCAAGACGCGCGACATCGCCATTCTGCGAACGATGGGCGCGACCCGGCTGGGGTTGCTGCGTATCTTCATGACGGTGGGCACCACGATCGGCGCGCTGGGGATCGGCGCCGGTCTGATCCTCGGCTTCGTCTTTATCCATTTCCGACAGAATGTGGTGGCGGCGATCGGTTTCGTGACCGGGCAACAGGTCTGGGATCCCTCGATGCGCTATCTGACGGAATTGCCGGCCAAGACGGCGCCGCTGGAGGTCGTCGGCATCGCCTTGATGGCACTGGTCTTTTCCATCCTCGCAACCTTGTATCCCGCCTTCAAGGCGGCGAGCACCGACCCCGTCCAGGTATTGCGCTATGAATGAAGCGGTTCTTGCAACGAGGGGGCTGGAGCGCAGCTTCACCCAGGGCAGCGTCCGCATCGACGTGCTGCGCGGTGTCGACCTCGACGTGGCGCAGGGTGAGATCGTGGCGCTGCTGGGTCCGTCCGGATCGGGAAAATCCACATTGCTTCAGGCCGTGGGGCTGCTGGAAGGCGGCTTCGGCGGCTCGATCCGGATCGCGGGAAGGGAAGCCTCGAAGCTGGACAGCCGCGGTCGTACCGAGCTGCGCCGCGACGCCCTGGGCTTCGTCTATCAGTTTCATCACCTGCTGCCCGATTTCAACGCGATCGAGAATGTCGTGCTGCCGCAGTTGATCCAGGGCGCGACGCGCGAGGAAGCGGAGGACCGTGCCTCCGGCCTTCTTACCGCACTCGGGCTGGGCCAGCGCCTGAGTCACCGGCCCAGCCAATTATCGGGCGGCGAGCAGCAACGGGTGGCAGTCGGCCGGGCGCTCGCCAATCGTCCCGCCATCGTGTTGGCGGACGAGCCCACGGGCAACCTGGATGAAGTGACCGCGGACGTGGTGCTGGACGAATTCCTTCGTCTCGTCCGTGATGAAGGTTCCGCTGCACTGGTGGCGACGCACAACGAACGGCTCGCCCGAAAGATGGACAGGGTGGTGCGCCTGCACGAAGGGTTGCTGCAATAGCGCCGGACGTCACCGCCGGATCTAGATGGCCTGACGGTGCGAGATAGCGTTCGCGGTAACGGTGATGCCGCTGACCAGAAAACTCAGACCGATGATATAGCCGGGCAGCGTCAGCGCCGAATAGGGGCCGGTGAGCAGGATCAGCGCGACCAGCGCGAGGTTCAGCACGCCGAGGAACAGCATCAGCGCGCGGTTGCGGCGAAAGCGGGCGCCCAGATAGAGTTCGAGGATTCCGCGCGCCGTCAGCCAACCCATTACCAGCATGGTCAGTGACACGACGCCTGCGACGGGCGCGAACCAGATGAGCACGCCCACCACGAGCGAGATCCCGCCGAAGATCAGCGAATAAAGGCGGCTTTCATGTGCATGGCCGGCGACGGCCGACGCGATCGCGCCGATTCCGGCTGCGACCAGGAACGCGCCGAACACCAGCGCGGCGGCAAGACTTGCCGGAAACGGCCAGAAGATCGCGACGATGCCCAGTATGACGGACAGCAGGCCATAGACGAGCATGAGCCCCCATCCGCGATTTCCCCGCGTGAGCGGGGCGGGTTCGGCGCTGCGAAGTTCGGGCACGATACTCTCCTGAAAACACCAGCGAAACGATCGAGACGGGACCTGCGTTCCGCACTGCGAAAATGCGCTTCCCACTGCTCGGGTGTTTCCTGAATCGGCTGGAGGGCGCATAGTGCGCTCATGGCCCATGCTGGTTTCGTTCCCTTAAGAATATTCTCCTCCTACACCATGCTCGACGGTGCGATCGAACCGTCGGCAATCGCCCGCCATGCGCGCGAGCTGGGCTTTCCGGCCGCCGCGCTCGTCGATCGCAACGGCCTGTACGCCGCCATGGCCTTTTCCGATGCCGCCTTCGATTCGGGCGTGCAGCCGATCATCGGGACGATGTTGACCGTCGCGCGTCCCGAATCGCCGTCGGGAGAACTGAGCCAGCCGCTCGACTGGCTGGCGCTGCTGGCCCAGGATGAGGCCGGGTATGCCAATCTGTGCACCCTGGTGAGCCGGGGCCATCTCGATCGCCCGATCGAAGAGCCGGCGCATATCAATTTCGATGCCCTGCACGGATGCACCGATGGCCTGATCGCGCTTACCGCGGGGCGGGAAGGGGCGCTCGCCCGGATGTTCGCCGACGGGCAAAGCGAAGCGGCGCTACGCTATGCCGATCGGCTGCAGGACCTGTTCGGCGACAGGCTGTACGTCGAATTGTCGCGCCGCAACGACGATGTCGAGACGCGCGCCGAGCCTCATCTGCTCGACCTGGCCTATGATCGCGGACTGCCGATCGTCGCGACCAACCCGTGCTGCTTTGCCGAACGCGATTTCCACGATGCGCATGATGCGATGCTCTGCATCGCCAATTCCAGTTATGTCGCGAGCGACGATCGGCCGAAGAGTTCTCCCGACGCGTGGCTGAAGCCGGCCAGCGAGATGAAATTGCTGTTCGCCGATCTGCCGGAGGCGATCGACAACAGCCTGGTCGTCGCGCAGCGCTGCGCCGTCGCCGCGCCGAAGCGGAAACCGATCCTGCCAAGCCTTGCCGGCGACCGGGAGGGCGAGGCGGCGCGCTTGCGCGAAGATGCGCGGGCCGGCCTGGTCGCACGCCTGACGAAGTTGATCTCGATCGACGCCGCGCCTGACGAGGGTCAGCCGGCGGAGATGGCCGGCACGAACGCCGCAGCTTTGGAAGCGCGGTTTCCAGAATATTTCGAGAGGCTGGAGTTCGAACTCGACATCATCATCCAGATGGGGTTTCCGGGCTATTTCCTGATCGTCGCCGACTTCATCAAATGGGCCAAGGATCACGACATCCCGGTGGGGCCGGGCCGCGGTTCCGGCGCCGGCTCGGTCGTCGCCTGGGCGCTCACTATCACCGATCTCGACCCGATGAAGCTGGGCCTGCTGTTCGAGCGCTTTCTCAACCCCGAACGCGTATCGATGCCGGACTTCGACATCGATTTCTGCGAAACGCGGCGCGGCGAGGTGATCCGCTATGTCCAAGAGAAATACGGCCGGGATCATGTCGCGCAGATCATAACCTTCGGTAAGCTGAAGGCGCGAGCGGTGCTGAAGGACACCGGCCGCGTGCTGCAGATGAGCTATGGTCAGGTCGACCGGCTCGCCAAGCTTGTGCCGAACCTGCCGGCCGATCCCTGGACGCTGGAACGTGCCCTGAACGGCGTCAGCGAACTTCATGCGGAGTATCGGAACGACGAGGGCGTTCGCTACCTTCTCGATCTCGCGATGAAGCTGGAAGGCTTGCCACGCCACAGTTCCACCCATGCCGCGGGTGTGGTGATCGGCGACCGTCCGCTGTCGGAACTGGTGCCCCTTTATCGCGACCCGCGCTCGGACATGCCGGTCACGCAGTTCGACATGAAATATGTCGAGGGCGCGGGGCTGGTGAAGTTCGACTTTCTGGGGCTGAAGACGCTTTCGGTGCTCAATCTTGCAACGAAGCTCCTGAAGCAGCGCGGTATCGCGGTCGATCTCGACGCGCTCAAATGGGACGACGAGGCGACCTACGAGTTGTTGCAGCGCGGTGAGACGGTCGGGGTCTTCCAGCTTGAATCCGAAGGCATGCGGCGCACGCTTGCCGCGGTCCGGCCGTCCAACTTCGGTGACATCATTGCGCTCGTGTCGCTCTATCGCCCCGGACCGATGGACAATATCCCCATGTTCGGCGCGCGCAAGAACGGCCGTGAACCGATCGAATATCCGCATCCGCTGCTGGAGCCTATCCTGGAGGAGACCTACGGGATCTTCGTCTATCAGGAGCAGGTGATGCAGGCGGCGCAGGTTCTTGCCGGCTATTCGCTCGGCGGCGCGGACCTGCTGCGCCGCGCCATGGGCAAGAAGAAGAAGGAAGAGATGGACAAGCAGCGCGCGATCTTCGTCGCGGGCTGCAGGGAGCATAACGGTATCGAAGAGGCGAAGGCCAACGAGCTGTTCGACTTGATCGACAAGTTCGCCGGATACGGTTTCAACAAGAGCCACGCCGCCGCCTATGCGCTGCTCGCCTATCAGACCGCCTGGCTGAAGGCGCATCACCCGCACGAATTCTTCGCAGCGTCGATGAGCTATGACCTGCACCAGACGGATAAGCTTGCGATTTTTGTCGACGACATGAAAAGGCTGGGCGTCTCCTGCCTGGCGCCCGACATCAACGCCAGCGAAGCCGAGTTCACGGTGGAGGCGGACGCGGATGGCGCTCTGGCCGTCCGCTATGCCCTGGCCGCGCTGAAGGGCGTGGGCGAGCGCGCCATGGAACTGCTGGTCGATGCGCGGCGGAACGAGGGGCGGTTCCGGTCGCTCGACGATTTCGCCCGCCGCGTCGATCCCCGTCTCCTCAACAAACGGCAGTTGGAAACGCTTGCCGGCGCGGGGGCTTTCGATTCGATCGACGACAATCGCGCCGGCGTCCATGCCGTGGCCGAAACGCTGCTGGCGGTCGCGGCGCGCACGCACGAGCAGCGGGTCAGCGGTCAGGGCGGCCTGTTCGGCGAGGGGAGCGCGGCCGAGCCCGACATCAAGCTTCCCGCCGCTGCGCATTGGTCGCTGGTGCAGCGCATCGCGGCGGAAAAGGATGCATTCGGCTTTTACTTTTCCGCCCATCCGCTCGATCGCTATGCGCATCTGGCGCGCACCCATCAGGCCCGAACCCTGGCGAGCATCAACGAGTTCGAGGTGCCGGAGGGCGGCCGGGCAAGTGCGTTGTTCGCTGTTCTGGTGGAGGATGCCCGGTGGCGCACGTCCGCGCGTGGCAAGCGTTACCTGATGGCCGGGCTTTCGGACGCGACGGCGCAGTGCATCGCGACCTGTTTCGACGACGCCGTGTCCGAGCAGGTCGAAGAGGCGGCGAAGGCCGGCGGATGCGGACTGGTGACGGCGGAGCTGGATCGACGGCCCGGTGAGGAGACGCCGCGCGTGACCATCCGGCAGATCCAGCCATTCGAGCAACTAGCCAACAGCGCGCGACTGATCCTGGAATTCGCCGTCGACGGTCCCGCGGTGTTGCCGTTGCTGGCGGAGATGCTCGCCGATCAGCGCGGCGGGAAAGCGGAGGTCCGGCTGCACGCCACCATCGCGGGCGGAGAGACCGAACTGATCCTCGGCAGCGATTTCCTGCTAGATGGGGAGCTTGCCGAGCGGATCGAGAGTCTCCAAGGTGTCGAATGGTCGGTATTGAAGCCGGCGGAGATAAAGCGGCTTGCGGCCGCAGGATAAAGGGCATTGGGAGCGCGCGATGCTGGGAGGGATGCAGGACTTCGAGCTTCGGGTACCGCGACTGGTCGAACATGCCGAGCGAGAACACGGTTCGCGCGAAATCGTGACCCGTTGGGCCGACGGCAGCGAAACGCGAACCGACTGGGCCGGGGTCGGCCGCGACGCGCGGCGGCTGGCGCAGGCGCTGGAGCGGATGGGCGTGCGCCCCGGCGACCGTGTCGCAACGCTGGCGATGAACCATGCGCGGCACCTGATCACCTGGTACGGTGCGATCGGGATGGGCGGAATCCTGCACACGATCAATCCGCGACTGTTCGAGGACCAGCTCGCCTTCATCGCCAACCATGCGGAGGACAAGGTCCTCCTTTACGACAAGGCGTTCCAGCCGATCGTGGACAGGATGCGCGACCGCTGGACGACGATCGAGCATTACATCGTTTATGATAGTGACGGACCGGACAGCTTCGAGGCGGTAATCGGGCGGGAGGACGGTGCATATCGCTGGGTAGAGGGCGATGAGCGCGAACCGTGCATGCTGTGCTATACCAGTGGCACGACGGGCAATCCCAAGGGGGTTCTCTACACGCACCGCTCGTCGGTCATTCATGCCCTGGCCGAGATGCAGCCATCGGTGTTCGACCTTTCCGCGAGCTCGGTCGCGCTGCCGGTCGTGCCGATGTTTCATGCGGTGGGCTGGGGGCTGCCGTTCGCCGCACCCGCCGCCGGGTTGAAGTTCGTCCTTTCCGCCGTCAACGAGGCGAAGGTCCTGTGCGGCCTGATGAATCGCGAACGGGTCACCCACAGCGCCGGGGTGCCGACGGTCTGGTTCGCGATGTTCCAGCACATGGATGAAACGGGCGAAGCTCCCCGGCATTTGCAGGTCGTCACGATCGGCGGTTCTGCAGCGCCGCGTTCCATGATCGAACGGATCATGAAAATGGGAATCCGCGTCAATCACGCCTGGGGCATGACCGAAACCTCTCCGATCGGCACGATCGGCGCGCGGCCGCCGGACTGGGACGACCTGACGTTCGATCAGCAGGTCGATTACCTGTGCCGGCAGGGCCGTGTTCCGTTCGGCGTGGAAATGCGGGTCGTCGACGAGGATGGAAACACGCTCCCGCGAGACGGCGTCAGCTCGGGGCGGCTGCAGGTCCGCGGGCCGTGGATCGTCAAGCGCTATTTCAAGGATGACAGCGGCGACGCGCTGACCCCGGACGGCTGGTTCGATACCGGAGACGTATCGGTGATCCATCCCGACGGCACGATGCAGATCACCGACCGGGCGAAGGATGTCATCAAGTCCGGCGGCGAATGGATCAGCTCGGTGGAGCTGGAAAACTGCGCGGTCGGATGCCCGGGCGTAGCGGAAGCCGCGGCCATCGGTGTGCATCATCCGAAATGGGACGAGCGCCCGCTGCTGCTGGTGGTTCGCAAGCAGGGAAGCACCGTCACGGCGGACGAGATCATCGCCCATCTGGAGCGGCACGTCGCCAAATGGTGGCTGCCCGACGAAATCGAATTCGTCGACTCGCTACCCCACACCGCGGCCGGCAAACTGCTCAAGGCCCAGATCCGCGAGCAGTATAAGGATTTCAAACTGGCCGTCGCCTGAGCCGGTGGGCCAAGAGAAAGGCAGCTTCGGGCTTCCCGGCCGGTTCCCGACCCACCGCCGTTACCCGGTCCCGCGCAACAGGGCTTTCGACACGTCGCCGGAAAGCGCGGTTTTCAGCCGGGCGCACGTCCGGATCTTCTCGATCGTCCGGTCGAAGCCGAGCATGCCGACGCCGGCCGCCTCGAACTTCGGACGCAGTGCCTGTTCCAGTGCATCCGCTTGCGCTACCGAGCAGCTTCCGGAGAAAAACGCTGGAATCCTGAGAGCCGCGAAGATGCCGGCATCTTTCGCGATCCGATCGAAGTGCGCGATCATGTAATCGGCAGCCAGTTTGCGAGTGTCGCCATTGCCGGCGAGGTCGCCGATCAGGTCGAGCTTTTCGGTCTTGCGCAGGCGGGCGTCGTCGAAATCCTCGAGTAGCCACCGGCCGATATCGGCCTTGCCCGATCCACCGATCGCCGCCAGCGCCGCTTCGCGGAATTCGGAATCATCGCTCGACAACGCCTTGTCCGCCAACGACTTGGCGAAATCCAGATCATTGCGCTCGACAAGGACGCCCAACCCGCGCCGCAGATAGCCGGGGGCGAGCGCCTCGGCATTGCCGGCGAGATAGGCGTTCGTCGCCTCGGCCAGCCGGGCCTGCACCTCTTCGTCTTGCGCAGCTCCCGCCATCAGGCCGACGACCGCGCGGCGAAGCTCCTGCGTATCGGGATTTTCGTCCGCATAAGCGCCATCGGCCGGATCGAACCCCAGTTTTTCATATAACGGTGCATAGGTGTCGATCAGGAGCCGGCGATAGGCGGGCATCGCCGCATCCGAAATCATGCCGTGTCCGGCAAGTTCGACCAGGCGGTTGCCATTGTCGACGGCGGCGTTCGAATCGGGATTGGCCGCCATCGCGTGGGTGAGCGCGATCAGGCGTTCCGCCGAGCCGGATCCCGCATAGAAATCCGCCCACAGACTGTCGGTCAACGCCAGGGCCTCGCCCGGAACCAGCTTCGGCGCTGCGGCGATCAATGCGTCCCAGTCGGCGGGGTCGAGATCGAACCGGTAATAGCCCGTGCCGCCGGCATTGGGCATGATCGCCCCCGTGCCGGGCGCGCGGACGAGGGTCTGCCGCTTGTCCATCAAGGTGCAGTTCCGCTCCTCGCCGTGGCGGATGCACAGCGGAATGCTCCAGGTTTCGGGCGCGACCTGGGTGCCGAGATAGCTGTAGCGCTTCTGGCTCGCCATCAGCTTGCCGTTCGCGTGGTGAAAAGTGACGACGGGCACGCCCTGCTGGTCGACAAAACTCTTCATCGCGCTCAGCACGCGCGGATCCTGCGCCGCGTCGGCGAGCGACTGGAAGAACTCCTCGGTCGTCGCATTGCCATAAGCGTGGCGCTTCAGGTGCAGCCGAACGCCCTTCTGGAATTCGGCATCACCCATATAGGCCGCGATCATCGCGACGACCTGTCCACCCTTGCCATAGGTGATGGAATCGAACGCGCTGTTGATGTCGGCGTCGCGCGTGATCTTCTGGTGGATCGGCCGGCCCGCCTTGAGCGCGTCGATATCCATCGCCTCGAACGCTTCCTCGATGGCGTTGGTGCCGATGTTCAGGTCGGGGCGCCATTCATTGCCGATGCGATAGCCCATCCAATTGGCGAAGCTCTCGTTGAGCCAGATGTCGTCCCACCAGGCGGGGGTGACGAGATCGCCGAACCACTGGTGCGACAGCTCGTGCGAAACGACCATGCCGAAACTCTGCTTCTGCGCGGCCGTGGCATTGGGTTCCAGCAGGAGAATGCCGTCGCCGTAGATGTCGGCGCCGGCATTTTCCATGGCGCCGGGCATGATCGGCGACCCGATCTGGTCTAGTTTGCCGAAAGGAAAGCGCTCGCCGAAATATTTTTCCAGCAGCGCTACGATCGGCCCGGTATTCTCCCGCGCGAAGGCCAGCTTTCCGGCCTGTTGCTGCGTCGCGACGATGCGCACCGGCAGCGGATCGCTGCGCTGCGGGGTCGGTTCGGCGGTGGTTTCCACCGTGGCGAACGGGCCGACGACGAATGCCATGAGATAGGTGGGCAGCGGCTTGGTCGTGCGGAAGTTGTGTTTGACGAGATCGCCGACCTTGGCCTTTCCGGTTTCCGGGGCGTTCGACAGTGCGACATAACCCGGCCGGGTCGTCAGATTGACGGTGAACGGCGTTTTGAAGCCCGGCTCGTCGAAGGACGGGAAGGCGGCTCGGGCGTCGATCGATTCGAACTGCGTCCAGCTATACCACTCGTCACCCACCTTCACGTGATACAGGCCCGCCGCACCCGATCCGAACGGCGCCGAATAGTCGAAGGACAGGGTGATCTTGCCCGGCTGCAGCATCCGGCCGAACTCCAGCCGATCGAGCCCCAACGGAGTGATCTGTTTCAGCGTTACCGGAAAGGTTTCGCTTCCCACCGTCGCGGTCGCCCTGGTCACCTTCAGATCGCGGCCGTGCATGTAGATCATGCTCGCGGCTTCCTTCAGATCGACGTCGATCTCGGCATGGCCGCTGAAACGATCCTGCGCCGGCAGCACGGTCAGGTCGAGACGATAGGCGGTCGGCGCGGCGGTATCGGGGAGTTTTCCGGTCGGCACTTCGTCCGCTGTTTCGCCATGAGCCGCAAATGGAAGGGCGGCCGCGCACAGCGCCGCGAAGATGGTCCGCAAGATCGTTACTCCTTTGCCTTTCTTTGTTTCTTACGCGCAGCGGCGGCGCGATTGCAATGGAAGCGCCCGCGCCCGCATGCCGTCGGTTGTGTTGGTTTCCGGCCGGGTGCTCGCCCGCAGAATGCATCAGTCGAACAATTCCCCTTGCGGGCCGCGCGGCGGGCGGAAGAGATCGGTTCGCAAGGACATGCGCTCCCCGTCCAATCCGTATTTGCGGCACGCCTTGTGGAACCTGGTGCGGAGCAGATCGGCCCAGACGCCCTTGCCCCGCATCCGGTTGAAGAAGTCCGGATCGTTGTCGCGGTTGCCGCGTAGCGACCGTATCGTCGCCATCACCTTGCCGGCGCGATCGGGAAAATGGGTTTCCAGCCAATCCCGGAACAGGGGCGCGACTTCGTGGGGAAGCCGCACCGGAATGAAGAAGGCCGAACGCGCGCCTGCCTGCGCGGCCCGTTCCAGCAGATGCTCCATTTCGTGATCGGTGATCGCCGGGACGATGGGAGAAATCGACACGAAAACCGGAATGCCGCGATCGGCGAGTTGCGCAACGGCCGACAGCCGCTTTTCCGGGTGCGGCGCCCTGGGCTCCAGCGTGCGCGCGATTTTCGGATCGAGCGACGTCACCGACAGCATGACGGCGACGAGGTTCTTTCGGGCCATGGGCGCCAGCAGGTCCAGGTCGCGCAGAACCCGGTCGGACTTCGTCGTGATGGTGAGGGGATGATCGGTCTCGGCCAGAATTTCGATGCAGCGCCGCGTGATCCGCCATTCGCGTTCGACGGGTTGGTAGGGATCGGTATTGGTGCCGAAGGCGATCGGCCGCACGCTATATCCCGGCCGCGCCAGCTCCGCGCGCAGCAGGTCCGGCGCGGATGGCTTCGCAAAGAGCTTCGTCTCGAAATCCAGGCCGGGCGAGAGATCGTGGAACGCGTGCGTCGGGCGCGCGAAGCAGTAGATGCAGCCATGCTCGCAGCCGCGATACGGATTGACGGAACGGTCGAACCCAATGTCGGGCGAGCGGTTGCGGGTGATGATGGTTCTGGGATGCTCTACCGTTACGGTGGTGCGCAGCTTGGCCGCCGGGCCGTCCACGGCATCGCGCATGTCCAGCCAGTCGCCATCGGCCAGCCGTTCGACCGTGCTGAAGCGGGCACTTTCCCTGTTCTGCGTCGCGCCGCGACCGGAAGTCGTCTTTGCCATTGCCTTGGGATAAGCGATTGAGTAGAACATAGCAAGAACGAAGGAGGCGATATGGCGCGGCTGAATTATCTGGAGCTACCGGTGCGGGACGTGGCGCGGCTGAAACAGTTCTATGAGCAGGCATTCGGGTGGAGCCTGTCGCAATTCGGACCGGATTATGCAGCGACGACAAGCGACGACGTCGAGATCGGCCTGAACGGAGATGCGGACGAATGGACGGCGCAGTTGCTGCCGGTGATCGAGGTTGATGACATCGATTCGGCGGTGGAGCAGGTCACGCGAGCAGGTGGAACCGTATCCCGGCCGATCTTTGCTTTCCCCGGCGGCCGCCGGTTCCACTTCCGCGATCCGCACGGCCACGAACTCGCTGTCTGGACCAAGGCGCCCGAGCAGGGGGATGCCGCCTGAGACGTCGTCGTCAGCGTTCCATCAGGCGCGGCATCAGTTCGACGAAGTTGCAGGGCCGGTGGCGGATGTCGAGCTGCTGCGCCAGGATGTCGTCCCAGCCGTCCTTTACGGCGCCGGTGGAGCCGGGAAGCGCGAAGATATAGGTGCCGCGCGCCACACATGCGCATGCTCGCGACTGAATGGTCGAGGTGCCGATCTTGGCGTAGCTGAGCCAGCGGAACAGCTCGCCGAAGCCTTCGATGGCCTTGTCCTGCACCCGGGCGAGCGCCTCCGGCGTCACGTCGCGACCGGTGACCCCGGTGCCGCCGGTGGTGATGACGCAATCGACCGTCTCGTCATCGATCCAGCCATGAAGCAGGCCGACAATGGCGTCGCAGTCATCCCGCACGATATGGCGATCCGCGACGATGTGGCCGGCAGCCTCGATCCGGGCCACGAGCGTATCGCCGGAGCGATCCTCGGCAAGCGTCCGACTGTCGGAAACGGTCAGGACGGCGATGCGAACGGGCTTGAAGGGGGTGCTTTCGTCAATCGGCACTGGCCGAGGCGATCCGTTCGTGTTGCGGGCGGCGGATGCCGGCGGCACCCGGCATACCGGGGAATTTGGGCCACAGGCCCTGCGCCAGCGCGGCCCGGCTGGGCGACGTCTTGCCCTCGCGCCGTTCGTACATCCAGTAATTGCGCAAGACCGTCATGACATAGCCGCGCGTCTCCCAATAGGGGATCGATTCGATGTAGAGCAGCGGGTCGCCATTGGCGTGCGTAGTCACGTTCCAGGTCTGCACGGGCGAGGGACCGGCATTGTAGGCGGCGATCACCTTCGGCAACAGACCGTCCGTCATCGGCAGGTCGCGCAATCGTTCCAGATAGGTCTGCCCGACCTCCATATTGGTGGAAGGGCGGGTGAGCGCCGTGCGATCAATGTCAAGGCCGCGTTCGCGGCCGATATCGTTGGCGGCCGCCGGCATGATCTGCATCAGGCCATAAGCGCCCGCCGGGCTGACGATGTCGGTATCGAACTTCGATTCCTGTAGCGTGTGGGCATAGACCAGCGCCTTGTCGACGCGCCATCCGCCGTCCGGCGCCCAGTCGGGCAGGGGATAGCGCGCCTCCTCCAGCGGCCTGGCGCCGGCCGGACTGTAATAGGACAGCCAGAGCTGCGTGTTGGCGAGATTCAGGTCACCGGCCAGCCGGGTCAGCGCGGCATAGTCGCCGGCGTCGCCGATCCTCGCCTGGTGCCGAAGCACCTGATCGGCGAGGCGATCCTCGCCGATTTCGTGCAGGGCGGCCGCGACCCGGACATTGGGAATGCTGTCGAGCTTCCGCCAGTCGCCGGCGACCGCACGCATCCTGCCGCCCAGCGGCTCGTCGCGAATGCCGAGTGCCTGCCTCGCCAACATGCCGTAAAAGGTCTCGCGATATTGGGCGGCGCTTTCCAACCGGGCCTCGACCAGATCGGGGCGACCGCAGGCCATGTCCGCACGCGCGGCCCAGAACAATCCGGCTGCGCGCATGTCGACGTCGGTTGCGCGGCCGGCAACCGATTGGAAAGCGGCCTCCGCGCTGCGGCAATCCTGCTGGCGCCAGGAAGCAAGTCCCTGCACCCAATCCGCATGGGCGGCCCACTCGCCTTCTCCCGCTTGCGCTTTTGATGCCATGCGGCGGGCGTCGGCATTGTCGCCAGCCATGTAATAGATCCACGCGACCCGCTGCAGCCACTCGGCGCGGTCGGATTCGGTCAGGTCGGACATGGACGCGTTCAACAGCGCCTCCGCGCCCGCGCCGTCGTCATTTTCCAGATAGGGCCGCATGTCCGCGGCCAGCCTGGCCGAAGCCTCGTCGCTCTTGCTGACTTGCATGCGCCGGCGGTTCGGCGCGCCGTCATGCCAGACGAGGCGATGCGTTTCCGGGAGCTGGGGCAGCGTCTCTGCGCCGCGAATCTCCGCGAGGCGGGCGATCTGTTCCGCCTGGGGAAGCTCGGGCGCCTGGGACAGCAGCTCGAGCAGTGGAGCGAGCGGCACCTTCGGCGAGCCTGCGGCCGTATAGAGTTCGGCACGCGCGATCGCGTGGAGCGGCCCCGGTTTCATCGAATCGAGCCGGAGCTGGGCATCGGTCCAGCGGTGATCGCGGATGGCGGCGAAGACCGCGCGGTATCCGGCACGCTGCTCGGCATCGAGCTGCGCGGGAATGCGCGCGGCATCCGCCTGTTCGGTCCCGGGCCGGAGCCGCTTGTCAGCGGCATGGCTGACGACCGGCGCCGTCAATAGCAGGACTGCGAGAACGGAGCGTACAATCACAAGCGGTTGCCCCCGATAAGCAATTGCAGGTCTTTCCAGCTTTCCGCCTTGGCGACGGGGCGTTCAAGAAGGAATCGCGGATGAAAACTGGCGACCGCCGGCAAGCTCCTGCCGGAATGACTAACGGAGTCCAAACGTCCGCGCCGCAGACCGCCATCGCTCCCGAAGATCGCGCGTGCCGCCGCATCCCCCAGCATGAGCAGCCGCCTGGGCGCCGCCAACGAGACGTGATGGCGCGCAATTTCGCCGAGCCGCGCCTCGTGGTCTGGCGGAATGCGTCCGGTTATCGGCCGGGCGAGCGCCACGCCGGCAATATGCACGGCCCCACGAGAAAGGCCGATGGCCGCGAGCATTCGATCGAGCAGTGCGCCACTGGCACCACCCACGAGCACACCGTTGTCGGCATCGCCCGGCTCCGGCATGTCCACGAGGACCATGAGTTCGGCCTCGGCCGGGCCGGCGGGGGGCACCATGGGCGTATTCCAGACCGCCTCCGGCGCGTCGCCTCCCGTCCGCCAGGCGAGAAATGCGTCCAGGCTCTCGGGAAGCGCGTCGGCGGGCGGGGCGGGCGCACCGGCGGCGGCGCTTGCCGGCGGGGGCGCGACGGCCGCTACCGCTTCCGAAGGTGCGAGCCAGTCGCGCGCGGCGTCGTCCACCAGCGTGTCCACACCGGCATCGCGCCACCATTCCAGTGTGCTCGCGGCGGCCCGTCGCCAATCCTGAAGTTGATCCGCCCCCATAAGCCCATAGAATCCCGGGTTGACGCGGCGGTCAATCTGCAGCCATCGCGCTTTGGACAAGTCGTTGCCTATGCGCGACGAGAGGCGGCGGATCAACGCCGGAAGGAGACGGAAGATGAGTGAACGCGAATCCATGCCCTATGACGTGGTGATCGTTGGCGCCGGTCCTGCCGGCCTTTCGGCGGGCATCCGGCTGAAGCAGCTCGCGCAGAAGGGCGATCGCGAGCTGTCCGTCTGTATCCTCGAAAAGGGTTCGGAGGTCGGCGCGCACATCCTGTCGGGCGCGGTGGTCGATCCGCGCGCGCTCGACGAGCTTCTGCCCGACTGGCGCGATTCCGGTTGTCCCATGGCGAAGACGCCGGTGACCGAGAACCATCACTGGATCCTGAAGGAGAAGGGCAAGTCCGAAATCCCGCATTTCGCCTTGCCGCCCTTCATGCACAACAAGGGGACCTATACCGGCAGTCTGGGCAATATGTGCCGCTGGCTGGCGGAGCAGGCCGAGGCGCTGGGCGTCGAGATCTTCCCCGGTTTTGCCGCTGCCGAATTGCTGTTCGACGACAAGGGCGCGGTCAAGGGCGTGGCGACCGGCGACATGGGCGTGGCGAAGGACGGCAGCCACAAGCCCGATTATCAGCCGGGCATCGAACTGCACGCGAAATACACCCTGTTCGCCGAAGGTGTGCGCGGAAGCCTGTCGAAAGAGCTGATCCGCATGTTCGACCTGGCGCGGGACAGCCAACCGCAGGTTTATGGGCTGGGTGTCAAGGAATTGTGGGATATCGATCCCGACAAGCATGTTCCGGGCCGCGTCATCCATACCCAGGGCTGGCCGCTGGAGCGCGGCGCCAATGGCGGTGGCTTCCTCTATCACCAGGAAAGCGGGCAGGTGGCGCTCGGCTTCGTCACTTGGCTCAATTACGCCAATCCCTATCTGTCGCCCTTCCAGGAAATGCAGCGCTGGAAAACGCATCCGGCGATCGCGGAGATTCTGAAGGGCGGCAAGCGCGTGTCCTATGGCGCGCGCGCGATCAACGACGGGGGTTGGCAGTCGGTGCCGAAACTCGTCTTTCCCGGCGGCGCACTGATCGGGTGCTCCGCGGGATTCGTGAACGTGCCGCGCATCAAGGGAACCCACACCGCGATGAAGACTGGCATGATGGGAGCGGAAGCGGTGTTCGAGGCGCTGGGCGAGGGGCGCTCGGCCGATGAACTGACGTCCTATGTGCAGGCATATGAGAAGAGCTGGGTGTACGAAGAACTGCGCAAGGTTCGCAACGTCGTGCCGTTGGTCAAGAAATATGGCGACTTCGTCGGCTCCGGCATTGCCGGAGCCAACATGTGGCTGGAACATTGGGGGCTGCGCATGCCCTACACCATGGCGCACCGTCCCGATCACGAAAGCCTCTGGCAGAAGGACCAGGCGCGGCCGATCGACTATCCGAAGCCGGACGGCGAGCTGACGTTCGACCGGCTGTCTTCGGTGTTCCTGTCGAACACCAACCACGAAGAGGACCAGCCCTGTCACCTGACGCTGAAGGATGCCGATATTCCGGTGGCGTACAACCTTCCCGAATATGACGAGCCGGCGCAGCGTTACTGCCCGGCGGGCGTTTACGAGATCGTGGGCGAGGAAGAGGGCGATCCGAAGTTCGTAATCAACGCCCAGAATTGCGTGCATTGCAAGACCTGCGACATAAAGGACCCGACCCAGAACATCAACTGGGTGGTGCCCGAAGGCGGAGGAGGACCGAACTATCCGAATATGTAAACGCCTGTCGGTGGCGGTCTTGCTGACGGCCGCCTTCGCGGAGCCCGCGTCCGCAAGGGAAAGCCTGCCCGACCTGGCGGCCTATGTGAAAGCACGCGCGGCCGACGCCGATGGTGCGGTCGATGCGGCGGTTCGCGGCTATGACGAAGCGCTTGCGGCGAAGCCGGACAGCATCCTGGTCGCCATTCGTGCCTATCGCGAGGCGCTGTCCGCGGGGCGTTACGACCTCGCGCGCAGGGCGCTGAGCACATTGGAAGCCGCCGGTGTAGCGCCCAACGACGGCGCGGTGCTGCGCCTTGCGGACGCGGTGCGAGAGCGCAACTATGCCGCCGCAGAACAGGCTATCGGCCGGATCGCGCAGGGACCGCTGGAATTCATCGTACCCAGCCTGCGCGCCTGGATCGCGTTCGACCGGGGTGAGCGGCATCCCGAATCCGCGCTGGAGCGATCGGACCAGAACGCGCTCGGCGCGCGCTATGCCGAAGAGCAACGCGCCTTGCTGACGATCGCACGCGGCGACGGCGGGCGCGGCGTCAAGATGTTGCAACCGCTGCTCGCGGCCGACAGCAGCAATCTCGACCTCAGATTGACGGCTTCGGCGATGCTGGCCGAGGACGGCAAGGAAGATGCGGCCAGAACGCTGCTACCGGGCGACGGAACGGTGATGCGTCGCCTGCGTGAAAGGCTGCCGGAAAAGCAGCCCGGGGCCAGCATCGCGATTGCCGGCATCCTGAACGAGCTTGCCGCACGGCTGGACAGCGACCGTCTGCTGCCGCTCAACATCACTCTGGCGCGCGCGGCATTGTTGCTCGACCCGGAAAGCGATCGGACGCGGCTTGTGCTGGCGGACGCCTTGTCGCGGTCCGACGCGTCGGAAATCGCGCAGCAGATGCTGGGGGAGGTCGACGCCGACAGCGCTTTCGCCCCGGCGGCCAGCCAGGCGCGCGTCGCCGTGCTGCAACGCGCGGGCAAGGATGCCAGGGCGCTGGAGGTGGCGGCGGAACTCGCGCGATCGGACGGAGCCGACCTCGGAACCGTGCGGCACTATGCGGACCTCCTGATGAGCGCGGAGCACTATACGCAGGCCGCGGAAGCCTATGACCGGGCGATCGCGCTGGCCGGCGACGGTGCGAGCTGGGCGCTGTACCTGCAAAAGGGCGGCGCCCTGGAACAAGCGGGGCGGTGGGACGCAGCCCTGCCGCTGTTGCGCAAGGCTGCCGCCATGGCGCCGGACGAGCCGATCGTGCTCAATTATTTGGGATATGCGCAGGTCGAACGCGGCGAGAACCTGGCGGCCGCGGTCGATATGCTGGAACGGGCAAGCGATCTGCGTCCGGACGATCCGTCGATTACCGATTCGCTGGGCTGGGCCTATTATCAGCGAGGCGAGACGCGCAAGGCGCTGCCGCTGCTGCAGCGTGCGGCCGAGGCGAGCCCCGCCGACGCCACCATCAACGAACATCTCGGCGATACCCTGTGGCGATCTGGCCGGCACTACGAAGCGCGCTATGCCTGGCAGGCGGCACGGGTGTTCGCGGACGGCGCCGATGCGGAACGTCTCGCGGAAAAGCTGGCGCTCGGCCTGAAGCGGGAACGGAACTGACCCTTGATCACGGAAGTCGCAAGGGCGAAACTCAACCTCGCCCTTCATATCCGGGCCAGGCGGCCGGACGGTTATCACGAGTTGGAAACGCTGTTCGCCTTCGTGGCGGACGGTGACCGCCTTACCCTGTCGGCGGCCGAGGCGGATTCGTTCGAGATCGTCGGACCGTTCGCCGTCGCACTCGCCGGCGAATCCGACAATCTGGTGCTGCGCGCCTTGGGGGCGTTTCGCCGACGCTATGGCGTCGATGCGCCATTGGCGATCCGTCTCGACAAGCGACTGCCCGTGGCGTCGGGGATCGGCGGGGGATCGGCCGACGCGGCCGCAGCGCTGCGAGCGCTGGCGCGCCATTTCGACAGGGCGTTCGACACGCCCGACATGCTCCAATGCGGTCTTGAACTGGGATCGGACGTGCCCGCCTGTCTGTTGAGCAGGACCGTGCGGGGCAGCGGCCGCGGCGAGACACTCGTGCCGCTAGACGGGCCAGCAGGCATGCCGGTGTTGTTGGTCCATCCGGGAACGGCGCTTTCTACGGCCGCGGTATTCGCGGGCTGGCGCGGGATCGATCACGGACCGCTGCCGGACGGATCGGTACTGGAAGTGGCGCAGCGCGGTCGAAACGACCTTCAACCGCCTGCACAGACCCTTGCGCCCGTCATCGGCGAATGCCTCGATCTGATGCAGCGGCAGGACGGCGCGGTGCTGACACGTATGTCCGGCTC
The DNA here is from genome assembly GCF_032229225.1 of Stakelama saccharophila. Lineage (NCBI taxonomy): Bacteria > Pseudomonadati > Pseudomonadota > Alphaproteobacteria > Sphingomonadales > Sphingomonadaceae > Stakelama > Stakelama saccharophila. The sequence continues at coordinate 1,790,489 of NZ_CP135076.1, forward strand.
CGGCGCGACCTGCTTTTCGCTCTACGAGACCGCAGCGGCACGAAACACCGCTGCCGCTGCGATCGCTGCCGCCCGGCCCGACTGGTGGTTGCTGGAGACAGAACTGGTCTAGCCGGCGCTCGGCAGCGCCGGGTGACACCGGGCCGTTTTTCAGGCAAGCGCTGCGGCGATGTTCGACTGCACACTGACCGATGGCGTCGCGACCATAACGCTCGACCGCCCGGAAGCCAGGAACGCCGTCGCGGTTCGGCATTGGCGCGAACTCGCCAGCCTGAGCGAAAAGATCGTGGGCGACGATGCAAGAGCGGTGGTCATCGCATCCGCGGTGCCGGGTATCTTCTCCGCCGGCGCGGACATGACCGAATTTGCGGAATTGCGGGATGATGCCGACCTGCGACCGGAGTTTCGCGCCGCCATGCGCCAGGGGATCGAGGCGGTTGCGGCGCTTCCCATGCCGGTGCTTGCGGCCGTCGACGGCGGCTGTTTCGGTGCGGCGGTCGCGTTGACCCTGGCATGCGACATCCGCATTGCCGGGCGCGATGCGATCTTTGCGACGACGCCGGCACGGCTGGGTCTGGGCTACCCGCGCGAGGATGTCGCCCGGTTGCTGGCGCTGGTCGGGCGGGGCGTTGCAGGTCGGATGCTGCTGGCGGGAGAACGCCTGGACGCCAGGGCGGCGAAGCGCATCGGCCTGGCCGAAGCCGCTGACGACGACGCTGTTTCGGCCGCACGGGCGCTGGCCCGCATCATTGCCGACAATGATGCCGGCGCGGTCCGGTTGCTGAAGCAAACGCTTGCCGATCCCGACGACCAAGCGCTCGATCCCGCATTCGACGGCCAGTTCGGCACGTCCGGTTTCGCCGATCGGCTCGATACCTTCCTGAACAGGCGTGGCGGGGCACGATGACCGAGACGATACCCGAAATCATCGACGGCGCGGACCCATCGCTCCTGCTGCTGTGCGACCATGCGTCGAACCATGTGCCGGACGACATCGACCTCGGGATTGATGCCGCCCTGCTCGACAAGCATGTCGGCGTTGACATCGGCGCCGCCGCCTTGACGCGCGAGCTGTCGATCCGATTGCTTGCGCCGGCGGTTCTCGCCACCGTCTCCCGGCTCGTGATCGACCTGCACCGCGAACCGGATCATCCGGGCCTGGCGCCGGCCATCACCGATGGCCATGATATTCCCGGCAATCACGGATATAACAGGGAAGGGCGTATCGCCCGGTTCCACAAGCCCTATCACCGGACGATCGCCACGGAAATCACCCGCCATCGCCCGTCGCTGCTCGTCGCGATCCACAGCTTCACCGCGCAGATGGCGAGCGGCGGCGGCCTTCGTCCCTGGCAGGTCGGCGTGCTCTACAATCGCGACGACCGGGCGGCGCGGTTTGCGTTCGCCGCGCTCCGCAACGCCGGAGTGGTTACCGGCGATAACGAGCCCTATTCCGGGCGCAGCCTGAACGCGACGCTGAATCGGCATGGCGAGGCGAGAGGCATCCCATGCGTGTCGCTGGAAATTCGCAACGACCTGATCGCGGAACCCGAAGGCGTAGCGTATTGGAGCGACATCATAGAGGCGGCGCTGGGAAAAGTTCGTAATGGTCTTGCGTCGAAAGGGGTATCCGCGACATAGGCTGTCGCCATGACCCAGAAATTCGACAAAACCCGCCTGCCCAGCCGCCACGTATCGGTCGGACCCGAACGCGCACCGCACCGCAGCTATTATTACGCGATGGGCCTCTCCGAAGAGGATATCGCCAAACCCTTCGTCGCGCTGGCCAGCGCCGGCAATGACAGTGCGCCCTGCAACACCACCCTGAACGCCCAGGCCGATGCGGCGCGCGAAGGGGTGACCGCAGGCGGCGGCACGCCGCGCCGTTTCAACACGATCACCGTGACGGACGGCATCGCCATGGGCCACCAGGGGATGAAATCCTCACTCGTCAGCCGGGAAGTCATCGCGGATTCGGTCGAGCTGAGCGTTCGCGGCCATTGCTATGATGCGCTTGTCGGCTTTGCCGGCTGCGACAAGTCATTACCGGGCATGATGATGGCAATGCTGCGGCTGAACGTACCGTCGATCTTCGTATATGGCGGCTCCATCCTGCCGGGTCGCTTCGATGATCGCGACGTCACCGTGGTCGACGTGTTCGAGGCGGTGGGTCAGCACGCTGCCGGCAACTGTCCGCTGCAGGAACTGGTCGCGCTGGAAAAGGTCGCGTGTCCGGGCCACGGCGCCTGCGGTGGCCAGTTCACCGCCAACACGATGGCATGCGTGGGCGAGGCGATCGGCCTGTCGCTGCCCAATTCCAACATGGTGCCGGCGCCTTATGCCAGCCGCGAGGAAATCGCGATCGCGGCGGGCGCGCAGGTGATGGAACTGGTCGCGGCGAATCTACGCCCGCGCGACATCTGCACGCGCGAGGCTTTCGTGAACGCCGCGCGCGTCGTCGCGGCCACCGGCGGTTCGACCAATGCCGCGCTGCACCTGCCTGCGATGGCCAATGAAGCAGGCATCGCATTCGACCTGTTCGACGTTGCAGAGATATTCAAATCAACGCCTTACATCGCGGACCTCAAACCCGGTGGCCGCTATGTGGCCAAGGACATGCACGAAGCGGGCGGCGTTTACATGCTGATGAAGACCATGCTGTCCGGCGGGTATCTGGACGGGAATTGCATGACCGTGACCGGGCGGACACTGGGCGAGAATATCGACCGCGTCACCTGGAATCCCGACCAGAAGGTGATCCACGACATCAAGACGCCGCTGTCGCCGACCGGTGGCGTCGTCGGGCTCCGCGGGAGCCTGGCGCCCGAGGGAGCGATCGTGAAGGTTGCCGGAATGAAGCGGTTGCAGTTCGAGGGGCCGGCGCGTGTCTTCGATTGCGAGGAGGACGCGTTCCGTGCCGTGGAGGATCGCGATGTCGCCGAAGGAGCGGTGATCGTCATCCGGTATGAAGGCCCCAAAGGCGGCCCCGGTATGCGGGAGATGCTGGCGACGACCGCCGCACTCTATGGACAGGGTATGGGCGAAAAGGTCGCGTTGATCACCGACGGGCGGTTTTCGGGCGGCACCCGGGGATTCTGTATCGGTCATGTCGGCCCCGAAGCCGCGGCCGGCGGCCCGATCGCGCTGGTCGAAGACGGCGACGTCATCCGGATCGACGCCCAGGCCGGCACCATCGATCTGGACGTCGAAGACACCGTGCTGAAACAGCGTCGGGCGAATTGGCAAAACCCGGTGAACGACTATCAGGCCGGCGCGCTCTGGCGCTATTCGCAAAATGTCGGTTCGGCCTGTAAGGGTGCCGTGACGCACCCCGGAGCAAGGACCGAACGCCATGTATATGCGGATATCTAGCGCACTGCTGCTCGGATTGTCGCTCACCTCGTGCGGCGGTGGTTCGGGGGATTCCGAAGAAACCGCCTCTGCCGAGCGCGTGTCGTGTGCGGTGGGAGACGCCACCGATTTTACCCGCGTCTGCACGCTCGACCGCTCCATGACCGACGACGGGCTGGTATTGACGATCCACCATCCCGACGGCGGCTTTCACAGGCTGCGCGTGACGACGGACGGTCGCGGAGTCGTGCCCGCGGACGGAGCGACGAATGCCGATATACGGATAATCGGCGATCACCAGATCGAGGTCGCGATGCCGGATGCACGCTACCGTCTGCCCGCCACTATCGGCGACGTTTCCGAATCGTGAGCCGACCGCCAACCGGCGTCCCGGTCGTGACCGCAGAGCAGATGCGGACGGCAGAACAGCGCTGTTTCGACGCCGGAATCGACCAGGCGACGCTGATGGAGCGGGCCGGAACCGCCGTCGCGCGCGAGGCGATGCGGTTTGCGCTCGGCCGTCCGGTGCTGGTCCTCGCAGGGCCGGGGAATAACGGCGGCGATGCCTATGCCGCGGCCCGGTTGCTGCATTCGTGGGGATGTGACGTCACGGTTGCCGCGCTGGGCAGCAAGAAATCGGGTGCCGCTGCCGATATGCGCCGCCGCTGGACGGGCCCGACGGTCGCGCTGGCGGATGCTGCGCCGCGCGCGGTTCTGGTCGATGGGCTGTTCGGCACCGGAATGTCGCGCCCGCTGGAAACCGACGTGCGCGAGGCACTGCACCGGCTGGTCGGCGCGGCCGATTTCAGCCTGGCAATCGATCTGCCTTCTGGCCTGGCGACGGACAGCGGCGAGGATCTGGGGTTAGCGCCCGTTTCGGCCACCTGCGCACTGGGCGCGTTGAAGCCCGCGCATGTGTTGATGCCGGGCGCGGCCTGTTGCGGCCATGTTCGCCTGGTCGATATCGACATTGCCTGCCCGGATTCCACGCGAACGATCGCCCGACCGCGATTGACGCCACCCGCGCGCGACGCACACAAATATCGCCGCGGCATGGTTGCGGTGGTGGCCGGCGCCATGCCCGGTGCGGCGCATCTGGCGGCGCGGGCGACGCTGCATGCCGGGGCGGGCTATGTCCTGCTCGCAAGCGGCGATCCGCAACATCGAAGTCCCGACGCTCTCGTGCGCCGCAAGATTGCCGACGCCGATGATCTGGCGGAACTGCTGGCGGATGCGCGGATCGGGGCGGCGGTGATCGGCCCCGGGCTCGGCAGCGGCAATCATGCACGCGCATTGCTGGACGCGGCACTGGCCAGCGATCGTCCGCTGATCATCGACGGCGACGCGCTGACCTTGCTCGGCGAAGACGCGGTGCGCCGGCTATCGACGCGGGATGCGCGATCCTGGCTCACCCCGCATGAGGGAGAATTCGTCCGTCTTTTCGGCGATGGCGGCGGCAACAAGATCGACCGCACCCGACAGGCGGCGCAGCGGGCTGGAGCAACGATCGTCCACAAGGGGCCGGATACCGTCATTGCCGACCCGGACGGCAATGTTCATATCGCCGATACCGGCACCTCATGGCTCTCGACGGCAGGGACGGGCGACGTACTGGCCGGCATTTGCGGGGCGAGAATGGCCTGTGGAGACGAGAGCGCTGCCGATGCAGCGATATGGCTGCACGCCCGCGCGGCACGCCTGACCGGTGCTGCCTTCATGGCCGACGATATCGTCGCACCCATCGCGAGTGCGGTCGCCGAATGTCTCTAGGCGACGACGGCGAATGCGTCCGGTTCGTGGCGGCACGCGGCGACGGTGTCACCGGCGACGGCCGGCATGTACCGCTCACCGCCCCGGGGGACCGTGTCACCGCGGACGGCGATATTACGCGGGGGCCGCACCATGTGACACCGCCATGCCGTCACTTCCCGGAATGCGGAGGGTGCCAACTGCAGCATCTGGATGAGGAGAGTTATCGCCGCTTCCTGTGCGATCGGGTGGCGGGCGCACTGCGCCAGCACGGACTGGAAACGGCGATAGAACAGCCGCATCTGTCGCCGCCACGCAGCCGCCGCCGCGCCACGCTTCATGCGGAGCGGCAGGGAAAACGAATCCGCCTGGGCTTTACCGAAAGTCGGAGCCATCAGGTGATCGACATGCGCGAATGCCACATCCTGACGCCCGACCTGTTCGCGCTGGTGGCGCCGTTGCGCGGTCTGCTCGATGCGCTGCTGCCGAAAAAGGGCAGGGCGGACGTGCAATTGACGTGCGTCGATCAGGGCGTGGATGTCGTTCTGGCCGGTGTAAGCGTCGCCGGTTTGCGGTCCCTGGAAGCGCTTACGACCTTCGCCGAACGTCAGAAGCTGGCCCGGCTTTGTGTCGATGAAGGCCTGGGACCGGAGCCGCGCTGGGAACCGCGTCCGGTCACGATTACGCTGAGCGGTGTTCCCGTCCCGTTTCCAGCCGGCGGCTTCTTGCAGGCGACGTGCGAGGGGGAGGCGGCGCTGATCGCGGCGGCGCAAGCGGCGGTGGGGCAGGCCGGCACCATTGCCGATCTGTTTGCAGGCCTCGGCACCCTCACCTTCGGACTGGGGCGCCGCCGGATCTATGCCGCAGAGGCTTCGCGCGAGGCGATCGCTGGCCTGAAGTCCGCCGCCGACGCCGCCGGCTTGCAGGTGTTCGCCGACCACCGCGATCTCTACCGCCGACCGCTCGGCAGCTCGGAATTGGACCGGTTCGATGCCGCGATTCTCGATCCGCCGCGGGCGGGCGCGAGAGAACAGGCGGCCACGATCGCGCGATCCACTCTTCCAAGGCTATGCTATATTTCTTGTAATCCCAACACGTTTGCTCGTGATGCTGCAATAATTTGCGAAGGTGGTTTTCGGTTGGAATGGGTGCGGCCGGTGGGGCAGTTTCGCTGGTCGACGCATGTCGAGCTGGCGGCATGCTTCACGCGTCAATCCGGATAGACGGCGCGAACGAAATACAGCCCGTCGGGTGGCGCGTTCAGCCCCAATGCGGCGCGATCGCGCGCATGAAGCGCTGCCGCCATGTCGTCGGGCGACCATTTGCCGTAGCCCACCAACGCCAGGCATCCGACCATCGAGCGCACCTGGTGATGCAGGAACGACCGCGCCTCCGCCGTCACTACCAGGCGGTCGCCGGTCCGTGTCACCTCCAGCCTGTCGAGCGTCTTGAGCGGGCTGCGCGACTGGCAGTGGGCGGAGCGGAAGGTGGTGAAATCATGGCGGCCGATCAGATGTTGCGCCGCGCGGTGCATCGCTTCGGCATCGAGCGGCTGTGCCAGCCGCCATGCCAGGCCCGCTTCGAAGGTCAGCGGCGCCCGCCGGTTGACGATATGATATTCATAGGCGCGCCCGGTGCAGGAAAAGCGGGCGTGCCAATCCGGCGCCACCGTCTCGCAGGCGGTGACCGCGACCGGATCGGGGAGGAGCTTTGCATTGATGCCGGCCATCAGGCGATGGGAGGCGATATCCTTTGCGACGTCGCAATGCGCCCGCATCGCGCGGGCGTGAACCCCGGCATCGGTGCGACCGGCGGCGTGCATGGTTACCGTCTCGCCCGTAATCGCCGCGACCGCGGTTTCGAGCGCCTGCTGCACGCTGGGCCCGTGCGCCTGACGCTGCCAGCCCATGAAGGGCCGGCCGTCGAACTCGACGGTAAATGCGAAGCGGGTCATGCCAGACCGGCACCTGTGGGAATGGGAAAGCCGCGCAGCAAGTCCGTAGCCGTCATGGCGCCACGTCCTGCCCGCTGCACCGTCTCCGCCCGTATCGCGCCGGTTCCGCAAGCGATGGTCAGGCGGTCGTCCAATACCGTTCCCGCCACCCCCTCGTCCGCGGTGCACGTCGCGGAAAGGATGCGGATACGATCGCCACGATATTCGAAGAAGGCGCCGGGCACGGGATTGAATGCGCGCACCTGACGTTCGACCTCGTCGGCGGGACGGGAAAAGTCGAGCCGCGCCTCGGCCTTGGCGATCTTCGGCGCGTGGGTGACGCCATCGGCCGCTTGCGGGACGGGCGGAAAGGCAGCCGCGTCTGCCAAAACCTTTACCATCAGCGCCGCCCCCATGGCGGCCAGTTCGGTGGTGAGGTCGCCCGCCGTCTTGCCGTCGATCGGCGTGCGTGCTTCCAGACGCACGGGGCCGGTGTCCAGGCCCGCTTCCATCTGCATGATGCCGACGCCGGTTTCGCGATCGCCGGCGAGAATCGCCCGCTGAACCGGCGCTGCGCCACGCCAGCGCGGCAGGAGCGAGGCATGGACGTTCAGGCACCCGAGCGCCGGTGCATCGAGGACGGGGCGGGGCAGGATCAGGCCGTAGGCGGCGACGACGGCCGCATCGGCCCCGGCCGCGGCGAATTCGGCCTGGGCGTCGCCATCTCGCAGGGACGACGGCGTGCGCACCGCGATGCCCAGCGCCTCCGCCCGGCGGTGGACGGGGGAAGGGGACAGCGCCTTTCCGCGGCCCGCTCGCCGGGGCGGCTGGCTATAGACGGCTGTGACGTCATGCCCCGCTGCGACCACGGCGTCCAGGACAGGTACGGCGAATTCGGGGGTTCCCATGAAGATGATGCGCATGGGCCCATGCTCAAACGTCTGGCGGGCATGGACGCAACCCCCTATCTTCGCCGGACCATGGCTTCTCCCGAGATCGAAACCCTTACCCAGGCGCTTTCCCGCCTTCCCGGCCTTGGCCCGCGGTCTGCGCGGCGTGCGGTCCTGCACCTCATCAAGAAGCGGGAGACGGCGCTCGAACCCTTGTTGAAGGCATTGGGGGCGGTGGCGGAAACGCTGTCCACATGCGCGATCTGCGGCAATATCGACACCAGCGATCCCTGTGCGATCTGCACGGACCCACGGCGGGACGCCCGCTCGCTTTGCGTGGTGGAAGAGGTGGCCGACCTCTGGGCGCTGGACCGGTCGCGATTGTTTCCGGGCCGCTTTCACATACTCGGCGGCCGGCTGTCGGCGCTCGATGGCGTGCGGCCCGAGGATCTGTCGATCGACGCACTGCTTCGGCGAATCGAAGCAGGGGGGATCGAGGAGGTGGTCCTGGCGATGAACGCGACGCTGGAAGGGCAGACGACCTCGCATTTCGTCGCCGAGCGGGTGGAACGCTATCCCGTTCGGGTCACCCAGCTCGCCCACGGCCTTCCCGTGGGTGGAGAGCTGGATTATCTGGACGAAGGGACATTGGCGCAGGCCCTGCGCGCGCGGCGTCCGGTCGCTTGACGAAGCGCCGTGCGCGACCTAGCTAGACCGCATGGCGATCCACCCCATTCTGGAAGTACCGGACGCGCGGCTGCGCACGGTTTCTAAGCCCGTCGAGGTCTTCGACGACGCGTTGCGCAGGCTGGTCTCCGATATGTTCGAGACGATGTACGACGCGCCGGGTATCGGCCTCGCCGCGATCCAGATCGGCGTGGAAAAGCGCCTGTTGGTCATCGACCTTCAGGAAGAAGAGGATGAAGACGGCAAACCGATCAAGGACCCGCGCGTCTTCATCAATCCGGAGCTGATCGAGGTCTCCGAAGAGATGTCGACCTATAATGAGGGTTGCCTGTCGATCCCCGAACAGTTCGCGGAAATCGAACGTCCGACCTGGTGCGTGGCGCGCTGGCGGGACGAACATGGCAAGGAGCATCAGGATCGCTTCGAGGGCCTGCTCGCCACCTGTCTCCAGCACGAGATCGACCATCTGAACGGCGTGTTGTTCACCGATCATCTGTCCCGGCTGAAGCGGAACATGGTGATGAAACGCCTGGAGAAGATGCGCAAGGCGGCTGCCTGAAGCGCTCAATCCGCGGGACAGTGGATCAGCCCGACGGACGAAACCATATCCGAATCCACCAACAGCGCTTGTGCCGATTCCGCGAAGCGCAGCGTGAGGGTGCCGCTATCGGCGCCCTTGCCGCCAATGCAGGTGGCCTGCACGTCGTATCCGCCGGGCGCGTCGACCACATCGTCGAAATCGCATGATGTTCCGTCGGCGGTTTCAAGATGACGCGCTTGAAACGTCCAGGCGGCGCTGGCGCACCCGGACACGGTTTCGGCCCATGTTCCGACATAGCGACGGTTCGCGGCGGCGGGCGGAAGCGAAGTGTCCGCCCGTTCCGGCACGGCCGCGTCGTTTTGCGACGCCCTCGCGCTGCGATATTCGGTATTTGCCGCGCCGTCGACGGCGGGGCTCCGGGCGGCATCGCCGCCGCTATCGCATGCCGTGATCAGTGCCGCACCGAGCGGGAAAAGGATCGTGAGCGTCCGGGACATTCTTCCTCACACCGGCACGGCCAACGAACGTCGCGCCCGCGTGTTCCGCTTGCTCCCGCCGCAGCGGCACGATAGGTTCGCATTCTGTTCCCTGGGAGGATCATTTGGACACGCTTTTCATCGTGATAGCATTCGCGGCCATATTGTCCGGGCTGGCAGCGGGGTGGTTCTTCGGTAGTCGGGCGGTGGCCGGGATGCGGGCGGAGCGCGATGCCCGTACCCAGGAATTCAAGCAGGCGATCGTGGATCTCGCCCGCGCCGAGGAGCAGGCCGCCGAGGCGTCGAGACTGCGCGAGCAGATCGAAACCATTCGTCAGGAACGCGACGCCGCAAAGCTGGAGGTCGCTGATCTGAAAGCGCGGGCAGGCGCGTTCGAGGAGCGCCTCGAAGAGTTCAAGAATGCGCGCGAGGCGATGGCGGGCCAGTTCCGCGAGGTGGCGCACAATCTGCTGGGCGAGGCGCAGAAGTCGTTTCTGGCCCGGGCGAACGACCGGTTCGCCGAGGAGGGCAAGACGCACGAGGCCAAGTTGAAGGCGCTGCTCCAGCCCGTCGAGGCGACGTTGAAACGATATGAGGAGAACGTCGTCAAGGTCGAAGGCGAGCGCAAGGAGGCGTACGGCAATCTGTCGGGCCTGATGGAAGCCATGCGGCTCGGTCAGGAATCGGTCCGCAACGAAGCGGCGAAGCTTTCCAACGCGCTGCGCTCCGCACCGAAGGCGCGGGGACGCTGGGGCGAGCAGCAGTTGCGCAATGTTCTCGAGACGTGCGGGCTGGCGGAGCATACGGACTTCGCCATGGAAGTCAGCGTTGCGGGAGAGAACGGGCGGTTGCGTCCCGACGCCATCGTCAAGGTGCCGGGCGGGCGCTCACTCGTGATCGACGCCAAGGTGTCGCTCAACGCCTATCAGGATGCGCACGGCGCGGTAGAGGATGCCGAACGGATGCAGTTCCTGTCGCAGCACGTCGCCTCCATGAAGACGCATATCAACGCGCTGGGTGCCAAATCCTATCAGGACCAGTTCGACGACACGCCGGACTATGTCATCATGTTCGTGCCGGGCGAGCATTTCCTGTCGGCGGCGCTGGAACATGATCCGGACCTGTGGGAGCACGCCTTCGACCGGCGCGTCCTGATCGCGACGCCGACCAATCTGATCGCGATCGCCCGAACGGTCGCCGCCGTCTGGCGCCAGGAGAAGCTTGCAGGCGAGGCCCGTCAGATAGCTGAATTGGGCAAGGAATTGCACGGCCGCCTGGCGACGATGGGAAAGCATGTCGAGAAGCTGGGCAAGAACCTGGAAACCGCGATGGGGGCCTATAACAGCTTCGTCGGGTCGATGGAGTCGCAGGTCATGACCTCCGCCCGGCGCTTCGAAACGCTCAACATCGACACCGGGGGCAAGACGCTGGACAGCCTGCCGATGGTGGAACAGTCCGCGCGGCCGCTGACGAAACTCGCTACCGAGCCTGCCGAACCGGAGGACGCAGCGCAGTGACCCGTATCGGCGGCAGGCGATGGTTCACGGCGTTCGGCGCTATTCGGCCGCCGGGACGAAGCTGGCGCGGTGCCCGTTTCCGGACAATGTCAATGCGCCGTCCGGTTCACGCGTCATGGCCACATCACCGCCCAACAGGCTGAAATAGTCCGATTCTGTTTCCATGCCTGTACCCGGACAGGCCATTTTCGTTGCGGCGATCGCTCCGAAGCGAATGCTGCCGGTGGTGAGGGAGTAAGGGCCCGTAAAGCGATTGCAGCCGCCGAATCCCATGATGCGGTCTTCGGCAAAGTTCAGTGTCGGCCGGCGGTCCAGCCGGACCGGTCTTCCATCCAGTTCGGCAAGCACCCATTCGCTGCCCGCCAGGGAGGCGGATGCACTGTCGACCGGCCGGCCCCCGCAGCCGTGAACGGTTGCGCCACCGACGGTCACCGTGACGGCATCCGGATATTTGCGAGCGCTCATGCCGTCGCTGCAGGGCTGGTGCGCGATATCCACCACCATCCGGTCGGTCTCGTATCGCAAACCGTCGTTTCGGCGCTCCGGCGGCGGCGTTGCGGTGGCGACCCCGGTCGCACCATAATCGCCTTCATAGTGCATCCGATCGGAATCGATCTCAAGCGACCAGCCCGGTTCGGTGCCGAGCGCCCGATACGGCAGGTGCTCGGTGGGCCTCGGCGCTATGGCGGTTGCGGCGCATCCGCTCAGCAGGACTGCGGCGCCGAGATAGAGAACAGATCCACGCATCGCCTTTTCTCCCACGATGGACAGGCGCGAGATTGCGCCTATCCGCGCGGAACGACAAGTCTCGCGATGGGAGGCGCGCGAAAATCGTGTCAGGACCGTCGACGAAGCTGGTTCCGTACCTCATAGGCCATTACCGCCGTGGCGACCGCAGCGTTCAGGCTGTCCGCCTTGCCGTACATCGGGATCTTCACGAGGAGGTCGCAGGCGGCCGCGATCGCTTCCGGCATCCCTTGCGCCTCGTTCCCGGTCATCAGGAACGTCGGCGCCGGATAAGTGGGCGCCTGATAATCCAGGTCGGTCGCAAGGCTGAGGCCGACCAGCGTGCCGGCATCGGTGCGCAGCCAGCGTTCGAACGCATCCCAACCCGTCTTGGCCAGAGGAACGGTGAAGATCGCTCCCATGCTGGCCCGCACGGCCTCTACCGAAAAGGGATCGACGCAGTCGTCGACCAGGATCAGGCCGCCGGCGCCGACGGCATCGGCGGTGCGCAGGATCGTGCCGAGGTTGCCAGGATCGCGGAGCCGCTCGGCGACCAGCCACAAGGGTGCCGCGTGCCGGTCGATCCCATCCAGCGAGGTATCGAACTCCGGATAGGCGGCCACCACCGCGCCGGGATTGTCCTTGCCCGACAATTTGGACAGGATATCGGCGCTCGTTTCGATCACCTCCCCGCCAGCGGATTCGGTGGCAGTGACCAGCGCGTCGACCAGGGGATGCCGCGCCCCTTCCGCCGTGTGGAACAGGAACTGCGGAAGCCTGCCCGCTTCCCGCGCCTCGGTCAGGATACGAAGGCCTTCCGCCAGGAACAGCCCCTCCGCGCGGCGATGGCGCTTGTCGCGCAAGCTGCGGATGCGCTTGATCAGCGGATTGGAAAAGGCGGTAATGCTGCGGGGCACGTTGGCGCTTTCGTCCGGGCGCGGCTCAGTCTTCGCCGAAACGATCCGCGACGAGGGCCGCGAGCTTTTCCACCACGGTATCGGCTTCATCGCCTTCGGCCCGGATGGTGATGGTGTCTCCCATCGCCGCGCCCAGCATCATCAGCCCCATGATCGACGTTCCGGTTACCGAGGCGCCGTCCTTCTCCACCGTCACGTCGACCGGTTGAGCCGAAGCCATTGTGACGAATTTGGCGCTGGCGCGTGCGTGAAGGCCACGCCGGTTGACGATCGTGACCGACCGGCTCGCTTCGTTCACGCCGCAGCCTCGCCCAGAACCTCGGAGGCGACCGAGATATACTTCCTGCCGGCCTCGCGCGCCGCCGCCACCGCCTCGACGACCTTCATCTTGCGGCGCGCGCCGCCCAGCCGGATCAGCATGGGCAGGTTGATGCCCGCAATCACCTCGATCTTGCCCGGCACCATCAGCGAAATGGCGAGGTTGGACGGGGTGCCGCCGAACAGATCCGTCAGTACGATTACGCCGGATCCGTCGTCGACCTCCCGAATCGCGCCGGCAATGTCGCCGCGACGTTCTTCCATGTCGTCTTCGGGGCCGATGCAGATCGGAACGATCTTTCCCTGCGGCCCGACGACATGTTCCATCGCGGTGACGAATTCTTCGGCGAGACGCCCGTGCGTCACCAGTACCAAACCGATCATGCGAACCTGTGTCCCGTTCGATTCCTCATACGGTCGGCGCACCCTCCAGCGAGTCGGTAGGCGCCGTACCCAGATCCCGATGCGTCAACGTGGGGAAAAAACCTTCCTCACGCAACCGCGCCGCTACCCGTTCGGCGACATGGACGGACCGGTGCCGGCCCCCGGTACATCCGAACGCCACCGCGACATAGGATTTTCCTTCCGCCTGATATCGCGGCAGCAGGGTCAGCAACAGCGACTCGATCTGTTGCAGCGCACTATCATATGCCGGGTCGGCGGCAATATAGTCGGCGACGTCCTGATCCCGTCCCGTGCCGGGACGAAGTTCGGTCTGCCAATGCGGATTCCGCAGAAATCGCATGTCGAAGACCAGATCCACCCCGGCCGGAAGACCGCGAGCGAAGCCGAAGGATTGTACCGACAACACGGTTTCGCCGTGGCGTGCCGTCGCAAACGTCTTTCTCACCAGGTGCTGCAGGTCGTTGGTGGAAAAGCGGCTGGTGTCGATCAGGCGGTCCGCTGTCGCACGCAGCGGCGCCAGCAATTCGCGCTCGCGGACGATCCCGTCGCCGACCGGGCGATCGGAGGCGAGGGGATGGCGCCGGCGTGTCTCGGAAAAGCGGCGCTCCAGTTCCCCGCCGCTGCAATCCAGAAACAGCACGCCGATATGATGGTCGTGATCGTCGCGAAGCTTGCGGATACGTTCGACGATCGACAGCGCGTCGAAACCGCGGGTTCGGGTGCCGATCCCGATGGCGAGGGGCGCATGGTCGTCGGCGGCACCTTGTGGAAGCCTGGTCGCGAGCAGCCGGTCCAGCAGCAAGAGCGGCAATTGGTCGACGATCTCCCATCCCATGTCTTCCAGGGTCCGGAGCGCTGTCGACTTGCCGGCACCGGACATGCCGGTGACGAGCAGGATTTCCTTGGGGCCGCGCATGGCCATCAGTCGGTCGCCCCGAGGCTGCGCAGCATCATTTCCACCTTGATGGGCGCCGACGGTTCAAGCGCCGCCACCGCCCCGACCGGGATTTCGACGCCGGCGATCCGGCGCGTGGTCCGCCCGGACGGCATGCGCGGCGGCGAATCCTCGATCTCGACGATCAACGCGACCGGGGCCGGCTCCGACGCTTCGACGGTGACGACGCCGATACCGCGCACCTCCATCTTTCCTGCGATGGTCGACGGACTGCTGGCGATCGGCGTGCCCGCCCTGCGCGTGACAAGCGTATAGTCGTCGCTGACGAGACTGGCGCCGCGATCGATCAGGCGCAGGGCGAGATCCGACTTCCCGCTTCCCGAACGCCCTTCGATCAGCACCGCAAGCCCGCCGATCGCGACGCAGGTCGCATGCAGGGTCTCGGACGATAATTCTGTCATCCCCGGTTCCGTTCAGCACCGCCGCTCGCGGCCGGCAGGCGGACGACGAAGCGGGCGCCGCTCAACCGGTCCTCCCGCGATTCGACCGCGATCGTCCCCTGATGCCCTTCCACGATGGTGCGGGCAATGGCCAAGCCCAGGCCGGAATGCCTGCCAAAGGCTTCACTTTCCGGCCTGACGGAGTGGAACCTGCGAAAGATCGCCTCGCGCGCTTCTTCCGGCACCCCCGGCCCCTCATCCTCCACCCGGACGATGATGTCGCCGTCTTCCCGGTCCGCGGACAGGACGACGAGCGCACCGGACGGGGAGAAGGAGATGGCATTGTCAATCAGGTTCTCGAAGACGCGTTCCAGCCGCGCGCCTTCACCCATCACGAACAGATGCGATTCGGCCGGGCGATCGAAACGCAGCCGGACCTGGTGTTCGATCCCGCGCGCGAGGCGCTGCGCCACCAGCGCGTCCAGCATCGCCACCAGATCCAGCGGATCGAATTTGGCGCGGCTCAACTGCGCGTCGAGGCGGGAGGCATCGGATATGTCGCCGATAAGGCGGTCGAGCCGGTGGACATCGTCGCGCACTACCGCCAGCAGTTGATCCTGCAGGTCCGGGTCGCGCACGGATGCCAGGCTGTCCGTAGCGGACCGTAGCGACGCCAGCGGGTTCTTCAGTTCGTGTGTGACATCGGCGGCGAACGCCTCGGTCGCGTCGATGCGGGCGCGCAGGGCCTGGCTCATGTCGGACAGGGCGCGGGCAAGCATGCCGATCTCGTCGCGCCGCGACGGCAGGCGCGGGACCACGACCTCGCGGGCGCGGCCGAGGCGCACCCGCACCGCTGCGCGCGCCAGCCGGCGCAGCGGTCGCACGATCGTCCTGGCGAGGAACAGCGACAGCAGGATAGACACCAGCGACACGATCAGCAGGACGACGCCCAGGCGGTATCGCTCCAGCCGCACGGTTTGGGTGATGCTGCGCGCGTTCACCGTCGTCATCACGACGCCGTTGCCGTTCAGCGAAGCGGCGGCGGTGATCACCGGCGTTCCGTCGGGTGCCCGCCAGACGGTTGCCGGAGTCCCTTCGCTGCGACGGGCGGTGCGGACATCGGGCCAGCGCAGGCCGCGTTCGGGGGCGATTTCGCGATAGGGCGGGGCGGCCTTGGTTCCGGCGACGGCGTCGAAGATGGTGTCGAGCAGGCGTGCGGAACGCACCTGCCAGCGATCGCTATGCGCCGGCAACAGGCGAAAATTGCGGACACCCAATTGCAGGCTGTCCGTCACTTCGCGTCCCTGCTGATCGAAGACGCGAACACGCGATCCGGTGCTCGCCGCCAGACGCAGGATCAATGGAATCCGGGAAGTGTCGGGAACCGATACCAGTGCCTGCGCGATCAATTGCGCCTCCCGCCCCGCCTGGGCAACCCGGCTGTCGACAAGCCGGGCGCGATAGGAATCGAGATAGAAGAAACCACCGGCCAGCAATGCCAGCGCAAAGATGTTGACGGCCAGGATACGCGGCGTGAGCGAAACACGGCCGGACCAGCGCAGCGTCAGCGCGCGCTCGTCACTCGTCGGCAAAGCGATAACCCGCCCCATAGAGTGTTTCGATGGCGTCGAATTCGGGGTCGACCTGACGGAACTTGCGCCGCACCCGCTTGATATGGCTGTCGATCGTGCGATCGTCGACGTAGATGTCGTCCTGATAGGCGGCATCCATCAACTGGTTGCGGGTCTTCACGATGCCCGGTCGTTGCGCCAGCGTCTCCAGGATGAGGAACTCCGTCACGGTGAGCGTAACGGTTTCACCAGCCCAGGTGACGAGGTGCCGCGCCGGATCCATCCGCAGCCGCCCCCGTTCCAGGATCGGCTGGGTTTCCTCTTCTTGCCCGTCGGTGGTGCCCCCCCGCTGTTCCGCCCGGCGCAGGATGGCACGGATGCGGGCGATCAGCAGGCGCTGGGAGAAGGGTTTGGAAATATAGTCGTCGGCGCCCATGGCGAGGCCCAGCGCCTCGTCCAGCTCATCGTCCTTCGACGTCAGAAAGATCACGGGAACGCTGCTCTTTTCCCGGAGGCGCCGGAGCAGCTCCAGCCCGTCCAGGCGCGGCATTTTGATGTCGAGTACGACGAGATCGGGAGGATTCTCGGCCAGGGCCTTCAACGCCGTTTCGCCGTCGGAATAGACGCGCGTCAGAAACCCCTCGGCCTGAAGCGCGATGGAGACCGAGGTCAAAATGTTGCGATCGTCGTCGACCAGGGCGATCGTGTCGGTCATCTGCGGCAGGCCTGTGTCCCGATAGACGTGTGGACGACCCGATTAAGGCAAAGGGGGGTGGCGCTCAACCGCGTTCGCAGCATCGAACCATCGTAACCGCCGGGGTTATGCGAAAAATCATATGATTCAGGTGGTTTGACGACAAGCCGGCGCGGTTCTATGCGAGGGTCATAACCATTACAAACGAATGCGGCGCCCGCTCTCGGGCGTCATGGGGAGACAGGATTTGACCGAGCGCACCCTGCGTGTCGGCCTCGATGCGACGGCGATCGAGACGGCCGCTTCGATTCACCACAATCTTGGTTCGACTTCGCTGATCGAACAGGCCGTCAGGCGCGGCGAAGGCCGTCTGGCCAAGGACGGGCCGCTGGTCGTAGAGACGGGCAGGCACACCGGGCGCTCTGCGCAGGACAAATTCCTCGTGCGCGACAGCGAGACGGAAGATTCGGTCTGGTGGGGCCCCGTCAATAAACCGATGGCGCCGGAGGCGTTCGCCAACCTGAAGGCGGATTTCCTGGAAGCGTTGCGGGAAAAGGACACCCTGTTCGTCCAGGACCTGTTCGGCGGATCGCAGCCGGCGCACCGCGTCAACGTGCGCGTCATCAACGAGCTTGCCTGGCACAACCTGTTCATCCGTACCATGCTGGTGCGCCCGGAGCCGGAGGAGCTGGCCGGATTCAGCCCGGATTATACCATCATCGACCTGCCGAGCTTCAGGGCCGATCCGAAGCGCCACGGCTGCCGCTCGGAAACCGTCATCGCCGTGAACATCGCCGAGAAGCTGATCTTGATCGGCGGCACTGCCTATGCCGGGGAAATGAAGAAGTCGGTCTTCGGACTGCTCAATTACCTCCTGCCGCAAAAGCGCATCATGCCGATGCACTGTTCGGCCAATATCGGCCCGGACGGCGATACCGCGGTGTTCTTCGGCCTTTCCGGAACCGGCAAGACGACCTTGTCCGCCGATCCCGATCGCACCCTGATCGGCGACGACGAGCACGGCTGGTCCGACAGCGCGGTCTTCAACTTCGAAGGCGGTTGTTATGCGAAGATGATACGGCTGTCCGAGGATGCCGAGCCGGAGATCTTCGCGACCACGAGACGCTTCGGCACCGTTCTCGAAAATGTCGTGATGGACGATGCCACGCGCGAACTCGATCTGGACGACAACCGCCTGGCCGAAAATACCCGCGGCGCCTATCCGATCGACTTCATTCCCAATGCTTCGGCCGAAAACATGGGGCCGGTGCCCAGCAACATCATCATGCTGACGGCCGACGCGTTTGGGGTGCTGCCCCCGATCGCGAAGCTCACTCCCGAACAGGCGATGTATCATTTCCTGTCGGGTTACACGGCCAAGGTGGCGGGAACCGAAATCGGCGTGACGGAACCGGAGGCGACCTTTTCGACCTGTTTCGGTGCGCCGTTCATGCCGCGCCATCCGTCGGTTTACGGCAACTTGCTGAAGGAACGGATCGCCAGGGGCGGGGTGGACTGCTGGCTGGTGAATACCGGCTGGACGGGCGGCAAATACGGTGTCGGACAGCGCATGCCGATCAAGGCGACGCGAGCGCTGCTGAACGCGGCGCTGAACGGCAGCCTGAAGAACGCCGCGTTCCGCACCGATCCCAATTTCGGGTTCGAAGTGCCGGTCAGCGTCGAAGGCGTCGACGACGCCATTCTCGACCCGCGGAGCACATGGGCCGATCCGGCCGCCTATGACGCCATGGCGGCGAAGCTGATCGAGCTGTTCGCGTCCAATTTCGCGCAGTTCGCGGACCATGTGGACGACGGC
Organism: Stakelama saccharophila; assembly: GCF_032229225.1. Classification (NCBI taxonomy): domain Bacteria; kingdom Pseudomonadati; phylum Pseudomonadota; class Alphaproteobacteria; order Sphingomonadales; family Sphingomonadaceae; genus Stakelama; species Stakelama saccharophila. The sequence continues at coordinate 1,809,415 of NZ_CP135076.1, forward strand.
GTCCGGGATGCGGGGCCGAAGGTCAGCGAAGCCGCCTGAGCGGTTGGCTTCTGCCTCGTCGTCCCAAAGCCCGTTGACCCAAAGAATGCCGCCTGCGTCCGGGGTGCAGAGCGGTGTTTTTTGATCGGATGGGGAACCCTTGCCGATGACAGCGTTGATGCGGCTATGACGGATATCAGGATCGGCGACTGGAACGTGCCGACGATCGTTGTGGACATCGTCTACGTCGCGCTTGCCATCGGTATCGCGCTCATCCTTCACCTGATCACGATGCAGATTCTCAAACGCGTCGTCCGCGGCACGAGTATCTCGCATGATGAAATATTCCTGCGCCGTGCCCGGCGTCCGTTGCGGTGGATCCTGGTCGGCCTTGCATTGGCGCTCGTCCGCGAAGCGCTTCACCTGTCGGACCGGCTGGCTGAACTCTGGGTCCGCATCGCGGCCATGGCCGTCCCGCTGCTGGTCGGCTGGCTGGCGATCGCCATGGTCCGCGCGGTCCACCGTGTGATCGAGCTTCAGGCCGATATCAGCGTCGCCGACAATCTGCGCGCCAGGCAGCGCCGGACACGCGCCGCGATCCTAACCCGCATCGCAATCATGGTGATCGGTTTCATCACCATCTGCCTAATGCTCTTGAGCATCCCGAGCGTGCGCAGCGTCGGTGTGACGCTGATGGCGTCGGCCGGGTTAGCCGCTCTGGCGGTGGGGGCCGCGGCACAACCAGCGCTGAAGAACCTCATCGCCGGCATCCAGATGGCCTTTACCGAGCCGATCCGGCTGGACGACGTCGTCATCGTCGACGGCGAGTGGGGCCGCGTCGAAGAGATCCGGCTGACCTATGTCATCGTCGCCATCTGGGACGAACGACGCCTGGTCGTGCCCGTCAGCCGTTTTCTGGAAGATACGTTCCAGAACTGGACGCGCCAGTCGAGCAAACTGCTCGGGACGGTGTTTCTTTATCTCGATCCGACCGCCGACGTCGATCGCATCCGGGCCAAGAGCGACGAAGTGATTCAGACCAATCCACGCTGGGATGGTCGCGCCAAGGGCGTGCAGGTCACCGACGCGCGCAGCGACGCCATCGAAGTGCGCATCCTTGCCACCGCAGCGGATGCAGGCACCGCATTCGACCTGCGCTGCGACATCCGTGAGGCGATGCTGGCCTTTATCCGTGACGAGATGCCGGAGGCCTTGCCGCGCAGCCGCACCGAGCTGGGCGGGCGCGAATGGCGCAGCGGAGGCCTGGAGCTGGACGCGATCGGTGCGCGCGCGGGCGAAGCATAGCCCTCCCGTTTCGGCCTATGCCTTCTGCCTGGCGATGTGCCGGTCGACATTCTGTTCGAGCACGTTCATCGGCACACCGCCGCCAGTGACCACGGTGTCGTTGAAGCCCTTGAAGTCGTACTTCGCGCCCAAGGCCCGCTTGGTCTTGTCGCGCAGGCGATTGATGGTCGTGTGGCCGACCTTGTAGCCGCACGCCTGGCCGGGCCAGGAACAATAGCGGTCGACTTCGCCCTGAACCTCTTCGACCGTGGAGCCGTTGGTCGTGGCGAACCACTGGATCGCGTGTTCGCGGCTCCAGCGCTTGGCGTGGAGGCCGGTGTCGACCACCAGACGGCAGGCGCGAAACGCCAGGCTTTGCAGATAACCGAGCCGCCCCAGCGGATTGTCGGCATAGGCGCCGAGTTCGTCCGCCAGTTGCTCGGCGTAGAGCGCCCAGCCCTCGGAATAGGCGTTGAAGGCGATCAGGGAGCGGACGAGCGGCAGCTTGAACGTATATTCGCCCTGCCAGACATGCCCCGGGATCGTCTCGTGATACGCCAGGTCCGGCAAGGCGTAGCGCGGCCAGATCTTCGTCGTGCGCAGGTTGATCCACAGACGCCCCGGCACCGTGCCGTCGATCGATCCCGCCCCGCCATAGGCGCCAGGCGCACCGGGTTCGACCTCGGGCGCCATGCGCTTCACCTCGGCATTGCCGGGCACCAGCGTATGGAACGCCTGCGGCATCCGCGCACGCATATCGTCGATCGACTTCTGCAGCAGTGCGATGATCTGCGCCCGGCCCTCGTCATTGTCGGGAAAGAGATATTTCGGGTCCTTGCCCAGCGCCGCCATGCGTTCGCCGACCGTGCCCCGCGAATAGCCTTCCTGCTTCAGGATGACATCCATCTGTGATTGCAGGTCGTGAAGCTGATCGAGCCCCATCTGATGGATCTCGTCCGGCGACAGCGTTGTCGTCGTGCCGGCCTGCAAGGCCCAGCGGTAATAGTCCTCGCCCTGGGGCAGCTTCCACGCCCCGGCATCATGGGTGGCATGCGTTCGATGCTGTTTCAGGACGGCGATCTGGCGATCGAGCGCCGGCGCGACCATGTCGCGCGCGATCGTGGCGGCGTGTTTGCCATAGTCCCCGGCAATGTCTTTTGTCCGGTCGGCCAGCGACGTGACGATCGTCCAGTCCTCGACATCGCCGGACCGCGCGATCGCCAGTTGCTTCAGCGCCTTGTCGAGCAGGAAATCGGGGGCGATCACGCCCTGCGCGCCGTCCGCCTTCAACCGCTGCGTCTCGCCGTCCAGGGCGGCGGCATAATCTTCCAGCCGGGCGAGATAGGCGTCGGCATCGGCTGCGTTCTTCACCGTGTGCTGACTGTCGAGCATCTGCGGCACGTCGAGAAACGCGCCGACATTCTGGATCACGACATAAGGCGAGTTGCGGTAACTGCCGACCGAGACGTCGCCATAGGGAAAGGCGAACCCGCGCAGCGCGAGATCGAAGGCGGTGCGCACGACCTCGACATCGGTACGCACCGCATCGCTCAGCGCCGCTTCGTCCAGCGTGTCGAGATTGGCGAGGTGGGCGCGCAGGTGATCGGCGACGAGCCGCTGGCCCAGGGCCGAGCGATCCGTCAGCCGCGCCTTGAGCGGCGCCCGGCCGTCGGTATCGATGCCGAGGCTGGTGGCCTGCTCGGGAAAGTCCATCATCATCGCTTCCGCGATGTGCGAAAGCATCGTCTCCGCCGCGACATCGGAATTTTCGGCGGCCAGCGCCTTGAGCGGCAGCGACGACAGGGCCGTGCCCGCGCCCATTGCCTTCAGCAGCGAACGGCGATCGGTAAACATCAACAAATTCTCCCTGGAGCTTCCTGTCAGGCGTTGCCGTTCTGGCTGGACGATAGCGGCTCGACGGTCAACTCGCCGTCCCGCTGCCCGGTGATACGCATATGGCTTCCTGCCGGGGTATCCGGCCCGCGCGCGCTCCACTCCCCATCGCCCACGCGCACGCGACCGACGCCGTTCTCGATCGCCTGCGTGACGATTACGGTTTCGCCGATCAGGCGGGCTATCCGGTCGTTGAGGCGGGGGTCGTCCGATGGCTCATCGGCATTGCCGTACCAGCGCTTTCCGATCAGGACGATCACGACCGACCATGCGGCGAATACGATCAACTGGCCGGCGACGTTCAGTTCCGGGAACAGCAGGGTCAGGATCCCGGTGACAGCAGCCGCCAGCGCGACGAAGACCAGGAAAACGCCCGGAATCAGCAACTCGGCGATGCCGAGCAGTGCGGCCGCGATCAGCCAGAGTGCGCCTCCGGAAAGCCAGTCCACCGCTTATTCCGAAGACCGTTCGAACGGCCCGCGCCGCGTCGGAGGCTGCGGAGCGGGTGGGGAGGCCGGCTTATTGCCGTCCAGCGCGTCTCTCACCAGCTCGCCGATCCCGCCGATCGTGCCGACCAACTGCGTCGCCTCGACCGGAAACAGGATGGTCTTGGCATTGGGCGAAGTGGCGAATTTTCCGACCGCCTCGACATATTTCTGCGCGACGAAGTAATTGATCGCCTGGCTCGACCCTGCCTCGATCGCTTCGCTGACCGCCTTGGTTGCGGCAGCTTCGGCTTCGGCGGCCCGCTCACGAGCCTCGGCGTCGCGATAGGCGGCCTCGCGGCGCCCCTCCGCCTCCAGGATCTTGGCCTGTTTCTGCCCCTCGGCGCGCAGGATTTCGGATGCTCGGTCCCCTTCGGCATCGAGGATATTGGCGCGCTTCTCACGCTCCGCCTTCATCTGTCGGGCCATGGAATCGACGATGTCGCGCGGCGGGCGGATGTCCTTGATCTCGACGCGCGTGATCTTCACGCCCCAGGGGGTGGTGGCGTGGTCCACGACAGACAGCAGGCGCGCATTGATCTCGTCGCGCTTGGACAGTGTTTCGTCCAGATCCATCGATCCCATGACGGTACGCAGGTTGGTGGTCGCCAGATTCATCAGCGCAAGTTGCAGATCGGCGACCTCGTACGCGGCCTTGGCCGGATCGAGGACCTGGAAGAAAACGACGCCGTCGGTCGAAATCGTCGCATTGTCGCGGGTGATGATTTCCTGGCCGGGAATGTCGACCACCTGCTCCATCATATTCACCTTCTGCCCGACCTGATAGAAAAAGGCCGGATAGAAGTTGAACCCCGGCTTCGCGACGGTGGTGAAGCGGCCGAAATGCTCGATCGTATATTGATAGCCCTGATGAACGATCTTCACGCTGGCGAAGAGGTAAAACAGGACCAGTGCGGCCAGGAATATGACGACCGTAACCAAAGCGCTCATGTCCCGACTCTCCCCGAGCAATCCGTGATAACTGGTGCTAGCACAGCCCCATGACAAAGCCATCCTTTCCACTGGCGCCGCGCACGGCGCTGTTTCTTCCCGCTTCCAATCCGCGCGCGGTCGCCAAGGCGCGCACGCTCGCCGTCGACATGGTGATTCTCGATCTGGAGGATGCCGTGCCCGAGGAACAGAAGGCCGCCGCCCGCACTGCCGCCGTCGACGCCATCGGCGAGGGCTTTGGCGACCGCCTCCTCGCTGTCCGGATCAATGCCAGCGATACGCCCGAACACGGCGAAGATGTCGCCGCCGCCCGCGGCACGGGCGCGGATTTCGTCATCCTGCCGAAAGCGGAAGACGCGATGCAGGTGAACGAGCTGTGCGCGCGTGTCGGTATTCCGGTCATAGCGATGATCGAGACGCCCGCCGGCGTTCTGGCGGGGGCGGAGATCGCCGCCCAGCCTCGCGTGGCCGGTCTCATCGCCGGTACGAACGACCTTCGGGCCGGCCTGCGCATTCCGCCGGCGGCCGGCAGGGAAGGGCTCGCCCTCGCGCTTCAGACGATCGTGCTCGCGGCGCGGGCCGGCGGCTGCTGGGCGCTCGACGGCGTCTTCAATGCGCTGGGCGATGCCGACGGCCTGGCGGTGGAGTGCCGGGAAGGGCGGGCGATGGGGTTCGATGGCAAGACGCTCATCCACCCGAACCAGCTCGAGGTCGCCACCCGTGCCTTCGGCCCCGACGCTTCGGAGGTCGAGGAAGCCGAGGCGCTGGTCGCCGCCGCCACGGGCGGAGCAGAACGCTTCCGGGACCGGATGATCGAAGCGATGCATGTCGAGCAGGCGCGGGAATTGCTGGCCCGTGCACACCGCCCTCTAGCCTAGCGCGAGAGGCTTGGTTACATGGGCCGCCAAATTCCCGCACGCGATCAGGAACTGGTAGTCTCACCCATGGAAATCCCTCTCGGTCTCACCTTCGACGACGTTCTCCTCCTCCCCGCGGAATCGGACGTCGTGCCGAGCCAGGCCGACACGCGGACGAAGGTTGCAAAGGGACTGGCCCTGAACATCCCGTTCCTGTCTTCCGCGATGGACACGGTGACCGAGGCCGAGATGGCGATCGTGATGGCGCAACTGGGCGGTATCGGCGTTCTCCATCGCAATATGACCGTCGACGAACAGGTCGCCGCCGTCCGTCAGGTCAAGCGGTTCGAGTCCGGCATGGTGGTCAATCCGATCACCATCACCGCCGATGCGCCGCTGCGCGATGCGCAGACGCTGATGGACCGCCACCATATCAGCGGCATCCCCGTCACCGACAGAAGCGGAAAACTGGTCGGTATCCTCACCAATCGCGACGTGCGCTTCGCGGAAAACCCGAATCAACCGGTTTCCGAGCTGATGACGCACGAAGATCTCGCCACCGTGTCTGCCGAAGTGACGCAGGAAGAGGCGCGGCGGATGCTGCACCAGCGCCGTATCGAGAAGCTGCTCGTTGTCGACGACGATTATCGCTGCGTCGGCCTGATCACGGTGAAGGATATCGAAAAGGCGGTCACCTATCCCAACGCCACCAAGGATGCGGCCGGACGCCTGTGCGTCGCGGCGGCGACCACGGTGGGCGACAAGGGGTATGAACGCACGGCCGCATTGGTCGATGCCGAACTCGACCTCGTCGTCATCGACACTGCCCATGGCCACAATCGCGACGTGGCCCGCGCCGTGGAACGGGTGAAGAAGCTTTCCAACTCGGTTCAGGTGATCGCCGGCAACGTAGCCACGCCGGAGGCGACACGCGCGCTGATCGACGCGGGCGCCGACGGCATCAAGGTCGGGATCGGACCGGGTTCGATCTGCACGACCCGCGTGGTGGCAGGCGTCGGCGTGCCGCAGCTCACCGCCGTGATGGAATCGGCCAAGGAAGCGGACAAATCCGGCGTTCCCGTCATTGCCGATGGCGGCATCCGGTCGTCGGGTGACGTCGCCAAGGCGCTTGCGGCCGGCGCGTCGAGCGTGATGATCGGTTCGCTGCTCGCCGGCACCGAAGAGGCGCCCGGCGAAACCTTTCTGTACCAGGGACGCACGTATAAGAGTTATCGCGGCATGGGCAGTGTCGGCGCCATGGCGAAGGGCTCTGCGGACCGCTATTTCCAGCAGGATATCAAGGACCAGCTCAAGCTGGTGCCGGAGGGAATCGAAGGGCAGGTGCCGTTCAAGGGGCCGGCGAGCGACGTCATCCATCAGCTCGTCGGCGGCGTGAAGGCGGCGATGGGCTATACCGGGGCAAAGACGCTGACCGATCTGCGCGAGCGCTCCCGCTTCGTCCGCATCACCAACGCCGGCTTGCGCGAAAGCCACGTCCACGACGTGTCGATCACGCGGGAAGCGCCCAACTACCCGACGCGCTGACGCCGTGACACCGTCCGCGAGAACTCAGGCCGCAATCGAGGTCCTGGACCGTATCATCGAGGCAGCGCGCGACCAGGGCGCAGCCGCCGACACGATTCTGCAACGATATTTCGGCGAGCGACGCTATGCCGGGTCGAAAGATCGCAAGGCGATCCGTGCCGTGGTCTACGACGCCATCCGGTTGCTGGGCGATCGCCCGGAAAGCGGCCGCACCGCGATGCTGGCGCTGGCCCGGCGCCGGCCCGACCTGATCGAACATTTCGGCGCGGGACGGTACGGACCGTCATCCATCGCGGGCGAGGAAGTACCCGCGACGGAGGGATATGCTCCCGAATGGCTCGTGGACGAACTCGATCGTTCCGGCATCGACGCATTCGAACGCAATGCTCTTCTGGCCCGCGCGCCGCTCGATCTCCGGGTAAATCCGCTGCGAGCCAAGATCGAGGATGTGGCCGAGGCCTTGCCGGATACATCGCCGATCGACGCGGTGCCGATGGGCCTGCGCGTGCATGAGGAGCTTACGGTCGATCGCTTGCCGCTCTACCGCAACGGGGCATTCGAGATCCAGGACGCGGGCAGCCAGATCGTCTCGCTGGCGCCGGGCGCGGCGCCGGGCATGACCGTGGTCGACCTCTGCGCCGGCGCAGGGGGAAAGACACTGGCGATGGCGGCGCTGATGGCGGATCGCGGGCGCATCCTCGCGTGCGACACGGTGAAGCGGCGGTTGGAGCGGCTGGCGCCACGCGCCGAACGCGCCGGGGTGTCGATCGTCGAAACGCGCCTTCTCGATAGCGACGGCGAACGCGAACAGTTGGCGGATCTGGAGGGCCAGGCCGATATTGTATTGGTCGACGCCCCTTGTTCGGGCACGGGCACGTGGCGTCGCAACCCGGAATCCCGCTGGCGCCTGACACCGAAGCGGCTGGACCGCCTGGTGGCCCAGCAGGCCGAATTGCTGGACATCGGCAGCCAACTGGTCCGCCCCGGCGGAGCGTTGGTCCATATCGTCTGTTCGGTGCTCGACCGCGAAGGCGTGGATCAGGTCTCGCAGTTTCTGGACCGTCATCCGGGCTGGCGCGCCGAGCCCTTGTCCCTGCCTGCGGGCGACGCGCACGGCGGCGGCGTGCGGCTGACCCCCGCGCGCCACTCGACAGACGGCTTTTTTGTCGCGAAGCTGTCGCGGCCATGCTAGCTGAAACCGGGAAAGTATCGGAGACGTTTATGCGTATTACCGCCGTGTCGGCTGCCGTCGCCCTGACGCTCGTTTGCGTTTCGACCTCGCTGTACGGACAGCGTCCTGACGACCAGATCGACCCGCGCTCCATCGCCCTGGTGAAGAAGGGCGATGCCGCCCGCGCCGCAGGCGAGCTGCAGCGTGCGACGGACCTCTATGAAACGGCGCTGGCCGTCGATCCGCGCAACCGCGAGGCATTCGTCGACATGGCCGTGGTCGCCAAGCGGCAGGGGCTGACCGGCAAGGCCATCCGGCTCTATCGCGAGGCGCTGAAGCTCGACCCCACCGATCTCGCCGCGCTGCGCGGGCAGGGAGAGGCGATGGTGGCAAAGGGCGCGGTGACCAGCGCCGAGGAAAATCTGAAGAAGATGCGCAAGATTTGCGGCGCGACCTGCAGCCAGGCGGATCAGCTCGCCGCCGTTATCCGCCGCGGCCCGCCCGAACAGGCGACCGCCACCGCACAGCAGGATGTCGAACCGAAACCGGCGGGCGACGACTGATCCGTCTCAGGCGTCCAGCGCCCGTGCAAGGGCTACGAACTCTTCGACACTGACCGTTTCGGCCCGACGCGTCGGTGCAATGCCACAGCGCTCCAGCGCGGCAACCGCGCCGGGCACCGCCTTCAGGCTTTGCCGCAGCATCTTGCGGCGTTGACCGAATGCCGCCGCGGTCAAGCGCTCCAGCGAAGAAAACGCGACATCGCGCGGCTGCTCCACCGGGACGATGTGGACCACCGCCGACATGATCTTCGGCGGCGGGGTAAAGGCGGAGCGATGAACCGGCATCGCGATCCTGGCCGCAGCACGCCATTGGGCCAGGACCGACAACCGCCCATATGCCGCGGTGTTCGGTTCGGCGACGATGCGATCCGCGACTTCGCGCTGGAACATCAGCGTCAGATCGCGCCACCACGGCGTCCACGGTGCAGACAGCCACGACACGAGCAATGCGGTTCCGACATTATAGGGAAGGTTCGCGACGATCGAGGGTTTCTGCCCGAACCGGGCGGACAGATCGACCTCCAGCGCATCGCCTTCGATCACCTCGAGATACCCTGGATAGGCGTCGGCCAGCTCGGCCAGCACGGGAATGCAACGATGGTCGCGTTCGATGGCAATTACGCGCGCGCCGGCTGCGAGCAACGCCCGGGTCAGGCCGCCGGGGCCGGGGCCGATCTCCAGCACGGGCCGCCCCGCAAGATCACCCGGAATATCAGCAATCCGTCCAAGGATATTGGAATCGAATAAAAAGTTCTGGCCAAGGGCCCTGCTGGCCTGAAGGCCGTGCGCGCGGATCACCTCGCGCAGCGGCGGGAGGTCGGGCGCGGTCATTTGTCGCGCGACGCGAGCGCCTCGCTTCGGCGTTCGGCGGCGCTCGCCGCCAGGCGAAGCGCGGCGATCATGGCCCCCGGCTCCGCCTGGTTGGTGCCGGCGATGCCGAACGCCGTCCCGTGATCGGGCGAGGTGCGAACGATGGGAAGCCCGAGCGTCATGTTCACGCCCTCATCGAAATGCAGGGTCTTGATCGGGATCAGCGCCTGATCGTGATAGGGACACAAGGCGGCATCGAAATTCGCCCGCGCCCGCGGGTGGAACATGGTGTCGGCCGCGAACGGGCCGGTGGCGTCGATGCCTTCGTCGCGCAACCGCGCGATTGCCGGAGCGATGACGTCGATCTCCTCCTGCCCGATCGCGCCGCTTTCGCCGGCATGCGGATTGAAACCGGCAAAGGCCAATCGAGGCCGGCTGATCCCGAAATTGCGGATCAGACCCCGTGCCGTTGCCCGGCCCTTGGCAGCGACGAGTTCGGTGGTGAGCAGGTCATGCACCGACGCGAGCGGGACATGCGTTGTGATCGGGACCACGCGCAGCGTCGGCCCGGCGAGCATCATCACCGCATTGTCCCGCGAAACGCCACAACGCTCGGCCACGAATTCGGTCTGGCCGGGATGCGTGAAGCCGATATCGTAGAGGCGGGCCTTCGACACCGGGCCGGTTATCAATGCGCCGGCGGCCCCCGATCGCGTCAGGCCCACCGCCGTTTCCAGCGATTGCAGGGCGCAGCGCGCACCCTCGGTATCCGGTTTCCCCGGAACCGTATTGCCCGAATTGTGCACGGTCAGGATCGGCAGCGCGGTGGCGAAGACGGCCGCCGCTTCCTGGGGACGGTCGATGGCGGCGACGGGTCCGTCCCAGACAGCCGAGATCGCCTGCATATCGCCGACCACGAAAAACGGCGTCAACGAATGAACGCCGCGTGCCATCCAGGCCTTGGCAACGATTTCCGGCCCCACACCGGCCGGGTCTCCCATCGCGACTGCGAGCGGCGGGATCATCTGCCGCTTCCTCCGTTTCAGCGATATTCAATGATGGCGTCGCGTCGCAGGTCGCGAAGCATTCGTTGCGCCCGCAGGTTGACGCGATCCTGCTCAAGGCCGGCCTGCACCTGGCTCGGAGAGGGCAGGGAAGCGCCGCGCGCGTCGTCGCGACCGCACAGGACGAGCACGCGCACGCCCTGATCGGCGGAGCCGAACGGCGGCGTGACCTCTCCAACCTTCATCTTCAGCATGATTTCCTGCAGTTGCGGAGGCAGGTCGCGGACGCGCACGGAATCGTTGTCGACCACTTCGACATTGATTTCCTTCGCGGTATTTTCGGCATCGCCGCACCCCTGGATCTTCTGAGTGGCCTTCGCGAACTCGGCTGCGCGGGCCTGCGCTTGTGCTTCCGTCGTGCCCGAGGGAAAATTGAGCGTCAGTTGGCGCAGATGGAGCACCGAATCGCGCGGATCAGCGGTCAGGACCTGGCGCTTGTCGGCCAGGTACAGGATCGAAAAGCCGCCACCGACCTCGACCGGACCCGCGACCTGACCGATGCTCAACTGCTGCGCGGCGTCGGCAAGGGCCTCCGGCAGGGTATCGAGCCGGACCCAGTCCAGATCGCCGCCGACCGCGCGCGTCGTGGCATCGGAATAGGTCCGCGCCAGATATTCGAACGGCGCACCCTGCTTCATCTGTTCGATCAATTGCTTGCCCTGCGCGAACACCTGATCGCTGTTCTGCGGGGTTGAACGGAGGAAGATTTCCTTGAGGTGGTATTCCTCCGTGCCCTTCGACGCTTCCAATCGGTCGAGGATGGCCTGCACCTCCTCATCGCCGACATTGACGAACGGCTCGACGCGGCGCTCGAGCAGACGGTTCCAGGCGACCTCGCCCTGGATCTGTCGCTTCAGCGACTGTTCGGACGATCCCACCTTGTCGAGATAGGCCGTCATCTCCTCTGGCGAGCGGTTGAAGCGCTGCGACAACCGCACATAGGCCTGGCTGATTTCCTCGGGCGTTACCTCGATCTCGTTGGCGCGGGCTTCCTGAATCTCCAGCGTCTCGTCGATCAACGAGCGCAAGACCTGAAGGCGCAGTTGCTGGCGCTGCTTGTCGTTCTTCAGGTCCAGTCCGTTGAGCGCCGTCACCATCGCGACGCGGCGGTCGATATCGGTGCCGGTGATCACGGCATTGTTCACGATCGCCGTGGGCTTGCGCACGTTCGGGTTCGCATCGCCGAAGATTTCCAGATTCGCCGGCAGGTCGAGCCCGGCATCGGGGCTCGATTCGTCCGGGACCGTTTGCGCCACCAATGCGGTCGTCGCGCACAGTCCGACGGCAAGGCCGAAAGCGCGGCCAAAGCTGGAAACCTTGTTAATCATCGTCTTAGCCAAAATGTCGAACCTCTTCACCCTTTCGGTGGCAATTGCTGTCGCCCTGGCAGATTGTGCCTGAACCGCGGCTTAGCGCCCCAGATTCTTGAAAGACAGTGTCAGCAGATAACTGTTTCCCCGCCGCGCGTCGCCGGTATCCTCATAATCGCGCTTCCATGTAAGGCCAAGCTTCAGGCAGTCGTCTTCATACGCGACGCCCAGTCGGCTTCGCACCGGCTCGAATCCGTCGGCCTGGGAATAGATGTCCTCGCGCCGGTCGGTCAGGTCGACGGTGGCGGCGCCGAACACGGACCAGAAGCGACCGATCGCGACGCGGCCGCCGACGCGCGCCTCTTCCCGGTCGCGCAGATCCTCCAGATCGAGCGTGATGTTCCGGTTCAGCCGGAGATAACCCAGCATGGCGTATGTCGCCCGCGATCCGACCGTTGCATCGATCTCGTTCCGCCGCACCGCGAAATTGTCCTTGTCGAGCCGGTAGCGGTGGGTGAACGACACGAAGTCGCGAAAGCGGACCTCCGTCCGGCCGACGAAATCCGAGAAGCGGTCGGTCAGTCCCGTGCCGTCCGGAAAGAGCGTCGGGTCCGACGACAGACGATAGCTCTGTCCCACCGTCGTCACGATCGACAGGCCGGGCAGGTCCGCCTGCCAGTCCAGCCCATAGGTGAAACGCGTCGAATCCTCGAACCGGTCATATCCGGGAAAGCGATTGAGCGCGAAGAGGTTCGAATCCTCCAGATCGACCGCGCGGGCATCCTCATTGGGAATGGCGAGATTGCGGACCTTTGGCGACGCCACGATCTGAACGCGTGGCGTCAGTTGCTGCGTTCCGCCCAGAAAGCTCCCGATGAGCGGCCATTTGACGTCGATCGCGAGCGCGCCGATCGCACGCGTGTTCACGCCTTCCTCGCCGCGATAGCGCACCACGTCCGTCAGCAGCGTGTCGTCGGCGCGATAAACGTCGCCGCGGGCATATGCGGTGAACGTGACCTCCTGGCCCCAGCGGGTCAGCTTGCGCAGATCCCAGCGTGCGGATGCGAATGCGCGCTGCGTATCCTGCCCCTCGTCCCGCGTGATGGCGAGCGTATTGAGTTGCAACATCATCGTGCCGCCGAGCAGACCCAGCCGCCGCCGATAATCGATCTCCGGCAAGGCGACGGGCTGCATGCCCTGTTTTTCGTCGAGGCGCAGAGTCTGCACCGCCCAACCGGCGACCGACAGATAACTGTCGCGATCGACGCGAGCGACCGTCACATTGTTGCGCAGCCGCGTATCGCGCGAAATGTCATAGCGGCGCAGAAAGGTATCGTCGGATGCGATTCGCAGGGAGGTAGAGGCGCTCCAGTGCGAATCGAACTGGTAATGTCCGACCGCATCCAGATATCCCCGGAACTCGTTGTTGCTGCCAGCGGCGGTGAGGTTGCTTACCTGATCGTCGCTCTGACGCGAATAGGTCCCGAAACCCTGAATGCGAAAGGCGCCCAGGTCGTTCAATTCGCGATATTCACCCTCGATCACGGGCAGGGCGTCGGTGAAGACATGCGGCGTGATCGTGAGGTCGCGGTCGGGCGCGAAGCTCCAGAAATAGGGGACGGCGACTTCTACGCCGTTGACCCGGTCATACCGGATGTCGGGGCCGAGGAGCCCGTCGTCATTGCCGCCGCCGACAGGGTGGGAAAAGGCCGGCAGCGGAATGGCCGGCAGGTCGAACAACTGCAGGCGCGCGCCGCTGTATCTGATTCTGCTGGTCGCAGGGTCATAGATGACGCGGGCAGCGGTAATCTTCCACGACGGTTCCTTCGGACATCCGTCGCTGGTCTCCACCGAGCAGCCGGTATAAGCGGCATGTTCGACGCGGATGACCCCGTTGTCCTGGCGCGAGCCCCGCGCGGCGGCGATGCGGCCGCCTTCATCGAGCACGACGAGCATGTTTTCGACCATTCCGTCGCGCAGCGTATCGGTCAGTTCGATACGGTCGCCATAGGCGACGTCGCCCTCGGGATTGGTGATCGCGATGTTTCCGGTCGCCACGACCTGGCCGGTCCGGCGGTTCCACACGACCTGGTCTGCGCGGAGGCGGCTGCCCTGTCGGAAGAGACGGACGTTGCCCGTGGCGGTAACGACATCGGCCTCGCTGTCATATTCGAGTTGCTCCGCACTGAAGCGAATCTGCTCGCTGTCGGCGGGTGGTTGCTGATCGGGCGGCGGTGGCGCGGCCGGGCGATCGAGCAGGTCCTGCGCCGATGCCGGCAAGGCGGCCAGCATCGTCAGCGACAGCGCGCCGGTACACAACAGGGCCTTGCGCCTCACGTCTGCTTGTCACTCCCTTTTTCGGCAATCGGCCGATGCGTGAGCGCGCCCTATTGCACCGGTGCCCGCGCATCGCAATCACAAGCGGACTTTGCCGTTTGCCTATTATCTCCCTACATGCGGAGCACTCGCAAGCTATCGACAAGAAGACAAGGAATATGGTCGGCATGAAAATCCAGTTCGCTACCTCGCTGCCCGAAACGCAGATGCTCATTCTTCCGGTGGAAAAGGGTGGGCTGGACCGGCTTGAGCTCGGCGATACGGATACCCGCGCACTTCTGGTCGGCGCCGCGGAGGCCAGCCGGTTCGAAGGCGATGCGGGCGCCACCGTCGAGGTTTTCACGAGCCGAAACGGCAAGGCGGCGCGCACCGTCCTGCTGGGCATCGGCAGTGGCAACGAGGGCGATTACGAGCGGGCCGGCGGCGCGATCACCGCGCGGTATCTGAGTTCCGGTGTCGAGACGGCGGCGGTCGACTTCGATTCCATACCCGCCAAGCCTTCGGCCCAGGCCGCAGCGCGCTTCGCAGCGGCGATGGTACAGCGCTCCTGGCGCCATGACATCTACCGGACGAAGGAGCCGGTAAAGGCGAAGCCGACGCTGGCGACGGTCACGATCGCCGGCGCACCCGAAGGGACGGAAGCCGCCTATGCGGTCGCCGACGCGATCACGCAGGGCATGGCCTTCACCCGGGAACTGGTCGCCGAGCCTGCGAACGTGTTGTATCCGGAAAGCTTCGTCGAGCGCGCGCAGCATCTGAAGGAATTCGGCGTCGAAATCGACGTGCTGGATGAACAGGCGATGCGCGATCTCGGCATGCTGGCGCTGCTCGGCGTGGCGCAGGGTTCGCGCAAGGCGCCGCGGCTGCTCGTGATGCGCTGGAACGGAAAGGGCGACGGCGCCAATCCGGACCTCGCGCTGGTGGGCAAGGGCGTGACCTTCGATTCGGGCGGCATTTCGCTGAAGCCGGGTGCCGGCATGGAGGACATGAAGTGGGACATGGGCGGCGCCGGTGCGGTGGCCGGCACCATGAAGGCGCTCGCCCTGCGCAAGGCCAGGGCGAACGTCATTGGCGTCTGCGGACTTGTCGAGAACATGCCGGACGGCAACGCCCAGCGTCCCGGTGACGTCGTGAAGTCGATGTCGGGCCAGACCATCGAGGTCATCAACACCGACGCCGAGGGGCGTCTCGTGCTTTGCGACGCGCTGCACTGGGTACAGGAGACGCACAAGCCCAAGACGATCATCGACCTCGCCACGCTGACGGGCGCGATGATCGTGGCGCTGGGGCACGATCATGCCGGCATCTTCTCCAACGACGACGCGCTGGCAGACGGTCTCATCAAGGCGGGGCTGGCCTCGGGCGACAAGCTATGGCGACTGCCGGTGAACGACACCTATAACAAGCTGCTCGACAGCCAGATCGCGGACATGAAGAATGTCGGTCCGCGCGCAGCCGGCTCGATCACGGCGGCGCAGTTCCTGCAGCGCTTCATCCAGGACGGTGTGCGCTGGGCGCATCTCGACATCGCCGGCATGGCGTGGTCGGACAAGCCCGGCGCCCATTTCGACAAGGGCGCGACCGGCTTCGGCGTCCGCGTGCTGGATCGCTACGTCGCGGATAATCTGGAGAAGTAGGTCAAAGGGCGGGGCAAGGCGAAGGTCTGGGCATTCATTCAGGCCCTCGCCCGGCCTTCCCCCAAGCGGGAGGGGAGTGTGCAGGTCGATTTCTATCATCTGACCCGGATGCCGCTCGATCGCGCGCTGCCGCGCATCGCGGAGCGGGTAATCGAAAAGAATGGCCGTTTGCTGATCGTTTCGGACAGCGAAGCGCAACGGGCAACGCTGGACCGTCTGTTGTGGAGTTACCGGGCCGACAGCTTCCTTCCCCATGCCCAGGCTGGCGCGGGCGACGACGCCAACCAGCCGGTGCTGATCTCCGGCGAACCCGAGGCCGCAAACGGAGCGCGCAACATCGCGCTTGCCGATGGGATCTGGCGCGACCGGTCGCTGTCGTTCGACCGCGCCTTTCATTTCTTCGACGAAGACCGGATCACCGATGCACGTCAGGCGTGGAAGGCGCTTGCCGATCGCGCCGGTGTCGAGCGCCGCTACTGGAAGCAGAACGAACAGGGACGCTGGGAACAGGCGGCCTGACGCGCTTGCATCGGCAAGCAAGCGCGACTAGGGAGCCGCCACCTTTCCAATCCAAAATTGCAGGAGCCCGTGACCGCCATGGCCGCGAACCGGACCTTTTCGATCATCAAGCCCGATGCCACCCGCCGCAACCTGACCGGCGCGGTCACCAAGATGCTGGAGGAGGCCGGCCTGCGCGTCGTCGCGTCCAAGCGCATCCGCATGACGCGCGAGCAGGCCGAGGGCTTCTACGCGGTGCACAAGGAGCGCCCCTTCTTCAACGATCTCGTCGCGTTCATGACGTCGGGTCCCGTCGTCGTGCAGGTGCTCGAGGGCGAGGACGCGGTGAAGCGCAATCGCGACGTCATGGGTGCGACCAACCCGGAAAATGCCGAGGAGGGCACGATCCGCAAGACCTATGCGGAATCGATCGAGGCCAACTCGGTCCACGGCTCGGACAGCGACGAAAATGCGGCGACCGAGATCGCCTTCTTCTTCAAGCCGGAAGAAATTGTCGGCTGATCCGGTGTTTGCATTGCGGCGCGCGGCGGCGGGTGATGCCGCCGCGCTGTCGCTGGTCGCATCGGCGACGTTTCTCGATACCTTCGCCGGCATCCTGGACGGCAGCGACATCGTCGCCCACTGTGCCGCGAACAACGCCCCGCTGAAATTCGAAGCCTGGTTCGCCGATCCGGGCAGCGTGATCACCGTTGCCGAAGCAGGCGAGGGCGGAGCGCCGGTGGGATATACGGTTCTGACCAGCCCCGACCTTCCGCTGGAAACCGGCCCGGAAGACGTGGAATTGAAGCGTATCTACGTGCTTTCGCGCCTGCACGGTTCGGGCGTCGGCCGCGCGCTGATGAATCGTGCGTTCGACGATGCGCGAAAGCTGGGCCGGCGGCGCGTGCTGCTCGGCGTATACGGCAGGAATGATCGGGCAAGGGCTTTTTATGAGCGTCACGGTTTTCGCCTCGTGGGAGAGCGGCGATTTCTCGTCGGCAAGACCTGGCACGAGGACGTGGTGTATGCGCGATCGCTTTAGCGAAGAGCCGTCGCACACCCGAGGGGCGCGAACAGGCTGCATAACGCGGCGCCACACCCTTTCGCTTGAGCCCACACCCTTTCGCTTGAGCAATGCGCCTTGCCCGCCTAAATCGCGGGCATGATTTCGACCAATGATATTCGCCGCTCGTTCCTCGATTATTTCGCGGGAGAGGGCCACGCCAAGGTGCCGTCGGCGCCGCTCGTCCCGCAGAACGATCCGACGCTGATGTTCATCAACGCCGGCATGGTGCCGTTCAAGAACGTCTTCACCGGCGCGGAAAAGCGGGACTATTCCATCGCGACCAGCGCACAGAAATGCGTGCGCGCGGGCGGCAAGCACAACGATCTCGACAATGTCGGCTACACCGCCCGGCATCACACCTTTTTCGAGATGCTCGGCAACTTCTCCTTCGGCGAGTATTTCAAGGACCGCGCGATCGAACTGTCGTGGAACCTGCTGACGAGGGAATGGGGCATTGATCCAGACCGGCTGCTCGTCACCATCTATCACGACGACGACCAGGCGGCGGAAATCTGGAAGCGGGTCGCTGGGCTTCCCGACGATCGTATCATTCGCATCGCCACCTCGGACAATTTCTGGTCGATGGGCGATGACGGTCCGTGCGGTCCGTGCTCCGAGATCTTCTATGACCACGGTCCCGAAATCCCCGGCGGCCCACCGGGGAGCCCGGATGAGGACGGCGACCGCTTCATCGAGATCTGGAACCTCGTCTTCATGCAATATGTGCAGGAAGGCGGAAAGATCATCGGCGATCTGCCCAGGCCGTCAATCGATACCGGCATGGGGCTGGAGCGCATCGCGGCGCTTCTGCAGGGCAAGCACGACAATTACGACACCGACACGTTCCGCACGCTGATCGAGGAATCGGCGATGCTGACCGGCACCGACGCCGATGGCGAGCACAAGGCGAGTCACCGCATTGTCGCCGATCACCTCCGGTCCAGCGGATTCCTGGTCGCCGACGGTGTGCTGCCGGCGAACGAGGGCAGGGGCTATGTGCTGCGCCGGATCATGCGTCGCGCGATGCGGCATGCGCATCTCCTCGGTGCGAAGCAGCCGCTGATGCACCGCATGGTGCCGAGTCTCGTCACCGAAATGGGCAATGCCTATCCCGAACTGGTCCGCGCGCAGGCGCTGATCGAGGCGACACTGTTGCAGGAAGAGACACGCTTCCGCCAGACGCTCGACAAGGGATTGAAGCTGCTTGACGAGGCGACCGCGAGCATGGCCGAGGGCGATACGCTGCCCGGCGCCACTGCGTTCAAACTCTACGATACGTACGGCTTTCCCTATGACCTGACCGAAGACGCGCTGCGCTCGCAAGGGCTGGCGGTCGATCGCGCCGGGTTCGATGCCGCGATGGCCGAACAGAAGCGCGCGGCGCGCGCGGCATGGAAGGGCTCGGGCGAGCAGGCGTCGGACGACATCTGGTTCGACATTGCCGACGAAGCCGGCTCGACCGAATTCATCGGCTATACCGCCACCGAAGGCGAGGGCCAGATCGTCGCCATCGTCAAGGACAAGGCACGCGTCGATAGCGCCAGGGCGGGTGATGAGGTCGTCATCCTGACCAATCAGACGCCCTTCTACGGCGAAAGCGGCGGACAGGTCGGCGACACCGGAACTATCAGCAATGAAAAGGGCTTGCGTGCCGTTGTTGACGACACGTCGAAGCCGCTGGGCCGTCTGCACGCGCACCATGCCACGATCGAAGCGGGCGAGATCGCGGTGGGCGACACCGTCCATCTCGCCATCGATGTCGACCGGCGCGACCGCATTCGCGCCAACCATTCGGCGACGCACCTGCTGCACGCAGCGTTGCGCAATCGTCTGGGCGAGCATGTGACGCAGAAGGGCAGCCTCGTCGCACCGGACCGCTTCCGCTTCGACTTCTCGCATCCCTCGGCTCTCAGCCCCGAAGACATTGCCGCGATCGAGGCGGATGTGAATGCGCAGATCCGCCACAATGACGACGTCACGACGCGCCTGATGACCCCCGACGACGCGATCGCAGCGGGGGCGATGGCGCTGTTCGGCGAGAAGTACGGCGACGAGGTTCGCGTGCTCTCGATGGGCGAGGGCGTCGACAGGCATTACTCGGTCGAGCTGTGCGGCGGCACGCACGTTAGGGCCCTCGGCGATATCGCGCTGTTCAAGATCGTCGGCGAAAGCGCCGTATCCAGCGGCGTTCGCCGGATCGAGGCGCTTACCGGTGAAGCGGCGCGGGCGTGGTTGAGCGCGCGCGAAGACCGCCTGCGCGAGGCGGCAGTGGCGCTCAAGGCGACGCCCGAGGATGTTCCGGCGCGTGTCGTCAGCCTGATCGAGGAACGCCGCAAGCTCGAGCGCGAGCTGGCCGAGGCGAAAAAGGCGCTGGCCCTCGGCGGCGGTGGCGGACAGGCCGCGGGGCCGGAGGACGTCGCGGGCGTGAAGTTCGTCGGCCAGGTGCTCGACGGCCTCGACCCGAAGGCATTGCGCGGCGCGATCGACGAGCAGAAGAACCGCGTCGGCTCGGGCGTCGTGGCGCTGGTCGCGGTCAGTGACGGTCGCGCCTCGGTGGCGGTCGGCGTGACGGACGACCTCACCGGTAATCACAACGCGGTCGATCTCGTCCGCGCGGGCGTCGCGGCGCTCGGCGGGAAGGGCGGCGGCGGTCGCCCCGACATGGCGCAAGGCGGCGGCCCTGATGGTGCCAAGGCCGATGCCGCGCTCGATGCGATCCGCGATGCCCTGGCGAAGGCGAAGGCTGCGGCCTGAGGCTCAGGCCTCCGGCGCGGCTTCGCCAACCCGGGTCCGTCGCAGCTTGGGTTCGCGGTCGAGTTCGGCGGCTTGCTGGATGGCCTTGCGCATCTGATCGCGCTTTTCGTGGATCGAGGCGATGACCGGGCCCATTGCCACGCCCAGATCGACGAGCACGGCCTCGGACAGTTGCAGCGAACTTTCCAGCGTTTCCGGCACCGCGTCGGTCGCACCTGCCTTGTAAAGCTCGGCGGCATGGTTCCAGTCGCGGGCACGGGCGATGATGGGAATGGCGGGCACCCAGCCGCGCACCCGCCTGGTCAGATTCACCGACAGCACCGGCTCGTCCATCGTCAGGATCAGCGCATCGGCGCGACCCAGGTTCAGGCGGTCGACCAGTTCCGAGCGGGACACATCGCCGAAGATGATCGGGTAATTGTCGCGCCGCGCGGCATTCACCGCATCGATATCGGCCTCTATCGCGATAAATTTCTTGCCGTGCATCTGAAGCATGTCGGCGACGGTACGGCCGACGCGGCCGAAACCGATGATGACGGTGCCGGGGCCTTCGGCGGTCACTTCCGCTTCGGGCGGCAGGGCGTCGGTGCGGCGCTCGATATTCCGCGCGATCGTCTGGCCCGCCTTGGCCAGCAGTGGTGTGATGGTAAGCCCGATCGCCGTGACCGTCGTCCAGAACGACGCAGTGGACGGCAGGATCAGCCCGGCCGCGCTCGCAACGCCCATGACGATCAGCGTCGTTTCCGACGGGCTGGCCATCATCACCCCGGTTTCGGCGGCCGTGCCGGTGCGGGCGCCGGTCAGTTTCACGAGTGCGGTCGTGACGGCCGCCTTGACCAGCATCACGCCGAGGATGGCGACCAGCAGCAATTCCCAGTTCAGGGCGACCAGCCGCAGGTCCAGCCGCATTCCCACGGTGATGAGGAACACGCCGAGCGCCAGCCCTTTGAAGGGGCCCGTCATCACTTCGACCTCTGCACGATATTCGGTCTCCGCGATCAGCAGGCCGGCGATCAGCGCACCCACGATCGGCGACAGCCCGGCCGCTGCCGTGGCAAGGCTCGCGATGATGACGACGAGCAGGCTTGCCGCGAGGAAAAGTTCGGGACTCTTGGTTCGCGCCGCTTGCGCGAACAGGCGGGGAAGAACCAGCCGTCCGCCGATGAACAGCACGGCGATCGTGATCCCGCCGCGGATCAGGACGTTGACGAGATTGGACCAGCCTTCATCGGTGGCATTGGGCGCGAGCGCGCCGAGCAGGAAGATGATCGGAACCAGGGCGAGGTCTTCGAACAACAGCATCGCGAAGGCGGCGCGCCCCGATGCGCTCTGCGTGCCCGCGATCGGCAGCACGAGCGCGGTGGAAGACAATGCCAGCGCGAGCCCCAGGCCGACTGCGCCGCTCCAGGCCTGGCCGATGAAATGCAGCACCACCCCGATGATCAGACCGGATATCAGGAGTTCCGCTGCACCGACGCCGAACACCAGAGTGCGCATCGCCCATAGGCGTTTGAAGGAGAGTTCCAGTCCGATCGAGAACAGCAGCAGAATGATGCCGAATTCCGCAAACGGTTCTATCGAGTGCGGATCCGAAATGGTGACGTGATAGAGCAGGGAATATCGCGGCACGAGCGCGCCGAGCCCCGCAGGTCCCACCAGCAGGCCGACGAGGATGAAACCGATCACCGGGCTGATCCGGAAACGCGCAAAGGCGGGGATCACCAGTCCCGCGGCACCGAGGATCACCAGCGCATCGCTGAAGCCGCCATTTTCGAGACTGAATGCCATGGCATTTATCTAAGCGGCAAGAGGGTGCATTGTCATGTCGCAATGGCCGATATCGACACCGATCTGTGCATCGTCGGCGGCGGACCCGCCGGAATGATCGCCGGCCTGCTGTTCGCGCGTGCCGGCGTGCGGACGACGGTACTCGAAAAGCACGCCGATTTCCTGCGCGATTTCAGAGGGGATACCGTCCACCCCTCGACACTTACGGTCTTTCACGAGTTGGGGCTGCTCGACGAACTGCTCGATCGCCCGCACCAGCGCGTCGACCGCATCGGCGGGCGCATCGCCGGCGAGCAGCTCCGGATCGTCGACTTCACGCACCTGGCCGTCCCTGCGCCCTATATCGCGCTGATGCCGCAATGGCATTTCCTAGATTTCGTCGCCGATGTCGCGCGGCGTTATCCGTCCTTCACGCTGCACCGATCATGCGAGGCGACCGGGTTGATCGAGGAAGCGGGCAGCGTGATCGGCGTGCGCACCGGCGAGGGCGAGATACGAAGCCGCCTCGTCCTCGCCGCCGATGGTCGTCATTCGACGATCCGCCGCGACGCCGGCCTGCCGTCGCGCATAATCGGCGCGCCGATGGACGTGTTCTGGTTTCGCCTGCCCAAGACCGAGCAGCCGGAAAACGATTCGATGGGCGTGTTCGACAGCGGCCGCATCTTCGTGCTGATCGACCGCGGCGATTATTGGCAGTGCGCCTTGGTCTTTCCCAAGGGCGGCGCCGACAGGATTCGGTCGGAAGGCCTCGACAAGTTCCGCGATCGGGTGGGCGCCGTCGGGCCCGAAACGGCCGAAGGCGCCGATGCGATCACGCGTTGGGACGACGTCAAACTGCTTACCGTGACCGTCGACCGGCTGGAGAAATGGCACAAGCCGGGCCTGCAGATCATCGGCGACGCGGCGCACGCGATGTCGCCGATCGGCGGCGTCGGCATCAATCTCGCGGTGCAGGATGCCGTCGCCGCGGCCAATGTGCTCGCGGGGGCGATGGCGGCGGGCGACGACCCCGACCCGCTGCTCCATCGTATCGAGGATCGCCGCATGCTGCCGACGCGGCTTACCCAAGCGATGCAGAAGGCGATTCAGGACCGCGTCATCGCGCCGCTGCTCGAAGGTGCCGATCCGCTCGAACGACCGCCGTTGATCGCGCGCGCGATCGATCGCTTCCCCCCACTTCGCCGCATTCCGGCACGCGCGATCGGGCTGGGATTCCGGCCGGAGCATGTCCGGTCGCCGAAAGCATCCGCACATCGACCGTGATTGCCGCGCACGCCACCCCTCCCTTTGCAAGGGAGGGGCCGCAGTCGAAGCTGGGCGAGGGGTAGCGATTTATCGCGCGACGCAGCGCGCCGCTCACCCTCGCCAGGCTCCGCTATCCTCTCCCATCGAGGGATAGGATTGGCAGGATCATCCCAGGCCCTGCTTTTTCATCTCGATCTCGAGATTGGATCGGATCGCCTCGAAGAACTGCTCGGTCGTCATCCAGCTCTGTTCCGGACCGATCAGGATTGCCAGGTCCTTGGTCATCTGACCGCCCTCGACGGTGTCGACACAGACCTTTTCCAGGGTCTCCGCGAACTTGGTGACATCCGGCGTGTTGTCGAACTTGCCGCGATATTTCAGACCGCCGGTCCAGGCGAAGATCGAGGCGATCGGATTGGTCGAGGTCGCCTTGCCCTGCTCGTGCTGGCGATAATGGCGGGTGACGGTGCCGTGCGCGGCCTCCGCCTCGACCGTCTTGCCGTCGGGAGTCATGAGGACCGAGGTCATCAGGCCCAGCGAGCCGAAGCCCTGGGCGACCTGATCCGATTGCACGTCGCCGTCGTAATTCTTGCAGGCCCAGACGAATTCGCCATGCCATTTGAGCGCGCTGGCAACCATGTCGTCGATCAGCCGGTGCTGGTATTCGATACCGGCATCCTTGAATTTCTGCTCGAACTCTTCCTCGAACACCTGCTGGAACAGGTCCTTGAAGCGGCCGTCATACGCCTTGAGGATGGTGTTCTTGGTCGACAGATAGACCGGCCATTTGCGCTGCAGGCCGTAATTCATGCTGGCGCGGGCGAAATCGCGGATCGATTCGTCGAGGTTGTACATCGCCATGGCGACGCCCGAACCGGGAAACTGGAACACCTCCTCATCGATCACGGTGCCGTCGTCGCCCTCGAAGACGAGGCGCAGCTTGCCCGGTCCCGGCACTTTGTAGTCGGTGGCCTTGTACTGGTCGCCGAAGGCATGGCGGCCGACGACGATCGGCTTGGTCCAACCCGGCACCAGGCGCGGGACGTTCGACATGACGATCGGTTCGCGGAAAACGACGCCGCCCAGGATGTTGCGGATCGTGCCGTTGGGGGAGCGCCACATCTTCTTGAGGTCGAATTCTTCGACCCGCGCCTCGTCGGGGGTGATGGTGGCGCACTTCACGCCGACGCCGTGCTTCTTGATGGCGTTGGCGGCGTCGACCGTGATCTGGTCGTCGGTCTCATCGCGCTTCGTGACGGAAAGGTCGTAATATTCAAGGTCGATGTCGAGATAGGGCTGGATCAGCCGCTCGCGAATCCACGCCCAGATGATACGGGTCATTTCGTCGCCGTCGATCTCCACGACGGGCGTCTTCACCTTGATCTTCGCCATCAATCTCTCGCTTCTTGTCTGAGGGTGTACAGGATCGCCGAGCGTCCTAGGGCGTGGCGTGCGAGCGATCAAGCCGACCTCGGCCGCGTTCCAGCCACCAGCTCTGCTTCCAGGCGCGCCGTTCCGGCACGGCATCGCCGTCGAGGTTCCGCGCCGGACGATAGCGGTAGCGCTGCTCAATCAGGCGGCAGGTGGTGGCGTCCAGCGCAGCATTGCCGCTTGAGCGCATGACCGTACAATCGTGCGCCCGGCCATCGGTTCCGACAATGAACTGAACGGTGGCGGCTCCCTCTGCTCGGGCAGCGCGGGCGCTCGGCGGATAGTCCGCATCATCTATCGTGCCGGCGATCCGCTTCGACCCGATCGCGACGCCGCCGCCGACGCCAAGATCGCCATGGCCACTGCCTGTGCCGCTTCCTTCGCCGCCGGCCCCGGTGCCGGGACCGGGCAGAAGGGCGGCCCCGGCATCGGTATCGGACATCGTGCCGGCAACCGGCGCTGCCGGCACGGGCGGGGGAAGGGTGGTCACCTCCGGGTCGGCGGCCGCGACGGGTGTGGGACGGGCGGTCCTGTTCGGCGGGGCCGCCTTGCCGGAGTGAGGCGATGCGGGCCGGGGAGGGGCGGGCCGCATTTCGGGGAAAGCGCCGCGGCGGCGAACGTCGAACAGATCGAGCGCCGCCTGCCTCGACTGTCGCAGATCCACGCGCAGACCCGCCGCCAGTATCAAAGCGAGACCGGCAACCACGAGCAACGCGGCAGCGGCGGACAGGAACCTGCTGCGGGGTGTCGGCAGGCGGCGCCGATCGATATATAACGGCCCAGGCATTTGCTCGAATATAGAATGGTTCTGCTGCCGGAAAACTGAATGACGGGGCGCAGTCAGGCAATTGTATTACACATACAGCACAGCTAGAACCGGATCATGACCTCGCTCGAAAAGCCCGAAATCGGCACGACCACCGTCAAGTGGCGCTTTCCCTCCGTCCATCCGGAGGGGCGCAAATATGTTGCCATCGCGGCGGCGATCACCTTCATCGTCTGGCTTTTCGTGCCCGTTCTGACATGGCCGTTCATCGGCCTGACCGTGTGGGTCGCGGCGTTTTTTCGCGATCCCGTTCGCGTCACGCCGATTGGCGAGGACGTGCTCACCGCACCCGCCGACGGCCTGATCACCATGATCGAGCGCGTGCCGGTCCCCGCCGAACTCGGTGGAGAAGACGGGCTGGGCGCGGAACCGCTGGTGCGCGTGTCGATCTTCATGAGCGTGTTCGACGTCCACATCAATCGTACGCCGCTCGCCGGCACCGTTCGGCGGGTCGTCTATATTTCGGGCAAGTTCCTGAACGCCGATCTCGACAAGGCGAGCGAAGAAAATGAGCGCCAGCATATCCTGGTCGAGGGGCTGGACGGGCGCCGCGTCGGGTTCACCCAGATTGCCGGCCTGGTCGCGCGCCGTATCGTCAGTTTCGTGAAGTCCGGCGATATCGTCGCGACCGGCCAGCGGGTCGGCCTGATCCGCTTCGGCAGCCGCGTCGACGTCTATCTGCCCGACGACATGGTCTGCCAGGTAGCCCTCGGGCAGCGCAGCGTGGCGGGGGAAACCGTTCTCGCCAGGACCGGCGGCTGCCCGGTCGACGGCATCGACCAGTGAGAGCGCCCCGGCGCAGGCGGCGAATGGAACGCGGGATTCCACTCCGGGCAGTCATGCCGAATGCCGTAACGGCGTTTGCCATGTGCTTCGGGTTGACCGGCATTCGCTTCGCGATCGCGGACGACTGGGAACGTGCCGTCCTGATGATCCTGATCGCCGGCGTGCTGGACGGGATCGACGGCAGGATCGCCCGGCTCGTGCGCGGGGAGACGCGGTTCGGCGCGGAACTCGATTCGCTTTCGGACGCCATCTCCTTCGGCGTGTCGCCGGCGATCATCCTCTATCTCTGGGCGCTGATCGATGTACCCAAGCTCGGCTGGATCATCGCGCTGGTCTATGCCGTCTTCTGCGCCTTGCGCCTGGCGCGGTTCAACGCGCGGATCGACGTGACGGACCAGCCGCACAAATCCGCGGGATTGCTGACCGGCGTTCCAGCCCCGGCGGGCGCGGCGGCCGCGATGCTGCCGCTCTATCTGTGGATATTCACCGGCTTGCCGATCTTTCGTTCGCCCTGGCTGGTGACGGTCTGGGTCGCCTTCGCCGCATTCCTGATGGTGTCGAGCATCGCCACCTATTCCTGGTCGTCGCTCAAACTCCGGCGGCATATCCGGTTCGAGGCCATCGTCGTGGTCGTCATCGCCGGAGCGGCCCTGGTGACGGCGCCGTGGCAAACCCTGACAGTGCTCACCGTCGCTTATCTCGCCACCATCCCGTTCAGCGTGCGATCCTATCGGCGTATCAGGCGGCAGCGCGCCAGTGCGGGCGTATCGCCTCACGCGCAAACCGGCGAGCCGCCGCGCGGCCCTGGCGATGGGGCTGAAGCGGGGGAGTGACCTCGCCGCGGCCGACGGCCTGAAGCAGCAACATGCGGATATAGGTCGATTGATCGCGCACACTGGCGACAATGGTCCAGACGGCCGCTGTCAGCGCGGTGCCGAAGATCAGGAAAGCGACGACAGAGCCCATGGTGAACCTCCTATGGCGCGGTGGTCGATACGCGCGCGATTTCAAGCGTTTTTGGCCGGTCGCGGGGTCGATAGTGCCGCGATGAACCCTCTATGTTCCATATTCGTTCTTCTTGTCAACGCTTGAATTATCTTTCGCATTCCTATAAGGGCGCGGCTTCATTCCACATGGGAAGCACATAACCCGGTGCCCCTTTCAGGGGTCATCGCTTCCCAGCGGACCAACCGGTAAGGAGATATCCCTATGGCGGCACCTGTCGTCACCATGCAGCAATTGCTTGAATCCGGCGCGCATTTCGGTCACCAGACCCATCGCTGGAACCCGAAGATGAAGCCTTATATCTTCGGTGATCGCAACGGCGTTCACATCATCGACCTGTCGCAGACCGTTCCGCTGTTCGCGCGCGCGCTCGACTTCATTTCGCAGACCGTCGCGTCGGGCGGCAAGGTGCTGTTCGTCGGCACCAAGCGGCAGGCGCAGCAGCCGATCGCCGAAGCGGCGCTCCGCTCGGGCCAGCATTTCGTCAACCATCGCTGGCTGGGCGGTATGCTCACCAACTGGAAGACGATCTCGGGCTCGATCAAGCGTTTGAAGAATATCGAGGAGACGCTGTCGGGCGACACGCACGGCTTCACCAAGAAGGAAGTCCTGCAGATGACCCGCGAGCGCGACAAGCTCGAGCTGTCGCTGGGCGGCATTCGCGACATGAACGGCCTTCCCGACATCATGTTCGTCATCGACGCGAACAAGGAAGAGCTGGCGATCAAGGAAGCCAACACGCTCGGCATTCCCGTGGTCGCGGTGCTCGATACGAATGTTTCGCCCGACGGCATCGCCTTTCCGGTTCCGGCGAATGATGATGCGAGCCGCGCCATCCGTCTTTATTGCGAAGCGATCGCCGTCGCCGCTTCCCGGGGCGGGCAGGACGCCATGTCCAGGTCGGGCGCCGATGTCGGCGCGATGGCCGAGCCGCCGGCCGAAGCCGCGCTGAGCGAGGCGCCGGAAGCGCCGGCCGAGGCGCCGAAGCAGCCTGCGGCGGAGGCGAAGCCCGCCGCCGCCGAGGCGGAGAAGAAGGCGGACGCAGGGCCCGCGAACGGCGACCCGGAAGACAAGGCCGCTTCAACTGATCCGGAAACGGCCGAAGAAGGCGAGCGTCAGATCGACGCCTGATCCGTCGCGCGAAACGAAATGCGGGCGGGATGGGGCGAAATACCCTGTTCCGCCCGATCCTGTATTCAGTTGCAAAACCGAGGAAGATGACATGGCCGAGATTACGGCAGCAGCGGTGAAAGAACTGCGCGAGCGCTCCGGCGCCGGCATGATGGACTGCAAGAAGGCGCTGAACGAAAGCGGCGGCGACCTGGAAGGCGCGGTCGACTGGCTGCGCACCAAGGGGCTCGCCGCGGCGCAGAAGAAGTCCAGCCGGACCGCGGCCGAAGGGCTGGTCGGCGTTGCCGTCGCCGGTCCGAAGGGCGCCGCGGTCGAGGTCAATTCCGAGACCGATTTCGTTGCCAAGAACGAGCAGTTCCAGAATTTCGTGGGCGAGGTCACCCAGATCGCGCTGGCGGAAGGCGACGACGTCGAGACCCTGAAGAAGGCGAAAATGCCGTCGGGCACCACGGTCGAGGATGCGCTGACCAACAATATCGCCACGATCGGCGAGAATCAGAGCATTCGCCGCGCCAAGGTGCTGGAAGTGTCCGAAGGTGCGGTGATCCCGTACGTGCACAATGCGGTTTCGGGCAATCTCGGCAAGATCGGCGTGCTCGTCGCGCTCGAATCGGATGCCGGTGTCGACGTGCTCGAACCGCTGGGCCGCCAGCTCGCGATGCACATCGCCGCGACCTTCCCCCTGGCGCTCGACGAATCGGGCCTCGACCAGGACGTGCTGGAGCGCGAGCGCCAGATCGCGACCGAAAAGGCTCAGGAATCCGGTAAGCCGGCCGAGATCATCGAGAAGATGGTCGAAGGCTCGGTGAAGAAGTTCGCGAAGGAGAATGCCCTTCTGAGCCAGATCTTCGTGATCGACAACAAGACCCCGATTGCGGACGTCGTCGCCAAGGCCGGCAAGGACGCCGGCGCGAAGATCGTCCTCAAGGACTATGTCCGCTTCCAGCTCGGTGAGGGTATCGAGAAGGAAGAAAGCGACTTCGCGGCCGAAGTGGCGGCCACGGCGGGCACGAAGAAGTAATCGGGATTCGCGCGATCGGCGCCCCGCGCCGATCGTTCGTTTCACTGCTTGGCATGGCGGCGCGGCACCTCTAAGGTCCGCGCCGCTTCCTTATTTCCTGTCAGTTGGTTTCATGAGCACGCCCACCTTCAATCGCATCCTCCTCAAATTGTCGGGCGAGGTCCTGATGGGCGAGGGCGAGTTCGGCATCGATCCCGCCACCTGCGAGCGCGTCGCGCGCGAGATATCGGCGGCGAAAGAGGCGGGCTTCGAGCTTTGCATCGTCGTTGGCGGCGGCAACATCTTTCGCGGCCTTGCCGGAGCGGCGAAGGGATTCGACCGCGCGAGCGCCGACTATATGGGCATGCTGGCAACGGTCATGAACGCGCTGGCGCTGCAGAATGCGCTGGAGCATCTCGGCGTCGACACGCGCGTCCAGTCGGCCATTCCGATGTCGAGCGTGTGCGAACCCTATATTCGCCGGCGCGCGGTGCGCCACATGGAAAAGAACCGGGTGGTGATCTTCGCCGCCGGCACCGGCAATCCGTTTTTCACCACCGACACCGCCGCCGCTCTGCGCGCCGCCGAGATGGGCTGCGACGCCCTGTTCAAGGGCACCAGCGTCGACGGCGTTTACGATTCCGATCCCAAGAAAAATCCCGATGCCAGGCGCTATGCCGCTCTGAGCTTCAATCGCGTGCTGGCGGACGACCTGAAAGTCATGGACGCGAGCGCCGTGGCTCTGTGCCGCGACAACAATATCCCCATCGTCGTGTTCAACATCCGGGCGGAGGGCAATCTGGCCAACGCGCTTCGGAACGAGGGAACATCGACGATCGTGCAGAACAACCCGGAATAGAAAAGGATCAGTTCATGGCCGCATTCGACAAGGCCGACCTCGAACGCCGCATGGCGGGCGCTGTAGAGGCGCTGAAGCACGATCTAGCCGGCCTGCGCACCGGCCGGGCGTCGACGACGCTGCTCGATCCGGTTACAGTCGAGGTGTACGGCGCCAACATGCCGCTCAACCAGGTCGCGACGGTATCCGCGCCGGAATCGCGCATGTTGTCGGTTCAGGTATGGGATAAGTCGAACATGCAGCCGGTCGAAAAGGCGATCCGGTCCGCGGGGCTGGGGCTCAATCCGATCGTGGATGGTCCCAATATCCGTCTGCCGATTCCGGATTTGACGCAGGAACGGCGTAAGGAACTGGCGAAGCTGGCCGGGCAATATGCCGAAAAGGCCCGCATCGCCGCGCGCAATGTGCGTCGCGACGGCATGGACAGCCTGAAAGCCGACGAAAAGAAGGGCGATTTGTCCGAGGACGAGCGCAAGCGCCATGAAAACGAGGTGCAGAAGCTGACCGACAAGACCATCGCCGATATCGATGCTGCGGCGCAGGCGAAGGAAAAGGAAATCCTCAGCCAGTGATGCCCCAACGGGCCAACGCGCCCCATCCCGGCACGGGTGGCGGCAAACCGCCCCGTCATGTCGCCATCATCATGGACGGAAACGGGCGCTGGGCGAAAGCCCGGCATCTGCCGCGGATTGCCGGGCATCGAAAGGGCGTCGAAGCGGTGCGAAGGATTTCGCGCGCCGCGCGCGAGCTCGGCATCGAGGTGCTTACGCTATATGCCTTTTCCTCCGAGAACTGGCGGCGGCCGGAGGAAGAGGTTCGCGACTTGATGGGGTTGCTGCGCCGGTTTCTGCAGACCGAGGCCGAGGATCTGATCCGCGAGGATGTCCGCTTGCGCGTTATCGGGGAGTATCGCGCGCTTTCCGCCGATCTGGTCGCGATGATTGACGAAACGGTCGCCCGCACGCAGCGCAATCACGGACCGATGCTGGTCATCGCGCTCAATTATGGTTCGCAGGCGGAAATCACGGCGGCGGCGCGGCGCCTTGCGACCGATGTTGCAAGCGGGGGGCTGATACCCGACGAAATCGACGAAGCACGCTTCGAGCGCGCGCTGGCGACGCACGATCTGCCGCCGCTGGACCTCATGATCCGAACGTCGGGAGAGCAGCGGCTGTCCAACTTCCTGCTGTGGCAGGCCGCCTATGCCGAACTGATGTTCGTCGACACGCTCTGGCCCGATTTCGACAAAGCGGCATTGGAGGCTGCGCTGGAGGGCTTCGCCGCTCGCCATCGGCGCTTCGGCGGACTGTGACGACCGGCGGCGGCATGCCCTCCGATCTGCCGGTCCGCGCGCTTGTCGGTGCGGGGCTGATCCTCCTCGCCGCCCTTGCCTTGTGGAGCGGCGGGCTGCTGTT
This sequence comes from Stakelama saccharophila, assembly GCF_032229225.1. NCBI lineage: Bacteria > Pseudomonadati > Pseudomonadota > Alphaproteobacteria > Sphingomonadales > Sphingomonadaceae > Stakelama > Stakelama saccharophila. Next base: position 1,841,105 of record NZ_CP135076.1, read on the forward strand.
CTGGCTCGTGCTGGTGATCGTCGCGCTCCTGATGATGGGCGAATGGGCAAACCTGGCCCATGCGTCCGAGAATTCGCGGCGGCTGGGCCAGTTCGCCTTGTCGGTGCCGCTCGCGATCATGGCGCCGCCCTGGCTCGCCGCCGGACCCGGGTTCTTCGCCCTGGGGCTGATTGGCGGCGCTGCCTTCTTCACGGCCATCGCCACCCGCAGGGCTGTGCTGGGCGCGGGCATCGTGTATGTCGGTCTGCCGATCCTCGCGCTGCTTTGGCTGCGCCAGCGCGATGACGGGCTGTTGCTGGCGTTCTGGGCGATGGCGCTGGTCTGGGCTTGCGACATCGGTGCCTATTTCGCCGGCCGCAGCCTGGGCGGGGCAAAACTGGCCCCGGCAATAAGCCCGAACAAGACCTGGGCCGGTCTGTTCGGCGGCGTGGTCGCGACCGCGTTCTTCGCCGCCATACTCTTCCGCTTCGGCCTGCCGCTTCATCTGACGATCGCCACACCATTGCTGGCGGTGACGGCTCAGATGGGCGACCTGTTCGAAAGCTGGCTGAAGCGCCGCGCGGGGGTGAAGGATTCGGGCGATCTGCTGCCCGGACATGGCGGCTTCCTGGATCGGCTGGACGGTCTCGTGCCGGTTGCGCCGATCGCCGCGCTGCTCGTCCTGCTGCCGGAGGTCGTGCGGTGAAGCGGGTCACGGTTCTCGGCGCCACGGGTTCGGTCGGTAGATCGACGCTCGATCTGATCGAACGCAATTCCGAGATGTTTGAAGTGGTCGCCCTGACCGCGCACCGGGACGTGTCCGGCCTGAGCGCCGCCGCCCGGCGCACGGGGGCGCAGCGCGCGGTGATCGCGGACGAATCGCTTTTGCCGGATCTTCGCGACGCGCTGGCGGGGGCGCCGGTCGAGATTGCCGCCGGCATGAACGCCGTGTGCGAGGCCGCGCGCATGGATGCCGACTGGGTGATGGCGGCGATCGTCGGTTGCGCCGGACTGAAGCCGACCATGGCGGCGATGGAGGCGGGGCGGACGGTGGCGCTCGCCAACAAGGAGTCGCTCGTTTCCGCGGGAGGCGTGATGACGGCGGCTGCACGGTCGTCCGGCGTCACGCTGCTTCCGGTCGATTCGGAGCATAATGCCGTGTTCCAGTGCTTCGACCCCGACCAGGCGGCGCGCGTCCGCCGGATCGTGCTGACCGCAAGCGGCGGGCCGTTCCGCGGGTGGTCGCGCGAGGCGATGGAGGCGATTACGCCGGCGCAGGCGGTGGCCCATCCCAACTGGTCGATGGGCGCGAAGATCTCGGTCGATTCGGCGACGATGATGAACAAGGGGCTGGAACTGATCGAGGCGTTCCACCTTTTCCCGGTGGCGGCCGAACAACTCGATATCCTTGTCCACCGGCAGTCGGTCATCCATTCGCTGGTCGAATATGTCGATGGCTCGTTCCTGGCGCAGCTTGGATCGCCCGACATGCGGACGCCGATCGCTCATGCGCTGGCCTGGCCGGATCGGATGGCTGTGCCGGTTGAACGTCTTGATCTCGCCAAAATTGCACAGCTCGATTTCGAAGTGCCGGACCCGGAGCGTTTTCCCGCCATCGACCTCGCCCGGGCGGCCCTGGCCGCAGGCGGCGCCCGCCCGGCGATTATGAACGCCGCCAACGAGGTGGCGGTCGCCGCTTTTCTTGCCGGCAGGCTGGGATTCCTCGAAATTGCCGCAATCGTCAGCGATACGCTTTCCGGCTATGATCCTCCGGCTCCGGAAACGCTCGACGCCGTGCTGGCGGTCGACGCAGAAGCGAGAGCCATTGCCGATCGCCGAGTAAGGAACCGCGTCCGTTGATCCAGTCTCCCGGCTTTTTCGTCACAATCATCGCGTTCGCGCTGGTGTTGGGGCCGCTCGTCTTTCTGCATGAGCTGGGCCATTATCTGGTCGGCCGGTGGTGCGGCGTGAAGGCCGATGCTTTTTCGATCGGCTTCGGGCGCGAAATCGCGGGATTTACCGACAAGCGCGGCACGCGGTGGAAATTCGGCTGGCTGCCGCTGGGCGGATATGTGAAGTTCGCCGGAGATATGAATCCTGCCAGCAAGCCCGATGCGGACTGGCTCGCACTGCCGGCGGAGGAGCGGCGACAGACGTTCCAGGCCCGTTCGCTGTGGCAACGCGCGCTGATCGTCCTGGCCGGGCCGGTGATGAATTTCCTCATCGCTATTCTGATTTTCGCCGCGTTCGCCATGACCTACGGAGTCGACCGCACGCCTGCGGTGGTCGGACAGGTCATGCCGGAAAGTCCGGCTGCCGCGGCCGGCCTGAAGCAGGGCGATGCGATCGTCAGCATCGGCGGGCGGCAGATGGACACGTTTCAGGACCTGGCGCAGTTCACCGTCTTGCGACCTGGCGCCACCGTCCCGATGGTCGTCGAGCGCGATGGCGAAACCTTCGACGCGCGGATCACGCTCGGCGCCGCGCATGAGGAGGATCGCTTCGGCAATCGTTACACGCGAGGCCAGTTGGGCGTCGCATCGGGGCCGCGCGTTTACGAACCGGTCGGCTTGGCAGAGGCGCCGGCCGCGGGCATACGTCTCGTCGGCGGCACGCTTCGCAGCATGATCGACGGGTTGGGCCAGATCATTACCGGCAGGCGTTCGGTGGACGAACTTGGCGGGCCGCTGCGGATCGCGCAGATGTCGGGGCAGCAGATGGCGCTTGGATGGCCGGCGCTCATATCCTTCATCGCGCTGATCTCGATTAATCTCGGATTCATCAACCTGTTGCCAGTGCCGATGCTCGATGGCGGTCATCTGTTCTTTTACGCGATCGAAGCGGTGCGCGGCCGTCCAGTCGGCCCCGGTGCGATGGAATGGGCCTATCGCGGCGGCCTGGCGGCTATACTCGCCTTGTTTCTGCTTGTGACGTTCAACGATCTCGACGCGATCGGCGTGTGGCGGCATCTGGCCGGGTTGATCGGTTGATGCGCTTAGGGCAGGGGCAGCGGACCGCGAGCGGCGCCAAGTGTTTTTTCTCCGACTGGGGTGGGATGTGACAGCTATCAAGGCTTACAAATCGAGTACCAACGCCAAGGCGCTCGCGCTGGCATGCACCATGCTGTCGGGTCTCGGCGTGGCCCATGCCCAGGTCGCGGAACGGGATTCCGCGGACCAGGACGTGGCGGCGGCACCGGCCCCGGCTCCATCGGCTGCCGCTCCTGCCGGGCAGCAGTCGGCGCGGGATATCGCGCGCCGGGCGGCCGCAGCGGCGGCAGGTCAGAGCCGGCCCGCGGCCGAGCAGCAGGTGGTGAAGTCGATCCGGGTCGAGGGTTCGCAGCGTATCGAGCCGGAGACGATCCTGTCCTATACCAAGCTCCGCGTCGGCGAGCCCTATACCAACGCCACGATCGACCAGGCGATCAAGGACCTCTATCAGAGCGATTTCCTGTCCTCCGTCGAGATCGCCGGCGTCGAAACCGGCAATCTCGTCATCCGCATCCAGGAAAACCCGGTGATCAACCGTGTGGTGCTGGAAGGCAACAAGCGGTTGAAGGACGACAAGATCGTCAAGGAGATCAAGCTCGCCCCGCGGCAGATCTTCACCCGCACCGCCGTTCGCGCCGATGTGGCGCGGATCATCGAACTTTATCGGCGCGAGGGCCGCTATGCCGCGCGCATCGACCCGCAGATGGTGAAGCTGGACCAGAACCGCGTCGACGTGATCTTCGAAATTCACGAAGGGCCGAAATCGAAGGTTCGCCAGATCAACATCATCGGCAACGAGAAGTTTTCCGACGACGATCTCCGCGACGAGATGGCGACCAAGCAGGCGCGCTGGTTCCGTATCTTCAGCTCGAGCACGAGCTTCGACCGGGACCGGATGCAATATGACCAGCAGAAGCTGCGGCAATTCTATCTGACGCAGGGCTATGCCGATTTCCGCGTGGTATCCGCCGTCGCCGAGCTGACGCCGGACAAACAGGATTTCATCATCACCTATGTGGTGGAAGAAGGGCAGCGCTATAAGTTCGGCCCGGTCACGGTCGACAGCGCAATCCGCGATTTCGACGATGAGAAACTGGCCCGGTCGCTGCCGATGAAGGAAGGCGACTGGTACAACGCGAAGCAGGTCGAAGACTCGATCGACCAGTTGAGCGAGACGGCCGGATTCGCCGGTTACGCTTTCGCCGATGTTCAGCCGAATTTCGTGCCCGACCACGAAAACCATACGATGGCGATCGGGTTCAATATCGCGGAAAGCCAGCGCACTTATGTCGAGCGCGTCAACATCAACGGCAACACGCAGACCCAGGACGAGGTGATCCGACGCGAGATGCGGCTGGCCGAGGGCGATCCGTACAATACCTTCCTGAAGAAGCGGTCGGAGGATCGCATCAACTCGCTCGGCTACTTCCAGGACAAGTTCGAGATCGACACGCAGAAGGGCACGACCGACGACCGGATCGTGCTCAACGCCGATGTCGAGGAGAAGCCGACCGGCGAACTGTCGCTGTCGGCCGGGTTCTCGAGCCTAGAACGGTTTCTCGTCCAGGCTGCCGTGCGCCAGAACAATTTCCGCGGCATGGGCCAGCAGGCGCATATCCAGCTCGATTATTCGTCCTATTCGAAATCGGCGGAAGTGGGCTTCACGGAACCCTATCTGTTCGACAAGCCGATCGCGCTGGGCGGCACGATCTTCCGGCGTGACTATAATTCGTTCAATTATATCGGGCAGGACCGGAACACGACCTATTCGCAGGTCTCCACCGGGTTTCAGATCGTCTCGTCGATCCCGCTCACCGAATATTGGCAGCTTTCCGGGCGCTATCGGCTGTCGCAGGACGACGTTTCGCTCGACAAGGGCACCTTCTACCGAGACACGGACGGGGATGGTATCGCCGATACCTGCGATCCGCTGCGCGCCGGGCGCTATCTCTGCGAAGCGGTGGGCAATCGCCTGACCTCGTCGATCGGCGCGTCGCTGATCTACTCCAGCCTCAACAGCTACTACCGCCCGACGCGCGGCTCGCGGGTTGTGCTCGGTATGGATTTCGCCGGTGTGGGCGGCGACGTGCAATATATCCGCGGTCGCGCCAGTGCCGACAAATATTGGGGCCTGGGCGATGGCTTCATCTTCTCGCTCAGCGGCGAAGGCGGCTATATCCACGCGCTCGAGGACAGCCCCGGCCCCGGCGTCGACGCCGTGCGGATCACCGACCGCTTCTATCTTGGCCAGGAATTTCACGGTTTCGACATTCGCGGTGTCGGCCCGCGCGTGCAGCGCATACCCTATACGGGTACGGTGGCCGGCGGCGACCAGATGCTGGTGACGGACAACGATCGGATCGTCGACGATCCGCTGGGCGGCAAGGCCTATTATCTGGGCAAGGCGGAGCTTGAAATTCCGCTCGGCTCGGGCGCGCAGGAACTCGGTCTGCGGCCTTCGATCTATCTTCAGGTCGGGGCCTTGTTCAACATCAAGCGGCCGCTCCCGACCGCCAATTTCGAACAGGCAACCGACGAAGACGGCAATCTTCTCTATAACGAGGACGGCTCGCCCTCGCTGTTGCCGATCGTGACGCCGGTGAAGGACGGCTCGGGCCGGCAGCTTTACGTCGTGCCCGCCGATGCCGGCGACAATGGCGGATCGCTCACCACCTGTCAGGTCGGCTATGCCGACAGCTATGGCGGCGCCTGCTCCGGCACATCGCAGAACACCGTCTATTCGACGACGACGGCGCCGTTCTACGAACGGTTCGTCGGCGATTCGGCCTCGCCGCGCGTCTCCGTGGGCATCGGCGTGAACTGGAACTCGCCGTTCGGCCCGCTGCGCATCGACCTCGCCAAGGCATTGGTCACCCAGCCCGGTGACGACGCCAAACTCATCACTTTCAATGTGGGAACTCAATTCTGATGACTATGACCAACAAAATGCTCTTAGCGGCCGCCGCGTTGGCGCCGATCGCCATTGCCGCTCCCGCGCAAGCCCAGGTTTCGGGCGTTGCCGTGGCGAACCCGGAACAGGCGATCCAGGACACGACGGCCTGGAAGAATGCGATCGCGCAGATCCAGACCACGTACAAGGCGCAGATCGACCAGGCGCAGTCCCGCAGCGATGCCGTGCAGGCGGAATTGAAGCCGCTCGTTCAGTCGTTCGAGCAGGCGCGCCAGGCGGCCAATCCGGATCAGAACGCGCTGCAACAGCAGGCCCGTACGATTCAGCAGAAGCAGCAAGCCGCCAAGGAAGAGATCAGTCGTCTGACCCAGCCGGTGCAGCGCGCCCGCGCCTATGCGCTCGAGCAGATCAGCAAGCAGTACCAGGCCGCGGTCCAGGCAGCGCTGCAGGGCAAGAACGTGCAGATCCTGCTGCGTCCCGACAGCGTGATCTATGCGGCGCCGACGACCGATATCACGTCGGACATCACCGCGCAGCTCAATCGCCTGGTCACCAATGTCAGCACCACGCCGCCGGCGAACTGGCAGCCCGGCCAGAACGAGGCGGCGGGCACGGCGCCGGCGACGGTGCAGCCGACCCAGCCGCAGTCGAACCCGTCGCCCAACGGCCGATGAGCGGGGATAGCGACGACACGGCCGCCCTTGGCCCGCTCGACATCGGGCGGGTGATGGCGGCCCTGCCGCACCGCTATCCGATGCTTCTGGTCGACCGCGTCGAGGCGATCGTGCCCGACCGGTCGATCAGGGCAGTAAAGGCGGTGACGATCAACGAAGGGTTCTTCCAGGGACATTTTCCCGGACGCCCGATCATGCCGGGCGTGCTGATCGTCGAGGCGCTGGCCCAGGCGGCCGGCGTTCTGGCGGTGGAATCGCTTGGTCTCGCCGGATCGGGCAAGCTCGTCTATTTCATGGCGATCGAGAACGCGAAGTTCCGCAGGCCGGTCGAGCCGGGCGTGCTTTTGCACCTGGATGTCGAATTCGTGCAGAAACGCAGCAGCGTTTGCAAGTTCGCCGGCAAGGCGGCGATCGACGGTCAGACGGTGGCAGAGGCGAGCTTTACGGCCATGATCGCGGACCCGCCCGAGGCCTGAGGGCAAGCGCGGTTGCAATTGGGAGAGGCGGGGTGTAGTGCGCCGCCTTCCGACGATCTCGGCTGGTCGGAAACCAGCCATTCAGACGAAAGAACAGATTGTGAAGACCGATACCCATCCCGATTATCACACCATCAAGGTGCAGATGACCGACGGCACCGTGTTCGAGACCCGCTCCACCTGGGGCAAGGAAGGCGATACGCTGCAGCTCGAAATCGATCCGACCTCGCACCCGGCCTGGACCGGTGGCAACCAGCGGCTGCTCGATTCGGGCGGCCAGGTCGCGCGCTTCAACAAACGGTTCGGCGGGCTTTCCCTGGGTAAGAAGTAGTCACCGCTTTCGGCGGGCCGTTAACAGGGCATTAGCCATTGCAGACGTAGGTTTCGTGGCATGATTGATGTCGCGAAACCTGAACCCTTCGCCGCTGAATTCGAGCCGGTCGAATCCCTCGATATGCTCGGGTGGCGGCGATCCCACCGCGCCGAAGTCTCGCTCGAAGCCAAGCTCGGCCACGGTGCGATCAACCGCGCGCTATGCAAGGTGGTCGACCTTTCCCTGCACGGCTGCCGTGTCCAGAGTTATTCCGAACTGCGCAAGGGCGCACTGATCTGGTTGACGATGCCGCGTTTCGGCCCTCGGATCGCGCGCGTCGCCTGGATTCGCGGCCTGGAGGCCGGCTGCGACTTCGAAGAACCCTTGTCGATCGACGTCTTCCACGCGTTGATCGAAGCATCCTACGCAACCCACTAACCGCCTGGACCGACTGGCGGAGAGGGTGGGATTCGAACCCACGGTGAGCGTGAACCCACGGCGGTTTTCAAGACCGCTGCCTTAAACCACTCGGCCACCTCTCCGGTCCGGCAGATCGCCGCTTATGGCAGCGATACGGTTTTGCGCAAGAGGCAGCGTTTGGGGGTTCATGCGCGCGGCGCGCTGTGGCAAGGATTCGGCCATGTCCAGTCCGCGTTTCAAATCCCGTCTCGCTTTGTACCTGTCCGTCGCCGGCCTGCTGACCGCGTCAGCGACCTCCGCCTGCGCGCAGACGGAGTCCGGTTTTCAGGGCTATCTGAAAACGCTGCAGGCCAGAGCCGCGCGCGAAGGGGTCAGCAATGCGACGATCGACGCGGTGTTTCCCACGCTTACGCTCAACGAGCGGGTGATCGAACTCGATCGCGATCAGCCCGGCGGCAATCCCAACGCGCCGATCCCCGATTATGCGCCCTATTACGCCCGGCACGTCGATGCGGCGCGGATTCGCCTGGGTCGCGCCGCCTATCTTCGCAACCGGGACCAGCTCAGATCCATCGAGCAGGAAACCGGCGTACCCGAATCGATCATGGTGTCGATCTGGGGCAATGAAACCGCCTACGGCGCGGTCACGGGCGGGTTCGATCTGCCGCGTGCGCTGGCGACGCTCGCCTATGAAGGACGGCGACGCGAGCTCTTTTCCGAGGAATTCATCGCTGCGCTGAAGATCATGGACCGCGGTATCCCGCGCGACACCCTGCAGGGAAGCTGGGCGGGGGCCACGGGCGGCCCACAATTCCTGCCGTCGGTCTATCTGCGGCTCGCGCGCGACGGCGACGGCGACGGCAAAGCCGATATCTGGAACAGCGATGCCGATACCCTGGCGTCGATCGCGAACTATTTCGTTAATGCCGGATGGCGACCGGGCGAGCCCTGGGGGATTCCGGTCCGGGTGCCGACGAATTACAATCGTTCGGCGATGGTGAACCGCACCTTTTCCCCGCGTTGTCCACGTGTCCACGAACGCTACAGCCAATGGCGGACGATGAAGGAATGGCGTGCCATGGGCTTCGTGGCGGAACGCGGCACATGGCCGGACGACGATATCCAAGCGACGCTTCTGGAACCCGACGGCCCTGGCAAGACCGCTTATCTGCTGACGGGGAACTACCGCGTCATCCTCGATTATAACTGCTCCAATTTCTATGCATTGACGGTGGGGCTGCTGGCCGATGAAATCGAGCAATAGTCTGTTGCCGATCCTGTCGCTGGTGCTGGCGATATCGCCGGCGGCGGCGCAGGACGTTCCCGACCACAGCTATCCGCCCGGCGACGGCCAGGTGGAGCAGGGTGTTCGTCCGCCCGCCGAAACAACGCTCTATCCCGACGGAAGCGATGGCAAACCGCGCGGCAGTTCGCAGCACGACGCCGATGACCATGGCCACTACGACCGGACCGGATATGCGTTGCGCGACGAATCACTGGCGGCGCAGGGGGGCGCAGTGGCGGCCAGTCCGGGGCTGAACGCCGGGGATTTCGCGGAAGTCACCGCGCTGGATACCGGCGCGACGATCCTGGTGAAGATCGTCGACCGAACGGTCCGCGACAACCGGATCATCGCGCTTTCGCCGATGGCGGCGAACATGCTTCAACCCGATTCCCCGGCACCGATGCCGGTGCGTGTTCGCAAGGCCATGCCGAGCCCGCCGGACCTTGCCGCCATTTCGGCGGGGAGGCCCGCAGCCCCGCGGCTTCCCGCCCCGGAAGCGCTGTTGCGCGGTCTGCGGGCGCAACTGAAGGCTGAAAAGCCGGCCGAGATTCCCCCGCCGGCAACAAGGAAAGCCGCGGCCGATCCGGCATTGGTTCGCGCCGGTACAACCACGCCGTCCCGTTCAAATCCGGCCGCCGCTTCCGGGACGGAAAGGCGCTACGTCGTTCAGGTCGCTGCACTGTCCCACCGGGACCGTGCGGAAAGGCTGGCCGGTGAACTGGACGGATATGTCACGCCGGGCGGCGGGCTTTACCGCATCCGCGTCGGCCCCTTCGCAACGCGTGCGGAGGCCCAAAGTGCGCGTGCGAAAATCATCGCGCGGGGCTATGGCGATGCGCGACTTTATCGTACCGACCAGTAACCTTCAGTGTATGGACTCCGAATGAAAACGCTTCTCACGTCCGCTTTGCTTGCAAGCCTTGTCGCAGCGCCGGTTTCGGCGGCCGTACCCCCCTTTCAGACCGACGCGCCGATCGCGTTCATGAAGGATCTGTCGTCCGATACGGTGCTATACGCGAAGAACCCGGACGAGCGCATGCCGCCGGCTTCGTTGGCGAAGATGATGACGGTCTATGTCGCGTTCGATCTCATCAAGTCGGGCGATCTGAAGCTCGACCAGAAATTCACCGTCCGGCCCGAAACGTGGGAGCGCTGGCACGGCCCCAAGGCGGGCTCCACCATGTTCCTGTCGCCCGACCAGCAGGTGAGCGTCGAAAACCTGTTATACGGTATCGTCACGCTGTCCGGCAACGATGCCTGCGTCGTACTGGCCCAGGGAATTTCCGGTACGGAAGCCGCGTTCACCCAGCTCATGAACCAGCGGGCCGCGGAACTGGGGCTGACGAACAGCCATTTCGGCACGGCGAACGGCTGGCCGGACGAAGGGCGGACCTATGTCACGGCGCGCGACCTGGCGACACTTGCGGCAGCGACGATCAACGATTTCCCGAAACTTTATGACAAATTCTACGCCGAAAAGAGCTTCACCTGGGGCAAGACCGCCAGCGGCAAGCCGATCACCCAGGCCAATCGCGATCCGCTGCTCGGCCGGGTCGAAGGCGCCGACGGTCTGAAGACCGGCCATACCGAAGAGGCGGGCTACGGCTTCACCGGCTCGGCCAAGCAGAACGGCCGCCGCCTGGTGATGGTGCTGGCCGGGCTCGACACCTACAATCAGCGCATCCGGGAATCGGTGAACTTCATGCAGTGGGGTTTCCGCGCCTGGAAGGCGAAGCCGATCGTGAAACAGGGCCGCAAGGTGGCCGAGGCGGAAGTGCAACTGGGCGATGCCGGCACCGTCGGCCTGGTGGCACCGCGCGACCTCACCGTCACGCTGCCCGCCGGAACGTCGCCGGAACTGACGGCCAAGGTGGTGTATCAGGGGCCGATCAAGGCGCCGATCAAGAAGGGGCAGCACATCGCCGATCTCGTCGTCGAAACGCCTGACCTCGGCGCACAGCGCATGCCGCTGGTCGCTGCCGACGATGTCGGAGAAGCGGGCTTTTTCGGCCGCGCCTGGGCCGGGTTCCTTGCGCTGTTCGGCGGATGACGGGGCGCTTCCTCTCGCTGGAAGGGGGTGAGGGGACGGGCAAGTCCACCCAGGCCGAACGCCTCGCCGCTGCGCTGAAGGAACGCGGCCTGGAGGTTCTCGTCACGCGCGAACCCGGCGGCAGCGACGGCGCGGAGGCGATCCGCGATCTCCTGATGCAGGGCAGCGTCGGCCGCTGGAGCCCCCATTCCGAAGCGCTGCTGTTCGCAGCGGCGCGGGCGGATCATGTGGAGAAGCGCATCCGTCCGGCGCTCGGCATCGGCACCTGGGTGATCTGCGACCGTTATATCGACAGCACTCGCGCTTATCAGGGGGCGCAGGGGATTGACGACGCCTCCATCCTCGCGCTGCATGGCTTTGGCACCAAGGGCCTGCTGCCCGATCGCACCTTTCTGCTCGAACTGCCGGGCGAGACAGCGTCGGCACGCGCGACCGGGCGGGACGGGCCGGGCGCCGACCGCTTCGCCGCACGCGACAGCGGTTTCCATCGCGCCGTGGCAGCTCGTTTCGAGGAAATTGCTGCTGCCGAGGGAGACCGCGTCCGCAGGATCGACGCGTCCGGATCACCGGAACAGGTCACCGGCAGGCTGGTACATGCCCTGGACGATCTGCTGGCATGAAGGCGCTTGTCGGAAACGAAGATGCGAAGGCGGCGTTCTTTGCCGCGGCCAGCGGTAGCAATATTCCGCACGCCTGGCTCTTCGCCGGGCCGCAAGGGCTCGGCAAGGCCGCGTTCGCACAGGAAGCGGCGGCGCGCCTGCTGGCCCATGCCGCAGATCCCGCGGTGCCGCTGGATGTCGGCTTGCCGGCGGGCGACGTTGCCGCGATACGTCAGGTGGCGGCAGGATCGCATCCTGATTTTCGCCTGCTGCGCCGGTTGCCGAAAGATCCGGAAAAGCCCGATCAAAATGTAGCGCGCAGCATTCCCATCGCGCAGATCAGGGCGCTGCAGCCCATGTTCGCGACCAAACCGACCTATTCGGATCGGCGGGTGGTGGTGATCGATTCGATCGACGACTGCGAACGTGCCGCCGCCAACGCTCTGCTCAAGAATCTGGAAGAGCCGCCGGCGGGCACCATCTTCCTTCTCATCAGTCATGCGCCGGGGCGGTTGCTGCCGACGATTCGGTCGCGTTGCCGGCTGCTGCGCTTCTCCCCCCTGGAAGACGGGACCGTGGCGGGCATCCTGCGCGCCGAGCTTCCCGAGGCGAGCGACGAGGAGATCGCCGTGCTGGTGCGGGCCTGTCAGGGAGCGCCGGGGCGGGCGCTGGCATTTGCCGGGCTCGACATGAGCGCCATTGAGCACGACCTTCGGACCATCGCGTCCGAGGGCGACCGGACGAACGCGATCCGGGTGCGCATGAGCAGCGCACTGGGAACGAAATCGGCACAGGCGCGGTACGAGGCCTTTCTACGGCGCGTGCCGTCCTTCATCGCGGAGCGGGCCCGGTCCGAAAAGGGCGGGCGGCTGCTGAACGTGCTGGACGCCCATCGCGCCGCGCGTGACCTTGCCGCAACGGCGTTGCGCCTCTCGCTCGACCCCCAGGCGACCGTGTTCGAGATGGGAGGAATCGTCGCACGCCTCTCGCCATCGGACAACAACGGGCTACCGCACCGCTGAGCGATGTTCTAGGGACGCGCCATGGCCAAACCCTATTATATCACCACCGCCATCCACTATCCCAATGGCCGGCCGCATATCGGCCATGCCTATGAAATGATCGCAGCCGATGCCGTCGCACGGTTCCAGCGCCAGGCGGGTCGCGATGTGCGGTTTCAGACCGGCACCGACGAGCACGGCCTGAAAATGGTGCAGACCGCGCGCGACCGCAACATTCCCGTCCGCACGCTCGCCGACGAAATGTCCGGATATTTTCGTGTGATGGCCGACGGTCTTGACATTGGTTACGATCGGTTCATCCGCACCGTCGAGCCCGCGCATTATGCCGCCAGCCAGACGATCTGGAAGGCGATGGAGGCATCGGGCGATCTGTACCTGGACCGCTATGAGGGCTGGTATTCGGTGCGGGACGAAGCGTTTTACGAGGAAAAGGAGCTTCAGCCGGGAGAAGGGGACGTGAAACTTTCGCCACAGGGAACACCTGTGGAATGGACGTCCGAGGAGACCTGGTTCTTCCGCCTGTCAAAATATCAGCAGCCTCTGCTCGACCATTACGCCGCCAACCCCGATTTCATCCGTCCCGAAAGCCGGCGCAACGAAATCATGCGTTTCGTCGAGGGCGGCCTTTCCGACCTGTCGGTGTCGCGGACCAGTTTCGATTGGGGCGTGCCCGTACCCGACAGCACGGGCCATGTGATGTATGTATGGGTCGACGCGCTCACCAACTATATCAGCGGTGCTGGCTATCCCACGGACGAAACGGCGTTTTCAAAGTGGTGGCCGGCCGATCTTCACCTTATCGGCAAGGACATTGTCCGATTCCATGCGGTTTACTGGCCGGCCTTCCTGATGTCCGCGGGATTACCTTTGCCGCATCAGATATTCGGCCATGGGTTCGTCCTGAACCGCGGCGAGAAGATGTCGAAATCGACCGGAAACATCGTCGACCCGATGGATCTGGCGCGCACCTACGGGGTTGATTCGCTGCGCTATTTCCTGTTGCGCGACATCAGTTTCGGCCAGGACGGGAGCTATTCCGAGGAAGCGATCGTCACCCGCGCCAATGCGGATCTGTCGAACAGCTTCGGCAACCTGGCGCAGCGCACATTGGCATTCATCGCCAAGAATTGCGGTGGCGAGCTACCGGGGGAAGGGCGGTCGGAGGCGGTCGATGCCGACCTTCTGACGACTGTCGGAAGCGCGATAGAGAGCTATCGCGGCGAATTCGAGAAGCTGGCGCTGTCCCAGGCTACCGAAGCCTGGATGCGAGGTGTTTTCGCCTGCAATCAGTACATCGATGCCCAGGCTCCCTGGGCGTTGCGCAAGAACGACCCGGCGCGGATGCAGGCAGTTCTGCGGACGCTGGTTCTCGCGATCCGCGACCTCGCCATCGCGATCCTGCCGGTCATACCGCGCTCGGCCGACAAGCTGCTCGACCAGCTCGGCATCACCGCGCGCGGCCATGCGGCACTCGGCGATCACACCTGGTATGACGCCGCGCGCGGGGCGGGGTTTCGGATCGCGCCGCCAAGCCCCATCTTCCCGAGACTGACAATCGCTGAAACGGAGGACAGTCCGGCATGAAGCTGGCCGACAGCCACTGTCATCTGAATTATGAAGGACTGGCCGAGCGACAGGCCGAAATCCTGGATCATGCCCGTGCACAAGGCATCGTCGCGATGCTCAACATCGCCACGCGGGAGAATGAATGGGATGCGGTGCTGGCCACCGCCGAGCGCGAGGAGGATGTCTGGGCGACAGTCGGCATCCATCCCCATGAAGCGGACCGGCATCCGGATGTCGATACCGCGAAGCTCGTCGCGCGCGCGCAGCATCCGCGCATTGTCGGCATCGGTGAAAGCGGCCTCGATTACTACTATGACCATTCCGACCGCGAGCGTCAGAAGGCCGGTTTCCGCAGCCATCTTGCGGCCTGCCGGGAAACGCAACTGCCGATCGTGGTGCACACCCGCGATGCCGAAGAGGATACCGCGGCGATCCTGACCGAGGAGATGGAGAAGGGGGCCTTTCCCGGCGTTATCCATTGCTTCACCGCGAGTTCAGCCTTCGCTCGCACTGCGCTCGATCTCGGCCTGTACATATCGCTTTCCGGTATCGTCACGTTCAAGAACGCGAAGGACCTGCAGGAAACGGCGAAGACATTGCCGCTCGATCGGCTGTTGATCGAAACCGATGCGCCTTTCCTCGCGCCCGTGCCGCATCGCGGCAAGCCCGGCGAACCGGCTTTTGTCGCCGATACCTGTCGGTTCCTTGCGGAACTGCGCGGGGAGAATGCGGAAATGCTGGCCGATCGCACGCGCGAGAATTTCCACCGCCTGTTCGCGAAAACGCGCGCGTGAAGATACGCATTCTCGGTTCCGGCACGTCCTCCGGCGTGCCGCGTATCGGCAACGACTGGGGCGCGTGCGATCCTGCGGAACCGCGAAACCGCCGTAGCCGGGCGTCCATGCTCGTCTCGACGGAGACGACCCGAATCCTGATCGACACCAGCCCCGACATGCGGGAACAGTTGCTCGCGGCCGAGGTTGATACGGTCGACGCAGTGATCTGGACGCACGACCACGCCGATCACTGTCACGGCATCGATGACCTGCGACAGGTGTTCCATGCGCTCGGGCGGCCGGTGCGCGGGCTGGCCAGGCCGGAAACGTGCCGGCGGATTTCGGAGCGGTTTGACTATGTCTTCGCCGGGCGGCCCGGCTATCGTCAGACTGCGACGATCGACATCCTGCCCAATGAAATCCGCATCGGCGATATTACCGTGCGCAGCGTCGACCAGCCGCACGGCACCATATATTCCGCCGGACTTCGCTTCGAGCACGGCGGAAAGGCGATCGGCTATGCGACGGATTTCAACGAGATGACGCGCGATATGCAATTCTTGTATCAAGATCTTCGGATCTGGATCGTGGACGCGCTCCGTCGGCGGCCGCATCCCACGCACCCGCATCTGGACCAGGTTCTGGAATGGGTTCGGGATTTCCGGCCCATTCGTGCCGCGCTGATGCACATGGATAATTCCATGGATTATCGCAGTCTGCGCGCGGAACTGCCGGCGCATGTCGAACCCGGCTATGACGGACTGGAATTGACCGCATGAGCAGCGCCGGGACGCTCAACATCCTGTTCTATATCCTGTTGCTCGTGCTCGTCCTGAGCGCACTGAGCACGCGGCGGTTGAGCGCGACCATGTTCCTGAAGTCGCTGATCGGCTGGGCGGCGATCGCGGCGATCCTCTATGTCGCGGTGGACCATCGGCGCGATATCGTGCGGCTGGCGGCCGGAATTGGCATAGGCAACCAGAAGATCGCCGGTGATACGACCCGCATCCGCCAAAGCAGCGACGGGCATTTCTGGGCACGGGTGGAGTTGAACGGCGTCGAGCGGCGCATGCTGATCGACAGCGGCGCCACCATCACCGCGCTTTCCAAGTCGACGGCGGATGCCGCGGGCATTGAGGCGGGCTCTGGATTTCCGGTCCTGTTGAACACGGCGAACGGCATGGTGGAGGCGCAACGCGGAACGATCGACCATGTGGTGCTGGGAAATCTCCGCATGGACGATCTCGACGCCGTGATCGCGCCGAGCTTCGGCGATCTCGATGTGATCGGAATGAATTTCCTGTCGCGGCTCGGGTCCTGGCGCGTGGAAGGTGATACCCTGATCCTCGAGCCCGAGGCCCCTGCCAATTCCGACTCTACTTAACATAATGTATATTATCGGACGTACGGATGGATAGGCTTGTCAAAATCATGGAGCGGCTTCGCGACCCCGTTCGCGGATGCGAATGGGACCGCGTGCAGACCTTCGCTACGATCGCGCCCTATACGATCGAGGAAGCCTATGAGGTTGCCGATGCGATCGAGCGTGACGACATGACTGCGTTGAAGGATGAACTTGGCGATCTGCTGCTTCAGGTCGTTTTCCATAGCCGCATGGCGCAAGAACGCGGCGCCTTCGCCCTGAGCGATGTCGTCGACACCATCAGCGACAAGATGGAACGACGCCATCCGCACATCTTCGGCGATGCCGATCGCTCCCCCGGATGGGAAACCATCAAGGCGGCCGAACGCCGGGCGGATCGACGGTTCGGAGCCCTTGCCGGCGTGGCGCTGGCATTGCCGGCCCTGCAGCGTGCGGAAAAGTTGCAAAAACGTGCGGCTCGCACCGGGTTCGATTGGCCGGACCCCGACGGCGCGAGGGCGAAGATCGACGAGGAGATGACCGAAGTTGCCGAGGCGGGCCCGGAAGAGCGCGCAGAAGAGATTGGCGACTTGCTGTTCGCGGTCGTCAATTGGGCCCGGCATCTGGGCGTGGAACCCGAAAGCGCGCTACGGGCGGCGAATGCGAAGTTCCAGCGCCGCTTCGAAGCGATGGAGGACGAAGCCGGCGAACGCTTTGCCGATCTCGAACTGACGGAGAAGGAAGCGCTCTGGCAGCGCGTCAAGCGTCGCGGTGGGTGAAGCGGCCATGATCGCGCGGCGCCATCCGAACGTCGTAGACCGCTTTTTCCCCTTCCAGCCACTGGTCGAGCACCTCGCCATGGGCGTGCAGCCAGGCAGCCGATGCGCCGTCGCCGGCGGGCAATTCGATCCGATACCGGCGATGGGCGGCGGTGAGCGTGGCGCCCACCGTCTCGATCAGCGTATCCACCCCTTCCCCGCCGAGCGCCGATAGCGCGACGACGTCATCGCGACGCTGCGCCAGTGCCAGAATCTCCTCCTGCCGTTCCGCGGGCAGCAGATCGATCTTATTCCAGGCCTCGATCCGGGGCGTGACATCGGCGCCGGCGACCCCGATCTCGCTCAGAACGGCTTCCACATCGTCGCGCTGCGCCTCCGTATCGGGATGGGCGATGTCCCGCACATGGATGAGCAGGTCCGCTGAAACCACCTCTTCCAGCGTCGCCTTGAACGCGGCGACGAGTTGCGTCGGCAGGTCGGACACGAACCCCACGGTGTCGGAGAGGATTGCCTTGTCGGTGCCCGGCATCGGGACCTGCCGCAGCGTCGGGTCCAGGGTGGCGAAGAGCAAATTCTCCGCCATGACGTCGGAACCGGTCAGACGGTTGAAAAGCGTCGACTTTCCCGCATTGGTATAGCCGACAAGCGCAATCACGGGCCATGGCGCCCGCTGCCGCCGGTCGCGGTGGAGCGTGCGCGTGCGGCTGACCTGGTCCAGCTCCTTGCGCAGGCGTGCCATGCGATCCCGGATGAGGCGACGATCCGCCTCGATCTGTGTTTCGCCCGGACCGCCAAGAAACCCGTAACCGCCGCGCTGACGTTCGAGATGGGTCCAGCTCCGCACCAGGCGTCCCGCCTGATAGTCGAGATGCGCCAATTCCACCTGCAACCGCCCTTCCGCGGTCGCGGCGCGCTCACCGAAGATCTCGAGGATCAACCCCGTTCGGTCGAGCACCTTGCAGCCGAGCGCGTTTTCCAGATTGCGCTGCTGCACCGCGGACAGTGGAGCATCGAAGACGGCGAGTTCCGCCTCACGTTCCGCGATCGTCGCGGCGAGCGCTTCGACCTGTCCGCTGCCCAGCATCGTGGCCGGGCGCGCCTGACGAACGCGAAACGCGATGCGCCCGCAAACATCGACGCCGATGGCCTCGGCGAGGCCGGCCGTCTCCGCCAGACGTGCGTCGCTGTCCCGCGGCGACCCGCCCAGATCGGGCAGCACCACCACGGCACGCGCACCCCGGGCGAAATCCCCGGTTTCGCGATCGAAGCCGGTGCTCAATCCTTCTCCAGCGCGGCTTGCTCGTCCGCCAGATTGAGCTGGTTCGCAGGCTGGATCGTCGAGACCGCGTGCTTATAGACGAGCTGCGACATGCCGTCGCGCTGCAACAACATGCAGAACAGGTCGAACGCCGCGATCTGCCCTTGCAGCATGACGCCGTTGATGAGGAACATGGTGACCGGTTCCTCGCCCTTTCGCACGGCGCTCAGGAAGACCTCCTGAAGCACGGCGCTGCGCTGCGGCTGATCGGCGGCATCGGCGATGATGTCACTGAAATCGACGGTCCCCGACGGCATCACCGTCGAAATGGCGTGCTTGTAGACGAGCTGCGACTGGCCGTCGCGGCGCAGCAGCACGGAGAAATTGTCGAACCACGTCACGATGCCCTGAAGTTTCACCCCCTTCACCAGAAACATGGTGACCGGCGTCTTCGAGCGACGAAGCTGGTTGAGGAAGAGATCCTGGAGCGAACTATGCTTTTCCGGCACGATCGACCTCTGTTCTTGGCGGCTTTCGCCGCGGTTGCGCCGCTATCCGGCGTCGGATTGTGCGCGCCCGAACGGCGCGAAACACCAACTTAGGGATTGGAGCCCGCCGCGTCCACTCGTCCCGCTCAATTGCCGTCCCGGGAATCGTTGATTCCCAGCAATTTCAGCTTTCGGTGCAGCGCCGACCGTTCCATGCCGATGAAACTCGCCGTGCGCGAAATGTTACCGGAAAAACGGCGGATCTGGACGCGCAGATATTCGCGTTCGAAGGTTTCGCGGGCTTCGCGCAGCGGCGCGCCCATGATAGCGGGCGCGGCCAGGCCGCCATTGCCGTCGGCCTGATCGCCCAACACCTCGGCCGGCAGCAGATCGACGTCGATGCGTCCGATCCTGTCTCCGGGCGCCAGAATGATGGTGCGTTCCACGACGTTGCGAAGCTGACGAACGTTGCCGGGCCACTCATAGGATTGCAGGGTCACCATCGCCTCGGGCGCGATTTCCGGCGTGGGAACACGGCGAACGGCGGCATAATGAGCCGCGAAATGCTCGGTCAGGGCGGGAAT
This sequence comes from Stakelama saccharophila, assembly GCF_032229225.1. NCBI lineage: Bacteria > Pseudomonadati > Pseudomonadota > Alphaproteobacteria > Sphingomonadales > Sphingomonadaceae > Stakelama > Stakelama saccharophila. Next base: position 1,860,638 of record NZ_CP135076.1, read on the forward strand.
ATCCTCGCGCCGCTCGGTCAGCGGCGGAATGGCCACCGGCACGACGTTGAGGCGATAGAACAGGTCCTCGCGGAACCGCCCCGCCGCGATCTCCTCGCCCAACTCGCGAGCGGTGGCGGAGACGACGCGAACATCCACCTTCACCAGACGCTGACCGCCGACCCGGGTGAAGCTCTGGTCGGTCAGCACGCGCAGGATGCGCGCCTGGGTGGCGATCGGCATGTCCGCGATTTCGTCGAGGAACAGCGTGCCGCCATGCGCCTGTTCCAGCACGCCGGGATGGACGAGGTCGCCGCCCTGTTCCAGGCCGAACAATTCCTCTTCGACGCGCTCGGGGTCCATCCGTGCGGCGCTCACCACCATGAACGGGCCCTCGGCACGCTGGCTCCAGCTATGCAGCAGCCGGGCGGCGACTTCCTTGCCGACGCCGGCGCCGCCGGTGATCATCACGCGGCTGCCGGTCTGGGCCACACGTTTCAGCGTCGCGCGGACATTGTTGATGGCCGCCGAACTGCCCGTCAGGTCTTCCTCCCGCCCGGCCGTGGCGCGCAGCGAGGCGACCTCGCGGCGAAGGCGTTCGGTTTCGGTCGCACGTTGCACCATCAGCAGCAGGCGTTCCGCCTCGAACGGCTTTTCGATGAAATCGGCCGCTCCCTTGCGGATCGCGGCCACCGCGGTGTCGATATTGCCATGACCGGAGATGACGAGCACCGGCATCGACGGGTCGCGCCGCTTCAGTTCGTCGAGTAGGTCGAGCCCGTCCAGACGCGAACCCTGGAGCCATACGTCAAGAAGCACCAGCGACGGCCGACGCGACGCGATCGCCTCCAGCGCCGCGTCGCTGTCCGCGGCGCTGCGGGTCTCGAACCCCTCGTCCTCCAGAACGCCTGCGACCAGCTCGCGGATGTCACGCTCGTCATCGACTACCAGTATGTCCAGTTTCATGGCTTATGCGCCCTTGTTTCTCGTTAATGCCGGCCGGGGGGTCTCGCCCTCTCCTGCGGCCTGCGGTCCGGCTTCTTCCAGACCGGCGAGCAGCGCGGCGTCAAAGTCGATCCGCACCAACGTACCTCCGCCCGGCCGGTCGGAGAAGGTGATGGTGCCGAAATGCTCCTCGACGATCTTCTTGACGATGGCGAGGCCCAGCCCCGTGCCGCGATCGCGCGTCGTCATATAAGGTTCGACGATCCGGTCGCGTTCGACCGGCAGACCGATGCCGGTATCGGCGACCGTAATCGTCGTCGCGCCGGTTTCCGCCTGGGTGATGGCGATCCGGACTTCGCCTTCGTCGCAATCCTCGCGCGCCTGCACGGCCTCGACCGCGTTCTTGACGATATTCGTCAAAGCCTGGCCGAGCTGGCGCCGGTCGCACACCAGATGCGGCCCCGGATCGTCATGCTCGACGACGAAATCGACACCCGAATGCGCCACCTCGTGCAGAAAGACCGTCTGGCGAACGATGTCGACCAGCGATTCGTCGCGGAACACCGGCTTGGGCATGCGCGCGAAGGAGGAGAACTCGTCCACCATCCGCCGCAGGTCGCCCACCTGGCGGATGATGGTGTCGGTCAACCGGGCGAAGGTCGTATCCTCCGCATCGACATTGCGGCCATAGCGACGCTGCAACCGTTCCGCCGCCAACTGGATGGGGGTGAGCGGATTCTTGATCTCGTGGGCGATGCGCCGGGCGACGTCGGACCATGCGGCCCTGCGCTGGTCCAGCAATTGCTGCGTGATGTCGTCGAAGGTGAGGATGCGGTTATTCTCGTCCGCCGTCACCTTCACCGCCAGCGTTCGCGCCTCGCCGCCGGCGGTGAGCTGGATGATGGTCTCACTCCCCTCTCCTGCCAACGCGGTCGCCAGTTCGGGCGAAACGTCGGCAAGCTGGCTGCCGACCGCCTGTTCCTCGCCGATATGCAGCAGGTCGGCTGCCGAGCTGTTGATCAGACGGATCGTGCCGTCGGCCGCGATCGAGATGACGCCGGCGCTGACCCCGGCCATGACCGCCTGGACGAGCGCGTGGCGGCTTTCGATCTGGTCGTTGGCGGCAACCAGTGCGCTCGTCTGCTCCTGCAGGCGTTCGGTCATGCGGTTGAAGGCGCGCGCGAGCGTGCCGATCTCGTCGTTCGACCGCGGCAACGGCACGCGCGCCGTCAGGTCGCCGCCGGTGACGCTTCGCGCCGCGCCGACCAGTTCGTTGATCGGCCGCAGCAACCGATCGGCGACGGCGAAGGCCACCGCCGTCGATATGCCCAGCAGGATGATCGCGATTCCGTACAGCGCGCCGTTGAACTTGAGCTGCAGCGACCGCGCCCGGTCCTGAAGCGTGGCATATTCGGACAGCAGCTTCTGCGCGCCGATCTGCTGCTTGTTCAGAAACTCGGCATTCACGCTGGTGCCGACATAGAGGAACAGGTGCTTCGTTTCGGGTACGTCGGTTACCAGCCAGACCGTGTCCTTGCCCAAATCGACATAGGGCTTTTTACCACCCTTTACGATGTTCAGGATGTTGGCATCGACCCGCTTCTGGAAGTTCTCCGGACTCGGCGGATCGAAATAGTCGAGAACCTGGACCTTTTCGTTCTCCGTCCTTCTGAACAGGATGACCTGTTCGAAGTTCCGGTAATAGGTCTGTCCCAGAAGATAGTCGTGAAACTGGTCCGAATCGACGGGAATGCCGTGCGCCTTGGTGGAAAGGTCCTTGGCCATCGCCCGCCCTTCATTGGCCCATTTCAGAATGATCTGCTCCTGAGCCTCGCGCACCATGTTCATGGAGGTGCCGAACGCATTGCGCGCCCGGTCGGAAAGCCAGAACTCCACCCCCGATTGAAAGATGACCGACGCCGCGATGACGGTCAGGACGATCGGCACGCTCGCCACGATGGAGAAGATGGCCACCAGGCGCGCCTGCAATCGTCCGCGCTCCCGCCCCGAGGAATAGCGCTTGGCCCGGCGCATCGCCAGGCGCCGCCCGACCAGCATGGTCAGCAGCAACATGGGAACCAGGTTCGCGAGAAGGAGCAGCGCCGCGATGGCGGGTGTCAGCAGGCGATCTTCCGACGCCGAGTCCTGAATCGTCCAGAATGTGATCAACCCCGCCGCGATCGTGAGGAGGACCACCACGATCTCGACCAGCATGACGAGGCGGTCGCGACTTATTGCTCGGCCCTCGCCGCCGGGGTGATCTTCACCGACCATGTGCCCTCATTACAACAGGCGCGTGGCACAAAAAACACGTTTTTCGTGAAATTTCGACAATTTGTCGGTTCGGCAGCGCGCAGAGCACCCGGCTACGCCGCGATCAGAGCATTCCGAAGCTCTGAAGACGTTTGCGCAGCGTATTGCGATTGATGCCGAGAGCACGCGCCGCACGCAACTGGTTGTTGTCGTTTCGCTCCAGCATGGCCTCGATCAGCGGGCGTTCCACTTCCGCGATGATCCGGTTGTACAACGTACCGTCGTCGAGCGCACGCGGATCGTGTTCGTGCAGGTGAAGCAACCTCGCGCGGACCGCCGCCGCAATGCCGGCCGCTTCCGCAAGCGGGGGCGTGCCGGCCGCCGTCGCCTCCCCCAACATCGGCCGCAGGTCTCCTGCCGAAATTGCCTCGTCGCGGGCCAGCACCGCGGCGCGCCGCATCAGATTCTCCAACTCGCGCACATTTCCCGGCCAGGAATGGCGTTCCAGCAGGGGCGCGACGTCCCGGTCGATACGCTTGCGCGGCAGGCCTTCCTGCGCGGCCTTGTCGAGAAAGTGCCGGGCGAGCAGGACGATGTCCTCGGGGCGCTGGCGTAGCGGCGGCAACGCGACCGGCACCACGTTCAAGCGATAGAACAGATCTTCCCGGAACTGGCCGTCGGCAACCCGGCCGGCGAGATCCTTGTTCGTCGCCGCCACAATGCGCACGTCCGCCCGGATCGTGCGCGCACCCCCGACCGTCGTGAACTCGCCCGACTGGAGGACACGTAGCAGGCGCGTCTGCGCCTCCATCGGCATGTCGCCGATCTCGTCCAGGAAAAGCGTCCCGCCCGACGCCTGCTCGAATTTCCCGGCGGATCGCGCCTGCGCGCCGGTGAACGCGCCGCGCTCGTGCCCGAAAAGCTCGGCCTCGATCAGCTCGCGCGGAATAGCCGCCATGTTGAGCGCAATGAAGGGAGCATGCCGCCGCGGCCCGAGGTCGTGAATGGCGCGCGCGACCAGTTCCTTGCCCGTGCCCGATTCGCCGGTAACGAGCACCGTCAGATCGTTCGGCACGATCCGCGCGATGACGCGATAGACCTCCTGCATGGCGGGCGAACGACCGATCAGCGGATTGGCGTCGTCGCCGAGCAGGTCGGGCGCGGCGAGCGGCTCCCCGCCCCGCCCCAGAGCGCTGTCGACCGTTTCGGCCAACTTGTCGAGATCGAACGGTTTCGGCAGATAGTCGAAGGCCCCGACCTCGTTCGCGCGAACCGCGGTCGAGAGCGTATTTTTTGCCGACAGCACGATGATCGGTAGGGCGGGATGGGTCTGTGCCAATGCCGCGACGACGTCCAGCCCGTCGCCGTCCGGCAGCACGACGTCGCTCAGCAGGACATCGGGTTCGCGCTCGGCCATGGCCGTTCGCATCGCCGCGATGGTGCCGACGGCGCGCACGGCGTACCCGGCACGGCGCAATGCCGCCGAAACGACCGTGCGGATCGCGGCGTCGTCGTCGACGACGAGAATATCGACAATTTCCGTCATCCCGTCGCCCTCGGCAGGAACAGCCGGAATACGCTCATCGGCGTGCCGCCATGCGCTTCGCGGGAATATTGCACCATGCCGCCCATGTCGCGCGCCAATTTCTCGACCAGCGGCAGACCAAGCCCCTTGCCCTCCGGCCTGCCCGAAACGAAGGGTTCGAACAGGTGATCGACGATATCCTCCGGCGCACCGGGGCCGTTGTCCAGAATCGCGATCTCCAGCGGCAACGGCCTTCGCGGCGATCCCGCCCCTGCACTCACCGACATGCCGTGGCGATAGGCGGTGGCGATCGTGATCCGGCCATCCTCGATCCCGGCTACCGCCTCACTGGCATTCTTGAGCAGGTTAAGCAGCACCTGTTGAAACGCATCGCGGTCGATGAGCACATCGGGAAGCGAGGGATCGAACTGTTCGTCGATCGGGATATCGCGCGCAAAGCCTGCCTCGGCTACGCGGCGGACATGGGCGAGCAGCGGATAGATGTTCGCCCGCCGCAGATCGAGCGGGCTGGTATCGGTGAAATCCTCCATCCGGTCGATCAGCGCCGCGATGCGGTCGACCTCGCTGGTGATGAGCGAGGTCATGGCGTCGGCGTCGTCCGCACCGGCGGCGACAAGCTGTGCCGCACCGCGAATGCCCGAAAGCGGGTTCTTGATCTCGTGCGCCAGCATGGCGGCCGCCCCGACCGCGGCACGGGCGCCCGCCGAACGGTCGATGCCGTAGCCCGGCCTGCGTCCGCCGGGCGCATGATGAAGCGTGACGATCCGCCACCCGTCATGCTCGGCCATCAGCGATTCGACGAAATCGATCTTGATGGTGTTCCCGCGTGCCAAGCGGATGTCCGCGTCGAAGGCGGCAAAACCCAGTTCCGGCCGTCGATCGGCATATCCGGCCGGCGGCGCCAGGATCGAATCGAGGCGTTGGCCGATCATGGCCCGTTCCGACATGTTCATCAGATGCTCGCACGCCGTATTGGCTCGGGCGATGCGATCCTCGGGATCGATGAGCAACAACGCCACCGGAAGCGCGGAGACGATATCGGCAGCGCCCGGCCCGGCGTCGCTCGCCGCACCCGCACCCGCCGGCGTCAGGCCGCTGCTTTGCTGCGCCACGGAGCGTAGAAATCCGCCAGCATCCGCAGCACCTCGCGCGGGTCCGGCACCTGGTTGACGCGGTTGCGGAACTCCGCCGAGCCGTGCAGGCCGCGGGTGTACCAGCCGATATGCTTGCGCGCGCAATTCACGCCGACTTCGACGCCATAATGTTCGAGCATCGCTTCATAATGCTCTACGATCGTTTGATATTGCTCATCCAGACCGGGATCGGCGAGACGCTGGCCGGTGGTGAACCAGTGCATCATCTGACCCAGCAGCCACGGCTTGCCATATGCGCCCCGCCCGATCATCACGCCGTCCGCGCCCGATTGTGCCAGCGCCTGCTCCGCATCCTCGATCGTGCAGATGTCGCCATTGGCGATGACGGGCACGGTCACCGCGTCCTTCACCTTGCGAATGAAGGCCCAGTCGGCGCTTCCCTTGTACATCTGGCACCGCGTGCGGCCATGGACGGTGATCATCTTCACGCCCATATCCTGGGCCGCACGCGCCAGTTCGGGCGCGTTCAGACTGTCATGGTCCCAACCCATGCGCATCTTCAGCGTCACGGGGACCGACACCGCGTTCACCGTCGCCTCGATCAGACGCTTGGCGAGGTCCGGCTCACGCATCAGGGCCGAACCGGCATAGCCGTTCGTCACCTTGCGCACCGGGCAGCCCATGTTGATGTCGATGATGGCGGCGCCGCGATCCTCGTTCAATTTCGCCGCCTCGCCCATCTCCTTTGGCGTATTGCCGACGAGCTGCATCGAGACCGGCTCCTCGATCGGGTCCCACGCCGCCTTGCGGATCGACTGCCGGGTTTCCCGGATCGCCGCCTGGCTCGCGATCATTTCCGTCACGTTCAAACCCGAGCCGTAGCGCCGCACGAGCCTGCGAAACGGCAAGTCCGTCACGCCCGTCATGGGCGCGAGCAATACCGGAGAATCGATCCGGACGGGGCCGATCTGGATGGGAGCGAGTTTCGTCATTACGATGTGCCTGAAAAACAGGCAGCCGTTTACGCGAGGTGCGTTCCTTTCGCAAGGCTGGCGGCAAGGCGCCGCTTGCGCTAACGCGCCGCACCATGAACGCGCATCGAACCGTCGGGCTGATCGTGGCCGCCGGGCAGGGAAGCCGGGCGGGCGCAGCAGGCCCCAAGCAGTTCATCACCGTCGCCGGCCGGCCGATGGTGACGCACAGCCATGCCGCCATGACGTCACATCCCGGGATCGACGCTGTTCTGGTGGTACGCGGCGCCGGTCAGGAAGAACGGTTGCGGAGCGCGATCGGCGCGATCTGCTGGTCGGTCGAAGGCGGCGCGACGCGGCGCGAATCCGTCCGTGCCGGACTGGAAGCGATCGCCGCGGACGGTGGAGCGGCGCGAGTCCTCATCCACGATGCGGCGCGTCCCTTCCTGCCGCATACCGTGATCGATCGCCTGTTGTCGGCGCTGGGTGCGGGCGACGCTGCGGTGCCCGTGCTTCCCGTCGCCGACACGATCGCGACGGCAGGCGAAACACTTGGCGACGTCGTTCCGCGGGAGACGCTGGCGCGCGTGCAGACACCGCAGGCATTTTCCTTCGACCGGATTCTGGCGGCGCACCGTTCCTGGCCCGACAATGCGGAGGCGAGCGACGATGCGCAGATCGCGCGCGCGGCCGGCATCGCGGTTGCGGTGGTCGCCGGCGATCGCTTCCTGGAAAAGCTGACATACCGGGAAGATTTCGCCGCCGTCGAAGCGAGCCGCGCGATGCGTGTGCGTACCGGGCTGGGTTTCGACGTGCATCGGCTGGAGCCGGGCGAAGAACTCTGGCTGGGCGGCATCCTGATCCCCCATGACCGCGGCCTGTCAGGCCACAGCGACGCCGATGTCGCATTGCACGCCATCACCGACGCACTGCTCGGCGCCGCGGCGCAGGGCGATATCGGCAGCCATTTCCCGCCCACCGATCCGCAATGGCGCGGCACGCGTTCCGACCAGTTCCTGCGGCACGCCGCATCGCTTGTGGAGGAGCGCGGCGGCGTCATCGACTTCATCGACCTGACCCTGATGTGCGAAGCGCCGAAGATCGGCCCGTTTCGGGACGCTATGCGCGGCCGGATCTCCGCGATATTGCGGGTGGAGCCTGCGCAGATTAGCGTCAAGGCGACGACGACCGAGCGGCTTGGATTCACCGGACGCGGCGAAGGGATCGCTGCTCAGGCGGTCGCCACGATCCGGATCGCGATCTGACGGAGATGTGCATGCGCAAGGCAATGGCGACCCTGATCGCGCTGATCGCCCTCGGCGGCGCGACCGCATCGCGGGCGGCGGATGCGTCGAACCAGTGCCTCGCCAGGGGTGATGCCGCGGCGCTGGTTCAGGCGATCGCACCGGACCTGCTGCAGGCCGCAGCGCGAAAGTGCAGCGCGACCCTGCCCCCGGACGCACTGCTCACCCGCCAATCCGGCGCTCTGATGAGCAAATATCGTCGCGCCGCCGCCGGTGCCTGGCCGGGGGCGCGGCGCGCACTGCAACAAGTCGCCGGGCCGGAGATCGGCGGCATGCTGGAGGGGCCGCTGGCCCAGAGCATCGTCGGTCCGCTGCTGGCGCCGATGTTTACCCAGAACGTGAGTGCGGCGGACTGCGCCGACCTCAACACCATCGTTATGATGATCGAACCCCTCCCGGCGGAAAATCTGGGACGGCTGTTCGTTGCCGTCTACGACATGGCGGACCGCAATCGCGCAGCAGACGCGACCGATACCGGCCTGGTCATGCCGTTTCATCTTTGCCATCCCAAACAGGGTTGATCCCATGGAAACCATTCTCCCCGCATCGCTAGTCGATCTCGCCAGAAAGGTCGTCGAGACCAATCGCGAGGCCGGCCGCCGCATCGCCGTCGCCGAAAGCTGCACCGGCGGCCTTGTCAGCGCCGCGCTTACCGAGATTCCGGGATCGTCCGACGTGTTCGAAGCCGGATTCATCACCTATTCGAACGAAGCGAAACGCGAACTGCTCGACGTCAGCCTCGATTTGCTGGAAACGTTCGGCTCGGTGTCGGTGGCGGTCGCCTGGGCGATGGCGCAGGGCGTTCTCGACGAAACCGAAGCCGATGTCGCCGTCGCGGTCACCGGGATCGCCGGGCCGGATGGCGGCACCGAAAAGAAGCCGGTCGGAACGGTGGTTTTCGCGCGTGCGAAAAAGGGCGCCGACCCCAAGGAAGTCATTGCCGATTCGCGCAATTTCGATGACGAGGGGCGCGGCTCGGTGCGGCTTCAGGCCGCGTTGTGCGCGCTGGAACTGCTGATGCCGGGTTCGGAACCGCTCTCGCCCTCGGACGGTGCGCCGTAAAGCTCTGCCGCCCGCGTTTCGAACGCACCGATCATCTTCCTGAGCGCGCGGTCGAACACCTGACCGGCCAGCATTTCGAACATGCGGTTCTTGAAGGCGAAGTCGACGCAGAAATCGACGCAGCAGCCGCCTTCCCCGTCGGGCCGGAATTTCCAATCATTGTTGAGATATTTGAGCGGCCCGTCGAGATAGTCGACATGGATATGTTCCGGCCGCTCCTTCTGCACCTTCGACGTAAAGGTCTCGCGCAAGCCCTTGAATCCGACGATCATGTCGGCAACCATTTCGGTGTCGCCGTTCGAGCGGACGCGGATCGCCGTCACCCAGGGCAGGAACTCGTCATAACGGCCGACATCGGCCACCATGTCGAACATCTGTTCCGGCGTATAGGGAAGATGGCGCGTTTCGGAGTGCTTCGGCATGATATGGCGCGCGTCAGGCCCCTGCCCTGGCGAGCTTCGCCTCCCGCGCGGCCTGCATCTTCTCGAAGTCGTCGCCGGCATGATAGCTCGACCGCGTCAGCGGAGAAGACGCCACCATCAGGAACCCTTTGGCCCGCGCGATGCTGGCGAAAGCGTCGAATGCCTGCGGCGTGACGAAATCCATCACCTTGGCATGCTTCGGCGTCGGTTGGAGATACTGACCCATGGTCAGGAAATCGATGTCGGCCGAACGCATATCGTCCATCACCTGATGCACTTCCAGCCGTTCCTCGCCCAGGCCCAGCATGATGCCGGACTTGGTAAAGATCGACGGATCGAGCGCCTTGACCTTTTCCAGCAGGCGCAGCGACGCATAATAACGCGCGCCGGGGCGAATCGTCGGATAGAGGCGCGGCACCGTCTCCAGATTGTGGTTGAACACGTCCGGACGCGCCTCGACGATCATCTCCAGCGCGGCATCGACCTTGTTACGGAAATCGGGCGTCAGGATTTCGATCGTCGTATCCGGCGCTTGGGCACGTAACGCCTCGATCACCTTGACGAACTGCCGCGCGCCGCCATCGGGCAGGTCGTCACGATCGACCGAGGTGATGACGATGTGCTTCAGGCCCATCTGCACCGCGACATCGGCGACGTGCTGCGGCTCCTTGGGATCGACCATGCGCGGCATGCCGGTCTTCACATTGCAGAAGGCGCAGGCGCGCGTGCATGTGTCGCCCAGGATCATCACCGTCGCGTGCTTCTTGGTCCAGCACTCGCCGATATTGGGGCACGCCGCCTCTTCGCAGACGGTGGCGAGGTTCTTTTCGCGCATCAGGCGCTTGGTTTCCGCAAAGCCGGCGGAGGTCGGCGCCTTGACGCGGATCCAGTCCGGCTTGCGCTGGCGTGGTGGTCGGGCGAGGTCGGTGACGTCGTTCATGGCCCACCAAATAGCGATCCTCGCGCCCCCTTGCCACCCCTGCTGCACGCGCTATCAACAAACGCCATGGACGGATTTGCAAGCCTGCTCGATGGATATCGTCGTTTTCGCGGCGGGGATTACCAACGCCAGCACGAACGTTGGATCGAACTGCGTGAGGGCCAGTCGCCCCAGGTGATGGTGATCGCCTGCTCCGACAGCCGGGTCGACCCCGCGCTGATCTTCGACGTGTCGCCGGGGGAGATCTTTTCGGTTCGCAACGTCGCGAACCTGGTGCCGCCCTATGAAGAGGGCGGCGGGCGGCACGGCGTCTCGGCGGCGCTAGAATTCGCCGTGACCCAGCTCGAGGTGCCCAATGTCGTGGTCATGGGACATGGCTCGTGCGGCGGGTGCCAGGCGGCACTGTCGCGCGGGTTCAAGAATGCCCCCGAAGGCGAAGGCGGGTTTATCTCCCACTGGGTCGACATGCTCGACGAGCCGCGCGACCGCATCGTCGCGCAATATGGCGACGGGCCGGAAGCCGCGCGCGAGCTGGAGCTGGAAACCGTGCGCATTTCGCTCCGCAACCTGCGCAGCTTCGCTTTCGTCAAGGAGCGCGAAAACGCTGGAAAGCTGGCGCTGCACGGCGCTTATTTCGCGATCCGAGACGGTGTGCTGCACGTCATGAACGACCGGGGCAAATTCGCGCCGGCCTGAGCCGGCCCACCTTTCACGCGTCATTCCGACGAAAGTCGGGATCCATTCTGCGCTCCGTCGGTGTTTCGGACCGAATGCGAATGAATCCCGAATCAGTTCAGGATGACGACGGAGGTTCAGAACGAAGGGGCCGCGAAGCCACCATGGCGACGACCCTGCCTTTCCTTCATCCGGCGTCGGGAGCGACCACCGCATCGACGTCCTTCTTCGCAGCGGGCGTCCCCTGCCCCGGCTGCTCGACGATGCGGATGTTGAGTTCGCGCAACTGCTTCGCCGACACCATCGACGGTGCGCCCATCATCAGGTCTTCCGCGCGCTGGTTCATCGGGAAGGTCACGACCTCGCGGATATTGGGCTCGCCGGCCAGCAGCATCACCATGCGGTCGATGCCCGGCGCCGATCCGCCGTGCGGCGGCGCGCCGTACTTGAACGCGTTGATCATGCCGGAGAAGTTCTTGTCGACCTCCTCCTGGCTGTAGCCGGCGATCTCGAATGCCTTGTACATGATTTCCGGCCGGTGGTTCCGGATCGCGCCCGAGCTAAGCTCCACGCCGTTGCAGACGATGTCGTATTGATAAGCGAGGATGTCGAGCGGGTCCCTGGTTTCCAGCGCTTCCATCTCGCCCTGCGGCATCGAGAAAGGATTGTGGCTGAAATCGATCCGTTTCTCATCCTCGTCATATTCGAACATCGGAAAGTCGACGATCCAGCAGAATTCGAAGCGATTTTCGTCGACAAGGCCCAGTTCCTCGCCAACACGCGCGCGCGCCGCGCCGGCCAGTTTGGCCGCCTGCAATTCCTTGCCCGCGGCAAAGAACACGCCGTCATCGGGGCCGAGGCCGATCGCTTCGGCAAGCTTCTCCGTCGCTTCCGCCCCGTGATTCTTGGCGATGGGACCGCCGAACTCGCCGCCCTTGCGGGTGATGTAGCCAAGCCCGGCATGTCCCTCGGCACGCGCCCATTCGTTCATGTCGTCGAAGAACTTGCGGCTCTTTTCCGCCGTGCAGGGTGCCGGGATCGCGCGCACCACGCCGCCGCCCGCTACGATGCGGTCGAACAGGCCGAAGCCCGATCCCCTGAAATGCTCGGTTACGTCCCTGATCTCGATCGGGTTGCGCAGATCCGGCTTGTCCGAGCCGTATTTCAGCATCGCTTCCTTGTAGGGGATGCGACGGAACGGCAGCGCGGAGACCGAACGGTCGCCCGCGAATTCCTCGAACACGCCGTGCAGCACGGGTTCGATCGCGGCGAACACGTCGTCCTGGGTCACGAAGCTCATCTCGAAATCGAGCTGGTAGAATTCGCCGGGGCTGCGGTCGGCGCGCGCATCCTCGTCGCGGAAGCACGGCGCGATCTGGAAATAGCGGTCGAAACCGGCAACCATCAGCAACTGCTTGAACATCTGCGGCGCCTGCGGCAGCGCGTAGAACTTGCCGGGATGGACGCGGCTGGGAACCAGATAGTCGCGCGCGCCTTCGGGCGAACTGGCGGTCAGGATCGGCGTCTGGAACTCGGTGAAACCCTGATCGACCATGCGCCGGCGGATCGACGTGATGACGTCCGAGCGCAACTGGATGTTGCGGTGCAGCCGCTCGCGCCGCAGGTCGAGGAAGCGGTAGCGCAGGCGGATGTCCTCGGGATATTCCGCGTCGCCCGCCACCGGCATCGGCAGCTCCTGCGCCGCCGATTGCACGCTCGCCTCGGTCACGCGCACTTCCACCGCGCCGGTCGAAAGATTGGGGTTCACCGCATCCTCGTCGCGCGCGACGACCTTGCCCGCCACCGTCACGACCGATTCGTTGCGCAGGCTCTCGATCACCCCGAAGGCCGGCCCGTCGACCTCGGTCACGATCTGCGTCATGCCGTAATGGTCGCGCAGGTCGATGAAGACCAGGTCGCCGTGGTCGCGCTTCTTGTGGACCCAGCCCGACAGCCGGACTTCCTCGCCGACATGGCTGGCGCGAAGATCGCCGCAGGTATGGGTGCGGTAGGCGTGCATTATGCTTCTACTTCCTGTTGCTTGTCGCTCCGCTGAAATGCGGAAAAATCCCGGCGCCCGCGAATCCGCGTCAAGTGGTCCTTTGTCAACCCGCCCGCACGCGGTTATGGGAGAGGCATGCACATTCACGACCTGATCGAGGACAGCGCGTCCCTCGCCAACCTCTGCACGCGCCTGGCCCAGTCCTCCTTCATCACTGTCGATACGGAATTCATGCGGGAGAACAGTTACTGGCCGGAACTCTGCCTCATCCAGATCGCGGACGAAAACGAGGCGGCGGCCATCGATCCGCTGGCCACCGGCATCGACCTGACGCCGCTGCTCGACCTGATGGTCGACAACGCGGACGTGCTGAAGGTCTTCCACGCCGGCGGCCAGGATCTGGAAATCGTCTACAACATGACCGGCAAGACGCCCTATCCCCTGTTCGACACCCAGGTCGCCGCCATGGCGCTCGGCCAGGGTGAACAGATCGGCTATTCCAACCTGGTCGACGCCTATCTGGGAATCCAGGTCGACAAGGGCGCGCGCTTCACCGACTGGAGCCGCAGGCCGCTCGACAAGCGACAGCTCGATTACGCCATTGCCGACGTCACCCACCTGTCGAAGATCTTCCCCAAGATGCTGGCCAAACTCAAGAAAACCGGGCGCGGTGACTGGCTGAACGAAGAGATGGAACGCCTGGCCAATCCGGGCAACTATTACAACGATCCGGATCTCGCGTGGCGCCGGCTGCGCATCAACAGCCGCAAGGCCGACGTGCTGGGCCGGCTGAAGGCGCTCGGCCGCTGGCGCGAGTTGGAGGCGCAGAACAAGAACCTGCCCCGCGGCCGCATCGTCAAGGACGAAACGCTGGCCGATATCGCGTCCCACCCGCCGAGAAAGCAGTCCGATCTGCCCAAGGTCCGCGGCCTTTCCGGCGCGTGGGGCGGCAACGATATCGGTGCGCGCATGATGGTGGCGCTGTCGGAGGCGGAGCCGCTGGCACAGGACGAGATGCCGTCAAAGGGGGACCGCAAGCCCGCGCTGGGCAAGGACGGCGCGCTTGTCGCCGACCTCCTCAAGCTGCTGCTGAAAATCCGGTCGCGCGATATTTCCGTTGCATCCCGTCTGTTGGCCCGGTCGGACGATCTGGAGGCACTGGCCGCCGGGCAACGGGACAATTTGCCCGTCCTGCAGGGTTGGCGATACGAACAGTTCGGCCGCGATGCGCTGGCGCTGGTCGAGGGACGACTCGGCTTTACGGTGCGCGGCGGCAAGCTGAAGATGACCCGAACGGAGGAGGAAGCATGAAATCCGCAGCCGCGCTCGCACCGATAATCCTTGCCGTTACCGCCTGCGCGACGACCGCCTCGCCGCCACCGGCCGAACAGGCTCGGCCGACCCCGGACGCGGGTCAATGCGACGCCGGCGGCCTCGACGATCTCGTCGGGCAGCCGGCGAATGCGGAACTGGGCGCCAAGGCCCGGGACCGGGCGGGCGCCAGGACCATACGCTGGATCCAGCCCGGCATGGCGGTGACGATGGACTATCGTAGCGACAGGCTGAACATCCACCTCGATGGTCAGAATATGGTCGAACGCTTCAGGTGCGGATGAGGCGGAGCTCCCGCCCCATGGCGTCGGCCAGCGTCCGGTGCCGCCGTTCCACCGTCTCGCCATAGAAGACCGCGTCTTCGTCGTTCACGCAGAGCTGCAACGCACCACCGTCGATTTGCAGTGTGGAGTGCAGAAGCGGCCGCGCGAGTCCGCCGCTCCACCGCTGCCCCAGACGTAGCGCCAGTCCCCACAGGATCGCCTGTCGCAGGTCCCGCGAGGATGCCAGCGCGCCCAGCGGCTCGGGCGTATGCGCGCCGCCGCCGAAACAGGTATAGAGAGCCTGGGCCACCATCGCCCGCCCGCGCGCGTCGATCGCGACCCAGTTGCCGTGCAGGGCGATCTCCATGCCCCTTTCCGCACGGAAGTCCGGGTTGGCGGGCCAGGCGACGTCGGCGAGCAGGCAGGCCGCGAGCCGCAGCCGTTCCGTTCCGGCCTCCGCACCGGTGAAGATCGGCGCGATCCACCGGTCGAGCAGGTCGCCATGCTCGGGAAAGCGGCCCAGCCGCCGCCCCTCCTCCCGCGCGGCGACGATCAACGGGTCGTTCGCCTGCTGTTCGGGCTGCAACGCGCCGTAGAGCAGCCCCTCGCGCAGGCCGAAAGCGGACACGATCGTCCGGTCCGAACCAAGGTCCGCCAGCAGGATCGAGAGCAGCGCCGCCGCATCCCCCAGCATCGGCACCCGTCCGCTGGACAGGTGGGGAATCGCCTTCAGCTCTCCACCCGCCGTATCGGCGATGACACGCTGCAGTCGTGGAATATGGTCGATCGGCATGGAATAGCCGTGGATCACCGGCAGGGGATAGTTGCTGACATGCATGTCCAGACGCGCCAGCGCACGCCACGAACCGCCGACAAGATAGAAAGGAAGCCCGGCGCCCGCACCTCGCCATCCCGCATCGCCGAGAAGCCCGCGCGCATGCCTTTCCAGCGCCTTCTTGCCGCGCTCGCGCAAGGCCGCGATGCGTAGCACGCCCAGCGGAAACGACGCGCATTCGCCGACTGCACCGCCCCGCAGGCGGACGAGTTCCAGGCTGCCGCCACCGAGATCGCCGACGATGCCATCGGCTCCGGGTATGGCGGACAGGACGCCCCGCCCCGCCGCCGTCGCCTCTTCCACACCTGACAACAGGCGCACCTCAAGGCCCAGTTTTCGGCAATAGCCCGTCAGCTCCTCGCCATTGCTCGCATCCCGCACCGCGGCTGTTGCGACCGCGTGGACCGCGTCGACTTCCATCTCCCGCGCAAGGGCGGCGAAACGGGCAAGTGCCGGCTTGGCAATGGCGAGCGCTTCGGGCGCGATCGCCCCGCCCTCGGAAAGCCCGCGTCCTAGCCCCGCCAGCACCTTTTCATTGAACAGCACGCTGGGGGCGCGGCACGGGCCGCCATAGACGACCAGGCGGATGGAATTGGATCCGATGTCGATGATGGCGCTTCGAAGCGGCGCCGACGCCGCCTCCGGTTGCGGACGGGGAAATGCCAGCGCCGCGGTCGTCATGCCTTTTCGCTCCCGGCCGGGGGCGAATGGTGCGGCCGGCGCCGCAGCGACAGCTTCTTCGGCATCGATTCGCCGCTTTCCAGCGCCGCGCCCCGCCCGGACAGCGACGGATTGGTCATGAAATAGCGGTGCAGATTAAACGGGCGCGCGCCGGGATCGAAGCGTTCATAGGTTCCGTCCGGGTGCAGTTCCCAGCTCTGTTCACTGTCGATCAGATTGGCGACCATCACCTGGTCCAGCACCTGATCGTGCACCGTGGGATTGGTGATCGGCAGCATATATTCAACCCGCCGGTCGAAATTGCGCGGCATCCAGTCGGCCGAGGAAATGAATACATGCGCGCCATCGTTCGGCAGGGCCTCGCCGTTTCCGAAGGCATAGATGCGGCTGTGCTCCAGAAAGCGCCCGACGACCGACTTCACGTGAATATTGTCCGAAAGTCCCGGAACGCCGGGACGCAGGCAACAGATACCGCGCACCACAAGGTCCACCTCCACCCCGGCCTGACTCGCCTGATAGAGCTTTTCGATGATGGCGGGATCGACCAGCGAATTCATCTTGGCCCAGATCGCCGCCGGTTTTCCCGCCTTGGCATTGGCGATCTCCGTATCGATCAGGTTGGACAGGGTCTCGCGCATGCCGTGCGGAGAAATCGACGTGCATTCGAGCTGGGTCGGCTCGACATAGCCGGTAATGTAATTGAAGATCTGCGCCGCATCGCGTCCGATGCGAGGATCGGCGGTGAAATAGCTGAGATCGGTATAAATCTTGGCGGTCACCGGATGGTAGTTGCCGGTCCCGAAATGGCAGTAGCTGCGGAAGGAACTGCCTTCTCTGCGGACCACCATGGAGATCTTGGCATGGGTCTTCCACTCGATGAAGCCGTAGACCACCTGCACGCCGGCGCGTTCGAGCGCATTGGCCCAAAGCAGATTCTGCTCCTCGTCGAACCGCGCCTTCAGCTCGACCACGGCGGTGACGGATTTCCCGGCCTCCGCCGCGGCGATCAGCGCATTGATGACGGCCGACTGCTTGCCCGCGCGGTACAGCGTCTGCTTGATCGCGACGACATCGGGGTCCTGAGCGGCCTGTTTCAGGAAAGCGAGCACCACGTCGAACGTTTCGTACGGGTGGTGGACAACGATATCCTTGGCCCGGATCGCGGCGAAACAGTCTCCGCCATATTCACGGATGCGCTCGGGAAAGCGCGGACTGAACGGCGAGAATTTCAGGTCGGGGCGGTCTTCGTCCGACAGCGTGGAGAGGTCGCCGAGCGCCAGAAAGCCGCCGGTTTCCGTCATCGCAGTTTCGATATCGCCCAGTTCCTCCTTCAGGACGCCTTCCAGGACATGGCTGATATCGGTTTCCATCTCCAGCCGAATCACCCGGCCGCGCCGGCGGCGCTTGATCGCGCTGCGGAAATACAGGACCAGATCCTCGGCCTCTTCCTCGATCTCGATATCGCTGTCGCGCAGGATGCGGAACGCCGCCGACGATTTGACACGATATCCGGGAAAAAGCTGCGAGGAGAACCGCTTGATCAGCGTTTCCGCCGCGACATAGCGTGCGTTCGCCCCCGGCAGCCGCACGAAGCGAGCCGTCGTTGCCGGCAGCAGCACCAGTTCGCGCACCTCTACGCCGTCCGATTCCCGCTCTAGGTCGAAGATGACGCTCAGGCCCTTGTTGGGGATGAAGGGAAAGGGATGCGCCGGGTCCAGCGCCTGCGGTGTCAGGATGGGAAAGATCTGCTCGCGGAACAGGCGTTCCAGTTCGTCGGCAATGTCGCCGGTGATATCTTCCACGTCGAGAACGGCAATGCCTTCGCCGCGGACCTGCTGGCGTAGTTCCCGCCAGATCGCTTGCTGATCGTGCACCAGCCGGCTGACCTCTTCGACGATGGCCGAAAGCTGCTGGCCCGGCGTCAACCCATCGGCCGAACGCTGTTCCACCCCCTGGAGCTGTTGCCCCTTGAGGCCGGCCACGCGCACCATGAAGAATTCGTCGAGATTGGAACCCGATATCGACAGGAAGCCGATGCGTTCCAGCAGCGGGTGCGCCGTGTTGCTGGCTTCTTCCAACACGCGGCGGTTAAAGGCCAGCCAGGAAAGCTCCCGGTTGAACAAGCGATCATCCGACTCCGCCCGTTCGGTCGTGGCGCGGTTGGGAGCGGCGTAATTCATGCGGCCCTGTTCCTGCTAGTGATCAGCGGATATTTCATCGGAGTGCAGCCCGGCGTCCGCCAATGTGGCTCGTGCCACGGGGATCGACAAGCGGCGCCCCCGGCGGCCTTCCAGCCCGTCTTCCAGCGCATCCACAACGCGCCACAAAGCGACATAGCTGCGTTCCGTCCGCGCCGCGATCCAATCGACCACCTCGGGACGAACGACGATGCGCCGTCGTTCGAGATAGCGGTGCAGCAAATCGCGCATCAGGGCATCATCCGGATCGCCGATCCTGACGACCGGCGTTGCCGTCAATCGCGTGCGGAGATCCGACAATTGCACCTTCCATTCCGGTGGCGGCGCATCGGCGATCATCAACAGCGGCCGCCGATCCATCTGCGCCCGGTTCCAGGCGTGGAACAGCGCTTCCTCGTCCTCGCGTTCGGCGTCGTCGATCAGCGTGCCCCCGCTATGCGCGGCGAAGATACGGCCAAGCAAGCTGCGCCCCGATTTTCGCGGGCCTGCCAGAATGGTCGCCATCAACGGCCAGGAACCACGATGTTCCAGGTGGTGCACCGCCCGGGCATTGGCTTCGCCGACTACGAACTCGCCCTCGCTCGCATCGGCGGGCCAGCCGAGCGGGAGATCGAGTTGCGCCATCAGCCCCCGCCTTCTGTCCGCGTGATCCGCAGCGTGCCCGATCCGGCCTGAACTTGCCAGCCGCGCGATTCCAGCGCGGCACGGAGGGCGTCGATATTGCCGCTATATCGCACCTGCATGACCGACATTCCGCCGAGCGCGAGGCTGCTCGTCACTGCCGAGCGCACGCCGGGAATGGCGCGCAGCGCCGATTCGGTGGTGGTCACCGTCGTCGCGCCGGGGGTTTCGTACTGAATATTGATCGTGTTCGACGCCGCAGCCGGATTCGGCTCGGCGCCAGCAGCGTCGGGATCCGGAATCGTCTCGATGGCGGCTTCGTCCGTGGTCTCCGCCGGCTTCTCGTCCGTTTCGGCAGGACGAATCGCCAGCATCGGGTCCAGCCGGAGCACGCCGTCATTGAGCGCCTTCTGATAGGCCGCATCCAGGCGCTTCACCCCTTCATCGAGCAACGCATCCAGGCCGTCGGCGTTCTCCACGCGCAGGGAAAACCGGGTCAGCCGCTGATTGTCCGGTCCGTGGCCTGCGGTGAAGGTCGCAACGATGGGGCCGCCAGGCCACTGCCGGCGCAAGCGGACCTGCGGAACCAGGACATCCGTCGCGCCATATTGATCGAGGGTCGAACGCCACCAGCCGCGCCCGCGCCTCCCCACCTGCCCGGCGTTCAGGAGCAGCGGGTCCGGCCCCGTGCCGGCGGGACGGACATAATCGATCTTGCTGCCCGCCGTGCGAAAGCGGTTCCACGCATCCGTCCAGGCCGTATTGCGCTCGAACGCCGTACCCACGCCGCCCGACCATTGGAGCGGCACCAGCAGCATGGGTCGGGAACGTGCGATCCGGGTCGTGACGCCCAGCAGGCGCCCGGCACGCTCGCGACTGAACAGGATGCCCAGATCGGCGACGTACCGTTTCGGGCCGATTTCCTCGTGATCGACGACGACGGCTGCCACCACGCCGTTCAGGGCCGAATCGGAAAGGGAGCCGGCCTTGCCGGTCAAGCGCCGCGACAGCATCGCCCACCCCTTGCGCTGGGCGATTCGCCACCCGTCCTGTCGCGCCTCTTCGGAACCGTCGGCCGTGACGTCGACATGAATCCCGTTGACCTCGAAACTGTCGGAGATGGCCACCGGACCGTCTCGGTCGACGCGGACCGACTGCGCGAACAGCGCAGTCGCCCCCGCACCGAATGCGAGCGGCAGGACAATGCGCAAGGCTTTACGGAAACGCGGCTGGATCATTTGCCGTCTCTTTTGGCGAAGCGGGCGTGGAAATCCAAGCGTGATCTGGCTAGGGCCGTGCGCATGAGTGAAGAATACGGGCAGGAACGCCCCTATAGCTATGCCGGTGCCGGTGTCTCGATCGAAGCGGGAAACGCGCTCGTCCGCGCGATCGGCCCGCTCGCACGGGCGACGCGGCGCCCCGGCGCCGATGCCGATCTCGGCGGGTTCGGCGGCGTGTTCGATCCCAGGGCGGCGGGATTCACCGACCCGCTTCTGGTCGCGGCCAATGACGGCGTCGGCACCAAGCTGAAGCTCGCCATCCAGCACGATGCCCATGACGGAATCGGAATCGATCTCGTCGCGATGTGCGCCAACGACCTGATCGTGCAGGGCGCCGAGCCGCTCTTCTTTCTCGACTATTATGCCAGCGGCAAGCTGGACAACACGGTCGCCGAGCGTGTGGTCGCCTCGATCGCCGAAGGCTGCAAGCAGGCGGGCTGCGCGCTGATCGGCGGCGAGACCGCGGAAATGCCGGGGATGTACGCGGACGGCGATTACGATCTCGCCGGCTTCTGCGTCGGCGCGGTCGAGCGCGATGCGCTGCTCGACGGATCCAGGGCGGCGCCCGGCGACGTGATTCTGGGACTTGCATCGTCCGGCGTGCACTCGAACGGCTATTCGCTCGTACGCAAGCTTGCGGTCGACAAAGGCTGGCAACTCGACCGCCCTGCCCCGTTCGACCACGACCGCCTGTTGATCGACGCCCTGATGGCGCCGACGCGCATATATGTGAAATCGCTTCTGCCGCTGTTGCGTGAAAATCGTATCCATGCCTTGGCCCACATCACCGGCGGCGGGCTGCTCGAGAACATCCCGCGTGTGCTGCCCGACGGATGTCACGCAACGGTCGACGCCGACGGCTGGACGCAACCGCCGCTGATGGCCTTTCTGCAGGCAGAGGGCGCGATCGAACCCGAAGAACTCGCACGCACGTTCAACTGCGGCGTCGGCATGGCGGTGGTCGTCGCTGCCGACGATGCAGAAACGGTCGCGGATGCGCTGCGCGCGACGGGCGAGACAGTGTTCCCGATCGGCAGCATCGGCAGTGGCGACAAGGGCTGCACCGTTCGCGGCAGTGCTGGCACCTGGAACGCCGATGCCGACTGGTCCGCCACGCACCATGGCTAAACACCGCGTCGGCATCCTGCTTTCGGGCCGTGGATCGAACATGGCGGCGCTCGTCGAGGCGTCGCGCGCCGGGGATTGCCCGTACGAGGTGGTGCTCGTCGCGAGCGACAAGCCCGAGGCGCCGGGCCTCGCCTGGGCGCGCGAGAACGGTGTCGCGACCTTTGCCCAGTCGCCGAAGGGGATGGCGAAGGCCGACTATGAAGCGGCAGTCGACGCCGCGCTGCGCAGTGCCGGTGTCCAGACGATCGCGCTTGCCGGCTATATGCGGCTGCTGTCGAACGCGTTCGTCGCCCGCTGGCGCGACCACATCATCAACATCCATCCTTCGCTGCTGCCCAGATATAAGGGGCTCGACACCCATGCCCGCGCGATCGCGGCGGGAGACGCCGTGGCCGGCGCATCGGTGCATATCGTGACCGAGCAGCTCGATGGCGGTGCGGTGCTTGGCCGGTCCGAGGTGCCGATCCTGCCGGACGACACGCCGGAAACACTTGCCGCACGCGTGCTGAAAGAGGAACATCGCCTCTACCCCCGAATATTGGCGGAGTTCGTGAGGCGATGACAACCGACGCGGCGCTCGAAAAACTGCGCGCCATCTGCCTGGCGCTGCCCGAGACGCGCGAAAAGCTGTCGCACGGGATGCCCGCTTTCCATATCGAAAAGGGCAGGATGTTCGCCTATTTCTGGCACGACCATCACGGCGACGGCGTAACGTCGGTGATCGTCAAGACCAGCGGTGCCGAGGAGCAGGAAACGCTGATCGAGATCGACCCCGGTTGCTATTACAAGCCGCCCTATTTCGGCCCGTCGGACTGGGTCGGTATGCGGCTCGATTGCGGCGATGTCGACTGGGACCGCGTTTCCGACCGCGTCGCCATCAGTTGGGAACTGGTCGCGCCGCGGCGGCTGCTGGAGGCCGGCGGCCGGTGAGCGACGAGACGCCGCCACCCGAACGCCCGCGCTGGCGCCGTTGGCTGACGCTGGGCGAAATCCTCGCCGTCTTCGGCCTGCTCATCTCGGGGCTGACGCTATGGAACAATGTCGCGATGCGCCACAGCCAGGAAGATGCACGCGCCAAGGAGGCCGCGCGCGAGGCCAAGGCAAAGGAGATCGCCGAGCGGGAACAGGCACTGGTGTCGTTCAACGGCACCATGAAAGGCGGTGGCGACGTGCTGGCGCTGCAGGACATGGCCGATCACGGCGTACAGAGCATCGATGTACGCTTTCCCCCTTCGCTGGGGCTGCCGGTGCGGCAGGCGATGGTCCAGCCGCAAATTGAGGCGGGCTGGTTCGAGGACAAGCTGCTCGCGATCACCGATGGCGGGCCGGATGCTGTCGAAGGGCGGCTACCGGTGGCGATCACCGCGTCCTATTGGGATGGCGATCGCCATCGCACCGACAAGGCGATTTACGATGTGGTCTTCACCACCGAAGGGCGGATCCTGCGCAGCCGTGATTTGAAACTGCGCGGCGTCGTCCTGCGACAGCGTATTCACGGTGATGCCGGACCGAAGCTCGACACCATGTGGAAAGCCGAGCGTAAACGACTGAAAAGCAACACAGGTTAACCGATTGCGGCAGACGATGCCGCCGGCAGTCGTCGCTGTCCCGTCATCCCATCGGGCGCTCGATCGATGGCGGCGGCTGACTGAAGAATTTCGGCCCGGTTTCGGTCATGTGGAAACAATCCTCCAGGCGAACACCGAACCTCCCGGGGATATAGATGCCGGGCTCGTCGGAAAAGCACATGCCGGGCGCGAGCTTCGTCATCTCGCCGCGCACCAGGTTGACCGGCTCGTGCCCGTCCAGGCCGATACCGTGGCCGGTTCGGTGCGACAGGCCGGGCAGCCGGTATCCCGGCCCGTAGCCGAGCGACTCGTAATAACGGCGAACGGCATCGTCGACACTGCCCGCCGGCGCGCCAATCTTCGCGGCTTCGAACGCGACCTGCTGCCCGCGATGAACCTGGTTCCAGACCTTGCGCTGCTCGGCCGACGGCTCGCCGTGGACGAAGGTTCGCGATACGTCGGACTGATAGCCGTGAACGGTGCAGCCGCAATCCATCAGCACGATTTCGCCGTCACGCACCTGCTGCGGCTTGCCCGAACCGTGGGGATAGGCCGCCGCTTCGCCGAGCAGGATGAGGTTGAACTCCACTTCGCCGCCCAGTGCCGTGGTGGCCGCCGTCATCAGCGCACCGATATCCGCCGGCGTCATGCCGCGTTCCACGCGGGGGTGGGTCCAGCGATAGGCCGCGATCGTCACATCGGTCGCGATCTGCATCAGCGCGATTTCGGCGGGCGTCTTGATCATCCGGCATCCCCGTACCACCGGGTTGGCCGACACGATCCGCGCGTCCGGGAGAAGGCGTTGCAAGCCGTCCACCGCGAAATATCGCACCGTTTCCTCGATGCCGATCGGCCGGCCGGCCAGGCCCCGCTCCTTCAGGAACCCGGCGACCAGCTTCAGCGGATTCTCATCCTCCTGCCAGACGCGGATATCGGCCTCGATGCCCAGCGTCTCCTTGACCGACGGCGCCTCGAAAAACGGCGTCGTGATACATGGTTCGCCATCGGCCGGCAGGATCAGCGCGGTGAGCCGTTCGCTGCGCCACCAGCGGACGCCGGAAAAATACGTCAT
This sequence comes from Stakelama saccharophila, assembly GCF_032229225.1. NCBI lineage: Bacteria > Pseudomonadati > Pseudomonadota > Alphaproteobacteria > Sphingomonadales > Sphingomonadaceae > Stakelama > Stakelama saccharophila. The sequence continues at coordinate 1,884,809 of NZ_CP135076.1, forward strand.
CGACGATCCCGGCTCGATCAGCACCGCGCCGATGCCATTGTCGCGCATCAGCTTCTGCGCCTTCGCGACACGACGCCGGCGTTCATCGGCGCCGATGGGCCGGGCATTGCCGGTGATATCCGACAGGCCGGACGTATCGATCTCCGCGGCGCGAAGCAGGCGCGGCAGCACCAACGGGGCGAGCGCGGCCCCGGCGATCCACTGACGCCGGCCGATCACGCGGCCGCTTCCAATTGCCCGCGACCATCGGTTTCCGGCTCGCCCGCCGCGACGACCGTCGCCAGTACCAGGTCACCGGTGACGTTCAGGGTCGTCCGGCACATATCGAGAAAGCGGTCGACCCCCAGCACGAGCCCGATGCCCGCGGGCGGCACGCCGACCATGCCGAGGATCAGCGCCACGACCGGCAAGGATCCTGCCGGCACGCCGGCGGTGCCGATTCCGCCGAGAATACAGATCAGCATTACCGTGAACTGCTGCACGATGGAGAGGTCGACGCCGAAGAACTGGGCGAGGAACAGGACCGTCACGCCCTCGAACATCGCCGTACCGTTCTGGTTCGCGGTTGCCCCGATCGTCAGCACGAAGCGCGCCACGCGGGGCGGCAGCTTGAGTTCCGTATCCGCGACGCGCAGCGAGGTCGGTAGCGTGGCGTTCGACGAAGCGGTCGAAAACGCCATCACGCTCGCCTCCTGCGTTTCCCGGAAGAACGCCAGCGGCGACCGCTTGGCGAGGAAGATCAGCAGCAGCGGGAAGACCACGAACATCTGCACGCCGAGCGCGGCCAGAACGACCCCGACATAGGCCGACAGGCGGACCAGCAGATCCCAGCCGAACAGGGCGGCGAGGTTGAACATGAAACAGAACACCGCGATCGGCGCGAGCTTGATGACGAGGCCGATCAACCGCATCGCCACCTCGAACACGCCTTCGACGACATTTTTCAGCCGCTCGACTTCGGGCTTGTCCACCAGCACGATTCCGATGCCGAAGAACAGGGCGAAGAACATCACTGCCAGGATGTCGTTGTCGGCCATGGCCGCGATGACATTGGACGGCACGATGCCGAGCACCGCGTCCATGCCATGCGGCGTATCGCCGCTGCGCGACAGGATCGCATTGGCGCGCCCGCCCGCATCGGCCAGCATCTGCTGCGCCATGGCAGGGTCGACCCCGCGGCCCGGCTGCAACAGGTTCACCAGCACGATGCTGACGACCACCGCGATGGTGGAAACGGCCACCGTCAGGATCAGCGTGCGCAGCCCGACGCGGCGCAGCGAACGGATTTCGCCCATCTCCGCTATCCCGACGACCAGCGCGGAAAACAGCAGCGGAATGACCAGCATGAACAGCAGCCGCAGGAACAACTGCCCGATCGGGCCGGTGACATAGCTCGTCACGAATGCCACCCAGGGCGCATCGGCCGCGGTCACGTGCACGACCAGGCCCCCGACAAGCCCGATTAGGAAGCCCGCGAGCATCTGCATCTGCAAGGAAATGCCGCGGCGCTCCGTCGCCTGTTCGGCTGAATCCATTATCGTCTACCCCCTCGAATTCCACTTTGGCGCTCAGGCATAGGCATAGGGACCGCCTTTGGCGAGTGCTGCCTGATATCCGGGCCTCTGATGAATGGTGTCGAGCCACCGAAGCGTTGCCGGGCGGCTCTCGTTCAGCCCGGCGCGCGCCCGCGCTGCCTCCAGCGGAAAGCTCATCATCACATCGGCTGCGGTGAACCGATCGCCGGCGAACCAGGGCCGGTCGGAAAGCTCGGCTTCGACATAATCGAGATGAACGTCGATCATCGGTTGAAAGCGTTTCTGCGCGGTTTTGCCGAGTAGCGGCACCCGGCTGAGCACGAGCTTCGTGAACAGCGGCGGCATCAGCGAGCCCTCGGCATAATGCAGGAAATGGCGATATTGCAGCATCGAGCGGCGGTGCGGCGGCGGTCCGAGCTTCCCATCCGCTTTCTCGACCAGATATTCGACGATGGCGCCGGTTTCGGCGATGACGGTGCCGTCATCCTCCAGCAGCGGCGCTTTGCCGAGCGGATGAACCCGCCGCAGTTCGGGCGGCGCCAGCATCGTTCCGGAATCGCGCTCGTAGCGCTTCACGCGATAGTCGAGGCGGAGTTCCTCCAATAGCCAGAGAATGCGTTGCGAGCGTGAATTTTCGAGATGGTGAACGACAAGCGACATCGGCCGAAACTCCGCCAGAAATCCGGTGGCGAAGCGATACCGCCTTGCCGTGCGCCGTGCAAAGCCACTCTGTCGCCTCGGCAGAATCGCGGAATGCCGGATACTGCGCCGTCACGGAAACCAGGCGCCGCGACGGCACAGGTCCCGTGACGGGATATTTTCATGGACGACCCGCCCCGCCGTCCGGGATGCGGGGGCGGCAACCCGAAGTCGGTCAGGCGTCGGCGTCGGGCCCGGCCATCATCTCCTCGGACACCTCCTCCGTCCTGCCGCGAATCGCCCGTTCCAGTTTTTCGAGCATTTCGGGATTTTCCTTGAGGAAGGTCTTGGCATTCTCCCGCCCCTGACCGATCCGGACGCTGTCATAGGAAAACCATGCCCCGGCCTTCTCGACCAGCCCGGCCTTCACGCCCAGGTCGAGCACTTCGCCGATCTTGGAGATACCCTGGCCGTACATGATGTCGAACTCGATCTGCTTGAACGGTGGTGCGACCTTGTTCTTCACCACCTTCACCCGGGTCGAGTTGCCGATCACCTCGTCGCGATCCTTGATCGCGCCCGTCCGGCGGATGTCGAGCCGAACGCTGGCATAGAATTTCAGCGCGTTGCCGCCCGTCGTCGTTTCCGGGTTGCCGTACATCACGCCGATCTTCATGCGAAGCTGATTGATGAAGATCACCATGCAGCGCGAGCGGCTGATCGAGCCGGTCAGCTTGCGCAGCGACTGCGACATCAGGCGCGCCTGCAGGCCGACATGGCTGTCGCCCATTTCCCCCTCGATCTCCGCGCGCGGGGTCAGCGCCGCCACCGAATCGACGACCAGCACGTCGATGGCGTTCGATCGGACCAGCGTATCGGTGATCTCCAGCGCCTGCTCGCCGGTATCGGGCTGCGACACGATCAATTCGTCAATATCGACGCCGAGCTTGCGGGCATATACGGGGTCGAGTGCGTGTTCGGCATCGACGAAGGCTGCGGTGCCCCCCACTTTCTGCGCCTCGGCAATCACGTGCAGCGCCAGCGTCGTCTTGCCGGAACTTTCGGGGCCGTAGATCTCGATCACGCGACCGCGCGGCAACCCGCCGACCCCCAACGCAATGTCGAGGCCGAGACTACCGGTCGAGATGGCCTCGACCTGCATCGTCTCCTTCTGGCCCAGCTTCATCGCCGAACCTTTTCCGAAGGCCCTGTCGATCTGCGCCAGTGCCGCGTCGAGCGCCTTCTGCCTGTCGCCCGTCGCCTTGTCGTTGGATGCTGCCATATCGCTGTCGATGACCTTCAGATTTGCCGCCATGAATGAAGCTCCCGTCGCTAGATCATTCGCGTCCGTTCTTCAACGCGGGAGGATTCGTACACCAGATGTTCCATGAGAACAAGTGCCGAACATTTTGTCGCCGCCGCCGCCCCGAACGTGCCAGGCACTACTCCGCGCGCCCGAGGATCCGGCGGTAAAGCGCGATATAGTCGTCGGCCATTCGATCGACGCCGAACCGGGCTTCGACCGCGCGGCGAATGGCGAGGCGATCCAGATCCCCGGCGCGCTCGATCGCTTCGGGCACCTGGTCGGGCCGATCGACCAGGAAGCCGGTGACACCGTGTTCGATCAGTTCGGGCATTGATCCGCGCCGCGTGGCGATGACCGGTGTGCCACAGGCCATCGCCTCGATGACCGACAAGCCGAAGGGCTCCTCGAAATTTATCAGATGCAACAAGGCGCGTGCCGCCCCGAGTGCCTCCACGCGCCGGGCGCCACCGACCGGTCCGTGATACCGGACCGTCACGCCGTCGAGGGCCGGCGCGACGATGCTGTCATAATATTCCCGGTCCTGAACGATCCCGTAGAGGTCCAGCCGGCGACCGCAGGCGCGCGCGGCGGCGATCGCCTCCGCCACGCCCTTGTCGGGGTGGATGCGGCCGAAGAACAGCAGGTCTTCGCTGCCCTGCGCATCGAACGCGAACGCGTCGAGCGCGATGCCATGGTGGATCGTCGCCGCATAGGAAAGATCGGGATGGCGGTCCGCATCGCTGATCGCGACGTAATGCACGCGGTGCTGATATGGCCGGTACATCGGCAGGATGCGATCCGAAGAAAAGCCGTGGATCGTGGTCACCATGGGCGTCTCGACCAGATCGGCGAAGGCATGGGCGGGAAAATCGGCCTGGTTGTGGATCAGGTCGAACCGCTCCGCCTGGCGGAACAGGTGCGCCAGGTGCCGAAACTCCCAGACCTTGGCGTCGATGGCAGGATCTTCGGCATAGGGTGCGGGCACCACGCCGTCGAGCGCGGCGCTGGTGATGCTGTCGCGGGTCGCGAACAACGTCACATCGATTCCGCGTGCGACCAGTGCTTCGGTCAGGAGGCTCGTGACCAGTTCCCACGGGCCGTAATGGCGCGGCGGTGTACGCCATGCGATCGGGGCGAGCATCGCGATCCGCATGCTCATCGTGCACCACCCAGGCGGAGCAGCAGCCCTTCGTTCGGGGCCAGCGCGTCGCCGAGCGTGGCATCCGGAAGCGTCGACACCAGCAACTCGGCCGCGCCGCTGTCGTCCGGCAGAATGAGGCGACGCGGCTCGCCCGTCAGGTTGAGCGCGATCAGCAACCGCTCGTCACCATGTCTTCGTTGATAGCACAAGGTGCCGGAATCGGCCGGCAATGCGGCATATTCGCCGATCCTCAGCGCCGGGCTGGCGCGCCGCAGGGCGAGCAATGTGCGGTACAGCGACAGCATCGAATTCGGGTCCCCTGCCTGGTTCGCCACGTTGCGCACCGTCCAGTCCTCGTGGAGTGGCAACCACGGCTCGAAATCGCTGAATCCGGCATGGGGCGATCCGTCCCATGCCATCGGCGTGCGCGCCCGATCCCGGCCCAGGCCCAGTCCGGGCTGGCGCAGGTCCTGCGGGTCGCGGACGCGGTCGGGCGGGATTGCCACGCGGCCGATGCCAAGCTCGTCCCCCTGATAGAGCGTCGGCGTGCCGCGCAGCGTCAGCAGCAGCATCGCCGCGACCCGGGCCTGATCCGCGCCCAGCCGATCGGCGATACGCGGCGCGTCGTGACTGCCCATGACCCAATTGGGCCAGCAACCGGGCGGCAGCGCGGCTTCATAGGCGGCGATGGTCGGGGCCAGACTGGCGGCATCCCACGAAGCGTCCAGAAGCTGGAAATTGAATGGCAGGTGCACGCCGGGCGCATCCGGCGTGCCGTAATATTCCATCAGCGCGTCGAGCGGCAGGAAAATCTCGCCGACCAGCAGACGCTCGCCATAGCTGTCGGCAAGGCTGCGGAATTCGGCGGCGATCTCGTGAACGTCCGGCTGATTGGTCGAATGGTGCTGCAGCACCTTGTATTTCTCGCCCATGTCCGGCCGGTAATGGGGGTTCACCGGATTGTCGGGCAGCCCCTCGGCCTTCACCATGTGCCACAATACGTCGATGCGAAAGCCGTCGACCCCGCGATCCAGCCAGAACCGCAGCACGTCGATCATCGCGGATCGCACGTCCGGATTGCGCCAGTTGAGGTCGGGCTGCTCCTTCAAAAAGGCATGAAGGTAATATTGGCCGGTCGCGGCGTCGAATTCCCAGGCCGAACCGCCCATGTCGCTGGTCCAGTTATTGGGCGGTCCGCCGTCCGGGGCGGGATCGCGCCAGATGTACCAGTCGCGTTTCGGACTGGCGCGCGACTTGCGGCTTTCGATAAACCAGGGATGCCGATCCGAACTGTGGTTGGGCACGAAGTCGAGCAGCAGCTTCAGCCCCCTGGCATGGGCCGCACAGAGCAGGCGGTCAAAGGCCGCGAGGTCGCCGAAAACCGGCGCCACGTCGCAATGGTCGGTGATGTCATATCCGAAATCGGCCATGGGCGAAGGAAAGATCGGCGACAGCCAGATCGCATCCACGCCTAGCGCGGCTATATAATCGAGCCGCCGCTCGATCCCGCGTAGATCGCCGATTCCGTCGCCGTCGCTGTCCTGAAACGACCGGGGATAGATCTGGTAAATGACGCCGCGTTCCCACCAGGCATGATCTTCCAGGCTCAGGCGCATATCATCCCCTCAGCCGCTCAAACCCGCATGTGGCCACCCGCGTTCCTCGCAAGGACGGATTTCGAGCGAAGGGTGAGATCGAAGCGCCTTCTCGAACGAACCATCTACCCGACGACCGGGAGTAAAACTGATTTAAATCAGTATTTAGCCCTGATTTTTGCGCACGGACCGTTTTTCGCCGGCATTTCGGGGAAAACACGGAACGAGTGGCCAGGTCGAGCGCTGTGCCCCCAAGAGAGGAGACAGCGAATGAGACGTCCAGCGGTGCTTGTCGCCGGTGTTTTTGTCGGCGGGCTTACGGCTCTAGGCGGTGTACTGCTCGCCCGATCGGGTACGAAACGGGGTGCGCATGATGATGCGCCGGGCCGCACCGCGCGCACCAGCCGTTTCGGAAACTATGACGTCACGGGCGCGACCGTGACGATCACGAAACCGCCTCGCGATGAATTGTTCAGGCGCTGGCGCGACTTTGAAAAGCTTCCCGACTTCATGGAAAATCTCGAAACTGTCGAGCGGCGCGGCGACGGATGGCGCTGGACGATAAAGGCGCCGGGCGGGAAAACCGTTTCCGTCGATACCGAAATTGCCGAGGAGCGCGACGGTGCGCTGATCGCCTGGCGATCGGTGGAAAGCTCCGACATCGACACCGAAGGCAGGGTCGCATTCCATGATGCGCCCGGTGGCGGAACCCAGGTGTCGCTGACTGTCGCCTACAAGCCGCCACTCGGAAAGACCGGAAAAGCGGTCGCGAAGATTTTTCAGCGCGAACCGGCGATCCAGGCCCGGCGTGATCTCAGACGGTTCCGGATGCTGATGGAAACCGGCGAGATCGCGACCTCGCACAACCGGCGCGATGCAAAGGAGACGACCTGATGAGAGCGCTCTGCTATCACGGAAAGAAGGACGTTCGCGTCGACAGCGTTCCCGATCCCGAGATCGTAAATCCGCGCGATGCCGTCATCGAAGTCACGTCGACCGCGATCTGCGGGTCCGACCTTCACCTTTACGACGGCGTAATTCCGGCGGTCTTGCCGGGCGATATTCTCGGCCACGAATTCATGGGCCGGGTGGTCGAAACCGGACCGAAATCCCCGCTGCGCAAGGGGCAGCGGGTGGTGGTGCCGTTCACCATCTCGTGCGGGAGCTGCTATTTCTGCGAGCGTCAGCAGTTCAGCACCTGCGACAATTCCAATCCGGTCGAAAAGCAGGAAATGTCGGAAACGCTCTACGGAACGCCGATGGGCGGCCTGTTCGGCTATTCGCACCTGACCGGCGGTTATCCCGGTGGGCAGGCCCAGTATGTACGCGTTCCGTTCAGCGATGTCGGTCCGATCGTGATCGAGGACGATGCGCTTGACGACGATCGCGTGCTGTTCCTGTCCGACATCCTCCCGACCGGGTGGATGGCGGCCGAGAATGCGGAAATATCGGGCGGTGACACCGTCGCTGTCTGGGGAGCGGGTCCGGTCGGCCTGTTCGCAGCGCAAAGCGCGCTCATCATGGGGGCGGCGCGCGTCATCGTCATCGACCATTATCCGCACAGGCTGGAACTCGCCAAGGGCCTTGGCGCGGATGTGATCAACTTCCATGAAACCGATGTGCGCGAGGCGCTGATGGCGATGTCCGGCGGCGTCGGTCCCGATGCGGTGATCGACGCGGTCGGCATGGAGGCGCACGGTTTCGCCGTCGACAACATGCTCGATATCGCCAAGCAGAGGGTCGGCGTCGGTGCGGACCGGGCGTCCGCCCTCAAGCAGGCGATCCTGTCGGTCCGCAAGGCCGGCCGCCTTTCCATTCCCGGCGTTTATGGCGGGATGACCGACAAATTCCCCTTGGGCGCGCTCATGGAAAAGGGGCTCACGGTCCGGACCGGCCAGACCCATGTCCAGAAATACGGCCAAAAGCTTCTCGACATGATCAGTGCGGGCAAGATCGACACCACATTTCTCATCTCCCACCACCTCCCGCTGGAAAGCGCCGCGTCGGGATATGCGAATTTCAAGAACCACCAGGACGAATACACCAAAGTTGTCCTCAGACCCGGTATGGAGAACTGATCATGGCCAACAAGCTTGCCGTCATTACCGGCGCGTCCACCGGTATCGGGCGCGAATTCGCGGGCATCGCAGCGCGCGAGGGCTACGACCTCGTGCTCGCCGCAGACGAGGCCGAGATCGACGTCGCGGCGGATTCGCTGAGCGGACGGAATGTCGCGGTGGAGGCGGTAAACGCCGATCTCGCGACCTTCGAGGGCAATGACCGCCTGCTTGCCGCGATCGGCGACCGGCCCGTAGACATCCTCATCGCGAATGCCGGGCGCGGGCTCGGCCACGCCTTTGTCGAGCAGGACCCCGCTTCGTGGCGCCGGGTCATCGACACCAACGTGACGGGCACGACCTATCTGCTCCAGAAAATCGCGCAAAAGATGGTCGCGCGCGGTGAAGGGCGCATCCTCATCACGGGATCGATCGCCGGCCTGATTCCGGGCAGCTATCAGGCGGTTTATAACGGCACCAAGGCCTATCTCGACAGTTTCGCCTATGCGCTTCGCGAGGAACTGGCCGATACCGGGGTGCAGGTCACGGTGCTGATGCCGGGGCCGACCGACACGCCGTTCTTCCGCCGCGCCGGCATGCTCGACACCCCCGTCGGCAAGGACGACAGCAAGGAAAATCCCGCCAAGACGGCCGAAACCGGATGGGAAGCGCTGATGCAGGGCTCGGCGCATGTCGTCTCCGGCGCAAAGAACAAGGTCCAGGCGGCGATGTCGCACCTGACGCCCGACAGCATGCTCGCGAAGCAGCATACGAAGATGGCAAAGCCCGAAGGCTGACGGGGGCGTCCCGTCTCCCGTCCGATCCTCGGGACGGCGCCTCAGAACCGGTAGGCGGCGCTGATGGTGAAATTGCGCGGCGCTCCGTAGCGATACTGGCTGTAGAACCCGATCTGGCTGTAATAGGTCACGTCGAACAGGTTCTGCACATTGGCCTGTAGCTGGATCGCCGGCGTCAGGTCGTAACGCGCCATCAGATTGACCAGGGCATAGCCGTCCTGCTGGAAACGGAACGGGGTGCCGGTGGTAGGGTTCGAACCTTCGGAATAGGCCTTGCTGCGATAGGTCACGCCGCCGCCCAGAACCAGCCGGTGAAGCGAAGCGGGCAGGCGGTATGTGGTGAACAGCTTGAACAGGGTCCGTGGATAGTCGGTATTGACCGGCGCGTCATCGGCGTCGTCGATTTCGAAATGGCTGATGCCGGCATTGATGTTCCAGTCGGGTGCCGGTCGTCCTGTAACCTCGACCTCGAAACCCTGGCTGGTGGCGCCTTCGGCGGCATAGGAGGCCTGGGCCGGCGGATTCACGCCGGGAATGAAATGGCCGATGTCAGGCTGGGCCAGATTGTCCTGCTCGATACGGAACAAGGCGACGGACGTTTGCAGCGCATCGTTGAAGAACGCGCTCTTCAGACCGATTTCATAGGCCTTGCCGCGGATCGGCGCCAGATAGTCACCGTTGCGATCGCGCGCGTTCTGTGGCTCGAAAATCTCGGTATAGCTGGCGTACAGCCGATGATGCGCGGTGAGATCGTACAGCACGCCGGCATAGGGAATGAAGACGCCGTCATCGCCATATTCGCGCGGATCGCCGAAATTGAATCCCGACAGTTCCCAGCTCGAAAGGCGGCCGCCGCCGATCACTTTCAGCCGATCGCTCACATTCAGGCGGAACGCACCATAATAACCGGTTTGCTCCGTGCGCTCATCGACCTCCAGGCTCCCCTCGTCCGAAAATCCGGGATAAGGATATTCGCTTCCGTCCCAATGGATGTAATCACCGGGATCGGGAAGGCTGAGCGCGGCATAGGTGGTGTTTTCCCGGTTCATGACGCTGTGGAGCGCGCCCAGCACGAATTCGTGCTGCCGGCCGAACAGGCCCACCGTTCCGTTCAGCTTCAGATCGAAGCTGTTCTGGATGCTCTCGCCATCATCGGAATAGGGATAGGTCGACTGGATCCGCCCGGTATCGGGATCGACCAGGCCCGACAGATACAGAATCTCGCTTGTCTGCGCATTGCGCAGCCAGTTGTAATCGAATGTCAGGTTCCAGCCGTTGCCGAACGAATGCTGCACGGTGGCGAAGATGTTCTCGTTGGTGGTGTCCCAGAAGGCCCAGTCCGCGGATGCCGTTTTGGAGCGCGGCCAGACGGCGAAGCTGCCGTCGCTGTAAAAGGAAGGAAGCGCGCCCCAGGCCGGCGCCGTCGGTTTCCCGGTCTGGTGGCTGGCGCCCACGCGCAACAGCGTGTCCGGGGTGATGTCGGCATCGACGACGCCGTACAGAACGAGCTTCTTGTTATGGTAGAGGTCGATATAGCTGTCGCCTTCCCCGTAGCGAGCGACCGCGCGGGCGCGGACATCGCCGTTCGCGGTCAGGGCGCCGCCGACATCGGCGGTAAGCTGCCAATTGTCCCAACTGCCGACGCTGGCATTGGCATAACCCTGCCAGCCGACGCTATCGGCATGTTTGCGCACCAGGTTCACCGAAGCCGACGGATCTCCCGCCCCCGTCAGCAGCCCGGTCGCGCCGCGCACGATCTCGATGCGCTGATAGATCGAGACATCGGCGATCGTCTCCCCCGCCCCGCCGGCCAGGGTCCAGGAAAGCGGCACGCCGTCGACCTGATAGTTCTGGATGTCGAATCCGCGCGAACTGAACGTATTCCGCACGTCGTCGATCTCGTTCATCGAAACGCCAACGGCATTGCGGATGACATCGGCGACGGAATCCAGATTCTGGTCAATGATGCGCTGTTCGGTGATGACACTGACCGACTGCGGCGTTTCCCGGACGGTCAGGCCGAGGCCGGTCGCGGTATCGATCCGTTCGGGCACGGTATATCGACCGGTAACCAGGATCTCATCGGACGAGCGTTGCGCGGACCGATCCTGCTCTCCGTTTCGCTTGTCCGCATGGTCGGGCGCTGTCGCCTCTTCGCGCGTCTGCGCCGAAAGCGGCGCGGTGTGCGCGATCATGGCCGCACCCAGCAGCAGCGAAATCTTCGATGTCATTCAATCCCCCTTTTTAGCCGGAATCATCGGCGCTTTGTCTCGGAAGTGCGTTCGGTTCCGCTCGTGCAATCCGCCCGCACCGGTAACGCAATCGCTAATCACTCGCAATAGCTTTGCGATCGAATCGCAATAGAGGCTGCACGGCTGGTTCAGACGCCGGTTTTCTCACGCGGCTGCGTTACCGGCTCCGTTGAGAGCGGCTCGACCAGATCGCCTCGCCGGCGTGCCGTCGGCGGAGGCACCGGACCCGGCCTTTTTCCCGGAAGGCAAAGCCGGTAGCATCGGCGGCGTCATCCACTTCGTGAAGGGTCCCGGCCGATGCCGCTGTACGAAATCGACGGCAAATGCCCGCAGGTCGCGCCGGGCGCCTGGATCGCACCGAGCGCCGATGTCGTCGGCGACGTGGTCATCGCCGAAGGGGCAAGCATCTGGTTCGGCGCGGTGGTTCGTGGTGACAATACCCGAATCGACATTGGCGAACGCAGCAATATCCAGGAAGGCGCGATGCTGCATTCCGACCCCGGCGCCCCGCTTTCGATCGGCGCCGACTGCACGGTCGGGCACCACGCGGTCCTGCACGGATGCGTGCTGAAGGACTGCGTCCTCGTCGGCATGGGCGCGATCGTGCTGAACAACGCCGTTCTTCCAGCGGACTGCATGGTGGGTGCCGGCGCGCTCGTGACGGAAGGCAAGACCTTCGACCCCGGCAGCCTGATCCTCGGCAGCCCGGCGCGCTCGGTCCGGGCGCTGGACGAGCAGGCGATCGCCATGCTGAAACTGTCCGCGAGCCATTATGCGGATCGCAGCCGCAACTATGCCCACGGCCTCACGCGAATCGATGAACCCGGCGCATAGCCCTGTGATTGATCGCGATCCGGCCGGGGCGGCATTTCCGTAGCGTGCTGGACAGGGCGATCGGTTGCGCTAGGAAACCCTGATGGCCCTCCCCGCCCTTTTCGACCGCCTGCGCCTGCCCGTCATCGGAGCACCGTTGTTCATCATTTCGGTGCCGGATCTGGTCATCGCCCAATGCAAAGCGGGTATCGTCGGGTCTTTTCCGGCGTTGAACGCCAGGCCGCAAAGCGAACTGGACGAATGGCTGCACCGCATCACCGAGGAACTGGCGGCCTGGAACCGGGACCATCCCGAGCGCCCAGCGGCCCCGTTCGCGGTCAATCAGATCGTGCACAAGTCCAACGACCGGCTGGAGGCCGATCTCGCGACATGTGCGAAATGGCAGGTGCCGATCGTCATCACGTCGCTCGGCGCCAGAGAGGACGTCAATCACGCGGTCCACGGCTGGGGCGGCATCACGCTGCATGACGTCATCAACGACCGCTTTGCGCACAAGGCCGTGGAAAAAGGTGCGGACGGGCTGATCCTGGTATGCGCCGGCGCCGGTGGACATGCCGGCCAGCTCAACCCCTTCGCTTTCGTGGCGGAAACGCGCCAGTGGTTCGACGGGCCTGTGATATTGTCAGGGGCGATCGCCACCGGTGGCGCGATCCTGGCGGCGCGCGCCATGGGCGCCGACCTCGCTTATATAGGCTCGCCCTTCATCGCCACGAAGGAAGCCAATGCCGGTGCTGCCTATAAGGACGCGATCGTCGCCGCCCGAGCGTCCGACATCGTCTACACCAATCTGTTCACCGGCATACACGGCAATTATCTGCGCCAATCCATCGAAGCGGCAGGGCTCGATCCGGACGCTCTGCCGGAAAGCGGCCCCGGCAGGATGAATTTCGGTTCGGGCGGGAACAGCAAGGCGAAGGCCTGGCGCGACATTTGGGGTTCGGGTCAGGGCATCGGATCGGTGCACGATGTCGAGCCCGCGGCGCATCGGGTGGATCGCCTGGAGGCGGAATATCATGCCGCCCTGCAACGCGTGGCGCCGCAGAAATCCTAGAAGCTGCGCGAAAGCCGCGCCATCATCGTGCGGGCCGGGCTTTCCGGTGCGCTGTCATTCGCTTGCGAACGGTCCAGCCGCAATACCCGGCGATAGAGTTCGATGCTGGCATGAATCAATTCGCGCGCCTTTTCCGGCATCCGGGCGATGACCGCTTCGTCGGTTTCCGGCGCATCGCCGAGGCGGCGCGACGGATCGAGCGCCTCTCGCCGTGCAATCTCTCCGCATTCGACCGCGCGCTGGGTCAGCAGCCAGGCAATCACGTGCATCAGGCGCGTGGTCACCTTCAGCGACTCGCAGGAAAAGGCGACGCGCGTCATGGCATCCAGGCAGTCGCGCTCGTTTCGCCCGAGCATATCGAAATAGCCCCGCGCCTCGTCGGCTAGGAGCATCGCCTCGGTATAAAGCGAATCGACCAGTCGCTTGTGAACGGCGGGATGCTGCGACATCGTCATCGCATCTGAATGCCAGAAGCGCGCGCGCACGGGAACCGCGAAATTGGGTCCGTCCCGTTATGGCGCATGGGCCGGTTACGCGATGATGTCGGGGGTCAACTGGTCTTCCAGGTCCGCGATCTCGTCTTTCACCCGCAACTTCTGGCGCTTCAGTCGGGCGATGCGAAGCTGGTCCGGCGCGGGTTTCGCAAACAGCGCGTCGATCGCGAGGTCCAGATCGCGGTGCGCGGTTTGCAGCTCGTGAAGGTGCTGACGCAACTGATCCGACATGCTCGTCATCCCGCTGCCCGGCCCGATCCGCTCGGCGCTGATTTATGCACGGAATATCGATTGCACCATTCAGGGCGCGCGACAAGCGAACGCTTTCGTGGTTTACTTCCCGCCCTCGAAAAGCACGAAGGGAGTATCGCTCCATGCAAACCGCACATCTCTCGTCGCTGAAAGCCAAGCACCACAGCCTGGATCGCCGGATCGACGCCGAATCGCACCGCCCGCATCCCGATCAGTTCCTGCTGGCGGAACTCAAGCGCCGAAAGTTGCGGGTGAAGGAACAGATGGAGGCCTAGGATCGGTCGACATTCAGAAGATGACGAGCCGAAAATGGTGGTTTTGCGTGCCCCGGAGCGCAGCGACCCAAAGGGTCGTGAGCACCGGAAGCTTGCAAGGCCGCCATTTGCGCGGCCGTCAGGACTGAATGTCGATCGGTCCTAGCGGCAGCCGCCGTTCGCCGATCCGGACAACATCATAGCTTCGGTCCGGGGCCCCGGCGCGGGTTCTTCGCGCCGGTGCCGACCGGGCGGCGCGCGCGTTTGGGGTCCACCTCCTGATCGAAAGCGACTCCGACGCGCTGCTCGGCGCACCACGCTACATGGCCGGCCACCCAGCCGATGCCGCGCACCTCGACCTCCACCGGGCTGCCGATGGCGATATTGCCGCCATATTCGACCATCAGTCCGCCGGAAGACAGGTTTCGAATCCGCACGCGCACCGGTTCAACGGTTGCCGAGTACCGAAACCGGGCGGTCAGGAACAGGCTGTCGCGCGATTCGGACCGCTGCGTAGTTTCGACGCCATGTTCAGCCGTAAGATGTTCGTCGGAATAGCGTTCCATCGGCCAGATGCTTGTACAAGGTTGCGCGTTCGAGCGAATAGAGCAGCAATCCGTCTCGAAAGCGTTAAGCCGGCGCCGACCGCGGACCCGGTATCTCCGGAAACAAACTCCAGCCGTTGCTGCGCCACCACCGCCGGGCCGTGCTTCAGTCCTCGCGCGAGATCTTTTCGTTACGCTCGTGCCGCTCCTGGGCTTCGACCGTCATGGTCGCGATGGGCCTGGCTTCCAGCCGCGCCAGCGAGATCGGCTCACCGGTTACCTCGCAATAGCCGTATTCGCCTTCGTCGATACGGCGCAGCGCGGCATCGATCTTCGCGATAAGTTTGCGCTGACGATCCCGGGTGCGCAATTCGATCGACCAATCGGTCTCGCTCGTCGCCCGATCGGTCAGATCCGCTTCGCGCAACGGTTCGGACTGAAGGTGGGAAAGCGTCTCGTTCGCTTCCCGGTAAATGGCATCCTTCCAGAGGTTCAGCTTGCGCCGGAAATAATCCTGCTGGCGCGGATTCATGAACTCTTCGCCCGGTTCGGGCCGGTATCCGGCGAGTTCACCGTCGTTCGCGGCGTCGAGCCCGCGTTTCGAAGTCTCGTCATCCATAATCAAAACGGTCGCCATCCCCGCTCTCCGTTGCTGGATTCGCTCCCGCCGAAGCGATGCGAACCGCCCCTTTTCCCGGCGCCCTATAGGAGCAACCCGCACATCCTACAAGCAGGCGAATCAGCAGAAATCCTACAGAAATGCCTATTGAATTGATGGATTATAGGCAGCGATCAGGTAATCGGGCCTGGTTCGTTGTGCGGCGACCTGATGCGCACCACCAATTCGCGCCGGATTCTGTCCCGATATTGCACGTTAACCATAAGGCGTCCGAGAAAACCCTGCACCGGACAAAGTAATACGGCATTGGCATGGTTAACGCACTTGAACGTCAACGGTTCTTTATCCTTGTTGGGCAAAGGCGATCAATTCGGCGGCCGATTTTCGATCGACGCAGTCTTGGCCACAAGCTCAAGGTGAAGCGACATGTCTGTTCGAATGGCTCTTGCAAAACTCTGTGCCTGCGCATGCGGTGGCGCGATCGTCGGCGGTGGCGCGGTCCACATGATCGACCAGGCGCCGAAGCGCGTGGCGGTCACGAAGCTGCACAAGCGCCACGTCGCGCAGCGTTCCGCGACCAAGACGCGCAAGGCGCACCGCCGCGTGGAGAAAGTCGAGACCGCGTGCCAGCCCACGGTCGTCACCGTCACCAGTCAGGGCGCTCCGATCCCGCTTCCCCCGCCCGCCCCGCCGGAATACAGCTCCAGCGGCGAGATGCCGGTCATTTCCAGTACCGGCGGTGGCACCCCGGTGGTCGTCGGCGGCAGCGGCGGCTTCGGCGGTGGTTTCGGCGGCTTTTTCGCGGGCGGGTTTTTCGGCGGTTCTTCGGGCGGCAGCGGCGGGATCGTTATTTCATCGACGTCCAGCTCGAGCGGGGGCTCCACATCGACCTCGAGCAGCACCGGCGGGTTTTCCAGCGGCAGCACCTCGTCTTCATCGACTTCGAGCGGCAACGTGTCATCCTCGTCGAGCGGTGATGTCTCCTCCTCGACATCGTCCAGCAGCTCCGGCGACGTATCCTCGTCGACATCTTCCAGCTCCAGCGGTGATGTCTCGTCGTCCTCGTCCACGTCGTCCAGCAGTTCGACCTCGAGCAGTTCCTCTTCGAGCAGCTCGGGCGGCTGGAGCACCAGCAGCGGCTGGAGTTCCAGCGGCCATCACCATCACCCGCCGGGAGGCAGTTCGAGCAGCGGCACGCCAACCCCGGTCCCCGCCCCGCCGATGATACTGCTTTTCGGCGGTGCGGCCGCAACACTGGTCGCCCGGAGTCGAATGAAGCGGCGAAGAAAGACCGGTTGATACGGCAAAAGACGAAAAAGGGCCGCCCGCACTGGCCGGCGGCCCCGTTTTTCTTCCCTTCGCCGGCCAATCAGTCGGCAGCCGTAAGGGTCTTTTCGATTTCGATCACGGGATGTCCGGTGAGGTCCTTGTCGATCTCTCCCACCAGCCTTTCGCTCACCTCTTTGTGATAGTGCTTGCGAAGCTCGCCGAGGGTGCGCGGCGGCGCGACGACGATCAGCGAATCGAATTCGTTGCGAAGCGCGCGCTTCTTCAACAGATCCGCGGTCTCGACCGCAAACCGGTCTTCCTCCAGTTGATGGAAGTCGGTTTCCTGGTAGGAACTGCGGCCATTGCTCTGGCTGGAAAAGGTCGTGCCCGGTCCATCGGTCGATTGCTCCCGATCGGGCGGATTCTCCTGTTCGCGCACGCGTTCGACGACCAGATTGGGATATTCCGCATCGCCCTCGTTCCTCAGGAACAACATCTTTCGCCCGTCGGCGACGACGACCATGGCATCGTGCGGAACCTGCATGAAGTTTCTCCTTGTTGATTGCTTGTCAGGTGGGCGACCAACGCGCGGCACAGTGCCGGGTTGCGCCGAGCGGCAACGCTCGCCATAGCCTCTCGCCATGCACGATATCCGCCTGATCCGGGACCATCCGTCCGATTTCGACGCCGCGCTCGCCCGCCGCGGTTTCGCCGCTTGCGCCGACCGGCTGATCGCGCTCGACGAAGCCCGCCGCGCAGTGGTGACGGAACTTCAGGCGGCGCAATCCCGCCGGAACGAAGCGTCGAAGGCGATCGGTGCGGCCAAGGCGAAGAAGGACGAGGAAGCCGCGCAGGCGCTGATGCGCGAAGTCGGCGCCCTGAAGGAACGGATGCCGGCGCTGGAAGCGGAGGAGCGCGAAGCGAGCGCGGCGCTGGAGCAGGCGCTGGCGACCGTTCCGAACCTGCCCTATCCGGACGTCCCGGACGGTGATGACGAAACCGACAACGCACTGGTCGCGGAACACGGCGTCATCGCCGAACGCGACTTCGCCCCGAAGGAGCACGATGTCCTCGGTCCGCCTCTGGGCCTCGATTTCGAGACGGGCGCAGCAATGTCGGGCGCCCGCTTCACGCTCGTCCGCGGCCCGGCAGCGCGCCTTCACCGCGCGCTCGGTCAGTTCATGCTGGACACGCTGACCGAAACCCACGGCTTCGAGGAGATCGTGCCGCCGCTCCTGGTGCGCGACGAAGCAGTGTTCGGCACCGGTCAGTTGCCGAAATTCGCCGATGACCTTTTTCGCACGACGGACGGACGATGGTTGATTCCCACCGCGGAGGTGAGCCTGACCAACATCGTTCGCGAGCGTATCCTGGCGGCGGAGACGTTACCGCTACGCTTTGCCGCGCTGACGCCGTGCTTCCGCTCGGAAGCAGGTGCGGCCGGTCGCGACACCCGCGGTTATATCCGCCAGCACCAGTTCGAAAAGGTGGAAATGGTCGCCATCGTCGCGCCGGAGGCTTCCGAAGACGAACATGAGCGCATGACCGGGTGCGCCGAGGCGGTCCTGACCGCGCTGGACCTGCCCTTCCGGCGCATGAAGCTATGCACCGGCGACATGGGATTCACCGCCGCGCGGACCTACGACCTTGAGGTGTGGTTGCCCGGCCAGAACCGCTACCGCGAGATTTCCAGCATCTCGACCTGCACCGATTTCCAGGCGCGGCGGATGAATGCCCGCTTCCGCGCGGAAGGCGAAAAGGCGACGCGCTTCGTTCATACGCTCAATGGCTCGGGTCTGGCGGTCGGGCGCACCTTGGTCGCGGTGATCGAAAACTATCAACAGGCTGATGGCGCGGTTGCGGTGCCGGAGGTGCTGCGCCCCTATCTCGGCGGCGAAAAGAAGCTGGAACCCGCCTGAGACGCGTCCCCCGCGTCGGCTTCGCAGATCACGAGGCAGGCCTGACGCGAGCGGAGACGGCGGCCGTGCCGTCGCGCTCGTCATAGCGCGCCGGCGCTCTCCCGCTGGATTTTTCCGCAGAAATCGCTATGTCGCGCGCCAATCATGGCAACCAAACTTCCTGAACCGCCCAAGGTGGGCATGGTGTCGCTCGGCTGTCCCAAGAATCTGGTCGACTCCGAACGCATCCTCACCAAGCTGCGCAGCGACGGCTATCAGCTTTCGGGCGATTATGCCGGCGCGGACGTCGTCCTCGTCAACACCTGTGGCTTTCTCGACAGCGCCAAGGAAGAAAGCCTCGAGGCGATCGGCGAGGCCATCGCCGAGAACGGCCGCGTCGTCGTTACCGGCTGCATGGGCAAGGAAGCCGAAACGATCCGCTCGCGCTTCCCCGACGTTCTCGCCATCACCGGCGCGCATCAGTATGAGGAGGTCGTCGGCGCCGTCCATACCGCCGCGCCGATGCCGCCCAGCGCCTATCTGAACCTCGTGCCCGACAGCGGGCTGAAGCTCACCCCGCGCCATTACAGCTATCTGAAGATTTCGGAGGGCTGCAACCACCGCTGTGCCTTCTGCATCATCCCGGCGCTTCGTGGAGATCTCGTCAGCCGCCGCCCCGATGCGATCCTGCGCGAGGCGGAAAAGCTGGTCGAAGCGGGCACGAAGGAATTGCTGGTCATCAGCCAGGACACCTCGGCCTATGGCATCGACATCCGCAAGCAGCCGCGCGCATGGCACGGCCGCGAGGTCGTGCCGCACATGACCGATCTCGCCCGCGAACTCGGCCGCATCGCGCCGTGGGTACGGCTGCATTACGTCTATCCCTATCCCCATGTCGATCAGGTCATCCCGCTGATGGCCGAGGGGCTGATCACCCCCTATCTCGATATCCCGTTCCAGCATGCCAGCCGCAGCGTGCTGAGGGCGATGAAGCGCCCGGCCAACGAGGCCAGGGTGCTCGAACGCATCAAGGGCTGGCGCGCAATCTGCCCCGATCTCGCCATCCGCTCGACCTTCGTCGTCGGCTTTCCCGGCGAGACGGAATCGGATTTCGACTATCTGATGGACTGGCTCGACGAAGCGCAGCTCGACCGCGTCGGCGCGTTCCGTTTCGAACCCGTGGAGGGCGCCGCCGCCAACGACCTGCCCGGCGCGGTGCCCGAGGAGATTAAGGAAGAACGCTACGCCCGCCTGATGGAGAAGACCGCGACGATTTCGGCGGCCAAACTCCAGGCGAAGATCGGCCGCACGCTCGACGTCATCATCGACGAAGTCGGCGGCGACGGCGCGACCGGGCGGTCACAGGCCGATGCGCCCGAAATCGACGGCTCGGTGTTCCTGCGCGATGCGGGCCATCTGACGCAGGGCGACATCGTCGCGGTCGAGATCGAGGACGCCGACGAACACGACCTCTACGGCGCCCCGCTCGGATAAGTTCACGCGCCGCATCGTTCCACACCCGCCATCCTGACGAAAGCCAGTATCCATAAACGGATGCCGGATCAGACCCGGCATGACGACCAGACGAAGGGGTGTCGCTCCATGGCGCCGTCCTCCCCTCCCTTCCAGGGAGGGGCCGGGGGTGGGTGCGAGCGAAGCGAGCCCCAACGCCAGCCAAGCAAAGCCGAGGCATCGAGCCTCGCCTTCGCTGAACCCACCCCTTGCCCCCCTTCGCAAGGATGCCTCTACGAAAGGCGCGAAATGGAAATCTCTTTCGTCATGCTGAACTTGTTTCAGCATCCACCTGGCTGCAATAGTAAACGCGTAAGCTAAGCGGCTCGGCGGACCCGACCTCCGCCGGGGAGACGAGAATGGTTTTCGCAGAGGCATCCTCGAAAGGGAGGGGAAATGGATGGCGGCCTCCCAGGAGCAGATCTTAATCCGCTACCTGGCCCTGCTCCCAAAAACCCCTGTCCTCCACGCCCGGCTTTTGGCAGAACGCCGCTCCATGATGAACGCAGCCACCTCCGCCCGCCCGTCCCGTACGCTTTGCCGGGAGGGTGTCCCGGGGGCGATGTCGCGCAAACTTCGCGTATTTGCGCCGCGGCGGGCGGTGCGTATCGGGCTGGCCTCGCTGCTCGTCGCAGCACCGCTGCCGGCGCTCGCCCAGGCCCTTACCGCCGAGCAGACGCAGGCGGTCGACAAGATCGTCACCGGCGCACTGTCCGAAAGCCAGGTGCCGTCCGCCTCGATCGCGATCGTTCGCGACGGAAGGATCGTCTATACCAAAGCCTATGGCGATCAGGGCCCGAACGTCGCCGGAACGACCGCCGATGCACGCTATCAGATCGCCTCCATCTCGAAGCAGTTCACGGCCGCCGGGCTGTTGCTGCTGGAGGATCAGGGCAAGCTCGACCTCGATGACAAGGTCGCGAAATATTTTCCGGAGATCACCGGCTCCGACAAGATGACGATCCGCAACCTGCTCAGCCACACCTCCGGCCTGCAGGATTACTGGCCGCAGGACTACAGTTTCGCGCTGATGGAAGATCCGGTGAAGCCGCAGGAAATCGTCGATCGCTGGGCGAAGAAACCGCTCGACTTCGAACCGGGAACCCAGTGGCAATATTCCAATACCGGTTATGTCGTCGCCGGCATGATCCTGGAAAAGGTGTCGGGCGAAAAGCTGATGCCGTTCCTGCGCAAGCATATATTCCGGCCGCTGCACATGAATCCGATCAACCAGGATCTGGCTCAGGGCAAGGGATTCCCGACCGGCTATCATCGCTACGCGCTGGGGCCGGTGCGCCCCGAAAAACCGGCAGCACCCGGCTGGTTGTGGGCGGCGGGCGAGCTTTCGATGACGGCCGGCGACCTCGCGCGGTGGGACATCGCCCGGATCGACCGCACAGTCCTGCCCGACGACGACTGGAAGGCGCAGGAAACGGTCTTCCGGCTCGCGGATGGGACGCCCACCGGTTACGGCCTTGGCGTGTCGCTTTCCGAACGCGATGGCGACAAGGTCGTCAGCCATGGCGGTGAAGCAGTCGGCTTTCTGAGCGAGAATGTCGTCGTTCCGGCTGAGAAATTCGCCGTCGTGGCGCTGGTGAACGCCGATTTCGGGCGCGCCACCAGCGCGATCACCAAACAGATCTCCGATCTCCTGCTCCCGGCGGCGCATGATCGACAGGTCGAACAGGCCCGGCTCATGCTGGCGCGGAAATTCTTCAAGCAGCTTCAGTCCGGCAAGCCGGACCGCTCGCTGTTGACGGCGGATGCACGCTATTATTTCTCCGATCAGGCAGTGCAGGACTATGCCGGCAGTCTCGCCCCGCTCGGCGAACCGACGAGCTTCGAAGCCATCGGCGAGCCCAGGCTGCGCGGCGGCTTCGTCAATCGCAACTACCGGATTACCTATCCCGACCGGACGCTGCTTCTCGTCACCTACGCGCAGGCGGGCACGGACGGAAAGTTCGAACAGTTCATCGTCATGCCGGGCGGCTGAGCGGGATCGCACATCGCGATCCGCGCATTGGACATAGCAGACCATTCCGAAAGGCGACCCATTCATGACCGACGCGGCGTCCCTCCTCCAGCCCGACCGCGGGCAGCCGGCCACCACCATCCACCTCGTCGACAACAACAGCTATGACGCGTGGCTGGGCGTGCAGCCGCAGCGGCATCGCACCGCGCTGTCGGCGCAGCGGTTTGCGCCTTCGGATCACGCCTGCGCGATTCTTCCCGGCGATTCGCCCGGCGAGTGGTGCGCCGTCGCCGCCGTGAAGGACATCGGCACGCTGTCGCCCTGGTGCCTGGCGAAGGCGGCCGAGCAGCTACCCGAAGGCACATACCGGCTGGCGAAGGGCGAGCCGGGCGCGGCGATGCTGGGCTGGCTGGCCGCGCAACATCGCTTCGATCGCTACCGCAAGGAAGACCATCGCCCCGGCCCGCGAATCCTGGTGACCAGAGAAGCGGCGCGGATCGAGGAGACCGTTCTGATCGCCGAGGCGACCATGCGGGTGCGCGATCTCGTCAATACCGGTGCCGGTGACCTCGGCCCGGCCGAGCTGGAGGCGGAAGCCGCCGATCTGGCACGCAGGCACGGCGGCCGGATAACGGTAACCAGCGGCCGCGATCTCGAAGACGGCTATCCGATGATCCACGCCGTGGGACGCGCGGCGGCCGAAGGACGCCAACCGCGGCTGATCGAACTGGAATGGGGACGCGAGGATCACCCGCGAGTTGCGATCGTCGGCAAGGGCGTGTGTTTCGATTCCGGCGGCTTGGACATCAAGCCGGCCTCCGGAATGCGGTTGATGAAGAAGGACATGGGCGGTTCGGCCCATGCGTTGGCGCTGGCCGGGCTCGTCATGGCCTCGCGGTTGCCCGTTCGCCTGCACCTGCTGGTGCCGGCGGTGGAGAACGCGGTCGCCGGCAACGCCTTTCGCCCCGGCGACGTTCTGCGGACGCGCAAAGGACTTACGGTCGAAAACACCAACACCGATGCCGAGGGGCGGCTGATCCTGGGTGATGCGCTGACAAAGGCAGGCGAAAGCGGCCCCGAGCTGATCCTGGACTTCGCCACCCTGACCGGTGCCGCGCGCGTCGCGCTGGGGCCTGATCTTCCCGCGACCTTCATCCGCGACGAAACGCTTGCCGGGCAGTTCCAGACGGCGGCCGATGCCGAGAGCGACCCGATCTGGCGCATGCCGTTATGGGACGGTTATGACGAGATGCTGAAGTCCGACATCGCCGACCTCGTCAACGCGCCCGAGGGCGGATTCGCCGGCGCCGTGACCGCCGCGCTGTTTCTGCGCCGGTTCGTGCCGAGAGACACGCCCTGGGCGCATCTCGACGTGTTCGCATGGCGGCCGAGCGCCAAGCCCGGACGCCCGAAAGGCGGCGATGCCTTCGGACTCAGGGCGGCGTTCCGGATGTTAAAGGATCGCTATCCGGCGGCCTGACGCGTGCTCAGCGGTGGTGCGAACCCGCCGCAACCGTGACCCAATCGAACGCCCGCTCTTCATAGACGGACGTTGCCGGCGCCGAAAAGGCGTGAGGGTTTGCGAAATTGCCCAGAGGTACGGCGATCAGCCCCGGTTCCTCCTGCGTGCGATAAAGGGCGTTGGAGCCGCAGCGCGGGCAAAAGCGATAGCGAATCCAGGCTCCGCTATCGGCGATCCGTTCATATTGCGCGGTGCTGCCGTCCACCGTAACGGCGTTTTCCGGGAAACGCGCCTGAGCGGAAAAGGCGCTGCCGGTCCGCTGCTGACAGGCCAGACAGTGGCAGACGGAAACCCGGACCGGTTCGCCCGTGCAGCGAACGGTCACGGCGCCGCACCGGCATTCGGCGACCCGGATCATTGCGAGAGCGCCGCCGCGGCCTCGATGATCGGCATGAATTTCTCCGCCGTAAGGCTGGCACCGCCAACCAGCGCGCCGTCGACATTGTCGATGCCGATGATCGCGGCCGCATTGTCGCCCGTCACCGAACCGCCGTACAAAATGCGGATGCCGTCTGCCGCGTCGCCGACCATCCGCCGAAGCTGGGCCCGGGCGATGGCGTGGATGGCGGCGATGTCGTCGGCTTGGGGCGTGCGTCCGGTGCCGATCGCCCAGCGCGGCTCATAAGACAGCGTAAACCATTCGGGCGCGGCATTGTCGGGAACCGATTTTTCGATCTGCGCCTGGACAACGCGCTCAGCCCGGCCGGCATCGCGCTCGGCCTCGGTCTCACCGACGCACAGAATGACGTTCAGCCCCGCGCCGTGCGCGGCCGCCGCCTTTGCCCAGGCGTCGTGGCTGGTCTCGTGCTGGTCGGCACGGCGTTCCGAATGTCCGACGATGACGCAATCCGCGCCCGCCTCCTTCAGCATCGCCGCCGACACGCAGCCGGTATGGGCGCCACTGGCCTCGGCATGTACGTCCTGCGCACCGATCGACAGACCACCGGCAACCGCGACGGCCGGCGCAATCAGCGTGAACGGCACGCACAGCGCGACGTCGATTTCCGGCGTCCGGGCGGCGCATTCCGCGATCGCGCGAACCTGCGGCAGATCGGCCTGCACGCCGTTCATCTTCCAGTTTCCCGCAACGAGCTTTCGACGCGTCATCCATCCTCCCGCTACTGTTGTGTATGTCCCTATCAGGCCCAGCAGCCGGCACAAGCGCCTCCGCTCCGGCGCGCCGCGGCCCGCCATTGCCGAGCGCGACCACAGGCCCTAAAGCGACGCGAACGCTTCATTGTTTCATCGAAGGGCCTGCATGCTCAGCTTCATCCGGCGACTCACCAAATCGCGTCTCGGCGTGATCGTCACCCTGATCGTTCTCGTCGTGATCGCCCTAGCCTTCGCCGCCGGCGACATCAGTTCCTTCGGCCCGGCATCGGGCGGCGATCCCAATTCCGTCGCCGTCGTCGGCGACACGACGGTCGGACAGGCGGAACTGCGCGACCGGGCGCAACTCGCGGTCGATCGGATCCGCCAGCAGCAGCCTCAGGCCAATCTGAGCGAGTTCGCCGCGCAGGGCGGACTGGGCGACGTTCTGAATCAGATCATCAACGGCGTCGCGCTGGAACAGTTCGGCCACGCGTCCGGCATGGTCGTGTCGAAAAAGCTGATCGACGGACAGATTGCGAGCTTCCCGGCTTTTCAGGGACTGGACGGCAAGTTCGATCAGGAACAGTTCAACCGCGTCCTGGCGACGCAGGGCGTGACTGCTGATCAGATTCGTGCCGATATCCGGCGGCAGACGCTGGCGCAGTGGTTGATGACCCCGACGCTGGAGGCAAGTTACGTACCGCAGCAGGTTGCGCTGCCCTATGCCTCGCTGTTGCTGGAAAAACGGCACGGCGCGATCGCCTTCCTTCCGACCCGTTCGGTCGATCCCGGCGACGAGCCGGACGATGGCGAACTGAAGAAATATTACCAGTCGCACGTCGCCCGCTACACCGTGCCCGAGCGCCGCGTAATCCGGTACGCCACCGTCGCGCCGGACGATGTGGCCGATCGCGCGACGCCGACGGACGCCGAAATCGCCCAGGCATATCGCGCCGCCGGCACGCGCTATGCGGCCAAACAGCAGCGCAGCGTGCAGCAATTGGTGGTTGCGGATGCCAAGCAGGCGCAGGCCGTTGCGAAGAAGATCGCCGCCGGCACCTCCGTTTCCGCCGCGGCCGATAGTATCGGCCTGGAAGCCACGACCATCGCCGACGTGACGCGGGAGGCGCTGGCCGACCGCACCAGCGACGATTTCGCCAAGGCGGTCTTCTCGGCAAGGGACCAGGCGGTGGTCGGTCCCGTCCAGTCCGCGCTCGGTTATTATGTCGGCAAGGTGACCGACATATCGCAGGTCCCCGGCAAAACGCTGGCGCAGGCCACGCCCGAAATCGCGGAAAAGCTGAAACAGCAAAAGCTTCGCGACATCATCAACGCGCTTCAGGACAAGCTCGACAGCGGCATCACCGACGGCGCGACCTTTGCCGAACTGGTCAAGGAGAACCAGCTCGACGCGAAACAGACCGCGCCGGTTCTGCCCACGGGCGTCGACCCGGAACACCCGGAAAACAAGCCGGACCCCGCCCTGTCACGCGTGGTCGAGGCCGGCTTCGCCGCCATGCAGGGCGACGCGCCGCAACTGGTGCAGTTGAACGACGACGGCACCTTCGCGCTCGTCGCGCTCGGCCGCGTCGTGCCCAAGGCTGCGAAGTCGCTGGACGAAATCCACGACGCGGTGGTTCGCGACTATATGGTCGACCAGGCCAAGTCGAAGGCGCGCGCGCTGGCGCAAAAGGCCGTGGACAAGGTCAACAAGGGCACGTCGCTTGGCCAGGCGATCGCCGACACCGGCGTCCGCGCGCCAGCGCCGGAACAGGTCGATGCCACACGCGCCGATCTCGCCCGCAATCGCCAGCAGGTGCCGCCGCCGATCGCATTGATGTTCTCGATGGACGAGGGGCAGGCGAAGCTGCTCGAAGCTCCCAACAACAGCGGCTGGTTCGTCATCCATCTCGATCAGGTTGACAAGGGCGATGCGTCCGACGACGCGGATCTCGTAAAGCAGACCCGTCAGGGCCTCGGCGGCGTGGTCGGCGAGGAATATGCCGAGCAGTTCGCCAAGGCGGTTCGTCTCGGCATCGGCGTGAAGCGCAACGAAGACGCGCTGGCCAAGCTCCGCACCGAGCTGGGCGGCGGCGCCACGCCCTGACGCGAATGACCCGGAATAAGCAGGCTGCCCGTCAGGCGCTGGAAGCCGGCCGGCCGGCGCTGATCTGGCAGCGTATCGTCGCCGATACCGAGACGCCGGTCGCTGCCGCACTGAAGCTGATGGCGTCCGACCGTGGCGATTTCCTGCTCGAATCGGTCGAGGGGGGCGCCGTTCGGGGGCGGCACAGCCTGATCGGGCTCGCGCCCGATCTCGTCTTTCGGGCAAGGGGCCATGTCGCCGAGATCAATCGTCAGTGGCTCACCGACCGCGATGCGTTCGAACGAACCGACGCGCCGTCGCTGGAGGCATTGCGCGTGCTGGTGGATCAGTGCCGCATGGATGTGCCGGAGGGCCTTCCCCGTGCCCTCGCCTGCCTCGTCGGCTATTTCGGGTACGAAACAGTCGGCCTCGTGGAGAAACTTCCGCAGCCGGCAAGCGATCCGCTCGAACTGCCCGACATGATGTTTGTTCGGCCGACCGTGCTGTTGGTCTTCGACCGGCTTGCCGATGCGCTTTTCATCGTCGCACCCGTCTGGCCGGACGCTGCGCCGTCCGACCGCCTGCTGCAAGCCGCCGAAGATCGGATCGAGGCGACGGCCGCGCGGCTGGCGCAGGCATCGCTCCCGCCGGCCACCGCCCTGGAGGCCGCGCCCGACCTCGCGCTGGAGCCGCAGCTCGATCCGGTGCGCTATGCGGCGATGGTCGGCCGCGCCAAGGATTATATCGACGCCGGTGACATCTTCCAGGTCGTGCTGGCGCAGCGTTTCACCACGCCGTTTCCGCTGCCGCCGTTCGAGCTTTACCGCGCGTTGCGGCGCGTGAACCCCTCGCCCTATCTCTATCATCTCGATATGCCCGGTTTCGCGTTGACGGGGTCGAGCCCGGAAATCCTCGTTCGCGTCCGCGACGGCGAGGTCACGATCCGGCCCATCGCGGGAACCCGGCCGCGCGGCCGTACCGCGGCGGAAGACGAAGCGAACCGCAACGACCTGCTCGCCGATCCCAAGGAACGCGCCGAGCACCTGATGCTGCTCGATCTGGGCCGCAACGATACAGGCCGCGTGGCAAAGGCGGGAACCGTCCGCGTCACCGACAGCTACACGATAGAATATTACAGCCACGTCATGCACATCGTGTCGAACGTCGTCGGCACGATGCGAGAGGATCGCGACGCACTCGATGGCCTGTTTGCCGGCTTTCCCGCGGGAACGGTCAGCGGCGCGCCCAAGGTCAGGGCGTGCGAGATCATCGCCGAACTCGAGCCGGAGCGGCGCGGTCCCTATGCCGGGTGCGTGGGCTATTTCTCGCCCGACGGCTCGATGGATTCCTGCATCGTATTGCGCACGGCGGTCGTGAAGGACGGGACCATGCACGTACAGGCCGGCGCGGGCATCGTCGCCGACAGCGACCCCGCTTACGAACAGCGGGAGTGCGAGGCCAAGGCCGGCGCCCTGATCGCGGCCGCCCGCGAAGCGGTCGCCCGCGCGGCGGAACCGCGCCACGGGCAATAGCCCCGCCGGACGATCAGGGAACGCCGGCCTCCGCGGCTTCCTTCTCCCGCTGCGCTCGCGCCCAGTTGCGCAGCATCTGCGACGTGCATCCGGTCTGGCCGCCGGTGCCCACCGGCGAGCAACTGTTCGGGAGCCCCGCCCGATTGACCTCGTTGATCATCTCGACCTTTCGCGACCAGGCCTGGTGAGCAGCCTCCGGCGGCTTTTCACGCAGCTTTTCAGGGATGCGATAGGGCGAGTCACCCGCCTTCGCACATACGACGATCTCGTCGCCCTCGGCCTCCGGGCATTTGTCGTCGCCGTACAGGACGACGCTGCGAACGCGCTGCGGCGGGCCGTCCTCGGCTGCCGGTTCCTGGTCCTGCGCCATGGCGGGGGCCGCGACAATGGCGACGGCAAGCGAAAGAAATCGTAGCATATGTGGCCTCCTGGCGCAGCTTGACCCGGACAGCGATGAGCAATTGCTGAACGGCGCCGCCCGCTAATCGACCAACGCGCGCCCGTCGGCAACAGTTGCGATCGCGCCAAGCGGCGTTATGGCGAACGCATGATCCTGGTCATCGACAATTATGACAGCTTCACCTGGAACCTGGTCCATTATCTGATGGAGCTGGGCGCTGGGGTGGAGGTGGTTCGCAACGATTCGCTCAGCGCCGCGGATGCGCTGGCGACCGGCGCCGACGCGTTCCTGATCTCGCCCGGCCCGTGCACGCCGAACGAGGCGGGCATCTCGCTCGACCTCGTCGCTGCCTGTGCCGAAGCGCGCAAGCCGCTGCTGGGCGTCTGCCTGGGCCATCAGGCGATTGGCCAGCATTTCGGCGGCCGCGTCGTCCGCGGCGGCCTGATGCACGGTAAGACCTGCCCGGTGCGGCATGACGGGTCGGGAATCTTCGCCGGTCTGCCCTCCCCCTTCACCGCGACGCGCTATCACTCGCTGATCGTGCGCGATGTCCCGGACCGCCTCATCGTCAACGCCACGGCCGACGACGCCAGCGCTATGGGTTTTCGCCATGTCGAATTACCAATTCACGGCGTCCAGTTTCACCCTGAAAGCATCGCCACGGAACACGGTCACGCCCTGCTCGCCAACTTCATGGCCGCCGCCGGCCTGAAGGCGACGACGCCGGCATGACCAGCATCGGCGCCCTCCCCGATCCCTCGACACCACTCTCGCACCAGAGTGCGGGCGAAGCCTTTGCCACGATCCTAGATGGCGGCGTGCCCGATGATAGGGTCGCCGATTTCCTCGTCCGGCTGTCGGATCGGGGCGAAACCAGCATCGAAATCGCGGCAGCGGCGCGCGCACTGCGCGATCGGATGATTCCGGTGAAGGCGCCGGAGGGCGCGATCGATGTCTGCGGCACCGGCGGCGACGGCCACCACACGCTCAACGTGTCGACGGCCGTGGCGCTCGTCGTCGCGGCCTGCGGCGTGCCGGTCGCCAAGCACGGCAACCGCGCAGCCTCCAGCAAGTCCGGCGCGGCGGACACGCTGGAAGCACTGGGCATGGACATGGAGCGCGCCGGATCGCTGGCGGAGCGCACGCTTGCCGATCTCGGAATCGCCTTTCTGTTCGCAGGCAACCATCACCCGGCGATGAAGCGCATCACCCCAATCCGCCGGCAGATCGGTCGGCGCACCATCTTCAACCTGATGGGGCCGCTCGCCAATCCCGCCCATGTGACCCGTCAGCTCATCGGCATCGCGCGTCCGGACTACGTTCCGGTCTATGCCGGTGCGCTCGCCCAGTTGGGGAGCGAGGGGTCGGCGATCGTTTCCGGGGCCGAGGGGCTGGACGAACTGTCCTGCGAAGGGGAAAGCATCGTCGCCACGGTGGGCGAGGAACGCCTTCCCGACCGGATCACGCCTGCGGACGCCGGCCTCGCCGCCCATCCGCTCGCCGCCATTCGCGGGGGAAGCCCGGCGGT
Source organism: Stakelama saccharophila (assembly GCF_032229225.1). Taxonomy (NCBI): domain Bacteria; kingdom Pseudomonadati; phylum Pseudomonadota; class Alphaproteobacteria; order Sphingomonadales; family Sphingomonadaceae; genus Stakelama; species Stakelama saccharophila. The sequence continues at coordinate 1,914,991 of NZ_CP135076.1, forward strand.
CAACGCCGCAGCCCTTGCCGATCTGCTGGCAGGTGCCCGCGGCCCGTACCGCGATGCAGTGCTTCTGAACGCCGCGGCCGCCCTGGTGATCGCCCGGCAAACCGGCGATCTGGTCGACGGCGCCGCCCGCGCGGCGGAGGCGCTGGATTCCGGTGCCGCCAGGGCCTTGCTGAACGACTGGATCGCGTACAGATGACGACGATGCTCGACCGCATACTCGAAACCAAGCGCACCGAGGTGGCGCGCCGGAAGGCGGAGCGCAGTTCGGCGGACCTCGTTGCCGCCGCCGCAGAGCAGACCCCGCCGCGCGGCTTCCGGGCGGCGCTGGATGCAAGAGCGCGGACGGGCCATGCGCTCATTGCGGAAATCAAGAAGGCCAGCCCTTCCAAGGGGCTGATCCGAGAGGATTTCGATCCGCCGAGTCATGCCGCCGCCTACGCCGCGGGCGGCGCGACCTGCCTTTCGGTCCTGACTGACGAGCCATGGTTCCAGGGCGCCGACGCCTATCTGTCGGCAGCTCGGGCCGCCTGCGCGCTGCCGGTCCTGCGCAAGGATTTTCTGGTCGATCCCTGGCAGGCGGCGGAAGCGCGCGCGATCGGCGCCGATGCCGTGCTGCTGATCGTGGCCGCGCTCGACGACGGCGTCATGGCGGAAATCGAGGCTGCGGCGATCGAACAGGACATGGACGTGCTGGTCGAAGTCCATGATGCCGCGGAACTCGATCGGGCGCTGCGGCTGAAATCGAGGCTGATCGGGGTGAACAACCGTAATCTGAAGGACTTCACGGTCGATTTTAAGCGGACTTATGAGCTGGTGGGGTCGGCCCCCACCGACTGTACGTTCGTGGCGGAAAGCGGTTTGACCACGCGTGCCGACCTCGATGCCATGGCCGAACATGGCATCAGTTGCTTTCTGGTCGGCGAGGCGTTGATGCGCCAGAAGGACGTGGAGAGCGCGACGAGGGCACTGGTCGGATGAGCGAACTTACCCATCTGGGCGAAGACGGCGCGGCCCGGATGGTCGATGTCGGCGGCAAGGACGTGACGGCGCGCGAGGCGGTCGCCGGCGGGCGTATCACCATGTCGGCAGAGGCCGCAGATGCGATCCGCACGGGCAACGTCAAGAAGGGCGACGTGCTGGCGACCGCTCGGATCGCCGGAATCATGGCGGCGAAGCGGACGAGCGAGTTGATCCCGCTGTGCCATCCCCTGCCCCTCACCCGCGTCTCGATCGACCTCGCGATCGAGGACGACGGCGTCACGGCGACCGCCACCGCGGCGACCGACGGCAAGACCGGGGTCGAGATGGAAGCGTTGACCGCCGCGACGGTCGCGCTGCTGACCATCTACGACATGGCAAAGGCCATCGATCGGGCGATGACCATTGAATCGGTGCACCTGCTGTCGAAGCGCGGCGGTAAATCGGGCGACTGGAGCGCGCCATGACGCTCCTGCCCGTCGAGGAAGCGCGCGATCGTATCTTTTCGCTCGGGACGTTGGCGGCCTGCGAGGAAGTGCCGTTGCACCAGGCCGCCGGTCGGTGGGCGGCGAAGGCGATTCCGGCGCGGCGCACACAGCCCGCCGCGGACCTTTCCGCCATGGACGGCTATGCCATCCGGTTCTCGGATCTGCCCGGTCCGTGGCGGTTGGTGGGCGAAAGCGCGGCCGGGCACCCCTTTTCCGGCACGCTTGGCGAAGGCGAGGCCGTGCGAATCTTCACCGGCGCCACCATGCCGCCGGGTGCCGATGCGGTGCTGGTGCAGGAAGAAGCGGACCGGGACGGTACCGTCGTCGCCCTGACGGGCGAAGGGCCCGCTCATGTCGGTCGCAACGTCAGGCCGTGCGGGCTGGATTTTCGAACCGAAGAAATTCTCATTGCGGCCGGCGAGCGCCTGACGGCGGCCCGCCTGGCCCTTTGCGCCATGGGAGGGCACGACACCGTGCCCGTGCGTCGTCGCATCCGGGTCGCGATCGCGGCGACGGGCGACGAACTCGTGCCTCCCGGCCGGACCGATGCCGGCAAGCTGCCGGAATCGAACGGCACGATGCTGACGGCGCTGGTTCACGACCTCCCTGTGGACGTGGTCGACCTGGGGATTCTGCCGGACAGCCAGGAGCTACTCGAAAGCGCCTTCCGGCAGGTCGATGCCGACATCCTGGTCACCACCGGCGGTGCATCGGTCGGCGATCACGATCTCGTTCGCCCTGCACTCGAAGCCGCCGGCGCCAACATCGATTTCTGGCGGATCGCTCTTCGGCCGGGAAAACCCATGATGGCCGGCATGCTGCGGGACGCGGTGGTGCTCGGCCTGCCGGGAAACCCGGTCTCGGCCTTTGTCACCGCCACGCTGTTCCTGCGGCCGCTGATCGCCAAGCTCGGCGGCGCGTCCGACGTTGCACCCGCAACCTTCACCGTGCCCCTGGGCGAAGACCTTCCCGCTAACGGCCCGCGCACCGATTACCTGCGGGCGAAGCTGGTGGATGGCGCCGCCTGTGCCGCCGCCATCCAGGACAGTTCCATGCTGCGCACGCTGGCGCGCGCGGATTGCCTGATCCTGCGGACGCCGCACGCCCCGCCGGCCGCCGCCGGCGACTCAGTGGAAATCCTGCCGCTTACTTGACTTGTTCCCGACCGTTGCCTAGAAGTTCCGCATCTGTTCCGACGGAGGGCTTCCATGCTGACGCGCAAACAGCACCAACTTATCTGTTTCATTGCCGATCGCCTCACTGAAACGGGGGTCTCGCCGTCGTTCGAGGAGATGAAGGAGGCGCTGGACCTGAAATCCAAATCGGGTGTTCACCGCCTGATCAGCGCGCTGGAAGAACGTGGCTTTCTGCGGCGCCTTCCCAATCGAGCGCGGGCGCTGGAGGTGCTGCGGACGCCGGAGCGTGCGGCCCGGCAGCAGCCGGCCACCGCCGCTGCCGTCAACCGGGGCGATGCCGCCGGTCCCGCACCGGAACCGGCGAACGACGTCGTCGAAATTCCACTGCACGGCCGGATCGCGGCCGGCGTGCCGATCGAGGCGCTGGAAGGGGCGCAGATGTTGCCGGTGCCGGCGGCATTGCTGGGTTCGGGCGAACATTACGCATTGGAGGTCGCCGGCGATTCGATGGTCGATGCCGGCATTCTCGACGGCGACTATGCGCTGATCCGCCGAACCGAAGTGGCCCATGACGGTGAAATCGTGGTGGCCCTGATCGACGAGAATGAAGCGACGCTGAAATATTTCCGGCACGAAGGTGCGATGATCCGGCTCGACCCCGCCAACCGCAGCTACGATCCGCAGCGTTACAGCCCGAAACAGGTCCGGATTCAGGGGCGCTTGTCGGGATTGCTCCGCCGCTACTGATCTCGGCGCGGCGGACCTGCGCCTCAACGATCCGGGCGATAGGGCGGCATGATGGTCGGCGGATCGATCCAGGGGTGGTCGCCGCCCGACGTGACCGCAGTGCGGATGGAATGGTCGGCGAAATTTATGGCGACGCCGCCCGTTGCGGCAAGGCGCTTCGCGTCCAGTTTCAGCCAGCGTGGCCGGCACCACCGTGGCAACCATCGGTCGCTGACGATGATGGAGGCATCCCGGCAGGCAGGTTCGAGCGATTCGCGCGGGATCAGATAGTCGCTTCGCGTGGCCAGAATGCGCCAGCGGTCATCTCCGGCGCGGTAATCGATCAGGCAACTGTCGTGGCTGCACCGCGCGTTCGGCATAGCGTCGATCGGTGTCAGGCTTTCGGCCGAGCCGCCGTTTTCGCGAAACACATCCCGGATATAGTCGCCGCTGCGATCGCGCAGCAACGCCATGGATCCGTCGGCTTTGCGCAGCGCCATGTGCGTGCCGTCGGCGCTGACCAGCAGGTCCGGCGGCGGCGTGATCAGCGCCCAGGCGAGGCCGACTGCGACCGATACCAAGCCGATCCAGCGTAATCCCGTCCGCCAGAGCGCGGTCCACAGCCCGCCGAGGACGATTGCCGCGAACGCGCCGGTCGGCGTGACGGGCAGCGCGGCGATCGCCCCCGGCGCCGACGCGGTCGCATGGGCCAGTTTCAGCAACAACCCCAGCGCTTCGCCGGCGACCCACCATGCAGGCGCCCCCAGTCGGAGAAGGTCGAGAAGCAGCGCCACTGCCTCGGCCGGCATGATGACGAAGGTCGTAAGCGGTATGGCAAGGATATTCGCCGCCGCACCGTACAATCCGGCGCGATGGAAATGATAGAATGCGATGGGCATCAGCGCGAGTTCCACGACGATGCCGGTAACGAGCAGCGACAGCGCCGCCCGGCCGAAGCGGATCGGCCAACGGTCGTCCCGGTCCCGGCCGCTGAACCAGCGCCGCGCGACGGGATGTTCGTGGAGTGCCACGATCACGGTCACGGCCGCGAAGCTCAACTGAAAGCTGGGGCCGACAAGCGTTTCCGGCCATAGCAGCAGAACCAGCAGCGCACCGGCCGCCACCAACCGCAAGGTAATCGCTTGCCGGCCGAAGACGATGGCGGCAACAATCAGCAGCGCCGCCACGCACGATCGGATCGTGGGAACGTGCGCGCCGGTCAGCCAGGTGTACCCGACCGCTGCGGCTGCCCCCGCGCCTGCGGCGATCACGGGAATCCGCCCGGTTCCGGCAAGGGTCGGAAAAAGCGCCAGCCCCCTCAACACCAACAGCATCACCGCGCCGACGACGGCGGTAACATGCAGGCCGCTGATCGATAACAGGTGCGCCAGCCCTGCATTGCGCATCGCTTCGGCGTCGTCTTCGGCGATGGCGCCGCGATCACCGGTTGCGAGCGTGGCCGCCAGGGCGCCGGCGCTGCCGCCCACCCGCTCCCGCACATATCGCGACAGCCGGCTGCGCAGCGTGTCGTCGGCCCTTTGGCCGGGTTCGGTCACAGTAACGGGCGCAAAGGCCCGGCCGGTCGCGCCGATACCATCGAACCAGGCCACGCGGGTAAAGTCATAGGCGCCCGGAACGGCCGCCGGCGGCGGCGGCATCAGCCAACCCCGCGCCTTTATGATCGCGCCCTCTCCCAACCCGGCGGGCACATCCTGTTCCGCCACATTCATCCGGATCACCGGCGGCAGATCCGCATTTCGCACTGCCAGGCGGAGTCGAACGATGTCCCGCGCCGGAATACGCTCGATCTTTTCCACCACGCCGACGACCCGCGCAACGCCGGCATGGTCAAGGACGGGAGCGGCCACCCGCTCCGCCCGCCACCAGACGAGGGCACAACCCAATGCCAGCGCGAATGCCGCCACCGCGAGGACCCGCGATATTCTGCCGCCGCGTCCCGCCGCCAGTGCCGCCAGTCCGACGCCGGCGGTTCCCAGGCAGAAACCGATCCACTGGAAACGATATGGAAGCAGGAACCACGCCGCGATCCCGCCGCCGATGGCCACGGGAAGCCACACCGGCAACTGGTCGCGTTCCGCATCCAGCCAGCATTCAACCGAATCGCGGACCGCACCAATGCGTGCTGCGCCCGCGAATTGATGCGGGCCGAGGCCCGTGCTAGGGGCAGGCGCGGCTGAACTGGCCATTCCGTTTTCCAGCTTGGGAGCAAGCGCGATTGGGCGCAACACCTGATACCGCCGCGCCGGCAAGCGGCGCCGTCGTAACCCGCTTCGCGCCGTCGCCGACCGGATTTCTCCATATCGGCGGCGCACGCACGGCATTGTTCAACTGGCTTTATGCCCGCCACACCGGCGGCAAGTTCCTGTTGCGGATCGAGGACACCGACCGCAAGCGCTCTACCGAACCAGCCATCGCCGCGATCCTTGACGGCATGCGCTGGCTGGGCCTCGATTGGGACGGTGAGGAGGTCTATCAGTTCTCGCGCCAGGCCAGGCATGTGGAAGTCGCACAGGCGCTGCTCGCATCGGGCAATGCCTATAGATGCTATGCCTCGTCGGAGGAGTTGGCCGCACTGCGCGAGGAGCAGCGCGCCGCCGGAAAGCCGATCCGCTATGACGGCCGCTGGCGCGACCGCGACCCGTCCGAAGCTCCCGAAGGTGCGTCGTTCGTCGTTCGCCTGAAGGCGCCGAAGGAAGGCGCGACGACGATCGACGACCGCGTCCAGGGCAGCGTGACCGTCAACAATGCCGAAATCGACGATTTCGTCCTGCTGCGCGCCGACGGCACGCCGACCTATATGCTCGCGGTGGTGGTCGACGATCACGACATGGGCGTCACCCATGTCATCCGCGGCGACGATCATTTCAACAATGCCTTCCGCCAGTTGCCGATCATCCGCGCGATGGGGTGGTCGGAGCCGGTCTATGCCCATGTGCCGCTGATCCACGGCGCCGACGGGGCGAAACTGTCGAAGCGCCACGGAGCATTGGGCGTCGACGCCTATCGCGACGAAATGGGCTACCTGCCGGAGGCCGTCTCGAACTATCTGCTCCGTCTCGGCTGGGGGCATGGCGACGAAGAGATCATCAGCCGCGACCGCGCGATCGGCCTGTTCGACCTGAGCGGGATCGGTAGATCGCCAAGCAGATTCGATTTCAAGAAGCTGAAAAACCTGAACGGCCATTACATGCGCGAAGCCGAGGATGCGCGCTTGGCGAAACTCGCGCGTCCCTTCCTCGGCTTTGAGCCCGACGAGCGCCAGATGGCGCTGTTCGAGCGCGCCGTACCGTTTCTGAAAGTCCGCGCGAACGATCTGATCGAACTGGCCGACGGCGCGGGATTCCTCTTTCGCTCCCGTCCGCTCGAATTGGACGAATCCGCCGCCGCTTTGCTAGAAGGCGACGCGCGGGCGATTCTGAGCCGGGTTCACGGGGCGCTTGACGCCGTGGAAAACTGGGATACGGAAACGCTCGAAACCGCGGTACGAAACACTGCCGAGGGTGCAGACGTTAAGCTGGGCAAGGTGGCACAGCCGCTACGGGCTGCACTGACCGGGCGAAAGACGTCACCGGGCATATTCGACGTGCTCGTCCTTCTCGGGCGGGAAGAGAGCCTGGCCCGTATCGCGGACCAGATGGCCTGAACGGCCGTACAAGAGCAAAACAGAAAGGATCACAGATGACCGACACCGCCAAGCTGCAGGTTTCCGGGGAAGAAAGCGAATATCCCGTCCTGTCGGGCAATGTCGGTCCCGAAGTGGTCGACATCCGCAAATTTTACGCCGAAACTGGGCGTTTCACCTATGATCCGGGGTTCACCTCGACGGCGAGCTGCGAGTCGGGGCTGACCTATATCGACGGTGCTGAAGGCGTGTTGCTCCATCGCGGCTATCCGATCGGCCAGCTTGCCGAACAGTCGAGCTTCATGGAGGTCGCCTACCTGCTGCTCAACAAGGAGTTGCCGTCGAAGGATGAACTCGACCGGTTCAACTGGACGATCACCCGTCACACGATGGTGCATGAACAGCTCGCTCAGTTCTTCCGGGGCTTTCGTCGCGATGCGCACCCGATGGCGATCATGTGCGGCGTGGTCGGAGCGCTATCGGCCTTCTATCACGATTCCACCGATATCACCGACCCGCATCAGCGCATGGTGGCGAGCCACCGGCTGATCGCCAAGATGCCGACGATCGCGGCGATGGCATATAAATACTCGATCGGTCAGCCGTTCCTCTACCCGCAGAACGACCTCAGCTATACCGGGAATTTCCTGCGCATGACCTTCGGCGTGCCGGCCGAGGAATATGCTGTCGATCCGGTCATCGAGAAGGCGCTGGACCGCATCTTCATCCTTCATGCCGATCACGAGCAGAATGCTTCGACCTCTACCGTGCGGCTCGCCGGTTCGTCGGGCGCGAACCCGTTCGCGTGCATTGCGGCCGGCATCGCCTGCCTGTGGGGCCCGGCGCATGGCGGCGCGAACGAGGCGGCGCTCAACATGCTGCGCGAGATCGGCACGCCCGAGCGTATTCCCGAATATATCGCGCGCGCCAAGAACAAGGACGATCCGTTCCGGCTAATGGGCTTCGGTCACCGCGTTTACAAGAACTACGATCCGCGTGCGACGGTGATGCAGCAGACCGTGCGCGACGTGTTCAAGGCGATGAACGTACAGGATCCGGTGTTCGAAACGGCGCTTCGGCTGGAAGAAATCGCTCTGAACGACGATTATTTCATCGAAAAGAAGCTGTTCCCGAATGTCGATTTCTATTCGGGCGTGGTACTGTCGGCGATCGGCTTTCCGACTTCGATGTTCACCGCCCTGTTCGCGCTTGCCCGTACCGTCGGCTGGGTCGCACAGTGGAACGAGATGATCTCCGACCCCGCGCAGAAGATCGGCCGGCCGCGCCAGCTCTATACCGGTCCGACGCAGCGTGACTACGTCCCCGTCGACAAGCGCTGACCTCCGCCTGCATGAAATTGGAAAGGGCCGGTTTCGGGATCACCGGGCCGGCCCCTTTTCTGTCGCGACCGCAGGCCGTCAGGCGGATGGCAGTCGCAAAATGAAGCGTGCGCCCTGACCGGGCGCGCTATCGACCGATAGCTCGCCACCCATTGCGCGGGCGAGTCGCCGCGCGAGATAGAGGCCGAGGCCGCTGCCGCCGGAATGTTGCGGCTGCAACCGCTCGAACCGTTCAAAGATGCGGTGATGGTCCTCCGCGGCGATCCCCGGCCCCTGATCGGCCACGATCACGCAGGCGCTGCCCGCTTCTTCCTGCAGGCGAATCCAGACGGTGCTGCCCGGCGGTGAATGACGCACGGCGTTGCTGACGAGGTTGACCAGGATCTGGAGCACCCGCCGGAATTCCCCCGCAGCGACAATGCCTGTATCCGTCATCGGCCGATCGATCGACACCTTCCCTTCGCTGGCCCGGACGGAGAGCAGCCCCGCCGCTCTGCGCGCGACATCGGCCAGGTCGATCCGCTCTATTTCCACGGCGAAATCGTCGCGCTCGACCGCCTGCAGATCGACGAGATCCTCGATCAGGCCCAGAAGATGCCGCCCGGCGCCGGCAATATCGCCGGCATATTCGGCATAGTCGTCGCGCAAGGGACCTTCCGTCTGCGCCTGGATCGAATCAGCGGTGGCGATGATCCGACTGAGCGGTCCACGCAAGGCGCGGTCGAGCCGCTGCGTGAATCCGTCGGGGAAGCTCTGGGTCAGCGCTTCCGGGTGAAGATGGGACGAATCGGCGGTCGCGACAGGTTCCGGCGCCCGATCGAGGAGCGTTGCCGAACCATGCAGGCCGACAAACCCTCCCGCACGATCGGTCTGCGCGACGGCTGAAAGGCGGACACGCCGTCCATCACTCCGCACTCTCGCCACCTGTCCGTCGACCGCGGTACGTGCGGCTACCGCCGCCAACAACGGAAACTGACCGTCGGCACCGCCCATCAGATCGAACAATCGGGTCAACGGCCGTCCGAGCAACTCGGAAAGTGCAAAACCGTGCAGCGCCGCCGCCTTTGGCGACATGCGGGTCAGGCGCAGGGCGCGATCCGTTTCCCATTTCCAGTCGCCCCAGACCGCCTCGCTACCGCCGGATTGGACGCGGCCGGCCATGGCTTCGGCCCACCGTCCCGCTTCACGGGCCGGTATCAATTCGACGACGACGCCATCTTCCTCCGGCTCGGCCCGAACCCATAACGCGCGTTCGCCGTCCTCGTCGGCAGCGACGAGCGGTCGCGACACCGGAATGCCCAGACGCTGGGCAAGGCGCGCCGCAGCGGCGACCGAGGGCATCCGTATCGGTTCGCCCAGCGCTCCGCCCGCGCGCGCATTGAGGCGGTCGAATCCCGCGTCCGCTTCTCGCAGCACGCCTTCGCGGTCCGTCCGTCCGCGTGCCGGCTCCGCCATGGTGTCGCGCATCCTTTTCAACGCTTCCGCAAGGTGGCGACGCTTTGTACCGCCTCGCGGTACGCCGATCCGGCCCGGTGCAGCGACAGCGCATCCAGTGCCGCAGCGGATTCCATCGCCGCAATCGTCTCGAGCGAATCGGCCAGGTCCTGCACGAACCGGTCGCCCTTCGCCTCCGCCAGTGGATAGCCGACGCGCGCAATCTCCGGCCGCTCCAGGCCCAGCGCACGCAGCGCCATCCAGCAAAGCGCCCCATCGCGATCCACTACGATATCGCGCATCGCGGGGAATTCCATTCGCAATCCACATGCAAGCAGCGCCACGAAAAGCCGCGGGCGCCTGTCCTCCAACGCTTCCAGCAGCAAGTCGGTCCGCCCTGCTTTCTCCCCATCGAACCGTTCCGCAAGCGACATCGCCGCCGCCTCCGCGCGGACCTGATCGTCATATTCGGTCAGGCAGGCGTTTGCCGCCCCTTCGATTGCGCGGTCCAACGCAGTGGTTTCCACCGCGTCGACGGGGGACACGGACAGGCGCAGCGCGGCCGCCACCTGCCATACGAAACGATGTTGAAGGTGATCCGGCAGATCGGATACGCTGCCGTCGCTCTCCAGATCACCGCTCTCGGCGATCAGCATCGCGCGGGCGGCGGCGGCAATATCCCGATCATGGTCCTCGGTCAATCGGACGAGCAGCGACGGACGTTGCGGATCTTCCCCGGCAGATATCGGAAGGCTGCGCGCCAAAAGGGTCAGGCCCTGCTGCGCATATAGTTCATCGGCCAGGCCGCTACGCATGAAAAACCGCGGGTCCGCGACATCGGCGGCGACATCGCGCGCGTCTTCCAGTCGCGCGGCCAGCGCTGGATGCGAGCAATCTTTCAACTCTTGGACGGCCCGCCCCCGCAAGGCGCGGGCGACGGCGTCGATCATCGCGTTCAACCGCCCCACCATCGATATGCGAAGCTGCTCGTCGAGGCGGTGCGCATCCGACACCGCCAGCTCCGCCAGCGCGGACGCGCGGGCGTCGCGGATGCGCCAGTCGCCACCCGCAATCGAGCAGGACAGGGAAGCAACGTCTGGGCCGTTGCCGGAAAGGTGGTCGACATTCGAACCGGGCATGGAATTCGGATAGCGCAAATGTCGTTAAAAGCTGGCTAAGCTTTTTCGCGAACCGCCTCGATGCTGAACGCCAGGGTAGCGAGCGCATAAAGGCAGAGAACACCCAGCCCGATCGTCGCGACGCCGGCGATGGCAAACGGCGTGACCAGCAACAGATAGGACGGCGCGTTGCCGAACCACGGTCGCCGCCGGACCGGCACCCGGTCGGCAAGGCCCGCCGTCACGATCAGCATCGCGGCAAGGATACCGGGCGACGGCTCTCCGGTGCGCAGCACCTGATCCGCCCCGGTCAATGCAATGGACACGGCCGCCAGTGCCACGATCGCCGCTTCCTGCCAGCGCGCCCACCGGTCTTCGGCTCGCAGCCAGCTCAACAGCGAACCGCTGGACAGGCACGCCACCGCCAGCAGCGCCACCGACAGCGCGATCGGAGGAAGGCGAAAGCCGAACAGGATGATCGCCGCCAGCGACAACAGCGTGCCAGCCGCGATCACCGCCCAGTTCGATACGTTGCGCCGGACCATCAATGGCAGCGCCTGACGGGTGATCGGCGTGAAGACATAGCGGTCCGCCCAGCCGATGCGCTGGTTGGCCATCGCCGCCAGTACAGCATTACTGCGGCTGGCGAGCGCTTCGCGGTTCCGCTCGATCCCGTGCCCGGCCTTTTTGGCCGACGGCGGCAGCTTGACGTGGCGAGCGCCGGCCTGAACGCTCACACGGAGGAGCGTCGACTGGAAATCATATTCGCGCGGCATCGCCGCGATGTCGGCCAGGCGCTGCGCCGCCAGCGTCGCGATGCCCGCCCAGCAATGCTGCGCGTCGACCCGCTCGACCGATGCAGGCACTTCCTCGTCGTCGATCACCATCAGGCTATCGGCCGCCTCGCCCGCCATCTGCTGCACCGCCACGTCGGTGGTGACGAGGCCGTCCGCGACGACGATCACGCTCGCCAGCGGGTGCACGCGTGCGACGCCTTCTTCGGCCGAACGGACGATGTCGACGGTGACGTCACCCTTGCCGATCCGGCTGACCGCGCCCAGCAATGCCGGGGTCACGCGCCCCACCGCCACCAGGATGTGGCCGACACCGGCCGTGATCAGCAGCCGGGCCTGATATTCGAGCAGCGTCATCCCGCCGAACGGCAGGGTCGCCGCCAGCATTTCCGGCCGGTCTTCGGCCTCTTCCATCGCGAAAATAAGCCCTGCGAGCATATCGGCGCTGTTAGGGCCTGTCCGCTTGCTCGGCAATCGCTCGTGCACGAAATACGCCGATCAGTAGCTGAGATGCGGTCGCCGGGCGTCTTCCCATGCCGCTTCATCCGGCTGCGTCAACGCGTCCAGGTCCGGCGGGGCCGCCTCCGGATCGTCCACCCACTCGCGCAGCGATGGGCCGCCGTTGATCACGTCGATCGGCAATTTGCCGAATGCGTATTCATAGGGAAAGTCGCGCCAAAGCGGATAGTCGCCGTACAGTCGCCGGACAGCCTTGAACGCCAGCGCCTGCAGCCGCCACGGCCGAAAGGCATCCTGACGATAGGCCGGCCCTTCGGCATGAATGTGAACACCACTGCACAAGGTGCCGACATGCTTGTGAAAGGTCGGCTCGAACCAGCAGTCGCGGAGAATGCACCCCTGCAACCATTGCGGAGCCAGATCGCGCATTTCGGCGATGATCGCGCGCGCATCCACGTCGGGCGCGCCGAACAGTTCGAGCGGGCGGGTGGTGCCCCTTCCCTCCGACAGGCTGGTGCCCTCCAGCATCACCGTGCCGGCATAAGCGCGCGCCATGGCCAGATTGGGCGCATTGGGACTGGGGTTGATCCACAGCCGGTCGGCCGGCCAGCCATATCCCGGCGCCGCCTCCGGTTCCCAGCCGATCATCTCGATAACCCGGTAGTCCAGGTCGAGATCATATTGCGCGATGAACCACCGCCCCATTTCGCCCAGCGTCAGCCCGTGCCGCATCGGCATCGGTCCCGCCCCGACGAAACTTTCCCAGCCGGGGCGCAGCGTCAGCCCCTCGACCGGCCGACCGACCGGATTCGGACGGTCCAGCACCCAGACCTCTTTGCCGTGCGCAGCCGCCGCCTCCAGCACGTAGAGCAATGTCGTGATGAAGGTATAGATACGGCAGCCGAGATCCTGAAGGTCCACGAGCAGCACGTCGAATGTCTCCATCGACGCGGCGGTGGGACGGCGCACCTCACCGTACAGGCTGAAGACCGGAATACCGTGGACCGAATCGTCGAAGTCCGGCGATTCGACCATATTGTCCTGCTTGTCGCCGCGAAGTCCGTGCTGCGGCCCGAAGGCGGCGGTCACGTTCACCCCGGCTCCGACCAAGGCGTCCAGCGTGTGGGTGAGGTCCGCCGTGACCGAGGCGGGATGGGCGAGCAGGCCGACCCGTCGGCCGTCCAGCGACTTGCGAAGCGCGGCCTCGGCAAGCAGGCGATCGATACCGAATTGCATGGTTCAACCTGCTGCCGGGAGTTCGAGCGCGAAGCAAGCGGGATCGTGAAAATCGGGTCGTTCCCGAGGATGCGCCAGCGCCCAGTAGGATGTGCCGCCGTCCACCCCCTTCATCACCGCCGACAGGCCAAGAGAGAGCGGTTCGCGCCGAAAGCCCGGCGGCAGGCCCAGCAGCACGTGCAGTTCCGCCCGGCCGTCGCGAATGCGCCATTTCCCTCCTAGCATGCGGATGTCGTCCGCCTCGGCCATTCCTTCGCGATACCCTTCGAAAGCATATGCCGCCCAACAACCGGACGTCGCGAGATTGATCTCGCGGTAGCCGGCTCCGCCTGCCCGGCGCAAGAACGCCTCAAAACAGGTGCTCTCCCATAACCGGTCGCCGCGATGCCAGGGTCCGTCACCGCAGTCGCGATCGCCGGGCCAGCGGATCGCATCGACATCGCCGACGGCACGAAAGCTCAGCCCGATGCAATCACCGCGCGGCGGCGCCACTGTCACCTCGATCCTCGTCAGTGTCGATTGCGGCGCAGCGCGGTGGCAGAGCAGTGACGTCTTCAATCCATTCCTCCCGTTCGCGGCGCGCCACGCTTTGGGGGTGCAAAACGGCGGAATCGGCATTATCCGATTGCGCGTCATGACCGAATACAAATCCGATTTGCTCACCCTGCTCGCGTCACGCGGCTATATCCATCAACTGACCGATGCGCAGGGCCTGGACGCACTCGCGGCCGAACGGATCGTTCCCGGCTATATCGGCTTCGATCCGACCGCACCGTCGCTGCACGTCGGCAGCCTGGTGCAGATCATGCTGCTACGCCGTCTGCAACAGGCGGGGCACAAGCCGATCGTGCTGATGGGCGGCGGAACCGGCAAGATCGGCGATCCCAGCTTCAAGGACGAAGCGCGCCAGTTGCTGACCGACGACGTCATCGCGGCCAATGCCGCCTCGATCAAGACCGTGTTCGAACGGTTCCTGACCTTCGGCGACGGCCCCACCGACGCCGTCATGCTCGACAATGCGGAATGGCTCGACCGTTTGGAATATATTCCCTTTCTGCGGGATATCGGCCGCCATTTCTCGGTGAACCGGATGCTGAGCTTCGATTCGGTGAAGCTGCGCCTTGACCGCGAACAGTCGCTCAGTTTCCTCGAATTCAATTACATGATCCTGCAGGCATATGATTTCCTGGAGCTTTCGCGCCGGCACGGTTGCCATCTGCAGATGGGCGGGTCGGACCAGTGGGGTAATATCGTCAACGGCATAGAATTGTCGCGCCGCGTCGACGGCGCCGAAGTTTATGGCGTCACCACCCCGCTCATCACCACGGCCGACGGCGGCAAGATGGGCAAGACCATGGCAGGCGCCGTCTGGCTGAACGAGGACCGGCTGCCGGCTTATGATTACTGGCAGTTCTGGCGCAACACCGACGACCGCGACGTTGGCCGTTTCCTGCGACTCTTCACCGACCTGCCGCTGGACGAAATCGCGCGCCTGGAGCAACTCGAAGGCGCAGAAATCAACGAGGCGAAGAAGGCGCTCGCCGACGCGGCCACGGCAATGTGCCGGGGCGAGGATGCGGCCCGGCTGGCCGGCGAAACCGCCCGCAAGACCTTCGAGGAAGGCGCGTCGGGAGAGGCCCTTCCACGGCTTCAGGTGTCCGGCACCATCGGTATCGTCGACGCGCTGACCGAGCTTGGCCTTTGCGCATCCAGGGGCGAAGCCCGCCGGCTGATCAAGGGCGGCGGCGCACGGGCCGATGGCGAAAAGGTGGCCGACGAAGCCGCGCAAGTGCATGTGGCGAACGGTGAAATCCGCATTTCCGCCGGCAAGAAGAAGCACGGCCTTCTGGTCCCGGCCCAGACCCCGTAACCCGGTATTAAGCCCGTTTGTTGCCGCGGAATTCACCTTCACGGCGGTAGCGTTACCGACGGGCCGCGAACCGGGATTGAGGGTACATGACGAGGACGACGGGAAATCTTGCGATGGTCGACCAGCGCGCGGTCGACCGCGACGAAGTGCATTATCGCGCGCGCGGCTTCGGCCCCGATGCCCGCGAACACCTGTTGCTCGTCGTCAACATCTCGCCGCACGGTCTGATGGCGCGTATCGATGCGGACTATGAACCCGGTCAGCGCATGCGCGTCACCCTGCCCGTGGTCGGGGTAACGACGGCCGAGATCCGGTGGTCGCTCGGCGGTCGCATGGGCTTTCACTTCGACACGGCGATCGACCTCGCCAGCTATTACGAAATGCTCACCCGGATGATCGAAAAGCGCTGACGAAAGCACGGAAAAACCGGCAGGGCTGGTAGCGGAGGAGGGACTCGAACCCCCGACACGCGGATTATGATTCCGCTGCTCTAACCACCTGAGCTACTCCGCCGTAACAGCGCAACCCTGCGCGGGAGCCGGCGACATAGGCCGGGCTTCGCGATCGGTCAAGCAAACTTATACGCTTTGATCGCCTCCCATGGACCGCCGCGATAGGACCAGCTTGCCAGGCCCGCCAGCCGGACGTCGCGCGGCCGGAATCCCCGCTCCAGTTCCGCCTTCAGCGAGCGGGCTTCCCTGGGCGCGACCTTGTTCTGGATCGTGACGTGCGGCCGCCATCCCACGCTGTCCTGCGGCGTCAGCAGAGGAAGGAACGCATCGGCCAGGGCGGCGCGCACATCGTCCAGTCCGGGCGATTCGATCCGGAAAGCCACGCCGCGTCCGAGGTCGATCAGCCCGGCCAGCCTCGCCCCCGGCGCCGGCACACCGCGCGTCACCTGGGCAAGGCGCCGGTCAAGTTCGGGCGACAGCGACGGCGGCAAATGGTGAAACAGCGTCAGATGCGCGGCAAGCTGGTCGCGCTCGGGCGGGAAATGCTTCGCACGCATCTGGTCGAAAAATGCCTGGTCCTCACCGCCGAACAGCGCGGTGACGATGATCGGCGCGGGTGCAGGCGCAACGTTCAAATCTCTACCTGGCTGCCCAGCTCGACGACGCGGTTCGTCGGCAGCTTGAAGAATTCCATCGCGCTTTCCGCGTTGCGCAGCATCCAGGCGAAGATCTTTTCGCGCCAGATCATCATGCCGGGGCGCTCGGCCGGCAACAGCGTCTGCCGGGCGAGGAAGAAACTGGTGTCCATCATCTTGAAATCCTCGCCGCAATTATGAACCTGTTTCAGCGCGGCGGGCACGTCGGCGTCCTGCATGAAGCCGTAGCGGATCACCATGCGGTGAAATCCCTGGCCGAGATCGTCCAGCTCGACGCGATTTTGGTCCAAGACATACGGCTCGTCGAGAATCTTCACGGTCAACAGGACGACACGTTCGTGCAGCACCTTGTTGTGCTTGAGGTTGTGGAGCAGCGCGTGCGGCACCCCGTCCGGGCTGGAGGTCATGAACACCGCGGTGCCGGGCACGCGCGATGCGGAATTCGCCGCCGACTGGATGAATATCTTGATCGGCATCGCCGCCTCGCGCATCCGCTGGATCATCAGCTTGCGCCCCTTGGCCCAGGTCGTCAGCATCGTGAAGACGATGAAGCCGATGAGAAGCGGGAACCAGCCGCCGTCCGGGATCTTCGTGGTGTTCGCCGCGAAATAGGCGCCGTCGACGATGAAGAACAGCGCAAGCAGCGGCAGCGCATAGCGCTTCTTCCAGTCCCACAGACGCAGCAGCACGACGCCCAGCAAACAGGTGTCGATCAGCATCGCGCCCGTGACGGCGATGCCGTAGGCCGAGGTCAGGTTGGACGACGTCTGGAAGAACAGCACGAGCAGGATGACCATGGTCATCAGCAGCCAGTTGACTAGCGGAATGTAGATCTGGCCGGCCGTCGCCGCGCTCGTATGCTCGATACGCAGGCGGGGAATGAAGCCGAGCTGGATCGCCTGCTGCGTCACCGAGAACGCGCCCGAGATCACGGCCTGACTGGCGATGATCGCCGCCATGGTCGCCACGATGACCAGCGGGAACTGAAGGCTGGCGGGCGCAAGCAGATAGAAGGGATTCTGCAGCGCCAGCACGCCGTCGCGAATGAGCAGCGCCCCCTGCCCCATATAATTGCACATCAGCGCGGGCAGCACGAACCAGAGCCACGAGACACGGATCGGCTGGCGTCCGAAATGTCCCATATCCGCGTACAGCGCCTCCGCACCGGTAACGGCAAGAACCACCGAACCGAGGGCGAAAAAGGCCTGGACGGGGCTGAGGAAGAAGAATTCGATCGCGTGCGTGGGCAGCAACGCCCACAGCACCCACGGCGTCTGCACGATGCTGATGATGCCCAGGACCGAGATCACGCCGAAATACAGCATCATGATCGGCCCGAAAAAGGCGCCCACGCGCGAAGTGCCGCTTCGCTGGATCGAAAACAGGAAGATCAGGATAACGACGGCGATCGGCACCACCAGGTCGCCGAAGGGCGGCGCCGCGATCGCCAGGCCTTCCACCGCGCCGAGTACCGACACGGCCGGCGTGATCATCGAGTCGCCATAGAACAGCGCCGTCGCGAAAACGCCCAGCAGGATGATACCGCGCGTCCATCGCTTGGATTTGGTTCGCCCGGACACGAGGGCGAGCAGCGCCAGGCTGCCCCCTTCGCCCTTATTGTCGGCCCGCATGATGATGGTCACGTATTTCAGCGTCACCACGACCATCATCGACCAGAACATCAGGCTGATGACGCCCATGATATGGGCCGTGTCGAGCGTCAGTTCGTGATGGCCGGCGAAGGTTTCCCGGAACGCATAGAGCGGCGACGTGCCGATATCGCCGAAGACGACGCCGATGGCTCCGACTGCGAGCTTCCAAAGCGCTTGCTCATGGCCGTGCTGCCCCGGCGGGCGGGCAGCCGGGTCCAGCGCGGCGCCTCCATCTGGAGAATTGCCGGCAGTCACAGGCGTCTGGTTCGCGCCTGAAGCAATGCGGAACGCCCCGTCTCGACCTTCATATTCGTCCTAACACGTCCGATGGCGCGGCGCGGTAGCACGCCGTTCACCCCCCGGCAATATTCCGACTCAGCGCGGTTCGACCGCGAACAGCGCATCGGCCTCGCTGCGCGTGGCGACCGTTCGCAGGACGAAGCTGCTACTGATCGTAAGCACGCCGGGCAGCCGCCCGAGATGTTCGCGGTGCAGGCGTTCATAATCGTCCAGATCGCGGCACAGAATCTTGAGCCGGTAATCCTGCGCGCCCGACACCAAGGCACATTCCACAACCCCGTCGATCGCGGCGATGGCGCGTTCGAACGCCGCAAGGTCCTCCCCGACTTGCGTGCCAAGGGTGATATCGACCAGCGCCGTCACCGGAAAACCCAGGGCGCGATGATCCAGCCGGGCAGCATAGCCCCGGATTCGGCCCGATGCCTCCAGCGCCTGTATCCGCCGTGTGCAGGCTGACTGCGACAATCCAGCGGCTGTCGCGACCTGGCTGACGCTGGCGCGGGCATCGCGCGCCAGATGCTGCAATATAGTGTGATCGATCCGGTCCATTGCATATTCTTACGATATTCAGGCCATCTCGTCGATATATCATGCAGACAGCAAGGCCATACGCCCTGATTTTGCATGGATGCCCGTCGACTATCGGTGATATGCTGAAAGGCGAGCAGAAGACTGATCGAAGGAACCCCAGCAATGCGTATTGGCGTGCCCAAGGAAATCAAGAATCATGAATACCGTGTCGGTCTGACGCCTCCGTCCGTCGCCGAACTGACGGCCGCGGGCCACGATGTCGTGGTGGAAACCACGGCCGGCGGCGGCATCGATTTCGACGATCAGGATTATGTCGATGCTGGCGCCCGCATCGCCCCCGATGCGACAACCGTCTTTGCCGAGGCCGACCTGATCGTGAAGGTGAAGGAGCCGCAGCCGAGCGAGATCGCCATGCTGGAGCCGCGCCATACGCTGTTCACCTATCTCCACCTCGCCGCCAGCAAGCCGCTGACGGACGGCCTGCTGAAATCCGGCGCCACCTGCATCGCCTATGAGACCGTGACCGCGGATCGCGGCGGTCTGCCGCTGCTCAAGCCGATGTCCGAGGTGGCGGGCCGCATGTCGGTGCAGGTGGGCGCGCACTATCTGGAAAAGGAACAGGGCGGTCGCGGCATTCTGCTCGGCGGCGTGCCGGGCGTGGCCCCTGCCCGCGTCGCCATCCTGGGCGGCGGTATATCCGGCATCAATGCTGCGCAGATGGCGACCGGTCTGCGCGCCGATGTCACGATCTACGACATCAACAATGACCGGCTGGCGGAACTCGACCTTCATTTCGGAAGCCAGATCAAGACTGCTTATGCCTCCAGGCCGGCGATCGAGGCTGCGATTTCGCGGGCGCATCTCGTGATCGGCGCGGTGCTGATCCCCGGCGCGGCGGCGCCCAAGCTCGTCACCCGCGATATGCTGAAGCTGATGAAGCGCGGCAGCGTGCTCGTCGACATCGCCATTGACCAGGGCGGCTGTTTCGAAACGTCCCGCCCCACCACGCATGACGATCCGGTCTACGAAATCGATGGCGTGACGCATTACTGCGTCGCGAATATGCCCGGCGCGGTGGCGCGAACCTCGGCCTTCGCGCTGAACAACGTCACCCTGCCCTTCGTGCTTCGGATCGCCGAAAAGGGTGCGGCACAGGCGATGCGCGAAGACCGCCACTTGCTGAACGGCCTGAACGCCTCCGATGAGAGGGTCCGGCACTCCGCCGTGGCTGACGCCTTCGGCATGGCATATGAGCCCTGGGGCGGAACGGATTGAGAACACAATCATTGGTCACGGGCAAGCATGAAGGAGCGATCCCGTGACCGATGATGTGAAATCCGACGACCAACCGGCATCGAACACTGAAAAGAAGCCCGAAGACTGGACCACCGGCGACGAGCCCATGACGGGTGCGCAAGCGTCTTATCTCAAGACCTTGTGCGAAGAAGCCGGCATTCCGTTCGAAGACGGGCTGAGCAAGGCCGATGCATCGCGCCGGATCGACGAATTGCAGGCGAGAACCGGGCGCGGACGCTGATCCGCCGGAGCGGATCTTCGCGGAACGGGGTCTCACCGCCCGGACGGCAACGGTCGGGAGTAGCGCCTACATCGCCGGCTGCGTCCCGGCCGGTTGCGAAAGGAAACCGTCGAGAAGCTGGAGTCGCAGCCGGACGTCCCGCCGCAGGGGCGAATCCTCCGGCATGCGGGCAAGCGCCCTGCGCCACGTCGCGCGCGCATCCTCCAACCTGCCGGCGCGGGCGAGCGCAAAGCCATAGAAGAATGGCGGCCCCGGATGCTGCGGCGCAATGGCCATTGCGTGATTGAAGGCCATTTCCGCCGCAGGAGAGACGAACCCGCCATCATGTTCGGAATAGGCCATGCCGAGCCATGTCCATAAAGCAGCATCCCGGGGCGAGCGATGGATGCCGGCGAGGACCACCCCCACTGCCGAATCGGTGGCGCCACTGCGTGCGAGCGCATCGGATGCGACCAGATAGCTGTTGGCGAACGTGAAATGCCCGAACATTGTATGGCGAAAGTCGATCAGTCCCTGGTCGATTGGCTGTATTTCCGCTTCCCCCTCGACCGGATGTCCGGGCTCGAACGGATGCCCCTGAAGCGCATACCCCGTCCCGCCCAGCGCAATCGCCGCGCCCAGCAGCGACCACAGCAGCCTGGGCACGCCCAGCACGAACAGCAGGAACACCGACACGGCGCCGACGATCAGGAACATCAGCCAGCCCATCAGTTCGACCGCCGTTTGAAACTTCGCCGGGCGATCCAGGCGCCGGCAATGATCAGAAACGCGGGCGCCAGCCATAGCGGCGCTGTGAACCAGTCCAATGGCGGATCATAGGTGATATAGGCGCCGTACCGGGCGATCAGCCAGTCGCGAATGGCATCCGGGCTTTCGCCGGCCGCAATGCGGCGCCGGACGAGCGCGCGCATGTCGCCAGCCATGTCCGCATCGCTGTCCGCGATCGACTGGCCCTGACACACAACGCAGCGAAGCTCGGCCATCAGCATCTGCGCGCGCGCCTCCGCCTTCGGATCGGGCAGTTCGGTGTTGGCGAGGTCGACAGGCGGGCGCCGCGTTTCCGCGCGCGCCGGTTGAAAGGCGGCGACAAGCACCAGCAGAGCGGCCACCGCCAGCCTCATTGCGCTTTCTCCAACAGGTGCATGATCTCTGGAATGTCTTCGGGTCGGATGGCGCCGATATGCTGGGCCACGATATGGCCGTCCGCGCCGATCACGAAAGTTTCCGGCACCCCGGACGATCCCAGCGCCAGTTGCACGTCGGCCCGGGCATCGTCGCCGATTCGGGCATAGGGGTCGCCGTTGCGGGCGAGGAACTTGCGCACATCGGCCGGATCATCGCGTACCGCGATGGCGTCGATCGGCACGCCGCGCTGTTCGAGCGCTATCAGTTGCGGCGCCTCCGCGATACAGGGCAGGCACCAGCTCGCGAAGACATTGAGCAGACGGGGCCCGCCCTTGCCATAATCCGCGCTCGACAGTCCGGGCTTGCCGTTCACCATCGGGTCCAGGGCGAATTGCGGCAGTGTTTTGTCGACCATCTGCGAATGGATCGCCGTGTCCTTTGGCTGCACCACCCCGCTCGCCACGACGGCGACGAGCAGCGCGAACAAGGCGAGTGGCAGCCACAGAATGAATTTGGTCATGCCCAGCCCATCTCCTCTTCGCGCCGGGCGGCCTTGCGTTCGCGCCGGACGCGCCCGATCAGCGACAGTGCGCCGCCCGCAGCGATCATGCCCCCGCCCAGCCAGATCAGCGTGACGAACGGCTTCCACCACAGCCGCAATTGCCGGCGACCCGTCCCGTCGGCTTCGCCCAGAACGGTATAAAGCTGCCCGCCGAGCGTCGTCTTGATCGCCGCCTCGCTGGTCACCGTGGGCGGTGCGGAAAAGAAGCGCTGCTGTGGCCGCAGGGTGAAGTCCGGGCCGCCGTCCTGCGGCGAAACGCGAAGCACGCCTTCGATCGCCGACCAGTTGTCGCCCACGGTCGGCCGAACGCCGGACAGCCGCACCACGAACGGCCCGACATCGACCGGCTGACCGACGTGCACCGCAACGAGTTGTTCCTGCGTGAACGCGCTTTCGGCGGCCATGCCAGCGACGCTCACGGCTACCCCCAGATGCGCGAGCACCATGCCATAGGTGAACAGCGGCGTCCGGCGCAGCGCCCGCCGCCACAGCGGCGCCACGCTCGCCACCGCGAGACCGGCGGCCAGACCCAGACCCAACGTCGGCAGCACTCCGGCGCCGCGCGCGAACACGGCGATTCCCGCCACGGACAGGAGAGCGACCGCGATCGGCACCGTCATCCGGTCACGAAGGGCGGAAAGCCGATCCCGCCGCCAGCGCAGCAGCGGCCCGGCCGCCAGCGCCGCCATCAGCACCAGCGCGATCGGCCCCACCGTCTCGTCGAAAAACGGCTTTCCGACCGAGAGCTTGACCCCGAAAGCCTGCGCGACCAGCGGGTACAGCGTACCGATCAGCACGATGCCCAGGATCACGGACAGGAGCAGGTTGTTGACGACCAGCCCCGCCTCCCGACTTACCGGGTCGAATGTGTTTCCCGCCCGCACCGTGCCGATCCGGGCACCGAACAACGCCAGCGCGCCGCCGATGTAGAGCGCCAGCAGAACGAGGATGAAGGTGCCGCGCGCCGGGTCGACCGCAAAGCTGTGGACGCTCGTCAACACGCCGGATCGAACCAGGAAGGTGCCGATCATCGACATCGAAAACGCAACCACCGCAAGCATCACCGTCCACGCGCGCAGGCCGTCACGCGTGGCCAGCACGCTGACCGAATGCAGCAGCGCCGTCGCCGCCAGCCAGGGCATCAGCGACGCGTTTTCGACCGGATCCCAGAACCACCAGCCGCCCCAGCCCAACTCGTAATAGGCCCAATAGCTGCCCGCCGTGATCCCGAGCGTCAGAAAGATCCATGCGCCGAGTATCCACGGTCGCACCGCGCGAGCAAAGGCCGGGCCGACATTGCGCGTTATCAGCGCTCCCACCGCGAAGGAGAAAGCCACCGACAAGCCGACATAGCCGACGTAGAGCGTAGGCGGATGAAAGGCGAGGCCGGGATCCTGCAACAGCGGGTTGAGTCCCCTGCCCTCCGCCGCCGGCGGATCGAGCCTGGCGAACGGGTTCGAGGCGATCAGCAGAAAGGCAAAAAAGCCGAGCGCGATCGCCGCCTGCGCGCCCAGCGTCGCGATCAGGGTACGTTCGTCGAGGCGCCGTTCGAACCACGCGACGGCGGCACCGGCGATGCCGAGGATCGTCACCCATAAGAGCATCGACCCTTCGTGATTTCCCCAGGCGCCGGCGACCTTGTAGAGGAAGGGCTTCATCGAATGACTGTTCTCGGCGACCAGCAGGACCGACATGTCGGACCGGGCGAACACCAGGATCAGCGCAAGCATCGCCAGCGCGGTCAGCAGCCCCTGAACCACCGCCACCGGCCGGATAGCCGCGCGCAATTCGGGCCGATCCTGGGCCAGCGCAAGAATGGTCAGGACGAGCTGTAGCAGGGCGAGCGCCCCTGCGAGCCACAAGGCGGCAAGGCCCGCTTCCGCGATCATTGCTTCAGCGTTCCCGTCTTGTGCATCGTACCCGCCATCTGCGGCGGCATGTAGCGCTCATCATGTTTCGCGAGCAGATTGTCGGCGACGAAACCGCCGTCGGGTTCAAACCTTCCCTCCGCCACCACGCCCGATCCTTCGCGGAACAGGTCCGGCGTGACACCGGTGAAACGCACCGGAACCTCCGCCTTGCCGTCGGTCACGACGAAATGCACGGTGACACCGTCCTTCTGGCGCACGACCGACCCCTTCTCGACCATACCGCCGAGCCGTACCGCGCGGCCGACAGGTATCTCGTCCCGCTTGACGTCCGACGGCGCATAGAAGAACGCTGCCTGATCCTGAAGGGCCGACAATGCCAGCACCGCCGCGCCGATTACCGCGGCGACGGCGAGCATGGCAAGCGCGAGACGCTGATGCTTTGCCTTCATTGCCGTCGCAGCGCTTCGACGGCGCGCTCCGCGCGGTGCATCGACAACCAGCTTGCAAGCGCGATCGAGACGGTCCCGATCAGGGTCAGTCCATAAGCGGACAGGACGAACGGCCAGGGATTCATGCCAGCGCCATCCGCTTCATGCGGGCTTCCACCTTCGCGCGGGCCAGCATGGCGCGCATCCGCATCAAAACGATCCCGGCGAACAACAGGGTAAATCCGGAAAGCGTGAACCACAAAGGCCACAATATCGAAGCGTCGATGCTGGAGCCGGTCAGGCCGATGCTCTCGCCCTGGTGCAGCGTGTTCCACCACACGACCGAATAGCGGATGATCGGCAGCAGGACGGTGCCGGCGATGCCGAAAAGTGCCGGAATACGCCCATCGCCACCGCGCTCCGCATCGGCGCGCGCGAGCGCCATATAGGCCAGATAGACGAAGAAGAGCAGCAGCATGGAGGTCAGCCGCCCGTCCCACTGCCACCAGGTGCCCCAGGTCGGCCGACCCCAGATCGAACCGGTGGCGAGGCACAGGGCCGCGAACGTCGCACCAGGCAGGGCGATGGCGCGGGCCGCGACCGCCGCCAGCGGATGCCGCCAGACGAGATAGACGAAACTCGCAACGGCGAGCGCGGACCAGCCGCCCATGCCCAGCCAGGCGGTGGGAACATGGATATAGAGGATACGCACCGTTTCGCCCTGGAGATAGTCGGGCGGAGTCTGCGTCAGGCCCGCCCAGCCGCCGAACGCGATCAGCGCGACGCCGGTCCAGAACAGCGCCGGCGTCAGCGGCCGGGCCAGCTTCAGGAAGCGCGCTGGATTGGCGAGGGCATGAAGTGCAGGCACGATCAGCGAGGGACTAGGCTATCTCGCCGGCCATTTCCATAACTTGCTATGCCTGTGCCGCATTTCGGTGACGACAGCGGCCGGTCAGCCGCCCCGCCCGATCAGACGCTGCGCAATTGCGTCGGCAACCTCCGATTCCGGGGCGCCGGAGCGCTCGCTCTCGTCCCACACCTCGACCAGCCGCTCGGGAATCTTCGTGATGCGCGCCTCGACTTCGGACCGGTCGCCCCTGCCGAGATATTCGAGACCGACATTGATGATGCCGCCGGCGTTGATGACATAATCGGGGGCATAGAGAATGCCGCGATCGTGCAGCATCTTGCCGTGCTCGTGCCGTGCAAGCTGATTGTTGGCGCCGCCGGCGACCGCCTTGCACTTCAGCGCGGCGATCGATTCTTCCGTCAGCACCGCGCCAAGCGCGTTGGGGCTAATGATATCGGCCTCGACACCGAGGATCGCGTCGGGCGCGACAACGTCGCCACCCACTTTCTCGCCCAGCGCGGCGGCACGGTCGGCGTTCACGTCGGCAAGCGTCAGCTTCGCCCCGTCCTTCGCCAGCAGGCGGGCCAAGCCGCCGCCGACGCTGCCCAACCCCTGGATGGCGACATGGACACCCTTCATGTCGTCGGCGCCCAATGCGCGCTTCGCCGCCGCCTTGACGCCCAGATAGATGCCCTTGGCTGTGAAAGGACCCGGATCGCCGCCGGCGGCGCCCTCGCCCACCGGCAGGCCGGAAACATGGCTGGTCTGCGTGGCGATGACCTTCATCCGCGCTTCGGACATGCCCACATCCTCGGCCGTGACATAGCGTCCGCCCAGCGATTCGACCGCACGGCCGAACGCCTCGAGCTGCGCGGTCGTGATGGTATCGCCGGGCTTTTCGGCGATGACGACGCCCTTGCCCCCGCCCATCGGCAGGTTGGCCATGGCGTTCTTGTAGCTCATGCCGCGCGACAGGCGCAGCGCATCCGTGATCGCGGCGCGCGGATCGGCATAGTGCCAGAAGCGCACCCCGCCCGCGGCCGGGCCGAGATGGGTGGAATGCACCGCGATAATCGCCTGGAGCCCGGACTCGCTGTCGGTGAACAGATGGACGCCTTCATGGTCGTCGAAGTCAGGGAAACCCCAGTCGATAGACACGTGTCGATGATCCGGATTTATTGCGCGAAAAAGGTGGGGCGACCGATGGGACTTGAACCCACGACCCCTGGTACCACAAACCAGTGCTCTAACCAGCTGAGCTACGATCGCCGTGAAGTCGCGCGCTTAGCGGGCGGAACTCCATCCCGTCAAGCATCTCGAACGCCCTTTCAATCGCAGAACAATGATCGTGCGGCAAGGGACTTTTCCACGGTTGGAAACGTCATTGTCCTGTCATCAGGCAGCGCTGGAATTACGCATATGGTTTGGGCACAATGCGATCATGGAACAGACTATGCCGTCCCCCGATACGCTATCCGATCAGGTCAACCTGGGCTCGGGCTACCCGGCCGAGCCGGTCATCGACCACATCATGACCCGCGACGGCGTGCAGAAGGTGCCAAGTCCGAAACTGACGCTGTTCATCCGGAAACAGTTTCTGGAGCCGGAGCTTTGCGAACGAATCATCGACTTGATCGACGCCAGTCGTCGGCCCTCGACCGTCGGCGACTCCAACGGCGATCCGCTATTCCGCACAAGCGAGACCTGCGACCTCGATTCCAGCGACGCCGCCGTTGCCGAAGTCGAGCGGCGGATCACCGCCTTTACCGGAATCGACCCCACGCACGGCGAACCCGTCCAGGGCCAACGGTACGAAGTGGGCCAGGAATTCAAAGCGCATACGGACTATTTCGAGCCCAACGGGCTGGACTACGACAAATATTGCAGCGTCGCCGGCCAGCGGACATGGACGGTGATGCTGTATCTGAACGAACCGGAAGCCGGCGGCGCAACCCGGTTCAGGGCGGTCGACAAGATGGTCAAACCGGAAACCGGAAAGCTGCTTGCGTGGAACAATTTGCGGCTCGACGGCACACCCAACCCGTCCACACTCCATCACGCCATGAAAGTACGCGGTGGCCTGAAATATGTCATTACCAAGTGGTTTCGCGAGCGGCCCTGGGGATGAACACCGCCCGCGAGCGGATGGAAGGTCCTTTGCGCGCACGAAAACGGGCGCCGGTGACCTGCACCGGCGCCCCGCCTCGTGTCGTTCGGATCAGATCTTCATGCTGAGGCCGATCTCGAAGATGCGTCCGAGATCGTAACGGTTGAGATAGACCCGCCCGCCTGCGTCGACATTCTGATATTCCTCATAGTCCTCGTGCAGCAGGTTGCGAGCCTCGAACTTCAGTTCGAATTCGGCACCGCCGAAATTGACCCCCTGCCGCGCGACCACATCGAGCTGGAAACCAGGTTCCTCGTAGATGTCGTTCAGGCGCACGCCCGAAACGACCGGACCGCGATTGGTGACGCGCTTGCTGGCATAGCGGCCCATGACCGTGAGCTGCGACAGGCGCTCCGTATCCTCGATGCCGAACTGCACATTGGCGAGATGATCGGATTGTCCGGTGAGCGGCGCGCCGTCCTGGAGCAGATCCGCCGCCCGGCTGAGCCGCACCTCGCCGCCGCCCTGGATGATGTCGGGGATCATCTCGTCGCCGGCTTCGATCGACGATTGCGTATAGGTATAGTTCGCGATGAACAGCAGCCGCCGCGTGCTGAAAAAGTCGCCGCCCAATGAATCCAGCGGGAAATATTTCTGCAGCTCGACTTCGGCGCCGTACAGCTCCGCGCTCGGTGCATTGGTGAAGCCGGTCTGGATCGTCGGGCTGCCCGCATAGAAGGCAGCGGCTTCGATCGGATTGTCGATCTTCTTGTAGAAGCCGGCAAGGCTGAGCCGCTGATCCTCGCCGAAATACCATTCGTACCGCGCTTCCGCGT
Organism: Stakelama saccharophila; assembly: GCF_032229225.1. Lineage (NCBI taxonomy): Bacteria > Pseudomonadati > Pseudomonadota > Alphaproteobacteria > Sphingomonadales > Sphingomonadaceae > Stakelama > Stakelama saccharophila. The sequence continues at coordinate 1,943,120 of NZ_CP135076.1, forward strand.
TCCAGAGTTCCGAATCCCGAAGATACGGATTCCCATAGAAGATGCGATTGCTCTCGTAATCCTGGAAGGTCTGCGGCGCCAGCTCGCGAAACTGCGGGCGTGCGATCGTTTTCGATCCGGCAAGCCGGATCTGCATGTCCGGCGCGAAATTCCAGGTGATGGTCGCCGCGGGAAGCCAGTAATCGTTCTTGATCGGCGCATAAGGCTGGCTGGTGACGATCTGTTCACGCCCCGTTTCGTACCGGACGCCGATCGTGCCGCGCAGGCCGTCCGCCACTTCGGCTTCGACCTGGCCATAGGCCCCGTGGACGGTCAGTTCGCCGGAATAGATCGGCGACGCGCCGACGCCGGCTTCGTTCGGTTCGAACAATAGGCCGATCTCGTTTGCCGACAGCGAGAGATCGGACAGGAGATAGTCCGGTCGTCCCTGCGCCGGCAAATTGCCGAGCGCGTTGCACGACGGCAGGTTCGCGCAATACAGAAACGAGAAGCGCGACGACGTGCGATCCGTGTCGGCGTAACTATAACCGGCGGACAACGTGATCGGCCGCGCAGTCGGCAGGGCGTAACTGAGATCGACTGCGCCCGACCACAGATCCTCATTGAGGTCGCTGAACTTGACGCGGGCATAGGAATTTCCGCCCAACCGGTTCACGTAATCGCCGACCGCGCTCGAATATTCGTACTGGAACTCGCGTTCATAAGGCGACTTGCGCTTGGTATTGGCATAGCTGCCGCGCAGATCGAGGCCGAAGTCGCCGAACTTGAATTCCCCCACCAATTGCGAATCGAACAATTGGCGTTCGAACCAGGACGTCGTTTGCTGGATATAGGGATCGACCCCGTCCGGCGTTTGCAGGTTGTTCTGCAGGGTGCCGGATGCCAGCGACGCCTGTTTCACGGTGTCGTGGATATACAGGTTCGTGAAGCGGATCTTCTGGTCGCCGAATTCCGCACCGAGGCCGAGCAGACCGTTCGCGATCGCGCGGTCATCGGTCAGAACCTTGTCGAAACTGCTGGCAAGCGTGCCGCTTTCATCGAGAGCGGATTGCTGCAGCGTGGCGCGCGTCTGCCATGTATTCTTGAAACCGCCGCCGGCGATCACGCCCACCCGTCCACCGCCCATGTCGATGGATGTCCCCGTGCTGAACTGCGTCGCCCAGTTGGCGGGGATGTGATAATTGGTTTGCAGCAGCGTGGTTTCGGCGTTGGTTAGCTGTGCCGTCTGTTCCGGGCTGAGATTCTGCTGATTGGCGCCGGCTTGCTTGATGGCGCGCGGCACTTCGCGCTCGTCGGAATCATATCCGGTCCAGTCGGCCGATCCGCCGTCATAGACATAGCCGAGTTCACTCGTCGTCTCGGTATCGACGCCGAACGTCCCGCCGAGCTGGAAAAAGGGTTCTTCGGGAACCGCGCGGGTGGTCAGGTTGATCACGCCGCCGCCGAATTCACCGGGGTAATTGACCGAATAGGTCTTCTGGACGAGCGCGCTGGCGATCACGTTGGTCGGGAAGATGTCGAGCGGCACGACACGCTTCAGCGGCTCCGGTGAGGGCAGCGGCGATCCGTTGAGAAGCGAAGAGGAATAGCGATCGCCCAGACCGCGGACATAGACATAACCGTTTCCGACGACGTCGAGGCCCGCCGCACGCTGCAGCGCACCCGCGATGTCGCCTTCGCCGGTGCGGGCGATATCCTCGCTCGAGACCACCGAAACCACCTGCGATGTGGCCCGGATCGCATTCGGGATGAACCGGCCCGTGACGACGATCTCCGATGCGCCTTCGGCGCCCGGCGTCGATATTTCGACCTGGTCCTCGGTCGGTTGATCTTGTTCGGTCTGCTGCGTCGCGGAAGCGTCTTGCTGCCCCCCCGTCGCGGCATCGCCGGTCGCTCCCGCCGTCTGCGCCAGCGCCGCCGGGGCGACCAGCAGCGAGGTGGAGAGGAGGAGACTGCCAAAGGCTAGCTTCGTTTTCATGGTCTCGGTTCCGGATCTGGAATTCATTGGATGCGCAAAGGGGCGGCGGACTGGATCCACCGCCCCGACTTCGTCATTTGCGCCTTAGTTCGGCAGGCCGGTGCATGCGCTGCTCGCCGAACCGAAGTTCGCGCGGTTCGAATTGCAGGTCCAACCCTGGAACCAGGAGTCGCCCGGACCGGCGACCGCGCCGATATAGCTCGTCGGCACAAAGAAATCCGAGACCTGGCTCGCATCATATGCGGTGACGCCCAGCGTCGTGCTGGTCGGATAGAAGCCGTTTTCGACCGCGCTGCCGCGCTCTCCCTCGACCGTCGAATTGGTCGAGTTGGCGTCGAACACCTGCTCCTGCGTTGCCGCAGGGATCGTGTTGTTCGAAGTCTCCGATTCCGCGAACTTGGCAGCGGCGGCGCAACCAAAATATACCGAGTCCCAGGTCGGCGGACCGTCGTCGTTCAGGCCGGCATCGGCATCGCGGATCGTGGCGTTGCCCGGACCGGCGACCATCGTCATGCAGGAAACCGGCGTGGATACGATACCGTTATAGAAGTGCGCATCGGCGCCGCCGCGGATGCGCATCGCCGCCGGCGTGTTCTCCGCATTGTGGACGAAGGTGAAGTTCGCGAGGTGATATTTCTGGCGCGGCAGCGCGTCCTCCGAGCCGTTCGAATCGATCTCGGTGGAGAAGCTGTCGCTCTCCTGCGTGGCCGCCTGGATGTTCAGGACGAACTGCGCGAAACCCTGCCAGCCCTGATCGGTATCGAAGCCGTCATCGTCGGCGCCGGTGAAGACCAGGTTCTTCAGATTGGCGGTGCCGCCGAAGATCTCGATGCCATCGTCCGAACTGTTGTGGATCTGGACATGGTCAATGGTGGTGCCGCTGCCCACGCCGGCCAGCGTCAGCCCCTGAAGCTCGACATCGGTCGTGAGACGACGACCCGAATAGCGGATCTGGACGTACTGGACCACGCCGCTGCTGTCGTCCGCGACGTTGCCGCCGTAAAGTGCGTCGCCGGTGCCCTCGATGATGTTCTCGCAGTCGGCGGCACCGCCCGCGACGCCCTGGGTATCGCAAGCGGATATCGGCGCCCGGCCGCCGAGGATCAGGCCACCCCACAGACCCTGACTCGAATCCGTGACCTGACCGGTCAGGTTCTGCTGCGCGGTCATCACGATCGGCGCATCGGCGGTGCCCTGCGCCATGATCTTCGACCCGCGGTTGACCAGGATGTAGTCGTCGGCGGAATCGTTGGCATTGGCGTAGAACAACGTGCCGGGCTCAATGGTGAGCGTTGCGGCGGAACCATCGTTTCCGGTGCTGCCGACATCTTCGCCGACGCTGACGCGACCGCTGATTTCATATGCGACACCCGCGACCTGCGGCAGCGTGACCGAGCCGGAAACCTGCGACGGCAGGCGGCAGGAGCGGTAAGCGCCGGCGATGACGCCGACGTCGGTCGTGCCCGTGGGGCAGCTTGCGGCGGGGCCGGACGTCGGGGTCGGCGTCGGGCTGGGGGACGGCGACGGAGACGGAGACGGAGACGGAGCCGGCGACGGTGTGGGCGTGACGATCACGCCGTCGCCCGGCGAAGCGACGCTGCTCGCGCCATCGCAAGCGGACAGCGCGGCACCGGCGCAGCCGGTCATCAGGATAAGGCTCATGCGTTTGAAGCTGGACATCAAATTCTCCGTTACCGGTTCGCTGGATGGGCCAAGGGCCCCCGTCGACTCGGAACTCCCCCTGTCGACGCCGTCACCCGGCTAACGGCGGCGGATGACTCGAAGATGCCAGTTCAGAGAAGGTTTGATGACGCACCGGTTTCGGTTTTATGACATTCGCGTCGGCCGGCAGCGAGGCCGCACGGAGCATCATTGGGAACCGCGGATTCCTTTTCGCGGGACCGCAGTTCGGATCGAGTGCGCCGGCGGCGACCTGCGGCGCAAACGGCCGCGGAATTCGCGATCCGGCCATTTCGTTTCCGGATGAACCGTATCGAAAGGATCGGACCAGAAGGACGGTCCCGCCCCCAAACGAGAAAACCCCGGACCACTCGGACAAAGCCTCGTGATCCAGGGTTTTATCTGGTGGGCGCGGCTGGGATTGAACCAGCGACCCCTGCGGTGTGAACACAGTGCTCTACCACTGAGCTACGCGCCCGCCTGGTTCCTGTTTTGCATCAGGGAACCGGACGCGTGCCTCTAAGCAAGCACGCGCCCTCTGTCCAGTCGCAAAACGCCTTAGTTGACGGCGTCCTTCAGGCCCTTGCCGGCCTTGAACTTCGGCTGGGTGGAGGCGCTGATCGTCATCGGCTCGCCCGTGCGCGGATTGCGGCCCGTGGATGCCTTGCGCTTGCTGACCGAAAAGGTGCCGAAACCGACGAGGCGGACTTCATCGCCCTTCTTCAATGCGCCGGTGATGGAGTCGAAAACCGCTTCGACCGCCTTGCTCGCATCGCCCTTGTTCAGGCCCGAGTGGTCGGCGACCTGTCCGATCAATTCCTGTTTGTTCATGTCCCTTTGAACCCCTGCTTTGTTACACGGTTACTCGAATGAATGTGTCCCGGCGCGAGGCCGAGTGCCCAGTAAGGCGGTTCGAGTCCCCGCTGTCAAAGCAATTCCGCCATTTCAGGCCGAAAAAACGGAAAAAACCGCCCGATCAATGCCGCAAAGACGCGCCCGAAGCGCTCATGTCCCCTACGGGTTGAACGGCCAGTTCATCCGCATCGGTCCAGTCGATCGGTTCCAGCGAATCGGTCAGCGCCCGGCTCAGCACTTCGTCGACATGCGACACCGGGACGATTTCCAGTTCGTCCTTGATGTTCTGCGGAATCTCCACGAGGTCCTTCTCGTTCTCCGCCGGGATAAGGACGGTTTTGATACCGCCGCGAAGCGCCGCGAGCAGCTTTTCCTTCAGCCCGCCGATCGGCAATGCCCGACCACGCAGCGTCACCTCGCCGGTCATCGCGATGTCCTTGCGCACCGAAACGCCCGTCAGCGTCGACACGATCGACGTGACCAGGCCGATACCGGCAGAGGGGCCGTCCTTGGGCACCGCCCCCTCGGGCAGATGAACATGGATATCCTTGCGCATGAACAGGCTCGGCTTGATGCCGTAGCCCGGCGCGCGCGCCTTTACGAAACTGAACGCCGCTTCGACCGATTCCTTCATCACATCGCCCAGTTTGCCGGTCGTCTTGATGTTGCCCTTGCCGGGCACCGTGACGGATTCGATCGTCAGCAGTTCGCCGCCCACCTCGGTCCAGGCAAGGCCCGTGACGGCGCCGATCTGGTGCTCCTCCTCGGAAATGCCGAAGCGATATTTCCGTACACCGGAAAATTCGTGCAGATTGTCCGGCGTGACCGTGACGCTCTCCACCTTCTTTTCCAGGATCTGGCGCAGCGCCTTGCGCGCAAGTTTCGCGATCTCGCGCTCCAGCGTCCGCACCCCGGCTTCTCGGGTATAGTACCGGATCAAGTCGCGAAGCCCCGCTTCGGTCAGTTCGAACTCGCCTTCCTTCAACCCGTGAAGCTCGACCTGCTTGTCCACCAGGTGCCGCTGCGCGATCTCGACCTTTTCATCCTCGGTATAGCCCTCGAGCCGGATGATCTCCATGCGGTCGAGCAGCGGCTGCGGCAGATTGAGCGTGTTGGCCGTGCACACGAACATCACGTCCGACAGATCGACGTCGATCTCCAGATAGTGATCCTGGAACTTGTTGTTCTGTTCCGGGTCGAGCACCTCGAGCAGCGCCGAGGCCGGATCGCCGCGGAAATCCTGGCCCAGCTTATCGATCTCGTCGAGCAGGAACAGCGGATTGCCGGTGCCGGCTTTTTTCAGATTGGATACGATCTTGCCCGGCAGACTGCCGATATAGGTCCGCCGGTGGCCGCGGATCTCGGCCTCGTCGCGCACGCCGCCCAGCGACTGGCGAACGAACTCGCGGCCCGTCGCCCGCGCGATCGACTTGCCGAGCGAGGTCTTACCGACACCGGGAGGCCCGACCAGGCACAGAATCGGCCCCTTCAGCCGGTTGGTGCGCGCCTGCACGGCGAGATATTCGACGATCCGGTCCTTGACCTTTTCAAGCGCATAATGGTCCTCGTCGAGCACCGTCTCGGCCTCGACCAGATCCTTCTTGAGCTTCGACTTCTTGCCCCAGGGCAGGCCCAGCAGCACGTCCAGATAGTTGCGCACGACCGTCGCTTCGGCCGACATCGGCGCCATGGTCTTGAGCTTCTTCAGCTCCGCCTCGGCCTTCGCCTTGGCTTCCTTGGACAGCTTCAGCTTCGCGATCTTCTTGGTAAGCTCGGCGACCTCGTCGCCCTCGCCCTCCTCGTCCTCGTTGCCGAGTTCGCGCTGGATGGCCTTCAACTGCTCGTTGAGATAATATTCGCGCTGCGTCTTTTCCATCTGACGCTTCACGCGGCCCTTGATCTTCTTTTCGACCTGCAGGACGCCGAGTTCGCCTTCCATGAAGGCATAGACCATCTCCAGCCGCTTGGCCGGATCGGCTTCGATCAGCAGCGACTGCTTGTCCGCGACCTTGATGGCGATATTGGCGGCGACCGCATCGGCCAGCCGCGACGGTTCGTCGATCTCGCCGAGCTGCACCGCCGTTTCGGAAGGCAGTTTCCGGTTCAGCTTGGCATAGCTTTCGAACTGATCGACGACAGAGCGCATCAGCGCCTGAACCTCGGCCCCTTCCGCCGGCATGTCGGCGACCGGTTCCACATGGCCGGTCAGATAATCGCCGGTCGGCTCCATCGATTGCAGCTTGCCGCGCTCCTTGCCGGACACGAGCACGCGCACGGTGCCGTCGGGCAGCTTCAGGAGCTGCAGCACCTCCGCCGTTACGCCGATATCGTAAAGGTCATCGCCGGCCGGATCGTCCTCGCCGGGATCGAGCTGAGCTACGAGAAAGATTTCCTTATCGTCGTTCATCGCCGCCTCGAGCGCGGCGACCGACTTGTCGCGACCAACGAACAGCGGCACGATCATATGCGGGAACACGACAATGTCGCGAAGCGGCAGAACAGGATATGACGTCTTCATGAATACTCCGGTTTGCCCGGTTCGGGCTCTTTGCCGTCATATATGGGGCCTGACATCCGCGCATCAATCTTCGCGGCGCATATCGGCGCCGATTGTGTCGGCCACCCTGATGCTCGCGAGCACCGCCACGGCCGCGCCGATGGAAAAGGGAAAGCCGCCCATCACGGAACAGACCGCCAGGTCCGGCGGTCCGATCGATCCGCAACAGGCAAAGCTGCGCTTCGACGTCGCCGACCTTGCCATCGAGGTGCTGCCGGAGCGCGAGCAGTTGCGCGGCGTCGCCACGCTGACGTTTACGGCGAAGGCGCCGTTATCCGCGCTGCTGATCGATCTCGACCGCAACCTTCCGGTTTCCGCGGTCAGCATCGACGGAACCGCGCTCGGCCGGGACGCCTGGGCCAATCCGCAGGGGCGATTGTCGATCCGCCTGCCGCATATCGTGGCGGAGGGGCACCGTGTAACCGCGCGCATCACCTATGGCGGCACGCCGCATGTCGCCGTTCGTGCCCCCTGGGACGACGGCCTGGTCTGGTCCGAAACGCCGTCGGGCCGGCCCTGGGCGGCGACGACGGCGGAGGGCTATGGCTGCGATCTGTTCTGGCCCTGCCTCGATTTTCCGACCGGTGAGCCGGGCCGCGTCGATCTGCACATCACGGTGCCCAAGGGGCTGAAAGCGCCGTCGAACGGCGTGCTGAAGGGCGTGGACACCTTGCCTGACGGCCGGACGACCTGGAACTGGTCGATCAAGAACCCGAATACCTATGCCATCGCGCTCAACGTCGCGCCCTATAAGGCACTACGGGCGACCTATGACAGCCGCTATGGCAACGAAATTCCGCTGCGGCTATGGTATCTGCCGAGCCACGAAGCCGGCGCCAGGCGGCTGTTCGCGGAATTCGCACCGACGCTCGATTTCTTCGAAAGCCTGATCGGCCCCTACCCCTTCGGTGACGAAAAGGTGGGCGTGGTCGAGACGCCGCATCTCGGCATGGAGCACCAGACCATCAACGCCTATGGCAACGGCTACCGCGCGACGGAGGCAGGTTTCGACACCATCTTCCAGCATGAGCTGGCGCACGAATGGTTCGGCAATCAGCTCACCGCCGCCAATTGGGACGATTACTGGCTGCACGAGGGATATGGCACCTATATGCAGCCGCTCTACGGCGAATGGCGTGACGGCGCAGCACGCTACGCCGCGATGATGCAGGATCTGCGCATGAACATCATGAACGAAGCGCCGCTCGTCTCCGGCCGCGCGCTGACCGAAGAACAGGTCTACGAAACCGAAAATGGCGGACCAGGTCAGGATATCTACAACAAGGGCGCATGGGTGCTGCATACTCTGCGCAATGCGATCGGCAATGATGCTTTTTTCGATGTCACGCGCCGGATCGTTTACGGCCGGCCCGATCCCGAACCGGGCAATTTCCATCCGCGCTATGGCTCGACGGGGGAGTTCGAACGGATCGTCAAGGAGGTGACGGGGAAGGATTATGGCTGGTTCTTCGACGTTTACCTGTATGAAGCGGCGTTGCCCGAACTCCAGCAGCACCGCGCGGACGGCATCCTGCGCTTGACCTGGAAAGCGCCGAACGCCAAGCCCTTCCCGCTGCCGGTCGAAGTGCAGGTGGGCGACCGCGTCACGCGGCTACCGATGACCGGCGGCACCGGCGCGATCCCGGTGCCCCAGGGCGCGCACGTCATCGTCGATCCGCATGCGCGCACCCTCAAACAGTCCGACACGGTGGAGGCGTATCACCGGTGGCAGAAGGCCCATTCGGCGCGCCCGTGACGGCACGGATGCGTCCGGTATTGAACGGTGGAAAGGCTGGCAACACGCTGATCCTGCTCGGCACCGCGCGGGCGGACGGGCGCACGACCGAAGCCGCCGGGATGCTGGCGGACAGGCTGGAGGAAGTGGAGACGGTTGGTCTGCGATCGGCCGGTCTTCGCGCCTTTTCCTACGAGGCCGTGAACCTGGACAATGACGGCTTCCGCACGATCATTCAGCGCATGGCGCAGGCGAGCTTTTCGCGAGGCCTCCGCGAAACCCATTCTCGTCACCCCGGCGAAGGCCGGGGTCCACCGTGCCGCTCAGTCTAAGCATTTGAAGTGGATGCTGAAACAAGTTCAGCATGACGAAAGAGGTTTCCGCTTCGCGCCTTTCGCAGAAGTCTCGCTTTCGCGGGAATACAACGGACGCTTCCCTCTGACAGGGCGCGACCGGCGACCCGGCGATTACGCCGCGCCGCCGCCCGCTTTCTCTTCCTTCTTGGCATAGACCCGGATGGGGTCCTTACGACCCTCGATCACGTCCTTGTCGATCATCACCTCGTCGACCCCGTCCATCGACGGCAGGTCGAACATGGTGTCGAGCAGGATGCCCTCCAGAATCGAGCGCAGCCCCCGCGCGCCTGTCTTGCGTTCGATCGCCTTCTTCGCGATGGCGGCGAGTGCGTCGTCGTTGAAGCTGAGCCTCACGTCCTCCATGTCGAACAGCTTCTGATACTGTTTGACGAGCGCGTTCTTCGGCTCGGTCAGGATCTCCACCAGCGCCTCGGTGTCGAGATCCTCCAGCGTGGCGATCACCGGCAGACGACCGACGAATTCGGGAATCAGACCGAATTTCAGCAGATCTTCCGGCTCCACCTGACGCAGCACCTCGCCGGTGCGCCGGTCCTCGGGCGCCGACACATAGGCGCCGAAGCCGATCGACTTGCGCTGCAGCCGGTCCCCGATGATCTTTTCCAGCCCCGCGAACGCGCCGCCGCACACGAACAGGATGTTGGTCGTGTCGACCTGGAGGAATTCCTGCTGCGGATGCTTACGCCCGCCCTGCGGCGGGACGGAGGCGACCGTGCCCTCCATCATCTTTAGAAGCGCCTGCTGCACGCCTTCGCCGGACACGTCGCGCGTGATCGACGGGTTCTCCGCCTTGCGGCTGACCTTGTCGATCTCGTCGATATAGACGATGCCACGCTGCGCCCGCTCGACATTATAGTCCGACGCCTGGAGCAGCTTGAGGATGATGTTCTCGACATCCTCGCCGACATAACCGGCCTCGGTCAACGTGGTGGCATCGGCCATGGTGAACGGCACGTCGAGGATGCGCGCCAGCGTCTGCGCCAGCAGCGTCTTGCCGCACCCGGTCGGCCCGACGAGCAGGATGTTCGACTTGGCGAGCTCCACATCGGCGCCCTTCGCGCCGTGGTTGAGCCGCTTGTAATGGTTGTGCACCGCGACCGAGAGCACGCGCTTGGCCTGCGTCTGGCCGATCACGTAATCGTCCAGCACATCGCAGATTTCCAGCGGCGTCGGCACGCCGCCGTCCTTTTTCGAGACAAGCGCCGACTTCGTTTCTTCGCGGATGATATCGTTGCACAGCTCGACGCATTCATCACAGATGAAGACGGTCGGGCCGGCGATGAGCTTGCGAACCTCGTGCTGCGACTTGCCGCAGAAGGAGCAATAGAGCGTGCTCTTCGAGTCGCCGCCGCCGCTCAGTTTCGTCATAAAAAGCGTACCTTTTCAGTCCGGTTCGCGATCCACCCCTCCATCCGATCGATGGAAGAACGCCTTATCCGGACCCGTTTATCCTAATAGCAAGACTGCCGTGCCGAAAGCCAATATGTCCAGCATCGATTTCCATACAAGGGCTTGAAGGGCATCGCGCGGCCGGCGTGGCCCTTCACCGGCACCTGTGTCAGCCCTCGGACGGGGTCGGGGCAGGCGAACCGCCCTCGCCTTCGCCAGGAGCAGTCGGCCGCTTGTCATATACCTCGTCGACCAGACCGAATTCCTTCGCCTCCTCGGCTTCGAGGAAGGTGTCGCGGTCCATCGCCCGTTCGATCTTTTCGAGCGGCTGCCCGGTATATTTGGCATAGAGCGCGTTCATGCGCTGACGGATACGCAGGATTTCCTTGGCCTGGATCTCGATATCCGACGCCATGCCCTGGGCCCCGCCCGACGGCTGATGCACCATGATCCGCGCGTTGTTGAGCGCGACTCGCATGCCCGCCTCGCCGCTGGCGAGGAGAAAGCTGCCCATGGAGGCCGCCTGGCCGATGCACACCGTGCCGACGCGCGGCCGGATATATTGCATGGTGTCGTGGATCGCCATGCCGGCCGTCACCACGCCGCCCGGCGAGTTGATGTACATCCAGATATCCTTGTTCGGGTTCTCCGATTCGAGGAACAGGAGCTGCGCGGTGATGAGCGCCGCCATGCCGTCCTCTACCGGCCCCGTCACGAAGACGATCCGTTCGCGCAAGAGGCGCGAGAAGATGTCGAAGCTGCGCTCGCCGCGGCTCGACTGCTCGATGACGATGGGAACGAGGGCGCTCATGGGATCGAAATTGTCGTGCATGTGAATCCGTCTCTTGAGGTTATCGCCGTGGAACATCGGCGCTCGCACCCGCGCGCGCAAGGCCTTGACAGGTTTGCGTCACGAACCGGGCGCCGGTTGGGACAGATAAGCGAGCCGCCGCACTTCCCTGCGGCCGCGCACCACGGTGTCGAGGATCAGCCCCGCGAAGCCGCTGAGCGAGGCGAGGATCATCAGGCCGGTCGCCAGGATCGCCGTGGGAAAGCGCGGCACCAGCCCGGTCTCCAGATACGTCACCGCGAGCGGAACGGCGAGGATGATCGCGATCAGCGCGAGCATCGCGCCGACCGTGCCGAAAAACCACAAGGGCCGCTCGACCCGGTAGAGTGTCAGGATCGTGCGCGCGATACGCAAACCGTCGCCATAGGTGTTCAGCTTCGACGCCGACCCTTCGGGCCGCGCGCAATAAGCGGTTTCCACCTCGCCCACCGGCATCTTCAGCTCCAGCGCATGAACGCTGATCTCGGTCTCGATCTCGAAACCTTCCGACAGGACCGGAAAGCTTTTCACGAACCGGCGCGAAAAAACGCGGTAGCCGGAGAAAATATCGGTGAAGCTGCGCCCGAACAGGCTGGCGAGCAGAGCGGTCATCATCCGGTTGCCCATCACGTGCCCGCGCCGATAGGCATCCGCTGCCTGATGAATCCGCGTGCCGACGATCATATCGAGTTGGTCCGTCACCAACCGGTCGACCATCGCGGGTGCAGCAGCCGCGTCGTAGGTCGCGTCGCCATCGGCCATGACATAGATATCGGCATC